>JBCBTK010000022.1:0-96459 GCA_039818725.1 Pseudomonadota bacterium
AGACGAGGAAACTGAGCACGAAGAGCACGAAGAGCACGAAGAGCACGAAGAGCACGAGGGCATAGAGCACGAGCATGACGAGTTCGATCTCATGGAACATGCTGGCTCGTACCACTCATCGGCAACGTCGGCATGCTGCAGGTGCTCATCATGCGCACGCTCAATTTTCGCGTGCATGACTTCTTCATCTGCGTGTTCTGAGCCAGCATGTTCCATGAGATCGAACTCGTCATGCTCGTGCTCTATGCCCTCGTGCTCTTCGTGCTCTTCGTGCTCTTCGTGCTCTTCGTGCTCAGTTTCCTCGTCTTCTCGGTCACTGTGTCCGTGTTCTTCATCCTCGTGCGCGCCGCTGTCGTGGAGCGTCCAGACGCTCTCCACCGACGTCAACACTAGGCGATCGGCGACAGATCCCACGGAGTCGAGTATCCCCACAACCCGGTAAGGCTCCGCATCGTGCTCGTGACCACCGTCCGCGAAGCCGTGGGCGCCGTGGAAGTAGTCGCCCAGGCCGAGACCCGTGGCGCGCGCCACGGAGGCACCGAGCACGGCCTGCATCGGTCTTTGCCAGATCGCACCTTCCTTCACGCGCAGACCGAGGAGGTCAAGGTAGGCGGGCGTGCTCCCCACGATGCGAAAACCCCTGAAGCTGTCGCCGAGGGCGACCGGAGCGGCGATCGCGATACGTGGATCGTTCATCCACGGCATCGCATCGGATAGCCGGATGTTCCCCGGCGGAATATCGGCGTGATAAACGGACGAGAGAATGAGCTGGACAGGACTCCCCTGCGCGCCTACCACCAGATCAACGCCTCGGGCATCGCGGCTCAGCGTGCTCGAAAGCTGAACGCCCGCGAGTATTAAAAGTACGACGCTCGCCGTGCCGAGGGCCATAAGCAGTATGTTCACCGCCGCGCTGATGGGCGAGAGAGCCAGATTGGCCGCAGCGAATCGCAGCCAGTTCACGGACGCGCATCCATGAGGAACTCGCTGCCGAGCCGTCCGCGCAGGCGTTGGTCATGGGTAACAATCAACAGGGCGGTGCCCGAATCAGCTGCCGCCTGCAGCAGGAGTTCCAGCACGGTATGTGTATGTTCGTCGTCCAGGGCTGAGGTTGGTTCGTCAGCAATAAGCAGCGCCGGGCGATGCACCAGCGCTCGCGCAATCGCTGCCCGTTGGGCCTGACCCTGGCTCAGGCTGTTGGGTTTGCGGTCTCTCAGGTCTGCAATCCCAAGCTGCTCCAACAGGCCATCTATGCGTTCACCGTCTCTAGCGCAACGTGCCAATCGCTGCGCGAGCACGAGATTCTCGCGCACGCTGAGCGCCGGCATGAGATGCAAACGCTGGAATACAAAGCCGATGTTGCTGCCCCGGAATCGGTCTCTGGCGGCCTCGGACAGCGAGGAGAGATCGGTGCCAAGAACCTCGATCGTGCCTTCCTGTGGTGCCAGCAAACCGGCCAGCAGCTGCACGAAGCTCGTCTTGCCGCATCCGGAGGGCCCTAGGACCAGACAGGACCCGGAGCGCTGCAGCGCGAAATGGTCGACAGAAACGACGTGGGCGGCACCGTAGCCGAAGCGCAAGTCGCTCACACGAATCGCCTGGGCCGGGGCAGTGGTTAGGGCCATTTCCATGCTGCTACTGATTCAGGTGCGCGGAGTAAACCAAAGGGAAAGACCGACGTATAGATTTCATGGGCTTAGGTGACTCTGGGGTTTGCGCTTGAGGCCAAGGACAAGAAACTGGCAAAAAACCGAGTTATGATATAACGTAACATCGCAGTCCCGTGCCACGGGTAGCGAATCCGGATACAGGAGCTGTGACAAGCAGCCAGCTCCACAGTTCCCGCAGAGTCGTCTGAGAGTGTGCGCCAAGCACAAAAAGGGGTTAGTCGACTCCGCATAGGTCTGGCTTCGTAACGTGACAGGGCCCTTCGCAACTGAGCCGCGAAGGCCCAACGCCTAAGCTTCGGAAACGATCTGCTGGGCGGTCACTACCCAGCACGGGTACTGCGCATCGCGGCGATTCAGCTGCTCCACGCCGCCAAAGTGCGCGACATAGCGCAATCGCTGCAACACTCGCTCTTCGTCGTAACGCGTCATCGCATCCCAGCTTTCACGCGCAACCCGCCCGACTCTGCAAGCCCGACTGCTCTCCAAACCGCCTGCGAAGTACGTAACGCGAACGTATCCCCCGGCGCCTACTTTGCTAGGATCGCAGTCAAGCAACGTCTCCGCCACGCTGCGATTGCGCTCATGCTGCAACCGCTGCCTGATACCGGCGCTGAGTTTGCCAGCGCAACCTGACTGTACTCAGACAATAGGCTTACAGAATGAGCGACTCCGCTATGCCCCGCGGCAATGACATGACCGGCTTCCTGGGCCTGATCGAACGCGGCGGAAATCGCCTGCCCGACCCGGTCTTCATTTTCTTCTGGTGTATAGGCGCGGTGGTGCTTATCAGCGTTCTGGCGGAGCTCGGCGGCGTCTCGGCGCTGCACCCGACTCTCACCGATACCGAAGGCAATCCCGCGGTGGTCGCGGCCGAGAGCCTCCTATCGGCCACGAATCTGCAGCGCCTGCTCGTGGAAATGCCCGCAACCTTCGCCCACTTCCATCCCCTGGGCTACGTGCTGGTAGTGATGCTCGGCGCCGGCGTGGCGGAACGCTCCGGCCTGTTCGCCGCGGCCATGAGCCGCGCCGTGGCCCGGGCGCCCTCGGCACTGCTGACGCCCGCTGTCGCCCTCACGGGCATGGTCGGCAACCTTGCCGCAGACGCCGCCTACGTCGTCCTGATCCCGCTGGCCGGAGTGATCTTTGCGGCGGCCGGACGCCATCCCATCGCCGGTATAGCTGCCGCGTTCGCCGGCGTCTCCGGAGGCTTTTCGGCCAATCTTCTTCCAGGTCAGCTCGACGCGCTGCTCTTTGGAATCACGGAATCTGCCGCGGAGACCATCCAGGCTTCCTGGGACGCGAACATCGCCGGTAACGCGTATTTCATCGTCGGTATGACCTTCGTCTTCCTGCCCGTGATCTGGTGGGTCACAGACAAGGTCATCGAGCCAAAGCTCCGCCCTCTCAGCGATAGCGACGCGCTTGAGGGCGCCGCGGCCGCAGTGCGGGATCCGGACGGCTCGGTGAGCGAGGATGAGCGCAGAGGACTGGCCCATGCGGGCTGGGTGAGCCTGGTCATCGTTCTGCTTTGGGTCTACCTCACCATTGGTCCTGGGACTCCCCTCATTGACGAAGCTGCCGCGCCCGAAGCACGGCTGAACCCGCTCTACCGCTCACTCGTTGCCGGGTTTTTCATCCTGTTCTTCGGGGCTGGCTGGGCCTACGGCCGTGCCGCGGGCAGCGTGACGTCGCACCGCAATATCGTGAGAATGATGAGCGAAGCCATGGGAGACCTGGCCTACTACCTGGTCCTTGCGTTTGCGGCGGCGCACTTCGTGGCGATGTTCAACTGGTCAAACCTGGGCCTCATTTTCGCCATCAAGGGAGCGGCGGCGCTCGAGGGGTCGGCGCTGCCGGACGCCATGCTCCTGGCATTCGTGATCCTGTTTGGCGCAACGATCAATCTGTTCATCGGTTCAGCGAGCGCCAAATGGGCGTTGCTGGCCCCGGTCCTCGTGCCGATGATGATGCTCCTGGGCATCAGCCCCGAAATGAGTACGGCGGCCTTCCGCGTCGGCGACGGCGCCACCAACATTATTACGCCCCTGATGCCCTACTTCCCCCTCATCCTGGTGTTCTGCCAGCGCTGGCAAAAGGACTATGGGCTGGGAAGTCTCGCGGCGACCATGCTCCCCTACTCACTGCTGTTGCTGGCTTCCGGCTTACTCATGACCATTCTCTGGGTACTCGCGGGGCTGCCCCTGGGACCGAGCGCACCGATCGCCTTCGAACTCTCCTAGCTACGCCAACGCCACAGCCAAGCACCCATTCACCGCCAAGCCCGGAGGGCTCATGACCGTCACAACCTGGCTTTCCGCATCCGCCGCGATTCTTGCGCAGGTCGCAACGGGAATACTGTTTGCTAACGCCATGCCGGCCGCAGCCGATGACGGGTCGCTCCCGGGCTTTCGCGAAGAATCCACAGTCTTCACCGCGGAGACCAATACCCGCCGGGCCCTCGTACAGGTAGCCCTCGAACGTGAACCTGCTGACCTGCTGATCAAGGACGTCACACTACTGAATGTCTTCACCGGAAACTGGGAGACAAGCCAGGATATTGTCATTAGCGGCAGCCGCATCGCCTGGGTCGGCGACAGCGGCGCATGGGGCGGTGAGGCAAAGGCAACGCGCGACGGCAAAGGACTCTGGGCCGTCCCGGGTTTCGGAGAGTCGCACAAGCACATCGAGAGCAGTTACCTGACCCCGGAGTACGAAGCAGAGCTGGTTGTGCCCTTTGGCAGCACCTGGACCGTCGAGGGCTCACATGAAATCTCAAATGTCATCGGAGACCGGAACGTTGAGTTCTGGCTGATGGCGGAGGACGCCGGCAGCCCGCTCAAGATTTTCCCGGCCGTCGGCTCCGCAACACCGCCGACCGTGTACGAGGCGGGCGGCGGCTACTACGGCTACGACGCCATGCAACGCTTCATGCTGCAGGACCTGCGAGTCGTGGGGCTCGGGGAGGTGATGGACTGGACGGCGGTGAACCGTCTCGATGCGCCGGGCCACGAGCGCATCTGGGGCATGATTCAGGCCACCCGCGATCACCGCGGCGTAGTTGAAGGGCACGGCGCGGGCCTGATCGAAGCCGGGGAGATCAACGCCTTCGCGGCGGCGGGCCTCTCCTCGGATCACGAGGCGCGACTCCCGAAAGAAGGCCTGGAGAAGCTTCGGCGCGGAGTCTTTCTGGAGGTGCGCGTGGACCTGGCCCGAGACCTCTTTCCCTACCTCATCGAGCAGGGAATCAAGGACTGGAGCAATATTTCGGTGACCACCGACGATCGCGACGTACACACGACCACGCAGCTCGGCTCTATGGACTACAACATCCGCAACGCCATCAAAGCTGGCGTGGAGCCTCGCATCGCGTACCAGATGGGCAGCTTCAATACCGCACGCCACTTTCACATCGAGCATCTTGTGGGCTCGCTGGCACCCGGGCGCTACGCTGATATCGTCATGCTCACCGACCCTGAAACCGTGGAGATCGAATCGGTTTATGCCAGCGGCAGACTCGCGGCCAAGGACGGGAAGTACCTTCTCGAAATTCCGCGGATCGACTACCCCGACTGGGCGACCAATACCATGAATCTCGGCCGCAGAGTTGTGGCCAGGGACTTCCAGATCCCCGCGCCCAGGGATCGCGATGAAATGAACATCGCCGTCCTTGAGCCCTTCTACTTCGATCCTGAACTTCCGAAGTCGACGTTGCCGGTCATCGACGGAGAGCTCCAGGCCAACCCCAGCGAGGGGATCATCAAGGTAGCTATGGTGGACCGATACCATGGCGATGCAGCCGTCTCCAAGATGTTCTGGCGCAGTGTCGGGCCGGTCACGCCGGGATCGGCGCTGGCCAGCTCCCAGTCCCACGACCTGCATAACGTGTGGGTCATGGGCAACGACGACGCGGCCATGGCGCTGGCCGTAAACACCGTTGGCGACATGCAGGGTGGCTGGGCGCTGGTTAGCGGGGGCAAGGTCGTGGCTACCGTCACCCTCGAGGTTGCGGGACTCGTTTCTCAGCGCTCCGTGGAAGAAGTTGGAGCCGAGGTCGAATCATTGTTCGCAGCCGCCGATAAGATGGACTGGATTGGCGATCCAGGATTGCCGGAGCGTATGCGCTTTGCCTTCCTCACGGCCTCTCCCTGGAAGTGGCAGCTCGTTGCCCCCTACGCGGATAACCCCGGGGGCCTCGTGAATATCATCACCGGGGAGACTCACCCCATCGCCTGGTAGGCTCGTGATCGCGTGGGAAAGGCGGGGTGGACTGCTTGTGTTGGCCGCGGCGCTGCTCCTCACATTCAGTCTGACCCAGGCGTCGCCGACTTCCGCACACCTCCTAAACATGTCCAAGGCACGCGTCATCCTCCAGCCCGGGGGCAATATTGAACTGCGCCTGGCCCTCGACCTGCTGCTGACCGCCGGAAGCCGCGACGCCTATTTTGAACTGAGCCGAATCCCCAACGCCATACGCAGCCCCGAAGTTCGGGAGACACTTGGCGGCCTGGCCGATGCCGTAAGCCTGAACCTGGGCGGCGTTCGCGTTCCGCTCGCACTCGCGGATGTGCGCTTCCCCCAGGAACCGAGGGAGGTGTTTCTCGATCCCCTGGCATGGCCGCGCACCGAGTTGACGCTGCGGGGCTCGCTTGCGTCGCTCCCCACACCACCCACCGATCGTGGCCTGCGCGTTCGTTATGACGACAGTTTTCGCTTTGAGGAACCGATCGCTAACACCTTCGAAGACACGGCGGCGGGCACGACCCAGACCCGTTGGCTAGTAAGCAATCAGACCTCGCCGATCTTCGACGCAGGGCACTGGCTCGCCATGCCCGGCCCGCCGCCGATTTCGCCGGCGCTGGACTGGTTAGCGCTTGTCGACTTCGCCGCAGCCGGTCTGCGGCATATCCTACCCGCTGGCGTGGATCACCTTCTCTTCGTTGCAGGGCTTTGCCTGGGTGCTGGCTCATTGCGCTCCCTGGTCGCGGTGATCAGCGTATTCACCCTAGCCCATTCGCTGACCCTCTGCGCCATGGTCCTGGGCTGGGTAAACGTGTCAGCAAGGGTCGTGGAAACACTCATATTGCTGAGCATTGTTTGGGTAGCCGTAGCGAACCTGGTCGCGCGAACACGGGGAAAGATGCGCTATATGATTGTGTTGATCTTCGGACTGCTGCACGGCCTGGGATTTGCGGGGGCCCTCCTTGATCTCGGGCTTCCGGCGAACGCTCTTGTGCCGTCACTGCTGGCGTTTAACATCGGTGTGGAGCTTGGGCAGTTGCTGTTCGTGTTGATGCTCCTTTGGGGTCTGCAGCTTCTGCGACGATTGCGCCGGACGCGGGTGCGGCGAACGCTGTTGCCCACGGAGCCGGCGGTGCTCCGCGGCGGATCTCTGCTGATCGCGCTGGGAGCCGGTTTGTTGATCGCCACGGATTTGGGATGGTTCGACCCGAGGCTGGCATGAACGGAGCCACGCACAAACAGCGACGCGAGACTGGCCCAAGGAAACGCCGTCGCGGCAGCGATGAGAGTTTGGGCACCCGATGGGTGCTCATCCTGGGCGTCTGGCTCGCGGCAGCCCCTGCGTGGGCGCAGGTTTCGGTGCCGCTCGACTTCGATGCTCCAGCGACCACCCAGGTTATTTACGAAGCGCCGAGTGATTTCAATCGCCGCGTTTTCGTTGTGGAGAAAGACGGATTCCGGTCAATGCGCTTTGGTGATCTTCACGGTGAAGACCAGAGCCGTATCAGGCCCGGCCACCCCGAGCAATTACCCATGCCCTATCTGCGCAGCGCGGCTGTCGGCCTCGCGGTACCCGAGCAGCTTGAGCGTCTGCTGATGATCGGGCTTGGTGGTGGCGCCTTTGCAAGTTTCGTTCAGGCACGCTTTCCCGACGTCTACGTCGACGCCGTTGAGATCGACCCCGTCGTCGCCAGAATCGCGAAAACCCACTTCGAACTTGCCGAGGGCGAAAAGCTGCGCGTTCACGTTTTGGACGCGGTGAAATTCGTCAAACAGCGCGAAACGCTCTACCACTACATCTTCCTCGACGCCTACGATGTCGACGAGCTTCCCCTGACGCTGACCACCGACAGTTTTTTCCGCGATGTTCGGGCCAACCTCGCCCCCGGCGGCGTGGTCGTGGTAAACATCGCGATAAGCAGCGACTACAGAACCCGGCGACTGATCGAGAAGCTTTCGGGCTACTACGATCAATGCCTGCAAATGCGCAGCGCACCGAGCCTCAATGATGTACTGCTTTTGTCCGATGCGCCCATACCGGAGGGCACTGAACTGAGTGCCTGGACGGGAGAGTTCGGGACGACCGGTGCGGGAATGCGGAAGCACATTGAATCGGCGAGGGCCTGCGAGTAAATCCAACTGCTATTCGTTTCCCGCTTTTCGTGCGCAGCCGCGGCATTGGATTAGCTATTCGCCAGGGAGCAAATCAGACGCGCGCCGACACTCAGTCGAAGGAGATCGCGGATCGCGCTTACTCGGATGCCAGCTTGCGCGATGCGACAAGAAAAATTGCGGCGAAGACGAGTTCGGCAGCTATGAGTTCAGTCGCGAATGCGGCGTCGTGCAGGCGCCAGGCGAGCAGGCGGCCCAGCGCCGTCAGGCACATCAGCATGGCGGCTGGATAGAACCAGGTTCGGCGGCGACTCGCCATGCCGATGAGGGCACAGCTTCCTGTCGTGATGAATAGAGCCGCGGTATCTCCGATCTGCGAACTCCGCCCTACACCGTCCTGTAGCGCCATGCCCAGTCCTTCGGCCGCGCTTTCGGGGTTCGCGTACCAGCTCCCCCCCATGAAAATCAGCAGCAACGACACCACAACAACGAGTACTCGAATCAACCAGATCATTTACCGTTTCGCCACACCAGTACTATTGAGACGCCAGCATACCGTGTCGATACGGCCCTGACCGAAGAACGCCTAGCCCTTTAACACCATCGTTAGAGCGCCCGCGCCGCCCACGCTCGAACAGGCCCGCGAGGCGCAGTTCGCTCAGGAAACCAGATGCAGCGCACCCGGCTGGGCGACCTGGCTGCTCCACAGGAAACGCTCAACCCGTTCCGCCGGCATCGGTCTGCTGAAGTAGTACCCCTGCGCCAGATCAATCCCCGCCGCCTGGACCACGTCCAGCTGCGACTGAGTCTCTACTCCTTCGATAATGGTGAAGATATTGAGGTTCTTGCTGAGATCGGCAATCGACTGCAGAACCGCCGACGCCTGGCGGTGGGCAAAGCCGGACTCATCGAGAAAGCTTCGATCAATCTTCAGAACATCAAGCGGCATCTGCGCAAGCCTGCTGAAGCTGGAAGAACCGTGACCGAAGTCATCCAGCGCGACTCTTACCCCGGCTCGCCGAAACAGGTTGAGCACCTCGGTGACCTGGCCGACTTCGCGGTCCAAGGCTGTTTCGGTGATTTCGAAGATCAAGCGTTCGGGGGCAAAACTACTTCGATCGATGATGGCCAGGAGCTGCTGTGCATACTCCCTGGAAGTGACTTCCTGCGGAGACAGATTGAAGGACAGGAAAACCGATGTTGACCATTCACTCGCCAAGCGCAGCGCCTTCGCCAGAAGCACCGGTGAAAGGGAGCGGATGAGTCCGGATTTTTCAGCGAGGGGTATGAAGCTTCCCGGTTCGATCTGACCCAGAGAAGGGCTCTTCCATCGCGCAAGGGCTTCAAAGCCAAACACCTGATGGCTGTTCGAACCCATGATGGGTTGAAACTCGACAGAGAACTCATCCTCCAGGTTCGCTTCCCTAAGTCTCAACTCCATGTTGGCTTTCTGCCGGATATTGAACTCGTGCTCCGCCGAGAACAGAACCGCGTGCCCTTTGCCGTTCTCCTTGGCGTGATAGAGAGCGAAGTCGGCGCGCTCGAAAAGCTCAGACCGGGTCTTGCCCGCTTTTGGAAACGCCGCAAAACCAACACTGGCCGTGACCTGAACGCTGATGGCGCCCAGGTCAAAGGGGACCGACATCGAATCGCAAATCGTCTGACCCAGCGCTTCGATTTCCTCGCGGCTCACTGTTCTTGCGCACAGTAGACCGAACTCATCGCCCCCCAGCCGGGCCAGCGTGTCACCCGGTTCGAGGCAGCCTTTGAGGCGCTCCGACGTCTGCGCCAGCAGCGCATCCCCCGCCGGATGGCCGTAGGCATCGTTGACCAGCTTGAATCCGTCGAGATCCAGCATAGCGACACAAAACTCTGGGCAGTCCGCGGCTCCCTGATCCAGGAGCCTGTCGATATCCAGGCTGAACCGGCGCCGATTCCCGAGACCGGTGAGGGAATCCAGGTTTGCCATCTCAAAGTTTTCATCGGCATAAACCTGGAGCTGCGCCTTCGCGGAGCGCTGTACCCGCCAGGCGCGAATAGCCATGATAGAAGCCAGCAGCGTTAAGACCGCTGCAAGGGTACTGATGGTAGCGATCGTGCCGGACCTTCTCGCCGAGGCGTCAGCGATAGCGCTCTTAACCCGAAGCTCTTCGAGCGCCTCCTGGCGCTGCGAGCTTTCGATCTCCGCGGCGAGGAAAGATACGCGCGCGGTCGTTCGCTCCTTCTCGAGGATGTCGGCCAGGGCGAGAACCATCTTCTGATCGGCGATGGCACCGGCCAGATTCCCGGTTCTCTCCCGGGCAATGGCCCGGTCCTTGAAAACATCCAACGCCGCACCGTCTTTCCGGTCAAAGGCGGGGTCGCTTAGCACTTTATCCAGGAGCGGTATCGCATCGGCAAAGCGACCCTCTTCCACCAGCAGGCCAGCCCGGAGCGTGAGCGCCTGAAGCAGGATGGTATGGCGACCCAGGTCACTGGCGGTTGCCTGAATCTGTTCCAGGCTTTGACGTGCCTCCTCCAGACGGTTCAGCTTTATGAGGCTTGCGAGGCGCGCCATCTCCATGTCCAGCAGTAACACGGTGTAGCTGTACTTGACCTTGATCTTCCCCGCCCGCCGCCAATCTTCGAGATTATTGATAGCGGCGACGGACGCCTCAAACGCTTCTCCGGGTTTTTCCATCGCCAGAAACTGGTTCGCGAGTAGCAGGTTGTTCGCCGCCACGTCCATCTGCGCGATCAGGACTTGCTGGAATTCGGGAGTTTCCATCGCTTCCGAAATGACGGCCACACTGCGTTCGTGGTACCCGAGATTGCTGTAGATCTCCCCCAGGGCACGTGATGTTGCATAGCGCCTCAGGGAGGTATTCTCCGGTTGGGCACCCGAGCGATACTCGTCGAGGAGCGAGAATACCGACTGATAGTCACCCTCCTGGGCGTAGGCATTGAGCAGTCGGTACAGTGCGTAGGCGGTGGTCTTCTCATCGACCGGCGAGGACAGTACGTACTCGAGTTCCTTGGCCTTCTGCCGCGCCAGTTCCTGCTGATTGGACTCTTCGAGCACGTAAACGAGCGTCAGTTTAGCGAGAGCCCGCTCGGTGTATTTTTCTTCAGGCAGCACCCGAAGCTGCTCCTCAAGCCGCTTTATCTGGGCCTCGTTCGAAACGCGCATGTCGTCCGAAATCTGCGCCGAAGCAACCCCAGACAGGAATGCGCTGGTGCCAACTATCCATAGCAGCAGCGCAGCGATACGCCGGGACTGGAGATTCCGGTCCCCAATCAGCGCTTTTAGCGGAATGCGATACATGGGCGTCGTTTAGAGTAGTCGGTGTGGCCGATGTAGAACGTATCGATGTCGTCTTTCCCAATCCGGCTTCCAGCTGTTCGCCACCTGCCGGGCCATGGCCTGGGACCGGGTCTGATGCGGCAACCTAACCGCCGGATGCCTGTTTGTGAAGGGATCAAAGCACCAATGGAGCGATGGTTCTCATATTTTCCGCAGTTTCGCAAGCAAGGGCGAGGCGCTCCAGCGCGGTCTGGTAGCGCGATCACTCATTCCACCAGGACGATCAGAACAACGCGGACTGTTGAGGAACGGGCCAGGGTGGCAGCGACGCTAGTTCTGGAATGCGCGCTTGAAGCGCACTGTGAAAACCTGCGGCAAACTCTGGACAGTGCTGATTGTTGGGGCAGTGCATCATGAAATAGAGCGTATGTCCCGAGGCGAGATAGGTAGTGCAGCGGTCCAGCCACTCGTCTACCCACTTCCCGTTCTGCGCTGCATCGGGATGCAGGACGAGCCTTACGTAGGCGATATCGTTGTAGACGGTATCGAGAAGCGGCACGTCGGGCTTTTTGTGCCGGGCCGCGAGAACCTCGGGATGCTCGCTATCGCCCTGGTAGATCGGTCGGCTGTCAAACATCACGCGACCCGCGCCGTAGCGAGACAGCAGAGGCTCCACGCACTGCGGCTCGCTGAAAAACCCGGGGTGGCGGAGTTCAAGCACATAGCTCCACTGCCTCGGCAGCGCGGCGAAAAGCCTCTCGATACGCGGCAGTTCATCGGGGCCGACGCTTGCGGGCAGTTGCACAAGAAAGGGACCCTGATTGCCAGCGAGAAGCTCCATCGCAGAAAAGAAGAGGCCCAGGTCACGACGGTCCGGGCGTGAATCGTGCGTCAGCGTTCGCGGGAGCTTAAAGCTGAAGCGGAAATCACCACCGCCGACAGCATCGGCCCAACGCCGCGCTGTGTCTTGCCCAGGAACCCGATAGAAGCTGGTATTGCCCTCCACCGTGTTGAACACGCGAGCGTACAGCGACAGCGTCGACTCGCCGGGGCCGGGCCGTGGAAAATACGGGCCCGTCCAGCCGGGAAATCCCCAGGCGGGTAAGCCGAGAAAGTAACTCATGCGCTGCGGTGCTGCTCAAGCAGGATTCGAGGAGTAGGCGAGTGTAACCTGCAAGCCCGTGTGCGAAGGCGACTCGACACCTCGATCGACGCAGGGTGTACCCGCCGTGGCTGCCGGGCGTCAATAGCGCCAATCCAAGGAGATGTGCGGTTTTTTCTGTCACACCTGCCGCGTGGCTGCGTCTTTGGAGACAACGAAGCCGAGAACGACAAGCGAAACACCCCATGTCCGATATCAATAGCACCATCGAACGCTACCTGCCGGACGCCCGGGGCGGCGATGCACAGGCGTTTGCAGAACTGGTGAAATCGACGCAGACGACCGTGGCGAGCATCGCCTTGGCGATCGTGCGCGACGTGCAGATCAGCGAGGACATTGCCCAGGAGGCCTATCTGCGCATATGGCACCGTCTGGGCGATCTGCGAAATCCTGGCAGCTTTCTCCCCTGGCTCAGGCAAATAACGCGTAACCTGGCCCGCGACCACTTGCGGCGAGCAAAGGCGCGACCGGGCGACCGCGTGGGCGGCGATGCATCCGAAGCCCTTGCGGAGCTCCTCGATGGTCGTCCCAACGCCGAAGCGGAGCTCCTTGTCGACGAAGATCGTCGCGCTCTTGAGCAGGCACTTGAAGAGTTACCCACGGATTCCCGGGAAATACTTACGCTCTACTACCGGGAGGGCCGGTCGGTGGAGCAGCTCTCAGCCCTTCTGGGTATCAGCGCGGCCGGCGTTCGTCAGCGACTCTCGCGAGCCCGGCAGCGCCTGCGCGATGGCTTGGAGCCCCTCCTCGAAAGCACGCTGGTTCGGAGCAGTCCCGGAGCCGCGTTCACCGCAGCGGTGGGCAGCATGCTGGCAGCATCAGCGCCGCCCCCCGCTGCCGCAGCGGCCGCGGCTGCCGTAGGCACAAAGTCCCTGTTCAAGGCAGCGGCCCTGGGCAGCCTTGGCCTGCTGCTGGGCGCCCTGGGAGGGATCGCGGGCGTCCTGCTCGGTATGCGTCCGCTTCTAAAGACACCGTTCAGCGACCGGGAGCGCCAGGCTCTCCTGCGACAGCAAAGGCTCGGGGTCTGCATCGTGCTCATCGCCATACTGGGTTTCGCCGCGGTCATATTCCTGCCGGGCTGGCTACCAGCGGTGACCGTGTACCTGGCGTTCATCGCCGCGCTGACCTGGCACACGCAGGTAGCCGTACCGAGGATTCTGGAAGAGCGCCTGGCCGACGAGCGTGCCGCCGATCCGGAGGCCGGCTTCCGTCAGGCACGGGCACGTAAACTCGGACTCCTGGGTTTGATCGGGGGCGGGCTGAGCGGCTTTCTGGGTCTGGCAGCAGGCCTGGTCACCAGCGGCCGGCTGGGATGAGTGATGTGTAGTGAGCCGATGTCTGCACGCGGGTGAGTGCACTTTCCGCGTATCCGTTGCAGGACTACGCACGTCGCGGCGTCGATGGGTATAGTCGAGGCGCGAACCATTTCACTATGCGAGAACCCTAATGCAAGAAGTTGCGCTTATCCTGGGAGTGGGTGTCCCCGATGGCGTGGGCGGCGCCCTCGCCCGGCGCTTTGCCGCCGGGGGCATGCACGTCGTTCTCGGTGGTCGAACACCGGAGCGCGTTGGCGACACCGCACAGCAGGTGATCGATGCCGGGGGCTCAGCCGAGGCCGTAAGCGTCGACGTTACCTCACCCGAGGAACTCGACGCGGCCTTTGCCGCCGCCAAGGCGACAGGCTTGCCGCTCGGCGCGGTGATCTACAATGCCGGCAGCAACATGCCCATCGCCTTTGAGCACCTGTCCGCCGATGAGTTTGTCGACTTCTGGAACGTCGGCTGCCTTGGAGGATTCCTCACCGCGCAGCGGGCCATGCCCCTGCTACGTGAGCAGGGCCGCGGTTCCATGTTGTTTACCGGGGCGTCGGCGTCCCTGCGCGGCAAACCAAATTTCGCCCACTTCGCCGTCGCTAAGGCCGGTCTTCGCAATCTGGCTCAGGCCCTGGCGCGCGAGTACGGACCGCAGGGCGTGCACGTCGGCCACATCATCATCGATGGAATCGTGAACGGCGAACGCGTCAAATCCCGCTTCGAAGGCTACGTGGAGCAACTTGGCGAGGATGGGTCCCTGGATACGGATGCGGTCGCCGAGGCTTTCTGGACCTTGCATGGCCAACCGCGTTCCGCATGGACTTTCGAGCTGGATCTGCGGCCCTTCAAGGAGGATTGGTAGAACCACTGTGTAGCAGTCCCAACTGAGTCGCACCCGTCTCTTGCTGGGGAAAGCGCCGGGTTTCTCGCCTCCCTCAATAGGCCCCCGAGCCAAGGGAGCGCAAATAGTCCAGACCAGCACAAACCGCGGTCACCTGGGCTTGCACGCAGGTCTCATCATCCGCATCCGGACTGTCGGGATACATCTCTGTGGTCGTCCGGTACGGTGCACTGGTTAGGCCGGCACACAGGCCCAGCGCGGCAACCGCGTAGTAGATAACGCCCGGTTGCTCTACGGGAGCGCCGATGATGCGCCCGGAAGCATCAGCCGGAGCGATGTGAGTCACGCGGCGCACGGCGTCGATGATCGCACGCTGAAACTCCGGTGCCGGCGCCTCGCTATCACCCACCAGGTAAAAACCATCAGGGATCGCCCAGACGTCGAGGTTCACGCCATCGCGTGCAGCCAGGGCAGGTCGGAACTCACTGTTGTCGGTGTCCGTGGTCTCGTGCAGGTCAAAATGGGCAAGGAAGTCGCCCTGCAACGTGCTCACCCAGCGCATCAACTGCCCGGCCTCCGCTGCCGCGCTGGGTTCCGAAAAGGAGCGATTGGGATCCGTCGCCTCCGGATTCCAGCGATTGATCGTCTCATAACCCCAGGGGCTGACGCAGGGCGCCACCGCGATGTTGAACACGCTCGCGTACTGCTCCGCGTGATCGCTCACAAAACGAATCGCGCCGTGAACACCACTGGTCTCGTAGCCATGCACGCCGCCGGTAATCAGGATACAAGGTCTTTGCGCATCCCATTCGCGGGTGCTTACTCCCAGCAAGGGGTAACGGCCCTCGGCGTAGCTAAGCTGGCCATAACTCTCCACCGCGAAGCGTTCCTCCAACGCTCTAAGCGGTTGCAGTACATCCTCGTTGTAGGAACGTTGAATGCTCTGTCGATCTCTCCACTCTCGCCTTTCCTCAGGCCCCCAGGGCTGATCCGGCGTGCCAATGGGATAGGGTGCGCCTTCGGTGCTTCGCATAGCTGGGCTCTGTCTTTCTCGTGTGTCTATTGTCATCTTCGCACCCAGAGCCGTGCTAGATACAGCCTCCCGGCAACGCTGAGCCACAGTGCGGGCGCGCTCGGCTATCGAGTTTCACAACGCATGGTGAGGGCCCGCGAATCGGCGCTAGGGTCTCAAGGCAGTAATATCGGAGCATGCCGATCCTACTGATTGCAGTGCTGGTGCTTGTGGCCGTTTTGGTTCCGGGAATCTGGGTCAAGCACATCTTAAGAAAGTACAGTGAGCCCCCCGACCGCTACCGGGACCGCGGAAGCGGTGCCGAACTCGCCCGGCACCTGCTGGACCGCTTCGGCCTCCAGGATGTAGCCGTCGAGTCTACGCAGGCAGGCGACCATTACGACCCCGAGGCCAAGGCCGTGCGTTTAACGGAAGACCGCTACCACGGCCATTCACTCACCGCCATCACCGTCGCGGCACACGAAGTCGGCCACGCCATCCAGGACGCGCGCGACGAACCGCTGTTCCGCCGTCGTCAGGCCCTTGCGGCGCTCGCGGTTCGAGGACAGCAGATCGGAGGACTCATTCTTCTCGCAGCACCGCTGGTGATGCTCACGACGCGGGCACCGGGTCTCGGTATCGCCTTTGTCGGTCTTGCGGTGGGGTCGATGTTCGTCGGCACGCTTGTCCACCTGGTCACGCTACCGGTTGAACTCGACGCAAGCTTCGGTAAAGCCCTGCCGTTGCTGGCCGAGGGCAACTACCTGCACGACGGCGACTTACCTCACGCCCGGCGCATTCTCCGCGCGGCGGCTTTGACTTACGTCGCCGCATCCCTGGCGAGTTTGCTCAATCTGGGGCGCTGGCTGGCCGTACTGCGTCGCTAACTTGCCCGGCACCGGGTGCGCTGCGCAGCTCGCCCACGGCCAGGAGCAGGACGCCAAAGCGTCGTTTTTCATCGGCCGTGTTGTTTTACTCAGTCGGCAGCGAATTCAAATCCCGCGCAATCGGTCCACCGCCTCTTGAAAACAGCGCGCTGCATCACCGGGACTCATGCTGCGATCAAAGTACACCGAGTTTCTCAGCCCAATCAGGAGGGCGTAGCTGATTTCTGAAGCATCCTCGGCACTGACCCCGATGGACGCGTCATGATCGGGAAAAAGGCTGACGAGGTAGCTTTTGCAGGCACGGTCAAACTCCGACTTCGTGTGGCGCATCTCGCCGTCGTGCACCGCTTCTCCGAAGCACTCCAGCATGAATCCAATATCGTCGTAGGCGGCTTCACCTTCTCCGAACCACAGATCGCAAAGCGCTCGAATTCTTACCTCGGGTGCTTCCTCGGCAATATCCGCTACCCGCTTCAGGAACCACCCCGCCACGGAGTCAAAATATTCCTCAAGAATCCGTTCCTTGCCCTGGAAGTAGTACAGCAGATGGCTCGGGCTCATCCCGGCTTTCTTCGCTATGTCGGCCAGGGTGGTCTTGCTGTAACCGTTTTCAATGATGCAATCGTGGAGGGAGCGGAAGATTTTCCGACGCCTGGTTTCGGCACGACTGGGCTGCCCACTCGCGGGATCGATGCGAATGCTTTCGTCGTTGCGCCCAGCTGGAGATCGTTTTCTCCGCGGCGAGGGGGAGGCATCGCTCATGGGTGTCTTCTCATTATTCGCTCTGCAGCTGCGCTCAAACGCGTCAGGAATGCAGATCCCAGAAAGAGCTAGAGCTTAGCGGTTTGTGGCATTTCTGCAGAACAGGAAAGCCCTGCTAAGCTTCCGGATATCTTGAACACTATTCAAACTTAGCATAAGCTGAAGGCGTGACTCCAATAAAGATAAGTTCAGGAGTACCGCCCATGGGCGTAGAAAATCTGGTCCTCGTCCTCACCGGCGGGGCCGCCGGCATCGGTGCCGGTACCGCAAGACTGGCCGCCAGTCGCGGCGCAAAGGTCGTTATTGCGGACCTCAACATCGCAGCGGGCGAGGCCCTGGCGCGCGAGATCAGCGCGAACGGTGGCAGGGCGATATTCCGCGAATGCGACGTTACCGATGAGGGCGCGGTCGAAGGTCTCATGGGCGAGGCGGCTGACGCCTTTGGCGGCATCGACGTGCTGCACAACAATGCCGGTATCCATGAGAGTCTTCTGAGCACGGAGCTGTCCCTGGAGAACATGTCTCGGGACACCTTCGAGAAAGTGCTGAGCGTGAACGTCACCGGCGCCTGGCTCTGCGCGAAGTATGCCCTGCCCTTCCTGCGCAGTAGTAAGCACGCCTCCATCATTAATGCCGGTTCAACCAGTTCCCTCACGGGCTATCCCCAGTGCCAGGCCTACGGCGCGAGCAAGGGCGCGATCATGCAGCTCACGAAGATGCTCGCCGTGGATCTGGCGCCCGACGGTATTCGCGTGAACTGCTACTGCCCCGGATCGATTCACACGCAGATCGTGGACAAATTTCTGGAAGCCGCGCCAGACCCGCAAGCCATGCTCGGCACCATGACCATGACTCACCTCGTTCCGCGCATGGGGCAGCCGGTCGATGTCGCGGAACTGGTCTGTTTCCTTGCCAGCCCCGAATCATCTTTTGTAAACGGCGCGGTCTGGGGCATCGATGGGGGCTCCCTGGCCTGGCGTGGCACTCTCGATATCCTTGGAATGGAGCCCAGCCCATGAGCGTTTCCGCTGACGACAAGCACGCCATTCTCGAACTGCTCGCCCGATCCGCGTATGCCTACGACGAGCGAAAGCTGGACATGCTTGAGGCCTGCTTCACTCAGGACGCCGCGTTCAGCATACAAATTGCGGGAGCCCCGGAACTCATCGGGCCCTTCGAAGGCCGGGAAGCAATCATGGGGCTCTATCGCGGATCGCTCGAGGCACAATCGGACGTCCGTCGCCACGTAGTTTCCAACGCGCTCTTCGAGAGCGAGGGCGATCAACCTGAAGTAGTTTCCTATCTGACGCTCTTCGCCACAGAAGACGGCGCGACGAAGCTGCTGTGCACGGGCGTGTATCGGGATCAACTGCAGCGCACCGCCAACGGCTGGGCGATCCATCGCCGCCATCTCGACCTGGATAGCCCCTACTAGGGATCCATCGTGAACCTCGGAAAGATCCCGGCCAAAACCGCCCGCCTCGCGCCGCAGCGCGAGGCGATCATCGATCCGCACACCGGGCGCCGCATAAGCTACGGTGAACTCGATGAGCGCGTGCGACGGCTGGCAAACGGCCTGCGCGGCACCATGGGACTTGAGAAAGGCGATCGCGTGGCCATCCTGTCGCGCAACTGCATCGAGTACCTGGAGCTCATGTTCGCCTGTGCCCGCTGCGGCCTGATCGCCCAGCCGCTGAACTGGCGCCTCTCCGACGAGGAGCTCGCGCGCATTCTCCAGGATGGTGAACCTGGCGTAATCGCCGCATCCGGAGAGTACCAGGGGACCGCGGAGACTCTAGCCGCGGACTGCGAGATACCAAATACTTTGATTTTTGCCACTTCCGAGGACAGCGGATACGAGGTCCTGCTTCAGACAGCCGCTGCCTCTGAGCCGGATCCACACGACACCGTCGGCGGAGATGACCCGGCGCTCATCCTCTACACGGGCGGCACCACCGGGCAGTCCAAGGGCGCACTGCACACTCATCACAGCCTGTACATGGGCATGCTGAATCAGACCGTCGCCGAGCGCGTCGTACCCAGCGACGTGTATATGCTCACCGGCCAGATGTTCCATATTCCCGTTGCCCTGGCCATGAACTACATGGCCCACGGCTGCCCCCTGGTCCTGATCAACTTCGAGCCACGCCTCGCCCTGGAACTTATCCAGCGCGAACGAGTGACCGCGTTCCTGGGTGTCACCACCATGCTCAACTGGATGATGGCCGTGGAAGGTTTCGAGAACTATGACTTAAGCAGCCTGCGCAACATCCAGTACGGCGGCGGCCCCATGCCGCACTCGGTGGTCGCAGCGGCGCTGCGCGCCTTTCCCTGCACACTCATCCAGGGCTACGGGCAGACCGAAGGCATGACCATGAGCTTCCTGGCCCAGGAGGACCACGGCCGGGCCATAAACGGTGAGCACCCTGAGCGCCTGGGATCCTGCGGGCGCGAGGGCTTTGTTACGTCCATTCGCCTCGTCGACGACAAGGGTGCGGATATACCTCGTGACGGCAAGACGCCGGGTGAGATTCTCGTTCGTTCCGAAGCCAACATGGTGGGCTACTGGCGCCGGCCAGATCTTACGGAGCAGACGTTTCGCAATGGCTGGCTGTGCACGGGCGACATCGCCACCTGGGATGAGGACGGCTATCTCTTCATCGTCGATCGCGCCAAAGACATGATCATCTCGGGCGGCGAGAACATCTACAGCACGCAGGTGGAAGCGGCGATTCACCAGCATCCCGCGGTCCTCGAATCCGCCGTCTTCGGCGTGCCCGACGACGAATGGGGCGAGGCGGTAAAAGCCGCCGTAGTGCTCAAACCCGGCATGGAAGCCAGCGCCGAGGACATCATTGCCACCGCCAGCGAACACCTCGCCTCGTACCAGAAGCCCAAGACCGTCGACTTTGTAGACAGCCTTCCCAAGGCACCGACGGGCAAAATCCTCAAACGGGAACTTCGCGATCCCTACTGGCAAGACCGGGATGCCAAGGTATGAGCGCGCTCCTCGACGACACGCTCCTGGCGAACATCGGACGACAGAGCGAGCCGCGACGCGAGATCGTGACGCGGCGCGATATCCGCAAGTACGCCATAGCCACGGGCAATCGACAGCGCCGCTATCTCGACGGGGACGAGGCTCCGCCTCTGTATCACCTGGCCCTGTTCTGGGACGTTGTAGAGCTCGACCAGCTCCTTCCCGATGGTGTTTCCGTGGATAGGCTGTTGCCCAAGTTCCCCCTGGAAAAAGCCATGGCCGGCGGCCTGCAGATTCAGTATCACCAACCGATCCGCCCCGGCGACTGGCTCACCGCAACCCGCACGCTGACCAACATCTACGAGAAGCAGGGGCGCTCCGGGGCTCTCATATTCTACGAAGTACTCATGGAAGTCGTTAACGATGATGGTGAGCCGGTGGTCACGGAAAAAACCACGAGAATCCTGCGTTGAACGGCGCGGTTCGCCTTTCGACCCTGCACGTGGGCGATGCGCTTCCAGAGCGAAGCCACACTCCGGACAACGTACAGCTGATGCTGTACAACGCCGCGATCTGGAACGGGCATCGCATTCATTTTGACGAACCCTATGCCCGGGATATCGAGGGCTACCCCGGTTTGGTCATCGCCGGGCCGCTCCTCGGCGACTGGCTGCATCAGTGTCTGACCGAGTGGCTGGGCGACGACGGGCATATCGCGTCCATCGAGTACTCAAACCGCGTCGCCTCCTACATTGGCGAGACTCTCGTAGCCGGAGGTGAAGTCCTCGCGATCGACTTGGAGAAGCACACCGCCGAGGTTCAGGTGTACGTCAAGAACCAGGCGGGCGAAGTGATTACGCCCGGAACCGCCGTGGTGGCGTTTCATGCCTAGCCTCGCACTCAGTTTTGCATTGCGCCGGGCGGTGATGCTCTGCATGCAGCATGGGGTCTGCCGCCTTGGCTAGTCTCCGCGGCAAAGTCGCGCTGGTGGGCGCCGCGGACACGGCGGTGGGTGCCCTACCCGATCGCTCACCCATGGAGCTCTGCGTTGAAGCGGCGCTAGCGGCGATCGAGGACGCGGGGCTCACCCCGGGTGATATCGACGGCGTCATCACCTGCAACGCCATGGCCCAGCCCATGCTGTATCACGCCGAGGCGTTTGCCGAGTACCTGCAAATCTTCCCTCGCTATTGCATGGCCGTGAGCGCGGGGGGTGGGACTACCTTCTCAATTCTGCATCACGCGGCCTCGGCCATCGTTACCGGCATGGCCGATACGATCGTGATCGCCATGGCCGATTCCCTGCGCACAGGTCTGAGCCGGGAGCAGGCATTGCTGGTTCAGTCATCTACCGGACACCCGCAGTTCGAGCAGCCCTACGGGGCCACGGTGCCCGCCTACTACGCGCTGATCGCCCAGGCGCATATGCACGAATACGGCACTCGGCCGGAGCAACTCGCGGAGATCGCGGTAGCGGCCCGGGCGCACGCGGTACGCAACCCCGCTGCTCAGAAGCGCGAGCCGATCAGCGTCGATGACGTCATGGCATCACGGCTGATCGCCGACCCGCTTCGTCTCCTTGACTGCTCCCTGGTCTCGGACGGCGGTTCCGCAGTGGTCATGACATCCGCCGAGCGAGCCCGGGATCTGGCCCAGCCGCCGGTCTACCTGCTCGGAGTGGGTGAAGGCCATGTGCACGAGCACATCAGCGCAGCCCGCAGTCTCACGACCTCCGCGGCGAAGGAAGCCGGGGAGCGGGCCTACGCCATGGCAGGCGTCGGCGCCGCGGAGATGGACTTCGCAC
This sequence comes from Pseudomonadota bacterium, assembly GCA_039818725.1. Classification (GTDB taxonomy): domain Bacteria; phylum Pseudomonadota; class Gammaproteobacteria; order Pseudomonadales; family Halieaceae; genus Congregibacter. The sequence continues at coordinate 22,066 of JBCBTK010000022.1, forward strand.
AACTCTACGATTGCTTCACACCCACAGTGCTTGTGGAACTTGAAGACCTGGGATTCTGCAAAAAAGGTGAGGGCGGCGAGTTCGCGGCATCGGGCGCGCTGGGGCCAGGCGGCCAGTTTCCCGTAAACACGCATGGCGGCCTGCTATCGCACTCTCATGCGGGCAATCCCGGTTCGATGTTCGCGCTCACCGAGAGCATCTGGCAGCTGCGACACAGCGCCGGCGAACGACAGGTGCTAGAAGCGCAACTGGGCTTGGTCCACGCCCAGGGTGGAATCATGTCGTCACACACGGCAATGGTCCTGGGTCGGGAGGCTGCCTGACATGCTGCGAACCCAGCCCACGCGCAGCGCCCTCTCGCAACCCTGGTTCGACGCCTGCAAGGAGGGACGCCTGCTACTCCAGAAGTGCAGCTCCTGTGGGGCGTATCAGTTCTACCCGCGGATTCTGTGCACGCATTGCGGGGCACGCGATCCCGAATGGGTCGAGGCCAGCGGTGCCGGTCGTATCGCCAGTTTTACTGTGGTCCGCCGCGCCGTGTCCCCGGCCTACGACGCCCCCTACGTGGTCGCCCTCGTGGACCTGGAGGAAGGGCCCCGGCTTATGACCAACATCGTGGACTGCGCTCCGGAGGCGGTGCGCATCGGCGCTCGTGTCGGCGTGCGCTTCGAATCCTGGGGAGACGACGTCGACCTGCCCGTGTTCTCCCTGAGCAACACAAAGGCGCAGTCCGAGGACAGTGAACAAAAGGAGGATGACACTCTATGAATGCTCCGAAGACCATCCCGGTCGCGATCGTCAACCCGGATGCACCGGCCCAATCCCTGGAAGCGAAACAGCCTCCGGTCGACAACGGTACGCGCAACCACGGGAAGGCAGGCTACTTCAGCCGCGAGTTCATGCAGTTGGAATGGGACAGGCTCTGGACCCGCAGCTGGCTCATTGCCGGCGTGAGCGCCGATCTTGAGGAAAACAACGACTACTTTCTGTTCGACATCGGCGAAGAATCCATCATCGTGACTCGCACTGAGGATGGAGTGCGCGCTTTCTACAATGTCTGCAGCCACCGCGGCGCGCGTCTGGTCCATGAGGAGCGCGGCAACCGCAAGGTTTTCGTCTGTCCCTTCCACGCCTGGAGCTTTTACAACAACGGCGATCTACGTCGCATCACCGACGAAGAGAGCTTCCACCCGGATGTGATTGCGCATCGTCCGGGGCTCACCCCCGTGCGCTGCGAGGAGCACGCGGGAATCATTTTCGTATGCATGGATGACGACGCGCCGCCGCTGGCCGAGATGCTGGGACTCCCGGAAGGCTACCTGGAGACCTATCAGATTGATCGCATGAAGGTCGTTCGCCACGTACGCAGCGAGTGGGGTGCCAACTGGAAAGTCGGCGTGGAAGCCTTTTACGAAAGCTATCACCTGCACGTGGTGCACCCGGAAACCCGAGGAGTCATGGGCGACCTCAACGTCCAGTACGACCTCTACCCCCGGGGCGCCAGCCGCATGATCGTACCTCTGGGACAGCCGAGCCCGCGCTTCCATGACCAGGAAAGCGTGAATGAAGGGCTCGCCATGATGCTTCAGGATGCGGGCGTTGATCCCGAAACTTTTGCTGGCGGTGCGGCCGATGTGCGCCGCGCCATTCAACGTGGAAAGCGCGAACGCGCCGAACACCTTGGCCTCGACTACTCGCGCTTCGTGGACGGCCAGCTATCTGACAGCTGGGCGACGGGCGTCTTCCCCAACGTACAGATCGGCTGCCATCCCGAGGCGATCTTCCTCATGCGCTTTCTTCCGCACGAGACGGATCCAGAGCGCTTCTACTACGACACCATGACCCTGCTGTTCCCCGCTGAGGACCCGGACTACTGCCCACCCGCGTGGATGGGCCTTCCCGAGGGTACGGACGTGACCGGCGCCGTGCGCCCGGCGACGGAGTACTACGCTATCGACGAGGATGCCGGCCTCGGTCTTGTCCTCAGCCAGGATTCGGCCCTGCTGCCCATCGTGCAACAGGGTATGCGCAGTCGCGGCTTTAGCGGTCAGCTCTGGAGTGAACAGGAGCAGCGACTGCGTCATTTCCACGTAGAGCTCGAACACCGCCTGGGAGTCATACCGTGAAAATGAAGATTTTTGGCAGCGAACACTACCCCGGTAGCTGCGACTCATGTCCTGCTCGCAAGGCAGGGTTTGACCACAGCTACCCCAAAGCACTCACCGCAACTCAAGACTGAACTTACCGCAAGCGAGGGAAATAATAATGAGCATTCCTTTCAACCGATCACCGCAGTACAGCAACTGGCAGCGCGCCCGCCGGGCCATGCTGCTCGGACTCACGCCCACTCTGATCCTCAGCGGCGCGCCGGTCCTGGCGCAGCAGCTTGAGGAGGTTGTCGTGACCGCGACCCGTCGTGCTGAAACCGATGTGCAGACGACGGCCATTGCCGTCACAGCGGTCTCCGAGGACGACATCATCCGCACCATCCCCCGGGATCTCGGCGACGTTCTCATCTACGCACCGAACGTGATCAACGGAAAGCAACCGGGCTTCAAGGCCGCGAACTTCGCGATCCGAGGAGTGGGTCAGAACGGGATCATCCTTTACTTCGAAAACCAGGTCGGAACGATCGTGGATGATTTCGTCATCCCTCATATCCAGACCGCCAACATCGAGATGCTGGACATTCAGAGCGTCGAGGTACTGCGTGGCCCACAGGGAACGCTGTTCGGGAAGAACACCACCGGCGGTGTGATCAACGTCAAGACCAAGCGTCCCGAGCTGGGGGAAAACACCCTGAGCATCCAGGGGCAGCTGGCTGAGTTCGATACGCGAGAAGTCCGCGGTGTTGCCAACTTTGCCCTTGGTGAGAACGCAGCGTTCCGCGTTGCGGCAATGCAGCGCGAGTCGGACGGGTTCTACGAGAATGGCGCCAGCTTTGGTCCGGTTGCGGACTTCGGCGTGAACTACCCCTTGGTTGGAGCCACGGGCACTGGGGACGGCGCCAATGTCGGGGGCGATGACGTATTTTCGGGCCGCTTCAAGTTCCGCTGGCAGCCCACGGAGTCGCTGGATATCAACCTGGCGTATGAAATGGTTCGCGATGAGGGCGAGGCTCCGCCGTCCGTGAACAACACACCTGAGGACGGCGCCTATGTCTTCAACTCCCTGGGTTTCACCAGGGATCCAGGTGATCGACTCGACGTCGCGGCGGCCACAAACCGCAATGGCTTCCTCCTCGATATGGGTCGCCGCGGCCACGAAATCGACGTTGACGGCATCTATGTGAACGTCGACTGGCAGATCAACGACGACTACACTCTGACCGCGTTCTACGGCCACCGGGAAACGGATTCCTGGCTGCCGAGCACCTACACCGGTGAAGTCGGCCCCGTCTCCCTGTTCGATGCCAATCGCCAGGACGAGCGGGAGACCACGCAGTTTGAACTGCGTATCGCTTCCGACCTCGACGGTCCCTTCAACTGGGTCGGCGGTGTATTCAGTCAGCAGGACGACACGATATTCACGGTGGCCCAGGTTCTGGGATTTGTGGATATGACCCTCGACAGCGCTGCCGTCTTCGGCGACCCCTTATTCTTCAACAACAACCCGCAGGTACTGTCCAACGGACAGGACGCCGAGGCTCTGGCGTTCTACGGCGACTTTACTTACGAACTCAACGACAAGTGGACCGTCGGTGCGGGGATACGCTACACCCAGGAGGAGAAGGACTGGGTAGGTCGAAACCAGGTGTTTGTGCAAGCACTATCGGGCGGATTCGACCCGAGCTTTACCTGGGAACAGCTGGGTGAACCCCTGGCTGCGGCGGACTTCAATCGCTTCCCGACGGGCGTGGTCCGCGACTCCGAAGAGTGGGATGAGCCCACCTGGCGGCTCACGGCCAGCTACCAGGCAACGGACAACGTGTACACCTATGCCACCTATTCCCGCGGCTTCAAAAGCGGCGGCTACAACGACCAGACCGGTACCGGCGGCAACCCCATTGAGCCCATTCAGGCCCGGCCAGTGGATCCGGAAACCGCCGACTCCTACGAGATCGGCCTGCGCTCCGATCTCATGGACAACCGCCTGCGCCTGAACCTGACCGGCTTCTACGTGACCTACGACGATTCGCAGCAGCAGCTGCTTGCCGAGATCGAGGCAGACCGGGACGGAGACGGGGTAAACGAAAGTACCTTCCAGGAAACCCGCTTCTTCAACGCGGCGGAAATCACGGTCTATGGTCTCGAACTGGAAAGCACCTTCGTGGTTTCGGACAACTTTACGATCCAGGGCAGCCTTGGCTTGCTGGACAGTGAGTTCGAAGAGTTCCAGGCCGACACCAACTTCGACGGAGAAATCGACACCGACCTGAGCAACAACCCCGTCGCCCGGGCGCCGGAAGTCACCTGGAATGTGGACTTCCTCTACGACCAGGAGTTTGCCGGCGGTCAGCTCGACTGGGCCCTCAATGTGAACTACGTGGACGAGGCGGTGTATGCCTATACGGCGGTCCCCGACACACCCGATGGCATCACCGATGATCGCACCCTGGTCAACGCATCGGTCACCTATCGCAACGATGCCGGCGGCTGGTGGGTTCGCGCCTTTGGCAGGAACCTGACCGATGAGGAATTCCGCGTGGGCGAACTGCCGGTAGCCAACCTTTGGGTCATGTCCTTCTACGGTGCGCCGCGCATCATGGGTATCGAAGCCGGTATGGACTTCGGTTGGTAGCACTCTGTGCCATGCGCCGTCCCGCCGGGGACGGCGCATTTGTTGAATCAACGCGTGGATAGTTTATGAACGGTGAAGCGCCGCTCATTCTTCATCACTTTGATGCCTCACCTTTCGCGGAGAAGATTCGCCTGGCCCTTGGCATCAAGGGGCTCAGCTGGCGCGGCGTCGAAATTCCCATGGTCATGCCGAAGCCGAAGCTTACGGCCTTGACCGGCGGCTACCGCAAAACACCGGTGCTTCAGATTGGCGCCGACATCTACTGCGACACCTTGCTCATCGCCCTCGAACTGGAGCGGCGCTTCCCCAAACCCAGCCTGTTCCCCAATGGCAATCGGGCCTATGCACTGACCGCCGCAGCGTGGGCAGATGAACGTCTCTTCCGCCCCGGCGCCGCCCTGTCCATGGGCACCAATCAGGATCTTCCAGAACCGCTCCTCGCGGATCGGCGGGCGTTCTTCAACTTTCTGGATTTCACAAGCCTCGAGGATCGGGTGCCACACTTCTACGCCCAGTTCCGGTCCCAGCTGGCGCTCACCAACGAACTGCTGACTCAGTCTTTGGGGGCGTATCTCGCCGGGGAAAGCCCGGGCTGGCTTGACGTACTGGCATACTTTCCCCTGTGGATGGCGAGAGCAAACGTATCGGCTGCCGGGGAATTGCTTGAGTCATTTGACGCCCTGCTCGCCTGGGAGCAACGCATGGCGACGCTGGGACACGGCAACCCCACGAGCATGCCAGCTGAAGAAGCACTGGAGTTCGCGCGCTCAAGCAGTAGCGAGAGCGAGCCGGGAATCGCCCCGGGCGCCTGGCCCAGGGGTCTAAGCGTGGGTGCGTCCGTCAGCGTTACGCCCGATGATTACGGCCAGGATGCGGTTCACGGAACGCTGTGGCAGCTCAGTGACGACCGCATTGCCCTGCGGCGCGAGGATCCCCTGGCAGGGAACGTCGTTGTGCACTTCCCCCGGATCGGCTTTGAGTTGACGAACGAAGCCTGACCGCGACGAGAGGCGAACATACCGATAAGACGCTTACGCCTCGCATGAGATACCCGCGCGCGCCGCTCGCACACATGTTTGTACAGTCCTGCTACGCTTAGGTCGTTGGCCTGCGCATAAAGGGCTACGGTATAAAACGCTATTGACAGGTGCCTGGGACGCGGGGACAGCGCGATCAGCCTTAAAAACGTACGTCGCTTTTTTACTCATCGGTCGCAAACCGAAAGTTCACGTCGGCAGGCCCTGTCAGGCCTGTTTTTACTGGTGTCGCTTGCTCAGCTCCCGGTTGATCGTGCGATCGCACAGAATCAATCTGAGACCGCGCCCCTGACCATGTTCATCTGGTCCCAGCAGCTCGAACCCATTATTTACCCTACAGAAACGACGCCCAACGTAGCACCCATACAGAGCTACGACGGAATCGTCGTGGATATTCTCGATAGCTTTACGCGCGAAAACGATCTCGATGTAGACGTCGTCGTCACCAGCCGAAAACGCGGTGAAATGGATCTGTACGAAAATCGCCTCGACTTCACTATCTTGGCTCCGGACTGGCTGAATGAACCTGAGAAACTGGTTTTCTCGCACGCCATCTACACGCACCGCGAATTTCTTTACGCGCTAGCGCCTATCGAAGAAGAGACCCTGATCGAGGCGGTTCGCGACAAGCGGGTTTGCGTCCGGTTCGGCTACAAGTTCAAAACTGTGCAGGAGTATTTCGAAACGGGTGTCACGACACGCATCGACAGCCGGGAAGAGTTACTGGCCTTCAAAATGCTGGAATATGGAAGATGCGATTTTGTCCTTACCAACGAGTTTGTGGCCGATGCGATCATTGAGGCCAACGAACTACAGGATCAAATCTATGTTTCGCCCTTCCTCGTTGATGAAGCTGCCTTCACCTTCGCTTTTCACCCCACTCACACAAGCCTCGTTGATCGCCTGAATGAACATATCGACAGCCTGCGTGGCAGCGGCGATCTCGCTTCCTCAATCATGAAACATCGGCGCAAGGCGGTGGGCTTTGCGCATCTGCTGGACGAGGCCGGCCCCTAATCAGTTAACGGCCGGCCTTTTTCAATGGAAGCGTCGGACGCGACAACCACGGCAGAAGTGACGAAAGCGACGGAAGCGACAAGAAAAAGCAGACTACGTCACCCTTGTCCTCCCCGAGTCGTCCGCCTAGCGCATGGCAGCCACCCAGGAGCTGTTCTCAAGCCACTTTTTGCGAAGCCGGGTGAGCAAGCCCGTTCCTTCATAGGTGCGAAGATAGTTCTGCACAAGGTTCAGGAATTCAGGATCGCCAGACGGTACGGCGATACCGAATGGCTCGACCGTGAGCGGTTTCTCCAGTGTTACGAGGCCCGAATCGGGATTGCGCAGCACCTGCAAAGTGCACACCGGGGCGTCAGCGACCATGGCAGCCACGTCTCCGTTATTTACCATCGCGATGGCCTCGTCGTAGTTTGCGACTTCCACGAGCGTGGCGTTGGGCGCCGCTTCGCGCACAAACGTCGCGCTTGTGGAGTTCTGCAGTGCCGCCAGCTTTACTTCCGTTCCCGAAATGCCGTCGGAAGCAATCTGATCCAGCGCGCCACGCTTCGCGAGGATGGACTTACCGCTCATCATGTAAGGACCCGCGAAGGACGCAGATCGGGATCGCTCCGCGGTTATCGCCATACCGGAGATAACCAGGTCGACCTTGCCGTCTTCCAGCGCTTCGACCAGCGTCCCGAAGGGCATCTGGGAAAACTCGACCTTGGCACGCATGGCGTTCGCCAACGCAGTGCCCAGATCCACGTCAAAGCCCATTAGTTGGCCCTGACGGTTCAACATATTCATGGGCGGCTGATCGCCGGAGACGCCAATAATCAGGGTCTTATCTTTTACCACTCGATCCAGGGTCTCCCCCGCATGGACCAGGGAAGCGGCGACAAATGTCAGCACCGCCAGTAGTGATACGAACAGCTTTCCGTTTTTCAATTCTGGGTCCCTCCGAAGGGTGGTAGACCGTTGCTTGTACACGATCGGCAGTGAGCGCGTCAGATCACAGTCTAAACCTCTATTGTGAATCGTTGTTACCTCGTTGTGGATTGGAGTATCGGCGGAGCATTGCGCTGCCGGATGACAGGACGTAGAGACAGACTGAGCCAAATTAGCGGCCAAGATCTCCAGGGATGGGGTATCGACAACAGGCGCCGGTGTCGCTTCGCTCAGCGAATCGATGCCCGGTAGGCGCGGGGGGAGAGGCCGATGGTTTTGCTGAAGCTGCGAGAAAAGTAGAGGGCGTCTTCGTAACCGAGGCGCTCCGCGACGGCTCCAACGGTAAGGTCCGTACCGTCCAGCAGCGCGCAGGCATGCTCCATCTTCATGTTGAGAAAGTGTTTCACCGGGGAGTAACCGCTGTGCTCTTTGTAGCGTGCTGAAAAGTGGTACTTGGACATGTTCGCACTCGCCGCCAGCTGCGCCAGGCTCAGATTCTGGTCGATATTTTCCTGCATGTAGGCCTGAACCCTGGCGATGTCAAAGCCGCCTCGACTTCGCCCCGCCTCCGCCGCTACTTCCTGGGCAAACTGACTGAGCAGGTAACGCAGCTGGTTCGCCGCTTTAATGAACGCCGATGTTGAGTAACCGGTCTTCCTCACCTCCATCAGGCTTTTGAAGGCACCGATCAATACCGGGGATACCCCGGCCATGACCACGGGGCGCTGCTCCTCGAAGCCGAGATACTCAATGAAAGATCGCGCTGCGCTGCCCTGAAAATGCATCCAGAAGAGAGTCCACGGCTCGTCCCGGTGTGCCTCGTAAACGTGTGTATGGCCCTGGGGCAAAAGAATAACTTCACCGCGCTGGACCGGGCCCTCCCAGTGGGAAGTAGTGATGCGTCCCTGGCCTTCGGTGCAATATATCAACAGGTTGTCGTCGTGGCGCTCGCGCTGCATGCGGTGACCGACGGCGTTGGGGTAGTAGCCCATGGCGGTCGGGTAACACCCTTTAGTCAGCGGGTTTGAGGCCAGTTGATCGACCATGAAGGCCGGTGTCAGGAACCGGATGCCGGCCGCGGGGAGAGGCCACTTGGAAGGCGCGCTCATGGTGAAAGATCGTCCATATTATCCCCAAAATAGTCAATGTTCATTTCCACACGCGGTGCTAGACTAAAGTCGTATATCCATCATGGACTCAAAAGGATCCGCGAAGATCCGTAAGAAAGAATCCATAAGAACAAGGGACACAGCGCCATGCCAGAGAACGCCCTGCAGTACAGTAACCAGAGCAGTGACCAGCACGACACAGATCCGAAAGCTCACATCGCCGGATTGGTAGCTCGTTCCCGGGCGGCACAAAAGCAAATCGAAAACTACACGCAGGAACAGGTCGACGAACTGATCACGGCCATGGTCTATGCCGTAGCGCGGGAAGACCGCTCCGAGGAGATTGCCGAGTTCACCGTTAATGAGACTCGCCTAGGGAACTACTCAGGTAAGTACCTGAAAATCCATCGCAAGACCCGCGCAACTCTTCTGGACATCATCGACGAAAAGTCCGTCGGCGTGATCGAGGAAGACAAAGAACGAAACATCGTGAAGATCGCCAAGCCCGTTGGCGTTATCGGCGCCCTGTCACCTTCCACCAACCCGGAGGCGACTCCGGTGATTAAGGGCATCCACGCCGTAAAGGGGCGCAACTCCATCATCGTCGCGCCACACCCCCGCGCCAAACTCACCAACAAGAAGATCTGCGACTTCATGCGCGACGCCCTACGTCGCTGCGGGGCACCCGAGGACCTGGTCCTTTATATTGAAACGCCCTCCCTCGAACTCACCAACGAGCTGATGGCTCAGTGCGATCGAGTGCTGGCAACGGGCGGTGGCGCCATGGTCCATGCCGCCTATTCAAGCGGAACTCCGGCGCTGGGTGTGGGTGTGGGTAACGCCTGCATCACCGTGGACGACACGGCCAACCTGGAAGAAGCCGCAGAGAAAATCCGCATCTCCAAAACTCTCGACCTGGCAGCAAGCTGCTCCTCGGACAACTCGGTGATTGCTTTCGCGTCGATCTACGATGAGTTTGTGGAAAAACTGCTCCATGAAGGCGGCTACCTGGTTAACGACGTAGAGAAGCAGAAGCTTCAGAACACGCTCTGGAAAGACGGCGCCCTAAATACCGACATCGTCGCCCAGCCAGCGCACAAGATTGCAGGAATGGCGGGAATCGAGCTGCCCGAGGGCAAACAATTTTTCATCGTGCCGGAGACCGGCGCCGGTCCCGATCACCCGTTCTCGGGAGAGAAGCTGTCGGTTGTCATGGCGTTCTACAAGGTTGCCGATATCCAGGAAGCCATAGCGTTGACCGACGCCATTCAAGGCTATCAGGGGCGCGGCCACTCCTGCGGCATCTACTCGTACTCTGACGAGAACATCATGACCTACGCTCATGCCACGCACACTTCGCGGGTGATGGTGAACCAGCCCCAGGCGGCCTCAAACAGCGGCAACCTGTGGAACGGTATGCGTCAGACCTTCTCGCTCGGCTGTGGATCCTGGGGCGGCAACTCGACTCACCACAACATCACCTGGCGGGACCTGATCAACGAGACCTGGGTATCCAAGCCCCTGGCCGTGGACAAGGTCATTCCGCCGGACGAGGAACTGTTTTCCACGGTAATTGACAAGTTCGCGGACTAGACGACGGTACTTATCGCCGACCGGCAGGCAACAGGCCTCCGCCCGGCAAGTCCGACTGCTCTCAGCGAGCGCTCTACCCCCTCCGGCGCTGCCGGTGGGGAATCCGCTATTCCCCGGAGTACGGCCGGCCAGTCGTCGGCCTCGCAATCGGAAGCTCATCGACACTGTTTCCCGACTTGGCCGGATTAGGGCCGGTCGCACTCAACGTTCCGGGTAGACTCGCAGCCATCGAAGCAGACGGGCCGTCAGTAAGGAATCTCCACACGCAATGATTCCTTGATTTCTTCCATGACAACGAAACTGGATGATTCCTGCACGCCGGGCAGGCTGAGCAGCGTTTCACCCAGCAGCATGCGGTAAGCCCCCATATCGGCCACCCTGGCCTTGATGAGGTAATCAAAGTTACCGGAAACCAGGAAGCACTCCTGTATTTCCGACAGCGTCATCGCGGCTTCCTTGAACTTTGTGAAGATGTCCTGGGACTTCCGACTGAGCCTGATCTGCACGAACACCGCCAGACCCGCATCCAGCTTTCCGGGGGCGACACTGGCGTGATAACCGGTAATGAACCCCTCTCTCTCCAGACGCCTGACCCGGTCCTTGCACGGCGTGACCGAAAGACCGACAGACTTCGATAGATCAACGTAGGAAATACGGCCCTTCTCCTGCAGGACCCGGAGAATATTCCGGTCGATAGAACCCAGCTCCATGCGTCCCTCCTTGCTCTGCGACGCCAGCCACGAGAGCCAGGCCGTAGATCCTGTCCTGACAGTGAAAACAACTGCCTTGGACGGGAAATCTAACACTTTCGTCTTTTGTACTACAAATAAAATCCGGGTCCGCCCAGTCACAAAACCGGAGTCAGACATGATTGTTGGAATCCCCAGGGAAATAAAGAATCACGAATATCGGATTGGATTGACGCCAGACTGCGTTGGCGAACTTACGCGGAGCGGCCACGACGTGATTGTAGAACATGATGGTGGCACCGCTATTGGCTTCGATAACGATCAGTATCTGGCGGCCGGTGCAGAAATCGTTGATTCGCCTGAGGTGGTCTTCAAGCGCGCGGATATGGTCGTCAAGGTGAAAGAGCCCCAACCGCAGGAATGTCGCATGCTACGCGAGGGCCAGATCCTGTTTACTTATCTCCACCTTGCACCGGACCCCGAACAGGCCCGGCTGCTCCTCGAGTCCGGCGCGACCTGCATCGCCTATGAAACCGTTACCGGTCCGGCGGGAGGACTGCCACTCCTCGCTCCCATGAGCGAAGTCGCGGGGCGCATGGCGATTCAGGCGGGCTGCCACAGCCTCGAGAAGGCGCAGGGCGGCAGCGGCGTACTGCTTGGGGGCGTCCCCGGAGTGGAGCCGGCCAGGGTTCTGGTGATCGGTGGAGGCGTGGTCGGCGTCAACGCGGCGCGGATGGCAGCCGGCCTTGGCGCCGACGTTACCGTCGTCGACAAGTCCATAGACCGGCTCAAGGAACTCGACGCTCTCTATGGAAACCAGATGAAAACGCTATTCTCAACACGGGATGCAATCGATCGCCATGCACTCGAGGCCGACCTGATCGTGGGCGCCGTTCTCATACCCGGAGCCGCCGCCCCGAAGTTGCTATCAAGGGAACAGGTATCAAAACTCAAGCCCGGAACCGTGCTTGTTGACGTGGCGATTGACCAGGGCGGGTGCTTTGAAACCTCGAGGCCGACCACCCACGAAGAGCCTTGCTACATCGTGGACGGCGTCGTTCATTACTGCGTCGCGAACATGCCCGGTGGCGTTGCCCGCACCGCTACTTTAGCGCTGACCAACGCTACGCTCCCCTATGTACTCAAGTTGGCCAGCGAGGGCGCGCGCGGTGCCGTTCTCGCCGATAGGCACCTTATGAATGGCTTGAATGTGCATGCGGGAAAAATGACGCACGAGGCAGCGGCCGATGCGCTGGGTTATGAATTCATACGACCTCAACAGGCGCTCGCCGCCTGAGCACGCCCTCAGCTGACAGGCGTCCGCGCTGTCTCAGGCTGTGCCTCGAGACGGGGCGGCGTTCAGCGATAAAGCCAACCCGAAAGGGCACGAGTGACGAGCGGCATGATCAGGTAGGTCATGATGAGCACCTGAGTCGTCACCAGCACAAAGCCGGCCAGGTACTCGGGCAGGCCAAACAGAAGATCCGAGAGAATCGGGCGAAGCGACACCAGAAGTCCGTAGATCACAAGCGTCAAGACAATCGCCATCTTGTAGCGCTTCGGCCTAACGGGCACCAACGCACTACCCTTGGCGGCAAACAGGCTTTCGAGTCCGGTATTGATGTGCTTGGCGACCTTCGCCGGATAGGCGACCTCCTCCACCCTGCCCAACCATAGCTGTCGCTCGGGAGACTCTTCCCAGTCGCGCAAACTCGCCATGGAATCAAACTGAAGGACGGTGACATGATGCGCGTCGCCATTTGCGGGAGGCGAATGATGCGCTGAGACAAAGCCGGGAAAGCGTGCCGCTGCCGCGGAAATCCCTTTGGAAATGTCGGCGTAACGAGATTCGCAGCCAGGCTTGACCTCCCTGACGATCATCAGTGACGCGCAGTTATCGGGACCCAAACGACACCCTCCGAGCGCGGCTTACCGCCCTGTAAATGTTCTACATATTTATATCGTTTCGCCCTATATTCTCATAATATCTTTTTATTGTGCTACATTAAGGTGCGTTAAATGAGCCCCAATGGAGCACAACCATGAGCCAGCTTCAGTCCGCCAGCGAACTGCCCGAAGCCTACCTGAGCCGCCTCAATGCGCTGAATCTCAATCCGCTCTGGCCCAGCCTGCGCGCTCTTCTCCCCGAAGGTGAACCCGCTGCAAGCTCCGTCGTTACACACTGGCGATACAACGACATACGACCCCTGCTTATGCAGGCCGGTGACCTCACTCCCATCGAAAAAGCCGAACGCCGGGTACTGGTTCTGTGCAATCCGGGTCTCGGACTTGAGAACCTTCAGGCCACGCCCTCGATATACGTGGGGATGCAATTGATCCTCCCCGGAGAGGACGCCCCCAACCACCGTCATACGCCAAGTGCGATTCGCCTGGTCGTTGAGGGCAAGGGTGGCTTCACCACGGTGGAAGGTGAAAAGCTGCCCATGGAGCACGGTGATCTGATCCTGACTCCGCCAGGACTCTGGCATGAACACGGCCACGAGGGTGAAGGTCCGGTCGTGTGGATGGACGCCCTCGATCTGCCGTTCATCTATGCGCTGGAAACCTCCTTCGCCGAAATCGCACCCCTGCAGAATGCCGGCACGGCCCTCGATGCCTCGCAAACCCGCTTCACCCGCTCAGGCCTCGTACCCTATGACGAGCTCGGCGCAGGCAGCCCCTACCCCATGCGCCGCTACCCGTGGACCGATACCCGCGACGCCTTGCTCTCGCTGTCCCGGCAGTCCGGAAGAGACAAGTCCGTACATCTCGCCTACGTCAATCCGCTCACAGGCGAGGAATGCCTTCCCTTCCTTGGATTCTCGGCGCTCATGCTCCGTCCCGGCGAGAGTATTCGTCTACCCAGAAGATCCTGCTCCCAGGTGCTCCACGTTGTTGAAGGCACCGGCGAGGTAAACGTCAATGGCAGTGATCATCACTGGGAACAGGCGGATGTGACCGCGGCGCCGGCGCACGCTCGCATTGAACTGCAAAACAGCTCCAGCTCGAACCCTGCGTTCCTATTCCTCGTGGACGACGCGCCTCTGCAGCGGAAACTGAAGATCTACATGGAGCGAACCTGGTGAACGACGAGGATTCGAGGAAGGAAATCTGCTCGGGCATTCACCACCCGGCGCTGGTAGTCCCCGATCTTGACGCAGCCATCGCCTTCTACGAAAACACGTTCAGCGGCGAGCTGATCAAGCGCGCCTTCTGGGAAGCGGGCAACAGTCAGTTTGACGCGCTCACCGGGCTGAAGGACTCTGCCGCAGCCTTCTGTCTCATGCGCTTCGGCGGCTCCTACATCGAACTGTTCGAGTACCGCTCGAGTCGCGACAAAGAGTGGAGACCGGCCCAGGCCGACGACCTGGGACTGCGACATCTGGCATTCCAGGTGCGCGACCTCGATCACGCGGTCGAGCAGCTGCTGCATGCGGGGGGCTCAACGCTGGGCGACAGCGTCCACGTCGCGAACGGGGGTTCGGCGCGCTATTGCCGCGACCCTTTTGGCAATATCGTTGAATTGCTCGTACCCGGTGGAAAGATGCCCTCGCTGGGATCAGCCGGATCCTGAGCCAGTGCCACCTGAACCATCCCTGCCGAGGATCCAAGCTGCCCGCCGGCCTAGCTTTCGCCGGTGCTCCGCCTGACGCTCCGGAACAAGGACAAGCTATGCAGGCAGACCTACTCGGCGTCCTGCTGGACCTCGGGTGCGGCGTCCGCGACGGGAGTAAGTTTCCGTAGCTGTTCGTCAACCGCTACAAGGCCGGATAGCTCGCTCAGGTCGCAATTGAAACGACGCGCGTTGTACATCTGTGGCACCAGGCAGACGTCTACCAGGCTCGGCTCATCGCCGAAGCAGCACTTCCCGCCGTGACGCCGAACCATCTCCTCGAGACCAACAAGGTTTTCGTCGACCCAGTGTCGATACCATTCACCCACACCCGCATCATCCTGATCGAGGGTGGAACGAAGATAGTTGAGAACGCGCAGGTTGTTCAGCGGGTGCAGATCGCAGGCAATCATTTGCGACATCGCCCTGACCATTGCGCGATCGTGCAGGTCCTTCGGGACGAGCCGCGGTGTCGCAGGATAGGCTTCATCAAGATATTCAATGATCGCCAGGGACTGCTGCAGCACGAACCCGTCATCCTCCAGTACCGGGAGCAGACCCTGGGGATTTAGGGCCAGAAACTCCGGAAGCCGGTGCTGACCACCGTCCTTGCGGAAGTGCACCGGCTCCTGATCGTAGGCGAGCTCTTTCAGATTGAGCGCGATGCGTACGCGGTATGCCGCCGAACTGCGGAAAAACGAATACAGCTTCATTGTATTCAGGACGCCACCACCGCGTTGGTCAGCTCACCGAGACCGGCGATTCGCCCGACCATTGTCTGGCCTGGCTCTACAGCTCCCACACCAGCGGGCGTGCCCGTGTAGATGAGGTCGCCCGGCTTCAGCGTGAACAGCGTGGAAAGCTCGGCAATGATCTCGGGTACATCCCAGATCAGGTCGCGAATATCGGCCTCCTGACGCACTTCGCCGTCTACGCTTATGGTGATTTCACCCTCGCGTATATGGCCATATTCGGAGACCGGATAAATCGCAGTGATCGCAGCAGAGAGATCAAAGGCCTTCCCGGTATCCCAGGGTCGACCGGCCTCGCGGGCCTGAAGCTGCAGGTCCCGGCGCGTAATGTCGTTCCCCACCGCATACCCGAAAATGTAGTCTTCAGCATCGGCTTCCGGAATGTCCTTTCCTTCTCGACCGATCGCCACCACCAGCTCAATCTCGTGGTGCAGATTTCCGGTGCGCGACGGATAGGGAACCGGATTCCCATCCATCACGACCGCATCGGCGGGCTTGCAGAAGAAGAACGGCGGGTCGCGATCCGGGTCCTTGCCCATTTCCCGGGCGTGAGCTGCATAGTTCCGGCCGACACAGTAGATCCTGTGAACGGGATAAAGATCGTCGCTCGCCGTGACCGGCACGGTGACCAGGGGCGGCGCTGCAAAAACGAGGGCCATCGTTCTCTCCAGGTAGATTTATGTAGTACTTTGATCGAATAATATGTCCTATATTTGCATTTATCCAGTATTTTGTACTACATTTTTCTGATGAGCACACTGCAGACCTTCGGCGCCGTCGAAGCCACTTTCGGAGTAGGCAGAGCTTCCGGGATTGAAGCCGACTGCCGGGAACTGGGTATCAGCGCGCCCCTCGTGGTCGGCACGGCATCAACGGAACGACGACACGAAGACCTCCTTGCAAAGCTCCGGGACCTGAACGGCACGCTCTTTCTAAAAGCCGAGCCTCACTCACCCGTAGAACTCATCGACGAAGCAACAGACGCTTTCCGAAACGCTGGCTGCGACTCGGTGATCAGCATTGGCGGAGGATCCAGCATAAGCATCGGCAAAGCGCTCGCCGTATCCGATCAGGCGGTGTTCATTGCCCTGCCGACTACGTACTCCGGGTCCGAGGCTACGGCCATCTATGGACGCCGAATAGATGGCGAAAAGCGGACAGCTGTCGATGAGCGTTGCCGGCCTTCTCGCGTGATCTACGACCCGCTGCTCAGCCAGTCCCTCCCCCCTGGACTCAGCTTCTCATCGGCCGCCAACTGCATGGCGCATGCCGTGGACGCGCTGTACGCGAAAGACGCTAACGAGGAAACCGCGTCGCTCGCGCGCGAGACCCTCACAATCCTGCGGAATGAGTTACCACGGATAAAGATGCTGCCGGGCGATCTCGAAGCCCGGGAACGCCTGCTGCTTGCCGGGTACATCGGCGGCACCCTGGTTTCCATGCACGGCATCGCCCTGCATCACCAGCTCTGCCATGTGATCGGTGGTCTCTACGGTACGCCGCATGGCGATAACAACGCCGCCATCCTTCCCCAGGCTATCGCCTATAACACCGGGGCCGTGCCCGGTGCAGACGCCTTGATTGCAGATGTATTCGAGGGGCAATACCCGGCCCCGGCTGTTTTCGCCTTTATACGCAGCCTTTCCGGAAACACGGCGCTATCGCGCTTTGGGCTGCCCGCGGATGCCGCGCAGCGCATTGCAGAGAAGCAGCTTGCCCACGGTGGATACAATCCGCGCCCCCTGGATTATGAAGCCCTTTACGCATGCGTCGAGCGCGCGCTTGCCGGTGTATGCCCGCCTGCTGAGAACGGCGCTTAAAACGACGCAAGGATCTCCTCGATTCGCGTCTGTTTGCCTGGACTGCCCCGGTAATCCTCGGCGGCATTCCTCAGCGCGGCGACCGAAAAGTCCAGCCGCTGTTTAAGGGAGGGATCAGCAGCGCCGACGGACCTTTTCATCTCACTCTTCACCTGACTGATTGCCGCCGCGTAGGACTCCACCATGGCTTCCTGCACCAGCGCCGCATCGGCGCAGGCCGCACGCAGTAGATACAGATCCGCGTTCCAGTAGGACGCCAGCAGCGTGTCCAGCAGGGCCATTCCCTCAAGCGCCAGATCCCGGTTGTTCTCGGACCTGGCAAACCAGAGTCGCCAGTCCACTCTCAATTTCACGGCGACGGGATACAGCTGCGAGCGCGGATCTACCGCAGCGAGTCGCGCGTCCAGAGAACGCAGTTGATCGAAGTTGCCCGAAGCGCCAAACACCCAGCCTTCGAGAGCGGCGCGACTTGGACCGGTGAGACGATTGGCCAGGGAGGCTATCTCCGGGGCCAGGCGCCGCGCGGCGAAATCTCCAAGGTGCATGCGCAGCAGGCCCAGGCCCGCATCCCGATTCCCGGCATTTAGCTGCAGCGCTTCCCAAAACGCAGCCTCGCCGCCTTCCAGGTCGCCGGTGTACTCCATACCCAGGCCATCAATTACCCGCGCCATGGAGGGATCGGTGGCTGCCCGGGCCATTCGATTTACGCGCTGGATGAAGTTGCTCTGCAGCAGGCGCTCGGCAATATAGGGCAGCGACCAGTAATCGGGTCCTGCGTGTACGGGACTCGAACTTCGCAGCAGGGGGTCCAGTTCGGGATAGGCTTCGATCAGGCTATCCGCTGTCACGCCGTCGCGGCGGGGCCTCGCCCGGTAAGCCAACAGGTTTTCGTCGTCCGTGTTTGTCCGGCCATGCGCCGCCAGCTCGCGCACCCCGGCCGTATCAAAGGTCAGCATGACCAGCGCGTCCTCCGGCGCCCGCATGCCCAGGCCGAGATAGTGCTCCCGGTTCTCCTCGAGAGCGCGTCGCGCGTTTCCTGCTCCGTCCCAGAGACTGATGGGGTTATCCGAGGCTAGAAACATGAGCACCTGCCTTTCGGGCTGGTACAGCTCGACGTTCGCGAACTCGGACTGCAGCGTGGCGGCCATCGCGCGCAGCATTTCGAGGTCGATGAACTGCGAGTTAATCCACTGCAGGAATACGCCCCCGGGCTGCATGCGTTGCTTTGCGAGCGCCAGGAATTCGCGGGTGTAGAGATGCGACGCGCCACCGGTCCAGGGGTGGGACGGCTGCGAGACGACGATATCGTAGCGCTTGCCGGTAAGCGCCAGCGCGTTGCGAGCGTCATTGAGTATGACTCTGACACGCGCGTCACCGAGGGGATTGAACGTGCGCCGATCGGCGACGGCAAGATTTGCCTCCAGTACCCGGGGCTCGAGCTCGATCGTATCGATCTCCTCAATGTGGGGAGGGGCGCCCTGCAGCGCAATTCCGCCGCCCAGACCGACGATCAGCATATCTCTTGCGTCTGGCCGGGCCAGAGACGGCAGTCCCGCCAGCCATTTCTGGGACAGCTGGAATGGCGGCATGCCGATGCTGCCCATAGCAGACTCCGATAAACCGTTGCTCGCCAGCTTGAAAAAGCCGTCTTCGCGATGGAGCATTACCGTTGACGATCTCCCCACGCCATAGAAAACCTCTTCCAACGTCCCGCTCGTCACGTGGGCGGCCAGCACGGCCGTCGGCCTGGGTATGGGGACCAGCAGGACAGCCGTGAGCAGCACCAGGAAGCCAGTACGGACGACGCTTGTTCGCCCCATGGCGTCGCGCGCCACGGCCAGGAACGCGACGGAGATACCGGCCCCCACGACGATGCGTAGCATGTCGGCGAATCCGACGGCCGGCAGCAGGATGAAGCCGGTGAGCACAGCGCCGACAATCGCACCAAGGGTGTTCCATGCATAGACTCGACCGCTGCAGGCCGGCGCGGCGCCGGCAGAAGCGGTAACCGCGCGGACCGCCAGGGGAAAGGTGGCCCCAAGAAACAGCGTGGCCGGGAAGAGCGCGCAGAACGCATAGAGTGCACGCAGCGGGATCGCGGCACCGGGATCGGGCACCCAGTGACTCACCCAGAGATAGGTCAGCAGCGTGCACGCAACCATGAGCAAGTGCGCCAGGCCGAAGTACCGCGCGGCGACCTCAGCTCCCTTCGCGATACGCCCACCCAGATAGCCGCCCAGAGCGATGCCCGAGAGGAAGCTGGCCAGCATCACTGCGAATGCGTAGGAGGTCCCGCCCATCACGTGCGATAGCAAGCGGGTCCAGTACACCTCGAGAGAAAAGGAGATGACCCCCGTTATCGATACCAGGATGTACATCGTATGGCGTGTCGGCGGTTTTGCCGCTTGCGCCGCCGCGATACTGGTAACTTGCAGAGCGCGGGAGCGCGTCAGGATCAGAAGAAAGATCAGTGCATTGGACGCCACCGCGATGTACGTTGTTCTGCTGAGCCCAAGCGACGGCAGGAGCACAAAGCCAGATACAAGGACGCCCGTCACTGCTCCAAAGGTGTTTAATCCGTAGAGCATGCCGATACCCGAGCCAATTGTGGCGTCGGACGCGACGACACAGCGCGCAAGTAAGGGCAGAGTCGCGCCCATGGCCACCGTCGGGACGAGCAATACGACGAAGGTGGACATGAGAAAATAGGCTGGCTGGAAAAACCCGGCGCTCTCCGCCGGATAGGGCTGCCCGCCGAAGAGACTCACGTACAGATAGTGAGAGAACGCAATCAGGCTGGGCACAAGCAGTGCGGACACCGCTATCGCCCCCTCCAGCAGTCCATAAACCCGGACAGGCTGACGCACCCTGTCGACGAACTTTGCTGCCAGGAACGCCCCCACGGCGAGACCGAACATGTACGCCGCCAGGACCGTCGCGACCGCCAGGTGCGAGGTGCCGAACACCAGGCCAAGGTAATTCGCCCAGGCCGCCTGATAAACAAGCGCGGAGAAGCCTGACAGGAAGAAGCAGGTTCCGATGAAAGGTAGGCTGCCGCGCATCATCCGCGCATTCCGTTCACGGGGACAGGAGCACAGTATGAAAAAAAAGGGCCACGAGATTGTGGCCCAAGCGCGTCTCACCGCACGCACGTGTAATGGGTCTCATACTAAAACTGCATGTTGAGCGTTACCCCGTAGGTCCTCGGATCAGATATGAACAGTGCGTGATAAGCGGAATCTATCGACCGGTTGTCTATGTATTCCTCGTCGGCCAGGTTCTTGCCCCAAAGCGACACCCGGTACTGTCCGTCGCTTCCGAACTCATAGAACGCCTGGGCATTCAGAACCGTATAGGAGTCTTCCTGCACCTGATTGGCCAGATTGAAAAAGCGCTGCCCGGTGTAGCGTACCTCGCCCGCGATACCCAGAATGGAGCCCTGGGACAGTATCCATTCCTGGGTCGCCGACAGCCTTCCCGATATGTCCGGAGCGTAGATCAACTCGTTGCCGACCTGGCTTTCATCGGGCGACTTGGTGATTTCCGTATCGAGAAAGGCGACGCCGGCATCGATGCGCAGACCATCCGTCGGCTGCCAGTTCAGATCGAACTCCGCCCCGGTGATCTCCGAGTCGACGCTGATGACCGTGAACTCACCGAAGATGAACTGGGCTACCTGCTGGTCGGTGTAGTCGCTGTAGAAGACCGCGGCGTTCAGACGCGCCTTGCCATCGGCAAACTCAGATTTGATACCCGCTTCATAGGTGACAACAAACTCTGGCTCATTAGGGGTGTCGCCCTGCCCCAGCATGATCGCCATCGGTGCATTGGGGAAAACCCCGGCTTTGTAGCCTCGCGACCAGCTGCCATACACGAGAACGTCATCCGTGGCGCGATACTCAGCACCCAGTTTTCCGCCCCATTCCGTCCAGCTCGTATCGTTGATATCCGCATCCGGATCCGTGGGACCACCCACGCGAATGACGCCGGCACCATTGGCCTCCCCCGCCGCGAGCAACGCATCAAAGTCTGGCAGCGGACGACCGGTGGAAGAAGGCGTTGCGATATCAAGGCCGGGCAACTGCGATTCGAAGGCAAACAGCGCGACGGAGCTGCCTTCCACCTGGTCGTAGCCGATACGCCCGCCGGCGATTAGCGTCAGCTTGTCTGTGGCGTCGAACTGCACTTCGCCGTAGGCCGAGTAGCTGGTGTTGTCGAACTCCGCATCGGAACGCACGAGCATGATGCCCATCGGCGTAGCAAAAGTGGGGCCCGTCGTGCCCGACTTGGTTTCCCAGAATCCGTAGGCGCCCAGTATCCAGCGGAAGTCGCCGTCGGCGGCCGAGGTCAAGCGGAACTCCTGGCTCACCTGATCGGCCTCTGACTCAATGAAGAAGTGGAAGTCGTGAGCGGGAGACGCGTCGGTATCTTCAGAAAGCATCTGTTCATTCTCTTCATAGGCGGTGATAGACGTCAGGGCGAATGCCTCGAAGTCCATGGTGACGTGGGCCGATGCTCCCATGGCATCTACGTCATTCATCGGCCGTATCATGTCCTGGTTAAAGCTATCGAAGTTCGCGCTGTCCACGAAACCGTTGCTGTCGGCACAGGAGCCCAGCACATAGGGGGTGGCACAGGGCTGGGACGGATCCTGCGCGTCCTGTCCTCCAGCATTCTTGAGACGGAAGTTGTCGCTGCGAATGCGCTCGACATGAGCCTTGAGATTAACGGCGACCGTCTCGGAGGGCTCAAATGCCAGCTGAGCACGCACCGCCGTCTTGTCACGCTCCACGTTGTCGCGACCGTCAAAGCGGTTGGTTCGAATGCCGTCGCGCTGCTGCGATTGCGCTGCGATACGGTAAGCGGCCGTGTCACCGATCGGGCCACCGACGGCACCTTCAAGATTGATCTCGTTGAAGCGCCCGTAGCTGGCGTTCAGATACCCATTGGTTTCGCCGCCAACTTCCGGCTTGTTCGAAATGAAGTTGATCGCGCCGCCGGTGGTGTTCCGACCGTAGAGCGTGTTCTGAGGCCCGCGGATAACTTCAACGCGCTCCAGGTCGTACAACTGCGCGACATTCACGACCGGGGAGTTCAGTACCACTTCATCGAAGTACACGCCCACCCCGCTTTGCACGTTGAAGCCGACGCCGGTAGTTCCGACTCCTCGGACGAAGATATTTGCGTTGGTGGAACCGGCGCTGCGCCGGAAGTCGAGGTTAGTAACGGCCTGGAGAAGTTCACCGGAATCAACCAGCGACTGCTTCAGGATTTCATCACCTCCAATCGCCGCCACCGATACTCCGAGGTCCTGGGTCGACTGCGTCCGCTTTGCGGCCGTGACCACCACTTCTTCAAGTTGAGCAAGCGCTGTGGGAACCCACAGGCCGATCGAAAGCAGCGCCCAGGCCAGAGCATTCTGCGCGGCCCCGCGCACGCCTCTGTGCATCGTTGATTTCACTTGTTTGAGACCTCACTCAGCCGTTTTAGACCTGAATATTGATCAACATCGCTATAGGCTTGTACAATTACACTGCCTATTTGTACTACATTAATACACATATATTGCCTTAATCAAGCATTAATGCCATTTTTTGTATACACTTAGGGCTTGAGCACATATTCGATTTCATTTTTTGTAGTACATTATATGACCCGCCCTGCTCGAGCCGATATTGATCTGGGGGCCTTCGCGCACAATCTTGCGGTGGCGATATCTCTGGCTGGAACCGCGAAAATCGTGGCTGTCATCAAGGCAGACGCCTACGGCCACGGCATACGGGCTGTCGGGCGACATATCGCTGCCCGGGCTGACGCCCTGGGCGTCGCCTGCATGGAAGAAGCACTCGCCCTCCGCGAAGCCGGCATAGGCGGTCGAATACTGGCTATGGAAGGGCCCCTGAGCCGGGATGAAATCTTCAGTGCGTCGCAATACGGCGTCACGCTGAACATCGCTGCAGAACACCAGCTGCGCTGGCTGGAAGAAGCAAAGCTTGAGAAGCCGGTGAGCTGCTGGCTTAAAGTCGACAGCGGAATGCACCGGCTGGGCTTCTCACTCACTGGACTCGCGAGCATTGCGCAGCGCATGCGACGGTGCGCGGCCTGCACAGGCCCTGACGTAATCTGCACGCACTTCGCCAGCGCCGATGACGAATGCGACGCCAACACCATGCTGCAAGCGGAACGCTTCTTTGCCGCAACCGAAGACCAGTCACTGCCACTCTCGCTGGCCAACTCAGCGGCGGTACTGCGCTATCCGCAGTACCGCCGCGACTGGATACGTCCGGGCTACATGCTGACAGGCAACACACCCCTGAACGCCGATCATGACGGACGACTGAAACCGGCCATGACCCTCCGCTCCGGAGTCATCGCGCTGCGTGACGTCCCCGCCGGCGAGGGTGTCGGCTACGGCTTTACCTGGCGGGCACCGCGGCGGTCCCGCATCGCCACAGTCGCCATCGGCTATGGAGACGGCTTTCCACGCAGTGCTCCGGATGGGACCCCCGTACTGGTAAAGAACCAAAGAGCCAAACTCGCGGGCCGTGTTTCGATGGACATGATCACCGTCGACGTCACAGACGTGATCGGTGTCGCGGTCGGCAATCCCGTTGTCCTCTGGGGTAAGGGACTCAGCGTCAACGAGGTCGCACGCCACGCCGGCACGATCGGCTACGAATTGCTTACCGGGGTGACATCCCGCGTTCCCAGACACTACATCTAGAGTTTCCCACCGATGAGTGACACAGAGCTGACCGTAATTCCCCACCTTGGATCCGCTGAGTTTCACCGCGAACCCGGGCCTGCGCTGGGCGAGCTTCATTCAGCCGGTTGTCCCAGGCTGTATCGTCACCCCTATGGTCCTGAGCTTGTCCTGGTGGGCTATGACGATCTTCAGAGCGTGCTGAAACATCCCAACATGCAGGCTCAAAATCGCGAGGATCGCTCGTCAGGTCCCGCCGTCGCGGGGAAACTCGCCGCACTTTTCAATGCGCACCCCGTATTCATGGACGAACCCCGCCATCGGCCGGTGCGCATGGCAGCGACAGCGGCTGTGGGCCTTGCCCGCAGCGATTGGTTTGCGATCCAGATTGATGAAGTCGCAACGGAACTTGCCGCTGAGCTGAGACAGGCGGGCGGCGGCGACCTCGTTAGAGACTTTGCCTTTGCGCTGTCTTCCCGGATCTGGTGTCGAATAGTAGGTGTTCCCGAAACCCATGCCCCCACTGTTCGCGATTGCGCGCAACGCATAGCCATCGCGCTTGAGTTTCTACCTGATCCCGACGACCTCGCGCTGGCCGACAAGGCGGCGTCAACCATCGTCGAGCTTCTACTGGAGGAGAGAAGGGGAAACGGCTCTACCAGCACTTCGGAGGAACTGGTCCGGGAGCAACTCACCAAAGCTCCGGACCCCGATGGGACCGCCGAACCTCTTCAACTCCTGGCATCGCTGACCTTCGATGCCGTTGATGGCGCCGGCGGCATGACGGGAAACTTCCTGTACTGTCTCCTCTCGCATCCGGGAGCCCTCAACTCGGCCCGACAAAGTCTGGATGATCTGTCCCCGTTCTGGACCGAGGCGGCGCGACTGCATCCCCCGCTGCTGGGTCTGTTCCGCTGCGCGACGGAAGACACCGGGTTTGACGGATTCGCCCTACCGGCGGGCCAGAATGTGCTGACGCTGAATGCGGCGGGCAATCGGGATCCTCGGATCTTTAAGCATCCGGATGCTTACCTCCCAGGCAGGCCGGCGAATCGACCGCTCAGCTTCGGCTTTGGAAGTCGCGGTTGCATTGGTCGCCATCTGGCCAGCATGCAGGGAAATCTGGGGGTGAGGTGCCTACTGCAGGAAACGGGTGCCATGCAGCTTCGCCTTGATGAGCCCGAGTGGGGAAAACCCGGTCTTCTGCGGGCCGTTCAGCAACTGCCGGTAGAGTTTGGCTAAGCGTTCGCTCAGTAGAAACCGGAAGCGCGGAATCCTCCGTAGACTTCCCACTGAATCAGGTCATTGGGGTCTACGACGTTGATGCGCAACACGAGATCCTCGCCGCTGTATTCCAGGATGCGGCCGCCGTAGGGAAAATCGCCCGGCGCCCGTCGGGTCTCATCCATCGAGTCTTCGGTCATTCCCGCGTGACGCGGCAGGCAGAAGGCATGGATCACCAGGTAATTGTTAGTCTGTGGTAAGCGCCAGGCATCACTCATGGCGTTCGTGAAGCACGGATCTTCCTCGCTTCCGTCTGCGGACGACCAAACCTGGCGCACGGTCATCGCCTCTTCATCCACGACGTATTCAACGCCGCGACTGAAACCCTCGCTGACTGGTTGCCGCTCCTCAAAGGCAAGCGCGCCGCCGTGGGCCCGGTTGTCAAAGAGTATTACGGACCCACGGTGCGTGATCCTTGGATTGTGCTGGTACGCCGGCCACAGGAGCTCACCCACGGGCGTCAGCAGCTTGTCCTGCAGACGCTCGGGCCAGTTGTCGTGGCGCCCGAGAATCCACTTGATGTCGCCACTCTGGCGGTCGATCTTGAGTACGGCACTCTGGTTGCGCAGTGAGATAAGCACGCTGTCATCGTTTTCGTCGTAGGAAACGCCGTTCGCATGGGTCCAGTCCACGTGCCTGTCAAAGCCTCGCACCCACCAGTAGGCCCAGAAGGTGTCGTATCCGATCCGAAACGGATCCAGGTAGTCCATCGTGTTCCAGGTCCAGACCTGATCGCCGGCGGGAGAGAACTGGATGACCGTATCGGCCATGACCATCTGGTCTTTCCTGGGAGCCGCCGGGTCGCTGTCGGATGTGTAATAGTCTTCGATCAGGTAGGCGTTCGCCGTGAAGCTTAGAAAGTCCCCGTTCGGCAGCTGATAAGGCTGATGGTGCAGGGTCTGGTGGCCCTTGATAGCAATCGCGTCGGGATTGTCGGGAACCGGGAACGGCCTGTTCTCGGCATAGTACTGGTTGCGCGTGAAGCCGAGCAGATCAATCTCTACTGCCGAGAAATCCGCGCGGTGCATGAGAATGTTGCCATTCTGAAGATGCTCTATTCCCGCCGTTCTGGCGTCGGACTCATACCACCAGACAACCTGGCCCTGATTGTCCAGGGCCAGAAGCATGCCCCACTTCGTGGAGAACGCGTACTGCGCCGGTGTCAGCCACTGCGGCCGCCCCAGGGCGCGGCGGCGCACACTCAGGAAGGTGATACCGGGCTCCATCCGCTCCGACTCGATGACCTGGATATCGATAGGCGGAAAGGCCAGGGGGTTAGCGGGCGGCGCCGGGGTACGGTGGCTGAAACTGCGCTCCTCGAGGGTGACTCCTCCATCGCGGATCTCAATGTCGATTTCGTAGTCGGACGACGGACGCAGCCCCAGAACAGGTATGCGATAGACCCCTTCATCCAGCTGCCAGCGCTCCCCGCCGCTCACCTCGGTGATGGTGCCCTCGCGTGTGATTCTGAGCGTCGCCTGGGCAGACGACGGTGCCTCAAACTCAATCGACGCCGCGAGAGGCACGCGCCGGGAAGGATTGGGAACGAAACGGACTTCAGACAGTTCGGCCGCTGCGGCCACCCCGGATGCTGCAGTGAACTGAACGAGGAACATTCCGACAAGCCCGGGAATCCGGGAAGGCAAAAAGCTCATAAGGTACTTCTCAAAGCGCTACGATGACGGACTTGGCCTGCATGTATTCGTCGACCCCCAGGCGGGAACCTTCCCTGCCCCAGCCGGACTGCTTGTAACCGCCGAAGGGCAGCCCTTCGTCAAACGCAAAGGCGCAGTTGATCCAGACCATGCCGGACTGGATCTCCGCGGCCAGGCGGTGAGCGCGACTCAGATCCTTCGTCCAAAGACTAGCGGTCAGCCCGTACTCCGTATCATTGGCCGTGTCCGCTAGGCGCATCACCTCATCCGCGCTGTCGAAGGGCGTTCCCGTAAGCACCGGTCCGAACACCTCTTCCCGCACGATTGGCGCATCGTGATCGGGGCAGCTGAGAACGGTCGGCTCGAAGAAGTATCCCGAACCGGTACGCGCCCTCCCGCCTGCCAGACAGCTGATCTCGGGACGGGCAAGGGCTTCGGAAACAAGGCGCCCGACGCGATCGCGCTGCTGCTCGGAGATGAGCGGGCCCAGCTCGGTGTCCGGATCCCAGCCCGGTCCGACCTTCATGTTTTTTGCAAGCGCAGCAACCCGTTCCATGAATTCGTCGAAGACCGGCCTTTCAACCAGGAGACGCGAGCCCGCGAAGCACATCTGCCCGGCGTTCACCATCAGGCCGTCGAGCGCGGCGCCGGCCGCCGCATCGAGATCCGCATCCGCGCACACGATTACCGGACGATTGCCGCCAAGCTCCAGCGCCACCCGTTTTAGATTGCTATGCGCGGCGGCTTCCACGATCTTGCGCCCCACCACCGTCGAGCCCGTGAAGGCGACCATATCCACATCCATGTGGCTGGCCAGGGCCGAAGGTACCTCGGGACCATCGCCCGTTACGATGTTCACTACTCCTGGCGGAAAATCGGCCTCGAGGATCAATTCACCGAGGCGAAGCGTGGTGAGGGGCGTGGCCTCGGAAGGCCGGAGGACAACGGTGCACCCAGCGGTTAAAGCCGGAGCAAGCTTGGCGATGGCCATGACCAGCGGAACGTTCCAGGGAACAATGGCGCCAACCACCCCGATGGGCTCGCGGGCACTGTAGGCATGGTAGGCCGGTCCCTGCGCGCCCTCGCCGCGGAAGTCCGGGAAAGAGATGTCGAGAGTGGTTCCCTCGAGTTTCGTACACCAGCCCGCATAATACCGCAGGGTTTCGGCCGATCCGTGCACATCCAGATGAGTGGCGAGTTCCAGGGGTTTACCCTGGTTGAGCACTTCCATCTGCACGAGCTCATCCGCATTGGCGATGAGAAGGTCGGCCAGTTTCCACAGCAGATCGGTACGCTCCGCGGGCGCCATACGTCTCCAGTGCGCGTCGCGGAAGGCACGACGGGCCTCGGCCACCGCCATGTCGACCTCGACAGCGGAGCCGTCCGCTACTTCAGCAAGCGTGTCGCCGGTAGCCGGGTTTCGCACCGCGAAGCTCCTGCCCACCTCGTGCCAGCGATCACCGACAAGCATGGGCCTGGATTTCTCGATGAATCGCGCTACGTCTGTCCGCAGTTCGGGCAGTGAATACATGGGGAATACCTCGCTATAGCTCTTCTTTATCCGATGCGGAAGCCCAGACCAGGCTTCATTGCTGCACCATCATTCCCTGCAACTCGTCCCGGTTCCGGAGACGCTCCAGAGGAACGGCTGGGGGAACGGGACTCCAGTCGAAGTGCGTAAACCTATTGGTCCAGCGAATATCGACGCCGTCTTTCAAAAGGACGAGATTGTTGTTGCGCACATACTCCTCCCAGATCGTGAGCAAGCGGGCAACGACTTCGGGGTGCTCGCGCAGGAGATCGTTCTGTTCCACCGGATCATGCTCGACGTTGAATAGAGACCACTCATCGCCTTTGCCCCAGGGCCTGTTGGCATAGGTCAGCTTCCAGGGACCGCTGCGTACCGCACGTCGATCGAGCATCTCCCAGACATGCGCGGTGGGTCCCGGCTCAGCCTTCGGATCCGCCAGAAATGCTGAAAGATCGCGGCCTTCGAGACGTCGGTTCAAAAAGCCCCGTCGCTCGCTCCCCGGGTGCTTCGCGTCGGCAAGGGACAGAAGGGTCGCCGGTACATCGAGCACATGGAGGTAAGTGCTCGACACGCCCGAGCGTCGAGCACCATCCGGCCAGTGGATGATGGCCGGCACCCGCGTGCCACCTTCGCTGGCAAATCCCTTGTAGAGCCTGAAGGGAGTAGCACTGACCTCGGCCCAGCGCGGCCCCGTCCATGCAAAGGAATAGCTGTGGCCAAGGTTCGCGAGAGACAGGTCGTAGTTCTCCACGGCCCAGTCCGTGTAATAGTCAGCCCAATCCAGCGGATTGCCGCCCTCGGGCCCATTGTCTGAAAGGAACAGAATCAGGGTGTTGTCGAGGCGCCCGGTAGCATCCAGTGCTTCGACGATGCGGGCGAATTGGGCGTCCATCGCCTCCACCATCGCTGCGTAGACCTCCATCCGCCGCGATTCAAAAGCCTTCTGCCGGCCGCTCAGTTCTTCCCAGCGCGGCCACAGCGCCGACGGAACAGCAGGTTCATCGACATCAATGATCCCCAGCTCACGCATGCGTTCGGTCCGGGCCAGCCGGATCGCCTCATAACCGGCGTCGAAGACGCCCTCGTAGGCATCTATAAATTCCGCGGGCGCCTGTAGGGGGTAATGCGGAGCGGTGTAGGTGAGGTATCCGAAAAACGGTCTGTCATCGTCCAGCTCTTCAAGAAAGCTCAGGGCATAGTCCGTATAGACGTTTGTGATGTAGAAGGGCTCCGGTGGGGAAACGGATCTGCCGTTCAGGCGGTAGTTGATGGAATCGATTTCTGCGAGCGCCTGATACTCGCGGAAGAAGTCGGCGCTGCCCTCAACGAGTACGAATGATTTCGCAAACCCGCGCTGATCCGGAAGCAGGGCCGGATCCTTGCGGCCGCCCAGGTCCCACTTGCCGGACACCCAGGTCTGGTAACCCGCGTCCTGCAGTAGTTCGGCAATTGTCGGCACGCCGGGCCTAAGATAAGCCTCATAGCCAGGCGCTCCCGTCTGCGCACCCCGCGCCTCGCCGGCCATCGTGCCGATCCCCACCGCATGATTATTTACGCCCGTGAGCAGCATGGCCCGCGTGGGTGTACACATGGTGTGGGTATGGAAATTGCCCAACCGCAGCCCCTTGTCGGCGAGGCGGGTAAGGGTCGGCGTTCTAATTTCGCCACCGAAGGGCTGAATGTCTGAATACCCGAGGTCATCGGCAACCACAACGAGAATGTTGGGGCGGGTCACCTCGCCGTCTGCAATCGCGGTCGCACAGGCTGTAGCCAGCCAGACGATCGCGAAACTCCAGAAGCGCCACGCAGGCCGCATCAGTTTTCACCGGCCTCGAGGTAGACGTGCTTGGTTTCCAGGAAGTCGTTCAGCGCTTCAATCCCGTGCAGCCGACCCAGACCGCTCTCACCGTAGCCACCGGTCTCCGCCTCGGCGATAAGGCGGCCGTGGGAGTTCAGCCACACCGTCCCCGAGCGTACGCGGCGGGATACACGCAGAGCACGGTTGAGGTCGAGAGTCCAAAGGCTCGCCGCAAGACCGTAGCGCGTAGCGTTGGCCTGGGCTATCGCTTCCTCCTCGGAGTTGAACCGTTCGATGGTGAGAATTGGACCGAAGACTTCTTCCTGCACCAGGGGCTTGCTCAGATCGTCCATGGCCACGAGCGTGGGTGATACGAAGCAGCCGTCGGGATGCTCGCCGGCCATGGCGTCGCCGCGGAGCAGTATCTTCCCCTGAGCTTCGGCCGCGTCAATGAGCCCGAGTACCCGCGACTGATTCGCCTTGTCAATGAGCGGGCCCATCTGGCTGTCTGGCGACATACTCGCCTTGATGCGCAGGCTGGCATAGGCCTCACTCAGGGCGCTGGCGTACTGATCATAGACGTCGTCATGAACCAGGATTCTGGTGATGGCAATACACATCTGACCGGCCATGACCGTGGACCATCGAACCAGCTGCGGCAGCGCCTTCTGGAAATCGGCGTCGGGAAAAACGATCGCCGGCGCCTTGCCGCCGAGCTCGAGCGACAGCCTTTTCAATGTCTTCGAAGCCGATGCCATGATGTGCTTGCCGGTCGCACTCGATCCGGTGAAGCTGATGACGTCTACCTGTGGATCGTCGACCAGACGCTTGCCCACAACCGCACCGCTTTCGTTGACCGAATTTACGACACCAGCCGGAAGGGCTTCGATCTCGCTGAGGCAGTCGATGATCCAGGCGTTCGCCAGGGGCGTCTGGGGTGCTGGCTTTACCACGGCCGTGCA
The DNA here is from genome assembly GCA_039818725.1 of Pseudomonadota bacterium. Taxonomy (GTDB): domain Bacteria; phylum Pseudomonadota; class Gammaproteobacteria; order Pseudomonadales; family Halieaceae; genus Congregibacter. Next base: position 53,296 of record JBCBTK010000022.1, read on the forward strand.
ACCAGCGGCCAGCGCCGGCGCCAGGGAACGGACAAGCAGGATTACCGGCGCATTCCAGGGCACGATCACCGCACAAACGCCTGCGGGCTCGCGAAGCAGGAGTGACCAGGTGTCGGGTTCCGACTCGAGACTGCGGCCAAAGGTGCTCCGTGTAAGGCCGGCATAGAAGCGGCACTCGGAAATCGAAGTCAGTACTTCAAATGTCGCTTCACCCAGCAGTTTGCCGTTCTCGCGCCGGATGAGATCGATAAGCTCGTCCTTGCGCGCCTCCATGCGATCGGCCAGTTCCAGCAACACGCGCTCTCGCAATCGGGGCGACTGAGCCCAGGCGCCGTTGTCGAAGGCACTGCGTGCCGCCGCAACCGCAGCATCGGTGAGCTCTTCGCTGCCGGGCTCATAGCGTCCCAGGACGTGCCCCGTCGCTGGATCACGGCTTGCTTCAAGCGCCTCTGCGGCCGGCTGCGCCGTCCACGCTCCATTGATGTACTGCGTAACGGGTCTGTCTATCGCTTCGTTCATGGCCACTTCCTCAGGCTGCGAAGACGCGGCGTACGGCCTGTTCAATCTCATCCGCGGACGGGATGTAAGCCTGTTCAAGATTCGGAGCCGCCGGTACCGGTGTATGCGGTGCGGAAAGTTTGATAGGCGCTGCCTTCAACGCGCCGATGGCTTCGGTGGCGACCACCGAGATCACCTCCGACGCGAGGTTGCACATCGGGTTGGCCTCATCCACAACAATTAACCTGCCGGTGCATTCAACGCTCTCGATAATGACTTCCGTATCGAGAGGAGAGGTTGTGCGTGGATCGACGACCTCGACAGAGATCTCCCCCGCAAGCCTATCGGCCACTTCGTTTGCGAACAGCACCATGCGCCCGAAGGCAACGATGGTGACGTCCTCGCCTTCGCGGGTCACATTGGCGATACCGAAAGGCGTGGCGTACTCGCCGTCGGGTACCTCACCCTTGGTGTCGTAGAGCACCTTGTGCTCGAGGAATATCACCGGGTCTTCATCGCGGATGGCCGAGATCAGCAAGCCCTTGGCATCCGCCGGACACGACGGGAGGGCCACCTTGAGGCCCGGCACGTGCGTGAAGATGGGCCACAGAGCCTGGGAATGCTGGGCGGCGGAGCCGAAGCCGGCTCCGACCATGCCGCGCACGACCATGGGCGTATTGGACTGGCCACCGAACATGTAGCGGAATTTGGCGGCCTGGTTGTAGATCTGGTCGAAGCACACACCGAAAAAATCCATGAACATGAGCTCTGCGACGGGGCGCATGCCGGCAAGGGCGGCACCCGCGGCAGCGCCCATGATGGCGCTCTCGGAGATGGGGGTGTCGATCACCCGATCGGAACCGAACTCGTTGTAGAGGCCGCGGGTAACGCCGAGCATGCCGCCGGAGCTCCCGGGCGCGCCGTCGTGACCGCCCATCCCGCCGGCGATGTCCTCCCCGATCAGAAAAACGCTGTCGTCGCGCCGCATCTCTTCACGCAGCGCCTCGTTGATGGCTTCCCGAAAAGTCTTGATCGCCATGTCCGGTCCTCAGTAGGTCGCGTAGACGTCGGTGAGCAGTTCCGACAAATCGGGCTGAGGCGCTGCAAGCGCCGCTTCCACGGCTTTCGTAACCTCGTTCTCAACATCGGCATCGATGGCATCAAACTCTTTCTTGGTACCGAGCTTCTTCTTGGTTGCCGTTGCGCGGAACTTCTTGAGCGGATCGCTGTTCCTGCGCAGCGCATCTACTTCACCTTTCGGCCGGTAGAGCTGAGGGTCGCCCTCGAAGTGACCGTGCCAACGGGTGGCAACGCATTCGATACTGCTGGGGCCCTTACCGGAGTGCGCACGCTTCACGGCGCGCTCCATGGCCGCGTGAACGGCAAAGAAGTCGGTGCCATCCACTTTCTCGGCGGCCATGCCAAAGGCCGCGGCACGCTCGGTCAGATCACCCGGCGCCGCATAGTCCGCCAGCGTATGTTCGCCATACCCGTTCGACTCGATGGCAAAGATCAGCGGCAGTTTCAGCGACGCGGCAAAGTTCATCTCCTCGAGCGTCGTTCCCTGGTTGGCCGCGCCATCACCCGCGAACGCCACGGCGACGTTCGCCTGGCCGCGCAGCTTGATGGCCAGCGCGGCACCGCCCGCAAGTGGCGATGCACCACCGACGATGGCATTGGCGCCAAGCATGCCCTTGGACACATCGGCAATATGCATCGACCCGCCCTTGCCCTTGCAGATGCCCCCTTCCTTGCGGAACAGTTCCAGGGCCATGAGTCCCACGTCGCAGCCTTTGGCGATGCAGTGGCCATGACCCCGATGCGTCGAGGCGATGAAGTCGTCGTTGCCCAGCTCGTGACAGACACCCACGGCCACGGCTTCCTGACCGATATACAAGTGCGTCATGCCCGGCACCGTTCCCGCCGCAAACTCCCGGGCAATCTGGGTTTCAAATTCGCGGATAAGTCGCATCGTGCGATAGGCACGAAGGGCGCTCTCTTTATTCATTGGAACAATTCCTGCTTTTTTGTTGTGGGCCCACTCATGCTCATGCATGGATCACCCTTCCCTGGGCGTCGAGAACGGCCTCATGCATTGCCTCGGAAATCGTGGGGTGGGCGAACATGTTGTGGGCGAGGTCTTCAACGGTAGCCTCTAGCGAGTGGGCAACGCCGAAACCCTGGAGCTGCTCGGTCACCTCGGGACCCACCATGTGCGCACCCAGCAACTCACCCGACAGCTCGTCGAAAATGACTTTCACAAAGCCCTCCGAGTCCGCCATCGCGAGCGCCTTGCCATTGGCCTGCAGGTCAAATCTGCCCACCCTGATCCGGCGACCATTTTCCCGGGCGGTCTTCTCGGTCATACCCATACTGGCAATCTGCGGCCTGCAGTAGGTACAACCGGGCACGGTTTGCTTGTCGATCGGGTGCACATCGGGAACGCCGGCCAGGTGTTCCACACAGACAATAGCCTCGTGGCTGGCCTTGTGCGCCAGACAGGGCGGGCCGCTGACGTCCCCTATGGCGTAGATTCCCACCAAGTTGGTGCGACACCACTGGTCAGCGCGGATAAAACTGCGATCAGTTTCTATCCCCAGTGCTTCCAGTCCAAGGTCATCGCTGTTCGCGACTACACCCGCGGCGAGCAGCACTCGTTCAAAGTGGCGCTGCGATCGCTCACCGTCCTTGTCGATAAGTGTGCAGACAACACCGCTCTCCTCCACCGACGTGCCCTCGACCCGCGTCGCGGCGAGGCATTCAATGCCTCTCTTCCCCATGGAGCGAGATACAAGTGTCGCGACTTCAGGGTCTTCGTTGGGCAGGAGCTGGTCCAGCGCCTCGACAAGCGTCACGTCGACGCCCATATCGTTGTAGAAGCTCGCGAACTCCACGCCGATCGCACCGGAGCCAATGACCAGCAAAGAGTCCGGGAGCGCGGCAGGCGTCATCGCCTCAAAGTAAGTCCAGATGTGCTCACCATCCGGTTGCACGCCGGGTACGGGCCTAGGTCGGGCGCCGGTGGCGAGGATGATGTGCTTGGCCGAGATCTCAGTCGCGGAGCCGTCCTGGTGGGCCAGGGCCAGACGCTCTTTGGCAATGATGCGGGCCCGGGCGTCGATGACAGTTACTTTGTTCTTCTTCATAAGAAACTCGATTCCCGAAGACAGGCGGCTGGAAACGTCGCGGCTGTGCTTTACCAGTCGGGCGAGATCAAAGTCCCAGTCGGAAACGGAGAAACCGAAGTGCGCAGCAGAGCCCAGGGTGTGTGCCACCTCTGCGCCCTTGAGGAGAGCCTTAGTCGGTATACATCCCCAGTTGAGGCAGATACCTCCCAGGTGTTTTTCTTCAATGAGTACGACATCGAGTCCCAGTTGTGTCGCACGGATCGCTGCCACGTAACCGCCTGGACCTCCTCCCACAACGGCCACGTCATAGGCCACGCGAGCACCCATCAGACCTCCCCGGCCAGCATCACGATCGGAGACTCGAGATTTCGCTTCACGCTCTGGAGAAATTCGGCCGCAAGGGCACCATCGATCACTCGGTGATCCGAGGCCATGTTCAGGTTCATCAGAGTGATCGGCGCTGGCTCACCGCCCACAAAGCGAACCTCCTCCCGGGCTCCTCCCACCGCGAGGATGGCGGCCTGGGGCGGGTTGATAATGGCGTCGAACTGCGACACGCCAAACATTCCCAGGTTGGAGATCGTGAACGTGCCACCCTGGAATTCTTCCGGGGTCAGCGTTGATGCCTTTGCCTTGGTCGCCAGCTGGCGCATCTCCGTGGAAATCGCTACGAGCGACTTTGTGTCTGCCGCTCGTAAAATCGGAGTGATCAGACCGGCCTCCATCGCTACGGCGACCGAAACATCGGCGTGTTCAAATTGCTGGATGACATCGCCATCGAACTGGATGTTGCAGTTCGGGTGCCGCACCAGAGCCATAGCAACAGCCTTGATGACAAAGTCATTAACGGAAATTTTCACTCCCGGATGCTCAGCATTGATCTGCTTGCGCAGGGCGGCGATGGCGTCCACCTGCACGTCCACCGCCACGCGGAAATGCGGCGAATCAAGTTTTGACTGGCTGAGCCGGGCAGCGATGGTCCGGCGCATGCCGGTCATGGGTACCGCGATGCCCGGGTTCGCAGGAGCGGCCGCTTCCTTCGGCGCCGCAGCCGCCTTTTGTGCGTTGCCGCGCTCCGGCTCCGGGGCGCCGGCACGACTGCGCGCTGCCTCAACATCGGCCTTGCATACACGCCCGTGGCGCCCGGTGGGGCGGCACGCGGCCAGTGCTATGCCCCAGGCTTTGGCGAGACGTCGGGCTACCGGAGTCGCCTCGATCTCCTCGTCATCGACATTGCTTGCAGGTAGCGCGGTCGCACAGGGAGCGGACGGCGGAGACGGCAGGGTGCCACCCGCCGTACGTACCGCGCTTCGAATGTCGCTCATGCTGATTCGTCCTGCTCGACCTGTGCCGACTACGTAGGAAAGATCGAGACCTTGTGCGACTGCGAAGCGATATGCCCGCGGCGAGGCAAACACGTCATCGCTTGTGACGCCCTTGAGTGATTCCGGGATAGATAGTTCGCCGACATCAGCTCGCGCCGCGACGCTCTGTGAGGCGTCGCCTGTGGCCGTTTCGGCGGCGGGCTCTAGAGGGAGCCGATAGGTAGACTTGTCCTCATCGGACAGCGCGTCGACAGAACCCTCGGCGGCGAGGACCGCTTCAATCTCGCTTTCGTCAACGCCTGCCGGCGCAACGACGGCGATCACCGCCTGCACCGGAAGCGTGTCCCCGGGATGCGCAACAATCCTGTGCAGTCGCCCGGCAAAAGGCGCTTCCATCACATTGGCGATCTTGCTGGTTTCGATTTCGCAGACTTCCTGCCCTTCAGCAAAGTCGTCTCCTTCCTCGATGAGCCAGAGCGCGATTGTTCCCTCTTCCATGGACAAGCCCCATTTGGGGACTCGAAGTAACTGTATTTCAGCCATCGAAGTCAACGTAGCTTTGAATTTATGTACTACAATATAATCTCATGAACGGCGTATTTCTAGGTTCAATGGGTTTTTTGTATTATTTTGTTGTGCATTATCTCTAGACGAACCGCGTTGGCACACGCCCTGGAGCCACCTGTTGCTTTCCTGAAGAATGGGCCGGCGTAGTAAAAGATGGCGACTGTCAGGAAACGACAGCAAAGCGGAAGGACCCCGATGGCCGAGACAGAATTGAAGAACAACGCCCCTGCAGACTCGCTCCCGCAGGAACCGGGCTACGGTTACATCAACGGCAGATTCGTCCCGCTGCACGAGGCGGCGATACCGCTGCTGGACTGGGGATTCAATAAGTCGGATGTCGTCTACGACGGCATACCATTCGACCAGGGACTTATCTTTCGCCTCGATGACCATCTCCGGCGCTTCGAAGAGAGCATGGACAAATGGCGCCTGCCCTACCCCTGTGATCGGGACACCATTGCGAGCGTTTGTCACGAACTGGTCTCTCGATCAGGCCTTAGGAGTGGCATCATTTACATATGCACGACGCGCGGCATACCGCCATCCGCCGAGATTCGAGACCCGGCGCAGTTCACCAGTCGACTCTATGGCTGGTCGCAGCGGCTGCCGCAGCTAGGCGCGTCCATGGACGGCGGCCTGTCGATGATCATCAGTTCCATACCGCGCATCCCACAAAGCAGCGTCGATGCCACCGCAAAGAACTTTCACTGGGGCGACCTTATTCAGGCCCGACTGGAAGCCGGCGATAAGGGCGCGCAGAACGCGATCCTCCTTGGGCATGCCGGGCACGTAGCCGAGGGCGTTGGCTTCAACGTCTTCGTGGTAAAGAACGGCGCGATCACAACTCCGGCATACGACTGCCTAAAGGGCATCACCCGCCGCACCGCGATGGAAATAGCGGAAAGCCTCGGTATCAGCTGCGAGGAGGCGGACATCAGCGAGCAGGAACTTCTTGAAGCCGATGAGATTTTCATCTCTTCTTCGGCCGGGGGCATGTTCCCGGTGACCCGTCTCAACGATCTGCCTGTAGGCAGCGGAGAACCCGGCTCGATCACCTCGAAGATCAACGCGACGTACTGGGAATGGCGCGCCTCGCCTGAGTACACCACTCCGGTCAGTTACGGTTAGTCATGGGCCCTTTGAGCTGTTTGCATTGCGATTCCGACGTCTGGGTGTTGCTGTCTTCTTTGTAACGTCGCTCGGGTGCCGTACTTAGCCGGGGAGGCAGGTGGGGGTGCCCTTCGAGCTGCTCGCGTAGCTCCAGTATGGCCTGAGCACTGTTTGAGGCACTCGACGGACGCTCGAAGGGCACCCCCACCTACCTCCCCTCCTCACTGCGACACCCCGGGCCGTGTATCGGGAGTGCCACATCCCGACGCCGGGTGGCAGACCGGCGGCGGGCTGCCAGCGCCCGCTACAAAGTGCGCGATGAAGCAAAGAACGGGAGCAGTAGAACGTACGTCAGTCCAGCTCGACGCTAAGAGGCTTGTAGGAATACAGCCAGTTAGCCCGGTCCCTGCCGATATCACCCCGCCTGGCGAAGGCATCTCGAAGTGCCTGCTCGCTTTCGTGGTGGAAAAGCTTCGCGTTCGAGGTCGACTCGTTGACGATGCGGGTAGTGCGCGGCAGGCGGTTTCTCTGGTAGCGCGCGAGGGCGTCCGGCAGAGGCTCATCGGACTCAAGTACGCGCGTAAGCACCGCAGCATCTTCTATGGCCATCACGGCGCCCTGCGCCATGTACGGCAGGGTCGAGTGCACCGCGTCACCCAGCATGACCACGCGCTGCGAGTGCCAGGTATCGAGCGCGGGTCGATTGTTCAACGCCCAGCGATAGCAGGCGTCCTTGTCCGCGGCATCGAGTATCCGCTGGATTGTATCGCACCAGCCCTGGTAATCCGCCTTCAGTTCGTCCCAGGATGCCTTGATGGTCCAGCCTTCCTCATTCCAGTCGCTATCCACGCAGCCGACCAGATTGACGAGCTCACCGCCGCGCAGGTAGTAGGTAACGGCGTGCTTGCCCGGGCCGACCCAAACGTACATGCGTTGTTCCATGAATCCAGAAGGTAGCCGGTCTGCCGGCACGATGATGCGCCAGGCGGCCTGCCCGGTGAATACGGGATTCTGGACACCCACTAGCTGTTCGCGAACGGCTGACTTGATGCCGTCGGCCCCGATGAGCAGGTCCGCTTTCGCGTCACTGCCATCGGCGAACTTTAGACGAACACAACTATCCGACTCGTCGTAACCGACGCAGGTTTTGTTGAGCTCAATGGCGTCACTCCGACGACTCTGCACGGCCTGCACGAGGACCGCATGGAGGTCAGCGCGATGGAACTGGTAGTAGCAGGATCCGAAGCGCTGTTCGTGATCGACGCCCAGGTCAAATCCCTGGAGACGTTCCGCGGAGTCAAACAGGTGAAAGTCGTAGGACATGGGCTTCACGCCAATACGCTCCAGATCTTCGCGGAGCCCCAGGGCATGAAGCACGGACGACCCGTTGGCGCTGATCTGGATACCGGCACCGACCTCGCCCAGCGCTGGTGCCTGCTCGTATACCGTTACGTGGAAACCCGCCTCGAGCAGGCACGCCGCCGCGGTCAAGCCGCCCAGACCGGCCCCGGCAATCGCTACACTCTGCACACTCTCCATCACAGCCTCCCAGGCCATAGCAGGGCCCATTCCTGCGCCAAAGTCGATGGAGTTGATTCCATCGTAGTCAACGTACTTCGCACCTTCGGAATACTCGAAAAGATCACACTGCCCTACGCGACGCGGTTGATACTGCAGCCTTTCCCGGGCATTACGGGCCGGGCGAGCAAGCTCAAGGACTCAAGCTTCACATCCAATGCCGAACGCGCGATAAGAAGAGCCGGAGAACACCCTGGGAAATCCGCTACTTCTGAAGCGCAATCAGAAGTCCATGCCGACAGTCAGACCGTAAGTGCGAGGATCGCCGGGATAGCCAAGGTTTGAAGTACCAATGTCTTCGAAACGGTTGAAATAGAGATCGTCGGTGAGGTTCTTGCCCCAGAGGGAGGCCCGATACTGCTGCGCGCCACCGAAGCGGTAATCCAGTCTTGCATTGAAGATCATGTACGACGGGTCGGTCGTGAATGGCCGCGTTTCTACGGTATCAATCAGGTTGAACTCGCGCTCAGAAACGTAGCGCCCGTCCACACGTCCGCTCAACACACTGCCATCGGCCAGCTGGAACTCCTTGGTCAGACCGAAGTTGAAAGTGGTTTCTGGGGCGTTGTTCAGATTCCGGCCTTCTTCGATTGTGAGCGCCCCGCCGGTCGCTGGACCCAGACTGTCTTCAACCACCTCACTTCTTAACAGCCCCAACCCAAGCTCGAGCTGCCATCCGTCACCCGGCGCATAGATGATTTCGGCTTCAAGCCCGTAGATCTCCGATTCCGCCGCATTGACAACCTGCGACACGAGGTCGCCGTCTTCGTTTACGAAGGAAATCTGCACCTGCTGATTGGAATAGTCGTTGAAAAACGCCGCAACGTTAAACTGCAGGGTGTCATCAAGAAATATCGCCTTGAAGCCAGCCTCATAGGCCAGGACCTCCTCCGGCGCGGCGGGGGTAATGAACGATCCAGCAATCACACTGTCGGGGGCGTCGGCGAACTGACCGCCTTTTTCGCCGCGCGTGACATGGGCGTAAAAAAGCTGCCCGTCGTCCGTCATGTACTCGATGCCGAGCTTTCCACCCCAGAGGTCATCCCAGGTCTCAGAAAACGGCGTCCTTACGGGTTCGATGATGTTGTACTGGGCGAGATTGTCGAACAGCCAGTCGTCGGGCCGCTCGAAATCAAGGGCACCGCTGAGAATCGCATCGCCCCAGTCACCTTCCTGAGCACGGGCAACGCCGTCTTTTTCCTCGCTTACCCAGCGAAGACCAGCAATCAGGGTCAGGTTGTCATTCAGCGCATAGTCCACCTGGCCAAACAGGGAGTACATCGTCGTCTCCTGCCTAAACAGGCCGTTGTTTCCAAAGCCCGCCGGGGCAAAGGGAACGATGGTGATGGGGACCGATGTGTAGAACTCGACTTCGTCGTAGTGATAGTAGAAACCCCCGATCCACTGCAGCGGCGAATCGCTGTTGGATGTGAGGCGGAACTCATGGGTTACCTGGTCGGTGTCGGCTTTCTGGCGGAAGCCCACGAGGATAGGCGCGCGCAGTCCAGAGTTATCTTCCCACTTGTCCCATTCGTTGGTTTCGAAGCCGGTCAGGGACATGAAATCAAAACCTTCGAAGGACCTATCCAGGCGGATAGAGCCGCCCCAGGCATCGGTATCATCGAGATCGTTGCTGATCCCCCCGAATGCCCGATCCGTTCCCGAGAGCGTCTCGCCGCCAAAGCCGTCTTCGCAGGTCGATTTGAAATCATCGAGATCGATATCGTTACAGCTGTAGGGCACGTCCGTTCCGGGCTCGGTGAAACCATGCGCTTTTACAGGTCGTGACGAGCCGTCGCTGCGACCCCCATGCACATTGATCAAGGCAGAGAAGGTGTCCGACGGCTCCACAAGCACCTGTGCCCGGAAAATGTTCTGCTCGCGGTCGCCCAGACGACTGCTCACATCGAGTTCGTTGTCCCAGTAACCGTCGTGATTGAGCGATTGAAAGGACAGCCGATACGCCGCCAAATCTCCGATGGGGCCGCCGACAGCCGCGTTCAGGTTCATCGCGCCGAAGTTGCCTACGGTTAGGTCCGCAAATCCATTTGTTTCGCCGCCCACTTCAGGCCTGACGCTGATGAAGTTCACCGCACCGCCGGTCGTGTTGCGGCCGTAGAGGGTGTTCTGCGGGCCGCGCAGCACTTCGATCCGCTCCAGATCAAAGATGTACATGCCCGCCGTCTGCGGCGACGTCATGGCGATCTCATCCTGGAACATAACCACGGGCTGTACGCCGATGGGGGAAAAAGTCGGGAAGCTGATACCCCTGATCGATAACTGCATCTGGCCATTGGCCGAGTTGGTCTGCAACTGCACGTTCGGCACGCGATTAAACAAGTCGCGAGGAGCGACGATGCCCTCATCTCGAATGGCCTCCGAGGAGAATGCGCTCACCGCCACACCGACATCCTGAAGGCTTTCCTGGCGTTTAGTTGCCGTCACCAGGACTTCTTCGAGCTGCGCCGAGGCGTACTGTGAAGTGGCTGCCGCTACGGCAAGCACCGCCGCCGATCTGACAAATTGACGCATTTCCCCATCCCCCTCGCTTGGTTATGGGTATTTTGTACTACATAAATATCTTTTTATCAATTTATATGTGATTATTTGTGCTTTATGTACTACATCAAGCGTTTAGCAGTGCTGCCGTGTCTGCGCCCGTAATAGGCGGCCACGCCCGCGACAATCAGCGCTGACAGGGCCGTAGACGCCGCACATACCAGCGCCACAGCGTCGAGGGAATCGTCGGTAACGAGGAGCGCCGCGAGGCTGGGGCCGATCGCGATGCCCAGGAACTGCATCCCCGTGCCATAGGTGATGATTCGCCCGGACGAGTCGAACAACGCGAGCAGCGAGAGGAGAAGCGGATGGGTCAGGTTCCACATGAACTGAAAGACGAAACAGAGCACCAGGAATCCGGTGAATGACTCCACCATCACCAGGGACGCAATCGTCAGCGCCGCGATAACGATGCCGACCTGCGCCCCGAGGGACGGTCGCAGGCGATGCTCCAGCAACACCACCGCAAATGCGCCGGCCATGCCGGCGAATTGAGAAAGCGATAGCGCATAACCGATGGAGTCCTCTTCCAGTCCCGCTCGGACGCCGAACCTGTAGAAATAGGACCAGGCGCCCATCACTCCAATGAAGTAGATAAGCATGACCGAACTGCTGAGAAGCGCCTCTATACGTCTCTCTTTCGCCACGGAAACGTTGTCCGAAGACTCGTCCTCACCGTGATCCGGTAGCATGCCCACGAAGGGAACCCCGCAGCACGCAAACAAGGCGAAGAACCCAAACCCGCCGGCAAGTCCCCAGACGCTGTAGAGCACCGACAGCAGCGGAAAGGCGAACACCCCGTAGATAAGCACCAGGGCGATGGCGAGGCCGAAATTGCGCTGGGTGCGCTCGGTCTGGCCGATCATCGCGTAGCTGACCGCAACGATCACACCTCCCCCGAAACCCGCGACGAACCTGAAAGCGAACAAGGCGGTGTAGCCAAGATCGACAACAGAGAGAAAGTTGGCGGTCGCCATCGCCAGAAGAGCTGAACGCATGAGCAACCGCCAGCGAACCCGGGCTATGAGGTACATCATGCACAACGCGGCAACGCATATGCCCCAGGCCTCGACCGACGCTGCCATACCCGCAAAACTTTCGGTCGCGCCGCGGTACTCGACATAGCCCTGGGTCAGTGCCGGAAGCACGATGATGGTTTGAGGCCCAATAGTGTGGACCAGCAGCAATGCGGCCAGGACCGACACCGAGTTGATACCTGCAGTCGATGGCATGCGTCCGACCCTTCTACGTTTTGTACTACATTATCGCAGGAACGCGACAAGGGCCAGAAGTATCGGCGGGCCGCACTTCGCAGCGACAGTTGTGAACACCGCGTAATCCGCAGAGCGTCTCAGGGTCTGGGCCCTCCCCCATCAAATTGAGCTGTGCCGCGCCATGCGAGTAGACTTGGGTCGCGATCAGGGAAAATGCACGAATGAGTGAAACCGCAGTAAAACAGGCTTACGAACACATCCGGAATGCAATCTTCAGCCGCGAGTTTCCGCCTGGCTTTCATCTCCGAGAGGAAGAGTTTTCCGAAACACTCAATATGAGCCGGACTCCTGTCCGGCAGGCGATTCGACAGCTGGCCACCGAAGGCCTTGTCGACATCAAGGAAAACCGCCGCTCCTACGTCACCGATGTGGCAGATGAGGATATAGACCTGATATTTGATCTCGTCGCTATCCTTGAAAGCTACAGCGTTCGGAGAGCCGCCGAACGCATAACGTCTGAACAGCTCGAAGAACTGAAGCAGATTGAGGACGACCTCGAGGCCGCTGACCCCGAGGATGATTCGAGTTTTCTGAACGCAAATGCGCGCTTTCATAACCTGCTCCATGACGCATCGGGCAGTCGTCTGCTGCGAAAGCTGGTTGACCTTGTCATCAGCTATCCGATGCTGTTCTACCTGAAGGCCGGAGTGCACACGGAGAACGAGACGGCTGCGAAAGAGCACCGCGAGATCATCGATGCCCTGATCAACGGGACCCCGGATTACGCCGCGCTAAAAATGCGCATTCACACCGAAACGGTTCGCAACCAATACAAAAACGTTCAGCAGATCAGCCAGAGCGACGACCGCTGAGGCCTGGCTCTGTTCGGGAGCCACACGCTGCCATCGTCGATCAAACACCCGGACAGTTTTTGTAGAACATTAATTGCATCCTCATGCCGCCCCGAGTTAGGCTTTTGCCTACCGTGGGAAAGCGTCCTGCGCCGAATCCCGGACGAAACCCTGAAAATGCCTTGGGAAGTACCGCCCATGACTGTCACGACGCACACCGATGAAAACTCGGCCTGGACGAGACGGGCTGATGCGGTCATGCCAGGGCTGAACAGCAACTACGCCAGCTTTCGCCTGCCCAACCAGCCGCCGCCCATCGTGTTCGAACGCAGCGACGGCCTCCGTCTGATCGACGCAGACGGCAAGGATTACATCGACTTTGTATGCGGCATGGGGCCGGCTATCTGGGGCAATGGGAACAGCGAGTATCTCGCGGCGATCCACGCGCAGGTCGACAAACTGATGTCCTGCGGCTCGGCGGTAGGCCACGCCACCGCGGAGATCGAACTGGCCGAGAAACTCGTCGAGCTTATTCCCAGCGCCGAACAGGTACGATTCTGCATCAGCGGATCAGAGGCCGACCAGCTTGTGTGCCGCCTGGCCCGCGGTCACACGGGCAAACGCTACGTGCTTCGCTTCGAGGGGCACTATCACGGCTGGCTGGATCCGATGTTCTCGGGAACAGCGACGTCAAACCCTGATGAACTACCAACCGCGCAGCCGTCCCCTGGAGATTCCGCCGGCGTTCCAGAGAGCAGCTACGGCGAGACCCTGCTCATTAAATGGAACGATGAGGCACGTCTCCGCGACGTCCTGGAACGCTACGGTGACCAGATCGCATTGGTCATCATGGAAGCGGTCATGTGCAACAGCGCGTGCTGCCCTCCCCGGGAGGGTTTCCTGCAGGCCGTGAGGGATCTGTGCGATCAACACCGGGTGCTTCTCTGCTTTGACGAAGTCATTACCGGTTTTCGTGCCGGGCTGGGAGGAGCGCAGGAGCTGTTTGGGGTGACTCCGGACCTCTCCGTGTTCGCCAAGGCCATGTCCGGCGGTCTTCCCCTGGCGTGTGTAGCAGGTCGCCGCGAGATCATGAATGAACTCGCGACCAATTCAGTCCTGGCTGTTGGCACCTTCAATAGCTTCCCGCTAGCCGTCGCCGCGGCGCTGAAAAGTATCGAGATGCTTGAGCGAGACAACGGCGCCTACTACGACCGTGTCGACATCCGTCAAAGGGCTCTTATGGAGGGCATCGAGGGGCTGGCGTCAGCGAACGGTCATCGAGTGCTGACCCAGGGGCCGCGCGGGTTCTTCTACCTGGACTTTACGGAACTCGATGTCATCTACACGCCGGACGATCTATCGCATTCAGATACGGAAAAGCGGATGCGCTTCCGAGCATTGCTCCACGAAAACGGCGTCGTCATCGGCGGTAACAGCCGATTTACGGTCTCCGGCGAATTAGCCGACGATGACATCGACGACGCACTGGCGCGAATCGAAGCATCATTCGAAGCGCTTTGATAAGTATCGCAAAACCCGACACGGCACGATCAATTGAGTTTAGTGAAACCGGGGCGGACTTCGGGAATTGTGGCGGCGCTCGGGCTGTGAATGCGATGAGCGCTATCTCGCCATGAGTCTGCATCTGTAGTTGAAGGAGACCTAGCCATGTCCCGCCTCTACTTATACTCCAACGTACTACTGGAAGTTGGCGGTCTTCGGAGACTTCCGGATGAAGTCTCACGCCTTGGGTTGGCTCGCCCCCTACTGGTCACTGACCCGGGTCTTGCAAACCTGGGTTTGGCCCAACGATGCAAAGACCTATGCGCCGCTCTCAGCATCTTCGACCAGACGCCAGAGAATCCAACCGAAGCCGCAGCGCGGGCTGCCGTCGACATGTACCGCGAGCTGGAATGTGACGGCGTCGTGGCTTTGGGCGGTGGCTCGTCAATGGACCTGGGGAAAGCGGTTTCCCTGTTGGTCAGCCATGCGGGCACGCTTGCGGACTACGACCTTACGGGCCCCGACCCTAAACCACTGCACGATGTGCCACCGCTTCTAGTAATACCGACGACATCAGGCACCGGGACGGAAGTCTCGGTCGGCTGCGTGATCACCCTGGACAGCGGTCATAAGACCATCATTGACAGCGACAAGCTCATTCCATCGGTGGTGATATGCGATCCGGAGTTGACGGTTTCGCTACCGCCCCGACTTACAGCCGCCACTGGCATCGATGCTCTGTCTCACTGCATCGAGGGCTTCTGCTCAAACATCGAAAACCCTCTGACCGAGCCTGTCGCTCTCGAGGGCGTACGCCGGATTTCTACGGCTATCGAGCGTGCCGTGCAGGAGCCAAACGATATCGAGGCGCGAAGGGACATGATGATCGGCTCCCTGCAGGGGGGATTGGCCATGACCATGGAGCTGGGCGCTGCGCACGCCGTCTCCGTACCTCTCGGTGAGCATTTCCATGGACACCATGGCGAGTTGACCGGGGCAATGCTCGGCTCGGCCCTGGAATTCAATGAGCCGGTTCAAAGAGCGAGGGTGGCACAGATACGCCTCGCCCTGGGTGTACCCGCAGCGAGCAACCTGCGCGAGTGGATAAACGACTTCTGCGAAAGCCTTGGATTACGCATCCAACTGGGTGATCTGGGAGTGACATTTGACGCGCTGGAAATGATCGCGAACGAAGCGAGCACATCGTTCTTCAACTCGACAAACCCTCGTAGGGGCACTAGCGATGATTACCTGGAGATGCTGAGGGCACAGTTCTAAATCGTTAACGGTCCCGACGTTTGCAGCGCACGGCCCCATCAGCGCTGAAACTTCGTAGACAACACGATGGAGGACACCGTTTTCTCCACACCCTCGATGCGGCCCAGCGTGTCCAGAGCCTCGTCAAGATCCTCGGTGGAATCCACCACGAGGGTCGCCGACATATCGAACACACCATTGACCGCGTAGAGCTCACGCACGGCGTCCAGGGAACGCAGGGCGCGCACGATACTCGCGTTGGCCTTGGGATCGGCCTCGATCATTACAATCGCCCGTAGCCGTTGACGCTCGATCTCGCTTCCCAGGCGCAGCGTGTATCCGGCGATGACGCCGCTGCGCTCCAGGCGCTCGAGGCGCTGCCTTACCGTGGATCGCGAGAGATTTACCCGCCGCGACAGCTCGGCGACCGGCATCCTGGCATTGTCGCTGAGAGCCGCGAGGATTCGACGATCGTTACTGGATAACTCCATTCTGACGGCCCTTCGAACAATATGGCCGAAAATATATGCCAAATTGAACCTTTTTACTCTCCAATCTGCACAGACTGTTACCTAACATCGTCTTTGTGCGGAAGCCGGCGCTACCGCGGAAACAGCCACGGAGGACTCCGTCATGAAGGAAGTATTGCTTTTGGGCGCGGGAAAGATCGGCGTGATCATCACCGAGTTGCTGACCAGTTCCGGCGATTACCACGTCACGGTCGCGGACAACAAGGCCGCGCACCTGGCTGACCTGCGCGACCGCGGGAACATCGACACCCTCGTCCTGGACGTCACGGACCGCGCCGCGCTCGACCGGGCAATGACGGGCAAGTACGCCGCCCTGTCCGCGTGCCCGTTCAACATCACTCGCTACGTGGCGGAAGCTGCCGCCGCAAACGGCGTCCACTACCTCGACCTCACCGAGGATGTTGCCTGCACGCGTCTGGTCAAGTCCCTCGCGCATAGCGCGCGCTCGGCGCTCATTCCCCAGTGCGGGCTGGCACCTGGCTTTATCACGATCGTGGCCTACGATCTGACCAGGCGCTTCGACACGTTGAAGAACGTACACATGCGGGTGGGGGCATTGCCGAAATATCCATCCAATGCGCTGAAGTACAACCTCACCTGGTCCACGGACGGACTGATCAACGAATACTGCAATCCCTGCGAAGCGATCGTTGAAGGCAAGCTGACCGAGGTACAGCCTCTTGAAGAACTCGAGACCTTCTCCCTCGACGGCACGACCTACGAGGCGTTCAACACCTCCGGAGGACTCGGCACACTCTGCGAGACTCTCCAGGGCAAGGTAGACAACCTGAACTACCGCAGCGTGCGCTATCCCGGGCACCGCGACATCATGAAGCTGCTGCTCCAGGATCTTCGCCTGCGCGATCGCCAGCCGCTGCTCAAGGAGATCTTCGAGGCCGCGCTTCCCCTCACGAATCAGGACGTGGTGCTGATCTTTGCCAGCGTCACCGGAACAAAGAACGGAAACCTCGTTCAGGAGACCTACGCCAACAAGATCTACAGCCGCGAGATCAACGGCAAACCGTGGAGCGCGATCCAGATCACCACGGCGGCCGGCATCTGCGCTGTCCTGGATCTGCTCGCGGAGGGCGTCCTACCGCAGCGGGGGTTCGTGCGCCAGGAAGACGTGCCCTTCGACGCTTTCATCAACAATCGTTTCGGCGCCTACTATGCGGAAGAATCCGCGGCCAGCGCCCTCCACGCTGCCTGAGGTACAGTGCCGATGACCGCCGTAGAAAACCTGAAGAGCATGAACGCGTCCGATATTCTCCAAGCGCTGGATATAGGCCACGTCGCCACCGACAAGGGCGACATGGACGTACGCTCACCCACAGACGGAGCTCTTCTGGGAACCGTCACGAGCACCAGCCCCGACGCTTACGACGACATAGCGGCCAACGCAGTGGACGCCTTTCGACGCTGGCGCGATGTGCCCGCGCCACAGCGCGGAGAGTTCGTCCGCCGCCTGGGTGAGGCCCTGCGCGAGCGCAAGGACGCCCTCGGCGCGCTGGTCACGCTAGAGTCCGGCAAGATCTACCAGGAAGGGCTGGGCGAAGTTCAGGAGATGATTGATATCTGCGACTTCGCCGTGGGACTGTCGCGTCAGCTCTACGGACTGACCATGCCCTCGGAACGACCGGGACACCGCATCCAGGAAAGCTGGCTGCCCATGGGACCCGTCGGCGTTATCTCCGCTTTCAATTTCCCTGTCGCGGTCTGGTCGTGGAACACGGCCCTCGCCATCGTCTGCGGCGACAGCGTTATCTGGAAACCTTCCGAGAAAACACCGCTCACCGCCCTGGCCTGCCAGAAAATTTTCGAAGCAGCCGCCGCCAACCTCGACTTTGTACCCGAGCACCTTTCGCAGGTCATTTTCGGAGACCGGGCCCTGGGCGAATTGCTGGTGAATGACAGCCGGTTGCCGGTCATCAGCGCCACCGGCAGCACCCGCATGGGCCGCCAGGTGGCACCCGCCGTCGCGCAGCGTTTCGGCCGCTCGATTCTCGAGTTGGGCGGGAACAACGCCATGATCGTCACCGAGTCCGCTGACCTCGAACTCGCCATCCCGGCCATCGTTTTTGGCGCTGTCGGGACTGCGGGCCAGCGCTGCACGTCGACCCGGCGCGTGATCATCCACGAAAGCCGCTACGGCGAAGTTGTGGCGGCCCTTGAAAAAGCCTACAGCTCGGTGCGCATCGGTGATCCCCTGGCCGAAAACACCCTTGTGGGCCCCCTGGTCGACCAGGCGTCCTTCGAGGCCATGCAGGATGCCCTGTCGCGGGCCCCGGGCAAGGTCACCGGGGGCGAGCGCGTGCTTGCGGACGAATATCCTGATGCGTTCTATGTGGCGCCGGCGCTCGTCGACGTGGGCCCGGTGGCGCAGACCGTGCAGGAGGAAACCTTCGCACCGATCCTCTATCTCTACAGCTACCAGGATCTGGGCGAGGCTATCCGTCTTCACAACGACGTGCCCCAGGGCCTGTCATCGGCGATCTTTACGCGCGATGTGCAGGAAGCAGAGCGGTTCATTTCGGCTTCCGGTAGCGACTGCGGCATAGCCAACGTGAATATCGGCACCAGCGGCGCCGAGATTGGTGGCGCCTTTGGCGGTGAGAAGGACACCGGTGGTGGCCGGGAGTCGGGCTCGGATGCCTGGAAAGGCTACATGCGGCGCTCCACGTCGACCATCAATCGTTCCGCGGAACTTCCCCTCGCCCAGGGAATTCGCTTCGACCTTTGACCGCCGAGGGAACCGCTGACTTTGACGCTGACGTACGCGCTGACCCAAACGCAGAGTAAGGCCGGAACTTAGTGGATCGCGCTGAGGTCGTCCACGACAACTTTCTATCGCGAGTGAAGACCGGCGATCTTCCCGTATCGGCCAACTCCCCTACCCTGGAAGAGGCCGGCATGTCGCCGCAAATACTCCTGGCCGTATTCCGCGCCCAGGTCCTGAGTCGGCAACTCGACAGGGTATCGAGAAAGCTCCAGGCCCGCGGCGAGGGGTACTACACCATCGGCTCCTCCGGTCATGAGGGCAGTGCCGCCATAGCCGCGGCGCTGCGCGTCAGCGATCCTGCTTTTCTGCACTATCGTGATGCCGCGTTTCAGCTTGCGAGGTCGGCCCAGCTAACCGGCCAGACCCCGCTGTGGGATATGCTCCTGAGCTTTACCACGTCTGCGGAAGATCCCATTTCCGGTGGCCGGCACAAGGTGCTGGGATCTCGGATCTTGAACATACCTCCCCAGACCTCCACGATCGCCTCCCACCTGCCCAAGGCCGTTGGCGCTGCCTACTCCATCGATCTGTCCCGACGACTGAGTCCGGAGCACCAGCAATACCCCGACGATGCGATCGTCTACTGCTCCTTTGGCGATGCCTCGCTGAATCACTCAACCGCCCAGGGAGCATTGAATGCCGCGGGCTGGAGCACTTATCGCTACGCTCCCCTGCCGCTGTTGTTTGTCTGCCAGGACAACGGCATCGGCATTTCCGTGAAGACACCCGCGGGCTGGGTACGCGACAGCCTGGCTCACAGACCGGGTCTGGCGTTCGCAGCCTGCAACGGGCTGGACGTGGTCGCCACCTACGCTGCGACAGCACGGCTCGCGCAGCAGATCCGTCACTCGCGAAAGCCGGCGGTCCTGCACATGAGCTGCGTTCGACTGTATGGACACGCGGGTGCCGACATGCAGCAGGCCTACCTGTCGCCGGCGGAAATCGAAGCGGCGGAGGCGCTCGACCCCCTTCTCCATACCGCCCGACGCCTGATTGATGAGGGCCTCTACAGTCCCGAGGATGTCCTGGATCTGTACCTCGAAACCGAAGGCCGCGTCGAAAGAGCTGCCGAGGACGCTATCGCGCGCCCGAAGCTGAGGACAGCCACAGAGGTCATGAGCAGCATCGTGCCGCCGGCACGCCCGGTGTCCTGCGCGCCGCTGCCGGAGCAGAGCGTCCGGGAAGCGGTATTCGGCGGTCCGGACATGCGCGCGGTCGAGCAACCGCAGCACATGGCGAAACTGATCAACTTCACGCTCACGGACCTGATGCTGCAACACCGCGAGATCCTGCTTTTCGGTGAAGATGTCGGTCGCAAGGGCGGCGTATACGGCGTGACCCAGAAACTGCACGGGCGCTTTGGGGCCCACCGGGTGGTGGATACGCTCCTGGACGAGCAGACCATCCTGGGCCTGGCCGTGGGACTCGGCCAGAACGGGTTTGTGCCCGTACCGGAAATCCAGTTCCTTGCCTATCTGCACAATGCCGAGGACCAGTTACGCGGGGAAGCTGCCACCCTGCCCTTTTTTTCCAACGGCCAGTTCACCAATCCCATGGTGGTGCGCATCGCGGGCCTGGGCTACCAGCGTGGTTTTGGCGGCCATTTTCACAACGACAACTCCCTCGCCGTCCTGCGCGATATACCCGGCCTTATCGTCGCCTGTCCGTCGAACGGCCGGGATGCGGCGCTTATGCTCCGCGAGGCCGTGCGACTCGCGCGCGAGGAACAGCGCGTGGTGGTCTTCGTGGAACCCATCGCTCTATACATGACCCGGGACCTCCATGAAGAAGGGGACGGTGGCTGGATGCACGTCTATCCGGCTCCGGGGCGCGAGTCCGTCAAGCTCGGCGAAGTAAATGTGATAGGTGAGGGAAAAGATCTCGCCATCGTGTCCTACGCCAACGGATTTTTCCTGTCTCTAAAGGCCCGGAAAGTGCTCAAGGAGAAGCACGGCCTGGATGCCCGGGTCATCGATATGCGCTGGATCGCACCGCTGCAGAAGGCGAGCCTGCTGGAAGCGACCGCCCCCTGCGAATGCGTGTTGATTGTCGATGAGTGCCGTCGCAGCGGTTCCCAGAGCGAAGCGCTCATGGCCCTGTTCAGTGAGCACAGCGAACAGGCGGCCGCCCGTATCGCGGCCCACGACAGCTTTATCGCTACCGGCCCGGCGTACGCCTCAACCCTGCCGAGCCGGGACGGGATCGTGACTGCCGCTCTGCGTCTGTGTCGCGACGATGAGTCCCTGGAGCGCGGGAGCTCGTGAGCAGACGCAGCGCTTTGGTAGTCGCCCCGGGTCGCGGCACCTACAACAAGGACGAGCTCGGCTATCTCCAGCGGCTGCATGGCGACAAGCACGATCTTCTTGCCGCCTTCGATCACCAGCGCCGGGAGGAACAGCAGGACTCCATCCTCGAACTGGACGCGGCAAAGCGCTTCAGCGTCGCCCGCTTCACGCGGGGAGACAACGCATCGGGGCTCATCTATGCCTGCGCCTATGGCGATTACCTGTCCATCGACGGGGAGGCATTTGACGTCGCCGCGGTGACCGGAAACTCCATGGGCTGGTACATCGCACTGGCCTGTGCCGGGGCTGTCAGCGGCGAGGCCGGGTTTCGAATCGTGAACACCATGGGAACGCTGATGCACGAAGCCCTCATCGGCGGTCAGCTGCTCTATCCCTTCGTGGACGACAACTGGCGTGAAATCCCCGGAAAGCGCGCTGAGTTAATGGCGCTGACCGAGAGCATCAGCGAACTCTACCTGTCCATCGACCTGGGCGGCATGCTCGTATTCGGCGGGTCCCAGGATGCCCTGACCGCGGCGGAGGAACGTCTGGTTCCCGTGGGCGGTCGCTTTCCCATGCGTCTGTCCAATCACGCCGCGTTTCACACGCCCCTCCAGGCACCGGTATCGCAGCTGGGCCTGCGCAAGCTGGAGTCGGGCCTGTTCCGCCAACCCCGACGTCCGCTTATCGATGGCCGTGGCCACATCTGGTACCCGGGCGTGTCCGACCTGGAAGCCATGCACGACTACACCTTCCGACACCAGGTCGTTCGCAGCTACGATCTGACTGCCGCCATCACGAACGGCGTGCGCGAGTTTGCTCCAGATGTAATTATTATTCTCGGCCCCGGCTCAACCCTGGGCGGAGCCGTGGCGCAGGCGCTGATTCAGACGGAATGGCGCGGCCTTAGGTCGAAACAGCATTTTGCGGAACGGCAGGTCACGGACCCGCTGCTCCTATCGATGGGTATCGACGATCAGCGCAACCGGGTCGTGAACAAAGGGGCGCGTCGCTAGCGCGGAACAAAAATGCGCACCGTCGCGATCAGGACCCCGCCAAGGACAAGGGCACCGGAAAGTACGAGCCGGACACCAAACGGTTCGCCCAGAATGAACACCCCAGCCACAGCCGCGAGTACCGGTACGGTGAGCTGGGCCACCGCGGCGACCGTGGCGTTGATCTGCGGTAGCAGCCGATACCACAGCGCATAGCCCAACCCCGAAGTTAGCGCGCCGGAAACGCAGGCCAACCCGGCGCCGCGCCAGTTCAGCGTATCGGGCCGCATGCCATATACGACCAGGGCCACCGGCGTGGCCAGCAAGAAGGACGCAGCCGTAGCCGCCAGCGGATCAGTGCCGCGACTTCCGCGCAATGAATAGATCCCCCACCCGATACCTGCGAGCACCATCAGCAAGGCGGCAGGGGAAAGCGATACAGACTCAGCCGACGACGGCGCCAGAAGCCAAAGTAGGCCGGCAAGGGCCATGGCGGCACCGACCCAGCGTCGGATCGGTATGGCCTCGGAATTCGTGAACACGACCGAGCTAAACATGGTGAGTTGCACAGTCCCAAAGAGAAGCAAGGCACCAAAGCCAGCGTCCAGCGTGACGTAGGCGAAGGAGAATCCCAGGATATAGGTGGCCAGCGCCAGTGCGTTACCCAGGTTCATATTCGCTTTAAGACGACCAACGGGGTTGCGCAGCACGATCAGCAGGACCAGAACGACGGCCCCGGAAACCAGACGCAGCGCAGCAAAGCTGGCGGGACCCGCCTCACCGTCGGCGAGCGCGAGCCGGTTGAGCAATGAATTCGCGGTGAAGGCGCACATGGTGAGCGCCATCGCCAGGGCAAGCGGTAGACTCAAAACGTCGCTCCGGTGCGGGAGTTGAAGAGCTTAGCCTGGGCGGGGCTGCCTTGGCCTAGGCTGGTAAAGCCTGGCACTCAATGATGGACTGTGCCTACGGGGGCAAACGCACCCGACCTGCGTCAGACGATCTCCATACTGTGCATGATGTTCTTGACGGTCATGTAGTTATGCAAGCCTTCCGTACCGCCCTCGCGCCCGTAGCCGCTGTGCTTCACGCCCCCAAAGGGTGTTTCCGGCAGCGAGGCCTCCAGCGTGTTGATGGAAACGTTGCCGGCCTCGAGGCCCTCGAGGAGCCGGTCGGCGTAGTCGGCCCGATTGGTGAAGCCGTAGGCGGCGAGCCCAAAGGGCGTGGCGTTGGCCTGCTTGATTCCGACTTCCAAGGATGGGACGGGGTTTACAACGGCGAGGGGACCGAATGGCTCCACCTGCATGACGCGGGCGTCCTGCGGCACGTTGGCGAGCACTGTGGGTTCAAAGAAGTACCCTCGATCGCCTTTGCGGCTACCCCCGGTAACGAGCTGTGCACCTTTCGCGACGGCATCGTCGACAAGCTCAGCGAGGGCGGGCGGCCGGCGCTCGTTGGCCAGCGGCCCCATCTCGACGCCCTCGTCAAAGCCATTGCCGACCACGGTAGCGGCGGCTCTCTGGACGAAGACATTCAGGTATTCGTCGAAAACACTCTCGTGGACGAAGAAGCGTGTAGGCGAGGTGCACACCTGTCCCGCATTGCGCATCTTTCGGGTTGCACTGCTCAGCGCCGCGGCTTTCACATCCGTGTCTTCACACACGACAACCGGAGCGTGACCGCCCAGTTCCATCAGCACCGAGGTCATGTGCTCGGAGGCCAGCGTCGTCAAATGTCGACCCACCGCGGTAGACCCGGTGAAGGCCACCAGGCGCACCTGTTCCTGACGAATCAGATAATCCGAAATATCGGCCGGTGTGCCAAAGACGAGGTTGAGAACTCCGGCGGGCAGGCCCGCGTCGTGCAGCGCTCGCGCAATGTGCAAAGCACCCGCGGGTGTTTCTTCGGCGGCTTTGAGAATGATGGAGCAGCCCGAGGCGACGGCGCCGGCAACCTTGCGGCAGGGCTGGCTCATGGGGAAATTCCACGGCGACAGGCCCAGGACAATGCCAATGGGCTGGTGATGGACGCTGTAGCGGGTGCCCCGGGCGCTGGGTATAACGCGACCGTAAGTACGGGTGGCCTCGCCGGCGTCCCATTCGAAAAACTCGCAGCCTCGGATCACTTCGAGTCGTGCCTGGGGAAGTGGTTTTCCGTGTTCCGCCGTGATCGCTGTGGCGATCTCCTCCTGACGTTCGCGCATGAGCGCCGCGGCGCGCATAAGCACATTGGCGCGTTCCACCGCCGGTGTGGCGCTCCATACCCGAAACCCCTTCTCGGCCGCCGCGAGGGCGTCGTCGAGATCCTGCCGATCGGCGTGAGGCAGACGGCCAATCTCCTCCTCCGTCGCTGGATTAAGAACGGGCAGGGCGTTAGCGGTCCTGCGCCACTGGCCGTCAATGTAGAGCCGCAGCTCCGGGTAGTTGTGCATTTCTTATTCTCCTGAATCACCAGGCTGCTCGTGCTTCATCTTCCAACAAAGCAGGGCTGCACCGAGCATGGGTCGCGGGCTGTTCTGTGTCGGAAGACCGGGGATCGGATTCCGGAGCTACGGGCCCGCCCTGGCGCGGCGCAACCGCTTACACGCGAAGCCCGCTGTTTGCGAACGCCTCCTCAACCGTGGCTTTTTCCTCCGACGTCAGCTCCAGCATGGGTGCGCGAACGCGACCGCCCACCTGCCCCAGCAGCGACTGCCAGTACTTGCCAAAAGCCTGGGGCTTGTCCGCGGGCCGGGAAGTCTTCATGGCGCGTCGCACGGAACCGAGGCTGTCGCGAACGACGCGTGCCTGCGCGAAGTCACCGGCGAAGGCCAGGTCCGTGTACTCCCGCATTCGCTTGTCTCGGCTGCTTTGCAGGTGGTATGGGGGCGACGAGCAGAGGTACAGCTGCCAGCCCAGTTCCTCGATATTGTCGAGCCATTCATCCTCCGAAGAAGTGGATACCTGGATTTGATCGCCGATCATCCCGGTCAGCTTTACGTACATTTCTCTCGGGACGGAATACTTGATGGCAACGATGTTCGGCAACTCGGCAATCCGTGCACATTCCTCCGGTGTCATGAGATAGCCGACATCGGGGTGACTCCACATGGCAATGCCAATATCCACCTCATCAGAGATCGACTTGTAGTACTGATAAAGAACCTCGGACCTTTCGTGGACGAAACTGAGGACCGGGGCGTGGACCACCACGTAATCGGCGCCGCACTGCTGCGCATGGATCGCCAGGTCTTTGACCACATCGACGTTCTGATCGGATGCGGAAACGATGACGCCGGCCTTCCCCGCACATTCGTCCACCGCAATCTCGAAATTGGCCTTTCGCTCCGCAACGGACATCGAGAAAAACTCTCCCTGTTTGCCTCCAACGAACAACCCGTCAATCTCCAGGTCGTCGATCCAGTGCCGGATGTTTGAGCGGAAGCCCTCCTCGTCCAGTCGCAGCTCGTCATCGAAAGGATTGAGGGCCGCCGCCCAAATTCCCTTCATGTTCTGTTTCGCGTACTGCTTCGCTTCGGTCTTCGCATACTCAGGCATCGCTGCCACTCCACCCTTTAGATCTCTGGCGCCGAAAGGTACGGCATAGAGCAAACGGGAAAAGATAACCTGATATCAGTTATTTTGATATCTGATGTGCCTGGATATAATTTACTATGCAGGCCGGAGGTGCGCATGAATATCGGAATAATCGGGGCCGGAGCCATTGCCCGCTATGCCTGCGGAAAGCTGCAGGATCGCGGCCACACTGTGAGCGTGGTGCTGTCCCGCCGACGCGGCGACGGACGCGACGACGGGGTTTTTCAGGACATTCCGATGGTGCGCTGCGTGGAAGACATGCCCGAGGGTATAGAGCACGTCATCGACTGCGCCGGCCACGGCGCGTTGAAGGAACACGGGGCGAAGATCCTCGCCTGCGGTATGCCACTTACCACCGTATCGATTGGTGCATTGGCCGATGAAGACCTGCACCAACAACTGGACAAGGCCGCATCGACGGGCGGCGCGCGACTACACCTCGTTAGCGGTGCCATCGGTTCCCTGGACTGTCTTCGTGCAGCCCGGGTTGGCGGCCTTGAGCAGGTTATTTATGAAGGTCGTAAACCTGCTTCCTGCTGGCGTGGCACGCCTGCCGAAGACCTCCTGGACCTGGAGGACCTCCCCCCGGAAGGCGCTGTGCATTTCGAAGGCAGCGCCCGTGGCGCGGCGACCAGCTACCCGAAGAATGCAAACGTCGCGGCGGCCGTTGCGCTGGCCGGACTCGGTTTCGACCGGACCCGCGTAAGGCTGATTGCCGACCCCCAGGCCACCGAGAACATTCATGAAGTTGAAGCCAGCGGTGACTTCGGGAACTTCACATTCAGAATCCTCGGCAGGACCGTACCCGATAACCCAAAGAGCTCGGCGCTCGCGGCGATGAGCGTAATCAGCAGCCTGGAACAAGAAACCGACCGCATCTGGTTCTAAGGCCTCACATCACTAAACCGTGTCCAAGCATCAGCAGGTTCTAGAGCGCGCCATGACGCGCCTGCGCCTCAAGCAGCTGAGACTGCTGGTGGCCATCGACAGACATGGGAGTATCCAGGCCGCGGCTGGGGAAGTGCATGTATCCCAGCCCGCCGCGACCAAGATGATCCGCGATCTGGAAGAGGACTTCGAAGCCACCCTGTTCAGCCGCACCAATCGTGGTGTTGTGCCCACAGAGGCCGGTAACGCGCTCATCTTCCACTCGAAGCTCCTGCTTACCCAGATTTCAAATGCCGCGCAGGACCTCGACGATCTCACCGAAGGTAAGAGCGGTCACGTGGTGGTTGGAACCCTGCTCGCAGCGGCCCCCCTGCTATTGCCTACGGCCATAGAAGGGCTGCTACACGAGCGCCCCAAGGTAGCCGTTAAGGTCATTGAGGGCGCCAACGCGATGCTCATCCCCGGGCTGCTCTCCGGGGAGCTCGACATGATCGTCGGCCGCCTTCCCACCTACAATCTCGCGTCCAATCTCAGCCTGGAGCGGCTGATCGATGAAAAGATCGTGATCATCGCCGGGCGCCAGCACCCGTTGGTGGGAAAGAGCGGACTGACGTTCCAGGACCTGAAGGACTTCAGTTGGATTCTGCCTCCGTCCGATACAACTCTTCGTCGCCAGGTCGATCATTTTTTTACCACCCGCGAGAACTATGCACCGCCCAGCGTCATCGATTCCGTCTCCTACCTGACCAACCGTAGCCTCCTGAGCACCCGCAACTTCCTCTACCCGGTGCCTGAACACGTCGCCAAAACCGATATCGCCGCCGGTATCCTCTCGGTGATCGACTGGGATGTTCCGTTCGGTAATGGGCCGGTGGGCATCACGCATCGCGGCGATGAGTTTCTGTCGCCCGCGGCCAGCGCATTCAGGAGTGCGCTGCGCGCGGCGGCCAGGCAGATTTCCTAACGGAGACTCAGCTCTACGACCGAGCGATTCCGGGCTACGTTCTGCAAACATCCACCGATACCGAGTTTCCCTGCGAGCAATAACTATGGCCAACGACATTGAAGCGCCCCCCAACGAGATACTCGATATCACCCAGACGATCACGCCAGACACCCCCGTGTGGCCGGGCGACGGCTCCTACGCCATAGATCGCACCTGGACCATCGGCCCGGAGTGCCCCGTGCTCGTGTCGCGCATTGCCATGTCAACGCACACGGGCACGCACGCGGATGCGCCATGCCATTACGACGTCGAGGGCAAGCAGATGGAGTCCGTGGCGCTGCGGCCCTATCTCGGTCGCTGTGTGGTTGTGAACGCGCGGGGGGATGGCGATGTCGTACAGCTTGAAGAGATCCGGGACGCGGTCGACCGGCTGACAACCCCGCCGGAGCGCGTCCTCATCAGAACCTTCACCCAGTTTCCGCACCATGAATGGCCCGGCCATTTTCGTGGCCTTGCGCCAGCGATGATCGCCTACCTGGGCGAGCGGGGCTGCTGCCTCATTGGCACCGATGCACCGTCCATCGACCCGGAGACTTCGAAAACGCTGGACGCGCACCACACGGTCAAGCGCCACCGCATGGCGATACTGGAGGGTCTGGTTCTCGACCACGTGGACCCCGGCGAGTATGAACTTGTTGCCCTGCCCCTGCGCCTTGCGGCGGCCGACGCCAGTCCCGTTCGGGCCGTACTGCGCAGAATCTAATCAGCGGCGGGAACGCTCCAGCGCGCGGCGGAGAGTGACCGCAGGAATCATGGGCCGGATCTGGGAAGTCCCGGCGGAGTTGTCAGAGCTGAGTCCGGATCGTGAACAATTCCGGGAAGAAGCTCATATCCAGCGCCCGCTTCAGGAATGGCACACCCGAGGATCCGCCCGTGCCCATACGGTTGCCGATAATGCGGGTCACCGTATACATGTGCTTGAAGCGCCAGGCTTGGAAGGCATCCTCCACATCGACCAGCTTCTCCGCGAGTTCGTAAAGCTCGAAGTGCTCGTCGGACTTCCGGTACACCTCGAGCCAGGCCGTGGCGACGGAATCGTTGGCGGCATAGGGCTGCGAGAAGTCCCGCTCCAGGCACGACTCATCAATGGCAAACCCTGCCTGCTGCAGTTTCTGCAGGGTAATGTCGTAAAGACTGGGGGCGTGGAGCAGCGTCGTCAGTTCGCGGCAGACGACCTCGTCGTGCGCATGCACCTTGGCCATGGCCGCGTTCTTGTTTCCGAGAAGAAACTCGAGCGCCCGGTAAGAGTAGGACTGAAATCCGGAAGACGGGCCGAGGGAGTCACGAAAGCGCAGATAGTCGGCGGGGGTCATGGTCGCCAGAATGGACCAGGACTGCGTGAGCTGAGACAGAATGAGCTTAACGCGCGCTATCGCCTTGAAGGCATGCCCGAAGTTATCCGAGGACAGCGCCCGCATGGACGCCTGCACCTCGAAGCCCGCCAGCTTAAGCCACAGCTCGCTGGCCTGGTGGATGATGATGAAAAGCATTTCATCGTGTTCTTCCGTGCGCGGATGCTGGGCGTTGAGAATCTGGTCGAGATCAAGATACTTGCTATAGGACAGACGATCTTTCAGATCGGTATGAATGCCCTCTTCCAGCGCTCGATAGTTCTGATGCTCTGCACTCATCAGTCCGCTCCCAGCTTCTCCACCGCCAGCTGGTGGAGCTCGTGCATGACGGGCTCGCTATCCCAGGCGGTCTCAATATCTTTTCGCGCCATAATCCGGTCCATGATCTCCTGCTGCAGGTCCCCGATACGCAGGGCTTCCGCATAGCTCAGCTCCGGCGAGAAGGTCACCATGGAGTAGAGCGGCGTCCAGAGCTCTGGGTACAGCTCGGAGAACCTGGCTTCGATTTTCTTGCGAAGCTGGAACATGGGGTCGCCAGAAAGATCACTCATTTCAATGAAGTTGCGCGTGGCCAGCTCGGCGATGGCATCTCCGTTGGGTTTTCGCGATTGCTCATAGGCCTTGAGAATCCTCGGCCAGTCGTGGTCCAGCTCTTCGATCAGGCTGTCCAGCACGGCACAATCTTCAAAACCGCAGTTCATACCCTGGCCATAGAACGGAACGATGGCGTGGGCCGCGTCTCCGATAAGCGCCACTCTGTCGTTGAAGGTCCAGGGATATACGCGCACCAGGTATAGCGGTGCGGCCTGTTTGCTCAGCACTTCCGCCACGGGATCTTCCAGAAGTCCGAAGACGTCCGAGAAGTATTTGTCGAAGAACGCCTGGACGGCCTCGGGGTTTGTTAGTTCGGCGAAGGAGTCTTCGCCCTCGTAATTCATGAACAGCGTGCAGGTGAAGCTGCCATCGGGATTGGGTAGCGCGATGAGCATGAACTCACCGCGGGGCCAGATGTGCAGCGCTTCCACTTCCAGCTGATGGGTCCCATCCGCATTCGCCGGAATGGTGAGCTCCATGTAGCACTGGTCCATGTAGCTCTGGCTGTAGCTGAAGCGCGGGAAGTCGTGCGCAATCCGGCGCACCTTGGAGTTGGCCCCGTCAGCGCCAAAAACGAGGTCCGACGTCACGGTGAACTCTGACCCGTCGTCCCGGCGGAAACGGCACTCGCCCGAATCCAGGGAAATGTCGACCAGCCGGTGTTCGAAGTGAACCTCGACGTCGTCCCGGGCCTCGGCGATGTCCAGCAGCGTATGGTTGATACCGGAACGGGAGACGGACCATATGGCGTCGTTTTCCCCGCCGTAGCGAATGCTGCTCAGGGCGCCATCCAGATCATGGATCGCCCGGTGATACATGGGGATCGCATCTTCCTTCGCCGCACCGCCCACGCCAATCTTGTCGAGGGACGTCCAGCCGCGATCGGAGAGCGCGATGTTAATGGACTTGCCCTGGTAGATATCCGTCTTGCGGGAATCGGGACGACCTTCGTACAGCGCGACTCGATAGCCATGATTATTGAGGCAAATCGCCAGCAGGGATCCGACCGGCCCCGCTCCGATGACCGTGACGCTTCCCCTACTCATTGTCTCGCTTCCAGAAGACCGTGCATGACTTTGGAAAACGTCGCGACGTCGCCGAAGTTGTTGTACAGCGGCACCGGCGCGACGCGAATGATATTGGGCTCTCTGAAGTCGGCGATGACGCCCTCTTTGATCAGCGTCTCAAAGAAATCGCGCGTCTGGTCGCCCAGCTCGAAGGACAGCTGGCAGCCTCGCTGCGCAGGATCCCGCGGTGAGATGATGCGTATGTTCTCATCCGGAAACGCCTCGGCCAGCTCATCGATCGCATCTTCGAGGAAAGCGGTCAGCCGTTCGCTCTTGGCGCGCAGGGCCGTCATGCCCACGCTGTCGAACAGCTCCAGGGATTTGAGCATCACAGTCATACCCAGTATGGGCACGTTGCTGAGCTGCCAGCCTTCCGCGCCGTGCATGGGTTGAAAACCAGGCTCCATTTTGAAGCGCGCGTCCTTGTCGTGGCCCCACCAGCCACCGAAACGGGGCAGCGATCTGTCGTTGCCGTGGCGCTCGTGTACAAAGATGCCGCCGACGTTACCCGGGCCGGAGTTGAGATACTTGTAGGAACACCAGGCCGCAAAATCCACGTCCCAGTCATGCAGCTCCAGGGGGATGTTGCCCGCGGCGTGCGCCAGGTCGAAGCCTGCCATAGCGCCGGCTTCGTGGGCGGCAGCCGTGAGCGCCCCCATGTCAAAACGCTGGCCGGTGATGTAGTTCACGCCGCCGAGGAACACCAGGGCCAGCTGGTCGGCGTTATCGGAGATGGCCTGAACAATATCTCCGTGGCGAATTACCCACTCACCCTCGCGCGGCCCGACCTCGATGATCGCCTCATCGGGATCAAAGCCATGAAACTGGGCCTGCGTCTCCAGAAGATAACGGTCCGAGGGAAACATCCGGGCTTCACTGATGATCTTAAAGCGCTCCTTGGTAGGCCGATAGAAGGAGACGAACAGCAGGTGCAGGTTGGTTGTGAGCGAGTTCATGCACACCACTTCTGAAGGCTCGGCGCCCACCAGCGATGCCATCGTCGGCGTCAGGAGCTCATGGAAGCTGTACCAGGGTCGCTCTGCGATGAAATGCCCTTCCACGCCGTACTTCGCCCACTCATCGAGTTCTCTCTCCACCGCGGGCTTTATGGTGCTCAGTTCGAGCCCGAGTGAATGTCCGCTGAAGTAAGCGAGCTGCGGGGTACCGAGCTCGGGGAAGTGGAACATTTCCCGAACCTGCGCAAGTCCATCATCGGCGTCGAGGGCAGCGGCACGCTGCGCCAGCTTTGCAAGATCCATAGGGGCAGCAATCTCAGTGTGGAAGATTCACCCAACCGTCCGGGGGCGTTTTACCGGGGTGCAGCGCTCCGCAGTTGGGGCAGGTGCGAGCCTCTTCGCTGGCGTAGAACGCTTCGTAGAGCGGCGGGAGGTCGTCCACGATCGACTTGAGCTGCACCTCAGACCGGTGCACGAGGGACAGGCATTCGAAGCAGTACCACTCGAAGGCGTCGTGTGCCCCCGGCGGCCGCGCGGGTTCTATCACCAGTCCGATACTGTCAGCCATGGGTCGCTGGGGCGAGTGCCGCACGCCTGCCGGGAGAAAAAACACCTCCCCCTCACGGATGGGGACGTCATAGAACTCTCCGCCTTCATAGACCTTGAGCACCATGTCGCCTTCGAGCTGGTAGAAGAACTCTTCGACGGGATCGTCATGGAAGTCGGTGCGCTGGTTCGGACCGCCGACGACGGTCACCATCATGTCCGTGTCTTTCCAGATCTGCTGGTTACCCACGGGGGGCTTCAGCAGGTGCCGATGCTCATCGATCCAGCGCTGGAAGTTGAATGCCGCCAAACGCCCCATAGGGTCCACCCCGCCGTTGATGGTGATGGGTACGACTATAGTGGATGGCAATTCATTGAGAAAATTGAGTTATATTTTCGTAAACCCAAATAATATGAATAAGCAGGATGGAAATCCGGGATTACATTGATTTTTCCTTGGCTTTTTCGAACAAAAATCAATTTTCTCAATGTATGGTCTTCCGCTAGAGTCGGGAGTAATACAAAAATAACTGCACACAGGCGTTCATCCGGAAGGCCTGCGCGGGGGAAGAGCAAATCGCTGGCAATATGTCGCTTTGCATTTGCTGAAAAGCAACGCATCGTTGGGGCCAGATCAACAGCACGGTCCAGACGCTGAGCGCGCCTGCTCCGCCGAATTTCTTTCATTGCAAGTAAGGAGCATCTCCATGTCCGAGTCGTCTATCTGCGGTAC
The DNA here is from genome assembly GCA_039818725.1 of Pseudomonadota bacterium. GTDB lineage: Bacteria > Pseudomonadota > Gammaproteobacteria > Pseudomonadales > Halieaceae > Congregibacter. Next base: position 86,189 of record JBCBTK010000022.1, read on the forward strand.
AACAAGAGCGCCCGGCTGCGCCCGGTTCACGCGCGGCGTGCTGGCTCTTGCGGTTGCGGCGGTATCTGCGGGTCACGGCGCGGTATCAGCTCAGGAACCAGCTCTCGAGGAGGTTCTGGTGACGGCCCAGCAGCGCGAGGCAAGTCTGCAGGATGTACCCATCGCGATATCGGCGTTTGGTCAGGCCGAAATTCAGAAGAACATGTTCCGGGATGTGACGGACTTTGTCGCCCGCACGCCCAACGCCAGCTTCATCACCAACGGTGCCCGGTCCCGGCGCGAGATCAGCATGCGCGGCGTCACCAACTTCGTGAACTCCAACCAGGCTCGCCGTACGTCAACCTTCGGGTTCTACGTAGATGGCTTCAACCTCGCCAGCAGCAGTATCAACCCACCCATCCTCGACATCGCGCGTATCGAGGTCCTGCGCGGCCCCCAATCCACGTACTTCGGCGCCAACGCGTTGGGCGGCGGCATCAGCGTGATTACCAATGCACCCCACACGGATGGGATCGATGGTTCCGTCATGGTTGATTACGGGCGCTTCGACACCCTGGACGTAGAGGGCATCGTCAATATCCCCATCGTGAAGGACAAGCTGGCCGCTCGCATCAACGTCAAGGACTTCAGCTCCGACGGCAACATAGAGAACATCAACCCCCAGGGCGGCGGCAACGACTCTGAGTACCAGTATTTCCGCGGCGCTCTGCTGTGGACCCCGACCGAAGACCTGTCCGTTAACCTGAGCTACAGCTACGCCGACGAAGAGGTGGGCATGCGCGAGGGCGTACCCTCGGGTGTGTTCTCAACCTTTGCCGGTGACGTGCTCTACGCCAGCTTCCCCGACCTGGATGGGGATGGCCGCGCCGATCCCGACCCCGACGGCGTCGGGTTCTTTCCACAGAACGAAAGCCGGGTGAACTTCAACGCTCCACAGACCGTGGGCACGGATTTCGAGTACGCCATCGCGCGCATCGACTACAACTTCTCGAATATGAGCTTCACCAGCATCACCGGCTGGATGGATTCGGACTTTTTCCTTCAGGGCGACATCGACGGCGGTAGCCAGGACTTCTTCCAGGAGTTCCGGACCATCCCCCGGGAAAGCATCACCCAGGAGTTCCGCCTCCAGAGCGCCAGCGATTCGCGCCTTCAATGGAACGTTGGCTTCTACTACTCCGACGACGAAGGCTTCATCGACAACAAGACCTTCGTGGGAGCGGCCCAGCCCTTCGGTCTCCCCCAGGGTTTTCTCATCGACAGCGAAGAGTCCTTCAGCAGCTCCGAGGTCTACGCGGTGTTCGGGCAGGCTGATTTCGCCATCACTGACAGCCTGACGCTCACCGTGGGTGGTCGCTACTCGGAGGAAGAAATCTTCACGGACATCTCCGGCTTTGGCGGTGGCGTGTCCCAGGAGCTAACCGTAGAAGATACCTTCGACGATTTCTCGCCCATGATCGCCCTGCGCTACGACCTGAACGAGGACTCGTCGGTGTATGCCACGGTGGCCAAGGGCTTCAAGTCCGGCGGCGTGCAGGTCGCACCGACGCCTGAAACGGAAACCTACGCACCGGAAGAGCTCTGGAACTACGAAATCGGCTACAAGGCCGAGCTGTTGAACAACACCCTGCGAATCAATGCGGCCGCCTTCTATATGGACTGGACCGATCTGCAGACCGCGTTCCAGGAGTCCGGTGTGGATGACGAAGGCGAGTTCTTCATTTTCGGCGGCATCGACAACGCGGAAGAGGCCGAGTCCTACGGTGTGGAGCTGTCGGTCACGTCGGCGCCCATCGAGAACCTGCTCATCAACTTCAACGTCGGCTGGCTCCAGGCGGAGTACCAGAAGTTCACCGCCCTCATCGATGGGGAGAACCGCATCCTCGACGGACAGACCATCCCCAACTCTCCCGAGTGGACGATTTCTGCCGATGCGGAATACAGCTTCCCCCTGACCGGCGATCTGAACGCGGTGATCCGGGGTGAGTACTTCTTCCGCGATGAGCTGCGATCCACGACCGCGGCCCTCATACAGGAAGGTTTCCCCTGGGTGGTGCCGAGCTTCGATGTGGTCAATCTGAGGATCGGTATCGAGCACGAGAAGTACACGGTCACCGCGTACGTGGAAAACCTGTTTGACGACACCTACTTCACCAACGCGTACCAGAAGGCCTTCACTGGCGGCTTGCATATCGAGCCCGGCGTACAGCGCTACGGCATCCGCGCTCGCTATAACTTCTGATGAGGTGTAAGGCGGTAAGCGCACTGATCGGTGCGCTTCTTCTGATTGCGAGCCCACTGGCGGGAGCTCAAGTCACTGCCCTGGTCGGCGGCACCGTGGTGAACGTCGACGGTGGGCCAGCGCTGGAAGACGCGGTCATCCTCGTCGAAGGAGAGCGCATCAGCGCCATCGGCAGCCGCGATGACATCGAGGTACCCGTCGACGCCACGGTTATCGACCAGAGCGGCCATTGGCTGATCCCCGGTCTGATGAACATGCACGTGCACTTGGGCCTGATTCTGCCGGGCAAAATGGCCTTTGAGCTCGCCGACGAGACCGATGCAAACCTGGCGCTGCGCATGGCGGCGGCCGCCCGCGAGACACTCCAGGCCGGGGTGACCACGATTCGTTTGCCTGGGGACACTCACCACGTGGATCTCGCGCTGGATCGCTCCATCCGCAAGGGCGAGTCCATCGGGCCGCGCATCTTCTCCGCGGGAGAGGCCCTGGTGATCACCGGTGGCCACGGATCGGAAAGGGGCAAGGTCTACGCCGACGGCCCCGACGAACTCATAAAGGCCGCCCGTCTTCAGATCAGCCTCGGCGCTAAGTGGGTGAAGATCATGATCTCCGGCGGCATTGCTACCGATGGCGGGGCCATCGCCGAAGCGCTTATGACGCCAGAGGAGATCAATGCCGTGGTTGATGCCGCGCATCGCTTCGGCGCCAAGGTGGCCGCTCACTCGGGTTCTTCCATGGCCACGGACGTCGCCGTTGATGCCGGCATCGACAGTGTCGAACACGGATACACCCTGAATCGCCAGATACTGCGCAAGATGCACAAAGCCGGCACCTGGCTGGTACCGACGATTGTCGTGAGCCAGCCGGCAACCGCCCCATTCTTTGAGCGCATCGGTTCGCCCCAGTGGTATCTCAAGCGCCGGGAGGCCGTGGGCAAGCTGCACTGGGGAGCGCTCAAGGCCGCCATCGAGGAGGACGTGAACATTGCCCTCGGCACCGATCAGCTGCCCAACGAACCCAATGACGGCACGACGGCGACCGTACGGGAGGCCGAGTACTATGTGGAGGCGGGCATGACACCACTGGAAGCCCTGCGTTCAGCCACAACAGAGACCGCGCGCATGCTCGACGCCGAGGAGGATATCGGACGCCTCGAAGTGGGCAAGTACGCGGATATCGTCGCTGTGCCCGCCGACCCGACCCAAAACATCAGCGCCCTGCGCGAACTCAATTTCGTGATGAAAGGTGGCGTTGTATATCGCCACGACGCGGCCAGCGGGACCTGACACCATGGGCCTTATCAGGGCCGTCGCCAATCTCGTCGGGCCCGCCGCCGTCATGGCGGCGGGTACGATGGGTGCCGGCGCCATGGCGTCCTTCCTCCTCGCCGGAGCCTGGTTTCGCTACGACCTGCTCTGGGTCATCCTGCTGATGCTGCCGGTGTTTGTGGTGTCGGCGGACAGTTCTTCACGGATTGGCGCCCTGAACCCACAGCGCGGGATGATGACCCTGGTCCGGGAACTGATCGGTGCCCCGCTCGCCTGGTTCATCCTGCTAGTCGTGGTGCCCGTGCATTTCCTGGTGACCATGGGCCAGATCTCGGTCATGTCCTCGGCAGGCCTTACACTCGCCCGCCTCTCGGACGCCGATCTGCCGCTGGTCGCTGAGGTGGCCCTCGCCCTGATCCTGACCGGCGGCACCCTGTGGCTGGTACTCTCCCGTGGCTACGACCGCATGCAGCGCATCATGACCGGACTCATGATCGCCATGTTCATCTGCTTCCTCCTGGTCGCATTCCGGGGTCTGTCGGAGCTTCCCGACATCCTTCGTGGCTTCGTCCCCACCCTTCCGTCCGACCTTCCGGTGCCCGGCAGTGATGCGCCGCGCCAGGCGACCACGTCGATTATCGGGATGGTGGGGGCCGCCATTGCGCCGGCGGCCTTGCTGGGTCTCCCCTATATGTGCGCCGACGACGGCGCCGGGCGGGAACGGCTCGCCGAGGGATTTCGCCTGTCCATCATCAACCTGGGGTTCATCTTCGGCGCCTACGCCATCCTCGTCGTCGTCGCCGGGGGCTATGCGCTGTACGTTCTTCCAGACCACGCGAGCTTCGCCGACGTCGGTCAGGCCTCCCAGGTTTTGAGCGCGGCCTTTCCCGGTTTCCTCGCGCCCTTGGGACCCGTGGTATTCACCCTGGGCCTGTTCATGGCAGCCATGACGACGCTGGTCGTTGCCGCCCAGGTAACCATCTACTTCCTGCTCGATATGTTCGGCCTGGAGTGGCGATTCACGGAGGACAACCGGGCCTACCACATTGCCCTGTCCGTCTTTGTCCTCGGTGCGGCGGCGCTCGCGCCCCTGTGGGATTTTCCCGCGCTGCTGAAGGTCATCCTCCTCATGGGGATCAACGTGGTGGTCATTCCCGTGGTTTACGTGATCGTGATCATCCTTTCGAACCGGGCCGCGGTCATGCAGGGTGTGGCGACAGCCTGGTGGCGCAATGCGCTGCTGGCGACGGGTCTGGTCGCCTCACTGGTGCTCGCGGCTGAAAAAGCGCCCCTGTACTACAGCCTGCTGTTCTCCTGATCCCAAAGCCATTTGCTCAACCGACGCGCAGCCGCAGCCGGGACCGAAACTGTCACAGGTTCTCGTCGAAGTAGCGCGTCATCGTTGAAAAAACGTGCAGCCGGTAGTCGGCGATGCCGTGGCGCTGGTTGGGATACACCAGCATGTCGAACTGCTTGTTGGCGCGGATCAGGGCGTCGGCGAATTGCAGGGTGAAGGCAAACTTCACGTTCTCATCCCCCGTGCCGTGAATCAGCAGCAGTTTGCCTTCCAGTCGCTCGGCAAAGTTCATGAGGTCCACGGCAGCATAGCCCTCCGGATTCTCTTCCGGCGTTCCCATCCAGCGCTCCACACCCACCGCCTGGTAGCGGAGCAGATCAATGACCGGCGCCACGCTGACGGCGACCTTGAAATGGGGTGCGGCCTTGGTCATAAGCGCGGCAGCCAGGTACCCGCCACCACTCCAGCCCCAGAAGCCGATACGGTCGCCGTCAATCCACGGCTTGGACTTCAGGAAATCAACGCCTTCGATATAGTCGAGCACCGCATACTTGCCGTACTCGCCGTAAGTCAGGTTCTTGGCGGCCTTGCCACGCCCGGCGGTGGTTCGGTTGTCCATGGCAAAGATCACGTAGCCCTGCTGAGCGAGATAGCGGTGCCAGAGATCCTGGGTAGCACCGCGCTGGGTGCCCCAGCGATTCACCACGACCTGGGATCCCGCATTGCCGTAGCCGTAGGCGATGACCGGGTACTTTTTCGTCGGATCGAAGTCCGGCGGCAGGATGAAGAATGCGTTGAGTTCAATGCCGTCGTCGACGGTAAAGGTGACAAACTCGGTCGTTGCCAGATCAAAGTCCCCGAGGGCGGGAACGGATTCGTTAACGAGGGTGGCCGCTAGTTCTCCGTCCGCACGCCTCACGGCCATGCTACGCGGCGTATTGGCGTCGGAGTGCGTGGTGAGCGCGTGGCGGCCGTCCGGCGACAGTGTCCACGTATGCCAGCCCGCCTCGTCGCTCAGTCGCTCGATGCGTTTGTCCTCAAGGTTGACGCGATAAACGTGCTGATCGATGAGTGAGTCTTTCTTGGCGTAAAAGTAAGCCCAGCGATCGCTTCCCTGTCCCCATCGCAGGCCAATGATGCTGTCGACCGACCAGTTCCCCGCGGTGAGGGCGTCGGGTTCAGAGCCTGGGGACACGCGGTAGATGTGCCGAAACCCGCTGCGTTCGCTCGTCCACAAAACGGAGCCGTCATCCAGGGGCCTGGTATCGAGGGTAATGTCGACCCAGGTGTCTTCCCGGTCTTCGACGACGAGCTGAGGTTCGCTGCCATCCAGCGCCGCGCGCCAAAGCCGGAAGGTTTTGTGGTCCCGGGTGAGGTGCTCAATCAGCAGCGCGTCACCGGTCGCATCCCAGGTGATCTCGGGCAGGTAGTCGTCCGGGTCGTGCGCGGTGCGGATAGGCCGGGTTTCACCGCTTCCGACGCTGAACACGCGAACCTCATTGATCGCGTGCACCTCCCCGGTATTCGGGTAGTGGAACGTCCTCACCTCACTGTACTTCTGGAGTTCATCGATCAGCGGGTAGTACGGCACCTCCGTTGCGTCCAGGCGCCAGAACGCGATGTGTTCCCCGGTCGGCGACCAGCGCCAGCCGTCCACGGGGCCGAATTCCGTGCTGCCGTAATCGAAGACGCCGTTGAAGATATGCTCATTACCGTCGGTGGTGACCGCAGACACCTTCCCGGAAGCCAGATCGCTCAGATAGAGATTGTTCTCGAAGACGAAACCGGCATGATCGCCACCGGGCGCCAGCTTCACCAGCTCCAGCAGCTGCCCAGCTTCGCCCAGAGGCCGCAGTTCACCGCTGTCGGTGGCATAGCTGTACCAGAGCGCGCGGCGATAGCCCATCCAATCGACTTCCACCGGACCCTTGAGGAGCACAATCCCGGCATCGGGTTGCCACTCAAAGTCAGTGACCCGGAAGCGTGCCGGCAGTCCTGCGACCGCTCGCAGTTCGATTACCTCGGTGACTTCGCCAGCCACCGTGCGACGCTCGATCTGCTGGCCATTCTTTCCCTGTGCCAGTTGCGCGTAATGGGCGCCGCCGGGCAACCACTTGATCGCCCCGGGCATGTTCGCTGCGAAGGTGTCGCTGGCAAAGATCGTAGGGAGATCCAGATTTTTGCCAGCCACTTCGGCGGCCGCCGGCAAGCTCGACACGGCGATAACGAGGGTGAAAAAGACAGAGAAGGAGAAACGGAGACAGCGGGCGGTGAGAGTGTTCAAGGGCATAGCGAGGATGTAACACCCCAGTGAATAACTGCACATGGTATTGAAGAACCGTTATGGGAGATGGCCATGCTGTAAGCACCGGAGATCAAAAGATGGACAGTCAAGGGCAAAGCCGAGTTGATCCGCCACGTCTACAAGGGTTGGACAACGATCAGCGATGCCGATAGTGAATACGATCTTACGTCATCCGAGATCGAAGGCTGTGTATAGCGTGCTGAACAGGGCATAGACAATGCCCTTCAGGCCAATCCCAAGGATGTCGCCGAGCAGTAAGACAGCAGCTGAGCGAGTTCAAAGGAAGCCCAGGGCACCTCCAAATGGACCTGCATACAGACCACATAATCGAAGATCGGCCGTAAAGCGCAAATACTGTATGGCTCGAATTACAGAGGCACGTTCAGAAACACGTACCTTGCAACGCGTACAATCATTGCTAGGTTAAGCCAAGCTCCTGGAAATGCTTCGCTTCTATCGATGAGTTCTTTGCGAAGAAAGGTCAACAACACTACGCATTGCTATAAGAAAGTGGAGGGCGCTAATGCCGATTAATGCAATACCTAGTCTGGATCGATCAACGCTGTATCTCGCGCAAACTGTCAGTGAGCCCGCAAAAACACAGCATTCCTTTTTGACGCCGACTTACGACGACGGCTTCCAGCGCCCGCTACACAACGACTTGCCGATACCGGACGAAAACACGTTTCGTCGTTTCTGGGAGATGTTCCGGCGACAGAGCGCGGGGCTTCGGTTGGTCGACCGTCGGCAAGACAGACTTGATGAGCCCCCAGCCGGCGAACCCTGCATATTTATTAGCAGTGACTACCTAGTGTACGTGATGGCGACCGAATATCGTTGCAATCCATATGAGCGCGTACACATCATCAAGTCCCGATGTGGGCCTGGCGGCGGTGGGGGGCTATCGGTTATGGGGTCTGGCGCGTCAGTCTCTATCCCTAGCGATGTGTTCGACCTTTGGGAATACAAAGTTGGAGTTCAGTACACATATGAGCTGAGGGCTGCGGTAATTGATGACCTTTACGTTTGTGATAACGGCACCCGAGTAGAGCATCGTCTGTACAACTGGTATCTGGGTTGGGGATTGGTCGCCATTGGCGATCCGAAGATCTGTAGCTCTACCAAGATCGATGAGTTCTCAGACATTCACGCTGCGCAGGCTCATCGTCAAGAACTGGGTGGTAGCCCGTCTCACTTGGGCTTGAATCTGCGCGACTCTTAGCGTACGTAGGTGTGTGTTCCGCCTAGAAAAAGCTGAGAGTTCGCAACCTGAAACAACGATTTAGCCTCCCAGACTAACCAAAAAATTATGTTTTGATTGATCCAAGGTGCGATCGTCAAGAGCGGTGAGAATGGTTTATCCCCGCCTTTAACCGAGCTTTTGGTTTGAGTATCACTTAGTTTGCTACACACATAACTCGAAATTTCGGCGCGTTGGTTCCGCAAGCTACTCCGCAGGAGTCAGGTGTCCCAGGGCATTATGCGGCCGTTCATCATTGTAATTCTTCAGCCCACTTCTGGTCAGATTCCGTACTGCCCCCGTGATCGGAACAGATATAGATTCGGGATTTCGTCTATACAGGTCCCGTTGAATTGGTTAGGCATGAATTCTCGGACACTTTGGAGCAGGCTCGAAGAGCCTATCGGAGGTCCTCGGCACACATTCCTCCTCGGTCAGCAGAGTTGATATATCAAATAAATTCAATGGCTTACAAGGAAGACCCATAGTCGTTGAGGATCTACAACTGCACTTTTCCGGGCATCTGGGTGAACTTAACCATTATGATCCCGTCACCGTAAACAACGGGCTGGAGGTCTTTACTCGGCGTTTAGGTTGTACTTCATGATGCGTCCGTGTCGCCCGGACTTGTCGCGCTCAAGATCGAAGACGTCCAGATCGGGGGTGTGCATCTGCGAGCGCAGCGACTCGATGGCTTGCCTGTCCGCGTCGTCAAGACTCAACCCGAAGAGATCCCGGTATCGACCCACGTGTTTCGCATTTCGCGAACCGATGATGACGGCTCCCACCGCCGGCTGATCGAGAACCCACCGGGATGCCACCGTGGCGATGGTCGTGTCGTGTTTGTCGCCGATTCGCTTCAGCGTTTGCAGCAGATCCTGAAACAGATCCCATCCGCCGATCTCGTCAATCATCAAGCGATACTTGACCAGAGAGCGGTTTTCCAGATCTTCGGGATCCTTTGTAGCCAGCCACTCTTCGCTGAGAAACCCGCCGGCCAGCGATCCGTAGCAGAGCATCTTCATGTCGTGATCCAGGCAGACCTGCACCAGGGCTTTCTCCGGTCGCGGGTCCAGCAGCGAGTACTGGACCTGTGTCGTAGCCAGGGACGCGCCGCTCTCCAGGATTTCGAGGGTCTTCTCGGCATTGAAATTGGTGAGAGAGAGGAGCTCGATCTTGCCCGCCGTCTGCAACTCCGCCAACCAGCGAGCCGCGTCGGTCCAGCCGGGCACGTCGTAGTTCCACCAGTGGAACTGCACCATATCCAGGCGCTCCTGGTTGAGGCGCTGCAGGGAACGATCAACGATGCTTTGCACATCGCTCCGCTGCAGGCCCTCGAGGGCGACGTAGTCGGGTACGTACTTGGTATGCACGCGAACGGACAGTGGGACATCGCGCTGTGCGTTCAATCGATTGAAGCGACCGATCAGTTCTTCTACACCGGTGTAAATGTCGGCGCAGTCGAAGGTGTCTATGCCTGCCTCCACGAACGCGAACATGTCCTGCACCGGGTCGTCCGAAAGCGTCTCGCTATGACCTTCGGAAAGCTGCCAACCACCTTTGATAACGCGCGAGATGCTGTAGTCGGATGCCAGCTCCGCTCGTTCTATTTCTCTTTCCACGGATTGTCCTCGGGGAGCGGCTCTATCGTTGTATCGGAGCGCCGGAAGGTCTGCTTGCCGATGCGGCTGATGCGAAATCTCGCGCCGCAGTGGGGATCGGGACAGGCGATCACATGGTCCGTGGCCATCCAGTCAAATTCGTTCAGCGGGCGCTGCTTGGCGGGTAGGAGCGGCAGCAGGGCAGCGAGCGTGTACAGGGAAAACGGCTTGCCACTCTCGAAGTAAAGGTTCTCGCCTCTCACTTCGAAGGCGCTGCCCAGTTCATGACTGCACACAAAGGGTTTGTCGCCCTCTATG
>JBCBTK010000023.1:0-80542 GCA_039818725.1 Pseudomonadota bacterium
CTCGATCTTCATCGAACCACTGCCGCTTCACTTCAGTGACTCCTCTGACGGAACGCAAAACCTTAAACAAGGGCCAGAAAAATATCCAGGCGCTTGTGATTTCAAAGGCATAAAGTCTTCCATCCTCGGAATAGAGGGGATTCGTTTTCACGGCTCATAACGCTTTAGGCAGCGGGCGGCCAATTGGGTGCGAAGCACCCGATTGGACGTCCGGCGACCGAAGGGAGCGTACTGCCCTACCTTGTTATGTGGACGCACTCGAAACGTACCTGACCGCGAAGAAGCGTGAGCGACCGTTATCTTGTGAGACGGACTCACTAACTAGTATTCGGCGTCCGGCTATGTAGGGAATATCCAGAATTGGTACGTCCACCTTATGGCCGTTATCGAGCACCACAACCATCATCTTTCGAGGCACCGATCCTTTTCCGACCCCTGAGATGTAGAATTTTTCCGAAAGGCAACAGACGGTGCCTTCGTGCTCTCGGAATAGTTTTTCACCTGAGAGAAAAAATTGCGCACTGAAGACTAAGAGCAGCACTACACCCAGTGCTACAAAAGGAAAAAAAAGCGGATATGCGATGCTGAAAGCTCTGAAGTTCATGACAAGTACACATAACGCTTCAAGCTGGGGCGGTCGCGCAGCGGACGTCCCGGCGCGAAGCGCCCTTGCAGCCTTGACTGGTTAACGCAGCGCTGGGAGGGACTTCGAGGCGACCAACCTGCCGCAGCGCATGCGAAGGCCGCGCCCGAACGGAGCCGCCTCGCAACCGCACGTGCATAGTGTTTTTCGTAGAGACTTTGAGCACGCTGCCCCACCGCCTGAAGCGGCCAACATGGACATCAGCGCTGACTGGGAACGTGGCTCCAGGAACGAACATGTGGATTCGCGGCACCGCTGGGAAGCTAATCGTTGGGGTCCTCAACAAAGGTGTGGCTCAACACGACTGCCTCTCACCCTGGTCAGAGGGATTCGCGCTCGTTAACGCTTCAAGCTGGGGCGGCCGCGCAGCGGACGTCCCGGCGCGAAGCGCCCCTGCAGCATTGACTTGTTAGGTGGCCGGCTTAAACGCAAGACTCGTTTCCCATTTGTTTTCCTTGCCCTGAACATGGTCTGCGATCCGGTCTTCCACGTGGTTCGCCTCCCATACAGCGGCTCGTTCCAGCCCGAGGCATTCCTCCTCAGTTGCAGGACGCTCTTCACCGCTGAGATAGATGCTTAGGCTTCCATCAAGTGGGTCTTGCTTGAATCTGGGGACATCCACTGCGAGTTCGGGGGGAATGTCTGATTTTCCCACCTTCTTCCATCGGCCGGTGCAGTAGGTGGATTTATGAACCCATAGTCGAAACAAGACTTGACTAGGATCGTTAGGAGAGAAGAAAGCAATTTCTGGCTGGTCCAACATCTGACAGATGCTAGTACCGCCATGGGGTAGTCCGATCTCCAGAATGTCGCCCTTTTGCCAGTTCTGTCGCACGGCGCTAGGCCACCTAACGCTGCCGGCACCGGCGTCCAAGCCGCGCAGCGGTTTGGACGTCCGGCGCGCGAAGCGCGCCCCGGTGCCCGGCCTTGTTAGGTGGTCGGTCCATGCTTCACACCCGATTCCACCGTAGCCAGCATGTGTTCAAAGAGCGCTCGAAAACCCCTCCGTCTGTTTCCAGATGGCACCGGGAAGCAGTCAGACCCCATGGATGCGTAGACTTTGCGATATTCGTCTGATCTGAGATCAGCCTCTACGACCTCGGCAAGAAAATTCCGCAGTTCCAGGCGCTCGGTACTTTCCATATCGTTAACGAAATCCACTAGTACATCGTTGAAGCTACGATCGTGAAAGTTCCATGACGAAAGCTCCATTCCGAGGTCTTGCCAGATCTTTGGGGGGTTGCGGGCCGGCACTGAGTACACCTAACGCTTCAAGCTGGGGCAGCCGCGCAGCGGACGTCCCGGCGCGGAGCGCCCTTGCAGCCTTGACTTGTTATGAGGCGCGTTCAATGGCTGGTTCCGCTGCCGTACTTTCGGCGCAGGCAGATGATACCCGCTACTAAAGATGTACCAATCAAGAAAAACGACCCCGCTGCGACTAGAAACGCAGGCGTTCCGTTCTGAAAAGACAGTGGAAGAAGACCAAACCCGATCATCATCAACCCTACGCCCGATGCTGCAACGCTCTTGTAGTGCTTAAGGACGTTGTTAATACAGTGGTCCTTCATTGCCGCCTCCTATCACGTGAGAGACTCATAACGCTGCCGACACCGGCGGCCGAACCGCGTAGCGGTTTGGACGTCCGGCGCACGCAGTGCGCCCCGGTGCCCGGCCTTGTTAGGTGGCTTACACACCAAGGTTTCTCCGCAGCACCTCTGCAGATTCGATTATGCGATCAGTGCGATAAAGATTGGGGTGCTTTTCGGCATCAGTGTAATCGGTTGGTTCATGCGTTCTAGAGTTCACAACCCATGAAGCATATGGACGCCTTTCTCCTAAGTAGGAACCGACGGATTTTGGATCTACTCCTAGCACATCGGCCACTGCCCCGTAGGTGCAGCGAGTTTCCACCTTATTGAGGTAATCGAGGATCGCTTTGACTTTTTCATCCATGCGCTGACCCTCCGCCACCTAACGCTTGCAGCAGCGGGCGGCCAAAACGCGCAGCGGTTTGGACGTCCGGCGACCGAAGGGAGCGAACTGCATGCACTTGTTAAGGGCCGCTTGCGACAAGATACCTCCTTACCCCGCTAGAAAACCTCAGGTAGGCATAAACACAAATTAGAAAGGCGATTGCAGATAGGATCACCGCAATGCCAGCCTCTTACACGTGCAAAACCAGCAGCGCTATCGCAACACTGAATGTGTAGTAGATCTCGGCCAAACGAACGCGCAGTAGTAAGCATAATGTTGCAGCACCAATGACGGCCAAGGCAAAAAACACCGAGGCCCCAGGGCCAGTGAGCCACCAATCGGAGTAGGTCACACGGCGCCCGTCTATGCGAAACGTCGCCAGCGGAGTTAGTGTGAAGATGGCGCCTATGAGGCAGATGCAACCGTGCACAGAGAGTAGCTTCAATAGGACCGGCATGCGCCTGAAATTTCTCCACACGTCACTAAGGCCCTTAACGCTGCCGTAACGGGCCGGAAAACCGCGCAGCGGTTTGGAGGTCCGAGCGCTGCGAAGCAGCGCGGAAGTTCACGGCCTTGTTAAGTTGCCCAGTTGTACAAGTCATGGAACATAGCCGAAAACACAAGCGCGATAGCGAACGCGAATGGAGCCACAGTTGTGATTCGGACTTTCCTTGACCAAGAGCTCCATTTGAATACGCCTAACATCGCATACGGCACCATGAGGAGCCAACCAAGTACGCCTAGAATCTGTGCACTCACGGAAACGTCATAGTGATACGCCGGGTCTTCGGTGATGTAACCGTTTAGCGCGACCACGCCCCAGTAGCACAAGGGCAGCATAAATAGCGCGAGCACCGCTGCAGCCCACTCTGACGCTGATTTGGGCACTTAACGCTTGTGGCTGCGGGCGGCGAAACCGCGTAGCGGTTTTGACGTCCGGCGACCGAAGGAAGCGAACAGCCCACACTGGTTAGGGCAGCGACGGGAAAGACCACCCAGAAACTGCGTTGCCGGAGCGACAGCGACGGCCCAAGCCAACAGAGTGCGGCGCGCCACTGCGAACACGGCTAACGCAGAAAACGAGCGTTGAGCGTGTGGCCGCAGCCCGGAGTGATTGAAGCAACGGCCGAAACGAGTGGCACCAGGAACGAACGTGAGTTGCCCCACGACCAATCTTGAACTCATTGATGGAAACCTTGCGCAAACATCGAACCTCCCGACAACCTCACACCTCGAACCTACAGAAAGAAGCTCCCTAACGCCGCCAGCATGGGCGGCAAACCGCAGGTTTGACGTCCAGCGAAGCGGCTTGCCTGGCCTTGTTAGTTTGCATACAGCTTTGGCAAGAACCACTTGAAATCAGCAGTAGCCTCAGAGTCCCATGGCCAGAAACCCTGCGTGCTGGGGTAGATAAGTTGCAAAACTCTGAATTGATCTCCGTCGTAGAGCCAATTTGCCCATCCAAAGTAGTCAGCGTAGTGCTTTTCTTCTACTTCTCGAAATGTGACGTCGAAACCATCTATGAAACCAGAGTAGAAGGCACCCGGCTGAAACGCCTCTCTCGTCCGTACCCTCGCGTTGTATTCGTTAACCATCCAGTTAGCCAATTCAGATTTCAGTCCGGTTACGATCAACTCTGGCTGACCTGAAGTTCTTTCGATACCTATCGAGTAGCTAAAGCCCGGCCCCTCATCGTCCCCGAGCACGTTAAGTACGTGGCACCCAAACTCTTCAATGTCCTTTAAGGCCTTTTCCTCGTACTTTTCCATGAGCGCGCACGGAAACTAACGCTTCAAGCTGGGGCGGCCGCGCAGCGGACGTCCCGGCGCGAAGCGCCCTTGCAGCCTTGACTGGTTAGGTGGTGCGTAACGTTCGAAGCACATGCTGCACCAACAGCTTCCAAACACAAACTGGCCACACCCAAATGACGAGGAAGTATAGAAACAGATCAAAACTCAAGAGCATCTCGGCACCTGGCTCGTAGCATTCTCCTTTTGGCGGACACCCGATCAGTTCCCTGAATTCACTCTCAATACTTAAATGGAGATACGGTAAGGCTGCAAATCCAACCCACCAGAACCAAACCACGACCCCCTTGACGTGCTTCAAGAGCCACCTAACGCTTCAAGCAGGGGCGGCAAACCGCATCGCGGTTTGACGTCCCGGCGCGAGGCGCCCTTGCTGCCTTGACTTATGCGGCATCACGGCTAACCGTCGCATCCCCGCCACCAACTTCGCTAGCACCCTCTGAAGTGATAAGAATTCGAACGCGCGACTCCACGGGCTGACCATCTGGAGTGGCACATGCCCAACTAGCACGAAGCTCATCCTCTCCCTCGCCTACCGCTTCAATGTAATCCCGATCGGACCGTGAGTCCGTCACGTTGTCTCTACCGATTACATCCACGATTATCGGGAGCGACGGCAAAAAGCTGCCCTGTGCATCATATGCCTCAATCACGAGATCACTCGGACGTCCATCCAGACCGGAGTGATGCACGCGATCACCGATTTTCATATGAATTGGGTCTGGAGAAATCCTAAGTTCGACCGGTCGAAGAGATTTCTCGCACGCTTCTTGTCCCGTGTAGATCGTGAACGCGCGGAAGTAGACTGCCGAAGGAATACCGGGCTCAGCCGAAGAATAGCCCTCGCCGAATATGCCGGAGCTTGCCGCAGGCTCCGCTGCAAAGATGAGTAGCGCTAGACATACCTTCGCGTTCATCGACTTAGCACTGCATCAACGTGCCGCGTAACGCTTCAAGCTGGGGCGGCCGCGCAGCGGACGTCCCGGCGCGAAGCGCCCTTGCAGCCTTGACTGGTTAGGATGCCGACGGTTTCTCATGGAAAGTACCTGAGTACGACAAGCTAACCTTAGCTGTTAAATATCGGTAAGGGGGGTATGCGAATACCCCCAGAATAGCTCCAGTTACAGCCCCAAAAATCGGTGATCCGAAGATCGTGAATAGATAATCGAACACTGCGGCGCTTTCACTGAACGCTAGCTGCACTAGATTAATAGGGACGCCCGTAATACCCGCACATAAGCCAATAACCGTAGAAATCGATACAAGGGAGCTAAAGCTCAATCGAAAGCTGTACCTCTGAGTCATCGCAAGGCTTCCTAACGATTCAAGCTGGGGCGGCCGCGCAGCGGCCGTCCCGGCGCGAAGCGCCCTTGCAGCCTTGACTTGTTAAGCGGACGAACCTGGCACATAGGTGGTAAGAAACCCATAAAACAGTTTGTTTAGCTTTTCAGCACACTCTGAGAACCTGTCAGCAGCGTTTTTCAGATACTCAATCTCGATTATTTCGCCGCCACTCAGCCTCTGCTTACCGGCTGGGCTAGTACATGGCTTTCCATGAATAATGTTGTTGCGAATCTTGACCAGTTCAGTGAACTGTTGAGCGAGGCGTTGAAGCGCTTGTCTCTCCTCGCTCCTGGGCATATTCCTAGTGGCTTCGGCAAACCTTTTGGCTATGCGTCCAGCAGTCATCTCTTCACCGACAACTTTTCGAATGGAATCGGGGCGAATCTTTTCCATGCACCAAACCACTTGCCATTCGAGCCGAGAAAACGTGTAAGCCGCCAGTCCAAGCGCCTGAATGTAGTCACCCTCGACAGGACACCTCAACCGAGCATCATTCAACGTGATGGCCTGTACACATAACGCTTCAAGCAGGGGCGGCAAACCGCTTAGCGGTTTGACCGTCCCGGCGCGAAGCGCCCTTGCTGCCTTGACTTGTTAGGCAGCTCGTAAAAAGGTCTGCTGCTCCATTTCCTATTCCGCCAACTTCGCCATCGCTTCCCAGTGACCACACGATGAAACACGGTCTTCCGTAAAAAGAAAACGGCGCGTACTGGTAGTTGTTATTCCATGGGTCGGCCCCCAGTTGTTTGAGGTAATCTCCCTCAAGAGCCTGTAGTCCCTCCGCCTCAGAAGGAAACCGTCCGGTATCCTCTTCGTAATACGTCAAAGCTGTGACTATGTTCCCCATATGAATTTGCGCCACCTTACACTTCTGACATCCCTCCTGAATGTCGTACAACGCTTGGGTAGATGCGACTACGGTGAAGAACACACCAGCCAAAACACCTACAAGAAGAAGCGCTACGTTTTTCATTTGATGCCCAGCTGCCTAACGCTTTAAGCTGGGGCGGCCGCGCAGCGGACGTCCCGGCGCGAAGCGCCCCTGCAGCCTTGACTTGTTAAGTGGCCGGCCGCTCACGACTACCAGCCCAGCGCCATACTTCTGGCCTCTAAATAGCACTGTGCACAGAGCAGTTTCACCCCAAGGTGTTTCTCTGCTTCGCCTCGCCATTCCCAGCCTTCTGCTTTTAGACGATCGTGACAGTCATCGCACCACGAATCAGGATATTCTTGATTGGAGTCCGCGGGCCAATGAAATCCAACGGGAGATCCAGATTCTAGAGATGCCGCGATATGCTGGCACACAAAAGTCTCTGGTTGTTCCCCGTGCACTCTGCAGTCAACGTTAGAACTCAATGAGGACACTTAACGCTTGTGGCTGCGGGCGGCCAAGCCGCGTAGCGGTTTGGACGTCCGGCGACCGAAGGGAGCGTACAGCCCACACTTGTTAGGGAGCATTCGCTGGCACGATTTCATAAGTGAATCGGCGTTCAGTGGAGCCCCTTTTACTTGGTGCCAAGAACCTATCTTCATAAACTCGCACCACTTGTACGCGTTGCCCCTTTTTGAACGGAGGGCTCCCGCTAACAACCATTGAGTGCGACCAGCTCCCGCTCTTCAAAACGAGATCGTCAACGCATGCATCCCTGCTAGTGCATATCCTTCGGACGCGCTGCACTTCGGCCATGAAAGGTCGTTGCTCTGCATTAATTTGATCTGGAGTGTCAATGACGTTTACCAGTATCAGCACCCCGATTCCAAGTAAGATCAACAGGTTTTGAGCGCCGTTAGACAGTGATTTGGATGCCAACGCCTCGCTCCCTAACGCTTCAAGCTGGGGCGGCCGCGCAGCGGGCGTCCCGGCGCGAAGCGCCCTTGCAGCCTTGACTGGTTAAGTGTCCGACCACGTTCCTGCCGCCGCTGAATGTACAAGAGTACGAATTGGCAGAGGATCTAACGGAAATAGCTTTGGCCACCCGAAAAAACCACCAACGATTTCTCTTACCGCATAGAAAGGGACGAGCGAGGAAAACCCTTCTGGGCCAAAGTATGTTTTGGAACAACTGCTCATATCCACGTCAAATACTTGAGAGAATTCAGCCAGCAACTCTGCTCCATCATCTCCATCAACGCCAAGATCTTCGTTTACAAGAGTATCTAGATTTATGCGACCCTCCGACGAGCCGGTGAATTCGGCCACAAAATCTATGATTCGACGCTCCAAGGACACTTAACGCCGTGTGCTGGGGCGGCGAAACCGCCCAGCGGTTTTGACGTCCCAGCGGAGCGCCAGCCACACCTTGTTATGTGTTACGCGTTGATAGAATGCGTCCAGCGAGGAACCCCCAGCTTCGACAAGTAGGCTACGAGGTTTTTGCTACCGTAAAACTCAACTCTGGAACCCCTCTTGTATGCGAGTGCTGACTGGTCTATGCGTAGGCCTGAGGCGCGGGCCTTAGACGTCAGTTCGGCCAAAACCTGAGCATTCCCAGCGTCACCGCCTGAAGCGGCTTTGGCTTCGAACACGGCAAAGTTTATATATCCACCACTTGTGGATCTTTCCTTTAGGTGAGCGAAATTAATCTTCATTGGGCACTCCTTAGTCTGGTATGAATTTAGAGTACCGACTTGCCCCGCAATCGCCAAAGGCGACAGGCTGAGCATGTATATAGACTGTACATGTCGTCAAAACCCACTGAAGCGATCTCGAAGAGGAGTAGCGACCCTCGATGCCTCAGACACATAACGCTTCAAGCTGGGGCGGCCGCGTAGCGGACGTCCCGGCGCGAAGCGCCCTCGCAGCCTTGACTTGTTAAGTTTCACGACCGCTCCGTGCCCCAGGTTACGCTCACAACCGGCTTTAGCTGTAGCACCAAATCAAGCAGGTAGGGCGGCCCACGTTCTTCAAAGGTGATGACCATTTTTTCAGTGCTCTGAAGCGTTGTGATTTTCATACTCTCAATCCGTTCACCACTGAGAAGTACGAATGGATTGCCATTGCAGAGTATCTCTAACTCAAACTGGCACGATGCCGGGTTAAGAGCAAACTTTATAGAGTAGCCGTCGCGCTGCGTTTCGTACGTGGGGCCATTGTAAAACCAAGGTACTACTTCAATGGGGTCTATATGGCTGGGCTCTGCTTCGAAAAAGCTGATGAATTCCCACTCTTCAGGATAGTCCGGATAAGCCACTGGGCCCCCGAGTGAGACTTAACAGCTACATAACGAGAACATGCTCGTTATCTCTTTGCCGCTTAACATCATGGCTCCCTCTATCCCTTTTACAGAAAACACAGTTATAGCAGCCACTTACACGAATCTATTCATACAAGCCTTAAGACTAAAACGAGCACAGTCTCGCTATCTCCAGCGACTTGGAACCTAGGTTCAAAGTCAATTTCAGAGCCATCTTCATCCAGCCGCCTATCTGACTAACCGCGTCTGTAACACCGCTGCTTTCCCATCCTCAGACTCCACCTGAAACAGGTTGGCTCTATTCGTAAACGCCCCAAGCCCCACACCCAGCTCAACAAACACTATTTCCCCACTCACGGTTTCGACGGTCAATTCATCCGTATTCTCACCCTTTGCCACGATCGTGTGTGTCCCCGGATCCACCGTCGCGACCACATAAGTTTTGTTTCCAGTCACTCCCACCAGCTCACCGTCGATGCTCACGCTGATCCTGGTGTTGAGCACCACATTGTCGTCCCGGTACACGTAGATTCGTGACAAGTCTTCGGAGACCTGGAAAGTTTCTGCCTCCGCTGCTTCCTCGGTGTTCGCATTATCCACCGGGGCACAAGCTGTTAGCATCGCGAAGATTAGGGCGACGGCGGCGACTTTGTGCATAAGGGTTCTCGTCTTGACGTTGGTTGGTGCTAAACGTTGAGCTTCCTTCTCGCGAAGCCAGCGGCCAATCGGCTTTGCGATGTCGTTCGTCTGCCCTAGTAAGTGTCGGATGCCCCGTGTTTTCTCTCGCCAAGTCGGGACGGCAATGGAGAAATGCGCCAAACTCCCACAAGCTTTGAGATCAACGGTGCAAGTATGCCTTCAGCAGATCAAATCTTCGGGTGGGCCGGTCAGGCTGCCATGCTTGGCTGGGTAGTGCTGTTGCTTTTGCCGCGCCGCTGGCCATGGCTCCTGGCCGTTCCCCGCTACCTGATTCCCTTTGGACTCTCCCTTGTGTACGCCGGGCTGGCGATGACGCACTTCTTCACGATCGAAGGGGGAGGCTATGGTTCGCTGGCTGAGGTGAGCGTCCTGCTTTCGAAAGAGGAAATGCTTCTGGCGGGATGGATTCACTACCTCGCGTTTGATTTGTTCATCGGTGGATGGATCGCTACGGAGGCCGATCGACTGGGCCTCAGTCGAGTGCTTCAAGCACCGCTGTTGGTGGCTACGTTTATGTTTGGTCCCGTGGGTTTGGCGCTCTTCCTCGCGATGCGCTCTGGATACCGCCGTGTCCAGACTGTTCCTCAGATGGCGGCACCGGTATGACCATGGGCGCTATGTCGCGCTGGATGCCCCTCGCAACGGGACTCGATGACGATCGAAACACGCGCTTGCATCTCGCGCTTGCTCTGTTTCTTCTGGCAAGCCTCGTCGTCTTTGCACCGGCAATGTTCCTGGATACCCGCGTTCTCGACAGTGCACCTGTCTGGATCAAGCCGCAGAAGTTCAACCTCTCGCTGGCGATGCACTTCTTTACACTCGCGCTTTTGTTTCAGCTGGTGCCGCGGAACGTGCGCACTGGGCCTGCCCTCACTACCTTTACCTATCTGGCTGCCGGAGCCCTGTTGCTGGAATTCGTGTACATCACGCTGCAGGCCGGTCGCGAGCGTCGCTCGCATTTCAACTACGACACGCCTTTTGAAGCGACCATGTACATGGCCATGGGGGCCGGGGCCGTGCTGCTTGTTGCCGTGGCCTTTGTACTTGCGATCCAGATCTGGCGTCACGGGGACAGGACGCGTTCAGGCCTATGGCTGGGCGCGATCTTGGGTCTCTCCTTGGGTTTTGGCACGACTCTGCTTTTTGGGTCCTATCTTTCGGCCCATGGGCGCTACGTGGGGGCACCGTTGACCGGCGGTGGTGCGGTAGTGCCCTTGCTTGGCTGGAGCCGGGAATACGGCGATCTAAGACCGGCCCACTTTTTCGCATTGCACTTGATGCAGACGGTTCCGCTGGCCGGCTGGCTTGCGGACCGACGGGCCTGGAATGGCAAACTGGTCGTGGTCTCTGTTGCTGCTCTGCAGGTGATCCTCGCGACCTTTCTGTTCCTGCAGGCCAGGGCTGGTCATCCGATTTGGCCTCTATAAAGGCACAAACGCGCACGCGCTGAGTTGTCGCAAAGAGCCGATGTCCGCTGCCTCAGTTTCTAGGACGGTCGATCGAGCTTCTTCGCAAGTTTGGTCGCTGCGGCCTGCTGCTGCGCGTCGTCTATGGGATTGCGGCCGTAGTCGATCTTCCACATCACTGTCGCGGTGAGCGAGAAGATGATGGCCATCACGACGGCGATCCCCATGTAGCCGATGCCGGCGGCAAGCCCCACGCACACCGCGGCAAAAATGTAGATACCGTCGATGGTGTCCCTCAGGCTGACGCGGAAGCGAACCGCGGCGACCATCGCGGCCAGGCCAAACGCCAGGGCCAAGCTGTCCTGGATCAGCAGGACCACCGTTGCCGCGCAGATGGGCATGAGGATCAGCGCGCGCACAAAGTTCTTTGCGGGGCCCGCCTCAAAGCGCGTAGCCGTATAGGCCCAGGTGATCGGGACCATTACCAGGATCGTGGACACCAGCGTAATGAGAAGGAAGAGACCCGAAGCGAAAACTCCCCCGGGAGTAGGACGCGCGCCGCGACCCTCGAGCATGGCCTTGGGAATCCTCAGGGACGTTTCCGTGACCTCGAAGTCAGCGTGCTCGATCGCATCGAGACCGCCGAAGGGAAGGTAACGCAGCGACTCCGGTACTATGGATACGAGAGCGAACACCACGGTGAGGAGGAGTACGTAGTACCCGCATACTCGTAGCAAGAGCGCGGATGGTGTGATGTTCTGACTCAAGGTTTCCTCTCCCCGTATGGATCCAGCGCCCGATCCGCAATGCCTAATTGTGCGCTGTCAAGCGATAGCAGTCATGGGCTGCGAAAGCTATATTCCCCCCTGCGACGCCCGTTTGCGAGAGCCGCGCGTCTGGCTTGTGGAGTGACGTTCTGAGAACAATAACGCTGAACACTATCGGCATCCCCGGCTACCTGCCGGGGTATCGTCGTGCCATGAGCTTCGATTCCCTCGGTGCCAATCGTTGAGTTTCTCCGCGACCTTTCGCCGGGTAACGACAGTGCTGGTGTTCCTTCTCAGTGCCGCCTTTGTGTATGCCGCGTACAGTGCCATCAACAATATCGTTGCTGAGCAAAGCCGCCTGCAGCAGCAGGCATTGTCTCCGGTTTACAAGCTTGTGCGGGACGAACTGCTGCGCCCGTTCTACATCGCGGAGACCTTTGCCACCTCGGTCGACTTCACGGCCGTGATGTCCGATCGCAACTTCGATGAGGCAGCCCTTCTTTCCCACCTTGAGCAGATGGAACAAGATCTGGACCTCGTGTTCTTCGTTGCCAGCGAGTCCAAGCGTAAGCAGTATTTCTCCTCGGGCAGGGTAATCGAGCTGATAGAGGGCGAGGTCGCGTGGTATTTCGAGGCCCTCGAGCAGGACACGGACTTCATGGCTGACCTGGGGCAGATCGGCGACGTTCACCTGTACTTCGACGTTAAGATGTACGGCGGAGACGGAGAGTTTGCCGGCATTGTGGGAGTTGGCAAACGCATCCAGCGCTTCCTCGACACCTTCAATGAGTACAAGGCCCAGTACGGCTACGACTTCCTCTTCGTTAACGACAGGAACGAAATAATCCTGTCGTCGCTGCCCGACCTCGTCGTCACTGACGCCTACATACCCACGCTTGAAGCCCTGGACTGGTTCGCCACCGAAAGCCTCGCCGGGGGGAGCCTCGACAGTGAGCTGATCCGCGTTGATAACCAGGATTTTCTGATTTCGGAGTTCGGCATCGAGGAACTGGACTGGCAGCTCCTGCTCCTTGTTCCCCTTGAAGCCCGGCAGTCTCAGATCACCAGTTCCTTTGCGACCAATATGTTCGCCGCCTTTGTCATCGCGGCGCTGCTCGCGGCCGCCGCTCTTCTGCTGATGTTCGCGTACAAACGGGGTCTTGAGCAGAAGACCGAAGTTGACTCGCTTTCAGGATTGCCCAATCGCACCTATATCCAGCGTCACTTCGAACGTTTGCGTCGGGACGCCAAAGACCTCTGCGTCATCCTCATCGACCTTGATCATTTCAAAGGCGTCAATGACAGCCACGGCCACGCGGCTGGGGATGAGGTGATCAAGGAGACGGCGGTCGCTCTACGAAATGCCTTACGAGACGTGGACATCGTTGGGCGCTGGGGTGGGGAAGAATTCCTTATGCTGGTACCGTCGCGCTCCGTCGCGCAGGGCATCACTATCGCTGAACGGGCGCGTGCTGATCTCGAGGACCTGCAGTTTGACATCGACGGAAAGCAGATTTCCGTAACGGCGAGCTTCGGCGTCGCGTTTGGTTCCGCGCGATCAGAGGCACTCTCCGACCTCTTGGCAAGGGCCGACGACGCACTGTACGCCGCCAAGGAAGGCGGTCGTAATCAGGTGCGATCCAGCATCTGATCACTAGTTCCTGAAGTAGGTTGCGTACTCACCTCAAGGCACTGTTTGCAAATCGTTTTCAACGAATGTTGAAAAATTGACCTACTTTTTGTAGGTTAAAACCTTTCTCTGTAACACATGCCAGTCCATCATAGCGCGCTCACTCGCTCGCGCCGTGATGATCAGTGGTAGGAGGTCGTGCCAGTGGAAAGGAGAAGTGCCGATCAGCCGGGGCCTGAGCTCCGTCGCTATGCTTTGACAGCGTCCTTGCCGAAAGGCGACAAACCCGGTGGCGGCTCACGCTACCAGCGCTCGTACTTTCGCAGCTGTCGCTATTTTACAGTGGGCCACGAATGGTTTGCCGCCACGCGCGAGGGCGGTAACGTGGGTCCCTATGTCTCCCTGCAGGATCTGGAACTCCACCTGGCACATCACCTGACGGTAAGCATCGAAAGCGCTTGTGACGCCTACCGGGAGCTGCCTCGCGAAGGCGATCCGGATGCCACCACGTTCAAGGTCCTGCTCTATGAGCTATGCACCTGCAAAGCGGAGGCGGCAGCTAGGAGCGAAATGGGGTTTTTCGCCTGGGTCAAGCAGCGGCTCGAGCAGCTCGAGAACGAGGGCATGGGTCTGCCGCACGCCGCCGTAAGAGCTCGTGCGCTGCGCTTCCGCCTTGAGGTGTTCGATAGCGACTGAGACGCCGGCGCGTGTGAATTTCGCGAATGGCTGGCACGAAAAATTGCGGGTGCTTGTGTGGACGGGCGTGGGTGTCTTGCACCCTTAGGGCGCTAGATGGTCGCGCCCGTGTTCGCCAGCAGCAGCCCCAAAATCAGGGGAAGCGTTAGCATCGCGGCAACCGTCTGAAAGGTGATGATCGCCGCCATCAGGGGCGCATCACCGCCAAGTTGACGTGCGAGGATGTACGCACTCGATGCCGTCGGAATTGCGAAAAACAGCACAATAACCTCGAAGTAGGGCGTCTCCAGCCCGAGCAACTGGCACAGCAGCGCGGCCAGGCACGGCATCAGTAGCAGCTTGACTAGCGAAGAGACGAGCAGGGACTTCGGTGCGCTCCGCATACTCGAAAAGCTAAGACCCACGCCAATGGCCAACAGACCCAGCGGCAGCGCCGGGCGGCCGAGTATCTCCAGGGTGGATTCACTCCAGAAGGGCAGGCCGATGCCGGACAGGTTGAGGCAAATGCCAAGTACGCAGGCGAGGATCAGGGGGTTGAGCGCAACCTGCTGCGCGAGAGAGGTGCTTCGGTCCACCTTGAACGCAAAAACGGCAATACACAGCAGGTTTACCAACGGGACCATGCAGGCCACGGCGACCGCAGCGATCGACAGCCCCGTCTCACCCCACAGTCCCGAAGCCGCGGCAAGCCCCACATAGGTGTTGAAGCGCAATGAGCCCTGAAACACGGAGGTGAAGGCCGCGTTATCGGCGGCCAGCCATCGCGCCGTAAGGAGCAACACGGCCGCGACCGACACCAGCAGAACCATGACGATGAAAAACACGGACCCCAATTCCCGGGCGGTGAAGGAGGCCGTAGCCAGGGTGTGAACCAGGAGCGCTGGAAAAAACAGGTAATAGGTCAGGCGTTCGGCCAGCGCCCAGAACTCCCCACCCGGCATCTGCCAGCGACGCAGCAGCATTCCCATGAGAACCAGGAGAAACACCGGTCCCAGCGCATTGATGGCCTGCATGCGGTGGACGCGCCGCTAGCGCCCTGGGGCGCGTCCGGGACGGGCCAGTGCAGGCATGCGTCGGCTCCAGATCACCGGTCCGTAAAGCACCTGGGAATGCGAGGACCTTCGCTCAAGCGCGGTACACCGCGACAGCCTCTCCGAGGCTGTCGAAGTCCGGGGATATGCCAAGGCCGGGATCGTGACTCGCCGCCATGGTTCCGTTTTCACGCTGGGGTGCGCCGAGAGCGTTGCGCACGGTCACGTAACTGTTGAAATCGGTGGAGGAAAAACGGAAGCGCTCCGGCGTCGAGTGTGCGAGGTGGGCAATGGCGGCGGTGATGATGTCGCCTCCCCAGCTGTCCTCTATCGTCATGGGAATCTGTAGAGATACGCAGAGGTCGCGAATCAGTCGCGCCTTAGATAGTCCACCCACTTTAGAGATTTTGAGATTGATGGCGTCCATGGCCAGATCGTTGTTCGCTCGTAGCAGCGCGCCAAGGCCATCGATGTTTTCATCGAGTATGAACGGTAGCCGGGTATGGCGTCGCACGCTCAGGCTGTGCTCGTAGCTGATGCACGGTTGCTCGATGTATACATCGACATCAGCGACCGCGTTCACGACGCGCAGCGCATCGGCCACGAGCCAACCCGTGTTCGCGTCGGCAACGAGCGTCTCTCCCGCTGTGAGCACCTCACTGGTAGCCCGGATGCGCGCTATATCCGCAGACACGTCGCCGCCGACTTTGAGCTGGAAGCGACGATAACCCTGGTCGCGGTATAGAGCCACGTTCTCGGCCATCTCGTCGGCGGGACGCTGGCTGATTGCCCGGTACAGTTCCACGCGCTCGCCCTGCCGGCCGCCCAGAAGATCGCAGACCGGTCGTCCCGTGGCCTTGCCGAGGAGATCCCAGCAGGCCATATCAATCGCAGTCTTCACGTAGGGGTGACCGAGGAGTGCCGTGTCCATCACGCCGTTAACTGCGATCAGGTTGGTGGGGTCGAGGCCGATCAGGTGCGGCGCGAGTTCGCCGATCCCGGCCCGCGCCCCCTCGCCGTAGGCCGGAAGATAAAACGGGCCAAGGGGGCAGACTTCGCCATAGCCCCGGTGCTCGCCGTCGGTGACCAGTTCGACCACGGTGCTGTCAAACACATCGACATGGCGACCGTCGGACCAGATATAGCGACCCTCGGCCAGGGGCAGATCAACCTGATAAACGTGGATTTCCTTGATCTTCATGCAGCGTATTTCTCGTGGGAAGGAGGAGGCTTCGCCGATTCCGTCAGCTCAGCTCAGGATGCCGCTGACGAACACGACCAGGAGTGCGACGGGGATAATGTAGCGAATCAGCAGCAGCCAGACCTTGTAGGCAATGCCGTCGTCGAGACCGATCTCCTCCCGGATGCGCTCGCGCTGCGCCACCCAGCCGATGAAGATGGCGGTGAAGAGTGCGCCAAGCGGGAGCAGCGCATTGGCCATGATGTAGTCGATGCTGGCAAAGATCGTCTTGCCGGCAAACAGAGGAATGAAGTCCAGGGGATAGAAGCCAGCGAGCACGTTAAACGAGAGCACCGAGCCGATGCCCAGCGCCCACATCACAAAGCCCGCCGCTACGGCCGCACGAGAGTGACTCATGGCGAACTTCTCTTCAGTCCAGGCCACCACCGGTGCGAAATTTCCAATGCACGAAGTAATCGCCGCCGCAATCAGAAGGAAGAAGAACAGACTCGCAAACAGGCTGCCGGCCGGAAGCATGCCGAAAGCCACGGGGAGCGTCTGGAAAACCAGTCCCTCCCCGGAATTCGGGGCCATGCCGTGCTGGAATACGAGTGGGAAGATGGCGAAGCCCGCCATCAGTGCGACCAGCGTGTCAGCGCCGACCACAATAAAGGCGTTCCGGGAAATCGAGGTATCCCGGCCCAGATAGGATCCGTAGGTGATCATGACGGCCATCGCGATGCCGATGGAAAAGAAGGCCTGGCCCAGGGCCATGAGCAGCGTTTTTCCGGTGACTTTGCTGAAATCGGGCGTAAGGAGGAACTCAGCCGTGGCGCCCATGTCACCGACAGCGGCGGCGTAAATCACCAACAGGATCAGCGACACAAAGAGCGCCGGCATCAACACGTTGACGGCTTTCTCTATGCCGCCGTGGAGGCCTCGAGAGTTGATATAGACCGTAAGGACAACCACTACCGTGTGCCAGAAGGCGAGCCTGAGGGGACTGGCCATCAGGCTGTCATAGGCGAGCTTGGAGGCTTCACTGGAGACGTTTTCGAAGGCGCCGCTCGCGGCGCGCACAAAGTAATCCACGGTCCAGCCAGCGATGGTGGTGTAGATCAGCATCAGCATGAATACGGCCAGCACGGCGACGCCGCCAACGTTTCCCCATCGGGGAGAGGCGCCGGCCTGCCTTGCCACGCCGCGGAAGCTTCCCGACGCGGAGGCCGCATCGGTTGCGCGACGACCGATTGTCCACTCGGCCATCACCAGCGGCACGCCGATGAGCGTCGCGAACGCGAGATAGATGACGATAAATGCGCTACCCCCGTTTTCCCCGACAACATAGGGAAAGCGCCAGATGTTGCCGAGGCCCACGGCGAAGCCCACGGAAGCCATCAGGAACGTAAGCCTGGATGACCAGACCAGGGGAGTGTCGCTGCTGACCGGACCTGCCATCGTCATGAGCTCCTTCGCTATTTTGCGTTCTTGTTATTCCGTGCGAGCCTTACGAGCTTTGCGGCGCCGGTTCCCGTAGCGCAGACCACGTCGCCCCGGCGATTCAGCCATCGGGCCCATTGACCTGGGTGGCCTTGAAAGAGCGGCCGGTACCGCTGATCTTGAGGGTTGTGGAACCCATAAAGGTTCGCTTGAACTCCGCCGTCAAGCCCTGCCGGTTGGTGGGAAACGCAAGGTTCGTATCGTCCGAATTGAGCTGGCGCCAGATTTCGCCGTTTTCCAGTTCGACGATGTACTTCCCCAGCGCGCTGCGACTGATCTTGCGTATCGGAAGGGCACTGCGGTCCTCCGGTGGGCTTTCCTGAGCCGTTTGCCGCGCGCTGTCGCCGCGCTGGGTGGTTCCGCCGGGGACGGCTGCGGAAGCGCTGGCACTGCGCTCACGCGGTACAGCGTTATCAATCTCTGTGCGGCTCGCCCCTCGGGGGAGGTCGCCGGTATAAAACAGCACTTGCTCCGGCAGGGTCGCCACATCTACCCTTTTCCCCCCGGCAATGACGTCGTCCAGCTTGCGGATGTTCGCGATGTCTTCGAGGGGGTTCGCTCCCAGCAGCACGAGGTCTGCGATCTTTCCTTCCTCTACCGTCCCGATACGATCAAGCATGCCCGCGGCGATTGCGCCATTTCGGGTGGCGGCGACGATGGCGTCCATCTCGCTCATACCGAGTTCCACGAGGCCTTCTATAGCAAGGATAGAGCCGATCCCCGCCTCATGAACCTCGCTCTTCGCCTCGCGACGAAACTCGGGGGCCCGGCCCTGGTAATTGTCCGTGGCGATGCTCACGCGACAGCCGCGGCGGATTAAGGTTTCGGCGTTCTTGCGCTGCAAGGCGAAGCCGGTTCCCCGGCGGCGCTCACGATCTCGCGCTTCAGTCATCGCACGCGGCGGGGGAGTGCCGGCCAGTTCCCGCTCCACCTCTTCCCGCGTTGCGAGGTGCTTGCGCCACGCGGATCCCGTGAGGGTGTTTGAACGCAGGGCACAGACCACGTCGTTGCCGATGATCAGGTCGAGAAGCTCTTCGGGATACTCGCGGGTAAGAATCTCCGGGTGTTGAATGAGGTCGATGCCGGCCTCTACGGCGATGCGCAGTGCCTCAGGGCTCGTAGCGTGCGTCTCCGCGCGCAGTTTACGTTTATGCGTCTCGTCGACGATGACTTTCTGAACGCGCGGGGAGAAGGTAATGAGCGATGGCTGCAGGAAGTGGCTTGTGCCACCGTACTTAATGAAGTCCGGTCCCTTATCCAGGTAGCGGTTGATCGCCCCGCGAACTTCCTCGGGCCCCATGTCCATCAGCTCTTCCCCGACACCCTGGGCGATATGGTCGTTCCAGCGTGCCTGGAACAGGGTGAGTTCGGACTCTGGAATCAGCGAGAAGGTCAGGGAGAAGGGACCGCCCCATCCCACGATATTGCCGGCGATCAGCATGCGAGCGCCGATGGCATCGCCGGCTTCGATCCGGTCGCGCACCGCGATAAGCGGCTCAAGGGCGCCGTAGCTGTCGCGAACCGTGGTCACGCCGTACTTCAGCTGGCGTTGGGCAAACTCCAGGGCGAGCTTTTCATTGTGATCACCGTACTTCACCACGGTTTCACGCCGCGAGGCATTGCCGTAGATCGTGGCGTGAACGTTGCTGTCGATGAAGCCGGGTAGGAGATACTTGCCGTTACCCTCAATGCGGTAAACCCCCTCGGGGATCGTGAGATCAACGCCGATGGTGTCGATCAGTCCAGCATCGACCAGTACATCTACTCCGCGTTGAACAGCGCCGCCGTTGCCGTCGATCAGAGTTACATCGGTGATGGCGATATCCGCGGCGCCGGCAAGCAGGGGCTGTAAGGCCAGCGTTAGGGCGGACGCAAACCTTGCTCCGCGTACTACGGAGCGCTTCTCGGCCGCCCGACGCCCTGGGTCAAACGTCGTCATCGATAGCGTCGTCACTCATGTCGATCCAGATGGTTTTGGTCTCACAGTACTGCTCATGCGCCTCGAGCGAGTTGTCGCGACCGCCGAAGCCCGAGAGTTTGTACCCACCGAAGGGTGTCGCGATATCGCCCTCCGCGTAGCAGTTCACCGAGACGGTGCCAGCCTGGAGCGCTCGCGCGTAGCGATGCGCGTTCTTGACGCTTGCGGTGTACAGGGATGCCTGCAGGCCATAGCAGGTGTCATTGGCGAGCTTCAGACCTTCTGAATTCGAAGACACCTCGATCAGCGCCACCACGGGGCCAAAGATTTCTTCACGCGCGATGGTCATCTCCGGCGTGACACCGTCGAAGATCGTCGGTTCGATGAACAGACCATCGCCTATTTCCATGGCATTGCCGCCGGCGATTACCGTGGCGCCTTCCCGCTTGCCCATCTCAATGTATCCGAGAATCTTGTGGTACTGCTCGCGACTGATGATCGCGCCGAGGCGGTGCCGGGGATCGAGCGGGTCACCCGTTTCCCACTCGCGGAGTTGCCCCTGGATTCGTTCGAGAAGCTCCGCCTTTACATCCCGGTGCACAATGATCCGCGAGTTCGCCGTGCAGTTTTGCCCCATGTTCCACAGTGCCGCGTAGACGATGTGTTTCGCGGCGTGCTCCAGATTGTCGGCATCCGACAGCACCAGCGCGGGGTTCTTGCCTCCGCACTCAAGAACGATGCGCTTGAGATTGCTGCGCGCGGAGTATTCGAGGAAGCGGCGGCCGACTTCCGTGGAACCGGTGAATGACACCACGCCGATATCGTCGTGAAGTCCAATGGGTTCACCGGTACTTGGCCCATCGCCGGGGAGCACATTCAACACGCCCTCGGGCAGGCCGGCCTCGGTAGCCAGTTCCGCGACGCGCAGCGCGGTCATGCTGGTCTGTTCCGCAGGCTTCACGATCACTGAATTTCCGGCGGAGAGCGCGGGCCCGATCTTCCAGGCCAGCATCATCAATGGGAAGTTCCAGGGCAGTACGCAGGCCGCAACGCCGATGGGTTCCCGAACTATCATGCCTACGGCATCGTCGCCGGAGGGGGACAGCTGGTCGTAAAGCTTGTCGGTGGCTTCGGCGTGCCACTTGAGGCAGGCAATGGTTTCCTGCACGTCCGTCATGGCGCATTCCTGGATCGGCTTGCCGGATTCCAGGCTTTCCATTACCGCGAGCTGGTGGCGGTCGCGCTGCATCAGCTTGCAGAGCTGAATCATGACCTCCTTGCGCTCGCCGGGATGCATTCGCGACCAGTCGCCGCGATCGAACGCTTCCCGCGCCTTGGTCACGGCGAGATCCACGTCTTCCGCCCCACAGTTCGCCATCTCGCCGAGCGTGTCTCCCGTGGCGGGGTTCACGCTCGGCATGCGCTGCCCCGAAAGTGGGGAGGCAAACTTGCCGTTGATATAGGGATTCAGGGGCAGCGAAAGCTCTCGCGCGATGGCCTTATATTCTTCGTGGGTCAGCAGGTTCGACATGGCTTAGCCCTTCTCCGCGAGAATTGACTGCAGGGTCCTGTGTGCGGTCTGAACGATCTGAAATACCTCGCGCCGGAGTTCCTTTTTCATCGGCGTCAACGGAGGACGGACCGGTCCAGCGGGTCGCCCCATGAGTTCGCAGGCGTACTTCACGCTCTGGAGAAACTTCCCACCCATTTCGAGGCAGATCATCATCGGCAGCAGTGCCTTCATGATTCTACGCCCGGTGGCGAAATCGCCTTCCAGGACACAGATCTCATAGAAGCGCCGCGCCTCCACCGGGAAGAAGTTTGCGACCACGGATACCCAGCTGGTAGCTCCCCAGGCAAAGAACTCCAGCACCTGGTGTTCCGCTCCGGCGCTGAGCTGCAGCTGCGGATACTCCCGCGCGAGCATGTGCAGGCGATCGATGTCCCCGCTGGATTCCTTGATGGCAACGAAGTTCTTGCTCTGCGCCACGCGTTCGAGAAACTCTTCCTCCATGCTGACGCCGGTACGTCCCGGGTAGTTGTAGAGGATGATGGGGAG
Source organism: Pseudomonadota bacterium (assembly GCA_039818725.1). Classification (GTDB taxonomy): domain Bacteria; phylum Pseudomonadota; class Gammaproteobacteria; order Pseudomonadales; family Halieaceae; genus Congregibacter. Next base: position 21,850 of record JBCBTK010000023.1, read on the forward strand.
ATCGGCGATACGGTCGATTTTCAGGCAGTGCGCGATCAGTTCTTTTTGGCTGGGCAGGGAGTAGGGCGGTGCCGCAACGAGAAGAGCGTTTGCCCCGGCGTCTCGGGCGATCGCGGTGTGCATGTAGATCCGATCGGGAAGCAGGTCGTTGATCCCGGCGACGAGAGGAATGCGGCCGGCGATGCGATCGGCGGCGAAGCGCAGCTGCGCCTCGCGTTCTTCGTCCTTGAGGGCAAAAAACTCCCCGGTTGATCCGCCCACGATGATGCCGTGGGTGCCGTTCTCAATCTGCCAGTCGAGGACTTCACCGAAGGCCTCGTAATCGATGGATAAATCGTCCTTGAAGGGCGTGATTATGGGGACGTATATGCCTTCTACCTTCATCCGGTGCTTCCCTGGAGCGTTTGACGGAAATTCGCTCACTTATTGAGGTTGGATTTCAGCGTTTGGCCCGCGTCGGACCTCGCCCGGATATGGGCGGGCGATAACAAGAGGGCATATACAATATACTATTTTGCCTTTTTGTGGCTACGTTCCCGTGGGCTAAGGCGGGCTGCGCCCGCTCAATCACAGCGTGAGATAGCTCCATTCCTTTGAGAATGGCACCTGCGACATCAATACGCTGCCGTCTGCTGTGACCAGCAGATTGTCGCTGGGATTGATGCCCACGCCCTGCGTTGAGTACAGGCCGGGTTCGACGCTGAACATCATGCCTTCCTCGATCACGGTCTCATCGCCAAGGGCCAGGAAGGGCGGCTGGTGTCCGGTAAAGTTCTGGCCCGTACCGTGGCCGGGGCGGTGGTAGATGTGCTCCTGCATACCCCGCTTGACCTGGTGCTCATGAACGGCCTTTGCCACATCGTGACAGACGGCCCCGGGCCGCGTTTTCTCCACCATGATTTCCACGGTTTCCGCGACCACCTGCCAGAGTTTGTCCTGATGATCGGTCCAGGGCGCGATGAGATAGTTCCGATAGCCCTCACCGCCACAGCCACCGATCTTGATGTCGGTATTCACGTAGACGGACTGGCCCTTCTCGACCGGCGCGTGAAAGAACTGGTTGGGATGGGGGTAGGCCGTGGCGATACCCGCGCGCACATACTCCGAGGTGACGAGCATGCCCACGGCGCTGTGCGGTCTGCCGTCGCGAACGATGTCTTCCATGAGCAGATTGATGCCGTAGGTGCGCAGGGCCTCGCCAATGGCGAAGTCTGTAGTGTCGGTTCCGTGCTCCAGGATGAAGTCGCGCGAGAACGCGTGTATTCGATCAAAGTAACGGTAGGCGCGCTGGCACAGCGCGATCTCCTCGGGAGTCTTCCGGATCTGCATGTGCATGCAGTGTTCTGAAATGTTCACAAACTCCGCGCCAGGGAGCCGCTTCTTAGCAGCCGCGAGCTGGGCCGGGGAGAGGTCGATATCTATGCCAATGCGCTTGCCGTCGAGGCTGTGTTTCTTAAGACCCTGGAGCATCCAGTCGAAAAGATCGACCGCGGGGCCGGTTTTTACCTCGCCACGGTTCGGGAAGCCGCCCTCGGCGTGGGGGTAGCAGAAGTAGTACTCGTTTTCGGTACACCACCAGGAGGTGATCAGGTCCCGGTCGATGCCCGGGGAGAACCAGTAAGCGGTGTCTTTTTCGGCGACGGGGAACATTACCCAGGTAGTCCGCTCACCGCTGCCGCGAAAACAGCCGGTGTAGTAGACAGCGTTCGCGTCGCGCTGAAGAACAATCGCGTCGATACCCAGGGGTTTGAGACGCTCCTTCAAGCGCTGCGTGGTCGCCTGGTACCAGCTCAGGGGCAGACGGTCATAGCCCTTGGGAGCCGGTTCGGGGTGTTTGCGGTCGGAAACAAGAAGCGCCTCCGATGCGCTGCCCGTCTTGGCCAGCGATCGTGACGCCAGACTGGCGCCGGCAAGACCCAATCCAAGGTTCTGCATCAATGCTCTGCGTGACAGTTCCATAGGCGCTCCTCGTTGACTCCCCGGAGTATTCCATAGTTCGATGCGGCTCTGGGAAAGATCATGCCAGGAGGCTTCCATGCCCTGCTGCCATTGGATTCGTGTTTGCGGCCTGCTCCCTGTTCTTGTGTTTGCGTCGGCGGTCCACGCTCAGTACTACCAGTCCGACTTCCCGCCTGAGGAGTTTCGTGCGCGTTGGGACCGAATCTTCGATCGCATTGGCGATCGTGCGGTCGCGCTCGTACAGGGTGCGCCTTCCGCTCGAGGGTTTGAATATCCGCGCCAGAGCAATACGTTCTACTACCTGACGGGCATCGAGACGCCGCACAGCTACCTGTGGCTCGACGGCCGCACGCGCGAGGTTACTGTTTACCTTCCCCCACGCAACGAGAAGCTTGAGAAAGGCGAGGGAAGGCTGCTCTCGGCGGCGACGGGCGATCTCGTCCGGGAGCTTGTCGGCGTAAACCACGTAGCCAGCACGGATGCCATGCGCGGCAACTGGCTTCGAGACGTTCTGGGGGAAGACATCCCGACGCTGTACACACCCTTCCGTCCCGAAGAAGGCTACGCCCAGAGCCGCTATGAACTTGATCTTGCCAACACCAGCATAGCCAACGATCACTGGGACGGTCGCCTGCCGCGGGAGCTGCGACTGATCGGTCTGCTCAAGGCCCGCGGTCCCAAACCCTGGGACGCACCCGAGCTACAGGTGAAGGACTTGTCGCCTATCCTCGATGACCTTCGCATGATCAAGAGCGAACGAGAGATAGCGTTGCTGCGCCGCGCCGCGGAGATCGCCGGTCACGGTGTGATGGAGGCGATTCGCAGCACGCAGCCCGGGGTTTACGAGTATCAGCTGGACGCAGCGGCGCGCTACGTGTTCCTGCTTAACGGCGCGCGCCTCGATGGCTATCGATCGATCACGGCGAGTGGGATCGAGAACATCAACACGGGTCACTACTTCCGCAACAATCGTGAGCTCGAGGCCGGGGATCTGGTGCTCATGGACTATGCGCCGGACTACCGGTACTACGTTAGCGACATCGGCCGCATGTGGCCGGTGAGTGGCACATTCTCCGCGGAGCAGCGGGAGCTTCTCGAGCCGATTCTTCGCTACCGGAACTTCCTCCTCGAGCGCATCCGCCCGGGTGTGAAGGCGGCTCAGATTCTCGCGGAAGCCGCCGAAGCAATGGACGAGTGGTTTGCCGCCAATCCGTTCCGAAACGCGCGCTACAGGCAAGCCGCCCGTGAGATGGTGGAGACAGGGCGCGGTGCGTTCTCGCACCCGGTGGGCATGGCGGTCCATGACGATGGCGACTACAACTACCGCCGCCTTCCCCTCGCACCGGGCATGGTGTTTGCCGTCGACCCAACCCTGCTGGTGCCCGAAGAGAGCCTATACCTGCGCTATGAGGACACCGTCGTGGTGACGGAATCCGGTGTGGAGAACTTTACGGCGTTTCTGCCCTCCGAACTTGATGATCTCGAGGCTCTTATGAGGGAGGAGGGCGTCGTGCAGAAGGTGCCGGCGCAGGGCTCGAGATAGGCGACGACGATGCGCCCGTCCGCCCGCTCTGATCGGTGGCCGGTGTTCTCTCGGACAGCGGCCTGAGCTTCCTTTACGCCCTCACCGGGAAGCGTGTTCGCGCTACGAATATCACTGCCTTGAGGGCAGGTACTGGCGCTCGATTTCCAGTAGCTTTTGTTTCCGCCACAGCCCACCGCCATAACCCGTGAGCGATCCATCCGCGCCGATCACGCGGTGGCAGGGCACCACGAGCGCCAGTTGATTGGAACCGTTGGCGCGAGCAACAGCCCGGGTCGCTGTTGGTCGCCGGATGGATCTGGCAATGTCTGAATAGCTCCGTGTCTCTCCCGCGGGAATCCGTTGCAGCTCGTCCCAGACGGCACGGGCGAACGCCGAACCGTGGTAGCTCAGCGGTGTCTGGAAGTCCGCAGATCGGCCTGCGAAATACGCGTCCAGTTCTTTCGCGATCTGCCTCGAAGCTTTGGTATCACCGAGGCCGATGCGACCCCTGCTCATTTTCTCCAGCCGGGCCAGCTCTGTGGACAGGGCCCTGCGCTCGATGAACTCGAGCAGATGCAGTGCGGAGCTGCTGCTCACGGCAATCATGTCGCCCAGAGGCGTGGGTATCCAGCTTGCGAAGAGGAGCGGTTCCGGGTCCAGCTTGCCCGGAGTCTTCCCAATCAGTTTTGCAAAGGCCTCGCGAAACGCGCTGGCCGATTCGAAGCCAGAGTCAAGCTGCGCTTCGATCACGGACCCGCCCTGCGATATCGTATCGAAGCCGTTTCGCAGGCGCCGTTGCCTGGCCATTTCCAGAAACGTTACTCCGAATTGACGCTTAAAGGTGCGGCGAATGGTCGAAGGGTCGAAACCGAGTCGCTCGATATCCTGTTCCCGCCAGCGGTAACCGGGTCGCTCTTCGAGCGCGGCCAGCAGCGCCTGCACGGCGGGGTCGGCCAAGGCCTGGGGCCCAAGCGGCTGGCAGCGCTTGCAGGGGCGGAAGCCTGCCTCCAGGCATTCGGCGACCGTGCCGTAAAAGCTGCAGTTTTCCGCTTTTGGCTTACGCGCCGGACAGCTCAGTCGGCAGAATACGCCGGTGCTCGCCACGCAGACGAACGCCTGCCCGTCGAAACTCGCGTCTCGCCTGAGCAGCGCTTCGTAGAGGGTGGCGTGGTCCGGAAGGTCGAATAGCATGCCCAGACTTTATCAGGCTGGGTTGGCGGCGCTGCCGAAAATCGGGCGTTGATTTCTATGCACCGAGTCATTCGCTCCGACCGCTTCACGTGCACTACGTTGAATCGAACCACTGATCTTCGAGGGGCGGCGACCAAAGATACTAGGACGTTTGCATTTTCATCCACGCGGCGGAATTGTGAAAATCCACAGCGGCGCAGCCCGGAGGATTGAGCGCGTCGCAGGCGTCACGCAGCTCTCGGGTCAGCACCATTTCCGCGATGGGCAAAAGATGCTCGAGCTGTTCCAGCGTCCGCGGCCCCAGGAGCGGGGCGGTGATCGCGGTTTGCTCCCTTACCCAGAGCACGGCGAGCTGCGCGGGTGAGAGATCGTGCTCGCGGGCCAGCTTCAAAAAGCGCTGGCCAAGCTCAATGCCCCGCGCGGTAACGCGCTCGGCATAGATACCGCCGCGAAGCCGGGCCCGGGATTCCTGCGGCACCGATGAATCGCTCGCATAACGTCCCGCCAGGATTCCCATAGCCATCGGCGACCAGGGGATGAGTCCGACGCCATACTTCTCGCAGAGCGGCACCAGTTCATTCTCAATGCGACGGTCGAGGAGGTTGTAGGGCGGTTGCTCCGACACAAAGCGCTCCAGGCCGCGGAGTTCGCTCACCATAAGGGCCTCCATCAGCTGCCAGGCGGGATGCGTCGAGCAACCGATGTAGCGCACCTTGCCCTGACGCACGAGGTCCGTGAGAGCGCTCAGGGTCTCCTCGACGGGTACGTTCGGTGAAGGGCGATGCAGCTGGTACAGGTCGATGTGGTCGACCTGAAGACGTCGCAGCGACGCCTCGCAGGCATCGAGGATGTGTTGGCGGGAGTTGCCACCATCGTTCGGTCCCGCTCCGGTGGGGTAAAACACTTTGGTGGCGAGGACGACTTCACTGCGTCGACCGTTGTGCTTCAGGGCGCGCCCGATGATCGCTTCGCTCTCACCGGCCGCGTAGCTGTTCGATGTATCCACCAGGTTGATGCCGGCGTCCAGGGCGGCATCGATGATTCGCGCCGCCTCGCTCTCCGGCGTCGGATTGGCGAAGTTGTCGGTGCCGAGGGCCAGGGTCGACACTCGCAGGCCGCTACGGCCCAGCTGACGAAACTTCATGGGTGGCAGCTGCGCTAGGGGTGATTCGCATCGACCGCTTAGCGGGCACTGTAGCCCGCGTCAACGGTAACGATCGAACCCGTCATATAGCTTGCCTCATCCGAGGCGAGAAAGGCGACAACCCGCGCGACTTCCTCGGGCTCCGCCAAGCGGCGCATGGGGATAGTGGCGTCGGCCAGAGCCTGCAGATCCTCGGCTGACGGCGGCGCGGCGCGCTCGGCGGCGAGCATGGGCGTATTGACTTCGCCGGGTGCGACGGCGTTGATGCGAATACCGTCCTCGGCATGATCCAGGGCCATGGCCCGGGTGATCTGGTGCACGGCTCCTTTCGTGGCGCAGTACGCCAGCACGCCCGCGGAGCCGAGGTCGCCCCAGATCGAGCCGAAGTTGACGATGGCGCCTCGGCCGCGGGCCTGCATGAATTGCACGGCAGCGCGGGACATGTAGAACAGGCCGTCTACGTTCACGCCCATGATACGCCGCCAGTCTTCATCGCTCGTTCCCTGGGCATCGGCACGCACAATGGTACCGGCGGCGTTGATCAGAATATCGAGCTGTCCCGCATGCCCAATGCACGTCTGCACAGCGTGTTCGCAGAAAACCGCGTCGCTCACATCGCCCACGAGGTCGAGGCTGTCGTCCAGCCCGGCCGCCACGGTATCGCCAAGCGCCGGGTTCCGGTCCACGAGAACGAGCTTCGCGCCGCGCCCGGCGAGTTCGCGCGCGGTGGCCGCACCCATGCCCGAAGCCGCACCGGTCACCAGCGCGACACGACCCTCGAGAGAGCAGCCGCCGCCATTGCTATTACTCATTCGCCGCGCTTGGCCCCTGCCGCCGTCCCGCTTCAGCCCTTGAAGGGAACGGTTTCTATGTCCATGGGCCCCGGTGCAATGCCCTGGGCCTCTTTGGCCTCACGCACGAGCTGGCGAATACCGCGGCGCATCTCCACCGTGTCGTAAACGATGCCGTCCTTGACCACGTGGCTTATTCCGCCAATGCGTTCGACGTCACCGGTCTCGTCATTGAGACGTATGGCGCCCGTACCCATCAGAACGTGCAGATTAGCGAGGGGATTCTCCGGTACCACGACGAGATCGGCCTTCTTGCCCACCTCAATAGAACCGAAGTCCTTGTCGATACCCAGCTGCCGAGCTCCCTGCAGGGTCGCGGCATGGATGACTTCGAGACCGGTGAAACCTGCCTCCGCGAGCAGCTGCATTTCCATAATGTGTCCGAAGCCATAGGTGTTGTAGGTGTAGCCGGAGTCGGAGCCCACGGTCACGCGACCACCGCGGTTCTTGTATTCGTTGATGAACTGCATCCAAAGCTGGTAGTTGCGCTTCCAATCCAGTTCATTCTCGAGGGTCCAGTAGTGCCAGTAGGAGGCGTGGTACACGCGGCTGGGCCGATAGAAATCCCAGAGGTTGGGGTGGACGTACTCCTCCTGCCATTTGGCCCGCGCCATACGCATCACGTCCCGGGTTGCGATGTATGCCGTGAACGTTGGTGAGATACCGAAGTCGCGATCGAGCAGGGTCTGCATGACCTCGTTCCACTTTTCAGAACCCGGTTTTGCCGCCTGCACCCAGAGTCTCCCGGCTTCCGAGAAGCGGTCTCCCTCGTCCTGGTAGATATAGTCGGAGGGGTAGTGCTGGATCTGCTTGTCCACAAACATGGCTTCGGGAAGGCCGTACCAGTGCTCCATGGATTTGAGGCCAGCCGCCGACGTGTCCAGTACGTTGGCGTAGGACACGGCGATCTGTGCGTGGTGCATGGTGGAGTTGAGACCAAGCTTGTCGGCTTCATCCAGGGCGGCTTCGAGCACGTCCTGCGGTGCGCCGATGAACTTGACGCCCGAGGCACCGAGTTCCTTCATCAGCCGAACGTGCTCGCGCCCGGCTTCCGCCGTGGTCGGCCTGGGCAAGCCGATTTCCGGGCTGCCGAACATGGGATAGACCTCGAAGCGCGGTCCGGTGATCTCGTTGTTGGCGCTGCGCCGTGACGTCTCTATGGACCAGCGGGTATTGATCGTACCGACGGTCCGTCCATGGGTGATGCCGTGGGACATCCACATCTTCATCACATATTCGGGGGGCACACCCTGGTTGTTCTTCTCCGTGTGCAGGTGCAGGTGAGTATCGACAAAGCCCGGTAGCACGTACGCGCCGTTCAGGTCGATCTCACGTCCGCCATCGAGCGGCGGTCGGTCTTCTTCCTTGATCGGTACCAGCGGTACACCGACCATGCGGATTTCCTCGATGCGATCGCCCTCAACGACGATGTCGACCGGACCCTGGGCCGGAGCGCCGGTACCGTCGATCATATAGCCGCCGCGGAGAATGAGGCGGTCGTAGGGGCCTTCGCCTTCCGTGCGCGGATCCAGCGGTCCGGGATCGGGAGGCGTGGATCCCGACGTTGCTGCGAAGACATGACTGCCGACCCCAAGGGCCGCGGCGCCGATCAGAGCCGGGACGAATGAACGGAGAGGACGGGCAGAAAGACGAGACTTGGCGTAGTGCTTCAAGGGCGGATCTCCTTCGGGCATGAGCTGCTTTATTGTTGTTTTCGAGCCGTCACGCTTTCAGGGTGCGGTCTCTGTGAGTTCCCAGGACGCGAGAATCTTCGTGCGCGGGTCGAGCAGGATTCGCACGGGCCGCGTCTCCATATCCAGAGTAGCAGTGCCGCCTCCGTTATCCAGTGGGACCGCCACCATCACCGGGAGTGGACTGCCGGAAGAGTACACGGCCGCCTCGAGCGTCATGGGAGGTGCGCCGGTGGTATGACCGCGGCGTGTCACGTCAATCTTGAGCCGTCCCGTAGACGCATCGTGCTGCCAGCGAGCATCGAGATTGACGGTGCTGCCGGTACGCAGCCAGTAGTCGAAGAAGCTTAGGAGCGAACACTCGCAGGCCCGCTCCATGGCTTGCCGGAAGTCACTCGTCGCCGCGGTGGCGTTGCGGTGGCTTCGGTAGTAGCTGCGAATACCACTCCACCAGGCGCTGTCACCGACCCGGTGGCGCAGCATATGCAGGATCCAAGCGCCCTTGTCGTAGATCTGGCGCGTGGTCACGTTTGCCATATTCTGAAGATTGGCGTGCTGAACCCGGTAGTCCGGTTGCTCGTCGGAGAAGGCCAGAGCACGCTCCCGGGCGTCGATCAGGTGCCGGTCGAACTCCGCTTTGCCCTGGGCATGCTCAAAGAACAGGAAAGTAAAATAGGTCGCAAAGCCCTCACTCAGCCACACGTCGTCCCAGGAGGATTCCGTGACGGAGTTTCCGAACCACTGGTGGGCCAGCTCGTGGACAATCACGGTCTGCCAGCGCCGGGATCGGGGTAGCGAACCGGATACGGATTCGTCGCCGTAGAGAATGGCCGAGGCTGCCTCCATGCCACCGCCAACGCTGTTGGACTGGATGTTGGCCAGCTTCTCGTACTCGAAGGGGCCCACATACGATGAGAAGAACGCCAGCGCATTCTTTGTGGGTACGGCAAAATCCTGGAAGCCCGCATCGCGATCCTGCCAATAAACCCAGGTCTCGATGGGCTTGCCGTCGAACTGATCCACCTGCTGGATTGCGAACTCCGCCGCGCCCAATACGTAGAGCCACGGCGAGATGGGAACGGACTGGCGCCAGTGTGTGCGCGTCAGTCCGCCCTTGACGACGCTCTGTTCCAGGCGTGTTCCATTGCAGACAACGTGCAGGCGACTGGGCGCGGTAACGATGAACTCGGCCGTCGCTTTGTCAGCGATGTGATCGACGGTAGCCAGCCAGTGCCGCGCCTTGTTGGGCCAGTTGTCGCTGAAAAAGGTTCGATCGCCATACTTATTGGGGCCGATGATCAGACCCGTTTCGGGGACTCCGTCATAGTGGAGGTCAATGCTGAGCTTGCGCTGGGTGCGCAGCTCCGGCGGCAGATCGATGGTGACCCGGTCGGCCTGATGGCTGTAAGAAAGCGGTCGGTCCTGGCTCGAAACGGCGCGCAGGGTCATGCCCCGATCGTTGCGCTGCGCTGATTTCTTCACCAGGTCAAACTCAACCCGTGCGGATCCCGGTGCCCGCAGGTGCAGGTCGACACGTGTGTGTACCTGGATGCGGTCCGTGTCGTCAGACAGGTCGATCGCGAAGCGGTAGTGCTGGACATCGACCTGCGGCGCTACCGGATAGGGATCGGCGGAGATTCCAGCAACGTGAAGGAAAAGCCCCAGGGCGAGAGTCGCCAGTGACGTGATACCCGGGGCACGCGTGTCAGTCATTGAACATCAAGCGCCGAATCTGGGGGAAGGGAAGATCCCCGTAGGTCAGGAGGGTATCGTTGAAGTTTTTCAGGCGATAGTGCTCCCCCATGCGGCGCTGGTACTCGGCGCGCAGTTCGAGAATTTTCTGCTCACCGATAATCTCCTTGCCCGGGGGAAAGGGCGACTGCGAATCGCGCTGCACTTCGATGAAGGCGTTGGTGGGTTCCATGCCGATTTCATCGATGTAGACGGCCACCGCTTCATCGAAGCTCATTTCGCCACGCGCCATGCGAAGTTTGGTGGTTATGCGCACATTGCGCCATTGACGCATCTGCAGGCGCGCCATTCGGTGCTTCAGTGCCGCCGTGTGCCCAAAGCGATCCTCGTAGTAGCCCTCATCCTCAAGCAGCTTTTCCAGGTAGAACGACCACGCCTGGCTGAAATAGCCGGTGGCGAGCCGGCGGCGTATGGGGCGATCGACGTGTTCGCGGGCCGCCGCGATCTGAACGTTGTGTCCCAGCCATTCGTGGTAGGAGATAACGTGAGTCCAGTACGGATTGTAGGAGCGGATGCGGCTCGCTTTCTCTTCGGCGCTGAGTCGGTCTTCGAGCGGCGTGAGAATGTAGTAGCCCGATTGTCGACCGGCGACATCGGGGCCGCGTGTCGCGCCACCGAAGGAGAGAATTCGCCGCGCCATGGGCGGGCTGATGCGTGCGCCGTAGTCGATGTAGTCCGGGATCGTGACGACGTGGGCGCCCTCTTTGCCGAGCCAGTCCGACGTCATGTCTACGAAGCGCTGCGCCATGGGCAACACCTCCGACCAGGGCGGTGCTTCGTCGAGCATGACCTCCCAGGTCCGCCGCAGATCTCCCGAGGGGTGGATGCGGCGGGCGAGAGTTTCCATGCTCGCCCGGGTTTTCGCGATATCGGCTTCGGCGAAGGCGAGCATTCGCTCGATGGGCCAGTCCGTGAGGCCCTCCTTGGTGAATTGCAGGAACTCGATCCAGTCCGGGTTCCACGCTGGGGATCGATCCGAACGTGGTAGGAGAACGTCTTCCAGCCAGCGTTCGTAACGCGCTACGGCGCGATCGGCGGCGAGTGCGGCCCGCTGCAGGTCGGCTTTCAGGCGGGGATCATCGACGGCGGTGCCCGGGATGTAGTCCCGCAGCAGCATATGGGCATAGTAGGCCTCGTAGATCGCGTTCTCGGTCCATACCCGCGCCGGCCTTTGCAGGTTCTTCTCCGCGTTGAGCAGAATCTGCGGCAGTCTCCTCAGCTCCTCCAGGGCGGCGCGCACGCCGCTGTCGCTCACGGCTCCGGGTCGCACGAACAGCGCATTGCTTCGACCGAGGGCGAAGTAGCCCACCGGGCGCAGGGTGTACAGCTTCACCGTTTCAATTTCAAAGCTCCGGCTTCTGACTTCTCCCCGCAGGAGGTCGTAATCCACCTGATCGTCCAGGGAGAGGGCGTCGTAGTCGATGTCCTCGAGGTCGGTGAGAACGCCTTTGTACTCGGCCAGAGCGGCGGCGTACTCACTTTCGGCGCGTTCCGGAATGCTGACGGCATGAAAGCGCTCAGCCGCTGCGGCCAGGGCGGCAGCGCCGTCGGCTGCGTGGGAAAGCGGGGGAAGGAGAAGCAGGGCGGAAAGAAGCAGGCTGGCCAGCCCCTTCGTTTCGGGGCGGTCAAAGCGGCTGAGCATTGGTGAGGCCTGCCCGGTGACTGCGGTACGTCAGTCTAAGTACTGCTCCGGGAAAGCGCCAGCGGGGTGAACTAGCCTACGAGGCGCAGGCCGCGGCTCCTCGTTTTTCCCCCGGCAAGAGGTTGGATTACCTCCTCGGCGGGGCGCGGGGCGTCGAAGAAATAGCCCTGCATGAAGCGAATGCCAAATTCGTGCAGACGCCGGGCCACCTCCTGGCTGGCGACAAACTCTGCGATACAGAGCATGCCCCGGATGTTGGCGATCTTGGCGATGGCCTCGACCATCACCGCGGAGGCCTCATCGTGCTCGATATTCCGCACGATGGAGCCATCGATCTTGATGTAGTCCACATCCAACTGCTGCAGGTATCCAAAGGACGATACGCCCGCGCCGAAGTCATCCAGGGCGAAGCGGAATCCCAGGGCGCGGAAACTGGAAATCAGTTCGCGTGCGGCGTCCAGTCGGCTTACGGCGGAGGTCTCGGTAATTTCAAAACACACTTTGCTGGCATCTATGCGGTAACGCTCGAGCAGCGCGGGAACGAGACTGCGAAATTCTTCGCCGCCCAGGGTCTGGCCCGACAGGTTGATGGATATCCACTCGATGCTCGCCGCCCAGCGCGGGTTGTGGGCAAGAAGCTTGAATACCTGCTCCACCATCCAGTGATCGATCTTATCCGCAACGTTGTATTTTTCAGCCGCCGGAAGGAACGCGCCCGGTGAGGCATTGCCGTCCTTCACCTTGAGGCGAATCAACGCCTCGTAGTAGCGCGAGTCGCGCCGATCGCCGTGCACGATTTTCTGCGCAAAGACCGCGAATCCGTCGCTCTTGAGCGCTTCGTGGATGCGCGCGATCCACTGCATCTGCTCGTCGCGGCGGTTGACCTCGTCGTCCGATTCGCCGTACACGTAGGTTCGATTGCGTCCCAGTTCCTTGGCGATGTAGCAGGCCGAGTCTGCCTGCTTGAGTACCTCGCTCGCGGTGTCGCTGTCGCGATCAATGCGAGCCATGCCGAGGCTGGCGCCCACTTTCATGGGAATGCCTTCCCAGTAGGTTTCAAAATCGCTGATGGTGCGTCGCAGGGCTTCGGCAACGCGCAGACCGTTCGCTACATTGCAGTGCTCGGCGAGGATGGCGAATTCATCGCCGCCGAGGCGCGCCAGCGTATCTCGCGATCGCACGACGGAATTGAGTTCACTGGCGAGCTTCGCCAGGAGGTGGTCCCCGGCGACGTGCCCCAGGGTGTCGTTGACGACTTTGAACTGATCAAGGTCGAGGTAAATCACAACATGTTCACCGCCGCTGCGCCGCGCCGACTTGATCACCGCTCCCAGGCGCTCTTCGAACTGGCGCCGATTGATCAGGGCCGTGAGCGGATCGTGTCCCGCTTCATGCTCCAGCTTGCGCTGCAGCGCTCGCTCGCGGGACACATCGCGCATAAAACAGAAGTGACCGATAAAGCGGCCATCCCGATCGTGACGTTTCACGAGCAGCAGCTGTTTGTCGAACTCTGTCCCGTCTTTACGCCGCGCTCGCACCAGACCGGAGGCCTTTCCCGACGCAAGCATCTCGCCATAGATGGCATCGCCATGGGCGTGATCCGCTTTCGGGATCGTCACGCTCCAGCTCTCGCCGATCAGCTCGGATGGGTCGGTGTAGCCCAGCATCCTGGCGTAGGCGGGTCGCACGTCGGTGAAGAAACCCTTCGTGTCGAGTTTCGCGATGCCCTGCATGGCGTTTTCAACGGCGACGGAGAGCTCATCGATCTGCTCCTCGCGATTGCGGGCTTCGTCTACGTCACAAACCCTGATCCAGCGCGCATTCGAGGGCGTGAAGGTCGGGACATCGACGATGCGCCAGCGACGCCGCGGCTGCCCGGGGAGCGCTCCGAAGCACTCGATGTCGATCCTTCCACCGGTCGACCATGCCGCGAAAACCATGTCGCTCACGGCACGACGGCGAGTGCGCTCCACGCAGCCGACCAGGATCGACGCCACGTTCGCCCGGGGAAAGCCGACGCGAAGATCGCGCTGGTCGGGTATGGGCATACCCAGACGCGGCCAGTCGGAGCACAGCACAGCGTCGGCATTTGCGTCATAGCCGATGAACAGCTCGCTGTGTGAAAGAAGGCCATGGGCCAGATCTAGCTGCGGCACAGGTCCTCCGTAACCGTAAAAGCCGTGAGCCTAATAGGGGTATACGTAATCCTCTCACTTCGCCGGACAAAAAAGCACAACAAAAACTGGGCAAAAATCCGCATACCCCAGCGCCTGTTTGACCTACACAGTCACTGCATTCCCTCGGAAAATGCGCGCCAGATAGCGGCTTTCGCCGGGACTGGGGGCGGGAACGGAACAGCTCAATACCGCATACACCAGGCGCTCCATTTCTTCTTCCAGCTCATTTTCATTGGCGGGCTCCTCGGCCCGCGCCCGGCGCGTGAGCTGCACCTGGTTCACCGCGGGGTAGGTCGGCAGGCGTTCTGTCTCGACGCCAAGCGTAACCGTGAAGGCGTGTAGCGAGTTTTTCACGAACAGGGCCAGGGCGAATTCCTCGCGGGAGGAAACGAACGACGTATCGGGCGTTAGCAGCACGATCTGGCAATTCGGTACCAGCGCAGCCCGCCGGGCGATCCGGAAGTGGTGCGTGAGCTGTTCGTCGATCAGGCGGGAAAAATCCTCGTGCGACAACACGCGTTCCCAGGAGCCTTCGTGCTCCGCGGTCAATGCGTTGTACGGCAGGCGGGCAAACGGAGCGCTTACGACGACGTCGAAGCCATCGTGGTTCTGTAGCAGATCGTCGAGAGCTTCTTCGATGGCATCGCCGATAACGCGGACTTCCACCTTGATGCCGTTCGAAGCCTCGATGCTGTGCTGGATTTCTTCCTGAGCCTCGCTGGAGCGGGTGAGGACCGTCAGAGCCGCTATGTCGTGATCGATGAAACCCTTGGCGATGGACGAGAGCTCTTCGCGCATGGCGTCGCCGATCAGCACCACACGCTTGCCCCGCAGCTTGGCGAGCGCCTCCCGGTCCGGGCGGTGCAGGAGTTCGCCCTCGGTGACCGAACGGTCGAACTTCAGGCCACCGGAGGGATGGAAGGTCTCGCCACTGGCGATATCGTCGGCGAGATGGAACACCGTCGACAGGCCGATCTGTTCGTCCGTCGGCATCTTGTGAAGATGCAGGCGATTCAGAATACCTGCCTCGATACCCTCGGCGGCCTTCTTTACCGACTGTTCATCGAAGAACGGCGACGGCGCGTCAACAAACGCGCCGAGGAACTCCTCGGATGATTCCGGCTTGATCAGGCCGCCAGTGAGGAGTCGATTCATGAGTTTTTCGGCGAGATCCCGATTGAGCAGATACTCCCGCGCATGGCCGGCTTCGCGGCCGTCTTCGATCTGCGCGACCAGCTTGCCGAGAGCCTTGCTGCGTCCGGCGACGCGGCGCAGGTCCGCCAGGGCGTTCTTTGCCAGGGCGCCCAGCGACTCGCTGCCGATGCCTTCACCCAGGGCCGCCAGGAAGGCCTTGTGGACGCTGTTCAGACGCTTGTTTTCCAGTACCAGACGACCGCGGCGCTCGAACAGTCCCGGCGCGCCGCCGAGACCGCGCAGGCGGGCCCCGTCCACCGGTCCCGGGGCGAGGGCGTTTATGCGGATCTCCGGTCCCAGGTGCCGCGACAGGATCTCGGCGAGCACCCGCTGCCCGGCCTTGGATACCGCGTAGTCGGCGCGGTTGGGATAGGCGACTGCCACATACTTTTCGCCGCCGAAGTAGCTCGACACGTTGAGCACGATGCCGTAGCCGTTGGCCTTCATCTTCGGTGCGTACTTGCGAATCAGCGAGTAGTTCGAGATCAGGTTGGCGAACATGGTGCGGTTCCAGGCCTCGAGCGTCATGTCGACGACCATTTCCTCGGCGCCCGAAATCCCGGCGTTATTGATCAGGAAGTCCACGTGACCGAACAGTTCCATGGAGTGCTCGTAGAGCCGCTCCAGAGCGGCCTCATCGCCGACGTCGATGTCGGGCATGATGTGCACGCGCTCATCGGGATTCGGATAACCCACACCGCGCAGTTCCTCAACGATCTCGGCCCGCGCTTCTTCGAGCTTGGGTGCGCTGCGCGCAGACAGCAGCACCCGCGCGCCGGCGATGGCGAGGTAGCGTCCCAGCTGCAGGCCGATGCCCAGGCTGCCGCCGGTGATAACCGCCGTGCGCCCTTTGTGCAGGCCGGGGAGAACGCGCTGGATGGCGTGCGGCATGCCGGTCTTGCCCGTTGCCCGCTGAATGTTCTCGGGGATCCACAGGTTGATGGGGTCCATGCGCCGGACCCGGTTGGTCAGGGTCGCGGTCCAGTCCGCGGTAAACGTGAGGTTGTCGGCTTCGTCGTTGTCGTAGCGCACAATCTGGTTGGCAAGGACCGCCCAGTCCCGCTCTCCCTTGCGCCGCATCTGTCGATCTTCATGGCGCCAGATGCGGATCAGCGCCTCGACGGCGGCGCGCTTCACTTCATTGAGGTAATCCCCGTGACCATCGGTGGGATTGGTGACATAGGTCAGGGCAGGCGCTTCCTTGAGGAGGCCCCAGCGATCCAGGTTGTTGGCCAGGGCTGCCGCGAAGGCGACCGGAGCAACAATCTCGTCGCGCACGAAGGTCGCTACATCGTCGTCGCCGGCGGTGCTCAGGGAGTAGCCGTGCTGGCCGTTGCCGGAGCGCGGCAGAACGATAATGCCGTCCAAGCGACCAAAATGATCCCGGATGTAGTCGAAGGTGCGGTCGGCGGATTCCCGGCGCAGCGGTTCAAGGTGCAGAAGCGGGATGTCGTCGAGGCCCCGAGCGGCGCTGTAGGAACGTGCGAGGCCGAGAGACTCGAGGCTGCGGAAGGCCAGCACGACTTTAGCGCCGCTGACCTTATGGCGCTCGGCGAATACCAGAGCATCCTCATAGTCGCTGCCCGCGAGAATGAACACGACCTGGCCGCTGAGATCCTCGAGTCGCTTATCGGGCCAGGACACGAGCTTGGAGCGGCTCTGGGCCGGTACCTGCATGCCGTTGGTCACCTCGATATGGTGCCCGGAAAGGGCAGCAGACTCGTCGGAGGCGAGGTAGGTGATGGTCGAGGCCACGTCGACCGGAGTCGGGTAGCGGTAGTCGTACTCTCCCTCCGGGCTCTCGCGCCGCGAGATCATAAGACCGCGGAATTCCTGGGACGTGGTGCCCGACGGAGCGCTTTGCAGCGCATCCATGTTGCTGAACACGGTGTCGATGCGCTCAGACTCGATGGGCCCCGGGAACAGCGTATTCACGCGAATCCCGTATTCATCGCCAAGCTCCTTGGCAAGGCCAATGGACAGCGCGTTCAGACCGGACTTGGGGACCACGTAGGGGATGCGTCCGTAGTAGTGCGTGCGCGAAAAAATAGTCGATACGTTGACGATGGAGCCACCGCGGCTCATATGCGGTACCGCCGCGCGGGCCATATTCCAGGGCCCGGCGAGCAGGTTCATCGCCGCCTCGTACATTGTTTCATCGTCGCCCCGGGCCTTGCGTTCGGCGTCGGAGAAGGGAATGTCGCGCAGGGTACGCCGGGGGCCGGCGCCGCCGGCGTTGTTGACCAGCACGTCGATGCGGCCGTAGCGCTCAACCGTCGCCGCCACGATCTCGCGACAGACTTCGGGCAGGGCGCTGTCGCCGATGGCCATGAGCATGTTGTCGCGCTCGAAGCCCTCGGCCTCCAGATCGTTTATGAAGGCGCTGAGTTTCTCTTCGTTGCGCCCGGTCATGACCAGGCGGGCACCCTCCCGGAGAAGATTTCGGCTGACGAAGGTTCCGATATTGCCGGCGGCGCCGGTGAGGATGACAACCTTGTTCTTGAGACGGGCGCCAGTCGTGGTCGCCGTCGGGCTTATGGCGGGCTGATTCATCGCAGAGCTCCTGCAGATCCGGTGTCGATTTGCGCGAGGGTTTCCCCGCGCCGTTCGGCTTCGCGAATGGCCCAGGCGCGATACAGTTCATCGCGTGTCTTGAGCCCCGAGCGGGGAAGGCCGTGCGTGGCGACGTAGTTCGCGCCGGCATGACGGTTTTCCCACATGGCCTGATGGGCCTCGGCTATCTCAGGCAGGGGCACGGTCACTGGAGTGATCACATCGATCATTCCCGCAGCGATTCGCTCCTGCATTTCTGCGAATTCCCGCGCCGTGTTGAGGTGGGTGCCTCGTATTTCGGCGCTGGGCATGACTATGCGGCGCTGGCGCATCCACACCTGCGGCGCATAGAAACTCAGGCGTCGGCCCTTGAGATCTTCCGAGTAGATCACTTTGCCGACGTTGGGTTTGATAAGGGCGGTGGCGAGGCCGAGGCCGTCGCGAGCGGCACGCTCGAAGACGTAGTCGGGCAAACCGCGTTTGTCCAGGGTGTTGCGCAACAGCGGCGCCACCGCCGAACCGATAGGCTTGAGCGTGCGATCGGAGAACTGACGCACCGCTTCCTTGAAGGCTTCGGATTCCCGGAACGGATCGGGGAGGCCGGGGAAAGCACCCGGTGGATCAAAATCGTCGCCGAGCTTGCGCGCAATGCTGTCTACGCTTACGACACCGGTCAAGCGCGCGCCGAAGCCGAGGGACGTCACAAATTCCCGCTGCGCCGTGGTATCCGCCAGCACAGCCACCTGCGCGCCCAGGCTGCAGCCGACTTCGATGGCTTCGATGGCGACCGGGTCGACCACGCCATCCTCGGCGCCGGGGCCGTAAACGACGAGCAGCGTATTCCCGGCACGCAGCCCTTCGCGCTCGAACATCGCCGAGGGCGTGCTGGCGCCCGCTTTGCCCATGAAGGAAAAGCGGTAGCCCGAGGACGCGCCATAAAACGCCAGGATGCCACCGTCGCCGAGCAGCTGGAACGAACGCGCGAAGGCCCGTTCCCCAGCATGCGAGACGACGTAGTCGAGGGGGCCTCCGGCGGCGGCATGGGTTTCGGCTACGAACGCTTCGCCGGCCGCTTCCCAGCCGTCCCATGCGGCGGCTTCGTCCGGCACCGGCGTGAAAATGGTCTCCCAGCGGGGATCGCGACGATTGATCGGCGCACCGCCAAATTGGCGTACGCGTTCGCCCCGATCTTCAGAGGACACCATACCGACCACGGACAGGCCGTTCTGCTTTGCCGTTCGCAGGCAGTCGAGCCCCGTTCCGGTCGCGGCGCCCTCCACAAAGAGCCGTCGCCCGGGCCGTATGTCAAGAGTAGTAAACAGTGCGCGGTGGATCGTGCCCATGGTCAGGCCGTAGGAGCCGGCCTCTTCGATGGTGAGGCTCGGCAGCTTCGGATGCAGCTGCGGGCCCTGCACTGTAAGGAACTGCGCGTGACTGCCGTCGTTGCGCTCGTAGCCCTGGATGCGGAAATCGGCGGCCATGGGGTCCAGGCCCTGGTCCGGGGAGACCAGTTCACTCTGCCCCGAGTAGATCGTCACCAGCTGGCCCACATGGAGGCGACCCTCGCGGAGCAGTTCCTCGCCGAGCTGCGCGACCATGGCCACGCCGCCGGATCCGGTGACCTGTACGTCGGCGTCGCGAGCGTCGAAGGGAGAGACCGGGATTCCCGTGATTGCCCAGATGTCATTGAAGTTCATTTCGGAAGCAAGCACGTACACCAGCGCTTCATTGGGCCTCGGTTTCGGCGTGGGGAACACAAGCAGCTTCTCGGCGACGGTCGGATCCGCATGGGCGGGTGCCCCATCTTCATCGCGTTTGGCGACGCCCATGCCATACTGGTAGGCCGGAACCGGCGTGACGCCAGGGAAGAAGGGGGCTGCTAGGGGAAGCAGCTGCCCGCTTTCCTCGAGTGCTCGAAGCTGCTCCTCGCCGGGGTAGGGAGGCACGGTGGTCGCTTTTATCGGCAGCGCCGCGCTGCGACGTTCCAGGAATGCGCGAATGCCCACAGGTCCGGACTTCGGGTCGCAAACCGCCGTCGCGAAGAGCTCGGCCTCGTGCTTGAGACCGCTGCTCTGGCCATGTTCAGCGCCGTGGCGAACCGCGTCGAGTACCCGGTCCAGACAATGGCCGCGACCGCCCGCACGAAGCTGCGTGAAGGTCTGCGCAAGCATGGGATCAGCGAGGACTTCGTCGCTGACGTCGAGCTTTCCCTCCCGCGAGTCGACCCGCGCCCGGTGTCGCTCGAGAGTTTCCATGAGGCTACTGCCGCCGTTGAGGTGATCGCGAAGCAGGGCCATGGCCGCATCAACGGCGCTATGGCCGGGTGTCTGCACGACCATATCGACAAGACCCATGGCCTCGGCCTCGTCGGCGTCAATGTTCCGACCGGAGCTGACCAACTGCAGGGCATCAACCAGACCGTCGCGGCCCCGTCGCTGCTCCAGGCGCCGTACCAGGCGCTGCGTGCCGCCGTAGCCCGGCAGCAGGTTGAGGTTGATCTCCGGCTGACCGAAGCGGGCCTGTTTGTCCGACACGATGACGCTGCAGGCAAGGGCGAGTTCGCATCCGCCGCCCAGGGCCGGGCCGTTTACCGCTGCAATCACCGGCTTGTTCAGATTCTCCAGAACGGCGAAGGCGGTCTGTGCGGCGTTCGGCGGCGTCTGCGCGGACTCGAGGTCGGCGGCTTCGCCGATCTCCAGCAGCTCTTTTACGTCGGCGCCGGCCACGAAAGCGTTGCGCGCGCCGGTGACTACGAGCGCCTCGATCCGCTCCTGGTGCGCAATGTGCTGCAGCACGGTGTTGAGTTCGTCCAGGGATCGCTCATTCAGGGAATTCACCGGCGGTGCGTCGATGACCAGCAGCGCCGCAAAGCGGCCGGGAAGAATCTCGTGCGTTTCGAGGCGCAGGAAGCGATGGCTCTGGATGATCTCCCGGGCCTGGGTGAGCTGGCCGAAGGCGCGCCATTCTTCAACGATGCGCTGAATCTCCGGGACCGACTCGGGATTACGCAGCGTCGACAGGTCACCCAGGGGCAGGTCGAGAAGGACGGCGCGGAGCGTACGGCGCATGTATTTGCCGCTGCGCGTTTCCGGGAAGGCCGGGACAACGAGGAAGTCGGACGGCACGGCGGTCGAACCTTTCTCGCTGCGCACCAGCGCTTTGAGGCGGTTGAAGTCGTCATCGCCGAGGCGGGCACCGGGCGCCGCGATGAGGAAAGCAACGGGTGTTTCACCCTTTTCGTCGTGCGGAGCGCCTACAACCACGGCGTTGCCGAGGGGCGAGTCCTTGCGCAGCGTCTTGTCGCGCAGGATGGCACCCTCGATTTCCTCGGTGCCGATGCGATGTCCGGAGACGTTGATTACGTCATCGGAACGCCCGTGCAACGTGAAGGCGCCATCGGCATGGGCCCGGGCGTAGTCGCCCTGCGTGTAGGCGTAGCCATCGGTCCAGCGCTTGAAATACACCTGGGTGAAGCGATCGATGTCGCCCTTCCAATCCTCGTCGCCAAGACGGTCGGCATCGCCCCAGATAGTTCGTGCGAGGTAGGGGTAGGGCTGTGTGATGACCAGTTCGCCTTTTTCGCCGGCCTCAGCCGGGCGCCAGTTCGCGGTGTCGCCGCCGTCTTCCGCACTCTCGGCGACGCGCACTTCCGCCTGAATCCAGGGCAGGGGCCAGGTTTTTGCATCGGCCTGGAGATCATTGAAATCACCCCAGGGACAGGAAAACACCATGCCGCCGTGTTCCGTGGCCCAGTAGGAGTTAATGTAGTGGTCGCAGATCCGGTCCATACCGAACTGTTGCACCGCCGGAGACACGGGCTCGGCGCAGAAGGTGGCGACCTTGACGCTTTGCATATCGTAGCCGGCCATGTCTTCGACGGAGGCCGGGTCGGTCATCACGGCCTTAAGGAATGTGGAGCCCGCCTTGAAGATCGTGGCGTTGTGCCGCTCGATGATTGATGAGAAGCGACCGGCGTGGGGGAAAAGCGGTGAGCCTTCGGCGATCACCGTGGAGATGCCCAGGGCCAGGGGCGCGGCTATAAGGTACGCCTGCCCGGTGATCCACCCGGGGTCGCCAACCACGTAGATGCGATCGTCGTCATCGGCGTCGAAGACCATGCGCATGCTGTGCGAAATACCCGCAAGCCAGCCACCGTGGGTGTGAACCACACCCTTGGGCTTACCCGTCGATCCCGAGGTGTAGATGATGAACAAAGGCCAGTCCGACGGGACGGGCTGCGCGGGATGCACGCCGGCGAGGGCCTTCCACAGATCGCGATCAGCCAGGTCCATCAAGGCCTCGGGCTTCGAGGCGACAAAGCCGTGCTCCGCCGCCATGGCCAGCACATTCTCGGTGGCGTCCGCGACCAGGTCGTGGGACCAGCTGTCCCGGGGTTGGACCACGATGTCCTGTCCGGTGTACCGAACGACGACGACCTTCTCCACGGTATGCGTTACCGCGGCGAGGTCCCGCGCCACGGCGGTACGAAGCTCGGCGGAGCGCACCGCCGAGACGCCGGTCTCGGCGGCGATCGCCGTGCCCAGCTCGCGCATGAGATCGCTGCGCTCGATCGTGATCTCGCCGCTCAGCCCGGCGGCGACGGCCGTGGCGATGCGCGGCGCCGCCTCTCCCAGCTCAAAGCGTCCCAGCACTGCTTCAAGACAGGCGAGAGCGCTGCCCAGGGGGATGTAGTTGTCGAGCGCCGGGTCGGCGTAGCTCTCCTTGAACGAAACCACCTCGGCATTGCGATAGCCACCGTCCGCGGTGACGATGACTTTGGCGCCCGCGTCGTGAATCCGATCGGACAGGGTCTTGGCGGAGAAGCCGCCGAATACGGGCGTGTAGATGATGCCAAGGCGCTTGGCAGCCTCGGTGTAGTAAATCTGCTCGAGAATATTGGGTAGATTGAATGCGACCCGGTCACCGCGTTTGAGGCCCAGGGAGCGAAGTACTTCCGCTCGGAGAACGGTTTGCAGGAGCAGCTGTCGGTAGCTGACCGTGGTTTCCTGGACCGGGCCTCCGCGACCGTCATTCCGCGACGGGTCCCAGCGGTCACCCTCGAAGACAAGCGCCGTGTCGCTGCCACGGCCTTCGAGCACGTGACGGTCGACTTCGTTGAAGCAGGCGTTGGTTTGCGCGCCGCCGAACCAGCGGTAGAAAGGGGCTGCGCTGTCGTCGAAGGCCTGGGTCCAGGGCGTCCACTCATCGGGGTGCGCGGGCTTGGGAGACGGATCGTGTCCGCAGTCGAGGCCCTGCCAGGTGCCTTCGCTGTTGCGCCGAACCCAGTCCCGACCGTCAAACCAGTGCAGTTCACGCGCCGCTATGTTGCCGTGATAGCTGCCTGGGTCGCTGCTCGCCTCTTCGCGCTGGGCGGCCTCTTCGTTCGCACTGTTCAAGCGCCCCCAGCGGTGAGCTTCGTCAAGCACAGGCTATCCCTCGCGTTGCTGTTTGCCTTTCTTTGTTTTTTTGCGGTCAGGAGCGCCCCTCACGGACTGGCTCATGACTGCGTTTGTACGAGGGTCCTTCAACCACCAGATCAATGGGTGACCGGGGTGCTCGCCCTGTCAGTTTCCGTCTGTCGCGCTGTCATCCGCGGTCAGTGCGATAGGGGCGTCATTCCCCCTAGACTTTCGGCCATATTCAATCGGCAGGAGGTTGCACTGTGATCCCACGCACGGTTTTCGATGAAGAGCACGAACAATTCCGCGCCAGCGTACGGCGTTTCCTTGAAGCCGAAGTCGCCCCTTTTCATGACGAATGGGAAAAAGCCGGGCAGGTGGATCGCGACCTGTGGAGGAAGGCCGGCGCCCAGGGCTATCTCGCCCCGCAGGTGCCGGAGGCCTTCGGTGGGGCGGCGGCGGACTTCCGCTACAACGCCGTCATCGACGAAGAGGTCTCACGCTCCGGCTGCACCGGGCTTGGCTGGGCGGTGCACAGCGATATTGCCGTGCCCTATCTGGTGAACTACGGAACCGAGGCGCAAAAGGAGCGCTACCTGGAGCGCTGCGTTTCCGGCGATATCGTGATGGCGATCGCCATGACCGAGCCCGGCACCGGCTCCGATTTGCAGAGCATCCGTACAACCGCAATCGCCGACGGCGATGACTACATAATCAACGGATCAAAAACCTTCATTACCAACGGGCAACACGCCGACCTGGTGATCGTCGTTTGCAAGACCGATCCGGAGGCCGGAGCATCGGGTACCAGCCTGATTCTCGTTGAAGCCGACCGCGCGGGTTTTGAACGCGGACGCAACCTGGACAAGGTGGGTATGAAGGCTCAGGACACATCGGAGCTGTTCTTCAACGATCTTAGAGTACCGCGGGAGAACCTGCTGGGAGAGGAGGGGCAGGGCTTCGTGTACCTGATGCAGGAATTGCCGCAGGAGCGGCTCTCGATCGGCATCATGGCCATGGCGGCAACCCGCGCCGTTCTCGATCAGACCGTGGACTACGTAAAGGAACGCAAGGCTTTCGGTCGCCCGATCGCCACGTTCCAGAACACGCAGTTCAAGCTTGCGGAAATGGACACGGAACTGACCGCTGCTGAAGTGTTCGTGGACCGCTGCCTCGAACTCCTCGTCGACGGCCGTCTCGACACCGTGACCGCGTCCAAGGCCAAGCTGCTGGGTTCCGAGGTGCAATGCCGGCTGATCGACGAATGCGTTCAGCTCCACGGCGGTTATGGCTACATGTGGGAATATCCGGTGGCTCGGGCCTATGCCGATGCCCGGGTGCAGCGCATTTATGGTGGCACCAGCGAGGTAATGAAGCTCATCATCGGTCGCGCCCTCACAGCCGCGTGATGCCCTGGGCGTGGCATCAACGGCCGGTTCAGCGGCTTTCGGGTGCCACGCCGACCTGTCTGGGGTCTGTAAAGCCAATGGTCTTAGGCGTCCTGCCGCGACCTCGGTAGCGCGGTATAATGGAGCGGTTCTAGCCTGCCAAACCCCGAATGAACGAACCCTCCGAACTTATCCCTGCCGTCGATCTTACGTCGGACACGACGGGCGCTGCTCGCATTGAAAGCGGCGCCAAATTTACCAACGGACGCGGCATGGCCGTCATCAAAGATGGCATCAAGGCCTCGAACCAGTCGGCGGAACGGCTGGCCAAGCCCCGCTGGCTGCGCGCCCGGATCCATGGCGGTGAGACCTACGAAAACGTAAAGGCCATCGTGCACGAGCACCGGCTCGCAACGGTCTGCGAGGAAGCGAAGTGTCCGAACATGAGCGAGTGCTGGAGTGCGGGCACGGCGACGATCATGCTCATGGGCGATGTATGCACGCGGGCCTGCCGCTTCTGCGCGGTAAATACGGGAAATCCGCGAGGTTGGCTGGACACGGATGAGCCGCAGAACACGGCTCGCGCGGTGCAGCTCATGGGCCTGAAGTACGTAGTACTAACGTCGGTAAATCGTGACGATCTAGCAGACGGCGGCGCCGGGCACTATGCCGACTGCGTGCGCCGCACCAAGGAAGTGAACCCCACGACGGCCGTGGAGGCGCTTACGCCGGATTTTCTGGGCGTGCTCGCGGACGTTGAAACCGTGGTGGACAGCGGGATCGAAGTGTTCGCGCAAAACGTCGAAACCGTGCGCCGGCTCACCCACCCGGTGCGCGACCCGCGCGCCAGCTATGAGCAGACGCTATCTGTTCTGCGCCACGCCAAGGAACACCGGCCCGACGTGCTCACCAAGACCTCACTGATGCTGGGGCTCGGGGAGAGCGATGATGAAATCCTCGAAACGATGGACGATCTGCGCGAGGCGAAGGTGGACATCGTGACCTTTGGGC
The DNA here is from genome assembly GCA_039818725.1 of Pseudomonadota bacterium. Taxonomy (GTDB): domain Bacteria; phylum Pseudomonadota; class Gammaproteobacteria; order Pseudomonadales; family Halieaceae; genus Congregibacter. Next base: position 47,327 of record JBCBTK010000023.1, read on the forward strand.
AATACCTGCAGCCCACCAAACACCACCAGCCGATTCAGCGCTACGTCACACCCGAGCAGTTCGAGGAGTATCGCGAGTGGGGATTGGCCCGGGGGTTCCTGGAGGTGGTGTCCGGCGTTCTGGTGCGCTCAAGCTACCGCGCGGAGCAGGTGCTTGCGAAGAACAACGTCGGGCTGAATGCGGGGCTCAGCACGGACTGAGTATCCATCGTCGCATGGTTCGACCCCTCCGCCCCAGCCGTTAGTAGCTGGGGTATGGCTGACCGGACTATCGCTGACCGGACTATCGCTGACCGAACAATGGCCGACCGGACAATCGCTGATCGATAAACGCCGATCAACGACTCCCCATCAAGGGCCGATCAAAGACTGCAGCCCAGTTACTGCCGACCGAACTAGGGCGCGGCGTTGGCCCTTTCCTGCAGCGCGATGAGGCCGTTGTTCAACTGCATACCCCAGGTGCGGAAGTGACGACGCACTTCGGCCATATTGGTAACGCTGTTGTTGATCGTGTTCATGTTGCTCTGTCCGGAGCGAGTGTCCTTGATAATGGCCAGGACTTCGCCGCTGTCACCATCGACCAGCATCATGGCTACGCTCAGGGACCCGGCACCCTCGGTAATTATGGTGCTGCGTGTGCCCCGGGATTGAACATCGTCTTTCGGCGCGGTGGGGGCAATTTGCGTGATCATCGCTTCCACTCGCAAGACGTTTTCACCGCCTTCTTCCACGAGGGCAAAGGTGCCGTCATCGCTTATCGCCTTTTCCACAGCCTCGCGAAATGCGTTTTGGAGACCGGTACGGTCCCTGTCATCCAGTTCCCAATCGCGATTGAAGCGATTCGCAACGCTGGACGTGGTACTGGGCTGGATGATTTCGATATGGTCGACATCCAGCGGCTCGAGGAAGACGCTGTCGTAGCGACCGTAGTCCGCCTCCGGATCGACGTACACCAGCGACGCACGCGTGTTGTCGACGCGGGCAAGCCGACCATCCATGATGGTTTCGGCATCGGCGCCGGTTTGGATGGTGGGTTCGCCGGCACAGGCTCCCAGGAGCGCGACAATGGCCGTGGTGCCGAAGGCGCGACATATTCGACCCGCGCGCTGTTTCCCGCGGCTCCCGGTGACGCTCCTACGGTCCGCAATAAGGTTCGATCTCCCGTTCGCATAGCCTTTTTTACTCGCGAGTCTCGCGTGTTCAACGACGTTCAATGCGCCGTTTATGGCCGTCCCTGGTCTTAGCTTCGCAACATTCATGTCGCTCCCCCTGAAAGAGTGAAGATGAAACCGCGCGATCGATTGTGCCAGTTCGCAAGGCCGTGACCAACACTTCCGGGCACAAACCGCATCGCTATACTGTGCCTTTGGGCAGTGGGTGGCGCGCATGACGTCAGCGTTCAATAAAGTCGGCGTCGTCGGACGCAGCCGCCAGACGGACCTAGAGGGCGTACTGACCGAGCTTTTGACCGCGCTGGGAGCGGCCGGCGCCGATGCCCTGCTCGAAGATCGCTTTGAGGAATTCGCCCCCTCGGGTCATCGGGTCTGGGATCGGGAGACGATTGGCGCTGAGGCCGACCTCGTCATCGTTCTTGGCGGGGACGGCTCCATGCTCAGCGCCGCGCGGTCCCTGCTCAAGTTCGGCAAACCCATGCTGGGAGTCAACCGCGGTCGGCTGGGGTTTCTCACGGATATCAGTCCCGACACGCTGACGGAGCAGATCTCCCACGTACTCGCCGGACGTTACAGCAGCGAGGAGCGCTTTCTCCTGGATGTCTGCGTAGCGCGTCAGGGTGAGGTCGCAGCCGAGGGCGACGCGCTCAATGACGTTGTGGTCAACTCGGGTACCTCGGCGCAGATGATCGAAGTCGAGCTGTATATCGACGACGAGTTCGTGAACCGCCAGCGCGCGGACGGACTCATCGTCTCCACACCAACGGGCTCCACGGCGTACTCGCTCTCCGGGGGCGGGCCGATCATGCATCCGTCTCTCGATGCGCTGCTGATCCTGCCGATGTTTCCCCACGCATTGTCGAGTCGCCCTATCGTGATTCGCGGAACGAGCGAGATTCGCATAGACGTCCTGGAACGCAACCGAATTCATCCCCCGGTGACCTGTGATGGTCAGGTGAATATGACCGCACGGCCCGGCGACTCCGTTATCCTGCGGCGCAATCCCGATGTGCTTACTCTGCTCCATCCGCCGGGCTACAGCTTCTACGCCAGCTGTCGAGACAAGCTCCAGTGGAGTGGGGCACTCGTAAGTTGATGGCGCGAGAACTTTATCGTGGCGCCCTGGACGAGGATCTCCGCGCCCTGAGCGCCCTGCTCTGGGAGCAGCGAATCAAGCACCGGGTCGCGGAGACCCAGGGAGCGCAGGTGGTTCTGCTCGCCGATGCCGAAGACGAAGAGCGCGCCATGACGCTGCTTGCGCGATGGCGCAGCGGTGAGCTCAAGGTCAGCTATCGTTCCGTACCACGGAACGAGAACCAGCCATCGCCCCTTCGCACGGCTCTGCGAGCACCGGTGACCCTGACGCTCATCGTCATCGCGATACTGGGTTTCCTTCTGATCGTGTCGGGCGCGCCGGTGAGCTGGGTGGCGAAGATCACCTATCAGCCCTTCGCCATCGTCAACGGCCGCGCCGAGTTCAGTGCGGCCACCGGCGAGTACTGGCGACTGGTGACTCCCGTGTTCCTGCACTTCGGCTGGATGCACATCGTGTTCAATTGCCTGTGGTGCTGGGAGCTTGGGAAGCGCATCGAAGTCGCGTTGGGCAGCCTCAACCTTGCGGGGCTATTCCTGGTTACGGCGATCCTCTCAAACAGCATCCAGCATGCGGTTTCGGGCCCCGTACTCTTTGGCGGGCTGTCCGGAGTGGTCTACGGTTTTCTGGGCTTTGCCTGGGTCGCAGGACGCCTGAACCGGCGCTGGCTGGGACTTGCTCCCCCGACACCGATCATGTTGTTCATGGTGGGCTGGCTTCTTATATGCCTTGTGGGAGTCTTCGACGTGCTCGGCTTCTCCGTGGCCAATGGCGCCCATGTGGGCGGCCTGCTCAGCGGTGCGCTGCTGGGGGCCGTGTTCGCTCTTGCGTACCGCGGCGGAGAACCCGGTGCAGCGTCGTGACGGACCTTATAATGCGGCCCCGCGTGTGGAGATGCAGATGAACTACGACAAGTTGATCGACAGCCTCAGCGCTGATGTTGTCGACCGCTTGCGCCGGGGCGTTGAGACCGGCCGCTGGCCCGATGGCACGGAGCTCACCCCCCAGCAGCGCGAGCACAGCCTGCGTGCCATCATCGCCTGGGATGAGCGTCACCTGCCAATGGAGAAACGGGTGGGCTATATCGACGCCGGGAGCAAGGCGGCCGCGCTACGAGGCGGCGACCTGCCCCTGCGCTGGGCGGACGGCGAGGAAAAGGAATCGTGAGCGATGCAGCGCCCATCGACGGTCACCTTCGCAAGATGTACGCAACGCTTGAGAATGGCGTGGCGAACTACGCGTTACCCCTGGACGATCACGCCGTTCCGCTGAATGAGCTGATCGGCCGAAGCATCCAATTGAATTACAGCGGCGAAATTCACTGCCTCAAGTGCGGCCGCAAGACCAGGAAGAGCTTCAACCAGGGCTATTGCTATCCCTGCTTTACGCGCCTCGCGCAGTGCGACAGTTGTATCGTCAAGCCTGAGAAGTGCCACTATGCGGCGGGAACCTGCCGAGAGCCCGCCTGGGGCGAAGAGCAATGCATGATTGATCACGTTGTGTACCTCGCGAACACCTCCGGTCTCAAGGTCGGAATCACCCGCGGCACACAGGTACCGACCCGCTGGATAGACCAGGGGGCCACAGCTGCGATGCCGATTTTTCGCGTTGCAAGTCGGCTGGATTCGGGTCTTGTGGAAGTCCTGTTTGCCGAGCACGTGGCGGACAAAACCGCCTGGCAGGCGAACCTGAAAGGGCCCGGTGACGTCATAGACCTCGCGGCGGCACGGGATCGTCTCACCGAGGTCTGCGCGCCGGGCCTGGAGAGCCTGGAGGACGAGCGCGGAATAGGAGCGATTACACCACTCGTGGATCAGTCCGAGACCCGCATCGACTATCCGGTTCTGGAGTACCCGCAAAAGGTGAAGTCGCTGACGCTGGATAAGATCCCCGAGATCAGTGGACGCCTTCTCGGGATAAAGGGCCAGTACCTGATTCTCGATAGCGGCGTCGTCAACATTCGACGGCATGCGGGGTACCGCGTGCAATTCAGCGCCGCCGCCTGAAAGGGCGCTGCGTAGCGCGGCAACGACGCCGCGATGAACAGTGATGAACAGTAAGGAGTGGCCTTATGCGTGATGCGCAGCCGCAAACTATTCATCTGGCGGACTATCGGCCGCCGGCCTTTAAGATTTCCCGGACCGAACTGCACGTGGAGCTTTTCGACGACTGTGCTCTCGTCCATGCGACGCTGCATTTCGCGCGTTCCGGGCAGCACGCCGAGCCTCTGATCCTGCATGGCGTGGATCTCGAAACGCTCGATGTGTCCATCGCCGGCGAAAGCCTCGCAGAGGACGTTCTGCGCTACGACGACGAAGCCCTGCACATCAGCGATGTGCCCGATGAGGGTGTCCTCGAAACCCGCGTACGCATCCGCCCACAGGAGAACACATCGCTCGAGGGCCTGTACCGCTCACGCGGGCTCTTCTGCACGCAGTGCGAAGCCGAGGGCTTTCGCAAGATCACCTGGTTTCCCGATCGTCCGGACGTCATGTCGACCTATCGCGTGACCATCGAAGCCTGCGCGACACAGTGCCCCGTATTGCTGTCGAACGGCAATCTGGTCAGCAGCGAGACGCTTCCCGAGGGTCGCCATCGGGCGGTCTGGGACGACCCGTTCCCGAAACCGAGCTACCTCTTTGCCCTCGTCGCCGGTGACCTCTCGCGAGTGGAGGACAACTTCATCACCGCCAGCGGTCGCGAGGTGCGACTCGTCATTCTCGTTGAGGAGAAGGATCTGCCCAAGACCGGCCACGCGATGGATTCCCTGAAGCGGGCCATGCGCTGGGACGAGGAACGCTTTGGTCGTGAGTACGACCTCGACATCTTTCACATCGTTGCGGTCGACGACTTCAACATGGGTGCGATGGAGAACAAAAGCCTCAACATCTTCAACACGTCCTGCGTGCTCGCATCACAGGACACCACGACGGATCTTGGCTACCAGCGCATCGAGAGCATCGTGGGCCATGAGTATTTCCACAATTGGTCGGGCAATCGTGTGACCTGTCGCGACTGGTTCCAGCTGAGCCTGAAAGAGGGCTTCACCGTGTTTCGGGATGCGGAATTCTCGGCGGACATGGGATCCGCGGCGCTCAAACGCGTGGAAGATGCCGGCATCATGCGCACCATGCAGTTCGCCGAGGACGCGGGCCCGATGGCGCATCCCGTGCGGCCTTCCTCCTTCATCGAAATATCGAACTTCTACACGCTCACGGTTTATGAAAAGGGCGCCGAGGTGGTGCGCATGCTGCAGACGCTCCTGGGCCCCGAGGCATTCCGCGCCGGGAGCGACCTCTACTTTGATCGCCACGACGGCCAGGCCGTGACCTGCGACGACTTTGTACAGGCTATGGAAGACGCGTCCGGTGTCGATCTGGCCCAGTTTCGTCGCTGGTATGCGCAGGCCGGAACCCCCGAACTCACCGTGCGCGACAGCTGGAACGAAGAGACCGCTAGCTACAGCCTCCACATAACCCAGCACACGCCGCCGACGCCGGGACAGGACAACAAGGAAGCTCTCGTTGTACCGCTCGCGATGGGTCTTCTCGGCGATGCCGGAAATCTTAGGATTCAGCTCGAGGGCGACGCGTCGAATCCGGAGAGCGCGGACAACACGCAGCGTGTTCTCTTGATTCGCGACGAAGAGCAGAGCTTCACCTTTACCGGCCTCCCCGAAAGACCCATCCCGTCGCTCCTGCGCGGTTTCTCCGCCCCGGTGCGTGTGGACTATCCCTACAGCCGTGAGGATCTCCTGGCCCTCGCCAGTCGTGACGACGACGGGTTCGTGCGCTGGGATGCCATGCAGCAGCTCATGGTGGGTGCGCTTGTCGAGCTGCAGGCGCTTGAGACCACGGAAGAGGCCGGGTCAAGTGCTGCGGCAGACCTCGACCCCATACTCTTCGAGGCCGCCGCTGCTCTGATCGACAATCCCGTGGACCCGGCGGTGACCGCGGACATGTTGCGTCTGCCGTCCGAATCCACCCTCGCCGAACTTGCCGCGCACAAGGGCGGGGTCGATCCCATAGCCATTCACCGCGCCCGCGAGGCCCTGCGGCGTCAGCTTGCCACCGCCTTTGACGATCGCTGGCTGGCCCTGTTCGCCGATCAGCGCGTGACCGAGGACTACGCGGCCACGGGGGAGCAGATTGGCCGTCGCGCGCTTGCCGGCGTCGCCCTGGATTACGCCGCCACAGGAGGAGTCGAGGGCGTGGCGCGGGCGCAGGCCGTGTACGCGGATTCGGACAATCTGACGGAGCGTCTTCTGGCGCTGCGCATCCTGATCAGAGAAGCGGACGAGAGCGCCTACGAGGCCGCCCTGAAAGATTTCTATGAGCGTTTCGGCCACGAAACCCTCGCCGTGAATCACTGGCTGCAGCTTCAGGCCGAAAGTCCGCGCGGCGATTCGCTGGCCCGGGTGCGGGCCCTGATGACGCATGAGGCCTACGACCCGCGCAACCCCAACAAAATCCGCGCCGTGGTCGGCGGTTTTGCCAATCTCAATGCCGTGGGCTTCCACCGCGACGACGGTGCCGGCTATGCGCTGCTGGCGTCGATCGTGGAGGAACTGAATGAACGCAATCCGCAGATTGCGTCGCGGCTGCTCACGCCGTTAACGCGCTGGCGCAATTTCCCCAACGGTGGCGAAGCCATGCGCGGCGAGCTCCTTCGCCTCGCGGATCTTCCATCGCTGTCGCGCGATGTTTACGAGGTAGTCAACAAGTCACTGGCTGGGGTACAGGGCGGGTAGGTCGTCGGGACCCGCCGCTCCGCGGCGGGTCCCCAGCTTCTCGATCGCGGCGGCGAGGCGGCTGCCATCCCACGCCTCGGAGCGCGCTTCTTCGTTCCCGCCGATCGCGCCACCGCGATACAGGGCCGCTTCCAGTTCATCAACGGCGTTGCTGAGTTCCGGGGACCCCTGTTCCCGGAGCCAGCACGCGAGCGATCCGGGATAGGCCTGGCCGCGCAGCCATGCGAGCAGTTCCCGCCGCGCCAGGGAAGCGTCTCCCGCGCGACAGGCGCGTAGCAGGGCCTGCGGTGATTTCCTCTCGGTCGGCGCCTCCCGGGTGGGGGTCTTTCGGCTTCGCCACCAGCCCAGGGAGGTCACTATCCAGCCGAGGGCGCAGAACACGCTGATCCATCGCCAGGCGCCGGGCGATGCCGCCGGGGCGGATGCCGCGCTGGCAGCGGGGACCGCGTCCTGACCCGGAATCTCACCGGGCGGGGGCGCATTGGGCAACACACGCACGCGGCGTGCTGGCAGCCTGGCGACACGCAAGGTATTGCTGCCGGTGTCCCACCAGGGAACTTCGACGGCCGGCAGTTCGAACTCGCCGTCCCCGACGGCCACCAGGGCGACGCTGTCACTGCGTACTCCGGTAATTCCGCTGTCGTCCTTCACGTCGTTGATGTTGGGCTGATCCGGATAGGCGCGCAGCCCGTCGATACCGGTCCAGGGGAGCGGCGGCAGTTGGGCGCCCTGCAGCCCCGTCGCCGAGAGTGTGACGGTTCTTGTTACGGAATCGCCGATACGCAGGTTGTCCAGGTCGCCCGACCACTGTTCCTCGATACTCAGATCCGCCGCCGGCAGCCACGTGGCTTTGGGAAAGTCCGCGGGGCGCGGTAGAACGGGAATCACGATGCCCTCGGTCTGGCGCCGGATCAGGCGGCCCGAGGGTCGAGTGTCAAAAAGCGTTCTCCGGCCCGATCCCATGCGCCCCGTAAAGGTCTGGGCGGGAATTCGCAGCTGGCCGCTGGCCTCCGGGAAGATCGCGTAGCGAATCTCGTGCACGAGCCAGGGACGGCCATCGATCATGCGCTGGAACGAGTTCTGCCCCAGGGTTTCGACAAAGGCGTTGTCGAGATCGAGTTCGGTGATGCTGCGCGACTCAAGGTTGACGGCCTGCTGTACGCGGAGCGTAAGCAGCAGCTGTCCCTGGACAAAGAGGCGATCCCGATCGACTTCGGCCTCGAAGGTGACGATCTCATCATCCGCCTCGGCCTTGGGTGGGGGTGCGATGGTGACGGCCAGCGCTTCGCTGCGCTCACCGTCGACCTCGAAGGGGGGAATGACTACGTCGCCTTCCCGGCGCGGCGTCAAATCAAGGAGCAGCTCGCGATTCTGGCTGCGTTCGCCGTTGACGATGCGGGTGCTCACGCTGGAAGAACGCTGGAGAATCTCGAAATTGTCCTGCAGTGCGCTGAGGTCCGCATCGGCGGGGTCGCCGTCACCGTCGCTGCGAAGCGTCAGGCGTACGGTGTCACCCAGGGCGATGCTGTAGCGGTCCAGGGAGGCGTACAGAGCCGCCTGGGCCACGGGCGCGAGCAGGCTGAAGCAAAGGGCAAGCGCCAAAAAGGCGCTACCAGATTTTTTCCGTAGCACGTGTCTTTCCTTGTTGCTGACGCTGACGGCTTTCGTAGCGGAATTTCTCGCGCAACAGTCCCGAGGGATCGTCGGGTACGCGGCGCAGCCACTGGCGCATCGCCTGGTCCCGTTCGATGTCTTCCTGCATGGCACTGGTGTCGATCTCAGGTTGCGGCATGCCCTCGCCATCACCGTCCTCCCGCTGGTCTTCGTTGCCCTGGCTTTGGGGTTCCTGCTCCTGGTCCTGCTCACCCTGGGAACTCTGCTGCTGATCCTGCTGCTGATTGCTCTGCTGGTCGTTACTCTGTTGATCGCTATTCTGGTTGGATTGCTGATCCGACTGCTGCTGGTCCTGCTGTTCAGATTGCTGCTGCTGATTGCCGCCCTGTTGCTGCTGGTCCTGGCCCTCGTCGTTCTGCTCCGGCTCAGCCTGCTGGTCCGAGTCGCCCTGCTGGGGTTGCTGCTGCTGTTGCTGGTCCTGAAGCTTGCGCAGCGTTTCGATATTGCGCACCGCGTCTTCCTGCTCCGGAAGGAGCTCGAGGGATTTCTCGTAGGCGGCAATGGCCTCTTCATAATTGCCAGCGCCGGCGAGGGCATTCCCTCGGTTATACCAGCCGTCGGCACTCTCGTCGCTACTGAATGACTCCGCTGCGAGTTCGTAGTCCTCGCCGCTGTACGCCGCCGTGCCGCGCCAACGTGGATCGCGGAACAATGAGGCCGCGGATTCGGCATCGCCCGCCGCCAGGGCCCGGCTACCCTGCTGGTCCTTGCGCAGCCACAGATCACGCCACTCAAAGGCGGCAGATTCGTCGCTGGGTAGTATCAGCAGCAGTGGCAGCATGTACAGCCAGCCTCTTCGGAAGCTGCCCAGGGCAATGAGCAGCAGTGGCAACACCAGCCAGTGCGCCATGTCCTGCCAACGGTCGGCGCGGCGGTCCAGGCTGATCGTGTCTTCTTCGTCCAGGACCAGTGTGTCATCGAGGAGACGGCGCAGATCACCGTCGTCCACGCTCATGCGCTCGTAGCTGCCGCCAACGCGGCGCGCCAGGTCTTCAAAACTTTCGTCGTCGAGCGAGGGGACGACGATCTCACCCTGATCGTCCTTGAGGAAGCCTCCTCCCGGTAGAGCTATGGGCGCACCGACCTCCGTCCCCACGCCCAGGATGACCAGCCGGCGTCCCTGGCCGGCCAGACGACTTTCGATCTCCCGTGCGTCGCGCTCGCTAAGGCCATCGCTGACAAGCATGACGCGCCCCCGGCGCACGCCGGCGGAGTCAAGCAGTTCCAGGGCAAGATCAATGGCCTCCACGGGATTTGATCCGGGGAGCGGCATCATGCCCGGGTTGAGCGCCGGCAGCAGGTTGGCGATGGTCGGGTTATCGTCGGTCAGCGGAGCGACGATGTGTGCATCACCGGCGTAGGCAATCAACGCGGTGAGGCCCTCGCGGCGCTCCCGAAGCAGGTCGAGAATCTTGCGCCGCACCCGGTCCTGGCGCGACGGCTGCAGGTCCGTGGCCAGCATCGAGAAGCTCAGATCGAGCACCAGCACGAGCGCATCCTGCTTTTGCATGACCGGCTGTGGCAGCTGCTCCCAGCTTGGGCCCGCGGCCGCCAGCGTGGCAAGGCACCAGGCGGCGATAAGCACCGGTACGCCGGCCCGACTGCGGCGAATCGATTCGCTGCTCATCAGATGGGGGAGGAGTTCCGGCGCAATTACCTTGGACCAGCTCGCTTCGCGACCGCGCTGGCGCCACAAGAGCAGCCCGAGGACAACACTCGGCAGCAGCAGTAGCAGCCACTGTGGCCTGAGAAAATGGAAGTTGGCGGCGACTTCGTTCATGTCGGCGCTGCTCCGGACGCCGGTTGTCGGCGCGCCAAAGCGCGCGTCGGCAGGAGTTGGCGCAGCACCAGGATGAAACTCAGGGCCATGGCACCGAGCAGGGGTATGGCGATCAGCGACTGCCGGGGTCGGTACAGGGACACGTCCACTTCCAGCGGCTCCAGTTCTTCAAGCAGACCGTAGATCGTCGCGAGTTCGGTCGGGTCGCGAGCTCGGAAGTAACGTCCCCCGGTGACGTCCGCGATGGTTTGCAGGCTGCGTTCGTCGAGGTCCGCGGAAGGGTTCACCGTGCGGGAACCCAGGGGCGAACCCAGGAGTCCGGGCAGCGTGAGGGACTCCGCGCCGATACCGATGGTGTAGATGCGTACCGCCAGGCTGGAAGCGAGACGCGCCGCTTCCAGGGGATCGACGGTGCTGGCCGTGTCCTGGCCATCGGTGAGCAGAATAAGAACGCGGTTACTTTCCGGTCTTTCCTGCAGACGCTTTACGGCCAGCCCGATGGCGTCGCCAATGGCCGTTTCCTGGCCCGCAAAGCCAATCTGGGCCTCGCGCAGGAAGCGCTGAACGGTTTGTACATCGAAGCTTAGGGGCGATTGGAGATAGGCCCGGCTTCCGAACAGGATCAGGCCCAGGCGATCTCCGCTGCGCCGCGCCATGAACTCAGCACCCAGCTCCTTGACCGCGTCAATGCGGCGAACCATGTTGTTGCCGAGCTGCATATCTTCCACCCGCATGCTCCCGGAGATATCCACGGCCACCATCAGATCGCGTCCGCTGTTGGGGAGTTCGACCGCCTTCCCTATCCACAGCGGTCTCGAAGCGGCGAGGAGCAGGCACAGCCATATCAACCACAGCAGCAGCGCCGGAAGCTGGCGCCGAAGCACCCGAACCTGACCTCCGCCGTCCGCGGCCAGATGCTGCCAACGGGAAAAGAACGGCGCGCGAAGCGCCGGTCGTTCCGCTGAGCGCGGCGGTGCCAGGCGACGCACCAGCCAGGGCAGCGGCAGTAGCAGCAGCAGGTAGGGCCAAATCAGCGTAATCACCGCGGTCGCTCCAGCCTGACGAGCCAGCGCTGCGTGGAATCGACCAGTGCGTCCAGATCGCCGGCACTGACCTCGGGTCGATAGGGGAGATCCACCGCCGCCTCGTCAAAACAGGGCTCGTCGCTTCCGGCGAGATCGTTCAGGAAGCCGATCCAGCTCGTCCCGGTGAGTCCGGCGCAGGCGCGGCGACCTGCCATGCGGATGGCGATGCGTCGCTGCAGCGCCGTGAGCCTGGCAATGCGCTCTCCGGGTTCGGCGCTGTCGCTGCGGATCTGCTGCAGCTCGAGCTTTGCCGAGCGCAGCGGTGCGCCACGGCGGTAGAACCGCCACAGCCATCTCGCCAGGACTATGAGTACAAGCAAAAGGAGCGCGACGAGCACCCACCAGCCGGGTGCCGGCGGCCACCAGCTCACCGCGTCGGGACTGCGCAGCGGTTCGAGCATACTGGCGATGGACTGCGGGTTCACGCGCTGCCATCTCCGAACACCCGGCGCAGAAGCGCGAGCGGTGAGTCCGTGGTACTGGCCGTCAGCATTGGTATGCCCAGGCGCTGCATCTGCTCTTCGCAGGCGGTCCGGCGCGTTTCAAAATCGTTCCTGAAGGCCTGGCCCAGGCCCATCGCTCCCGTGTCCAGATCAACGCGACTTGCGCCATCGGTCACGGTGTACTGACCGGCGGGAGGCAGCGCCGCCTCGAGCGGATCGCTGATGTGAAGAGCGGTGATTTCCGTATGGCGGGCGAGCTGAAAGAGTTCCTCGCGCGCGGCGTCTGCCTCCATGCCATCGAAGTCACTGACGAGAAACAGGCTTGACCCGGGACGGGCCACGCGTCTCGCGCTGCGCAGCAGATCCGCGAAACGATTGCCGTGCATTTCCCCGGTAGGCGCGGGGGGCAGGGGATCGGCAAGCGCGGAGAGTATGGAGAGCACGGTGCGGCGACTGTTTCGTGGTCTCATTTCCCAGTGGTCGGCCGCGCGAAGGAGCAGGCCGCCGACTCGTTCGTTACTCGCCAGCGCGGACCAGGCGAGGAGGGCGGCGAGTTCCGCGGCAAGGACCAGTTTGAAACAGTTGCGGGAGCCGAACTGCATCGCCGGACGCTGGTCTACAACCAGCAGCACCGGACGTTCTCGCTCCTCGCGGAACATTTTGGTATGCGCTGTTCCGGTGCGCGCGGTAACGCGCCAGTCGATGGTGCGGATGTCGTCACCGGACTGGTAGCCGCGGACTTCTTCGAACTCGATCCCCCGGCCGCGAAAATTGGATCGCTGACCCCCGGCGAGCTGGGCGAGGGCACGGCGTCGCCGGCGAATATCCAACTGACGGGCGGGAAAGCGCAGCGCAAGGAGCCGCGATACGTCGACCTGCGCGCCCTGGGCGGGGAGTGAAGGGTCCAGCGGCCGCATCGCCCGTGTCAGGCTGCCGGGACGAGGCGCAGCAGTTCAGCGATGACGTCGTCGCTCTGGACCCCGCCGGCCTCGGCCTCAAAGCTGAGCAGCAGCCGATGCCGCAGTACATCGGCGGCCACAGCCTGTACGTCGTCGGGAGAAACGAAGTCCCGTCCTCGCAACCACGCGTGCGCCCGGGAGCAGCGATCGAGCGCTATCGTGGCCCGGGGGCTGCCTCCGTAGTCCAGCCAGTGCGCGAGTTCCTCGCTGTACGCGGCAGGGTTTCGCGTCGCCAGCACGAGTTGCACGATGTACTCCTCGACCGCCGGCACCATGTGCATCGCGAGCGCGGCCTGGCGCGCGGCAAAAACGCTTTCCTGACTCAGCTCCGGAGCGGGAGTGCGCTCGGCAGCGGCTGCTTCGGCACGGGTCAGCTTGAGGATGCGGCGCTCGGCCTCGGCGTTGGGGTAGTCGACCTTCACGTGGAGCAAAAAGCGGTCGAGCTGAGCCTCGGGCAGGGGGTAGGTACCCTCCTGCTCGATGGGGTTCTGCGTGGCCATAACGAGGAAGAGCTTCGGGAGGACATAGCTCTCGCTGCCAACAGATACCTGGCGCTCGGCCATGGCCTCGAGGAGCGCGGACTGCACCTTGGCCGGCGCGCGGTTGATCTCGTCGGCGAGCACGAGGTTGTTAAAGACGGGACCGCGCTGAAACTGGAAGCTCCCTTCCTGGGGTCGGTAGATGTCCGTTCCGGTTACGTCCCCGGGCAGCAGGTCCGGCGTGAACTGAACCCTGTGGAAGCTGCCCTCCAGGGCATCGCCGAGAGACTTAATAGCACGGGTCTTGGCGAGCCCCGGTGCTCCCTCCACGAGGAGGTGCCCGTCGGCGAGCAGTGCGATCAGGAGGCGTTCGATGAGGTGGGCCTGGCCAACTACCTGCTCGTCGAGCCAGGATTCCAGCTGGCGTAAATCGCTTGCGGTCAAACTCTCTGCTCCTGATCAGTACCTGACATGTGCCGCCGTTGCCTGCTGTGCCGTCAAGAAGCACCTCGCGGACAGGGTCGCCGCGGCGCGGCGATTTTTCTTTCCGGCCCCGGACTCTTTCTGTTCGCGCCCGGCCCCGCCAGCGCGCCATTCTATCCAACTGACTTCCGGCCGGTCACCTGTACCGTACAGCTAGTGACCCTGTTGTACCTTCGAGGTTCCCTAGTTAGCGGCAGCAGCGTGTGCTTGAGGCCGGCCGGCCACACTCCGGGCGTTGATCCGGCGGCTAGGATGCACCGACTGGGGTTCGGTGACCGGTGGGCGCAACGTGTGGGCACGGGCGTCCCGTTCCGTGCTGATTTGAAGGAAGCGGGACTCGCTTTGCGATACACTGCGCGGCCTACCGTCAGGTGCTCCTGGCAGCAAACCGCCGGGCAATAAGGATCCGGGAATGGCGTGGGAAATACTAAAAACATCGCTTCTCGCCGACATAGCTAAACAGATTGACCGTCGTGCCAGCGCGGAACATCGCGCCGACCTGCACGCTCTCGCCGAGTCCTTCTTTACGCGCTTCTCGGCTGAAGATATGCGCGAGCGTTCCACGGAGAATCTCTACGGCTTGCTCTATGGCCTGCTGCGTTTCATCCAGAAGAGCGCGGGCGATAAGGTCAAGCAGCGCCTCTTCAACCCCGCGGTAAGCAGTCACGGTTGGGAGAGCAACGCGACCGTCATTACGATTCTGTGCCGCGATATGCCTTTCTGCACGGCGTCGGTACGCGGGGAGATCAATCGCCGCGACCTTGGTATTCACTGTCTGGCCAGCTGCAATCTCCGCGTCCAGCGTGATGCCGACGGAACCCTCCTAAGGCTTCTGCCGGAACATGAGCAAGCGGAAGACGCCTCCGCGGAGAGCCTGCTCTACTTCGAGATCAATCGCCACAGCAATCTCGAGGATCTCGAGGAGTTCGGGGCGACGCTGGTCTCCATACTCGATGAAGTAGGGACCGTGGTCCGCGATTTCGGGAGCATGCGCGGACGTCTCGACGAGGCGCGTGGCGCGATCGAGGGCGCAAGCTTCATTGATGCCGAGCTGCGCGACGAGGCCACCGAGTTCCTGGACTGGCTGCGCACCGATCACATGACCTTCCTCGGCTATGAGTACCTGGAGGTCGGTGAGGACGGGGTCACCGTGGACGCGGATCGGAGCCTGGGCGTGCTGCGCCAGCGTGAAACCCGCGGGGCCCTGGATCTCGAACACGACCTGCAGCACATGAGCCCCGCCGAGCTGCTGCGGCGTCAACTGAGCTTTGCCAAGTCGCGTAAGCGCGCCCGGGTGCACCGCCTGGCCTATCCCGACTACGTCGAGATCAAGGCGTTCGACGACGAGGAGCGCGTGATCGGTCAGCACCGCTTCCTCGGATTGTTCACGGCCACGGTCTACAGCATGGACCCGGTGCAGATTCCTATTCTGCGCCGCAAGGTCGGTACGGTAGTGCAGCTCTCCGGGCTGTCGGCCGGTGAGCACGACGGCCGCGAGCTGCGTCGCGTCCTGGAGCTGATGCCCCGGGACGAGCTGTTCCAGTCGTCCATTGCGGATCTTTACGCAACGGCATCCGCGGTTAATCGAATCCAGGAGCGGCGCCACACGCGCCTCTTCATGCGCAAGGATCCGCACGGAAAGTTCGTCAGCTGCCTTGTATACATGCCCCGGGATCGCTACACGACGGCACAGCGACAGGTCATCGAACGAATCCTGTGCCGCGCCGTGGCCGCCGAAGAAGCGGAGTTCACGACGCAGTTTACGGAGTCCGTGCTGGTTCGCGTGTACTTCGTACTTCGCGTCAATCCAGCCAGGCCCGTGGAGGTGGATGTGGGTGAGATAGAGGAGCAGATAGTGCAGGCAACCCTGGCCTGGAAAGACCGGCTGCGCCTGCGCCTCGTCGAAGAGTTCGGCGAAGAGCACGGTGAACAGCTGATGCGCGACCTCGGTCTGGGCTTTGCCGCCGGCTACCAGGACGACTTCGATCCGCGCATCGCCGTGCTCGACATCCAGCAGATCCTGGATCTCCGTGGAGATGACCCCCTCGGCATGCACCTTTATCGCCTGGTGGAGGAAAAAGACGATCACCTGCGCCTGCGCCTGTATCGCCGCGACGGAGCACTGCCGCTATCGGACGTGCTGCCGATCCTTGAAAACCTCGGGCTCCGGGTGGTGGCCGAGCGCGCCTATCCCGTGCGATCCGGTGATGGCACGCGATTCTGGATTCAGGAGTTTTCCATCATTTACTCGCTGGCGACCAATATCGACCTGCAGCAGGTAAAGGAGGAATTTGAGGATGCCTTTGCCCGCATCTGGTACGGCCAGGCCGAGAGTGACTCCTTCAACCGCCTGCTTCTGGGCAGTCGCCTGAGCTGGCGGGAGATTGCACTGCTTCGGGCCTATGCCTGCTATCTCGGGCAGATCAATTTCCCCTACTCAAGGAGCTATATCGCCGAAACCATGGCCGATCATCTGACGATCTCGGCGGCGATTGTCGAACTCTTCCTGACCCGCTTTTCACCGGTCTTCGACGGCGATGACGACTGGCGCGCCAAGCGTGAGCTCGCGGTGGAAGAGCGTATTCTCAGCGCCCTGGACGGCGTCGAAAACCTGGGCCAGGACCGCATCATTCGCATGTATCTCGATGCCATCAAGGCCACCGTGCGCACCAACTTTTTTCAGCAGGGAGACCGCGGCGACGCGAAAAACTACTTTTCCTTCAAACTGGCGCCGGGGTCGATTCCGGACCTGCCGAAGCCGGTCCCCCTGTACGAGATCTTCGTTTATTCACCGCGGGTGGAGGGTGTCCACCTGCGCGGCGGGAAGGTGGCCCGGGGCGGGCTGCGCTGGTCCGATCGCCTTGAGGACTTTCGGACCGAGGTGCTTGGTCTGGTAAAGGCGCAGCAGGTCAAGAATGCCGTCATCGTTCCCGTAGGCGCCAAGGGCGGCTTCGTGGCCAAGCGCCTCAGGCCGGACATGTCTCGGGATGAATGGCAGGAAGAGGGTGTGGCCTGCTATCGGCTTTTCATCCGCGGACTCCTCGATATCACGGACAACCGCGACGATGACCGGGTCGTACGCCCCGCCCTCACCGTGTGCAAGGACGACGAAGATCCCTATCTGGTGGTGGCGGCCGATAAAGGCACGGCGAGCTTCTCGGATATTGCCAACGGCCTGGCGCAGGAATACGGATTCTGGCTTGGCGATGCCTTCGCCTCCGGCGGCAGCGTCGGCTACGACCACAAGAAAATGGGCATCACCGCGCGCGGGGCCTGGGTGTCGGTGGAGCGCCACTTCCGCGAGCTGGGGCTCAATGTGGCGACCACGGACTTCACGGTCATTGGCATCGGCGACATGTCTGGCGACGTGTTCGGCAACGGCATGCTGCTGTCCCGACATATCCGCCTGATCGCGGCCTTCAATCACCAGCACATCTTCGTCGACCCGGACCCCGATACGCAGAGCAGCTTCGCCGAACGCGAGCGTCTCTTCGCGCTGCCGCGCTCGAGCTGGACCGACTACGACAGCTCATTGATTTCCACCGGCGGCGGTGTGTTCAGTCGCAGGGCGAAGTCGATTGATGTATCGCCGCAGATGCAAGCGCGGTTTGGAATCCAGGCCAAGCAGCTCACGCCGACGGCGCTCATTGCCGCACTCCTTCGCGCCGAGGTGGATCTGCTCTGGAACGGCGGCATCGGCACCTACGTCAAGGCGAGTACGGAATCGCATACGGACGTGGGCGACAAGGCAAACGATGCGCTGCGCGTCGATGCGAAGGAGTTGCGCTGCCGCGTTATTGGGGAAGGGGGCAACCTGGGCATCACGCAGCTGGCGCGGATGGAGTTCGCGCTTGCCAGCGGACGTATCAATACCGACTTTATCGACAACGCCGGCGGCGTGGACTGCTCCGATCATGAAGTCAACATCAAGATCCTCCTCGACGCCCGCGTGGCACGGGAGGACATGACGCAAAAGCAGCGTAACGAGCTGCTGGAGGCCATGACTGAGGATGTGGCCACCCTGGTGCTCGGGAACAATTACCGCCAGACCCAGGCCATCAGCCTCGCTGAAAGAGAAACCCGCAATCGTATGGGGGAGTACATTCGCGTGATCCGGTCGCTCGAGGAAGGCGGCCGCCTCGACCGCGAACTGGAGTTTTTGCCCAGCGACGAGGTGCTGGCGGAAAGACGGGTTCAGGGGCAGGGCCTGACGCGCCCGGAGCTGTCCGTACTCCTGTCCTACAGCAAGGCGGATCTCAAGGAACAGCTCATAGAAACGGATCTCGGCGCGGATCCGAGCCTCGCCGCCGCCGTGGCGACGGCCTTTCCCGAGCGCCTGTCAGCAACCTTCGCCGAAGACATCGAAGAGCATCGCCTGCGCCGGGAAATTCTCTGCACTCAGGTGGCGAACGACATAGTGAACCGTATGGGGCTCAACTTCGTGCTGCGCCAGCAGAAGGCGAGCGGCGTGCCCGTGGACGATGTGGCGCGAGGCTATACAGCGGTGATGGAGATTTTCCGTCTCCGCGATCTCTGGGCGGCCATTGAAAACCTCGACTACGCGGTCCCGGCGCAATCGCAGCACGACATGATGCTGGAGCTGATTCGACTCATAAAACGAAGCACGCGCTGGCTGCTGCGCAACCGGCGCCACCACATGAGTCCCTCAGCATCCATAGAAGAGTTCCTGGACGGTGCCACGGAGCTCCTCGGCGAACTGCCGGAACTGCTGCGCGGTAGAGCCGCGGAAGCCTACCTCGCCCAGCGGGATCGGTTCCTGGACGCCGGCGTACCCGAGGAGCTTGCGAGCCGGGTTGCCCTGTCGGGCCAGGCGACCACCGCGTTGGCCATGGTCGATGTCACGGTGCGTACGGGCGCCGATCTGCTGGAGGTTGCCACGCTGTACTACCAGCTGGGCGAGAACCTCGAACTTGACTGGTTCGGGGCGCAAATTCTCGCGAGTAAAGTAGAAAACGAGTGGCAAGCGCTGGCCCGGGAGGCCTACATGGAAGACCTGCAGTGGCAGCAGTGCACGCTCGCGGAGGGGGTTCTTCGGCTGCGCTGCGCGGATCTGGACATCGCCGGCTGTCTCGCGGCCTGGGAGGAGAACGAGGCACCGCTGTTGAGTCGCTGGCGGGAAATGCTGGTCGAGCTACAGGCTGTTACCTCACCCGATCTCGCCATGTTCGCCGTGGCCAACCGAGAATTGCTCGACCTCGCCCAGAGTAGCCGGCGAGATAACTAAAATTCCGGCATGACCCCGCAAGGGCCGCGATATCCGAAAGCGATAAGAGCAGCGCTATAGGAAGCTCGCCGCCCGGCGAGGGCTTTTCATATCAGGCGCGCAGCGGGGTCTCCGCGATCAGCATTTCTTCAATGGCCTCGGGCAAGGAAGGTCGACTGTAGAGGTAGCCCTGCGCAAAAACCGGGGCGAGGCCGGATATGAAATCGTGCTGCCCCTGGGTTTCCACCCCTTCGGCGACGATGCTGATGTCGAGGTGCCGACACATGGCGCCGATTGCCGAGACCACCGCTTCACTGCGCGAGTCCGCTCCGAGTTCAGCGATCAGCGACACATCGATCTTGAGCTCTGTGAGGGGCAATCGGCTCAGGTAGGCGAGGGACGTGTAGCCGGCCCCGAAGTCGTCGACGGCAACGCCGATATCCAGCGCTCTTATCCCTTCGAGGAGTTTTTCCATGCGCTCATCGCCCGGGTGCAGCGCGCACTCGGGTACTTCAAGGCACAGGCTGCTGCCCGTGAGGCCGTTTTCCGCGAGGAGTGTTGCAACGCGCTCCACGAAGTCGTCATCGGCCAGTGTTTTTTCGCTGACATTGACGGACACTCGCGGCGCGTCGAGCCCGCCCTGGCGCCACTGGGCAAGCTGCTGACACACCTGGCCCAGGGTCCAGTAGTCGAGGTCGCGGATGAGCCCGCCGTGCTCGGCGACCGGTATGAATTCAGCCGGCGTCACATTCCCGAGCTTGGGGTGTGTCCAGCGCATGAGGGCTTCCAGCCCCACGATCTGGCGCTCGGGGAGGGCGTAGGTGGCCTGGTAGCACAGGTAGAGTTCACCCTGATGTCGCGCGTCGGCAAGGTCTCCGAGTACCAGCATGTGGCGTTGGGCCTGCTCGGTCATTTCTGAGGCGTAGCAGCGCCAGGCTCCGCGACCGCTGTCCTTGGCCTTATACATCGCCGTGTCTGCGTTTCGCAGGAGCGTCTCGGCGTTGTGGCCGTCGTCGGGATAGAAGCAAATGCCGATACTTGCGGAGATCTGGACGCGTTGCTCCAGAAGCATGAACGGCTCTGTCAGTGATGCGAGTATCTTTTCGGCGATCACGGAGGCATTGGCGCGCGTGTCGATGCCCGAGAGCACGACCACAAACTCGTCACCGCCAATCCGCGCCATAAGGTCGCTGGCGCGAAGCACGGAGTGCAGGCGCCTTGTTACCTCGCAGAGCAGTCGGTCCCCGGCGCTGTGGCCGAGCGTATCGTTGACGTTCTTGAAGCGGTCGAGGTCAATGAACATGACCGTGAACGAGTCTTCCTGCTCGGTCGCCCGGCCAACGCGGCTCTCGAGATAGCGGCCCAGCTCCGCGCGGTTAGTCAGCCCCGTGAGGGGATCATGATTGGCCAGGATCTCGAGCCGCTGTTCGTTGTCCTTGATCTGCGTGATATCCGAGAACACGCCGACGAACCCGCTTACGGCGCCGAACTCATCCTCTACGGGACATACGGTCATGAGGCTGGGAAACTCCTCGCCATTGCTGCGGCGGCACCATACCTCGCCGCGCCAGCGCCCCGTGGCCGTGCTCGCGGTGAAGATCTCCTCGAAGAATTTCCCGTCGTGGCGTTCGGAGGAGATCAGATCGGCGCCGCGTTCGCAGGCTTCGTCCGAGCTGTAGCCGCAAATGTGCGTAAAGGCGGGGTTGACGTCCGTGATGCGTCCGTCGGCATCGGTCATGAGCACGGCTTCCCCGGAGTTACTGAACACCCGTGCGGCCCGTCGCAGCTGCCCCAGTGCCTCGTGGAGGTCGGTGATGTCGTGGATGCTGACAACGATGCCAACGATGTCGCCATGCTGAACATGGGGTGTGTACAGCACATTCATGTAGCGCCTGCCGTCAGGCGTTGAGCGCCACTCGCGGTACTGCACGACAGACCCGCCGAGGGCTCGCTCAAGGTTCTGCCGCTGATCGGGACCGAAGCCGTAGGGTCCGAGCACATCCTCGACGCTGCGATCGACGAGCTCCTCCGGCCTGCAGCCAACCCTCGCGGCGTAGGCGCCATTCGCGAGGCGATAGTTCAGCTGGGTATCGAGCAGGGCGAGTTGGTCCTGCGTGTTGGCAACGATCTTCTCGAAAGTTTCCAGGGCCGTATGCGCGTTGTCGTTCTGCAGCCAGAGGCCGAGGGTGAGCGTTGTCGCGTTCAGAAAGCTTTGTTCTTCCGAGGTTGGGGGTGTGGTCTCGTTAAAGCGGACCATCAACTTGCCGCGGGTGCTGTTGCCATCGAAGATCGGGGACACGATTCGCTTGCCACTGGCTCGCGTATTTCCGTATTCGGCCTCGATGTCGTCGATGTTCAGCTCTACAAACACGTCCATCGGCTTTTGCATGGCATGGGTCACGATCGGCGTGACCTTGCGTACCAGTTCTTCGCGCTCGTGCGTAACCTGGGAGATGCGGTGAATGTTGTAGAGCGCATCGAGCTCCCGGACGCGTTCTTCCATGGCCCGTTCCACGCGTTTGCGATCCGAGATGCGGCGCACGATGAGCGCGAAGCGGCCGTCTTCCAGGTGACGAATTCTTCCCTCGTAGTGTTCCGTCGCCCCGGAGGCATCGAGCTCATACTCGATCGTTACGAGTTCCTGAGTGATGCGGGCCTCCTGCATGGCGCTCAGGAGGTCCGTACTCACGCCTTCAGGAAGGATGGTGGCGACGGCCTTGCCAAGCAGCGATTCCGGTCTTCGAAACAGGTCGCCGTGGCTGCCGGCATGGAAGTCCTCGATGATGCCGTCGCTGTCCAGGAGGAAAAAGAGATCGGGGATGGCGTCGAAGACGGCCTCGAGACTCCGTCGCTGGCGCTTGGCCTCATCCTGCACGCGTCTGCGCTGATCGATGTCTATGTGCACACCGAGTACGCGCGTGACCTCGCCGGTCAACGCGTCACGGATGGAGGTCCCGCGTGAATGGATCCACACATAGCGACCTTCTTTGTGGCGCATCTGGAACTCCAGGTCCCAGGAGTTTGACGCGCCGCTTACATAGGCCTGGAGCTGCTTGGTGACCCGCTCTCGATGCCCTGGGTGGAGCAACTGCAGAAAAGTGTCAAAGGAGCTGTCCAACTCGTTATCGGCGTAGCCGAGCTGTCCTTTCCACACCGGAGAGAGATAGAGACGGTCCTGCGCCAGATCCCAGTCGTAGATTCCATCGGCCATGGACTGGGTGAGCAGGTCATAGCG
Organism: Pseudomonadota bacterium; assembly: GCA_039818725.1. Classification (GTDB taxonomy): domain Bacteria; phylum Pseudomonadota; class Gammaproteobacteria; order Pseudomonadales; family Halieaceae; genus Congregibacter. The sequence continues at coordinate 69,703 of JBCBTK010000023.1, forward strand.
CGTACGGCTGTCCTCCAGGGCAAGCTCCGCCTCTACATCCGTGGTGGCGTCGACAAATATGGCCAGGACCTGACCACTATCGAGACGGAAGAGATCGGTGCGGAACCAGGCGCAAAGCGTGTCGTCGCGGTACGGATGGGCGGGCAGCGACTCAGACATGCCGCTGCTGTGCACACGGCTGACGGCATCGACCATGCCCATGGCCGGGGCGCCGGGAAAGGCCTCGCTGATCAGGGCGCCGCGCAGGCTGGTTCCGCTTCGGATGTGCCGAAGGCGCATCGCGGCGGGGTTCATGTAAATGACGCGGAAATCCTCGCCGCCATGAACGGCCTCGTAGAGCACGATTCCGACGCTCAGCTGTCGGTAGACGCTCTCGAGAAGTTTGGGATCAGGTGTGGAATCCGATACGGACACAGCAATGCCCCTTTCCGGTGCGGAATGACATCGTGTTGGACGCGTAATGTACGCGTAATCGTACTTAGTTGCGAGTCGTTATCAAACAGGGTTCATTTGCCCTACGCCGCGGGACTGCAGGTGGACGCTTGGGCACAGGGTCTCCCGCCGGCACCGCATAGCCGAGGGGTGGACGTGCCTCTATAGCGTTCTAGCGCGTAGGCACCTGCAGCGATTAATTAGCAAGACCGAGCCTGGGGAGTACACAGGTGTGTCGCGCCTGGCGACGCGCCTGGGAGACGAAGGTCCAGACTTTGGAGTTGCGTATCGGCGCCGCGAGGGTCAGTTCATGCGTAATCGATGCACGCCGGAGATGCCGATCATGCCGTCCAGGTGGTCGGCGCGGCCGTCGCGCCAGCCCGTAATCCAGTTGATGCGCTGTTGTTCGCTGCTATGAGGACAGGACTCACTGCTCCTGCCCATCACCCCTGCCTGATATCCACGATCGTAGGCTCGGGCGTTCATGTCGCGTTTCTGACGGCGCATACGGGCAGCTCCTCTGCTGAGATCGGGGTTCGACCCGTCTAGCTAAGCAGAGCGCAGGCCCGGGCGCTACTACCAAAATGTTACATCTGCAAGCTGATTTATAGCTCATTGATATAGAAAAGTACCAAAGTGCTGCCATGCAGGCGCGAATTCGGCCATTTCATTCAGCGTCATGACCTAATCGAGGAGCTTTAGCCCGTGGCGGAACGAGGTCTACCTATCGGCGGGTCTGTGGAAGACTTCCGCGTACAGGTGCTCAAGAATCCGATGCGGGGCCTGATTCGTTCGGGGAGTGGCCGCGTTTTGCCCGAAGCCTTCCAGGAGCAGTACGCGGCGCTACAAGTCCCGTCGAGAAGAGCCCTCTTCGGAGTTCGTGCGGTCTGCGCGGCTTACGCCGCTTCAGCGTAAATTACTTCGAGCGGTCGCTCGGGGTGGGCCACACCCTTGATGAGCCGCAGCTGTCCGCTGAAATCCTCAACCAGCGCCGTGCAGTTTTCCACCCAGTCGCCGTCGTTGCAGTAGGTCACATCGCCGAACTGTTCGATGGTCGGGTAGTGAAGATGGCCGCAGATAATCCCATCCAGGTTCTGGTCGCGAACCAGGTTTACAGCGGCGTGCTGATAAGCGTGGATGGCGGCTTCGGCCTGGGAAACGTTGGTCTTTACCCACTTTGCGAGCGACCAGTAGGGCTTGCCGAACCATTCGCGGACCTGATTGACCTTTCGATTCACCCACATCAGCAGGTCGTAGCCGAAATCACCGATAAGTTGATTGAGCCGGCTGTAGCGTACGGCGAAGTCGAGTTCGTCACCGTGGGTGACGAGCATGCGCTGACCCGTGGCGGTTTCGTGGATCGTTGTTTTGCGGATCCGGATATTGCCGAAGTCGCTGTCGCAGAACTCGCGGAAGTTCGCGTCGTGGTTGCCCGGAATGTAAACCACCTCCGTGGCGCCGCGGGAGATCTTCTGGATCTTGCGCAGGACCTTACTGTGGGACTCAGGCCAGTGAACGCGCCGGGTCATGGCCCATACGTCCACAATATCGCCGACAAGAAACAGCTTCTGACAGTCCACACGATCAAGGAGATCGAGCAGTTCTTCTGCCTTGCAGTGTACGGATCCGAGATGAACGTCGGATATGAACAAAGTCTTGCAACTGAACCTTCCATCCAGTGGTAGTGCCTGCATCGCGATGTCTCCCTAAGCCAGGTAGCGCTGCCGCTTCCGCGGCGTTAACTTTTGAAGATCGGCGATGACGAAGCTGTCAACGCAGTCACCGAAGTCACGGTCGATGTTGAAGGCTGTGAACGCTACGCCGTCGGCGCTGGTCGCCTGGGAGTAGTGTTTGTAGAGCGTGGGTAGCGGCAGGCCGGCGCCTGCCAGGCACTCACGCAGGGACTTCATATCCTCGTCGGCGTCCACGCCGGTGAACTCGGCGTCGAGCTCGGCGCGGACATCCGTCGGAATCGCAAAGGGATTGCGCGGCGTGACGTCGAGGTCCGCGCCACTAAAGTGGGTTCCGTAGTAATAAACCAGGCGTGCGGTAGAAGCGCGGCCGTAGAACCGGCTGATGGAAGCCGGGCCAAAGAGATAGCGAATGTGCGGCCGGCGCTTGATGTAGGCACCAATGCCGTACCACAGATAGTCCAGGCTATGACGGGTCTGGTAGCGCGGTTGCACAAAAGACCGACCCATCTCCAGACCCTGACCGAGACGTTGCTGAATCTCGGGGCCGTAGTCGAAGAGGGTGGATGAGTACAGCCCGTCGATGCCGTGCTGTCGCATGATGCGACCGGCGTCCGCGAGGCGGTAGGCACCGACGATTTCCATGTCGTCATCGTCCCACAGCACAAGCTGTTCGTAGTGGCGATCGAACTTGTCGATGTCGCGGGGCTGACCGCAGCCCTCGCCAACAGTGCGGAAAGTCAGCTCGCGGAGACGGCCGATTTCGCGCATCACGCAGGGTGCCGCGTCCATACGACATAGGAAAATCTTTTTCCCGTCCCGCGTATCTCCGAGATGCTCCGCGTCAGCGAACTCCTGGCGCAGGAGCATGCGGCTTTCCGGGGGCGCGACGGTCTCGACGCTGCGGAATACCGGACGCCCCTTCGAGCCTAGGCGGTAGACGTGCTTGCGAAACATACGCGCAAGCTGCCGTGCCGAGAAGCCCATGGCTGAGTAGACATCGTGGGGCACGGGGCGGCCGATGCGCGCATCGACCGTATTGTGGCTCTGTTTGAACATCTCGCGGACGAGCCAGATGGTCGACAGCGGTTTCGCAAGCATCGACAGGCTATAAAAAAACAGAGAATTCCTCCCCGCCACATAAATCGGCAGGATAGGAGATTGCGTACTGCTGGCGAGTTTCACGAATCCGCTCTGCCAGTTCGTGTCCTTGATGCCTTTGGCGCCCAGGCGCGAGACTTCGCCGGCCGGGAAGATGATGATGGCGCCTTCGTCGACGAGGTGATCCTTAATGGCGCGCAGGGCTGTCCGAGCCGTACCGCTCTCGCCCATATTCACGACCGGGAGCAGCACCGGTTTCAGGGGGTCGATAGTGGTGAGCAGATCGTTGCCCACGACCTTCACATCAGGCCGCACCCGGCGCACAAGATCCAGCAACGCCAACCCATCCAGCGACCCGATGGGGTGATTGGCGGCGATGACGACCCGGCCGCTCGCCGGTATGCGGGCGCGCTCGGACTCAGTCAGTCTTAGCGTAAAGTCGAAGTAGCGCAGAACCTGATCTATGAAATCGTAGCCCTGGAGGTGGGGGTAATCTTCAGCGAACTTCTGGAAGCGGGACTCGTAGAACAGAAAACCCAGGAAGCGGCTCAGCGTTCGGGCGGTACGGCGGTGGCGGTCGAAGAAGTCGGGGTAACGTGCCTCAAGCGTGTGCTGCACGTTCAACATGCTCGTTTCTCCCCCGTTCGTTCCATATATGTAACGTTATAGACACCGTTCGCCGCTGCGTATGGCGCGATCTTATTTTTGTCTATCACAAGCTCCGACTCGAAAAACGCAGCCCAGTTCCGGATTTTGGCATTAGTGCACAACGGCAAATACACGCGGAACTCATCCTGCGGACGAACTCGTCGCTCCGAGTCTAGAGGTCCGGTGCATCACCGATGTCTTCCGTCCCCGACCAGCTGTCCGTATGGACCGCCTTTCCCGGAACGCCGACCGGAGCCGACAGTACCGTGATGCTGCCGCCCGCTTCGAGATAGCGTCTGACCTGGTCTTCTATCGCGGCCCTTTGACGCTGCTTTTCCGCTGCGTTCCCGAGAGCTCCCCGTTCCATCGCGCATGCCTCCCCGAGCGACGCGCACAGGGTGGGCGGGCTTCATTTCAAAAATGCAACGATGTGTTGAAGTTTTTGTGAACGTCCCTGACGCCGATCATTGAAACAAAACTGCAATCTTTTTATCACATAAAAGTCATGTCTGCGGCCTAGCATCCTCGCACCGATCTCGGGCCCTCCGCCCGCGGTCGCGTGTGATCAATTTTTGCTCTGAGGTCGCGATGACACAGCCTGGCGCCCGCCGAATTCTTCCCGCCATGATTGCCGCTGTCTTGGCCCAGTCTGCCAGCGCTGCCGACGAACTCTTGCTCTACGTATTTAATGACGGCACTGCCGTCGAAGGCGCGACGGTCGAACTTGACGGGCAGCCGATGGGAACTACGCGGCGCGATGGTTCACTGTTCGTCGATCTAGAAGGTACTGGCCAGCGCGTTATCGCAGTCACCGGCCCGGATGGCGCGAGCCAGGTGCAGCGATTTGCCTCGGGCTCCGGACAACTTGTGGATCTCGTGGTTGATCTTGGGGGAGACGCCAGCCAAAACGCTACCGAGGTCTATTCCCGGACGGAGTCTGCCGCGGAGCGCCGCGAAGCGCCCACGGGAACGCTGCAGGTCACGGTACGACGCGGCTCCGAAGGCGCATCGAATCAAATCGTCGTGATTTCGAACGGCCAGGGGGCGGTCTCCACCAATGCGAATGGTGTCGCATCCAAGGCCGTGCCTCGCGGCATCTACACCGTGTCGATCGGAGATGTATCCACCGAGGTGCGCGTTGCCGGTGGGGTGACTCGCGGCGCCGTTCTGAACCTGCCCGATGCTAATGGCATCGCCATCGACCTGCCGCAGATCGAGGAAGTACTGGTTCTCGGTAGCTTCGATCCAGGCGGTTTTGAAGTATCGGAGCGCGACACGAACCTGATCGTCGATACGCTGGGCTTTGAGGAACTTGCCCGCTTCGGCGATTCAGACGTCGCGGCCTCGGTCGTTCGCGTGCCGGGGATTTCGATCCAGGACAACAAATACGTGTTCATCCGGGGGCTGGGTGGTCGCTATATCACCACGACGCTGAACAACTCCACAATGCCGTCGACGAACCCTAGCAAGCGGACGGTGCCCCTGGACCTCTTCCCGTCCAACTTCGTCAATCAGCTGGATATCAAAAAGACCTTTCTGCCTTTTATGCCCGGGGAGTCTACGGGGGGTAATCTGGTGATCAACACCAAGACTTTCCCCGACGAGCGCTCCGGGAGCATCTCAGGCTCCATCGGTGCGGTCAGCGGCCTGACCGGTAACACGATCGGTGTCGATCCCAATGACGGCGCTTTCGACTGGCTAGGTTGGGACGACGGCGCGCGCCAGGAAGACATCGTTGTCCAGACCATTGGTGACATCGTGCAGGACGGAGGCACGTTCACCGATTCCAACACCGGCGAAACGTTCACTCTGAGTCAAAACGTTCTTCGCGAACTGCAGCGCACAGCGGGCATCATCCTCGCCGAGGACTGGGATCTGGACTTTTCCGATGCCACACCCGCCGGCGGTCTGGGGGTGAACTACGGAGATCTGTTCTACCTTGGCGACGGCGAGCTCGGCTTCTACGCGGCGCTGAACTACTCCAACGACTGGACGCAGCGCGCCAACGGTATTCGCCGTACCCGAAGTGCGAGTGGCCTGGTTGCCGACGATCAGGTCTACGAGTCGTACTCCAACAACATCGATATCTCGGGCCTGGTTTCCATCGGTTACAACATCGGAAACCACACCTTCGAGTGGAACAACGTGATGTCGAGATCCACGGAGAGCTTTGTTGAACGCTCCGTAGGCCGCGAGGGCGACGAGTTCCGTTCCATTTATCAGCATACGAACCAGTGGGAAGAGCGGCAGTTCTTCTCGACGCAGATCCTCGGCTCTCACTTCCTCAACGAAGACGGATCAATCTTTGGCGAGTGGCAGTTCACCGCATCCCAGGCCCGGCGCTACGTACCGAACCGTACGGACGTGCGTTTCAACGCCGAGGCGAACCTCACGGATCCGGCGGCACTGCGCGAAGGTTACGATTTTTCCCGACCGAACAGCGAGCAGACCGATCTGCTCAACGGTTTCTTTATATCCACGGGAAGCACCTCCAAGCGTTGGGACGACCTGATCGACGCTAACTTCGATGGGTCCTTCGATGTGACCTGGGATGTCTTTGACAACGGAACCAGCTTCTCGCAGCTGAGATTCGGTGCCCAGATGATCTATCGGGAGCGCGATGCCGACAGCGCGACCTACGGCTATTTTAACAATGGTGCCATCGCGCAGCTCAGCGCTTCCCCCAATGTTCAGGTCTCCGACAACATCTTTGTGTGTGGCGAGGGCCCGGGAACCGTGACCTGCGACGTTCCGCCCTCGGATGGCGACAGCACTTTCCCACCTCAGGGCGGCGTGCAAAACAACCCCACCACGGGCTTCCTGTTCCAGGTGCGGACCCAGGTATCCGATGAGTACGAGGCGGAGCTGGACTACAACAGCATCTACGCCATGTACGACCACACCTTCGACGGTACCTGGCAGGTCATAGCGGGTGCGCGCTACGAGACCTATGAGCAGATCACGGACACCTTCAACCTGACGACGGGCGATCCCGTCCAGGGGATCGTGGATGAAGGCAGCTTCCTGCCGGCACTGGGTCTCAATTGGTTTTACTCCGAGAGCCAACAGCTCCGCCTGGCGGTTTCCCAGACAGTTGCGCGGCCGGACTTTAAAGAAGCGTCGAACGCCGTCTTCTTCGATAACGAGTTCAACGTCCGTGTCCGTGGTAACCCCGACCTTGGCATCTCGGACATCATCAACGCCGACCTGCGCTGGGAGTGGTACTTCGACGAGGGCAACGAGCAGGACCATCTGTCCGTTGCGCTCTTCTATAAAGATATGGAAGACCCGATCGAGCGCGTCGTGCAGGCCGCGTCGGGCACTGCGGGCAACTCGCGGACCTTCCAGAACTCCGAGTCTGCCGAGCTGTACGGCGTTGAGATCGAGGGTCGCAAGGAGTTCGACCTGACGGGCAATTACAACAATATCCTGTTCGTCAATTTCAACGCGGCGTACATCGAATCCGAAGTCACGCTGCTGAACGGCGATCAGCGCGCGCTCCAGGGCCAACCGGAGTACACGGCGAACTTCGTGCTCGGCTACGACAATATCCCCGGGGGTCACCAGCTGACCCTTCTGTACAACCACAACGGTTCCTCGATTGCCGATGTCGGCATCTTCGGCCAGCCGAACGTTGAGCTTGAAGGCCGGGGCGAACTCAACCTCGTGTACCGCTACGACCTGGGCGAGTCAGGCCAGATCAGCGCGCGCGTGGAAAACATTTTCGACGCCGAGGTTGAGTACACGCAGGGCGGGGATATTTTCCAGCGCTACGACAAGGGCGTGGCGTTCCAACTGGGCTTCAACTGGAATTTTTAAGCAGTACTGCGGCCCGCCAGGGTCAGAAAACCACTAGGGAGTAACGTAATGAAGAAGCGATTGGCATTGGCTCTCATAGCCTCCGGGGCCCTGGTGGGCCTCGCGGGTTGCTCTGAGGGCGATGAAGCGACGATTACCATCGACGCACCCACGACCGATACCGGCGGCGGTAACGTCTGCAGCGGCGAAGGCAGCTGCGGCGACGGCGGCGACGGCGGCGACGGTGGTACCCCTGACCCGGGTCCTGGCCCCGGCCCTGATCCCTCGGCCTGCCCCAGTGGCTCCACCGAGGTATCCAGCGGTGTCTGTCGCCTTGCCGGTACGATTCTCGAAGACATTATCCTTGCTGCGGGCAACGTTTATGAGCTCGACGGTCGCGTCAATGTCGGTAACGGCAACTGCCTTCTGACCGACGCCAGCACCTGTCAGGGCGGTGATGCCCTGGTCAGCGTGAACATGACGATCGAGCCCGGCGTCAACGTACGCGGCCTTCCTTCTGATGACCCCCTGAGCGCGGCCGTACTGCACATCACTCGCGGCAGCACGATCAACGCCGTGGGAACGGCGGCGGCCCCGATCATCTTCTCCTCTTCGGACCCGGATTTCTCCACTCCCGGCGAGTGGGGTGGTGTACAGATCTCCGGTTTCGCGCCACACAACGCCTGTGATACCGATCCCTGTAACGTGGACGGCGAAGGCGAAGCCGGATTCATCGGCGGTGACGATCCGATGGACTCTAGCGGTGTCATGCGCTACGTGGTTCTCGCTGAGAACGGCGTGGCGATCAACGCGGACGGCGACGAGATCAACGGTCTCAGCCTGAACGCCGTTGGCTCCGGCACCGAGTTCGATTTTATCCAGATCCACGAAACGTCCGACGACGGTGTTGAGTTCTACGGCGGTACGGCCAACGTCAAGCACCTTGTGGTTTCCAACTCCCTCGACGATTCCGTTGACTGGGACGAGGGTTACCAGGGCAACATGCAGTACGTGCTCGTCGTCCAGAGCGATAATGGCAGCGGTGAAGCCTTCGAGATGGATACGGAAGGCACGCTCGAGTGGCTGTCAAAGCCGACGGTCGTCAACACCACGATCATTGCTGACAAGCGCGCCGATGACGACTCCTTCATCATGCGCTTCAAGGACAGCACCGGCGGCTTCTTCCACAACACCGTCGTAACGGTCAGCGGCAACGCTACCGGCGCGTTCGATGAGTGTGCTCGCATCGTTGACGGCGCCGAGGCGAACATCAACTCCTCGCTCGTATTCAACAACTGGATTCAGGATTGTTCCAACACGCCTGGAGCCGGTGGCACGCTGTCCAACGAAGCGTCCGTGGGCAATGCCTCCGTGGTTGTCGCCGCGGCTGCGCTGGATGACATCCTCGCGTCCCAGGCCATGGCGGCTTCCGGTCTAGACCCGATCGACTGGGATGCCATCGAAGCTGGCTTCGATACGCCCAGTGTCGCTGACGGCGATCCCCAGGACTTCGACTCCAGCTTCTTCGACGCTACGACCTTCATCGGCGCGGTGAACCCCGATGGCTCCGATCCCTGGTGGGCTGGTTGGACCCTGGACTTCGGTGCCGGCAACGCCATTCCTCCGGTGGTGGAAGGCTGCCCGGGCGGTCTTGAAGAAGTCTCCGACGGCGTCTGCCGTCTGAACGGCACCTACCTTAGCGATCTGACGCTGACGGCCGGCAACGTCTACCAGCTCGACGGACGCGTAAACATCGGTAACGGCAACTGCCTGCTTATCGATGCCAACACCTGTCAGGGCGGTGCGTCTCTGGTCAGCGCCACGCTGACGATCCCGCCCGGTGTGTCCATCGTAGGTCTGCCTTCCGATGATCCGCTGAGCGCGTCAGTACTCCACATCACGCGTGGCAGCCGGATCAATGCGGTAGGTACCGCGGCGGCTCCGATTGTCTTCTCCTCCGAGGACGACGACATCACCGGCCCCGGCGAGTGGGGTGGTGTGCAGATCTCCGGATTTGCACCGCACAACGCCTGTGACACCGATCCCTGTAACGTGGACGGCGAAGGTGAAGCCGGCTTCATCGGTGGCGATGACGCGACCGACAGCAGCGGCATCATGCGCTACGTGGTACTCGCTGAGAACGGTGTGGCGATCAACGCGGATGGTGACGAGATCAACGCTCTCAGCCTGAACGCCGTTGGCTCCGGCACGGAGTTTGACTTCATCCAGATCCACGAGACCTCGGATGACGGTGTCGAGTTCTACGGCGGTACGGCCAACATGCGGCACCTCGTAGTATCCAACTCTCTCGACGACTCCGTCGACTGGGACGAGGGTTACCAGGGCAACCTGCAGTACGTCCTGGTCCGGCAGAGCGAAGCCGGCAGCGGCGAAGCCTTCGAGATGGATACGGAAGGTACACTGGCCTGGCTGTCCAAGCCTACCCTGGTGAACATCACGGTGATCGCCGACAAGCGTGCTGAGGACGACTCCTTCATCATGCGCTTCAAGGACAGCACCGGTGGCTTCTTCCACAACGCGGTGGTGACCGTTGCATCGGATGCCACGGGAGTCTTTGATGAGTGTGCACGCATCGTTGACGGTGCCGAGGCCAACATCAACACGTCCCTGGTGTTCAACAACTGGATCCAGGACTGCGCCAACGAGACGGGTGCGGGCGGATTGCTCTCCAACGAGGCGTCTGTAGGCAACTCTTCCGTGGTGATCGAAGCTGCTGCCCTAGACAGCATCCTGGCCTCGCAGGCGCCGTCTGCGGCGGGCCTCGATCCCATCGACTGGGATGCGATCTCGGCCGGCTTCGCCGTCCCGAGCACCGCAAGTGGCGATCCTCAGGACTTCGACTCCAGCTTCTTCGATCCGACCACCTTCATGGGCGCCGTGAACCCCGACGGTTCCGATCCCTGGTGGGCTGGCTGGACTGTAGACGGTTCGCTGTAACGCAGCCGACAGCAGAGTACGCAGAGGCGGCCTTCGGGCCGCCTTTTTTGTGCCCGGCCCGGAGGAGCAGAGTCTTCTCTCCTAGCGGCAGCTTCGTAGCGGGCTCAGGCAGCCCGGCGCCGATCTACTTGAGCTGCTCGCGTAGCTCCATCGGTTCATCGGTCAGTCGTAGCTCCCTTGCGCACTCCGTAGCGGGCATCGGCAGCCCGGCC
>JBCBTK010000024.1:0-79787 GCA_039818725.1 Pseudomonadota bacterium
CGGGACCAAACTCGGAGGCCCACATGACGCCCGTATCTGGATCCCAGTCCATGCCGTACACATTGCGGTGCCCGTAGCTGTAAATCTCGTCGAGGGCGCTGGCGTCATTGACGAAGGGGTTGTCGTCGGGGACCGCACCATCGTCCCGCACGCGCAGGATCTTGCCGATGTGGCTGTCGAGCTTCTGGGCCTTGGGTCGCGCGCTGGACCGTTCGTTTCTCGTTGTGCCATCGCGGTCACCAACGCTGATATAGAGCATGCCATCGGGTCCGAAGGCCAGTCTGCCGCCGTAGGTGCCGAGCGGACTTTCCCACGCCTCGGTTACGAGCATGTCCTCGACCTCGGTGAGCCGGTCGCCGGCGAAGCGCGCTCTCAGGATTGCGAGGGTTGTCCCTTTCTGCGGCTCCCTGTCCTTCGTGTAGCTGATGTAGAGGAGGCGATTGTCTGCAAAGTCCGGGTGGAGCGCTATGTCGTGCAGACCGCCCAGTCCCACGTTGTTGATGGCGGGCAGACCGGTCACCGGCGCAGGATCAAGCACGCCGTCCCTGACCAGGCGCAAACGACCCGGACGTTCGGTGAGCAACACAGTTTGTCGATCGGGTAGGAAGACCATCCCGTCGGGATGAGACAAACCTTCCACCACCTTCACCACGCGCAGCGACACTCCCTTCTTGCTCTCAAGCAGAACCGGTGTATCAACCGCGGCCCCGGCGAGCGCGTCGGAAGGGTAGGCGCGAGCGATCTCAGCGGCTGTCAGTGGTGCCGTTACGCCGGGTGTGATGATCGGTTGGGCGACGCTGCCAGGCGAGGGCGAAGCGAGCACAGTCGCCATGAAGAGCGGTGTAAGAACGCGTATCAAAATAGCTCCAGCAGTGGTTCCAACAGTATCGAAATTCGGCGAGTGGGCTGCGTTTTGTCGCGTGGGCAGCTCTCCCGTCCTCGCGCTCTGGCGGAACCAGCATACGCAAGCGACGGCTCTCCTCAGCAACAAGCGCTGCCAGCTTATCAGTCACTAAATCTTCACGCGCGCTTAACTGCGATGACACATCGGGGCTTTTTTATAACGCGCTTCTCCGACTTAGCAGGTCCCCCGGCACACACAGTGTGCGTCTGTTATTGCAAAGGAGCAATTCGATGTATCCCCGAAAAAAATCCATCCATGGCGCAGTGTTTCTAGCCTTGTCCGCAATCCTTTCGGGCTGTGGCGACGACGGCGATACCGGACCCCAGGGCCCCGCCGGTATCCAAGGGGAAACAGGACCTCAAGGTGAGAACGCGACGGCGACGGTGCTCGTGGGGCCGTTCTTCGAGGAAAACGACCAGATCATCACGGACCCGATGCTCACGGGACCCGCCGAGGGAGAAGTGAGCGTGGTCTGGTACACAACGATGCCGGGTGACTCGCATCGAGTCGTGTTCGGCGATGACCTCAGCGCGGAGGTCGCGGCCACGACGACCCGCATGTCACAGATGTTTGAAGATGCCGGATCGGAGTTTCCCCAGGGCCGCCGCGTTGGTGAGCCCATCGAGGGAGAGGCGGTCGTCGAGCAGGACATCTACCGCCACGAGGCGCGCGTCACGGGCCTGGAAGCCAATCGGCGTGTGCCCTACTACGCGGTGACTGAGAGCAACGGTGCCGAGTTCAAGAGCCAGCTATTCTCGCTACAGCCGCTGCCTTCCCCGGATCAGCCGGTGAAGATTCTGATTACCAGCGACCAGCAGAATCGGGCGAACGCTCCGGCAAACTTTGAGAAGGTTGTGGAAACCGTGGGCCGGGTTGATGCGGTGTTTTTTGCCGGAGATCTCGTCGATACTCCGAACCGCGCGTCCGAATGGTTTTATCGCGGCACCGAGGGACGCCCGCCGTTTTTCCCGTCGCTGCAGGGCTTCTACAAGCGCATTAGGGCCGAGCATCCTTATGACGGGGGCCAGATTCTGCAGCACGCTCCGCTTTTCGCGACGATCGGTAATCATGAAAGCCCCGGCATCTTCGATCGCACCCAGAGTCTGGGAACGCAGGACAACGATCCGCAGCCGCGTTGGTACGCAAGCTGGAAATGGAACCAGCTCTCCCCTGGGGAACAGGCTTCTATCGGGATGACGCGGGAGGAGTATGTGCGCAGCAACTCCTTCGACCACGTTACCTACTATGAGATGTGGAATCTGCCTGAGAATGAAGTCGCAGGCGAAGACCCGGAAAACTACTACGCAATTCGCTACGGAAATGTTTCCCTAATCTCCATGAACGTATCGCGAGTCTGGCGCAGCTGGAACAACGGCTTCGGCGAAAACGACAATCCCGGCAAGTTCAAGGAACCGGCGCTTTCCGTAAACGATCTGGATCGCTGGGGCTTCGGGGATATGTTCTTCGGTGACTACTCCGAAGGCTCACTGCAGCGCGACTGGTTGCGCGAACAACTCCTGGAGCAGCCCTTTACCTCGGCTCCATTCCAAGTGGTGCTGACGCACCAGAGTATGCACGGCTATGGTGATAACTCCGTGCCAGTCATGGCGAATCCAGAAGCGACCATCAGCTTCACCGACGGTAGTTCTCCGATCGTCACTACCTTTCCCGCCGCGCAGAACGTTTGGGACAGCATCGTCGCGGCAGCGACCGCGGGCACTATCGAGGAGGTGCGGTACAAGTACGAAAGGAGCCAGGATCTCTGGATGGCGGTCGAGGAGGAGCTTCTCGCCGCGGGGGTCGACCTTGTTGTTTCGGGCCACTCGCATGTTTGGAGTCGCACCTTTGTGGAGTCGGCCGACGGCGAGCGTATGAACTACATCGAGTCGTCAAACGTGGGCAATTCCTTCGGTCCCTTTGCTGAGACGCGACCACGCGTTACCTGGGCTCGGAATTTCTATCCCGATCCGGAGTCCGGCGACACGGTAGACCCAGAGTTCTGGACGCCGGGCGACTATCCGCGCGTTGGCGATCCCCAGGGGCGTCCCGATGTGGTGCCGACCGGCGTAGCCAATGGTGAGGACTTTATGCGCATGGTGGACGGTGCCACGGAAGATCTGCCGTTTCTCAGCTCAAACAACTTCACCGTTTTCACAATCCTTGACTCCGGCGATGGCACGGTGCGCTCCTACGCGCACGATGTGGCCTTCCCTCAGTCGCCAGCTTATGAGGTCGACTGCTTCGCCCTTGACGCAAGCGCGGACACCAATCCCTGCGGCGGTCCTTGATCAACGCGGCCAGCGCTGCGGGCAGCCCCCAAGGGGGTCTGCCTCAGCGTTAGGCTTGCCCAGTTAAAGCCACCGTAGCTGGCTACGTTGGATAGCCATGCTGGACAGCCATGTTAGACAGCTAAGCTAGATAGGCACCGGGCCTTCGAAAAGACCCCACCGCTGCAATCGCGCGGTAAGAGAGTATGAGCAGGACAGGTCTGTATTCGGGCCCCTGTTATCAAGAGGAGCCCGGGTAAGCGCCCGTAGACCAATCAAGCCGCTGCTTGCTCTTCTTGAGCCTGCACTTCGTCCTCGGACTCCGTTTCGGCGAGCTTGGCCTCAAGTTCCTTGATCTTCTGCTCCAGCGTCACGTTCTCACGCTTGGTCTGGTTCAGGGACTTCTGCAGGGCATCGACGGCCTTGGTCTTCTCCGCGAGCTTCTTCTTGTTTGCGTCAAGATTCTTGCGCATGCGGGCAGGATCGTACTGGGTGAGTTTCTTGTTCTCTTCTTTCACTTCTACCATTTCGCGCTGAACCGTCTTCAGACGCTTCTTGAGCTCGCTGGCCTCGGCCTGAAGCTTCTCGGAGCGATTCGTGAGCTCGCGGTTCTGCTGCTCGGCGCGCTCATTAACCGCGGCCTTGCCGGATAGCGCTTTGAGTTGCTCCAACTGCTTGTCGATCGTGGACTGCATATCCGCCTTGAGCTTGTCTTTCTCAGCGGTCAGTGCCTCGATTTCCTTGTCCTTGGCGTCGAGCTTGTCCTGATATTGCGTGCGGAGGTTGTCCTCCAGTTCCATGATCTTTTCGAGTCGGTTGGCGGTCAGCATGATGTCGAGAGTTCGTTTCCTTGTGTCTGATTTCTGGTTCTTCGCGCCGTGTATCGGCGTTTCGTTCGAGGTCCCTAAGAGTCCATGCGGCCGCACGGGTGGGGGTTGGCCAGCGAATCGGCGCTGTGTTGGCTCCCCCGGCCCGCAAGCACAGCTTGCGGTCGTTCGCTGGCTCGCCGAGGCATACTCAGCAAAAACGCCACCGAACACCTCGTCGCTCCCGCGCATCCATGCGCTCCGCGACGCACCGTCGTCCCGACGGCGCCTGCTGGCCTTCGCCCAGCAGGCAAAAAAATAATAAAAAGGGGCAGCTGTCGCTGCCCCTTTTTATTATTTGGCTCCGCCTGCTGGGCTCGAACCAGCGACCCAATGATTAACAGTCATTTGCTCTACCAACTGAGCTAAGGCGGAGTAGCCCCGATTTCGGGAGGGCGGATTTTAATCAGCCTCCGCGCTGGAATCAACTCTGGAGTGCCGTGCTTTTTTACCTTTCCGCTGCGGGGGCTTTCCGCCTTTTGCGCCGAGCCGGGAGATGCGCAGCCGCTCGCCGCTGACCCACACACCCTTCAAGTGCTGGAACGTCTCCTTGGGCATACCTTCGGGCAGGTCGATGAGAGCGTGATCGTCGCGGATATCGATGCGGCCGATGTACTCGGAGTCGAGCTCGGCCTCATTCGCAATGGCGCCGACAATATTGCCGGGCTTGACGCCGTGCTTATGCCCGACCTCGATACGAAAACGTTCCATGCCCACATCCGGCGCATCCGAGCCCTTCTTCGGCTTTGCCTGGCGTGGACGATCCTTTCTCTTTTCGCCTTCCTTACTGGCGGAGGCGGTTTTCTCTTCTTTCTTTCCGGACGTTGCCACGAGGGGCTTCTTTCCCTGCGCCATGGCACCCAGGGCCGCCGCGATGTCAGCCATGGGGACCCCGTGCTCATGTTGGTAGGCTGCGACTACATCCCGGAATACGTCCAGATCCCGGCTCGCCAGAGTCTCGCTGATCTTCGCCTTGAAGGCCTCTATACGTTTATCGGTGACCTCGCTGGCCGTGGGAAGCTCCATTTTTTCAATGGGGCTGCCCGTGGCACGCTCGATGGCGCGCAGCAGGCGCCGCTCGCGGTTGGCGGCAAAAAGGATGGCGTCGCCCTTCCGGCCCGCGCGCCCGGTGCGACCGATACGGTGTACGTAGGCCTCGACGTCATAGGGAATGTCGTAGTTGATGACGTGACTGATGCGCTCGACGTCGAGACCGCGGGCGGCAACGTCCGTGGCGACGAGCAGGTCCAGCTTGCCATCGCGCAGGCGCTGCACGGTGGACTCGCGCTGCATTTGGGGCACGTCTCCGTTGAGCGCCGCCGCCGAGTAGCCGCGGGCCAGGAGCTTCTCAGCCAGCTCGGTCGTGGCGAGGCGGGTGCGCACGAAGATGATGGCGCCGTCGAAGGGTTCGACCTCAAGGATACGCGTGAGCGCGTCGAGCTTGTGCACCCCGGCCATCATCCACACGCGCTGGCGGATATCGACGTTGGTAACCGTGGCTACCTGAATCGAGACCTCGTGCGGTTCGGTGAGGCGTTCCCGGGCGATGCGCCGGATCGCGTCGGGCATGGTGGCGGAGAACAAGGCGATCTGCCGGGATGGGGGCGACTGCTCAAGAATCCACTCCACATCGTCGATAAAGCCCATGCGCAGCATTTCGTCAGCTTCGTCGAGCACCAGGGTGCGAATCTGTGAGATATCCAGGCTGCCGCGGCGCATGTGGTCCATCACGCGGCCGGGTGTGCCCACGATCACCTGGACCCCGCGTTGCAGCTGCTTGAGCTGCCCGCGGTAGTCGGCGCCGCCGTATATGGGCAGTACACGGAAGCCGTTCAGATTGGACGCGTAGCGCTGGAAAGCCTCGGCCACCTGAATAGCCAGCTCCCGTGTCGGTGCGAGTACCAGGCACTGGGGCTTCCTGAGAGACATATCGAGGCGGGCGAGGACGGGCAGGGCGAACGCCGCCGTCTTACCCGTACCGGTCTGCGCCTGGCCGAGCACATCGGCCCCTTGCAACATCGACGGGATCGTCGCCGCCTGAATGGCAGACGGGGTCTCGTAGCCGACCGCCTGGAGGGCGCTTTGGAGAAAGGTGGGGAGGTCCAGCTCGCTGAAGCTGGTTCCTTGGGCATCGGTCATGGGGTGGGCCTGACCGCAACGGGCGGTCGTCGGTGAAACGGGGCGCGCGAGTATACGCGTTAAGCCTGCGGCGAACAGCGTCGATCGCTCGCCGGATGCCGGGAAATGGCTAAAATGTTGCCCCTATGAGCAAACCATTCCGCGTCGCCTCACCTTTCAAGCCCTCCGGAGATCAGCCCGCCGCGATCGAATCGCTGGTGAACGGGCTGGAGGCCGGCCTTGCCGCCCAAACGCTGCTTGGCGTCACCGGCTCCGGCAAGACTTTCACCATGGCGCACGTGGTGGAGCGCCTGCAGCGTCCCACTATTGTGATGGCGCACAACAAGACCCTGGCCGCACAGCTCTACGGCGAGTTCCGTGAGTTTTTCCCGGACAACGCCGTCGAATACTTCGTTTCCTACTACGACTACTACCAGCCCGAGGCCTACGTGCCGTCTTCCGACACGTTCATCGAGAAGGACGCTTCGGTGAACGATCACATCGAACAGATGCGCCTGTCGGCGACCAAAGCGCTGATGACCCGGGAGGACTGCCTGGTTGTGGCGACAGTGTCGGCGATCTACGGCCTCGGTGATCCGGAATCCTACTTCCGCATGGTCATGCACATCTCCCGGGGCGAGATGATCGATCAGCGCAACGTGCTCCGGCAGCTTGCAGAGCTGCAGTACACGCGCAACGACATTGACTTCTCCCGGGGCACTTATCGGGTGCGCGGGGATGTCATCGATGTTTTTCCGGCGGAGGCGGAGGCGGAAGCGATCCGCGTGGAACTCTTCGACGAGGAGGTCGAGAACATCAGCCTCTTCGACCCGCTCACCGGAGCCGTTATCGCGAAGGTGCCGCGGATAACGATTTTCCCCAAGACCCACTACGTGACCTCCCGGGACGTCATGCTCAACGCGGTCGATGAGATCGAAGTAGAGCTGGAAGACCGTCTGGAGCAGTTAAAGGACGCGGAGAAACTGGTTGAGGCCCAGCGCCTCAACCAGCGCACGCGCTACGACATCGAGATGATCCGCGAGCTGGGCTACTGCCAGGGTGTGGAAAATTACTCTCGCTATCTGTCCGGTCGCGCTCCCGGAGAGCCGCCGCCAACGCTTTACGAATATCTGCCCAAGAACGCGTTGGTATTTATCGACGAGTCCCACGCCAGCATTCCGCAGATCGGCGCCATGTACCGCGGCGATCGCTCACGCAAGGAGACGCTGGTGGAGTATGGCTTTCGTCTGCCCTCGGCCCTCGACAACCGACCTCTGAAGTTCGAGGAGTGGGAGCAACTCCTCCCGCAGGCCGTGTTCGTCTCGGCCACGCCGGGACCCTATGAAGAAGAGCACGCCGGGCAGGTGGTGGAGCAGGTGGTGCGTCCCACGGGCCTCGTGGATCCGGAAGTAGAGGTGAGGCCGGCGACCACGCAGGTTGACGATCTGCTGGGCGAGATCAATCGCACGGTGCATGCTGGCGATCGGGTGCTGGTGACGACGCTGACCAAGCGCATGGCCGAGGACCTCACGGAGTACCTCACCGAGCACGACGTGCGCGTCCGCTATCTGCACTCCGATATCGACACGGTCGAACGGGTTGAGATCATCCGCGACCTGCGCCTGGGGAACTTCGACGTACTCGTGGGCATTAACCTGTTGCGCGAGGGCCTGGACATGCCCGAGGTATCCCTCGTCGCCATTCTCGATGCGGATAAGGAAGGATTCCTGCGCTCGGACCGTTCCCTAATCCAGACCATCGGCCGCGCCGCCCGCAATCTCAACGGTCGCGCCATTCTCTATGCGGACAACATCACGGGGTCCATGCGGCGCGCGATGGATGAGACTGAGCGGCGTCGCGACAAGCAGGTCGAATACAACCGGCGCAATAACATCACGCCGAAAGGTGTGAAGAAATCCGTGCAGGACATCATGGAAGGTGCCCGGCGGATGCCTACCAAGACCCGGGCCAAGGGCAAGGTGGCCGAGGAAACGCTGGCCTACGGTCAGGAGCTTCTCAAGCTCTCACCGGCAGCCCTGGCCCGTCGCCTTGAACAGATGGAAGCCAAGATGCACGAGCACGCCAAGAATCTCGAGTTCGAGGAAGCGGCTGCGCTGCGTGATCAGCTTACGGAGATCAAGCAGCAGGCGTTCTTGAGTTAGCGACTGGCCTGATCACGGCCCCTCTACAGACGGGGCACGAAAACCTGTTTTTGCTATCGGGGTCTCTGCGCTGTCCCGCATTCTGCTGACGTAGCCACCGAAAAGGCGCTTAGAAGAAATTAGCTCAATCATCGTGGTTGAGTGATTGCGGTTGACTGGTTGAGCAATTCGCCTAGGTGGAGCACTCCTGTATCCAGGTCGGAAACGTATTTAAGCGTCACAGTAGGTAAAAGGCCCTAGACCTTGTTGGGTGCTTCGCGCAGTATGCGCGTTAACCCTTAGGGCGCCTGCGTATCGGCCGCACGGATACTCAAAAAGATGTCGCTGTCGGATTTTTTTACAGTTTTCTAAGCAGCGGCGATTGTCCAGGCCTCACTTCTTGAAATGAATGAATGAATGGCGAGAATGTTCGACGCCGTGATCGGGGATTCGTTTGTGAGTTCACAGATTGCATCGAAATCCCCCGCGATCTCCGACGTCGCTCGGCAGCGACGGCCCGCAATAAAGACGCTTTCGGAGTGAAACCGATGTTCACCGGAGGGCGCCTTGCGTCCGCACTTCTGCGGTTTCACGACGACATTTTGAAACCGCCACAGATCGTGTGGCGTTGCCGAAACTCATCCAGTTGGACGAATGAATAGTGGTGCCAGAAGGGGTGCCAGGAGTTCATGTCGCCGCGCTATTCATATCGAGGCAGATGCTGCCTTTCCAACTGATTAATGTAGCTACGAGTGAGAGAAGATGGGATTTAGAGCGCTTTCATCATCGACCGTAAACAAATCGTCAGGTGCGTCCCGCCTGGCCAGGCTGATCGGAGCTTTTACGCGTAAATCCTGGATTCTGGCATTGTGCATCCCCGTGCTCGCACCCGCCCCTGCGACCGCGGCGCAAACGTTCACGGGATCGATCGCGATCGGTGAGACGGCAAGCTATTCATTTGACTATGTTGCCGGCGAGCGCATCATCGCCACGCTTGTTGATACCGCAGACAACGACTTCACGCCCACCCTTGAGCTGTTCGCACCGGGCGGCACACGGCTGGCGAACATCGCGCGATCGGACAGTGCCAGTGTCAATCTGATCGCTGAGACCACCGGCACCTTTTCCATTCGCGTATCGGACGATGCCAGAGACACCTCAGGCGATTTCCGCCTGGATGTCAGTGAACTTCCGGGCTCCAACGATGGGGGAACACTCAACAACGGCTCCGTTGTCACCGAATCCCTGGCCCTGGGAGAAGTCCGGGCGTACCAGTTTTCCGCCGATGACGGTGATCTGGTGATCGCGACGCTCAATGACGCGCTGCAGTCAGGCAGCCTGCGCCCGAAACTTGAACTCTACTCGCCCGGCGGGGCACTTCTGAGCAGCACGGCGGGGGAGAGCACGGCGGCCGCGCGGCTTCGAGTCGAGGAGACCGGGATTTTCACGCTGGTTGTTTCCGATGACGGCTACGATGTGGCCGGCGACCTGCGTCTCGATCTGTCGATCGTCGCTGGAGTGAACGACGGCGGTGCATTGAATCCTGGCACGACCGTCACGGATTCCGTGCTGCGTGGTGAGGTTATCGGGTACCAGTTTGACGCGGTAGCCGGTGATCACCTGGTCGCGACGCTGAATGACACCCAGTTGTCGGCGAGCTTTGATCCTTATCTGCTGGTCTTCGCTCCCGATGGTGATGTATTGGTCGACACCAGCAAGGCGACTACGGCGTGGGCCAACCTTCCCCTTGAAGAAAACGGCACATACAGCCTTCTAGTCGCTGACACGGGTTTTGATGCTCCCGGTGACTTCCGCCTCGACGTTTCCCTAGCCCGGGGCACGAATGATGGCGGAGTGATCGGTGACGGCTCCGTCATCAACGACAGCCTGCTTCTCGGTGAGCACATCGTCTACCGATTCAATGCCACGGCCGGTCAGCGCATCATCGCGACGATGGCGGATACGCAGAGCGATCCTGGCTTCCAGTCAAGCCTGGAGCTGTACGCACCCGATGGCACGCGTCTGAGTCGAAACACTGCCGACGGGACCGCTCACGCTGATCTGATCGCAGCTCAGACCGGCAGTTTCGGCGTCATCGTGGCCGAGGAAAACTACGATTTCAGCGGGAGTTTCCAGCTCGATCTTTCCGTCGGCGCTGCACCGGCGCCGATCGTTGGCGGACAGGCACAGGCAATCAATGGTACCGCCAATATCGGTGAAACGGATTCATTCAGCGTGCAGGCCCTCGCGGGCGATCGCCTGGTGGTGACGCTGGTAGACAACACTAACCCGGGCTCCACGGCGTCGTCGGTGCTACTGGAGGTCTTCGCACCAGATACCTCCCTGTTTGCAAGCGACTCTGACGCGACAAGCGCATTTATCAATATCACGGCTACCCAGAGCGGGACCTACGACATAGATGTTTCGGAGTTGAACAGAGATACCGCGATCAACTATCGCCTGGACATCACCCGCGTACGCGGTGCCAACGACGGCGGCACACTGACGAATGGCACGCCCGTATCCGGCTCGTTGCTGCGCGGTGAGGTGCTTGCCTATCAGTTCGAAGCGGCGGCGGGCGACCGCATCGTGGGAACACTGGCCGACAACACCAATCCCTTTTCCTCGGCTTCCTCGGCCTATCTCGAACTGTACGCGCCTGATGGTACCCGCCTGGCGAACAGCACTGATCTCACAACGGCTGTGGTCAGCCTGGTTACGGATCAGACGGGCATGTTTACGTTCCTTGTTTCCGAGGGCTCCTACGACAGCGCCATCGATTACCGCTTCGACTTTTCGCGGGTACCCGAGGTCAACGATGGTGGCGCGCTGACCAGCGGTGTCCCGGTCGTCGGTTCTCTGCTGCTTGGTGAGGTGCTTGCCTATCAGTTGGACGTGGCGGCCGGCGATCGCATCGTGGCAACCCTGGCGGACAACACTAATCCCTTTTCCTCGGGTTCCTCGGCCTATCTCGAACTGTACGCACCCGATGGCAGGCGCCTGGCGACCAGCACCGATCTCACAACAGCATTTATCAACCTGAGTGTCGATGAAACGGGTACCTTCACGTTTCTTGTGTCTGAGGGCTCCTACGATAGCGCCATTGATTTCCGCCTCGACGTCTCGCGGGTGCCGCATGTCAACGATGGTGGCAAGCTAAGCAACGGTGTCCCGGTCGTCAATTCCCTGCTGCGCGGAGAGGTGCTTGCATACCAGTTGGATATGGCGGCCGGCGATCGCATCGTGGCAACCCTGGCGGACAACACTAATCCTTTTTCCTCGGGTTCCTCGGCCTATCTCGAACTGTACGCCCCCGATGGCAGGCGCCTGGCGGTCAGCACCGACCTCACAACAGCTTTCATCAACCTGACCGTTGATCAGACGGGAACGTTCATCCTGCTCGTCGCTGAAGGCGATTACGACGCTGCCATCAACTTCCGCCTGGACGTCTCGCGAGTGCCGCAGGTCAATGATGGTGGCACGATGACCAACGGTGTCGCGGTCGTCGATTCCCTGCTGCTGGGCGAGGTGCTTGCCTATCAGTTCGAAGCGGCAGCCGGTGATCGCATCGTGGCAACCCTGGCGGACAACAGTAATCCCGGTCTCTCGACTTCTTCGACGTACCTCGAACTGTACGCGCCGGATGGCACTCGCCTTGCGGCCAGTGGGGACACCTCTACAGCGTTCATCAACCTAGCTGTCGAGCAAACGGGAACGTTCACACTTCTTGCCGCTGAAGATGGTTACGACGCAGCCATCAGTTTCCGCCTGGATTTGTCGCGGGTGCCGCAGGTCAATGATGGCGGCACGGTAAGCAGTGGTGTACCTGTCGTTGACTCCCTGCTGCTCGGTGAAGTGCTTGCCTATCAGTTCGATGTGGCCGCTGGTGATCGAATCACAGCAAACCTCGCGGATACTTCCAGTCCCGGTTTGTCGACGTCTTTTGCCTATCTCGAACTGTATTCGCCCCAGGGTGTTCGTCTGTTTACCAGTTCAGACGCCACAGCAGCAGTCATCGACGCATTCGCCGGCCAGGGCGGAACGTTCACTTTGCTCGTCGCCGAGCAAAGCTATAACAGCACCATGGACTTCAGGCTGGACCTTACGCTCACTCCGGCCGATGACGGCGGATCACTGGTAAGTGGCCAGAGTTCCATCAACACCGTGCTCACTGGCGAAGTTGCCGTCTATCGCTTCGTGGCGTCGGCCGGAGATCGCGTTTTCGCCCTGCTTAGGGAGACCCTGAACAGCTTCGCGCACAGCCCCAGGCTCATCATCGCCGCTCCCGACGGTTCATTTATCGTCGACGAAACCTCGAGCACCCTCGTGGGTTCGGGCTTCATTGCACCGCGGACCGGGACGTATGTGATCCTGGTGGCGGAAAATGGTTTTGATACCGGCTATCAGTACGAACTGTCCCTGGCTCTCGGTGACGATGGGCTGGATGACATCTCCCTAACCGACGGTATGGTCGTGACAGGTCCACTGATAGCCGGTGACGTATTGACCTATCGGTTCACCGCCGTACAGGGAGACAGCATCGTGGCGACCCTGACGGAAACCGGGTCCGCCGTCGGCGCCTCGCCGCGTTTGCAGCTGATAACCCCGGGCGGCACCACCATCAATAACACATCGACGCTCTACCCAACTTTGTCCTCGCCGAATCACGTGCATCTCACGACCACTGAGTCGGGCGTTTACACGCTGCTCGCATCAGAGAACGGCCTCAATACGTCCTTCAGCTTCCGTCTGGAATTTGCGCGTATACCGGGTGCCAGCGATGGGGGAGAAATAGTCAATGGAACGCCGCGGACCGGAACACTGACCAGTGGTGAATTAGTCGCATACCAGTTCCTTGCGTCCTCCGGTGACACGGTAACAGCCAGTCTTTCAGACGTCGGCGGCAGCCTGTCCTTCACGCCCTTCCTTGAGCTGTACGACCCAAGCGGTAGCCTGGTTGTCCTCGATGCAGACGCCGTCAACGCTACTCTGACGGTGCCGTTGACAGAGTCCGGTACCTACACGCTGATGGCCGCAAGCCTAGTCAACTTTGGCTACGGCGGTAGCGGCGATTACTCCCTGACCATCTCCGGTGCGACCCCGCCCGATGAAGACGGGGACGGCGTTACGGACCGCAACGACAACTGCCCGACGATCAGCAACAGCAGCCAACAGAACACCGACGGCGATTCGCTGGGCAATGCCTGTGATCCTGATGACGACAATGACGGATTGACGGACAGCGAAGAAAACGCGCTGGGGACAAACCCGCTTATCGTGGACACGGATGGGGACGGATTCTCGGATCGCGAGGAAGTCGATTTCGGTACTGATCCACTGAGTGCCGACAGCATCCCTGTCAACGGTCTGCCGATCTGGTTGCTGTATGAGGCAGTGAGCGAGTAGGGAACTCCGACCCGGTGCCCCGACCTTCCCAGTGGTCGCCGCGAAGCTACCCGGCGGTGCCTGCCAGGTAACTTCCCGGTGGCGACAAGAGACGCCGCAGGGACCAGAGGGTCCCCGCTGCCTCTCGCGGCTGGGCTAGCGAATAACAAGAACCTCATTCGTCGCCGGATACAGCCACTCCACCCCGCGCTCCGTCAGCAACGCGTCGTCCTCGAGGGGAATACGCAGCTTTTTACCGCCCCACTCGGGGATCGCCGTGTAGGCAAAGAGCTCGATGGAGAAAAGATTGCTCGGCTTGATCTCGTACTTCATGCGCTCGGGATTAAACCAGGCTATGGACGGGCCGATGCCGTGGCCCAGGTTGCCGACGCTGTGGCAGCCGATGATGACGTCGACGAGCGTCGGATCGTCGGTCGGCTGATTGAAGGTGTCCATCACCGCGAAGCCGGCCTCGCCGATGCGCTCGTTCAGAAAGTCGAAGGTTTCCCCGGCGGTTTTTCCAGCCTTGATGTTGGCCTTGATGATGTCGCGAACCTTCCGGGCGTTGTCGAAAGCCTTCTGGATGCTCGCCGGCACCTCTGTTTCTCCCTCGCGCAGGACGTAGGCCTGGCGCTTCATATCGGTGAAAAAGTTCAGGTAGCCCACGCCCCAGTCGATGGCCAGAAAATCCCCGCGCTGGATGACGTGGTCATTGGACAGCGCGACGAAACCGTCGGGGCCGGTGATGTAGACCGATGGCATGCCAAAGGACGAGCCGAGATTGTTTTTGAACTGCTGCTCGTGCATCCACCAGGCCACGTCCGCAAGGGTAGTGACACCAGGTGTGATCACCTCGTTGGAAAAGGCGCGCTCCGCAATCTCGCGCGACAGTTCCCCGGCCCGCGCGAAGGCGGCGATTTCGGAACCAACGCGGCGTGAGCGGAAGTCCGAGGTCAGCTTCTGTGCGGATACAAAGCGCTCGGCGTAGCGTGGTCCAAGGGTTTCCTGCAGGTGGCGGAAGGCGGTAAGCGTGAGACCGTCCGCGGCGCCGATGTGCTCGGCGTAGTTGAGGGCGATGGTTTGCGGGTCGCGCTCCGCGACGAAGGCGGCGAGGTCGAAATCACCACCGATGATTTGGTCGTAGGCGCCATTTTCCTCGATGAGGTGCGTACCCACGCCCAGGGCGACGCGCTCGATACGGTCGCCTCCGCGGTCTGTGAAGATGTAGAAACCCCAGTCGCCGACGTAGCCACGGCCAAAGTCCGGAGTCAGCGGATCTTCGTAGCCCTCGCGATTCACCGTGATCCACATGTCCACCCCGTTCTCTCGCATTACTTCCGGGAGCACCAGATCGAACTTGTCGCGGCGAATCTGGTTCATCAGCTCCCAGCGACGCTCGGCTTCGCCCCGGGCCTGGGCTTGTGCCGCTAGAAGACTCGGCAGCACGAGTAAAAGTGACCCCAACAGGACGAACGTGGATCGGACAAAACGGGCCGGCATGCGCCTCTCCTTTTTGTTGCGCTTCTCGACGGAGCGCGCACTGTAACAGGCCTCGTGAAACCGGCGCTGTACCCGGTGCACGACCCTTCCGACGGCGTTGGATACGGGCGATCGGCGTAAATATTGCGAGGAAGCGGCGCGATTACGTCCGATTTGTGCAAGATTCCTTAGAAAACAAGGGCTTTCGGCCGCAGGCGGGCTTGAGAAACGAAAAAATCGGCTTTAAACTCCGCCAGCACTTGATTCAGCGCTTCCCTGACTGGCTCGTGGTTAGGGAATTGACGTCAAATCCAGGGTTGAATCCAAGACAGTGGCCGTGCGAACACGCGCTCGCCAGGACCCGGGCAGTCTCTCCCCAGAGAACTACGCTGACCACCTGGCCCGTGACGTGGCGTTGCGCGGCCTCGTCGTCTTTGGCGCCAGGAACTGCTGCGGCAGTCGTGTCTGCCTTCCATGCCCGGGGTTCGAGAAGCTGAACGGCTTTGACTTGCATGGGTACTTGCATGGGTCGCCAGCAAATCGTGGCCGTGGATAGTAAAGACTCATGTAGACCAGGCTCTGCGAAAGAGCGCCGCAGTGGAGAAAGGCAATCAGTAAGGATAGCGGTAAGGGCAAGCGCGCCCTGACCAACGACGAAATCGAGGCGGACCAGGTCCGTCTCATCGGGGCCGACGGCGAACAGGTGGGTATTGTCTCCATCGCCGAAGCCCGCGCGGCGGCTGAGGCCGTCAGCATGGATCTCGTACTGATCGCGGATCAGTCCGACCCCGTGGTCTGCAAAATTATGGACTACGGCAAGCACGTCTTCGAGGCCAAGAAGCAGAAAAACGCGCAGAAGAAGAAGCAGCGTAGAACGCAGCTCAAGGAAATGAAGTTTCGTCCAGGGACGGAAGAAGGGGACTACCAGGTCAAGTTACGCAACCTGACCCGGTTCCTCGAAAACGGCGATAAGGCCAAGGTCACGCTCCGCTACCGCGGACGCGAGATGGCCCACCAGGACATCGGCATGGAACTGCTCAAGCGAGTGGAAGCCGATCTGGCGGAGCTGGGTAATGTCGAGCAGTTTCCCAAGATGGAAGGCCGGCAGATGACCATGGTGATAGCGCCGAAAAAGAAGAAGAACTAGCGGCCCGTGAATGCCCTAGGTTTTCGGCCGACCGCAGGAGGCGGTGGCTGAAACTTGTCTTCATGAGAGAAGCACACCGACCTGCAGCTGGGCTGCCGACCGGTGCGAATGCGGAGTATTGAAAATGCCTAAAGCAAAAATTCACAGCGGCGCAGCCAAGCGCTTCAAAAAAACCGCGGGCGGCTACAAGCGCAAGAGCGCTAACAAGAGCCACATCCTGACCAAGATGACGACCAAGCGTAAGCGTCAGCTGCGTGGAACTTCAATGATCCACGATAACGACAAGGTGCTGATCGACCGCATGCTGCGGGCGAAGTAAGTCGACGGATAAGGAAAGGAGAAAACCATGCCTCGCGTAAAACGTGGTGTCGTCGCTCACCGTCGACACAAGAAGATTCTGAAGCAGGCCAAGGGCTACTACGGAGCGCGTTCGCGCGTCTTCCGCGTTGCCAAGCAGGCCGTAACCAAGGCAGGCCAGTACGCCTACCGCGACCGCCGGCAGCGCAAGCGCCAGTTCCGCGCCCTGTGGATCACGCGCATCAACGCCCAGTCGCGCAGCAACGGCCTGAGCTACAGCCGCCTGATCAATGGCCTCAAGAAAGCGCAGATCGGCCTCGACCGCCGAGTTCTCGCTGATCTTGCGGTACATGACAAGCGTGCTTTTGCAGCGATCGTGGAGCAAGCGAAAGCAGCCCTGGCTGCCTGAGCCTATCCCGCCGCGGTTTCGCCGCGGTTCGCTTGCAACACGGAAAACCGAAGGGAAAGGGCCCGGCTCTTTCCCTTTTTTTATGGGTCTTGATTGTGGACGCACAATGACCATGGAACAGCTCGAAGAACTCGCCGAACGCGGCCGTGCGGCTATAGCCGATGCGGACGACATCCAGGCACTGGAGACCGTCCGCGTGGACTACCTTGGCAAGAAAGGCGCGCTAACCGCGCTCTTGAAGGGCCTTGCCTCACTTCCCCCCGAGGAGCGTCCCGCAGCCGGTGCCCAGATCAACGTGGTGAAGCAGGAACTGCAGGGACTGATCGGTGACCGTCGCAGCGGTCTCGAGGAGGCCGCCGTCAATGCGCGCCTGGCCAGTGAAGCGATTGATGTGACACTGCCGGGGCGCAATCCCGAGGCCGGGCACCTACACCCGGTTACGCGGACCATCGAGCGTATCGAAGACTTTTTTATCGCCGCGGGCTTCAGCGTGGCCGATGGCCCTGAGATCGAGGATGACTATTACAACTTCGAGGCGCTGAATTTTCCTCCGGAACACCCGGCGCGGGCCGAGCATGACACCTTCTTCGTGGACCCGAAGACCGTGCTGCGCACGCACACCTCGCCGGTGCAGGTCCGCGTGATGGAGAACGAGGAACCGCCCCTGCGCGTTATCTGCCCCGGACGCGTGTACCGCTGCGATTCGGATCTCACCCACACCCCCATGTTTCACCAGGTGGAAGGCCTGCTCGTGGACGAGCAGTCGAGCCTGGCGGATCTCAAGGGGTTGATCGAGCAGTTCCTCCAGGTGTTCTTCGAGCAGGAGCTCGAAGTGCGCTTCCGTCCTTCCTATTTTCCCTTCGTTGAGCCCGGAGCGGAAGTCGACATTCAGTGCGTTCACTGCGGCGGCGCGGGCTGTCGTGTGTGCAGCCACACCGGGTGGCTGGAGGTCATGGGCTGCGGGATGGTGCACCCGCGCGTTTTTGAGATGTCGGGTATCGATCCGGAGCGCTACGCAGGTTTTGCCTTCGGCATGGGTGTGGAGCGGCTCGCGATGCTGCGCTACAGCGTGAACGATCTGCGCCTGTTCTTCGAGAACGACCTGCGCTTCCTTTCCCAGTTCTGACGACTCGTCTGCGAGGATTTAGTCCGTGAAGTTCAACGAAAAATGGCTCCGCGAGTGGGTCAACCCGAAGCTCGGCAGCGAGGAGCTCGGGCAGCAGATCACCATGGCGGGGCTCGAAGTCGATGCCATCGAGCCCGTGGCCGGCGCCTTTACGGGTGTTGTTGTGGGTGAGATCGTCGAGGCCGAGCAGCACCCCGATGCGGACAAGCTCCGTGTGTGCAAGGTTGAGGCGGGGCTCGATGAGCCACTGCAGATCGTGTGCGGAGCGCCCAATGCCCGGGTCGGCCTTAAGGCGCCGCTGGCGACGGTCGGTGCGATGCTGCCCGGCGACTTCGCCATCAAGGCAGCGAAACTGCGCGGTGTGGAATCCCAGGGCATGCTTTGCGCCGCCGCGGAGCTCGGTCTTTCCGAAGACAGCGCCGGACTGTTGGAACTGCCCGCGGATGCTCCCGTGGCAGATAACCTGCGCGAATACCTCGATCTGGACGACGTCAGCATTGAGGTGGGGCTTACGCCCAATCGCGCGGATTGCCTGAGCATCGCCGGTATCGCTCGCGAAGTAGGGCTGCTGAACAACCTCGCCGTGTGCTCACCGCCGGATGCACCGGTGGTCCCGGAAACGGACGCTTCGTTCGCCGTGGAGCTGCAGGCCCCGGATCGCTGTTCGCGCTACCTATGCCGCGTCGTGGAAGGCGTTGACCTGAGCCAGCCAAGCCCGCTCTGGATGCAGGAGAAGCTGCGTCGCTGTGGCCTGCGCAGTATCGACGCGGCGGTGGATATCACCAATTACCTGCTCCTGGAGCTGGGACAACCCATGCACGCTTTCGACCTCGACAAGCTCCAGGGCGGGATCGTGGTACGTGAAGCCGGGGAGGGCGAGAAGCTTGCGCTCCTGAACGATCAGACGGTTGAGCTGGGCCGCGACAATCTGGTGATCGCCGATCATGCGGGGCCCGTGGCCCTGGCCGGAATCATGGGTGGAGCTGAATCCGCCGTGGGTGACGGCACGACGCGCCTGCTTCTGGAGTCGGCCTTCTTCGCCCCCGTGCCGCTGTCCGGGCAGGCGCGATCCTTTGGCCTGCACACGGATTCTTCACACCGCTTTGAACGGGGTGTTGACTATAGGCTACAGCGCCGCGCGATGGAGCGTGCCACAGCGCTCCTTCTCGAAATCGTTGGCGGCCGGGCAGGTCCTATCGTCGAAGCCGTCGCGGAGGCGCAGCTGCCCGAACCCCAACCGATCCTTCTGCGCCGCGCGCGCATCGAGCGTCTCCTGGGTGTGGCGATCGCGGATGAGGAAGTCGAGCGCATCCTTCGCGGTCTGGGCATGAGCGTTGACGCGCGGGACGAGGGCTGGGTGTGCGTCGCCCCGAGCTGGCGTTTTGATTTGGCGATCGAGGCGGACCTCCTCGAAGAACTCGGCCGGGTGTACGGCTACAACCGTCTACCCACCACGCGCATCCGTGCCGACGTGGCGCTGCCGCCGCAGCCGGAGCGTCAACTGGGACTGCGCGAACTGCGGCGAGTGTTGCTGTCGCGGGACTATGACGAAGCGGTCTGCTACAGCTTCATCGACGCCGAAATCCAGCAAAGCCTGGATCCCGGTCTTGAGCCCGTGGTCCTCAGCAACCCCATATCCCCGGAGCACGCCGTCATGCGCAGCTCCCTGGTGGCGGGCCTGCTGCGCGCCGCACAGCACAATCTCAAGCGCCAGCAGCACCGCGTGCGGCTCTTCGAGAGTGGCCTGCGCTTCATCAAAACGGACCACGGCCTTGAACAGCGACGCAGCCTGGCACTCCTGGCGACCGGTCCCGCGGCGCCTGAGTCCTGGGCCGTGCCGGCCCGTGAAGTCGACTTTCACGACCTCAAGGGTGATGTGGAAGCCCTACTGTCCCGGGCGGGTACGCTCGCCGTTACAGAGTTTGTGGGCGGCGAGCGAGCCGGGATGCATCCCGGGCAAACGGCGCTGCTCAAGCGCGGTGGTGAAGAGATCGGCTATCTCGCCACGCTGCATCCGGGCCTGCAGAAGTCGCTGGATTTCGACCGTCCCGTGTTTGTGGCGGAGCTGGACCTGGACGCGTTCATCGAGCGACGTCTGCCCGCCTTCGAGCCCGTATCGCGCTTCCCGGCGCTGCGCCGTGACCTGGCCCTGGTCGTCGACGAAGGACTTGCGGCGGGGGAGCTTCTCGAGGCGGTTCGAGCGGCGGCAGGCGCTTACGAGCCAGAGTTAACGCTTTTTGACGTTTATCAGGGCAAAGGCATTGATACACATAGAAAAAGTGTGGCTCTTGGTTTGACTTTCCAGGACCAATCACGCACTCTTGATGATGACGAAGTCAACCAATGTGTGCAGCAAGTCGTTGATTCGTTGGTAAAAAAATTCAATGCGGAGCTCCGCGGCTGAACACCGCCCGGCCCCTCCGCAGTAGGGGCACTCGAGATAGGGTTTGGCTTTGGTTTCAGGGTAGAAACCGGGGTCGGGATTCGGGTGGAGAAGGGCGAATAGGGCGAATTGCATGGCTGCGCTCACCAAGTCGGAGATGGCGGAACGCCTGTTCGAGGAACTGGGTCTCAACAAGCGCGAGGCCAAGGAAATCGTCGAACTGTTCTTCGAGGAGATTCGCGTCTGCCTCGAAAACAACGAGCAGGTGAAGCTCTCCGGTTTCGGCAACTTTGATCTTCGCGACAAGAATCAGCGCCCCGGACGTAACCCAAAGACGGGAGAGGAAATCCCGATTTCCGCGCGGCGAGTGGTAACCTTCAGGCCGGGGCAAAAACTGAAAGCCCGGGTAGAGGCCTATGCTGGAACCGAGCCACAATAACGAACTGCCGGCGATTCCCGGCAAACGCTATTTCACCATTGGTGAGGTGAGCGAGCTGTGTGCGGTAAAGCCGCACGTGCTGCGCTACTGGGAGCAGGAGTTTCCCCAGCTCAAGCCGGTGAAGCGTCGTGGCAACCGCCGCTACTATCAGCGCGAAGACGTCCTCACGATTCGCCAGATCCGCGCCCTGCTCTACGACGAGGGCTATACCATTGGCGGCGCCCGACAGCGCATGACCGACGAGAAGAGCCGCGGCGCCCATCCGTCACAGATCGCTGCGATAATTCGCGAAACCATCGAAGATCTTGAAGAGTTGCTCGAGTTGCTAAAGCCGGGCAAATGATCCTCTCGCTCGAGCGGTGCTCCAGCGACAAATCCCCACAGCTTCCATTGCGAGCGCGGCAGGCTTCCGTATAATGCGCGCCTCGGCGTTCGCCGGGGCTCGTCGGGGTGTAGCGCAGTCTGGTAGCGCACCACACTGGGGGTGTGGTGGTCGTCGGTTCAAATCCGGCCACCCCGACCAAACAGCCATTCTCCAGGCACGATAAATGGGCCGCGAATTACTTTCGTGGCCCTTTTTCGTATCTTCGATCTACCCCGGCTAAAAGCTGTAAGTCATGGTCGCGTTGACCTGACGGCGCATCCCGGGAAAGCAGTCGCCGCGGGTCAGGCAGGACGTCAGATAAACCTCGTCGCCCACATTGCGAACGTTCACTGCAAGGTCCAGGGCGTCGCTCCAGCGATAGCCCAGCATGAGATCGCCAACGACGTAGTCGGGTGTGACGTAGCGCAGGGTTTCTATTTCATCGACGCTTTCCCCAACGTAGCGAACGCCCGCACCGGCGCGCAGGCCCGGTAGCAGGGACGACGCATCCCAGCTTACCCAGGCGGAGGCCTGCTCATCCGGAGAACCGCCGAGGGCGAAGCCGTTAGGGTCCTCCGCATCGAGGGTGGAAAAGGCGAGCTGAAAGGAGAAATCACCAACGTCGAACTGTGCCTCCAGCTCGATGCCGCTGAGGGAGGATTCACCCTGCTGCTGCGCCGCGTCGCCGGGCAGGCTGTTGGGGTTGGGCAGGTTGGTGATTTCGATGTCGAAGTACGCGATCGTGAAGTAACCGGGGAACGCCTCCGGTTCGTACTTCACGCCATACTCCCACTGCGTCGCACGCTCGGGCTCGAGCTGGTCTCCCGCGAGTGTTACACCGACTACGGTTTCGAACGATTCTGCGTAGTTCACGTACGGCGCGAAACCGTTGTCGAAACTGTAAAGCACGGCTCCACTAAAGGATGTTTCGTCGTCATCCTGCTCGGCGGCGCCGCTGTCATTCTCGACGCTGTCGTAGCGCAGGCCGGCCGTGAAGCGCCAATTGCCGAGACTGATTTGGTCCGATACGTAGACTCCGAGGTCGTCTACGGTCTGCAGCGGATTGTCGACGTAGATCGCATCGAAGACTGCCTGGTCGGGCGCTCCGGTATACACGGGATCGGCGAGATCGAGAACGTAGCTGAAGTCGCCGGCAAGGGCGCCGCCGCCGAAAAAATAGGAGAAGTTGTTGTCCGTCTCCACATCCTGATATTGGACGCCGATCAAAACATCGTGCTCCAGCGTACCCGTCTGAAAGTAACCGCTGATGCGGGCGTCGATGGCCGCCTGCTCGAAGGTGTTATCGGCCTGGTAGAACGTTCGCGGGGCGGTGGTCGAGGTGAAGAGGGGCGCGCCAACGATATCGTTCAGGTAGCGACTGTTTCCGGCCCCGGTGAAAGCGGGCCAAGCCTGGTGGTAGTCGGCCTCTCCGTCGCGCCACAGCGCCGTGGCATTGAGGTACCAGTCGCCGGCCAGCTGATGCTCCAGCATAAGCGTGAACTGGGTCGACTCCGTATCGAAGCGATTGAAATCCGGTTCGCCGGCGTACACGTCCTGATCGAGATAGGAACCGTCCGCCAGTGGCAGGAGCGTTCCCTGTACCGGGATGAACTGCGAGCCCGTGTCGCTGTCCGTTTCCTGGTGCATGAGGATCGCGGTCAGGGAACTTCGCTCGCTTAGCGACAGCGTCATGGAGGGCATGAGGA
Organism: Pseudomonadota bacterium; assembly: GCA_039818725.1. Taxonomy (GTDB): domain Bacteria; phylum Pseudomonadota; class Gammaproteobacteria; order Pseudomonadales; family Halieaceae; genus Congregibacter. Next base: position 23,032 of record JBCBTK010000024.1, read on the forward strand.
CCAGCGTATCGTCGCTGACGTTGTCGACCTGGGTGTCGCTGTCGCGGTAGTAGGCGACGAAACGGCTCAACACCTGGGTGTCACCCTCAAGCAGCGACAGGTTCACGTCCAGTCCAAGCTGCCGTCGATCGAAGTTTCCGTACTGCGCGTTGATCTCGCCCGAGGTACCGGCCTTGGGAGTTTTCGAGACCACGTTGACAATGCCGCCCGGTGAGCCCTGTCCGTAGAGTACGGACGCCGGTCCTCGGAGCACCTCCACCTGTTCGATCGTGTAGATCTCCGTGCGGGTCGTGTTGTAGCTGCCGAAGAGCTCCTGAATGGAATCCCGGTAGCGCGGGATCGACAGACCACGCACGCGAATCCAGTCGCCCCGCGTCGCGAAGCCGAAGGTTTCGGCGGTGACGCCGGGCATGTAGCCCGTGGTCTGCGACAGACTCAGCGCCCCTTTTTCGACGAACGCGTCCGCCGTTTCCACCGAAAGCGAGCGCGCCGTTTCCACAATCGGCGTTGCCGCTTTCGTCGCGCCAAAACGACTCAGATCGCCGTAAACGAAAACTTCCTCGATGGCCTGATCGGCGCCGGGCGCCTGCGCCTGGGCCTGAGGCAACACGGCGCTAAGGCAAGTGACCAAACCGGCCAGAAGCGTGGTGTTGGCTTTGTGTGGTGAAGTGGTCATCCCCCGATTTCCTTTCAGTAATGATAAAGATTCGTATTATCATTTCTAAAGGCTTCGGTCGCAATACCAACGTTCGGCGCAGTGACCTTGGGGGCCAGTATTTATCTCAGCAGGAAGCCGGCTTGGCTTTGTCGTACAAGGTGATCTCGTGGCAACGGGATTGGGCCGCATGAATTTCATGCGGCCCAGGAGATAAACCAGTTACATCCAATCCGGAACGGCCAGGGCCGGCCCCGCCATTGCATTGAACGCAGGAATAGCGTCGTTCACGAGAGTGTCCCAGCCGCCGATGGCTTCTTCCCACATGGGCCTGAGGTCGTCGAGGCGCCGGCGCTGACCTTCCGTGATGCCCAGCACCGCATCGTCCACCTGCTGATAGAAATTGATCAGGAACGTGTCGATGCGCGGATGGAAATTCAGGACATCCTGGAAGGTCTCCCGGTCCGGCGTGGTCACGGAACGCTGCCACTCCTCGAGTTGATCCAGCAATTCGCCCGCGGCGTTGGCGACTTCCTCGTCACCCGCCTTTTCGGCAAGGGACTGCCGCAGCTCGAGCTGCTCCTGAACGGCCTGAAGGCTGGCGACGCGTTGGTACAGCGCATCGAGCATGTCAAAGGTTTCGCCGAGGACCATCTGCTGGCGTCCAATCTCTTCCGCCGAGTACTCATTGATGGGGTCCCAGGAAAGCGTCATGGCGGTTTCGGCACTCTGCTCTCCAAGCGTGAGACGGACCAGGTAGTGCCCCGGCGCAACGCTGTGGCCGGCCACGGACTTGCCTTCTCCCGCGCCAAACACCACGGGATACTGTAGAGCCGTTACCGCATCGCGACGCAGGTCCCAGACCGCACGGTTGATCCCTTGCTCCGCGGGGAGGGCGTACTTCGTACCCTTGCCACCGCCTTCGTTGCCCGTGTCGGCGTTCGACTTCAGCGTGCGAACGACATTGCCCTCCATGTCGAGGATTTCCAGGGTCAGCGTCTCCTCAGAGAGATCGGGAGCGTCGCCCAGGCTGTAGTAGATCACCGCGCCATCGGGAGCACTCGGGGCGGTGCTTTCACCGCCGGCGGAACGGCCCCGGGTGGGTGTCATGCGGTAGGCCGTGCTCGGCGCGTAGAGATGCATGGCCGCGGATTCCTGCGCGGCGTCGTACTGGCGCAGGGGGCCAATGTCGTCGATGACCCAGAAGGCGCGACCCTGCGTGGATAGCACGATGTCTTTCTGGCGGAACATCAGGTCGGTGACCGGAACTACCGGGAGTTCGCCCTGGAAGGGGCGCCAGTTGTCGCCGCCGTCAAAGGACAGGAACAGACCGCGCTCCATGCCGGCTACGAGCAGACCGGCGCGCTGTGGATCCTCGCGCACCACGCGCACGAAATGTTCGGTGGGCAGTCCGGCACTGATCGAGCGCCAGCTCGCGCCGTAGTTCGACGTTTTGTACACGTAGGGCCGCTGGTCGCCCTCCTTGTACTTCATGACCACCACGTAGGCCGTGGCGGGATCGTGGGGCGAAACATCGATGCTGTTTACCAGCCCCCGACCCGCTCCGCTGGGGGTGACATTGCTCCAGTTCTCGCCGCCGTCGCGCGTCACGTGCACCAGGCCGTCATCGCTGCCGACCCAGAGCGTCGCCGCGTCGTGGGGGCTCTCGGCGAAGGCGAAGATCGTGTTGTACTGCTCGATGTTCTCGTTGGTGTAGGGTCCGGAACCCTGACCCTGTTTGTCGTCCTCATTGCGCGTGAGGTCCGGGCTGACCTCGCTCCAGTCGTAGCCGCGATTACTGGACTTCAGCAGAACGTTGCTGCCGTGGTAGATCACGCGGGTGTCGTGGACCGAGACGTGAATCGGCGCGTTCCAGTTGAAGCGATAGGTCGCATCGCGAGCCAACAGGCCAAGACCCGTTTCCTCATAGGCTTTGACCGAGCGGCTGGTGCGCGTCTCGGTATCGAACTCATCGATCAGACCCAGGTAGCAGCCGGCGTAGGTGTAGCGCGGGTTGTCCGGATCCATGGCCACGTAGGCGCTCTCGCAGCCGCCGTGAATTTCCCAGTCATCGCGGCCGATCACGCCGTCGCGGGAGCGACTGCGGATGGCGACCGTGGAGTTGTCCTGCTGGCCGCCGTAGATGCGGTACTCGAACTGGTTGTCGGTATTCACGCGGTAGAACTGTGCCGTGGGCTGGTTGTCCTGCCGCGACCAGCTCGCGCCTCCGTCGAAGGACACGTTGGCCCCGCCGTCGTTCGCGTTGACCATCCATTTCGAGTTCTCGGGATTGATCCAGAGATAGTGGTTGTCGCCGTGGGGAGTAGCCATCCGGCTGAAAGTCTTGCCGCCGTCGATGGACTTCATGAAGGGCGCATTGAGCACGTAGACCGTGTTGGCATCGTTGGGGTCTGCGAAGACGTGCATGTAGTACCAGGACCGCGCGCGCAGGATGCGCTCGCTGTTCATTTGCTTCCAGTGGTCTCCGCCGTCGTCGGAACGGTAGAGGCCGCCGGTGTCGTCTTCGGCTTCCACGATCGCCCACACCCGGCCCGGCTGTGCGGGGGATGCGGCGACGCCGATCTTGCCCATGCCGTCCGGGAGACCCTCGGTCACGCGCTCCCAGCTTTCACCGCCGTCGCGGGACCGCCAGATGCCGCTGCCCGGGCCGCCTGAACGCAGGGCCCAGGGTGTGCGCTGGTTATCCCACAGCGCGGCGTACAGAATTCGGGGATTACTCATGTCCAGGGCGAGATCGACGGCGCCCGTCGTGCCGTTTTCCGGTGCCAGAACGCGTCGCCAGTTGCGACCGCCGTCCTCGCTCTTGAAGATGCCGCCATCGTCGCCGGCGGCGTAGGTGTTGCCCTGAGCGGCGACCCAGACCACGTCCGGGTTGTCGGGATGAATGCGGATCTCTCCGAACTGGCGCACGTTGTCGAAGCCGATGTGGGACCAGTGTTCACCGCCGTCGGTGGATTTGTAGAGTCCGTCGCCTTGCGACGACGCGATGTTGCGGAACGGCGATTCACCCATACCGACGAAGACCACGTTCGGGTCCGAGGGCGCTACCGCGATCGCGCCGACGGCGGAACTGCCGAAATCATCGTCCGAGATGGGACGCCAGCTCGCGCCGGCGTTGTCCGTGCGCCAGACACCGCCGGTGGTACCCATGTAGTAGCGGTGGGGTTCGCTGGGGACACCCACCGCAACGGTAGCGCGGCCACCGCGGAACGGTCCGACATTGCGCGCCTCAACGCCGTCGAAAAATGCGCGTTCTTCCTCCTGAGCAACAGACAGCGGGCACAAGGTGACAAAAAGCAGTGCGGCGCCCAGGGTGGCGCCGCGGCGTACAGATTCAGCGAGTCGCTTCATGGTGAGTGTTTACCTGCGGATTATTGTTTGGCCGGTCGCCCCGCGGCGCCGGAGTCGCGGTCGGGAGTATAGGCCATTGATGCGTGCTTGCGACCGCTTTGCGGGAAGTCCGGACTCCTATGCTTGAGGTTGGATTTCAGCGCCGCCACCGGAACCGTGCCGGACTCAGAGATAGGGGCCCCACATGAACGCCACCGTGCCGAACACGCCGACGAGCGTTATCGCGCAGCCCAGGGCGACCGTGCCGCTGGTGAAGACGTTGAGGCGCCGCGAGCTGGCGCTCTGCGCGAGGAAGTAGAGCTCGAGGATCGCCAGGGGTATCAGGTAGCTGCCGAAAACCAGAACGATATCGGCGGGGCCCGAGAGCTTTTCGTTCATGCCTCGGGGTCCCTGGTTGATGAGTACCCAGGCCATGATTCCCACGCGCAAAAACCACACGCCGTTCGCGACCATGAAGCCGCGCAGCGCCCAGCGCCGATGTTCGGCGAAGCGCCTCTGGAGAGCGCGTCGCCAGGCCAGTGCGACGAAGAGCAGGATGAGCAGGGCATCGAGCGAAATCGCCACGCCGCTGACGAGGCTGAGCTGCGTGCCGCGTACCCAGGTCAGCCACAAGCCGCTGATTGCCAGGACGCAGGCGCTGACAGCGAATACCCGACCGCTGACGCGGTGCGCGGCTGGCAAGCTTCTGCGCAGGGCGGGAACGAGTTGCAGCAAGCCGCTCAGCGTCATCACGGCGGCGAGCAGCACGTGGCTTATGAACATGAGGTTGCCGGCGCTGTCATCGGCGACATAGCCCTCAATCAGGGGCTTTTCATCCCAGGCGGCCCAGTCCCCCGAGATTGTGCGGCTACCGTAGTAGATCAGGATGAATCCAATGAAGGCCAGCTGACCCAGCGCCGCAACGCCGTACCAGGAGCTGACGCTGCGCTGCAGCCACAGCGACCGGGAAAGCCGGGTGCTGGCCGAGGTGGGTTCCCGTGTCGTTGTTGCGGGGATACCGTCGCTAGCTGCATCCATGCGCTCTAACCCCTCGTCTACGCGTGTCGAAACTGTGAATTCGACCGAGGGTGTAGTGAGTGGACGGGAGCTACAAGGGTTTGTTTATGGATTCGCGACGAACCGCTTGTCTGGTGCGATGAGTCGATTACTTACCGAGGTGCGCTCAGCCAAACACGACCATGCACTGCGTACCGCGTGCTATGGCCCGGCCATCGGGCGCAAAGAGCGTCACGGACTGCTGCGTATAGCCGTCGTGGGCCGAATCGAGCTGCACATCGATCAGCCAGTCATTCAGCCCCTGGTCGTCGAAGCGCTGACCGGTGAAGTTGAGCATCCAGGTCATGGTGCTCGCGGGAGAGGGTTGGGAGAGCCAGCTGAGGCCGATCGGTGGGGGAAAATCGGACATGGTCAGCAGCTGGGCCAGTCCCGTCTTCTCGGCTTCGTCCCGCAGGCTGACGCGATAGACCTGCTCCGTGTCCCGCGCGCCGGCGCCGGGGAAGTGGCCCTTGAGCAGGGTGGCCTGAAATTGCTGCAGAAAGTCCGGCGTTATGCCCTTGAGGAAGGGCAGCTCGACGCCGTTGTCGTCGTCGAAAACGGCCGGAGCAAAGTCGTGCGAAACCACCGATTCCCGCGCCCGTCCAAAAATAGCGACGAAAACGGCTAGTACGTTTTCGCCGTCTACAAACCTCGCCTCGATCTGCCGCGTGCTCCCGCCGATGCGCAGTACCTCCGTGGATATCCGGAGCGGTCCCGAGGGCACAGGCGCACACAGGGTGGCCTGCAGTGTGCGAATAGGAAGCCCTTCTGCGAAAACCTGCATGGCTTCAACAGCCAGTGCCGCCTGGATTCCCCCGTACAGGCTGCGCCCCTGCTTCCAGGAGTCGTTTGGCTCGGCCGTGAGCGAGCCGTCTTCGTGACGGGTACAGGTCGCCAAAAGCGCGGACAGGGATTGCGCGGGCGCTGTCTCTTCGGAGGGGCTCAGCTCGATGTTGTTCATGAATGATGTGTTCCTGGGTGTGGGACCGGACGGCTCGCTTGGCGAGTTCGCTGCTTGGCTCTTCTACGTTCCCTTGCCTGCTTTTGGCCCAAAATCCTTAGGAGTGGTTGCCGCGAGTACGTCAAATTACGGACTGCGCCCAGGCGAACGAGGAAGCACGGTGTCGTGCCCCGTTTTTTGTAAAGCGCGGCGCTACGGAGCCAACGCAGGGACCTATCGCTGCTTTGCCAGTCTGCAGCTGGATGCGCCGTTCGGAGCGTTGCGTTGGGAATGGCAGGACCGCAAGAAAAGGTGAGAGCGGCATGCCCCGGACCGTCTAGTATCAGATCCCGGTTGCAGGGCCGGTAGCGCACGAAGCCGGAAGTGGACGGTCGTGGAAGGGGAGGTAGGACCGCGTGGATTGGGTAGGGCGAATGGAGCAGTCAATTGGCTTCATCGAGGACAACATCGAGAGCGAACTAAGCATTGATGAGATAGCCAAAGTCGCCCACGCCTCGCGCTATCACTTCCATCGAATGTTCCTGTCGATGGTCGGTGTTACACCGGCTGATTATCTGAGGAGACGCAGGCTGACGCTGGCCGCCAGTGATCTCGTCTCCAGCAATAGCCGCGTCATCGATATTGCCGCACGTTACGGCTACGGCTCACCAAACGCGTTCACCCGCGCCTTCCGGGAGATGCACGGCGTCAATCCCAGCGAGGCTCGCGCCAATCAGACCAAACTCTCGGCCTATGGACGGGTAAGCATTTCTTCATCGAAGCGGGACGATCGCATGCTGGACTACAGAATCATCGAAAAACCAGATTTCGCCGTGCTTGGAAAGAGCAAGGACTTTAGCTTCGACAGGTTCATCAAGGAGGGGCCAAAGTTCTGGAGGAACTATGTTGGATCCGAGGACTACCGATCGCTCATCGCCATCGGTCAGGGTCGGGGAGGCGCCGTTTCCGAGGCGTCGCTGCTCTCGGTCTATTTCCCTCGTGAAGACGGCCATCGCGAGAGCTTTGTGGACGTCCTGGGCATCGAAGTTTCGGAAAATACGGACTCATCGAAGTACAGTAGTCATCCCGTACCTGCCGCGATCTATGCCGAATTCACATGCACGTATCAGAGTTCGATGAAGACCAATAAGCAAATTTACGGCGAGTGGTTTGCCGCGACGGGTTACGAACGCGACGGATCAAAGCCGGACATCGCCGCCTATTTCCCCCTGGCATTCCGGCCCATGAACGAGACCATTGTCCGCTGGTGGATTCCCGTTGTGAGGCACCGCGCATAGCCACCGCGGACATCTATCACCGCCACCTATGAATACACCCGCACATCTGATTCTCGGCGCGGCAACGTTTGCCCGCGAAGACCAACGGGGCAGTCTGACTGCCGCGTTGGGAGGTGCGCTGGCGCCGGACCTATCGCTGTATTTGATGGCCGGATGGCATCTCGCCGTCATTGGTACACCGGCAGATGTGGTCTTCCGAGACCTGTACTACTCCGAAGCTTGGCAGTCGATCTTCGCGATCGATAACTCGGTGTTTGTGTGGGGGTCGTTACTGGCGCTGGCGATCTTTGGGGGCTGGCCGTGGCTCAGAGTGTTTGCCGCTGCCGCGCTGCTCCATGTCGCGCTCGATTTTCCACTGCATGCGGGGGATGGGCGGCCTCACTTCTGGCCACTCAGCCAGTGGGTGTTCGACAGCCCCGCGAGCTACTGGGATGAGCGTCATTTCGGATCGATCCTCGGGCCGATGGAGCTGCTGCTTACCGTGGCCCTCTGCGTTGTGCTGATCCGGCGCTTTAGAACTATGCCACCGCGCCTGTTGTTCGCCGGGCTCCTGGCGTTTGAGGCCGCTTCGAGCGGCATCTGGTATCTGATGTTCTAGCGTCCATGGGTCGCTGAATGCCGCGGGGTTCGGCGGCGATCGCCTGTTCTCTTTCTTGTGAATGGCGTATGACGCTGTAGCTCTCGTTGTTTCCTACTCGCAAGGTCAGTTACAGCGGGTTTGTGTTCCGAAGGAGTGGCAGCTAATCGTTCGGCCATTGCTCAGCCTGGTCGTCGACTGGTTGCCGTAGCGGTACGTGGTTCCGCTAACACCATTACTGAAGTGATGCGTCGACCTGTTCCCGTACTCGTAACTGTTGCCCGTCACGCCATTGCTGAATGTGTGGTTTGAAACGGCGCCGTTTTTAAGGCTCCTGCCCGTAATCCCGTTTCCCAGATTGTGACTTGTTACGGGCCCGTTTGTGGTACATGCGGAGCCCCCGGACTCCTCGAGCGGCGGCTTCGCCGGGGAGTCGACCTGGGCCGCCAGATTCATCGATAAGGCCATGACCGCTGTCGCGATGAATAACGCCTTCATGCGCGCCTCCTTGGGAGTGCTTTGCCCCAGTTTAGGCCATCGACTGACGCACTGCTCCCGGCCCAACCCCGATAACGCGCTTGAATGCTTTCGCGAATGCCGCCTCGCTGTCGTAACCGCAGCGGTCCGCAACCTCCAGGACCGGCAGCTTTTCCTCGTCGAGCAGGTTGTAGGCGACCTGCATCCGCCACCGGGTCAGGTATTCCATCGGGCTCTCCCCCAGCAACGCCTTGAAGCGCGAGGCAAAGGACGAGCGCGACATGGCGGCCAGGGTTGCCAGCTTATCGACCGTCCATTTCGCGTGCGGCTCGGCCTGCATGCCGACGAGCGCCTTATGGATCTTCTGGTCTCGCAGAGCCGCGGCCAGTCCGGTGCCGCTGTCGCTGTTCTCCACATGTTCCTTGAGAATAATGACGAAGAGCGCCTCGGCCAGCCGATCGACCACGGCTTCGGTACCCGCGCTCGTGCGCAGTGACTCGCTGATCATCAGGTCCATGAGCGTGGCGATGTTACCGTCGGAATGTTTGCGCTGGATAACCAGGGCATCCGGCAGGATATCCAGCAGTGACGACGCCGCGTTTTGCTCGAAATGAAAGTAACCGCAGATCAGGCCGACCCCGTCGTCCCTGAGCCCCTCTTCGTAGCTGACGGCGGTTTGCCGGTTGCTCGGCAGGTTGCACTCCGCCACGTTGCTGAGGAGATGATGGCTGTCCCGGGGGAAGAGCACGCAATCCCCCTTTTCCAGATAGACGGTGCCGTTCAGATCCGCGCTGCGGATGTAGGCATCGGCGTGCGAAATGATGTGAAAACTGGCTTTGCCGGTGCCCGACGTATCGATGGCCCAGTCGCCGCAGTACTGGGCGTTGTTAATCACATCCGTCTTCAGGCGAAAGGTCGCTAGCAGCTGATTCAGCGCGTCCAAGTCTCAGATTCTCCCGCTGATCACCAGTTTGGACGTTTGGACATAAACCCCGGTGCTTTGAGCATGTTGCCACACGGCCGTGCCCGCTTAAATGGAGTCCATGGCCCAGCCATTCAAACCTAACGGACAAAGGACACGAACCATGAAGAACACCATCTTAGCCGTATCTCTGACCGTCCTGGGCGCCTTGGCTTCGGCTCAGGCACAGGCCGCGGAACTGGCCAGCGGGAGCCTGCAGGGCGCCTTCTCGTCCTGGGGCAAGTCGTCCCTGCAGGGCGACTGGAAGATCGTCGAAGACGACGGCGCCCAGTACATCGAGTTGGACGACAACTTTCGCGCGAAAAAAGGCCCGGACGTGAAGATTTTTCTCTCGCCGACTCCGGCGGCGCAGGTCACCGGTGACAACGCCGTAAACGGAAGCGTGTTTGTCGAACTGATCTCCGACTTCGACGGCGGTGCCCGCATTGCCATCCCGGCAGGCACGGACATCAAGCAGTTTCAATCGCTGGTCTTCCACTGCGAGGCCTATTCCAAGCTCTGGGGCAGCTCACCGCTGCGCTAGTCCTTCTTTGCGGCTCATCGGATGGTCCGGTGAGCCACAACTGATCCCCTAAGGAGATAGAACCGTGAAAAGATTCATTCCCCTGGTACTTAGCCTCTTCGTCGCCTTCATTTTTGTTCAGTCAACGTTCTTCAAGTTTTCCGGCGCGGAAGAGACCATCATCATCTTCAATACGATCGCGGACTGGATGATAAGCGTCGGCCTGTCGCCGTTCAGTGCCGGGGTCTTCGGCGAGTTCGGTGCCTACGGTGTCGGCGTCGTTGAGCTGATTGCCTCTGCTCTCATCCTGATACCCGCTACTCGCAAACTGGGTGCAAGCATCAGCCTCGTCGTGATCAGTGGCGCCATCTTCTTTCACCTGTTCACGCCGCTCGGCATCGATCGAGTAGTTGATCAAGCCGGCAATACCGACGGCGGAGCCCTGTTCTTTACCGCGGTCGCCGTCTGGTTCAGCAGTGTTGCCGTGATCGCGATGAGTCGGTACCGGACGCGCAGCTCTGCGAACGCCGACAGCGCCGGGGCAGACCTCGCCCTTGCATAGTCAGGTTTTGCTTTAAAACTAGTGCCGATGTGCTATTCGGCAGATGTCCCCCGCAGCGCGCGGGTCACTCGTTGACCAGCGCGCTTTTCGCTGCAGATGCTCACGCCCCGCCGCGGGTTTTGCTTTCGTGTTAATGCCGTTTCGCGCCCTGACGCCTCCGAGAAAAGCCAGCGCTTCGCCGATCGACCGCTGCGAGGGGCGGGTCCCGCGTCTGCATACACTCCCAGAAACACTTTGGAGTATGTGCAGATACGAGTGGTGACCTTCAGACGTCTTCCACCTGATCCAGATAGTCACCATAGCCCTGCGCTGCCATGTCATCACGGTGTATGAAGCGCAGGGACGCGGAGTTGATGCAGTAGCGCAGTCCTCCCCGATCCTGGGGGCCATCGGGGAACACGTGTCCCAGGTGGCTGTCGCCGTGCGTGCTTCGCACCTCGGTACGGATCATGCCGTGGCTGGTATCTCGCAGCTCGTTAACGTGCGTGTGCTCGATAGGTTTCGTGAAGCTTGGCCACCCGCATCCCGATTCGTACTTGTCCGAAGATGCAAACAGCGGTTCCCCGGATACGATGTCGACGTAGATGCCCGGTTCGTGGTTATCGAGGTATTTACCCGTGCCAGGCAGCTCGGTGCCGTTCTCCTGGGTGACTCGATACTGTTCGGCGTCCAGCGCGGCGATGGCGTCCGCTGATTTCTGGTAGGTCTTCATGGTTTTTTCCTCTCATCACGGGAGCCAAAGAGTTGGTGACGTGCCGCGGCGTTTTCAATACTCGCAAAGCACGGTGGCCTGGAGCCAGCCCCGAGTAGGAGAATCAGCCTGGACACTGGTAGTCCCAAGCGGTGGTAAGAGGTCACAAAAGATGCCAGCGGCTGAACTGCACCGTAGCCGAAGTTCGATCAGGGGTCCCAGGGGGCTCTGCAAGGATCCGCGTCGCAAGTCGGCCATTTTTTATAGCGGACGTACAACTTGAGTGATCGCTCACCGGCAATGCTCCGGAACTCCTGGACGCGCAACGTGCGCTAGGGAGTGCTAGCGCGGCTTTTTTTGGCTTTTCGAAACTTGGGTGCCTGCATCATTGATCCAGCGCAATGTATCGGCGCACGAGGTGCAGGTATAACGAAGGCTCTTCTAATGATTCGCTCGATTCTCGTTGAGTAGATGTCGAGCAAGCTTGGAGAGACCTTCGAGAAATCTTCGAGGAACAATAAACATGAAGCGCGTAATCCCAGGTCTGTTGCTGCTCAGCTCGAGTCTCCAGGCAGTCGCCCACGAAGGCCATGGCGCCGATGCGGGGTCTGTTTTGCACTACTTTAGCGGGCCGCATCTCGTTCTGGTGGTTTGTGTCGGGCTTTGCGTGGCTGGCGCATGCTACGTCGGCCTGAAAGATCGTCGTGAGCGGCGGTAGTTTCGCCCCACAGTAACCGCCTCGGCATTCCCGGGCCGAAGTCAGAAAGACTTATCGTGAACCTGAGTCGGTCGGCAAGGCTGTAGGGTCGATCGCTCCCTGCGTTCCCTTCGCGCTCCTCGCTCATCTCGCCAGATCGGGTCGTTCATCGCCGGCCTGGGGAAAAATGACCTAGCGGTCTTCGCCTGTTCCCCGAGCCCACGTTACCGGACCGAACGGACGTTTGAGGAATTTGATTTCTCATCAGGCACAGGTCGGGGTTTTCAGGCGTTGTCGTCTTCCGCCTCATCCTCGTCATCACGAACCTGCGTCGCGGGTCCGGGCTCATCGACTGAGGTTTGCGAGCTATAGGCTGAAGGCCCCTGATCTTCTCTAACGTTTTTCTCGGCCTGGCTGGAACTGCGCGCGGTCGTGTTGCTCATGACGACTTCAATGGGCCCGGAGAGATGTAGGTCACGTTGTGGGAATGGGATATTGATTCCTGCTTCGTCGAAGCGCTCTTTGATTGTGCGCATCAGATCCCAGAAAACGTCCCAGTAGTCGGTGGTGAGTGCCCAGGGCCGAACCACGAAGTTGACCGAATTGTCACCGAGTTCATTCACTCGAATCGTGGGTGCCGGATCGCTCAACACTTTCGGATGGGCAGAAACGGCTTGCTCGATAATGTCCTGTGCAATTCCCATGTCATCGCCGTAGCCGATGCCGAACACCATGTCGACGCGTCGGGTACGCCGCGCTGTCGCATTGGTGATTACGTTGTTCCAGATCGAATCGTTGGGTACCCAGTTAACCTGATTGTCGAAGGTAAGGATTCTTGTGGACACAAGCGTCATCGCCTCCACCTTTCCGAATACTCCTCCGGCATTCACCACGTCGCCGACGTCGAAAGGTCGATACATGAGAATCATGATCCCACTCGCAAAGTTGCTGAGGGTGCCCTGGAGTGCGAGGCCGATAACGAGTCCCGCTGCACCAATTGCCGCCGCCAGGGGCGTTATGTTGATGCCGAGCGCACTGATGGCCACCAGGAGGCCGATGAGCATGACGACCCTCTGACTGCCGCTCACCAGAAAATCCTGAAGCAGGCTCGATGCGTCAGGCAGGCGCTTTATCGCCGCACGGACGATGCCCCCGAGGACTTTGGCGATGATCCACACCACGATGAGGATCAGAAAGAACTTTCCCAGCTTCAGGGCCAGTCCCTGGCCGCCCGAGGGACTCAGGGCCCAGGCTTTGGCCTGGGCATAGAAGACCGCGGGATCGCGCAGGTTTATGCGTTGCCCCGTCGCGTTGACGATGTACTGGCGTGCCACGGTGGTGTCGCCGCCGCGTTTCGCAAACACGGCCAATACGGCTTGCAGTCTTTCTATGGTGGCGTTGACGACGTCTTGCTGATCTGCGGCAAGGCCGGCAATGACTTCTTTCTCGCGCTGATCCTCGGTTTTGGTCAGCGCAATATCCATTCTGATGCGCTTGCGCACCTGACGCTGCAGAATCGCCAGCCATGCTTCGACGCGTTCCTCCAGTTGCTGCTGGCGCAGAGGCTGCAACTCTTCCACGAGTTCCGATACGGAGGAAGTCCAGGGTGCAAGCCGCTCGTGTGCCGGAGGTTGCTCCCTGACCCGCCGCACCACGAGGCGGGCACCGCGCTCAATGGCGCTGAGGTCTGGGTCGCTGCTGGGTTCAGGCAGATCCAGATTGGTAACAACGTTCACATAGGTCCGGCTCTCGGTCAGATCCGCACCTTTTTCTTCCGCCGCATCGATGAGAATGGTGGCCCGGGCGGCCAACTCATTCCGCAGCTGAAACACGAGACCGCCGCGCTGCGTTAACTCTTCCTCGAGCTCGCTGGTCAAGGCGTTTTCGCGCACGAGGCGCTCGCCTTCGATGATAAGGTCGGATAATGCGGTTGCCGCGGCCTGAAGATGGCTGACCGCGGCCTGAGCACGGACTTCCAGCTCGGCCAATGGCATGGGCGTCGCCGCAAACTCCAGCTCCGATCGAGTCTGTTCAGCCAGTGCGGAGCCGTCTTCACCCACTATGGCGCTGCGAAACGCCCTCAAGCTGCTTTGCGAAGAGGGCAGTGGGGCCGTCATCACCGCCATGGGCGCGCTCGGCTCCGGCTGCGCCCAACCGTTCGTCGCACCGGCGAAGTAGAGAAGCGTAAGTACGCCGATCACCCAGTGCACCGGGTTGCGCACTAGCGGCTGCGTTGTCTGCGAGAAACACAACATGCTGGAGACCTGGGAACGGGACCGGCTCATCGTTTATGCCTCGACCTGAGTGGTTCGGCCCGTGCTTCAGACCGAACGTCTAGGCGACATTCTCTTTCGTTCCCCGGGTATATCAAGCCTTGTCGATGTTTAGCGGAGTTTTGCCAGACTGATCTCCGCCCGTACAGCCAGGAGGTACCTGGGAGCCAGGTTTTGAAGAGGCGGTCTCAGGAATCCCCCTCGGGTTTGGACGTCATTTCAGGATGGAAGATCAGGGAATCGCCGACACGCTCCTTGCCAGCCAGCTCCGCAATTCTGGGGAGCGATGCCAACAGGATATCGACGCTGATGGGATTGATGCGCCGGTAGAGCGGAGGCATTTCTGCGAAGTCCCAGGGGGCGACGCCTTCCGCGGGATTGGAGATCACGATCAGGCTGGCGTAGTTCATACCGAGCATCCGAGCGTAGGCGATCTCTGTGCCTACGTTCATGGTCACCACATCGCCGCCCCACTGGGCGAACATGCGGATCTCAGCCGCTGATTCAAAGCGTCCGCCGCGCGCCTGTACGATCACTCCGGCCTTGTGCAGGCTGATATCGTCCAGCGCGCGATCGCCGCGCAGTCGAGTACGGGTCTCCTCCAGGAGAATTGTGCGCAGGTCCGGATCCATAGCGGGCAGGACGCGGGGCAGGGGAATATTCTCGGGGTCGCGGTAAATCTCCCGGGGAAAGCTCAGCGGTCGATCGACGTTCATATCGATGAAGTCATGGGGCACCACATAGTCATAGGGCTGCATCGCCGGATTGATACCGCCGGCGGTGGCCCCGCCGAGGACTTCTTTGACGCCAAGGTCGTAAAGCGCGACCCAGCTTGCCTGCAACGCGACGCTACCGTGCATGTGCACGTAGTAGAAACGCACACCGTTTGCCTCCCCCGGGTAAATGGGTGCCGATTCGCCCAGTTTGGTCTGCAGCGTGAAAGGTTCGTCCAGGATATCGTCGCGCAGGAGCAGGGCGTCGTTGATAAAGGTACCGCCGAAGATCGCTATGGTGGCGCCATTGCCCTGGCTTTTTGCGGGTTGAACAGCAAAGACCAGCAAGAGCACCAGGGTGATAGCGCCATGCACCGCGGAAGTGCGAGTATCGTCAAAAGTCACTGTGTTCCCCTTCTCATTGACAGTTGTCCTGGCTCTTGCTGCAAAGATTGTTGCGAAGATTGCTGTGGTCGAAGCCATCGACTCGGTTTTGTTACCTTTGCCAAGCAGTTCTCGTGCCGCCCGAGGCAGCAACGACGAGCGACAGGCTGAGCGATGCCGGGAGCGATCAGCCGTGTTACCCACTCCTAGATCGCAAGTTCACAACCACGCGAGATAGAAGCCATGCGCTTGCTTTTCGTATGTACCCACAACCGGTGTCGCAGCATCATCGCTGAAGCTGTGACCCGTCATCTCGCCGGCGATTGCTTTGATGTTGCCAGCGCCGGAAGTGCGCCCGCCGGAGTCGTTCATCCTCTTTCGCTGCACCATCTTGCACAGCGGGACATACCGACGGACGGCCTGGCGAGCAAGAGCTTCGATGACGTAAGCCAGAGCCCCTTCGATATCGTCGTTACCCTGTGTGATTCGGCAGCTGGGGAACCCTGCCCGCTATGGTTGGAACCCGCTGAGAAGGTGCACTGGGGACTCGCCGATCCGTCGCGTGTTGATGGCGACGGACCGACGGTTCGTGCCGCCTTCCACGAAACGATCGATATCCTGGTGACGCGTATCCAGACACTCCGGCGCCAAGCCGACGCGCTGACATCAGCGGCTCTCCTGGCCGAGAGAATGCGCTCTCTAGCCACCGACAAGACGGGGGCTGGCGCCGCAGAATACGATGCTCAATCCTCGAAATAGGGGCGCGGCACCAGGATGATTTCGGTCTGGCGACCGTCCAGGTAGCGCAGCGTTTCACCGTCGAAGAATGCGTCCTCCTCGGTCATGAAGCGCACAACCTGTCCGCCCCACTCGGGCACGGCTGCCTTGGCATTGAGCTCGATGGAGTAGGCCGTGTTCGCCTGCATCGTATAGGAACCACTCAGGCCCTTGCGCGGAGCCTGGGTCTCCCAGGAGCCGATACCGGGTCCGGCTCCGTGACCGTGGAGGCCGATGGGATGGGTGTATATCGTGCCGTCAATGCCCTGCGCCTCGATCGTGCGGCGGGCCGCGGCGAGGATATCGTTGCCGCTGCGTCCCACGGCAAACTCCGCTGTCAGCGCGTCCTGGACCTTGTTCGATGCGGCGAGACCGTCCCGCAGACCTTTCGGCGCCTCCGTCTCACCCGGGCGCAGCACATAGGCATGATGCTGCGTATCGGTGTTGAGGCGAAGATAGGTGATGCCGAAATCCACGTGCAGGAAGTCGCCCGGCATGATCACCTCGCCGGAGTCGATACCCATGCTGGCGATATCAAAGGCCTTCTGCTCCTGACGCTGGACGTGAACACTGGGATGGAACCAGGTGTCGAGGCCCAGGTCCGTCACCCGCTGCCGCAGGTACCAGCGCAGGTCGCCGGTGGTGGTCACGCCCGGCGTGAGCGCGGCTTCGGAAAACGCGTCGGACAGGATCGCGTGGGCGATGCGCACGATGTGCGGATACACCGCCATCTCGGACGCCGTCCGCGTCTCCAGCCAGCCCACGGCCAGGCCCGGGCGCTCCACCAGCCGTTCGGTGAGCGGTCCCAGCGCTGTTTCGAGCTTGCGGCGCATGCCGGCACTCAAACCGTCGGCGAGGGGAAAATCATCCGAAGTATTGATGGCAATAGTCTGCGGATCGCGCTCGCGGATGATATCCGCCACCCGTCCCCACTGATCAGGCTGGGCGTCCGCGTCCCAGGCGGCCGGAAACAGGTCGGCCACGGGATAGCGCGCCACGGCCATGCGCTCCGCTGAGTCGCCGCCGTTGTCATGGAAGATCAGGATCGTGGTGCGGCGCGCGTTCAGCCAGGTTGAGGGCAGCATGGTTCTAAGCACCGGATCCTCATCGTACTCACCGGCGATCAGGATCCACATGTCCACGCCTTCGCGACGCATGAGCGGCAGCACTATCGTATCGAGGCGCTCGCGGAGCCACTCGTCCACGATGCGGGAACGATCGCGCTCCGGGAGTATGTGCGGCGTGCGCGGGTCCATCTGCATCTGCGCGTCGGCAACGGAGGAGGCGAGCAGCGAAGAAGCCAGCACTGCGACCAGAATCGGCGCCAGTAGCGCGCGATTGAGCGAAGAAAACATGTTGATTACCTTATTGTTGATGAGCCTTTGGGGAGGTGCCGTGGTTGTTTTGATGCAGCTCTATTTCACCGGGAGTGTTTCCAGCACGATTCGCGATGGCGTTGCTGGGCCATGGTGCACTTCATTGTGCGCAACCACGCCCTCGGTCTCGTCGACGTTGTTGCCCCCGGTGTTCAGATTGCGCATGTACTGCGGGAACTTGCTCGAGGACAGCTCCACGCGAATGCGGTGCCCGGCCTTGAAGAGATAGCTGGTGGTCATGGGCGTGGGCGTGAGCTCATAAACTTCCCCGGGCGTCATCATCTTCGGATTCTCATAACCGTCGCGGTACCGGGCGCGCAGGATGGTGTCGTCGACGTTCCAGGCGCTGCCGTCCGGGTAGACGTCTACAAGCTTTACCGTGAAATCCGTGTCGAGGGCGTCGGACGCCACGTACAGGGTCGGCCGAACGCTGCCCGTGACTTCCAGGTCTTCATCGAGAGGGTCGGTGGTGTAGACGAGCACATCGACCCGGGCCTCGATAGCGCGCTGGTCAAAGCTGCCGCCGTCGGCCGCGCCCCGGTTGCAGCACACTCCGCCGCCGAGGGCCGGAACGGGGTTCATGGGGTCGTAGCTAAAGCTGTCGCTGGCGGCGCTGGCCGGTGCCTCCCAGCTGAGGCGGCCGTCGCCGTAGAGGCTGTTGGCCGAGCCGTCGGAGCTCAGAAACAGCGTGCGGGACTGTGAGCCTTCGGGTGGCCACTGATTTGCGCTGCCCCAGGCGTTGCGGCCCATCGTGTAGTACTGGACGCGGGGCAGTTCGCTGAAGGCGTCGCTGTTTTCGTCCTTAAGGTAATAGTCGAAGAACGCGAACATTTGCTCATAGAGTGGGAACCAGGCGTTACCCACGTTGAGGTCGCCGGCGATGTAGTCCTCGTGTTCCGGAATGCGATAGAAGGCGCAGTGCAGCGTCGGCGCGATCAGCACGTACTGGCCGCCGCGATCGCGCTGCGTAGGGGCGTTGTCGCGGGTGTGCTGATAGGCCGCGAGGTTCGGCCCCTGGCTGACGTCAAACCAGCTGTTGAACCAGAATGCAGGTACCGCGATCGGCGCATTGTCGTGATACAGACCGCCTTCGAACCAGGCCGGGTCTGCAGGTGAGCGTCGTAGCAGTTCCTGCATGGGCCCAAAATTAGCTCCCGCGTCCTCCAGCCAATCGCTGGCGGGCAGCTTGCGCAGCTGTTTCGCCCAGTCCACTTCGGGCATTTCCGGGGCCAGATCGTAGAGCTTGCGAAAACGCCGCAGATCCTCCTCGCTCGTGCCAGCCGGGAAGCGCGGATACACCTGCTGCTGCACGCTGTGCAGCCACACAGAGAAGAGAGTCTGGTGGACTCCGCCTTTGTACCAGTTCCCCTGCTCCATGAACTCACCCACGCGACCGATGCCCGCCCCGGAGGCCATGGGCACCATGGCCCGGTGCGCCGGATGATCCATGGCGGCGAGCGCGAGCTGCCACTCGGCGGAGGAGGAACAGCCGAGCGTACCCACCGCTCCGCTGGACCAGAGTTGCTCGGCAAACCAGTCCAGGGCGTCCCAGCCGTCGGTGCGTGGATTGCCCAGGATTTCCCACTCGCCTTCGGAGTAGTAGCGGCCGCGTTCGTTCTGGATTGCGACGGCGTAGCCACGGGAGACAGCTTCAAAGGTCCAGTTGAGCGTCGCTCCCCCGACTTCGTTGAAGTCATAGGGTGTCTTGATAAAGATCAGCGGCAGCTTCTCGCCTGCGTCCTTGGGTCTAAAGATATCCGTGGCCAGGCGCACGCCGTCGCGCATGGGCACCATGACCATGGTGTCCGCATCCGAGATGCGCTCGAGGTCGGCGTAGGTGATGTCCGGTTTCTGGGCGAGGGCCCCAGATGTGAGGAACGCGAGGGGAAGGGTCAGGGTGAGCAGAACGCTTCGCATAATCGGCCTCTATCTAAGTCTGTGAGTTGCTTTCTATAAATTGCTGGCATCGAAGTTCGATGCGTGGCGCTGGATCTATCGCCATGCGATGCGAAGCAGGTCTGCCGGTGAAATCAGTCGCGTCGTTCTGGGTCACAGCCCTCGGTGCGACGGGTATCGTCGAGCTGGGTGATGCGCCAGCCCTCATCGCTGAGCTTCATCACGAACAGGTCCACGCCGCAGTGGTGGAACACGTCGTCGACGAACAGGTTGTAGGGCGTCCAGGCCATGGCGAGATCTCCGTCTATAAGCACGGTTTCGTCGAAGGTCACCTCGTCGAGGAAGCGCTCGCCGGTAACGACTCGCTCGATAAACCCGTCCACCCCTTGCGTGCCGAGGCGCGCTTCTTCCGCAAACACAGAACGAAGCTTGGCTTCGTCACGACCGCGCATTCCGTCAAAGAGCGCGGTGACGACGGCGAGCACAGCTTCGTGGTCGGTACCTTCGTGATGTTCGGCAAGCGTGGCTGTGCTTGCCAGCAGGCTTACAGAGAGAGCGGCGAAAAAGCCACAGGGACGCTGCAATGAGATCGGCATACGGGCATCCTTATCGTTGGTAGGTCGATTGCCGCGCGGCAGTGTACTACCTTGATGGAAGGTGGCGCTCGTCAAGAGCTGCTGAAGAAAGGAACACCGCAGGAAGCGGTGTCCGCAACGGTGATCCGCGGCGATCCGACGGTCTCACCCGGGGAAGGAGAATTCTTCGTTGAACGACAATAAAGGAACAAGAAGGCAAACCTCGATCGGAGCACAGCGGAATAACTGGTGTGGGAAAGGGCTCATCGTCCTCCTTGCGCTGCAGCTTGGTGCGCAGGCCTTCGCCGGCACGGCATTGGTTGGTGGACGCCTCATCGACGGCTTCGGGCATCACCCCATTGCGAACAGCGTGATTCTTGTAGACGAGGGCGTCATCCAGCAGGTCGGCACCGTGGATACACTTCCCGTGCCCGAGGGCTACGAGGTTGTGTCCACGGAAGGTATGGACGTGCTGCCTGGCCTGTGGGAGAACCATGCTCACCTGATGCTCACGGGTCACTCCGATTATTCGCACTGGCATCCGACCTACGCCGACCGCTTCGCGAGCGAGATCATGCCCGCCAGCGCGGTTCAGCTGTTGCTGGCCGGTATCACCACTACGCGTGATTTGGGCGCTCCCCTGGAGGACTCCCTATCGCTGAAGCGACGAATCGAGAGTGGCGAAATCCCGGGACCGCGGGTTTTTATCTCGGGCCCATTTATTCAGCACGAGCCCTATCCGAACACTGAGATGTACCGCTGGGGCGTCAGCGGGGCAGCGGACGGGCGCCGCAAGGTCGCGCTTCTCGCTGAGGCCGGCGTCGATATCATCAAGCTCATCGACCAGGACAAGATGACCCTCGATGAGGCGCAGGCGGTGGTGGACGAGGCCCATAAGCACGGGCTCAAGGTTGTCGCCCATTCGCATCGTCCCGACGAGATTCGCCGCGGGCTGGAAATCGGTGTCGACAACTTCGAGCACACCGGGCTCACGACCGCACCCGAGTACCCGGCGGACGTGATTCGCATGCTGCGCGAGCGAACGGCGACGGGCCGAGTCGCCGGCGGACCGATGTTCTGGACCCCTACAGTTGAAGGCCTGTGGAACTACGAGTTCACGGTGGCCAATCCGGAGAAACTCGACAATGACTGCTGGCATCGGGGCCTCGAACCCTCGACCATCGCGGATATCGAAGCGTCGATCCGCTATCCCGGCCAGCTTGCGTACACGCAGCTGACGCCGATCCGCAAGCCGACGCTGAAGCGCAAATTTCTGCAGCTGCGGGAAGCCGGGGTGGTGATGCTGGTCGGCACCGACAGCGGCATCCCGATGAAATTCCACTGCCAGAGCACCTGGAATGAGATGGACGTATGGGTGAACGTGATGGGGGTTGATCCCATGGACACCATCCGAGCCGCCACCTACTGGGGCGCGGTGATGATGGGTGTCGAGGACAAGTGGGGCACGGTGTCTGCGGGTAAGTACGCCGACATAGTGGCGGTGCAGGGCGACGTGCTCCGACACATAAACCTGCTTTCACGGGTGGACTTCGTCATGAAAGGCGGCGTGGTCTACAAGCAGGATGGACGCCCGGTCGAGGAGGCGCTGTGAGTCTGCTTCGCTCTAACGCTGAGCACGAGGAGCACGGCTGTATAGAGATCCACGAGTGAGCTTTCGTGAGTTCCTGGGCGCCGCCCTGCGCGGCGCGCTGCTTACGGGTCTGGCTTTTGCGCTCATACTCGGTGTCGCCATCGCAGTAAACGGCAGCGCTCACGCTGACTTCCAGGTGGATCTCGAACTCGAACGCTTCGACGGCCTGTGGCTGGTCGTCTTGTTTCCCCTGCTGCTTTGGCTGCTGACGCTTCTGGTCTCGCCCCTGTCCTACCTGCTGTGGCGTCTGCTTCCGAAACCGCGTCGCGATCGGAGTCGCGACGCGGCCTGACCCGCTAGAAGCAGGCCGTGTCCGGCAGCGGCACGCGCCGCTCGCGTCCGCTTTCGTCGCGCTCGATGCGGTAGCAGGACGGCCTGCGATCGTATTCGACATAGCGATCGTCTCCCTGCGTTTGCAAAAGGAGCCTTGTGGCCGTGGCGCCGATGATCGCACCGCCTACCAGGCCGACACCGCGGTTTTGCCGATACCAGTAGCGATGCGGTGGCGGCGCCCAATACCAGCTGTTGTTCCAGGCACCAAGACCCCAGTAGCGTCTCCGATCGAAACGCCAGTCATAGCCGCCGCGGAAGCGACGATCCCAATATCCGCGGCGAAAGCGGCGATCCCACTGGCGGAAGTGCGGATTTCGGTTGAAGCGGCGCCGGTCGTCCCAGCGATCGCGGTGTTCCCATCCACCGTTGAAGCGTCGTCGATCATCGAAATCCGCGCTCGCTATCCCGGGACCGGCAAGGAGCAGGCTGGCGACCAGTGCTGCGAAAACGATTCGAGTGTTCATAGTGCACAGCTCCCTTGTGAGTGTGGCTACAGCCTAGGCGCCGGCACCTGAACCAATGCTGAATGGGAGGCTGAAGATTTCTCGAGGCCGTTCAGATTGGGTTCAGGCAGCTGGCGCTAGCCTTGTCCCCGAGCCAATCAAGGAGGATCTCCGCATGAAGAAATTGAATCGTCTTTCCCACGCCATAGCTGTGGTTTCTCTCGTCGGGCTTGGGTCCTCGGCCCAAGCGGACAGCTACAGCAAGGTCATTGAGGCTCCGGTTGTCTCTGTCGATCCCATCGTGCAAGTGCGAGAGGACCGCATCCCCTTCGAGCGCTGCCGGACGGAGCGTGTCCGGGTCGAGGGGCGCGGCAATCCGAGATCCTTTACCCCCGCCGTGCTTGGGGGTGTTCTCGGTGGTGCAGCCGGCAGCGTGCTGGGGGACAATTCGAGTCGTCGCGATCTCATCACCGGTGCGGGGGTGTTGCTTGGGGCGTCCGTGGGCAATGACATCGAGCAGCGACGCCGCCAGCGCAATGACGGGTACTACGTTACCGAAGATGTGTGCACCACCGAGTACGAGATTCGCGAGCGCGAGCAGGTGAGCGGCTATCGCGTCCGCTACCGTTTTGAGGATAGCATCTACGAAACTCGCACCGCGGTGGATCCCGGTTCCACGATCGCCGTGCGTATGCGATTGGAACCGCTGCCCTGAGCGGCAGCGTCACCGCTATTCGGAGCAATGAATGTTGCGCACAGCTTTCGGTTTTGTCCTGCTTTACGTGCTGACTCTCGGACCGGCCCTGGCGCAGGAGCGCGAGGACGATCTGGAGGATTGGCAGCAGCGCATCCTGGAAGCGATCGAGCGCGGCGGAGAGCCCGGGCGCGGGTCTGCCAGCGAAGCCTACCGCCAAAGCGCCCCTGACGACGCGGCCGCCGCTGCCGCTGAACAGGCCCGTCGCGAGCACGGCGGACGCGTTCTCGCGGTCGGTCGTATCGGGGATAGTTATCGCGTGCGTTTGCTCCTGGACAGCGGTCGAGTAGTGACCGTCGAGGTTCCGGAATAGGACCATGCGACTGCTGGTGGTCGAGGACGACGCGCGCCTGCGCGCCCGCCTGGTCGAGCATTTCCGCGGCAACGGCTGGATCGTCGATGAAGCGCCCGATGGCCAGGAGGCACAATTCCTGGCGAGCGAGTATCCCGTTGATATCGCTATCGTGGATCTGGGTCTTCCCGACGTGTCGGGGGTGGATCTTATTCGCAACTGGCGCAGCGCAGGTCTCAACATGCCCGTGCTGATTCTCACGGCGCGGGCCGACTGGCAGGACAAGGTCGGCGGCCTGGAGGCGGGCGCTGATGATTACGTGACAAAACCCTTTTACCTCGAAGAGGTCGAAGCCCGGCTTGATGCATTATTGCGTCGCGTTGAGGGTCGCCGCCGCTCCGTAGCGGAATACGGCGCGCTGAGCATCGACTTCAGTGCACGGCGCGTCGCGCGCGATGGCGACGCGATCGAACTCACCACCTACGAATACAATACGCTTGCCTACCTTGCGCGCCGCCCTGGCGAAGCGGTATCCCGCGCCGAACTCCTCGATCACCTCTACGATCGCGACAGTGATCGCGACAGCAACGTACTTGAGGTGTTCGTTGGCCGCCTCCGGCGCAAGCTCGATCCGCAGGCGGATCTGCGTCCCATCGAGACCGTGCGAGGCGTCGGCTACCGCTTCACCCTGGAGCGCCGTGGCGCATGACGCGTTTGCCGCGGTCCCTGGCCAGCCGACTGATGATCGCGGCCCTGATCCTGGTTCCCGTAACGCTCGGTCTTGCCGCCGCGTACCTGGAACGGGCGCATCGGGATGCCCTTGATGCGGCCATCGCCGAGCGACTCCAGCTGCAGGTAATCACCCTGCTTGCGCAGGCCAACGTTACGGATGACTTCGATCTGCCCCTAATGCCCCTGGAGGCGCGGCTGCTGCAGCCCGCCTCCGGCCTCTACGCCATGGTCAGCAGCGATCGAGGGGAGACGCTCTGGCTATCGCCCTCCGCTGCTTTCCTGAGTAATCCCCTGGAGCGCCTGAGTGACGGCATCCCACCCCTGAGTCCCGGCACGCGCTTTGACAACGAGTTAGGCGGCCTGTTTCGCCATGCATATCAGGTTCTCTGGGAACGGGAAGATGGTAGCGAAGTTCCCCTGCGCTTCGTCGTGGCCGAGAGCTCGGCGCCCCGCGATGCCGACGTGATGGAGTTTCGTTCCAAGCTCATCCTGTGGCTGGCGGCGATGCTGGTGATCATGCTGTCGCTGCAGCTCGCCATCGTGCGCTGGGGCCTTACGCCCCTGCGCCGCCTGGCGGAGCGCATCCAGCAGATCGAAGCGGGCAAGGCGGCAGAGCTTGATGGGGACTGGCCCCGCGAGGTCGAGCCCCTGGTCGGGAACCTCGAATCCCTGCTGAGCGGCGAGCAGCAGCGACGGGAGCGCATGCGCAACACCCTTGCAGACTTGGCGCACAGCCTGAAGACGCCACTGGCCGTACTGCGCAGCGCCGATCTGCATGCGCCGGATTTTGGCTCGCTGCAGCAGGAGCAGCTCGATCGCATGGATGAGGTTATGCAGTGGCACCTGCAGCGCGCCGTCGGCGCCAACCACCGCCTGCTTCAGCGGGTGGAGGTGCTCCCGGTCCTCGAGCGTTTGCGCAGCACGCTGCTCAAGGTCTATGCCGCACGGGATCTGGAGATCGTGGTCGCGACCGAGGGCGACGCGCGCTTTCGCGGCGACGAGCGGGACCTCATGGAAATTCTCGGTAACCTGCTCGACAACGCTTGCAAGTACGCGCGCGCCAAAGTGCGTGCCCGGGCGATGCGGGATGAGGATGATGGGCTGCGCTTGATCATTGAGGACGACGGCGAAGGCATTTCGCCGGAACTGCGGGACACACTCCTTGGTCGCGGCGCGCGGGCGGACTCCCGCCAGGAGGGGCAGGGCATTGGCCTTGCTGTGGTGATGGACATTGTGAAGGCCCAGCAGGGCAAACTGGTGCTGGGTGACAGCGCGCTCGGCGGCGCGCGCGTCGAGCTGATCCTAGCCTGACACCGAGTTGCCGACGGGACGCCGACGCCGCAGCAGCGCTCTGGGATCGACCCCGGTTACGAGGGCAGTACCCGTCAGCACCAGAATCCCACCTCCCACGGTATGCCAGCCCACCGCCTCATCGAGAAACAGCCATCCCCAGGTAACGCCGAAGAGAGGAATCAGGTAGCCCACGGTTAGTGCCGAAGCCGCACCGACCGTGCTGATCAGGTGGAAGTACAGCAGATAGGCCATGCCAGTGCAGACCACACCGAGGACGAGCGCGGCCGCTACCGCGCCCGGTGGCCAGACGACGGGCTGTGGCACGATCGCCATCAGGGGAATGATGAGCGCAAAGCTGGCCCAGAGGCTGCCGTTGGCGTTGGCGAAGGCCGGAACGCGCTGTGCAAATTCCGCATAGCTGCTCGCGATCCCGTAGCACACCGGCGCCAGCATGCACACCAGAACGGCATTCAGCTGAGCGGCGTCAATCGGCTCGCCCTGACCAACGCCCACGAGAGCGGAGACTCCCGCCATGCCCGACCCCAGTCCCAGCACCGCGCGGAGCGTGATGGGCTTGCGGCGCCAGATAAAGCCGACGACGAGACCGCAGAGCGGCGCGGTGGCATTGATTACCGAGAGTACGGATGCCTGAAGTTCGTGGGCGGCCCAGGCCATGACAAAGAAGGGGATCGCAGTATTGAACGCGCCCAGAAACAGGTAATGGCGCCAATAGCGGCGCACATCCACGGGCTGGCGCATCGCCTGGACCAAGACCAGCAGGAACACCGCCGCACTGAATAAACGCAGCTCCAGCAGCCAGGTTGCCCCAAGCTGCGGCACCGCTATGCGCATGAACAGGAAAGACGAGCCCCAGATCGCGGCGAGAAGGACGAGCTGTGCGAATTGCGCCGGTGTCACGTCGGGGGCCCCGTCCCATCGGAAGTAGAAGGCTGTGTTACGCGCCCTCGCAGCGGGCAGATTCCCAGCCCTGCATGGCCAGTTTGCGTTCCGGGCCCCAGCGGTAGGCGCCGCTTTCGCCATCACCGCGGATGACGCGGTGGCAGGGTATCAGGTACGCAATGCGGTTACGGGCCATGGCCGTGCCCACGGCACGGCTGGCCCGGGGCACAGAAGCGTACTCCGCAAGCTGGGCGTAGCTCACGCGCTGCCCTTCGCCCACCTCCAGTAGAGCTTTCCACACGCGAATCTGGAAGTTCGTGCCGCGTAACAGCAGATGCAGCCGTCCGCGTTCCAGCGGTCTGGCAAAGATGCGCTCGGCGAGGGCAAGGGCCTCTGCATCGTTGCGTGACAGGCTGGCGCCAGGCCAATCCTCAAGGAATTCTGCTACCGCGTCGGAGGCTTCGGTCTCGTGGAAGGCCAGATGGCAGATGCCGCGGTCACCGAAGGCGAACAGCGCGGGGCCGAAAGGTGTGGTCGCCCAGCCGTAGCTGATCTCGAGGCCCCGGCCGCCGCTGGCAATCTCTCCCGGGGTCATGGCGTCGCAGGCAATGGTCAGATCGTGAAGCCGCGCCGGACCCGACAACCCCGCGGCGAGGCTGGCCTCAAGTACCGTCGCGCTATCGCGGAGGGCCGCGACGGCGGCGTCGCGGGTCAGGGACTGCAGAAAACGTTTTGGCGAGACGCCGGCCCAGCTGCTGAACACTCGCTGCAGATGTGCCTCACTCACATGAAGCGTCTGCGCCAGCTCACCGAGGTGAGGCTGCGACGGATGATGTTCGCTCAGATAGCGAATGGCCGCCGCCACGAGACGGTAGTGCGGGTGGTCCATGCGGCCGTCTTCCGCGCTGGGGTTCACTGATGCGGCGTCTGATTCGGGATGGGACAGTGTTGCGCTGAGGTTGTCCATGGGGCGTTCCTCCTGGTTAAGAGAACCTCAGCTTGCTTGCTAGCTTGCGCGTGAACCACCCGATTCCTGCTCAATCGAACCGCATTTTCTTTCGCCCGCCTCAGGGCAGAGGCGCGAGCGCGAGTTGACGCGACTGTGCGACGAGCCTGCCGCTGACGTCCCAGAGTTCGCCGTCTTCTTCCAGCATGCCGCCACTGATGAAGCGCGTGCTGAAGCGACAGCGGAGCCAGCCGGACGTTGGAATGCCGCGGATATGCGCCGTGAGTTCCACGGTGGGAGTCCAGGAGACGGGCAGCTTCGCATTGAACACCGTGGGAGGGAACGCGTCGGTGGCAAAGATAAGACCGAAGAGGTCCATGGGCTCATCATCATTGAGTCGCAGCCATCCGCGGATCAGCGGATCACCCGAGGGCTTGCCTTCGAAGAAGCGCGCATCGTCGGGGTGAAGGCGCAGATCGACTCGGCTGAACAGCCTGGGGGGCAGACCGGCCTTGGGATCGTGCTGTATGCGTACGCAGTGTTCCGGTGGCGGCAGATCCGGGGGACTCGCGTCGATACGTTCCGGTCCTTCGATACTGGTTATGTCACCGAAACTTCCGAGCAGCTCGATGAGAGGCTTCTCGTCGCTCTGCAGCGTCGCCCGCACGGTCGTCAGCAGCTTTCCGGCCTTTACGATCTGTGGATCAATGGTCACCGGGCCGGGTTTGCCCGGTGCCAGGTAGTGCGCCGTGACGGTGATCGGGTGCGCCCTGGCGGCAGCGATGGCCATGGCCCGGGCACCCATGGCCAGGAGGTAGCCTCCGTTGGCGTTGCCAAGGATGTCCCAGCCGTCGTGGATCCTGGCGGAGTAGGGGTGTTCGCTGGAGTCGACGGCGATGGCGGTGGCAAAACTCATACAGACGTTTCCCGATGGGTAGCATTGGTAAATCGAGCGTTTCGAACTGCCGAAGATGCACGCGGCTCTTTATGGTGCCGCTTGATGGTGCGGCTGGTTCAGCTCGATCCGCGCGTAAAGTAGTCGGTTTGCGAGCTGACTTCCAGCATGTCGCACGCACCCGGCGTGCACGAAACACGCTTGTCCCTGATGTGTCTCACTGTGAGCTTAGGCGCCCCTGAGATCGCGCGAGGATTGCTTGACCCTCTTTGGCAATCCTGTGAGGGTGGAGCTTCGCCCGAAACGCCCAGCGGAGCTTCTTCATGGCCAATTCGCAGAGCAATCGATTGCTCCTTGAACTCGAAAAGATCCGCCGCGACGTGAATCGCGAGATCATGAATCCAGCGATCCCAACACTGAGCGTCGATGACTTGCGCCCCATCGTAACGATGGCGGCGCGGGCGCGACTGAGCTACCTGCAGGAGTTGATGGACATCACGCGCCTCGATCCAGAAATGCCTTCTCACGAACAGATCACGATGCTTGCCCGGCAGCGCGAGACCTATGAGGAACTGCGCCAGGCCGTGAACGCCCTTGAGACGGCTATCGAACGGGGTTATCTCGATGTCGCTACCGCTTAGGTCGGCCACTGAAGACCATCCGCAGTTTCCGCGGCTGTTCTCACCTCTGGATCTCGGTTTCACGCGGCTGAAGAACCGCATTCTTATGGGCTCGATGCACACGGGTCTTGAAGAACTCGGACCCCAGGGCTTTCGGCGTATGGCGGCGTACTACGCCGAACGCGCCCGTGGTGGGGTGGGGATGATCATCACCGGTGGCAATGCGCCCAACCAGTCGGCCGCCCTGGCCCCGGGGGAATACGGCGCCTTCGATAGCGACGATCATGTGCCGCTGCACCGCGAGGTAACCGACGCCGTCCATGGCGCCGCGCCGGATTGCAAAATCTGTCTGCAGATTCTCCATGCGGGCAATCTCGCCTACAACGCGGACCCGGTCGCGCCGTCGCCCATCGCTTCCCCGATAAATCCGCGCGAGCCGCGGGAAATGACATCCGCCGATATCGAGCAAACCATCGGTGACTTCGTGCGCTGCGCCGAGCGCGCAAGAGCGGCGGGCTACGATGGGGTCGAAGTGATCGGCTCCGCGGGTTATCTGCTCAGCAGCTTCCTGCTGGAAAAAACCAATCAGCGCCGCGACGAGTGGGGCGGTAGCTACGGGAACCGCATGCGCTTCCCGGTCGAAACAATCCGGCGTATGCGTGAAGCCCTAGGTCCCGATTTCATCTTGATTTACCGCATAGCGGCCATGGAACTCATGGAAGACGGCAGCAGCTGGGATGAGGTGGTCACCCTGGCGCGCGCCATCGAGGAAGCCGGCGCCACGATCATGAGTACGCATTTCGTATGGCACCAGGCACGGGTGCCGACGATCTCAACCCGCGTTCCCCGGGCGGCCTTTGCCGGTGTCACCGGGCGTCTGCGGCGGGAGCTGTCCATACCCATGATCACCAGCAACCGTATCAATATGCCCGAGGTTGCCGAGAGCGTTCTGGCGCAAGGGGACGCAGACATTACGTCCATGGGACGACCGATGCTCGCCGACGCCGATTTTGCGAACAAGGCATTCGATGGGCGTGTGGGTGAAATCAATACCTGCATTGCCTGCAATCAAGCCTGCCTGGATCACGCGTTTCGCGGCAAGGTGGTGTCGTGCCTGGTCAATCCCCGCGCCTGTCATGAGACAGAACTGAACTATGTGCCGACGTCACAGCCAAAGCGCATCGCAGTGGTTGGTGCCGGGCCGGCGGGGTTGGCCTTTGCGGTGACCGCCGCCGAACGCGGGCATGCGGTGACGCTCTTTGAAGCGAGCGATGAAATCGGCGGGCATTTTAATCTCGCCATGCGCATACCGGGAAAGGAAGAGTTTCGCGAAACGATTCGCTACTACCAGCGACAGATCGAGCTCACCGGGGTCGAGCTACGCCTGAACACGCGAGTCGACGTCACGTCACTGAACGACCGGGCCTGGGATGCAGTCGTTGTCGCCACGGGATTGAATCCGCGCCATCCTTCGATCGAGGGCATCGAGCATCCCATGGTGATGGGCTATGAGGACGCGATTCGTGGTCAACGCAGCGTAGGGAAGTCCGTGGCAATCATCGGGGCCGGTGGTATCGGCTTCGACGTGGCCGAACTCGTGTCGCACGCCGGAACCTCGGCGGCGCTGGACAAGAACGTGTTTGCGCGCGAATGGGGAATTGATTTTGCAGGTCACCCGCGCGGCGGTGTTGCTGGAGTGGAGCCTCAGGTCCAGGTCGCTGATCGCGAGATCTTCCTGCTGCAGCGTAAGCCGACACCGCACGGTCGAGGCCTTGGCCCGACGACGGGTTGGGCCCACAAGCTCGCTCTGAAGCGAAGGGGAGTCCACATGCTGCGAGGTGTGCAGTACCAGCGCATCGATGATGCGGGGCTGCATGTGCTTATGGACGACGATCCGCGCTGCCTTCCCGTGGACACCGTGATTGTGTGCGCAGGACAGGAATCCGAGCGCAGCCTCTTCGATGAGTTGAGCTCTCGGCGCGAAGGTGTCCACCTGATCGGTGGTGCCGACGTGGCCGTGGAAATCGATGCGAAGCGTGCGATAGATCAGGCATCGCGGCTTGCCGCCGCGCTCTAGCGGTTGCACTCAGTCGTGCTACCTTTGGGTTTAGCACGGGCGGTGGCTTCGGCCGACATAGCGATGCCGTTAGAGTTGAAGATCGCGTTTTATGCAAACGCCGTAGGGTCCATGCACGTACCTGCTCATCTTGTTAGCGCTCCCATACTGATTGTCGCCTGGGCATTGGCGATGCTTGCGCTCGTCGTGGCTTTGCGCAGAGCCAATTGGCGAGCGCTCGCGATGGACCCCAGGAGACTCCACCTTGTGGGCGGCGGCGCCGTGGCCTGTCTGCTGTTGTGGTTGATGAACATTCACCTTGTAGACGGTGTGGTGCTTCATTTTCTCGGCGTAACCACCCTGACGCTGGTGGTAGGCTGGTCGCTCACGATACTCGCTGCCTCCCTGGCCGTGACGGGCTTCTTCGCTTTGCAGGGCCTGGACTGGACATCGCTGGGACTCAGTATTTGTCTGAGCATCGTCGTACCCGCGTCGCTGACCCGCATGCTCGTGCATTGGCTCTACCGGCCGAAGCTGCGCCATCCCTTCGTGTACATTCTGGGCGCGGGTTTCGCCGGCGGTGGCCTGGTTGTTCTCAGTTTGTCGGTAATCGCTGTTCTGCTCTTCTGGATCGCCGGTCTCGACGCCTACGTGGCTTCCGCCGCCGAGTGGTGGCCGCTGATCTTCCTGGTGATGTTCTCGGAAGGGTTTCTCAACGGTATGTGCGTCTCTGCTCTGGCCGTGTTCCATCCCGATTGGGTGAAAACCTTCGATGACCGCTTCTACCTGGACGGTACCTGAGCGCAGCGAGAATCCACGGTGAACGACCTACAGCTCTGGGAATACGGGGCCGTCGCCCTGCTGTTTGTTTGGGGGGGCTTCGTGCGCTCCGGCCTTGGCTTTGGTGGGGCCGTGCTGACCCTGCCTTTCCTGCTGATGATTCGCGACGAGCCGCTTCTCTTCCTGCCCATCATCTCTATCCACCTGCTGCTCTTCTCAGGCGCCACAGTCTGGCTCGCGCACCGCGCGGACCGAGCAGCCGGCCACGAAGCGGCGGTGAGCGTGAACTGGGCATTCCTGCGCTACGCGCTGCCGCTGATGATTGTGCCAAAGCTTATCGGCGTAGCCGGTGTGATCACCCTACCGGGCCCGCTGGTGAGTGGGTTTATCTTCTGCACAATCACACTCTATGGAATCAGCTACCTCCTCGGCCGCCCCTTTAAAAGTGGCAGCGCGCGTATCGACGCGCTGTTTCTCATGATCGGCGGCTACGTGAGCGGTGTATCTCTGATTGCCGCACCGCTCGTCGTGCCGGTCGCGGCCAGTCGCATGCCCAAAGAGCAGCTTCGCGACACACTGTTTGTGCTTTGGTTTGTGCTGGTGGCGCTGAAGCTGTTTGCGTTTATTCTCAGCGGCGTGGATCTACAGTGGAGGCAGCACCTCTGGCTTTTACCGGCGGCAACCGTGGGTCATTTCCTGGGCTTACGCTTTCACGCCTACTCGCTTCGCGCCGATACGAAACAGTTTTTCCGATTTCTGGGTGCGGCGCTGCTCCTGGTCAGTATCGCGGGCCTCATAAGGCTGGCGATCTGAGAAGCCCTCGGAACCTGCGCGGATCGCTCTCAGGTGGCAGGGGGTGGTCTTCGGGCGGGAAAGCGCTATGCTGAGGGTTCTCCCGTTTCCCAGAGGTTTTTCCGATGGCGGTCCGCAGATATGTACACGGTCTTTTGGTGCCTTCTTTATTTGCGTTGCTGGCGGCACATGGCGCGCAGGCACAATCCGAGGGTATGCAAAGCGACTGGCTTGAACTGGTGAAAGGTCACCGTGACAGCCGCACGGGCGCACAAATCATGGGCGTTGCCGACGACGCCAGCACCGGCGACAAGATGGTGATGGTCAAGGTTCCCAAGGCAGTTCTTGCCAGCGAAACCGATATGGAAGAGGTGCGCGTCGTCGCCCAGGTCCCGGAAAAAAGAGAGTTGACCAATCCCCTCCCTGAGCTTGAAACACAGTGGGTAGACGACTACGACAACGATCACTACGGCCTGCTCGTAAAGCTTAAGGAAGACCAGCGTTTGCCCTTCCGTTTGTTCTTCAGCGCGGAAGGCCAGGGCGGTTCCATCGGCGGCATCCAACCTTGACACTGCCTGGCCCCGTCCCTATAGTCTCGCCCCCACGCGCCCGTAGCTCAGCTGGATAGAGTACCTGGCTACGAACCAGGCGGTCGTACGTTCGAATCGTACCGGGCGCGCCATTTCCCCACAGTCTGTACCTAAGACGTCATACACAGACTCTCCTGGGGACATTGTCCGTTTCTCCGGCTCGGCCCTAAGAAAAAGATCAGAAGGCAGACGTGCCCAGCAACGCCACACCACCCCGGGTCGCCGTATTCGTTACGGGCCAGCTGCGGAACGCCTCCGAGCACATCGAAAACTGGCTTAGCACCGGCTTCGCCAACTGTACGCCTTTATTCTTTTTCACCGTCTGGGATGAGATTGGCCATGTCGATTTGAGTCGCATGTACCAGCGCTCGCTTAGGCAGGCACGTCGTGGCGAAACCTATGTCGAGATCTCGAGTGTGGGTATCTACCTGAGCCGCTACTCGGAGTTGGAACACGAAATCCAGCTCATTGAGCAACGGCTCGGTGGAAACTGCAGCTTCCGGGTGGTCCCCTATCAAAAGTCTTTCCTGCGCAGGATCGATGATCTGGAGATGCCCGATCAACTGGCGGAAGACACGCACCCGTTTTGGCAGAGCTGCGTGCCCATGGCCTATATGAACAAGCGAGCCATCGAGGAATTCCAGGAGTCGCAGGCAGTCGATTCGTTCGATGCGTTCTGCCGCATACAAGGTGAGACGACCTTTAACAGCGCGGAGGAAATCGACTGGGTCGGACTTAGTTCGAATAGTGATCAGGTGATCACGTCTCCGGACACCGTCAATCCGGCGCATCAGCTTTCCGTGAAGTTCTTTGCGGCGGGTTTTAAGCCATTCCTAACGCTCATGACCGCTTACTACCCGTCGATCGATGCCTGGCGTGCCTATGTCCCGGGGTCGCCGTGGGAAGAGCAGCCAATCGGAGAGCGCTTTCTGAAGCGCCTTTGCGACGAGCACGGATACAGCGTGGATTTCTCGGTGAGCACGAGTATCCGGCGGCAGAGGATGTTCCCTGTGCATCCCGTTTTATTGCCCCTCGACACGGTGAGAGCGGAATGGACCATCCCGGAGGTGGTTGACGTTGGTGAGCAGGCAGTTTCCGAAATTCGAAAATGGGAAGAAAACAACCCCCTAGTTTTGGGGGATGAGTCCGCAGGGAGCCTGAGCAAATGGTTGCCCTTACCCGGCCGACTCACTGACTCGAAGCGTTAGCACCGTAGAGGGCGGCGTCACGATTTTTCGGGACACCGCCATCGTAGTTCTTTCGGTCGTTCCTTTCCGTATTCCCTCCGGTGCTCCCTCCGCAGTTCTGCTAGAGGTCCTCGCTTCCAGACGCTGATACGATCTCCAGTAGATTGCGCTCTTCGTGTATGCCCTCGCTGCGACACCACCCAGCCCAATCCTCTACTTCGGTCCAGCCGGAGACGAACACAAAGTCTGCGCCGGCCTCGCGCGCAACCTTGTAGTCATACTTGCTATCGCCGACGAACAGCGCACGTTCAAATCCGGCGGTTTCTCGTTCGAGAATGTCCTCTTTTGAAGACGGGCTTCCGAAAATACCACCGTCAAAAAGTCCGGCGAGATCCCGGGCTTCAAACGTGTGTCTAAGCTCTTGCTGATCCCCGCCTGATACGATTTTCCAGACCGAGTCAGGAGTAGCCTTACGCAGCGGTAGCAGTCCGTTTGCCACCTCGGCATCGGCCAGGCCAGCCTTCACCGCCGCGGAGAATCGGGACAGTAAGTTCTGGTAATCCGCTTCTTTGAACTCCCCACTAACGATCTCCTCGAGAAAATAGCGGAACTTCTTGTAGCGAGAGACTCCTCCATTCGCTTTGTGGTAGTCGACCAGTTCCCGAGCGGCCGCATCGCCGTAGACTTCGGCCGCCGCATAGAACGCGTCCGACTTCACTGCATTGGAGTTCAGTACGACTCCGTCACAGTCGAGCAGAATCAGGTCGTAGCTCCGCAGTCGTATTGCTTCCATGGAGCTGCCTCAGAGAGAACCCGAGCTCTTCATGGTTTGGGCGATCCGGGACGCGAGATCAAAGTCCTCGGGCCAGTCGATGTCGACCTTCTTTATCGAGTCCATGCACACCAGGTATGGATCCTTACCGATACGATCACCGAGGCTCAGATAGTTGTGCCTGCTCGAGATGTAGTAGGCGTGATTGATCTCATACAGGGGATCGAGATCTTGCGTGCTGGGCCAGGGGTTAATCTCGCGGTCGCAGTTCACTATCTTCTTTGACCGGTCGTCCCAGATAAACTGCTGGATTTTGTTGACGCTCATGATGGAGTCATGGTCTCCGCCCAGTACTTCCTCGCGATAACAGTCAATCGCCTGCTGATAATCCGAGCCGTTCACGAAGGGTGCGGTGACGTGAAGCCAGAAGATGTGATCCCCCTGAACCACGGTCGGGACATAATCGATCAGGTCCGAGACTCGCGTCGAACTAAGGCACAGGTGCTTGGGTCGCTCGATCAGGTGAACCTTGGTGCTCAGAAACGGCTGTGATTGCTCCATGACCTCCGCATCATCCGTCGAGATCACTATCTCATCGACGCTGTCTTCCAGGGCGATGAGTTGGCGCATCTTGAGCTGGAACAGACTGGTGCCGTCCTCAAGGAACGGACGCACATTCTTTCCTTTCACACGTTCACTGCCGCTGCGTAGCGGTAAAAAAACGGACATGGATTGATTCATGTTCGAGAAGTGTTCGAGAAAAGGGGGAGGCCGGTAGACTCGAGTTTTGCGCCTTCGCAGCTACTGCTCAACGGATGAGCCCGTAGACGCTGGCCTTGTTCACGTGATATCGCGAGGGCGTGAGAAACAGCAGCTCCATTGCTTGGGCGTTCTGTGAGTAGCATTCAAAGATGCTCTCAACCTCAGCATTTCTCGGGTCCCCATCTCCGAATCCATCAAATCCGGCCAGGTAGATGCTGGATGCACCACCGCTGGTCGCTACAGCGAGGGCGTAAGCGAGGACCAGGGAGTGCGGTAAAAAGCAGTGCGTCGATTCGAAAGAAAACTGGCCGCGACTTACTCCGAGCCCGAAGTCGAGCAACTCCTTCTCGCTCAAAGCGGCCTGAACTTCGTCCGGTAGCATGCTCTTCGGTGTGATCAGCGGTTGGGGGAGCTGAAGATGCTCATGACAGTCGGCGAGAAGTCGCACGGGATGGCAGGCCGCCCGCGCGTCGATAAGATCCACCGCGATATCTGCCTGGGTGTTTAGGGCAAGCACGAAGGGACTCTGCTGTCGAATGAACTGCTCGATACCAGCGCGGTGCGAGTCTACGCTTGGTCCGGTTCCCAGAATCAGTACGGGCCTGTTGCCGATTAAAGAAGACGGGTTCCAGGTACCCCTTGGTTCCCCTGAGTAAAACTCTCGCGCTCCTTCGATGCTGCCAATGCTGAAAGTCTTCCCACCTTCCTTACGTAAGTACTCGAGCACGGCGAGAATGTCTTCCTCGCTGTATCGAGGGTCGCTCAGCATTTGCTGGACGTAGGTCGGATGGATTCCATACTGTCCGGCCAGGAAATAGTACGGGTTCTTACCCCACTTGTAGTTCGCCTTCAGCGGATCGAAGTGGCGCCGGATCAGCCGTAGGAGTTTCGTGGGATTCGGCTTTCGCGCCTGGAGCTCCGGGATCGCCAACATAAGGTATTCGGTCTGCGCATTGCCCGGTCCGCGGCCCATGCCGGTAACGGTAGAGTCCAGCCAGGTTATGCCGGTCTCTGCGGCTCGCTGACTGTTCGCGATAGCCTGCCCCATATTGTCGTGCGTATGGATGCCGAGGGCGCCCGGCCACTCTTTCTGGATCTGCGCGCCTATATGCTCCACTTGGTCAGGAGATAGTGACCCAAGGCTGTCGGCAAAGTAGAGCACATCGAGAGGGTGATCGGCCGCGAGCTTTGCAAGACCGCTTATTTCTTCGTCCGTCCGATCGGAAACCTGCATCAGGTTAAACCCGACGACATAGCCCTGGGCCTTGAGCCAGTCCGCCGCGGGCAGGCAGGTTTGAAACTCGTGCACGTGACAGGCGATCCTGACCAGCGACACCGGGGACTCCGACGCTGGCGCGAAAAGCGTCTCGAGGACGGAAACTTGATGGTCGGTGTCATCGGGAGACGGTGGCACCAGTTCGGCGCCATTCACCAGGACGCCTATGCGGCCCTCCAGCTGCTCCGGAATAGGAAGGCTCCGTAGAAAACCGTCGGTACTGAAGGCACATCCGCCTTTGAAGCCCTGATTTTTAAGTGTTCGGAGTCCTATCTCTACGTAGTCGACCTTTATAGTGGCCATCGCTTCCAGATAGTCGCCAATGAGGTCAGAGCTGAAGTTCCAGTCGTTGTAATAACCCCCGTCCCTCAACGTGCAATCGAGAAATTTGATAGGCACTAGTTTGATCCTGCGTAGATGTGCTTCGTGCTGTGGATTGGGCAGCCGGGTTTCGGGTAGGCCAAGCTAGCGAATCCAGGGAATGATCTCAACGGTTCGGAGTGAGTCGCGGCTTCCTCGAGAAAGCTTCGATTGCCATTCTCCCAAGAGCTGACGCCCACGGAATCGTCGCGCGCTGCACCCGTATCTAGACTGGTTGGATCTGTGCTTTCAGTCGGTGAAGTCATCAGTCTGCCGCTATCGGCTCGCCTTACGTCGCTTCCAAAACGGCAACGAGAGTGTCCATCGACTGTGTCGGTTCTGAGTCTCTGCAATCCACTCCACCAGCGTCGCAAGTTGATCAGCCGAAAAACTGAACTGAGCGGAATCTTCGCCCTGGGAGCCGATTCGCTGGAGAATCTCGTCTTCAGACTCAACCCTGTATTGCTCGGAAACTGGCAGCAGGGCATTGGTCTGCTCCGTCTCGGCGCGCATGCGTGCGACGAAGGCCGCTACCGCCTCTCGCGATGCCACGGGTACTTCAGGTCGCTGATCCGGCAGTGTATGTATCAGCTTGTCGGTGAGCAGCTGCGCCCAATCTCCATCCGCATGTACGTTGCAAAGTCGTTGCAATTCAAGTTCTGACCTGGTGAGGCTGCGATTGACCACCTTATTCTCAGGTGGCTGAAGCGTCCCGTCCGGTACACCAAGCCACGACTCGAACGTGTGCAGCAGAACCTTGCGCTGTCGTGAGTAATTTAAAACACTCACTTCGTAGCCGCGCTCGGAGGTGGACTCAAGAAACTTCCGAACCCGTTTAGGAAACTGGTACGTCGCAAGATAGTCATCAAACGCGCTCGCCTGTCCCCAGGTTTTTATTGTCTGTTGATATTGCGAAGCCGCGTGCTCGAAGGGGTCCCGGACATAGCAGAGCACGCGCACGTGGGGTCTTGCGTCAGCGCGGTTCAAACGTTCAATGGACGCTGAAAGCTCTCTAAGCTCGCCTAAGTTGAACAGGGTTTCTCCGGAAATCAGTACCGCGGATGATCCCCCAAGCAGCTTTTCAATCCGCCCAGATCCTGAAAGCTTTCGTACGTCTGACCTCCAGTTCCCCGTACTCATCGCGCCGGCTTTGACCCGGTCCTGTTCCGAGCTGTTGATCGGGTATCGGATGCCCAGCGCCAGCAGTTCGTCCGTAGAATTAGCGAGTGCACTCTGAATGGCGCTGCTGCCGGTCTTCGGATGTCCAGCGTGTACAAAGACGTCCGAAATGGAGGAATGGCCGCCGTCTTCGCTTGCGACACCGAGCCTCGGGAATAGCCGTGTTCGCATGCTTACACACTCAGGGCAGATCGGGACGTGAGCCGAAGCTCTGGCATTTGAGCTGGCGCACTCATGTGCAGGATTACTCGCGACACTGCTTACTCGATATGATGATCGCTCGTAAGACGAACCCAAGGGTCAGCGTCGAGCGGTGGCCCCAACGGTTTCGCGCCCACAAGTGGTCCAGCGCAAAGACACGAGTATATCGTGATTGCCGGAGCTCAAACTCTGCTCCACATCTCACTTTGAGCGTGCCGAGACACGCTTCCCCGCGCGCTGTTTCTCTGCACTAGTGCGTCACCATCCCGTTAATCTTCGAGTCCAGAGCATCGATCGAACCGAGAAGATGATGATCGGACTCCGGTAGTTGCGTCTTTGGGCTGGAGACATCGAGTAGCGTCATCAGAAGGCGGTTGCGCTGGTTGCCATTCAGCACCTGTTGACGCGCAAGCTTGTTGATCTCGATCGCTACGGGTACGAGGTTCCAGCTGAGGGAGCGTGACGCGTCCATCTTACCCTGATCGGAAATCTGAGCCCTCCAGTTTGCTACCCACTGTTTTGGTGGAATCAGATCTTCAGTTCTGATGGCTGCGTCGGGCAGTGCCCTCGCAAACAGCTCCGTGATAAGTGATTCGCGTGTGTACTGCAGTTCTTCGACCTCCGCACCGGCATCTTTCAGTCGCTTGCGCAGGCAGGGATAGTTGAACGAGGTACAGTTCCTGGTCCAGCAAAGAGTCTCATCTACTTCGAGCTGTTCTTTGACGAAGTCAGAAAACGTGCTCACCCGTTGTCGACGCCCTTTGAGGTTTTGTAGATAGAGCGAAGGATACAGTTCCCGAAGCGGTCGACGAACGAGGACAGCTTCTATCGTTGCTCCGGTCTTCGCGAGCAGTCCTAGCCACTCTAAAGTAGAAGTTTCGTGAATTGCGCTGAGATGTTCGGAGGAAAACAACAGGGTGGTGCAGTTGAGTGAAGAGGCTTCCTTTAGAAGGCGATTGATGATTTTTTTCTGCGATCTGAGTCCGCCGCGTTGAAGGAGTGCGTTATCCGACGGAACGAAAGTAGGCAAACAGCCGTGTTGGATCAGCTTGGGCTTTGCATACTCGACAGCGCGTTGGAACGCGGTCGAACCCGTCTTCATTGGTCCGGCATGTAGGAGAACTTTCAATGATCTTGCCGCAGAGTTAGAACAGCGTTTGTAATGAGATATTTACATGTCGCACAAACGTGGTGGTCGCACGCGTGGGTGTCTCTTATCCGCACGTCCAAGCTTCAACCAGTTTCATAGCTTTGTGGTTGTGCCCTCGTGCCCGGCAGAGCATTGATGAGTCGCCGCTTTAGCTTACACCCGCGTTAAACCGACGGAGAAAGCTGTATCCACTACGATCGCCGCTGACTTCGCTGGATGGGCGGTTGGGATTTATCCTGGAATAGCCAAAAGTGTCGATATCGGCTGCATACAGCGCGCCTACCTTGTCGATCATTTCCGGACTGTAAACCTCGTTTAAATCCTCGGTAATCCCGGAACTGTTGAGATGTGGGAGAGAAGTATCTACACCTATCTGTTGCGCCACAAAATTGAAGTCGTCTTCGAGGGTTTCATAGAACCCCACAAAATCAACGGAAAGGCGCCTGGAGGCGTCGAATAGAAAGCCGTATTGGGGCCGGAAATGTACTTTGCTTTGTGCTGTATCCGCGTCCAACCAGCGAAGCACAAAGTCACTGAATTCTGAATAATTGGAAAGGACATCAGCTTGAAACTCCCTGTCCTTTTCGTTGATGCCCCCTTTGGACAGAAACCTGAACGCTGAATAGAGGCGCTCCCACGGATTGCGTACGAAGGCAAATTTGAAGAAGGTCAGAAAGCGGACC
The DNA here is from genome assembly GCA_039818725.1 of Pseudomonadota bacterium. GTDB lineage: Bacteria > Pseudomonadota > Gammaproteobacteria > Pseudomonadales > Halieaceae > Congregibacter. Next base: position 63,461 of record JBCBTK010000024.1, read on the forward strand.
GGTCCCAGTACTTCAAGATACTTATCTACTGTGATGTGACCGCCGCCCAGGCAACCGTAAAGGGATTGCGAAACAGAGATTCCCGCGGCTTTGGGTACGTGCACAAAAACAGATCGTGTCTCCAGCATCGGAGCGATACTGTAGGAGTCTGCTGACTTCGGCGGTGACCCATTCAAGGCCAGCCGACGGCGCGGGCTCGGCCTCAGCAAGCGCTTTCCACTTATCCATGCGATGTGAGCAAGGCTCTTGATCGAAGGTTGCTCTAATCGATGGTGTTGGGCTTGATGTTTCATTGGTGTCTTTGGCGTTCCAATCTGCGGTCATGGTGACCAAGGCTCCGAGCTGGACAGCGTTATCTGCTCGTTTGCGTACGCTCCTGCCACGCGTAGACCGCACTAAGTTTTTCTGAGACTGGTCCCGGTGGGAAAAACTGTCTGGTCGCTACCGGAAGCCCAGGTGCACCTCGCGGCGCTTTGCCAACCCCAGGGAGCGCGTCTTGCCAGATGGCTGCACGCTGATCACGCCAGGCTTCGTGTCAGGGAGGGAGTATAGATTACAAGGCCCTTCTTCAAGGAGTGTATGTCAGGCTCTCGGCCATCGATCAGCCGGATTCTGGGCGAGGAATCACAGTTTGGTCGTGCCCAAGGGGCGCGTGGGCAACGCTTCGGACGAGCGGGCGATTCGCAATTTCCAGGGTAGGGTAGCGACGAAGCGGCCAGAGCCAGCCTCATCGGTGCTTACTGCTTGGTCCTTGACCTTGGCGATGGCCCCGACGCAGCTGAGTGTGCGCTTGATTCATGCCAGCCTACTCAAGATACCGCTTGAACAGATCTTCCAGACTACCGTCTCTTTCTCGCTGCGCTAACCATAAGTTGACGTAGGCCTGCAGGCGAGGGTCATGGGGCATCAGGTAACCCTTGTCCTGATAGGTCAGCTGTCGGTCCGGCATGGTGGCACAGAGCGCAGCCAACCGCTGACTCACGAGTCGAGCCTCGATGGCGTCGGTGATCATGATGTCGGCGCGTCCCGCAACGAGCTCGTCAAAGATTGTCACGTTGTCCGGGTGACGCACGATCTCAGCTGCCGTGATGTGCTCGTTCACGAAACGTTCATTGGTGCCTCCGGGATTGACGATGACGCGCACCCCGGGGCTGTCGATAGCATTAAGGGAGTCAAACCTTGCGCGGTCGCTGCAGCGGGCCAAGGGGGTTTTCCCGCCACGATGGTAGGGATCGGAGAAAAACCCGTGACGGGCGCGCTCGAAGGTCCGGGATACGCCGCTCATGGCGATATCGTAGCGCCCCTCGCGAAGATCGTCGGTCAGCGTTGGCCAGCTGGTTTCGACAAACACCAGTTCGACATCAAGAGTCCTGGCCAGGTCCCGTGCCATCTCAATATCGATGCCTCGGTAGCCGTCTTCGGCCCGTCGGGAAAAGGGGGCGTAGTCTCCGGTGGTGCCGACGCGCAGCACGCCGGCTTCGAGAATCTGTTCGAAAGCGGAGGGGTAGAAACGAATGCTCTTGGCGGCACGCCGCAAGGCTTGCGCCGAGGCCGCTGTCACACCCTTTGTATCGATCGCAAGCTCTCGCGATGCCGTCGGCTCGGCCAGTGCGCGCACAATGGCATCGCCCAGGCGCAGCAACTTGGGTCGAAGCTCGGCGTCGAGATCCGGCGCGTTCGCCGGCGCGCCGTCGACCGCCCAGCGGTCGAACCAGAAACGCTGGATATCCTTGGCCGCGTCAATCTGGGCGGAAAAAAAAGCCCTGGTCGACTCGCGTCTCAGGCGGTGACGCAGGCCCGCGAGTTCCGCTGCTTCAAGGACCCGGGACTCCCGCTCCCGATCCTCGACGGGACGATGGTGGATCCACTTGTGCGCCGCCACCGCCCGCATATAAGAAAGGCGCTCGTTAACCAGTGCCGTAAGCTCGTCCTCGGCGTAAGCGACGGCCGAGTGAGCCCAAAGCGTCAACAGCAGGGGCAATCCCGAAATGCGCCTCACGCTAGGCGATCCATGCGTCCAGTGATCCCATCGAGATGTGTTGTCTTACACGTCGTACCTTGCAATCAATCGCTCCGCCTGTACACCCCACCCGGCCGCAACCCATTCCCCATCGACGGCGTAGCGCAACGGTATCGACGGGTGCTGGGAAGGAACACTTGAAGAGAGTCGCGGGATGGCGGCCGGGAGTTGATGTAGGCCATTCACCGGTGATTACTGGCCGGCCCAGAGCGGAGGGGCCGGTCCTCACCACTTGTTCGCACCGGTCAGTGGACGCGCTACGTCTAACCGGTCGATTTCATACGAACGCGGTTTGACTTGACCGACATCCGTCATTGACAGGCCCCGAGTCAGGCCGTTAGTTTCGATTGCAGAACGAAAAGAAATCACCAAAGTAGATCGGGGCGCGAACAGTGCAAAAACTTGAAGAGGCGATGGCCCGCTTGTGCTTGAAGAGGCCGAAGTGCCTCATCGCCGTGTGTTTCGCTCTGCTGTCGCCCCCGGGCCTCTCGCTGGATCTCACAACCATGCTGCCCCTTGCGCCCGGTTCAAGCTGGCGCCTGTCCGCGGACGGTCAGGAGTACACTCTGACCGTGATCGGCACGGGGACCTTCGAAGGCGCGCCCGTAACCGTGATGCGCAACGTAGTAAGCGGAGTGACGGTACTCGAATACTATCTTTCTAAAAGTGCCGTTGGCGACTTGTACCACGGCTCGGAGTTTGAGTCGCCGCCTTTCGGAACATCGCGCATCGTTTACGCCCCACCGCGCCTCCAACTTCCGGACGAACTGGATTTCGGCCAGTCCGAAACCCAGGCCACTACGATCTCGGTCACAAACAGCGTTTTTCCAGGGGTGGGTCAGGTCAACTCGATCACGGATACGATCACGCTCATAGGCCCGGAATTGGTCACCGTGCCCGCCGGCAGCTTTCCGGCGTATAAGTTCGTAATAAGCTCCGTTTTCACTGCAGTGCTGGTCGATTTTCCCAGTTCGTCAACGGTGTGGTACGTACCGGGCCTGGGTGCGGTTAAAGCGATCAACGTCGACGAGGAAGGCGCGGAAACCACGGTACTTCTCGACTTCTCCCTGGCAGGACCGGACAGCGACGGCGACGGAATTCCAGACGACGGCGACGCATTCCCCAACGATTCCGGAGAGTTTGCAGATACCGATGGCGACAACATCGGCAACAACGCAGACCCCGACGACGACAACGACGGTATCAGCGACGTGGCGGAGCTTGACTGTGGCTTGAACCCGCTCCTGAACGATGCGGCCCTGGATTCAGACAACGACGGGATCAGCAACGAGGAGGAGTGTCGGACCGGGACAGACCCTCTGGACGACGGTGACCCCGGGACTAGCGGTCTCAATTTGATACTGATCCAGGCCATACAGTGCGATCAGGACGACAGTTGTTGAACTGAACGGCCAGGCGAGAAGCCGAAAGCACAAAAAGCGAGCGCTGATCGCCTGGCTCATGGAAACCAGTACAGTCCTCGCCGCTCCCTGGCGGTTCACGTAACGTATCTGCTGACGATCACCGGGAAGATAAGACAAACCATGGTGCCGTAGCGGTTCGGCGGTGCAGGCCCCGTTACCTCGGACGGTCGCGCTATGCTCGCTCTCTGCCGTCCGAATCTTTCGTTTGGCGGGTACGGATGCTAGCGTCCAGTATCTCTTTTGTTGGGTGCTTGCGCCCATCCCCAGAAGCAGGTGCCATCCCCAGAAGCAGGTGATAGGAGCATGCGGCCCAGTGGATTTCGTTGAGTGGCATCGTGAGCAACGAAGCATGTCGCGCCACGAGATCGATGACTTCTATGAGAAGCCCCTGCAAGACATTACGGTCTTTCGCTTCGAAACCGCCGACCTGCAAATCCCTGAGCATCAGGGTTCCTTTTCTCTCAAATCTATTGGGAAAGGCAAAGAGGACTATTTCTTCCACGGGAGATCTGTCGCGCTGCGCCCGGGACAGGTGCTGCTGGTCAATGCCGAGGAGCGCTACGGTAGCGAGATTACAGAAGACACTAGCTCTTTAGCCGTCTTTTACCGAGAGAGTGAGCTGGGTTCAGCCCTCGACGCCTTAACGCTGTCACCGGGTATGTTGCTGGACTCCGCATGCCATAACGAATCTACAGAAGTTGCGCAGATCGTTCTCGCGAATGACAAGGCAGTGATGGAGGGCCTCGCCACCCTGCACCGTGCCCTGGACCTTGCAGATGAGGAACATGCAACGGAGGCGGCGACGTTTCTGTTGCTGTCCGCGCTTGCGCAAAACAGAAAGATCGCGCCTCCCATGGCGCTTCGGCAAATTCGAAAGCGATCAACGCGCGATGAGCTGATTACCCGTGTGCTTCGAGCGCGGGAGTTGATGGTGGCAACGCGCGGGCGGGTGCGCGATCTCGATCAACTGGCGAGTGTTGCCTGCCTATCGCGTTTCCACTTTCTCAGGGTGTTTACCGAGCTGCAGGGTGTAACACCGGTTGCTTTTGCCCGAGCGCTGCGCCTGGAAGCCGCCAGGGAGGCTCTGGCAAAAGGTGACGGATTGAGATCTGTATGCCGGGCGGCGGGCTACAGCACGGTCAAGTCATTCTCGCGAGCCTATCGCAGTCATTTCGGTTGCAGTCCCAGCCCCCGGCTATAGCCATCCCCAATAGCGGTCCGCACAAATTAGCAATTGCTGTCCCCAATGCTGCGTTAGCCTTGTGCTGTTTCCACCCGTCGCTGAGGTGCTCCAGGATGAGAACGATTCTTTGTACCTTCTGTGCACTTAGTCTGATCTACAGTTCCATCGCCTACTCCCAACAAGGGCTTCAGGGCGATCCCGAGGCGGTCGCCCTTATCGACAAACTACTTGAGAGGCTCGGGGGTAAAGAGGTTTGGGCACGAACAAGAACCCTCTATCTCGAGTACCACGGTTGGAGGAAAAACCCCGCGCAACCGGTGATTGAACGGGCCTGGCGCGATCTTCAACAGCCCAATCAGCGCATGGAGTTCGAAGGCACCACATCGGACGTCGTGCTGGTATTCACACCCGAGTCCAGTTGGGTGTCCCGAGACGGCGTCGTAGAGCAACGAGCTGAGAAGGCCCTGGATTCAGATTTGGAATTCTGGCCTTACGATTTCTACACGATCATCCACAATCTCGCCGTCGCCGATCCTCGTATTCGACTCAGTTTCGAGGCGCCGATGCGTGTGAGTATTTCAAGTATTGAGGGGGACGATTGGGGGTGGTGGGAAATCGACAGCACTGGCGCGCCGATACGCTGGGGTGCGAGTTTCGAAGGTGATCCCCTGGAGTACATTTATGGCCCGGTGAAGTCCTACGGAAACATCAACTTTCCCGCCTGGGGTACAGCGATAGATGGCTTCTGGCGCTTTGAATATGTAGACGTGGACGTGTCTCTACAGCCCGTGCCGTCGTCATACCTTGAAGCACCTACACAGTAAATGCCGGCGCTCTCTACTCTCTTTCCTCAAGCCCCAGCGGCATTGTCCGGAGCCCGCTAGCCGCTCTCGATTCGCTCCACCCGCGCCGGCACGTGCTTGTGCCAGGGTGTACCGGCAATCGGATCGCGCCAGCTTGAATCCGTGAACTCGTTGGGCGCCAGCCCGCGCCGTGTGAGCTTTCCGTGCTCGTCCTGCATATCCAGGCCCATGCCATTCGGGAGCGAGATGTGTCCGGTCTGCATACGATCCGAGACGCTGAGCGTGACCACCCCGCTGGCCTTTGGCGTTACCAGGCGCACAGAATCGCCGTCGTTGCAGCCCAGGGCCTTGGCGTCTTGAGCGCACATGGCAAGCGCCGCATAGGCTCCTTTCTTGTGCCACTTGTCCGATCGCACGATGGTATTGGTCGTTTCCGAACGACGCTCCCCGGCGGAGAGAATCATGGGAAAGTCGATTTCGCGTCGGGGCACGCTATCGAGTCGAGACCACTCCTCAAGCATTTCCGGCACGTCCAGGCGGATGCGATTATCCGGCCTCTCGACGCTCTGCCACATCTCTTCCTGGCTGATCTCACCAAACTCCACGCCGGAAGGATTGTTGAGCATCTTTGCGAATAAAGCGTTCGCAGCCTGCAACGTGTCGCCATCGAAACCCACCCTGGCTGCGGCCCTGGGGTTTTTCTGCGCGTACATCAGACACAGGCCCCATACCGCGGCGGCCTGATCCATGCCGGTGGGCAGCGCGGGACCCAGTGTGCGATAAAGCAGAACGCTGACGTACTTCATCACGGCAGGATTAGTCGCAGCAGCGGTAAAGAATGCCTCGCCAAAAGCCTGCAGACCGTGCTCGGCGGCCTCGCGCATGGCCGTGTAGTCATCGTCCTTCAGTTCTCCCATCGCCTCCAGTAGACGTGCATGAATCTCCGCTTCCGGTAGCGTGCCCGGCAGCGGCTCAAAGATCGGGTGGCGCAGATGGAAGCTGTTCACCGGTGCCTCGAGGTTGAAGAACGTCGCTTCCACCTTCTCGAACTGACTGCAGGCTGGCAGCACGTAGTCGGCTTCCCGTGCGGTCTCGGTCATGGCGATGTCGATCACCACGGAGACATCCAGGCTGCGCATGGCTTCACGCATGAGCTGACTGTCCGCCACGGAATGCACGGGATTGCCGCTATCGATGATCATGGCCCGATAGGCATCGGGATGATCCGCCAGGATTTCCTCCGCCATGATGTTGCAGGGGATGAGTCCGGTAATGGTTCGTGCACCCAGCACGGGAGATCGACGCTCCGTGGCGTTCACACGCACCAGCGGCGCGAGAGACACAAAGGGGCTGTAGCAGCCTTCCCGGGCAAAGTGCCCAGTGCTCAACCACAGCAGACGCTGGAGCCAGCTGCACAGCGTGGAGTGAATGGACATCTGCATGCCCAGGTCTTCAAAGGCCGAAAAGCTCTCGGCCCCAGCGATCAAGCGGGCGACGTCGCGCAGGGTTTCTTCGGCTACACCGCAGTGCTCGGCGAACGCCGGTACCGACACCTGCGAGAACACTTCACGAACGGTGTCGTAGCCCTCTGTGTGCGCTTCCATCCAGCCGTGGTTTACAAGGTCTTCCTGCACGAGGATTGCAACCAGTGCGCCGAGACACCAGGCATCGGTGCCGGGTTTCAAGGCCAGGTGGTAGTCGGCTTTTTCAGCGGTCTCGGTGCGTCGGGGATCGATGACTATAAGACTCCGCTCGGGGTCTTTCTCGATCTCCCTGATCACGGCCCGCGCCCGGGCAAAACCGTGGGACTGCCAGGGATTCTTCCCGATCATCATAGTCACCTGGCTGTGCTCGAAGTCTCCATGGCCGAGCACGCCCATCATCTGGCCAGCGACCCAGAATTCCCCGGTCTTTTCCTGCGCCAGGGCGCTGCTGCGAAAGCGAACACCTAACGCCTTCAACCAGCTGTTGGCGTAACCGCCACAGAGATGATTGCCCTGCCCGCCGCCGCCGTAGTAGAGAATCCGTTCGCCGCCGTGGCTGTCCCGAACCGCGGAGAATTTCTCGGCAACTTCGCGGATAGCCGTATCCCAATCGATGGCCTCGTAGCTGCCATCGGGTCGACGGCGCATCGGCGACTGGAGTCGATCCCGACTGTTCTGATAATGGTCCAGGCGCTGGGTCTTCTCGCAGACGTAGCCCTGCGACACCGGGTGTGCTTTGTCACCGATGATCTTGACGATGTGACCGTCGTCGGTCTTCACCTTCAGGCCACAGTTGATATTGCAGAGAATGCAGGCCGTGCTCTTATATTCGTCGTCGTCCCGCACAGCCGCCCGCACTGCGGGACCCTCACCGTTGCTCTCATTACTCAACATCGCCGCCCTCCGCTTTGTTCTTATGCCATCCCGGGGTAAACAGCTGCCCAATTGTGAGCGCAGTCTGGGGACCGACATTACACCATAGGAACAAGGACGCGGTGGTTCAGCGGCGCATGGTGAACATGCAAATCTGCATGGCGGCGTCAGCCCAACGGCTGTCACGGAATGGGGAAAGGGAAACAAACCGGAATCTAAGCGATACTCTAGCCGGCAGGGTGGGTAAGACTTCAGTCAAAGTCCTGGTTTACACATGGATGCAAAACGAAAACCAGGGAGCGGATACTGCGGTTCGGGACGTGGAGTATGCATGGAGACCGCAGTTTTGCGAGGCGTGAGAGAACTTGTTTGCTGTGACGGCGGACAGCACGAAGGCACGGTCAGCCGAGCAGCTGCACGGGCGCCTGCCCGGCTTGCGGCGCTCCTGTTGGTCTGCATGCTCGGCGGTTGCAGCGATGAGCTGTCGCGGGCGCGCCCCTATGTGCTGACTACCGCGACCACGGGTGGAACCTATTACCCGGTCGGCGTGGCGCTCGCGACGATCGTTCACGCGGAACTCGCGGAGGACTCCGGGATATCGATGACCGCGATCAGTTCTGCGGGCTCCGTCGAGAACATCAAACTGCTGCGTGACAACCAGGCGCAGTTCGCAACCTTGCAGGGGCTGTTTGGTGCCTGGTCCTGGAGCGGTGAGGGCCCGGTTCGCGAACCGCAGCGGCACCTGCGCAGCGTGACCGCCCTGTGGAAGAACGTCGAGCACTTCGTGCTGCTGAGTGAGTTGGCACAAAGCGGTCAAATAATGGACCTCGACCGTCTCGACGGGCAGCGCTACGTGCTGGGTGCGCGCAACTCCGGCGCGGAGCAGACCGGGCGGTTCATCCTCGATACGCTGGGTATCGACTACCAGACGAAGCTGCGACCCAGCTACATGGGCTATGGGCCGACCGCCGACGCGCTGCGGGACGGGAACATCGTCGGCATGAACATTCCGGGCGGTGCGCCGGTCAGTGCGATCACCCGCGCTTATGCGCAGATGGGTGGTCGAATGACGGTCCTCGGCTGGACGGACCGGGATCTGGAAACGGTCAACAAACGCTATCCACTCTGGGACTGGTACGAACTGGCGCCGGGCACCTACCCGAACCAGGAAGAGACTGTGCGTACCGTGGCGTCTCCGAATGTTCTGGTTGCCAGGGCCGATGTTCCCGCGGATCACGTATACCGGATCACGAAAGTCATATGGGAAAAACTGGCCACCTTGCAGGAAATCCACGGCGCAACGAAAGACATGCGCCTTGACGCGGCGGTACGCGGTCTCGGGGCGCCGCTCCACGCGGGTGCGCTGCGCTATTTCCGCGAAGTGGGTCTCGACATTCCCGAGCGCCTGATCCCCGAAGATGCGGATACGGTCGCGGAGCCCTCGCACTGATATGAAATCCCCGGTGCTCAGGTGGGCGGCATTCCTGTTCGCCCTGTTCCACATCTACTGCAACGTCTTTGCCAGCATCTCCGAGCTCTGGTTGTCGGCGATTCACTTCGGTGGTTTCTGCGCGATCTGCGCGCTCATGGCGAACGAATCAAAGGAAATACCTAGGGCTTCCGTAAGCTACTGGTTGAACGCGGGTCTCGCGACCGCGGCGATCGCCACCAGCGCGTATCTGCTGCTGTTTGAGGACGCGCTCTATGCCCGGGAGACTGAGTTCATTCTCAGTGACTTTGTTTTCGCGATGGCCGCAGTTGCGCTGGCTGTCGAATTTACCCGCCGGACCACAGGCTGGTTCATGCCGATCCTGATTCTTGTCAGCCTGGGTTACATCCTGTTTCTTGGTCGCTACATGCCTGGCCTATTCTCCTTTCCCGGCCTCAGCCTCGAGACGGTTCTGTACCGCAGCTACTTCACCAGCGAAGGCATGTTCGGGCTGACGGCGCAGATTTCCTCAACCTTTGTTTTCATGTTCATTATTTTCGGCTCGTTCATGCTGCACTCGGGCGCCGGGGACTTTATCGTGCGCCTTGCTCGCTGCCTCGCCGGGCGCTACGTGGGGAGCGCGGGTTTCGTGGCCGTGTTCGGCTCCGGTCTGATGGGTTCGGTATCCGGCTCGGCGGTTGCCAACACCGTTTCTACCGGCGTTATCACCATCCCGTTGATGCAGAGATCCGGTTTCGGCAGCCGATTCTCGGCCGGTGTGGTCGCGGCGGCCTCAACCGGTGGGGCGCTCATGCCCCCGGTGATGGGGGCGGGTGCTTTTGTCCTTGCCAGTTACACGCAGATTTCCTATCTGACGATCATCGCCGCCTCGGCATTGCCCGCCGTTCTCTACTTCCTCACCGTCTGCTACTTCGTACGCATAGAGGCGCTTCGTCTGAATCTGCAGCCCTCCGAGGCTGAGGCTGGGGAGAAAGTCACAACCGTGTTGAAAGAGGGCTGGCACTTCACCATTCCCATGGCGATCCTGGTCGGGTTTCTGGTCGCCGGACGAACCCCGACCACCTCGGCCGCGTTTGCCACGATCAGCATTGTCGCGGCGTCTTGGCTGTCGCGCACGCCGATGAATCTCAAGGATGTGTTTAACGCGGTGATCGATGGTGTGCAGACGATGGTGTCCACGGCACTGCTACTCGTTGCGGTCGGCATCATCATTACCGTGGTCACCACGACCGGTGTGGGCAACGCTTTCTCGCTGATGATCGTGGAGTGGGCTCAGGGATCGCTGTTGATCACCCTGGTACTGGTAGCGCTGGCGTCGCTGGTCCTGGGAATGGGTCTGCCGGTGACCGCGTCGTACATCGTGCTGGCAACGCTGTCCGCTCCATTGCTCTACGACCTGATCAGCCAGGCCCAGCTGCTCAGCGCGCTCCAGGGTCCTGACCTTCCGGGAAACGTAGCGGCTACGCTGAGCCTGTTCGGTGGGGATCCCGCTGTCGCGCTGAAGGAAATGCCGCTGGAAATGAAGCAGCTGATCCGCCAGGAGATGCTGCCGGCGGAGCTGCTCACCGGCATGCTGCTGAGCGCGCATCTGATCATTTTCTGGTTGTCCCAGGACAGCAACGTGACGCCTCCCGTCTGTCTCGCCTCGTTCGCCGCCGCCGGCATCGCGGGGACGCGTCCGATGGCAACAGGTCTGACCAGCTGGATGGTCGCCAAAGGCCTATACCTGGTTCCCGTGTTGTTCGCGTATTCGCCGCTGATCTCCGGTAGCTGGCCCGAGCGAGTCGAAGTATTCGTCTGGGCCTGTCTCGGGCTCTATGCCCTGGCGGGTCTGCTGCAATGGCATCTGGAGAGACCGCTGGGGCCGGTGCAGGCGCTGCTACTGATGGCCAGTTCCGCGCTTCTGATGTGGATGCCGTTCCCGTTTTACCTGCATCTGCTGGGTGCCGCGCTGTTGGCGGGGGTGGTGATTCACCAACGTCGTCTGCCCCAAGCGAAGAGCCGCAGCGAGCGCTCAGAAGCGATGGGAATCGATCATCGATCCGCAGCAGGCGGTGAGCAGGCGTCAGACCGATGATGGCAAGGATCCGGTCGGCTCCGTGTTCGAGTGCTTGTCTGGCCGGTTCGTTCCCGTGAGCACGCCGCCCCAATTACCCAACTTCCCGCGAGTTCTCCTCCAATTGCTCCTGAAACGCGGGCACGACAGCGACGTGCTGCTCTCCGGCACTGGGCTGAGCGAGGCCAATCTGGAGGATGAGACATTCCGGCTGAGTGTCGAACAACACGAGCGCTTCATCACGCGCGCCATTGAAGTCTCGGGTGATCCTCACCTCGCCCTGCAAGTGGGTGGGAACACGGAACTCCTGCAGTCCAGCCTGTTCTTGTTAACCGTCGCCAACAGCGGGAGCGTGACCCGGGCTCTGCAGTGGATCGAGCGCTACAGCACGATCTATACCCGCACACTCAAACTGGGCAACGCGCTATCGGCGGAACTCCCGCATTTTGTTCTCGAGCCCCAGCTTCGCAGCCCGCTGGTCATCTACTTTGCCACGACAGCCTTTACGCTATTCGTGGACTCTGTGTTTCGCGACACTCTGGGCGGTGCCCACCTGGTAACCCGCCTGGAACTTGCGCTGGACAGGCCGGAAGACTTTGAGCGAGTGAGCGACAGCTTTGGCTTCCCGATCGTATTTTCCTGCCGCGAATCGCGCCTGTTTCTCGCGGCCGAGCTCTTCGACAAGCCTACGCGACAGGCTGATCCCCAAACCGTCCGGCTGCTTATTGAGAGTTGTGAAAGACAGCTGGAAGCGGCACGCCTGGAGGAGGGCGTCGTCGGGAAGGTTACCGCTCTCGTTGTCGCGAACGTCTCTGCGCCGCCGAAGCTTGAGCAGGCGGCCGACATGCTTCACATGTCTTCCCGTTCCCTGCGCAGGCACCTGAGTGCACAGGGCTCCAGTTACCAGCAGATACTGGACTCGGTCCGAAGAGAATCGGCAGCACGCCTGCTAAAGGGGAGTCGTGGGAGCATCGCATCCATCGGATATGAACTTGGCTTTGACAACCCATCCCACTTCAATCGGGCCTTTAAGCGTTGGACCGGGCAAACACCCCGGCAGTATCGAAACGCCTAGCCTCGCCATCGTTTGGCCGCATTTGGACATAAATTGGCCGATCTGCCGCTCGCCGACCCGGCCCAAACTGGAGAAGATAGGCCCGGTCAGCCAATAACAACAGGTGAACAGCATGTCCGAACCCGTCGACGTTTTCTGGTCGTTTCGAAGCCCCTATTCCTATCTTGTCACGCCAGATCTGCTGAAGCTCAAGGCAGACTATGACGTCGACGTCCGACTTCGCGTGGTCTTTCCCATCGCGATTCGGACCCGGGCGACGCTATTCAATAAGGATGATCGGAAGCCCGCCATGTACATCCTGATGGACTCGGCCCGTCGCGCCGAGTTTCTGGGTCTCCCCTATGCCTGGCCGAACCCCGATCCCATCGTTCAGGACTATGAAACACTCGAAGTCTCCGAGGATCAGCCGTTCATCTACCGGCTGTCCGCACTCGGAGTGGAGGCGCAGCGCCAGGGCAGGGGTATCGAGTTCGCCGCCGCAGTCTCTCGCCTGATCTTTGGAGGAACGCAAGCCTGGGATCAGGGCGAGCATCTGCGTGGCGCGACAGCCAGCGTTGGGCTGGACCTCGACGCGATGGACGCCGCGATAGCCGAGGGCGATCACCTTGCCGCTGTGGAAAAGAACCAGGAAGACCTGGAAGCCATCGGGCACTGGGGAGTCCCGACGCTGGCCCTTCGAGGCGAACCATTCTTCGGACAGGACCGCGTAGAGACTCTTCGCTGGCGGCTCGACAAGCTGGGGGTTGCCCGGCGCTGAACCGGCAAGACCTGCCCGGTTTCCCTATCGGCCCCTTGCTCGTACACGACTGAGTCAGCGCTCGGTAGTCTTTTATATCCAGAACGAGAACGCCAATGGACCTACAGATAGAAGGTAAGAAAGCGATTATGGCGGGTGGGAGTGCCGGCATGGGCCGCGCTACCGCCGAGCGCCTCGCCGAGGCTGGCGTCGACCTGTTCATCACGGCCCGGCGTGAGGAACGGCTTCGCATTGCTGCTGATGAGATCAGCGAGAAATACGGGACGCGGGTTACGCCGGTCGTCGCTGATTCATCCACGGAAGCGGGACGCAGCGCGCTGTTCGACGCCTGTCCTGATCCCGACATCCTCGCAATCACCATCAAGCCGCCGGCGCCCAATGGCAACTTCCTGAACGTCACACCCGATATGTGGCGTGCTTCGATCGAGACTACGCTGCTCGGTCCGATCGAAATCATGCGCCACTACATACCGGGAATGACCGAGCGCAAGTGGGGGCGGATTGTTAACATCGCCACGTTCTCGGCGAAAAATCCGATGATTTGGCGGCTTATGTCGGGTCCGGCGCGATCGGCTCTCCTCAACTACACCGCCGCGGTCTCGAGGGAGATCGCGGTACACGGCGTGACCATCAACAACGTTCTCCCGGGAATGTTTCAGACGGATGGATTTGAGGAAAGCCTGGAGCCCTACGCCGACGCCTTCAGCCTGGAACCGGACATGGACACGTGCCTCGCGCACTTCATGGAACACAACAAGATCCCGGCCGGTTTTCTTGCGAACCCCGACGATCTCGCACCCATGGCTGCGTTACTCTGCAGTGAGTTGTCCCGCTTCACTATCGGCCAGAACATCGTGATCGACGGCGGCCAGCACTACTCGATTTTCTGACGCGCCACGCGTCTCTCGATGGAAACTCGAAGCGAAGCGCCTAGCACGAAGTCACGGCCGAAGCGACGAGCCTGACGTACGTTGGGCGAGTCATCTGCTGATTTCCACGGAACTTCTGTAGCGCTGTGTTTGGTGCAGGCGCTGCTACGGATGACCGGTTCCGCGCTATCGATGCGGACTCCGTTCCCGTTTTTTCTGCATTTGCCGGGTGCCGCGCTGCTGGCAGGGGTGGTGATTTACCAGCGCCGCCAGCCGCAGTCCGAGAATCCCGGTAAACGCTATCATCCTACTGCGGATAGGATCGGCTGATGGTCTCGAGCACGCTGACGATGGGTGAGTGCATGGGCTGCTCCCGATCCAAGACGGCGTACCAGTTTAGGAAAAGTCCCGACTTGGTAATCGGAATGCGCTTGACGCCAACGTTGGTGGGGCTCGACTCATAGACCCATCGGGTGACGATGGTGCATCCGACCCCGGCGGCCACCAGCTGCGGAATGGCGCCGGTAAAGCCGACCTGAACCACCCGATCCGGGTAACAGCCGCTCGGCTGAAAAAAGAGCGAGTACTCGCGATTCTTCTCGGGCACCGCGATGTTGGTTATGTAGGTTTCCCGGGCAAACTCCTTGGCCTCCAGAAAGGGCCGGCGAGCCATGGGATGATCTTTGGGAACGAGGGCGATGAATTCGTCGCGGAACAGGTGGACGGCTCGAAAGCGCTTGCTGTCCATGCCAGCGATCTTGCCTGGGCTGGAGATCATGGCCACTGAGACAGCGCCGGACTGGAGCGAGTCCCAGGGGGTATCGCCGGCTTCCGAGATAATCTCCAGATCAAAGCCGGCGTGTTCCCGCTCGAGGGTTTTCATGGCCTCGGGAATCCAGCCGTAAGCCGCGTGGGGCGGCATTCCCAGTCGGATCGTTTGCGTGGCGGAATCAGGGATCGTGGACAACTCGGTTTCGACCGTGGCGATACTTCTGAGCACCTCGTTGGCGCAGCGCAGAAATACTTTGCCCGCGTTGGTCAGCGTCAGGTGCCGACCTCGCCGGAAGAACAGTTGCGTACCGAGGACGCTCTCCGCGTTCTGGAGCCGATTGCTGAGGGCGGGCTGACTGATGTTGAGCTTTTCCGCGGCTTTGGTGAGTGACGCCGTGTTGCTGATGGCGTACACCATCTTCAGGTGCTTGATGGTGATTCTCGATTCCAACTCATTCATTTTTGTTTGAATCTAGTTCATTAATCTCAATTTTATCAATGAGAGGTCTTCCCTTACCATGATCGGCACGGCGAAACCTGGAGGGGCGTACCTTGCTTAAACCATTGCTATACGGAATCCCGCGATACGCGGGGATGCGGCGTCACAGCGGAGATGCTCCAGCGCTTGCGGCTGTGGAAGCTACCACTGGAAAACTCCCCTTCTGTCATCGACTGGTCGTTAGCGTTCTTTTCTTGCTCTCGGTCACGCTCCCCGTCCAGGCGGAAGATGCCATTGGTGACTCGGAAGGACTGTGGGAGTACACCGGCCTTGTCACCGGGGACGGCACGTCGCTGCCGCTGACAGGGATCTTTCTCATCAAGGACGGCATGTTTCTCCAGCAGAGCATTTTCAACGCGGAGCCCTTTGCCGAAGCCGGCTCCATGGCGCACGCGGGTCCGTTCTGGGCGGACGACCAAGGGTTTGGCTTGATATCGGAGCAGACGCTCAGCCTTGATCCCAAAGGTGCGCCCGTACTTCGTTCTGCCGGTGAGATAGAGCACAGCATCGATGTGACGCGGGCGGGCGACGACCTGGCCATCGTCTTTGGCAGCGGTACCCGGCAGACGCTGAAGCTTCTCGGAGATGCCGCCGATACGCGCCTGTATAAATTCGAAGACGGCGCCCTGGCCTTTGCCAATGGCTATTTTGTTCTGGTGGTGGGCGATGAGGAACGCGTTGTCAGTGGTTATGGCCGTTACCGGGCCGTCGACGCTGATCTGACCCTTGAGGTAATTCGCTGGGCAGAGAGTGACGGCGCCACGGTGATCAACCAGCGGGGTACAGCCATCGCCGCGGAACTCACGGCGGATGCTCTCAGACTCAGCGACGGTCGAGTGTTCCCGATCATTGATTGAGCGGCCGGTACGACCATTTCAACAATACGACGTCGAAGCCAACATGAACGAACCAGAATTCACGCTCTACGATTTGCGTGTGGAGGTCATAGAGGGCGACAAACCCTTTGTGTGCAGTCATGAACTGGGCAGCGCCTTCGAAGTGAGAGGCGAGAACCTTTACTTCGAGAGTGGCAAGCCGTTTTCCCTGTACACGCTCGCTGCCC
>JBCBTK010000025.1:0-79204 GCA_039818725.1 Pseudomonadota bacterium
GACGCCCGACGCCCGACGCCCGACGCCCGACGCCCGACGCCCGACGCCCGGTCTTGAGGCTCAGGATTTGCCGCTGCAGGACACCGAAACGCGTTCGCCTGATTCGAGGTTATACAGCGTGAGCGCGTTGCCCCAGACACAGCCTGTGTCCAGGCCTATCGCCGTTTCGACGCCGGTTTCGCCCTGCAGGGAGGCCCAGTGCCCGAAAATTATGGGTACGCCACCCGCGGCCCGATTGTCTTGTTGGAACCAGCCGCGCAGGGATGGATCCTCCGCGGCTGCGCCTCCCGGCGCGTGGAGGGGGCCTTTGCTGCCAAGGTCGAGGCGGCCGTCCGGGCTGCAGTAGCGCATGCGCGTGAAGTAGTTGGTGATCAGGCGCAGTCTTTCATCTCCCGTCAGGTTGTTTGACCACCGGTCCGGCCGATTGCCGTACATGCTGGCGAATAGCGCCTCGGGATCAGGACCGCGAAGGACCGTCTCCACCTCTTGAGCACGCTCCTGCGCCTCCTCCACGCTCCACTGCGGGGGGATCCCTGCGTGAACCAGGACATGGTCCTGAGCGCGGTAAAGCAAGGGCTGCTGCCGCAGCCAGTCGAGTAAGGCATCGCGGTCCGGCGCGCGCAGAATCTCATCCAGCGTATCCGATCGATTGGCATTGCGCAGGCCCGCGGCGACGGCGAGCAGGTGAAGATCGTGATTGCCAAGGACCAGACGCACCCGGTCCCGGTGCTTGAAGAAGAAGCGCAGCGTGCCAAGGCAGTCCGTTCCACGATTGACAATATCCCCCGTGGACCAGAGCTCGTCCCGCGTCCAGTCAAAACCGGCTCGTTTCAGCAGTGCTTTGAGGCAGCCCAGGCAGCCCTGAACATCGCCAACCGCCCAGGTCGCCATGACGTCAGTTCAGGGACGTTGGCGTGTGCAGGGTGAATGCGGGAATCTCGACGTCGAAGGCCAGCTGCTCCGAAAGGTCTGACACGCGGTCATCGTCGTGAAGAATCATGGTGTATTCGCCGCGCATGTAACCCACGGGGGTCGCCAGCGTGGCGCCGCTCGTGTAGCGAAAGTAGCGGCCCGGACGAATAATGGGCTGTTCGCCAACCACGCCTTCACCGCGCACTTCCTGCTCCTCGTCGTTGGCGTCGGTGATGATCCAGTGGCGAGACAGCAGCTGCACGGGAACGTCTCCCGCGTTGCTGATCGTAATGGTGTAGGCAAAGGTGAACACCTGGTCGTCGGGCCTGGAGTGCGTCGGCATAAAGGCTGTTTGCGTCGCAATACCGATCAGGGCCGGGTTGAGGGTCTTGATCTGGTTCATGTTCTCGTTGCACATGGCCGAACGAAGGCCGCGATTTTAGCCTGATGTGTTCTTCAGGGGTCAATCAGGCTTGCGGTGCGCCTTGCCTAGGGGCTCGTGGCGCGTCGCTTCAACTCGACCTCGTTCACACTCCCGGTCCCGCTGATCGATCAACAAATTGCGCAGTCAAACAGCTGAACTCGTCTATGGACAGCGTCTCGGCACGCCGGCCCGGATCGATTCCCGCCGCCGCAATGGCGTCTGCGGACAGCAGGGGCTTGAGCGTATTGCGCAGCGTCTTGCGGCGCTGGGAGAAAGCGGTCGTGACTACCCGCTCGAACTGTTTGCGCTCGCTCATCGGCACACGCGGCGCGGCGAGCGGCGTAAGGCGCACGATGGCGGACTGCACCTTCGGCTGCGGGTCGAAAGCCTCCGGCGGGACCTCGAAGAGCATCTCGGTGTGACAGGAAAGCTGGGTCATAACCCCGAGTCGGCCCCAGTGCCGGTCCCCGGGCTCCGCCGTGAGGCGTTGTACCACTTCGAGCTGGAGCATGAAGTGCATGTCCTCGATGATGTCCGCGGTTTCGAGCAGGCGGAAGATCAGGGGCGTGGAAATGTTGTAGGGAAGGTTGCCTACGATGCGCAGGGATTCGCCTTCCACCGGGAGCTGTGAAAAGTCAAAGCTCAGGGCATCGGCGCCGTGCAGCGTAAAGCCGGGGTAGATGCTGAAGGCGGCGAGGAGTGGTGTGGTGAGATCGCGGTCAAGCTCGATCGCATCGAGCCTGCATCCGCTTTCGAGGAGCGCACGGGTTAGGGCGCCGAGACCCGGGCCGATTTCCACGAGATGATCGGTTGGCTGGGGTCTGATGACGCGTTCGAGGCCTTCGATTACGGAATGGTCTCGGAGGAAGTTTTGGCCGAAGCGTTTGCGGGCACGGTGCTGGGGGATGCGAGTCTTCAGAGCCGTAGCCGTGTTTTCGCTCGTTCTATACTTCCGTAGGATAGCAAGAATCGCTACGGCGAGCGTTGCTGCACCAAGTAGATGAATGTTCCCTTATGCTCGCTTGCGATAGCATTCGGCTACGGAGTGCAGCTCGAACATTCCCACGAACCGACGGCCTTTCGATAAGAAACGCTGTTGGTGGAACTGGCCAGGTTGGGTCGACGCTGAACAAACGCCATAAGCCGATAGGTATTTATCTCTACTGCCGATCGCTGCCCGGGCAAGGTACGTACCGCGGCTTGCCGATTTAGGCGCCGACGTCTGCAGGATTTATTGTCAATGAGTGTTCGCCGCTTTTGCGTATTAGCCGATGAAATGGCCCGCATGGCGTTAAAGGCCGATGCGTCGCGCTTGTACCTGGGTTATCTGTGGTGGGTGCTCGAACCGTTGCTTTACGTGGCGGTTTTTTTCTTGGTTTTTGACGTACTCCTGGGCAGCCCCAGAACTGATTTCCTCGCGTTTCTGATGTGCGGCAAGCTCACGTTCGTGTGGTTTTCAAAGTCGGTCGTACATGCCTCGCGAAGTATCCTCGCGGCGAAGGGACTGATAGGAAAGATTGATTTACCCAAGGCCCTATTCCCCATCGCGTCGATTCAGCAGAGCATGTACAAACAACTCGCGGTCTTCGCGCTACTCCTAGTGTTTCTTGTCGGCAGCGGTTATGGCATGACTTCGCAATGGCTATGGTTGCCTCTCATAGTGGTGGTGAACTATCTGCTAATCGCGGCCTGTGCCATGGCAGCGTCGGTGATGGTGTGCATAGCCGAGGACATTGCCATGCTTGTTTCGCTCGCCATGGTGTTTCTGCTCTTCAGCTCCGGTGTATTCTGGGACCCCAGGGCACTGGATCCTGCGGCAACGGAACTCCTATTCCTGGTAAATCCTATAGCGTTTCTCCTGGATTCCTATCGCCAGGTCCTGATGGAATCAGTCGCGCCGGAAGCTGTGCACCTCTTTTTACTGGGTGCAGCAAGCGCGTTTTTCTGTGTTTTGATTGCGTGGGGAATGCAGCGATTGAGTCGCTACCTCGCCCTCCGGGCCGTTACTTCATGAGCGATAGTGATTGCATAGCGCTACTAGAACTCCGGGGTGTTTCGCACAGTTACCGCGCTCGCCGCTCAAACTATGAGCAGGGTGAGCATCGAGTATTGGATGACGTATCCCTGAACGTGTATAGCGGGCAAACGCTTGGCGTAGTCGGCCGAAACGGTGCTGGAAAAACAACCCTGCTTCGACTGATGGCGGGTATTCTCGAGCCCAATCAGGGACAGATATGGCGCCGCTCAGGCGTGAAATGTAGCCTCTTATCCCTGGGGCTCGGGTTTCAGGATCAGCTCACCGGGCGCGACAATGTTCGTTTGTCGGCGCTTCTCCAGGGTGCGACGAGAGAAGAAGCTCACTCGTGTCTCGAGCCGGTCAACGAGTTTGCAGAGCTGGGCCGGTCCTATGATGAGCCCGTCAAGACCTATTCAGCGGGCATGCGAGCTCGGCTGGGTTTTGCGACCGCGCTGCAGACGCGCGTGGACGTGCTGTTGATCGACGAGGTACTTGCCGTGGGTGATCGGCAGTTTCGTGCAAAAGCGGCTTCTGCGATGCAGCAGCACCTCAAGGGAGCACAGACCGTCGTTCTCGTATCACACAACGAAAACCAGGTAGAGCGTTTGTGTGACCGCGTAGTCTGGATAGAGAATGGACGCCTACGATCGATTGGCGGTTCTACTGAGGTTATGAGTCAGTACAGAATCACAGGTGAGTAGTCATCTACTCTTGAAGCGTAATCTGGGCTCGATCTCGATATATAAACCGCTGAACCCATCTGGATAGGGGCGCATACGTCTGGCGAGAAAGACAGGAACCGCGGCTCGAACGCCAGACACAAGCATTCAGATTAGTTTTCGATATGCCTCAACGCTCAGCTCAGCAGTCTGATCCCAGGTGAACAATCGAGCACGTTTGCGTCCCCTGTGCTCCAGATCTTCTATCAGTGCATCATCTTCCGTAACCCTCTGGAGAGCCCCGGCAATCTCATCCTCGCTCGTCGGGTCCACGAGTAGCGCGGCGCTACCAGCGACCTCGGGGATGGACGTGGTGTTTGAGGCAATCACGGCGGTGCCAGCGGCAAACGCCTCAAGAACCGGTAGTCCAAAGCCTTCGGCGAGGGACGGAAGCACCAGGGCTCGAGCCAAGGCGACAATAGCGGGTAAGTCCGCGCCATCCACGTATTCCAGCCAGCGCACGTGAGTCAGTGAGTTCGAACTTAACCTCTGTTTAAGAGCATCGACGCCCCACCCGACTCGACCAACGATTAGCAGCGGATATGCCTCTCGTAGTATCGATGGAATGGCTTCGTGCGCCCGGATCAGCCCTTCAAGATTCTTGCGCGGCTGTAACGTCCCGACAAAAAGTAGATAGCTCGGAGGCAATTCATATCTGCCGGCGACTTCAGCCAGTAGCGCCGGGGACGATTCGGCAAACCACTTTTCATCTACGCCTAGCGGAATAACATCGATGTTGCTTGCCGGAATTGAGAAGTGCTCCTCAATCGTCTCTCGTGAGAACTTCGATACCGTGATTATCCGGTCAGCCCAGCGCATCGATCGCCTCCAGGCAGCGCCTTTGAGCCTACTGAAAGCCACCCATTCGGGATTTGACAGTGGAATGGCATCCATAAGAGTTGCGATTACGGGAACACGGCTTGTTTTTGGAACAAGATGATCCGTGGCGTGGACAAGATCGACGCCCTCGCGCAACAGGGGGCGCAAACGTTCGAATCCAAGATTGGTCAGCAGGGAGACGGCCGCCTGTAGATTGAACCCACCGACCACCTGAGCGTTGGTAGCGCTCTGTGCTGGTCCGTCGGCGACGGAATACATGAACTCCCGCAGCTTTACGTCGCCCCGTTGTAGCAGTCGTGCACGAAGCTCCTGGGTGTAGTGGCCGATGCCATCGATACCTAGACCGGACATGCCAGTCTCGAGCGCAGTAACGCCGAAAGCGACACGAAGTTTTTGATCTGGATGCGTGGCGGAGCCAGGATGGGTCAATGACAACGTTTGCCTCGATCGCGACCTACTTGCCTCATGGCGCTTCGATCATCCAGCGCAGCGTATCACCCAGCGCCCGCGGATCATGAACGCCAGTGATTTCCTTCAGACGGGAAGGGTCACCGCACAAAGATTTGACTTCATTGGTTCGCACGAAATCGGGGTTGACACGCACTTCGATTCGGTGGCCCGAGATCTCCTCCGCGAGGACCAGGACCTCCTTGAGGGACGTGGGTGCTCCGGAGCAGATATTTACCGTTTCGGAGGAGCACTTGCTCTCCAAGAGGCGTCGATAGGCGTTCGCAACGAAACGCACATCAGAGAAGTCTCGCGCCACGTCAAGGTTCCCCAGTTCGATGAATTCAGCACGACGTCGGATATGCGCAACGATCTTAGGTAACAGAAAACGCTCACTCTGCCCTACTCCCGTGTAATTGAAAGGACGAACCAGCAGAATCGGTAGTCGATCGAACCAGAGGCGGGCCATATACTCCATGGCCAGTTTGCTCACCGCGTAGTCGTTGGCCGGATTCCCAGGCCTTTCTTCAGTGATTGCGCCACTGGACCCGTTCCCGTATACGTTGGCGCTGCTCGCCAGAACAATGCTTTCGATTCGTTGCGAGGTAGCGTCGATAGCCTCGAGGAGGTTGCGGGTTCCGATCAGGTTTACCCGGTAAAAGTCTTCAGCTGATCCATGTCCGACGAATGCGATGGCGGCAAGGTGAAGCACTGAGCCCGGCTGCACCTCCGAGATCAACGCTCGCAGTGCGGCTCGGTCGCTTATGTCGCAGCGGCGGTAGTGCGCGAGTCCGACCGGAAACTCCTCTCCCGGCAGCTGGTGCCCGGTCCCCCAGACCTCCCAGCCCGCGTGAGCCAGCGCATCACAAACGTAGCGCCCGGTGAAACCCAGAGCGCCGGTAATGAGCACGCGTTGTGACATCCCTAGTGCCTCTATCCGCGGCGTTTCTCTCTAGAGAGAAACGCCGCGTTGGTTTCTTGCGAGATCGGCTTCGACCATCATGTGACACAGATCCTCGAGAGAGGTTGTCGCTTCCCAGCCCAGCTTGTCGCGTGCACGACTCGCATCACCAATAAGAAGGTCGACTTCTGCCGGCCTGTAGAAACGAGGATTCACCTTTACGATGGTCGCGCCGCTGGCTTCATCCACCCCAACCTCATTCTCAGCGCTGCCTTCAAAGCGAATGCTCGTTCCTGCCGCTTTGCAGGCCATGGAGACGAAGTCGCGTACAGTCTCTGTTCGACCGGTGGCAAGCACGAAAGTTTCCGGCTCATCGGCCTGCAGCATGCGCCACATGCCGTCAACATAGTCTCCGGCGAAACCCCAGTCTCTTTTTGCGTCAAGATTGCCGAGCTCGAGGACGCCTAGCTTTCCGAGCCTAATCTTGGCAACACTGTCAGTAATTTTACGGGTGACAAATTCTCGTCCGCGCAGGGGTGACTCATGGTTGAACAATATGCCGCTGCTTCCAAAAATATCGTACGACTCGCGATAGTTGATCGTCATCCAGTGCGCATATAGCTTGGCAACGCCATAGGGGCTCCGAGGGTAGAATGGAGTTTCCTCGCTTTGCGGCACCGCCTGCACCTTGCCGAACATCTCTGATGTGGATGCCTGATAGAAGCGAATAGCAGGATTCACAATGCGAATAGCTTCAAGCAGGTTTGTAACGCCTAGCCCTGTAATCTCCCCTGTCGTGACGGGCTGCTCGAAGGAGACACCGACAAAACTCTGGGCGGCGAGATTATAGACCTCGTCCGGCTTTGTGGTCTCCAGGAGCCGGATCGTCGCGCCGAGATCAGTCAGGTCGAACTCAACCAGATGGAGATCCGGGTGTACGTAAACGCCAGCTTCTTCAATGCGCCAAAAAACAACGCTACTCGTGCGGCGGAAAGTTCCATATACAACGTAGCCTTTCTCCAGGAGCAACTTTGCTAGGTAAGCGCCGTCCTGGCCTGTGATACCGGTGATGACTGCAGTTTTAGCCACTAAAGCATTGCTCCGAGTTGCGGGTGGTGCACTTCTTTCACTGCCAATTGTGCTTCAGTCCTGCGACCTACGGCAATGCGTGGTAGACCGCACCGATTATGAGCGTCCCGGTGGCTTACCACTGCCCGGTCGATGGAGGCGTGCGTCTCTGAATTGGCGCCATTGTGGCGGTCAATCGCTGGAGAGCGTACGGACTATCGCGTAGCATGTCGGCCCTGATCCAGAGCCTACTCCGTCCTGCTTTGAACGCGCCCGTACCGCCTGCCCTACCTGACTTTCAGATGTTCCGCGCACTGTGGAACTACCGCGGCTTCGTGTGGACCAGCGTTCAGCGGGAGTTCAATAGCAAGTACCGAGAGTCACTATTTGGCGGGCTTTGGTCGATTGCTCATCCCCTGACTATGATCGTGATCTATACCGTGATTTTCGGGCAGCTTATGAAGCCTACTCTGCCCGGTCATGAGGCTACGGCTTACGCGTTCAGTATCCATCTCTGCGCGGGAGTCATCACCTGGACGCTTTTTGCAGAGATGCTCGGGCGCTTGAGCAGCGTGTTTCTGGAGCAAGGAAATATAATAAAGAAGTCCAACTTTCCGCGAATCTGCCTTCCCGCGATAGTGGCAATATCGGCGTTGATAAACTTTGCGATTGTCTTCGCTCTCTATCTTGTGTTTTTGCTCGTTATCGGCCATTGGCCGGGCTGGGCAATGCTGGCACTGGTGCCGCTGCTGTCACTGCAGATCCTCTTCACGTCTGGCCTCGGCATACTGCTGGGAACGCTGAATGTATTTTTTCG
Source organism: Pseudomonadota bacterium (assembly GCA_039818725.1). Taxonomy (GTDB): domain Bacteria; phylum Pseudomonadota; class Gammaproteobacteria; order Pseudomonadales; family Halieaceae; genus Congregibacter. The sequence goes on from JBCBTK010000025.1 coordinate 8,146, forward strand.
TGACGTCGGACAGTTCACCAGTGTGATGCTCCAGTTCTGGTTCTGGCTCACTCCCATTGTTTACACCCTCGATGCAGTTCCTGAAACCATTCAGAGGCTGCTGAAATACAATCCGCTCCAACCGTTGATAGCCGGCTATCAGGTGATTTTCTTGGATAAATCGATGCCGGACTTCGCGTCTCTGTGGTTGCTTGCGCTGTTGACCGTGTTGTTTCTTGTTCTTGGTGCGCGATTCTTCCTCAGCAGGATCGGCGAATTGGTAGATGAGCTGTGAGATTGGTGCAGCTACTGCGGTCAGCAACCGCAGCCTTGATCTGCCAGATCCTTCGCTTTCCGAGGCTGTCCTACTCCGTCAATCGTGTGCTTATGCTCGCTCCGGCTTTGCATCAGCGCCTGTTCAGGCTTGCACAGGAGTCTGGTATCGACACGGGGCTTGTACGCCGTGCGCATCCCGAAGAGGCATTCCAGCCGGGCAACACGAGGCGCCGCTACCTGACGCGCCGCGGTCGGGAGATAGCAGCCGATTTGCTCGCCGCCAGCCAGGTAGAGGGGCGCCGCAACACCCCGTGAGGATTGTTATCGACTTACAGGGTGCGCAGAGCGCCAGTCGTTTCCGAGGCATAGGCAGATATGCGATGTCGTTCACGAAGGCAGTCGTGCGCAATCGCGGCGAGCACGATGTGTTCCTGGCGTTGAACGGTCTGCTTGCAGATTCGGTCATGCCCATTCGACGAGAATTCGCCGGTATCCTGCCAAGCGACCGAATCCGGGTGTGGCACGCTCCGGGCCCGGTGAGCGAATGTCTTGCGGGCAACGACGAGCGCCGTTTGGCGGCCGAACTCCTGCGTGAAGACTTCCTGCGGAGTCTTCAGCCCGACGTCATCCATATTAGCAGTCTGTTCGAGGGGTATGTGGATAATGCTGTAACCAGTATTGGAGCGCACGATTCCACCACCGCGGTAACGGTTTCTTTTTTTGATTTGATACCGCTTCTACATCGGGCACAGTATCTCGACCCGCACCCCCTGTACGAGCGCTTCTACACTCGTAAACTGAGCCTCATCCCCAGGGCCAGCAAGTGTTTGTCGATATCAGCTTTTTCTGCCAACGATGGTCGCAAGCATCTTCAATTGCCAGCCGATAGATTCGTCAACGTATCTACCGCGGTAGACACGAAGTTCAGGCCGATCGAAATCGAGCCAGATACAAAGCGGTACACCCTCGGTCGCCTTGGCATCGAACGTCCATTTGTTCTCTACACGGGCGGAGCCGACGAACGCAAGAATATCGCCAAGCTGGTGTTTGCGTACGCGAAGCTACCTGAAGAACTTCGCAGCAAGCACCAACTCATTCTCGTTGGGAAGTTGCCAGCGGTGGAGACGCGGGCCATTGAAGGTGCAGCCGCCAGCGCCGGGTTAACCACCGACGAAATTCGGCTATGCGGCTACGTCGACGACGATCAGCTGATCAGACTCTACAACCTGTGCGAATTGTTCGTGATGCCCTCGCTTTATGAGGGATTTGGCTTACCTGTGCTTGAGGCCATGCGTTGCGGGGCGCCGGTAATCGCGTCCAACAGCTCAAGCCTGCCCGAGGTTCTCGGCTGTGAAGAGGCGTTGTTTGATCCTGAGAATACCGATGCGATCCGTGACAAGATGGCCGCTGTCCTCACCAGCGGGCAGTTCCGGGCGCGACTTGTGGCGCATGGAAAGCGTCATGCCGCCAGATTCTCCTGGGATCACACCGCGCGATCGGCACTCGACCTCTGGGAGACCCTGCCTCGTCCCAAACCGCATTTTCACACTTCGTCTGCCGTTCATGCGGAACTATTGATCAATCGGCTGAGTCGGTGCCTTACCTTCTCCGGTCGCGAGTCGGCGGCTGGTCTTGCGGCCTGCCTTGCGCAGAACCAAATTAGTGGAATGGAGCGTCAGCTGCTGATCGACGTTTCCGGTGTAATGGAGCGAGACTCGCCAAGCGCGGAGCACAGGTTCGTCGTCGCGTGTGTGCGCGAAATCTTGCATCACCCACCTGCGGGACTTCGAGCGGAGCCGGTCTACGCCGTGGATGGCGGGGACTATATGTACGCAGAACGGTTCGCAGTCTCCAGCTCAGGTGTCGCAGATGTTTCCGGTGCCGATCGCCCGATTCGCTGGCAGCGTGGTGATGTGTTTCTAGGATTATCCACAGAGTATGACCTCCAGGTCGAGTCGGCGGAGCTTTATCGCCGGCTCCGCGACGACGGCGTTGTTGTCAGATTCTGTGTCTACGATCTGTCTGCTGTAGAGCTTTCGGAGCAGTACGAGCATTACGACGACTGCCATATCCAAAGACGTTGGCTGAGCATTGTCACGAGTTGCGATGGGGCAATAGTATTGACAAAGACCAGCGCGGACGTTTTCCGCAATTGGTTGGATAAACCTCCACATCCAGTTGATCACCGGTTCACGATCACACATCTGAGACCGAGCGTCGACAAACCTACGCCAGCGCGCGCTTCAGCTCCGGATGTCCAGGGTGCGGATTTGGTCCGAGTTCTGGCGAGTCGCCCTTCCTTTGCCACCGTTTCGAATCTGGAGCCGCACCGGGGTCAGGCGCAGATTCTCGATGCGTTCGAACTGCTTTGGAGTGAAGGGTTCGAAGCCAACCTGGTGTTTATAGGCAAGCCGGGCCTCGGCGTCGAGGAACTCGCTGAGCGAATCCAGGGTAACCCCCAGTTGGGCAGGCGTCTGTTCTGGTTTTGTGACGTCGACGACGCTTTACTCGATACCGTTTACCGATCATCGGCCTGCGCGGTAGCGGCCAGCCTTTCCGATGGTTGCGGGTTATCTGTGCTTGAAGCCGCCAGTCGGGGTCTGCCTCTGATCTTGCGCGACATCCCCGTGTACCGAGAGGTCGCTGGCGACCACGCGCAGTACTTTACGGGCGCACATGGGTCAGTGATTGCCACTGTGGTCAAGAAGTGGATGGATCGAAGCGCTACTAGCACATGTCCAAAGCCCTACGATATCGCACTTCTCGACGAGCAGGAGTTTGTTGAGGGTCTCCAAGCAAGGGTCTTGGGCGCCGCCTTCAGGCCGCGGCAGCTGCTTGTCGACGTTTCTGAGTTAGTACGAACGGATGCGGGGGCGGGCATTCAGAGGGTCGTCCGGAGCATTCTGCAGAATTGGCGGTTGTACCCTCCGGAGGGCCTCAGAGTCGAGACAGTCTACGCGAGCCAGGGGGATATCTATCGATATGCGAAACACTTCGGAAGCCCTGGAGCCCGGGCACATAAGCACTGGCAGCAAAAGGGTGACCCCATAGAGTACGCGCCCGGCGACGTATTCCTGGGCTTGGATTTTCAGCCGGTCCTTGTCGCCTCCAACCGCGACTTTTTTCGGCAGATGCGCGTTCAGGGTGTCGAGGTCCGCTTTATTGTTTATGACATGCTCCAGGCGCGAATGCCCGAATATTTCCCTGCGGGTGCCAGCACAGCCTTCATGCAGTGGCTGGAAGTGGTAGGCGAAAGCGATGGCGCGGTGTGCATTTCCGAGTCTGTCGCTAATGAATTCGACGCATGGCTTCGAGAGAGTCATGAGGATCGTAGCGAGGGTTTCGACACCCAATGGTTTCATTTGGGCGCGGATATCAATGAGCCTCTCTCCGACTCCTCTATGGCCCCACCGAACTCGCCGATCGAGAAAGGCATTGATGGAAGGAAGCGGTTCCTGATGGTTGGTACTATCGAGCCGCGTAAAGGTCACACGATTGTGCTCGATGCCTTCGAAATACTGTGGGCTGCGGGCGCGACTGTTGAGTTACACATCGTGGGTAAGCAGGGATGGCTTGTCGAAGCGCTGGCTCGTCGCATTCGCGGGCATTCCGAGTTTGGTGAAAAGCTGTTTTGGCACAGTCGCGTCGAGGACCATGAGCTTGAAGCCGCCTATCGCGATGCGACCTGCCTTATCGCCGCGTCCGAGGGCGAGGGCTTCGGTCTGCCGATTGTCGAGGCGGCACGGCATGGCCTACCGGTCATTGCCCGCGATATCCCCATATTTCGTGAGATTGCTGGGACCTGTGCCCACTACTTCGACGTCGACTGCCCGGAAGCCCTGGCGGAACGGGTCCGGTCGTGGATTTGTTTGTTTGAGCAGAGCAGGCATCCGCGAGTTGAAGGCGTGGAGCTTCTCACCTGGCGTGAGAGTGCCAGCCAGCTGGAGAGGGCCCTGAACATAGCGCGTCCGTATCCCTCCACGCGGCTCGAAACCGTCCCCTCACGCAAAGTTTGAGCATCTGAAAATGGGTACGCTCGTCGTGGACTCCGTCAGCAAAGCCTTCAAGCGCTACCCGGGAAAATGGGCGAGGGCGCGCGAGTGGATAACCAGTAAGCAGCAGCACGAGAAGACATGGGTACTGCGCGAAGTGAGCTTTCGTGCCGACCCTGGCGACGCGCTAGGTATTGTCGGCATGAACGGCGCGGGTAAGAGCACGTTGCTGAAGATAGTCACTGGTACTACACAACCAACTAGTGGAAGCGTTGCGATTCAAGGAAGAGTCGCTGCCCTCCTTGAGCTTGGGATGGGATTTCACCCGGATTTCACTGGCCGTCAGAATGTTTTGATGGCCGGACAGCTTCTGGGGCTGTCCGTCGCCGAGATAGTGGATTGCCTGCCAGCCATCGAAGAGTTTGCGGAGATCGGCGATTATATCGAACGACCCGTGCGCCTCTACTCGAGCGGTATGCAAATGCGTTTGGCGTTCAGTGTTGCGACAGCGATCAGGCCAGACGTGCTGATCGTTGACGAAGCTTTGTCGGTTGGAGACGCATACTTCCAGCACAAGAGTTTCGACAGGATCCGCGAGTTTCGGGATCTGGGCACGACCCTTCTTTTTGTATCGCACGATCGCAGCGCTGTTCAATCCCTCTGTGACCGGACCTTATTGCTGGAACGGGGATTCGTGATCAAGGATGGTCCCCCTGAGGAGGTAATGGATTATTACAACGCTGTTGTTGCTGAGCGCGAAAACCAGACTGTTGAAGTCGAACGCACGATTGATGGTCGGGCCAGGACTAGGTCAGGTACCGGGGAGGCGCAGGTCGCTGGTATTCGTTTGCTGGATGAAAACGAAAATCCAGTAGACACGATCGACGTTGGCCAGAACGTAATTCTGGAGATTCAGGTCGGAATTACGGAGTCGATTCCGCGGCTCGTTCTGGGTTATGGCATAAAGGACCGTCTCGGCCAAGTGATGTTCGGGACGAACACACACCACACGCGCCAACCAGTACAGAACCTTAAACCGGGCGATTCTTTGGTGTATCGAATCTGTTTCGCAGCAAACATTGGTCCTGGCAGTTACTCGGTGCAAACAGCGCTGGTGAGCACAGACACACATTTAGTCAACAACTATGAATGGCAGGACCTTGCGCTCGTGTTCAACGTACTGAACTCGTCGAGAACAGAGTTTTCAGGGTGCAACTGGCTTGAGCCCGAAATTGAGATCAGTCCGGCATGACTTTCATTTCCTACGCACAAAATTTCGAAGATGTCATGTTGTGGCGAGCGCTGAAGCAGGTGAAAAACGGCTTCTATGTGGATGTCGGCGCACAGGATCCGGACGTTGACTCTGTGACCAAGGCGTTCTACGAACGCGGTTGGAGCGGAGTCAATATTGAACCCGTCACGGAATGGTTTGACCGTTTGGAGGATCAGCGCCCTCGCGATATCAATCTGAACATCGCTATCGGTGCGAGGGGAGGCAGAATCCGTTTTTTTGAGATTCCTGGCACGGGGCTTTCCACGATCGACCGGGCAACCGCGGAAAGGCATAGCAGGGAGCGAGGATACGAGGTTAAGGAAACTGTTGTTGTTGCGCGGACATTGAAGGCCGTACTCAGCGAGATTGAATTCGATACGATTCACTTCCTGAAAATTGATGTGGAGGAAAGCGAAAAACTAGTGCTACAGGGCGCGAGTTTTGATCGCTTTCGTCCATGGATCATTCTCATTGAGGCCACCCATCCCAACATGCAAACCGAGTCTGCGTCGGAATGGGAGAAACTGCTGGAGGATTCGAACTACGAATTTGCATACTTCGACGGGCTCAATCGCTTCTATATCGACCACGACAAATCGGAACTACGACAGCACTTTCTCGCGCCGCCCAATGTATTTGATCAGTTCACGACTATCGCCCTAAGGAAAGAGCACGACTGGGCGCTTGCACTGGAACAGCGAGCAGGCGCAGCGGAAGAAGTTTGTGAGGAAATGCGCACCGAATTGCGTCGATCAGAGGCAAGTGCCAATAAGTTGCTCGCCAGGGTAACGGCTGCAGAGAAGTTGGAGTCGGAGCAAAGATCGATCCGCGAGACTGCGGAGACTCTCGCGATAAAGCATAAATCACAGCTTGATACTCTCCAGGTGGAGCTACGTGAGCGCCAGGATCAACTCGATGCGGCTACGGCCGAGATCCGGGACTACCAGTCGAGTCTTCGGGTAGTTGAGGAGCGTGAGCGAGAACAGCATGCACGAGCCGAAGCGGCATCCAGTCTTGCGCGGCGCTACAAGGGCGAAGCCGGTACTTCTTCAGCGGCGTTCACTCAGAGGCTTAACGAAAACATAGCGCGTATTCGTGAGCTCGAGGGATCTGCTCATCATTGGTGGGTGCGAGCATGTGCGCTTGAAGGCGAGGTACACGATCTCCGTGCCAGTCTTTCATGGCGCGTGACGTCCCCCCTTCGTGTTACGGCATCCGTGTTCGCCAGGTTCGAGAGCGCATCTCGCAGCAAGGCAAACGTGCTCCTGAGCCGATCGATCAACCTCGCGCAGAGGCCTCTCGCAGTGCTGATCAAGCTCGTACGTCGCTATCCTCCGTTGGACGCCTGGCTAGACAGGACGCTTCGACGTTTCCCGCCACTGCACTTTCAACTGCGGGAAGTGGCCAGAATTCAAGGTGTCATCCCCGGAGGAACCTTCGCTGAAACAAATTCAACAATTGAGCGGACACCAGCTTGTGAAGCACCCGGCCAAAGCGCTTCTCTAACGCCCCGAGGTGTTGAAATCTACGAGGATCTGATGACCGCAGCCGAGCGGTCTGGAATAGGGTAGCGGTCCCGAGTGCGCATCGTCATTGATATGCAGGGGGCCCAAAGCGAGAGCCGCTTTCGCGGTATCGGCAGGTACTCCCTTTCCTTCGCTCAGGCGGTTGCGCGCAACAGGGGCGAGCACGAGGTCCTGATCGTACTCAACGGATTGCTCTCGGATTCTGTCGGCCCCATCCGCGCCGCATTCAGAGAACTGATTCCGAGTCGCAATGTCCTCGTCTGGCACGCGCCTGGCCCGGTTTCAGAGCATTACCCCGGAAATGAGTTTCGCACGGCGACGGCTAAAGTCATACGAGAGTGGTTCCTCGCGGCCCTGCGTCCGGACGTGGTGCACGTCACCAGTGTATTTGAGGGATTCGTTGACGATACCGTTGTGAGCGTCGGGAGCTTTGGAGATGTTTGTCCGACTACAGCCACGAGTTATGACTTCATTCCTCTGCAGAATCCGGGTCAGTACTTCAGCGAAAACGCATCTTACGAGCGTTTCTACCGACAGCAGCTGGAGCATCTGAAGCGGACCCATGGAATCTTCGCGATTTCGCAATCGTCAGCGCGAGAGGCAGCCGAGGCGCTGGGCCTGCCGGCGGATCGCATAGTGTGTACCTACGGAGGAGTGGGCGACGCGTTCATCGCGGCCACGAGCAAACCGCGCGAACACACTCGTTTGATCGAGCGTTGGGGAATCCTTTCTGACTTCGTGCTTTATGTCGGCGGTGTTGATGGACGAAAGAACGTACCACGGTTGATTGAGGCTTACGCGGGCCTTCCCCAACCTTTGCGGCGAAGTCATCAGTTGGTTCTGGCCGGCCGCATGTCTGACGGGGAGTTGCATTACCTGCGGCAGCTCGCATCGTCTGCGGGGCTGGTTCATGATGAGTTGGTCTTCACGGGATATGTTTCGGACGAAGATCTTGCTCGTCTTTATCGCGCGTGCAAGCTTTTTGTATTTCCGCCATGGCACGAAGGTTTCGGGCTGCCGGCGTTAGAGGCAATGGCCTGCGGCGCGCCTGTTATTGCTGCGAAAGCAACCAGCATTCCCGAGGTCGTGGGTTTGGATGAAGCGCTTTTTGACCCTTTGAGCGTGGCGTCGATCTGCGACCTTATGACCAAAGCACTACGCGATGAGGAATTCCGGAAACGTCTGATAGAAAATGCTGAGAAACGCAGAGCCTTGTTCTCCTGGGACGACGCGGCCCTCCGCGCCATTAAAGCCTGGGAGAGCATTCAGGGCCGGTCGGCACCAGGAGTTGCGCAGCAACGTACCGAGATTTGGGCGGAGGCATATCGTGGCTATCGCGATCTGTACGCGCAGTTCGTGCGGGTGCTGGGGGAGCAGGTCTGCCAGCACAACCGGACATCTCCCTTCGAAGTGAAGAGGCTCGCAGGTAGTCTTGCCGATAACGAGCACACACTCTTCGACTACTGGCGGCATGGCACGTTGCCGGAACGGCTCAAATGGCGAATCGAAGGACCTTTCGACAGCAGTTACAGCCTCGCGCTGGTGAATCGGGAAATGGCCCGAGGGCTGGCGGCACTCGGGCACGACGTTTCAATGCATTCCACTGAAGGTCCGGGAGACTTCGAGCCCGATCCGCGTTTTCTGGAAGCGAACCCGGACCTAGCAATTCTGCATCACCGGTCTACCGAGGTGTCTCAGCCCGATTGCGACGTCGTCAGTCGAAACTTGTATCCCCCGCGGGTGGGGGACATGCAGTCTTCAATGAAGATGCTGCACGCCTATGGCTGGGAGGAGTCGGGATTTCCGCAGGGATGGGTTGCAAGATTTAACGATTCACTACAGGGCATCACGACAATGTCCAGCCATGTGCGGAAGCTCTTGATCGACAACGGAGTTGCAGTGTCGATGGAGGTAAGCGGTCTTGGGGTGGACCACTGGGAAAGGATCGCAGCGGACGCTGCCTTCGCAGTTCCCGTGCCCGCGAAGACGTTTCGCTTCCTGCACGTGTCGTCCTGTTTTCCGCGCAAAGGGGTCGATGCCATGCTGGCTGCGTATGGTCGAGCGTTCGCCGCTAACGACGCGGTCACGCTTATCGTGAAGACTTTCCCAAATCCACACAACGAAATCAGTCGATTGCTAGATGCCGCGCGGGCCGCAAACGATCAGTACCCCGACGTGCAGATTATCGAGGATGATTTGACGGATCCGCAGCTGAAGGCGCTCTACAGCGAGTGCGACGCGCTAGTGGCGCCGAGCAGAGCGGAAGGTTTCGGCTTGCCCCTGGCCGAGGCCATGCTTTCTGGTTTGCCTGTGATCACGACTGCATGGAGCGGCCAGATGGACTTCTGTAGCGATGAAACCGCATGGCTAGTCGACTACAGCTTTACGCCGGCCAAGACACACTTCGAGTTGTTTGACTCAGTGTGGGCCGAGCCAGACGTCGAAGACCTAACCCGACAGATGCGCGAAGTCTACGAGGCACCGCTCGAGGAGCGCAAGACTCGCGCTGCAGCTGGTCGACAACTGTTGCTAAAGCGCTTTACCTGGCGCGAGTCTGCCAAGCGTCAAGTAGCAGCGGTGCGCCGATGGGCGGCTGCGGAAACCGCAAGAGAGCCAAGTATCGGATGGGTGACGACCTGGAACACGCGCTGCGGTATCGCAGCGTACTCTCAGCACTTGATCGCAGGTATGCGATCCGATGTGCGTATTTTCGCGCCTCACTCGAATCCAGCGGAACTCGCCGGCGTGGATGAGGGTAACGTTGAGAGGTGTTGGGCGGCCGGGGACCAGGATGATCTAAGCCAGCTTCGAGTCGCGGTGGAATCGGCGGGTATCGATACGCTGGTTATGCAGTTCAACTACGCTTTCTATGGCTTCGAGGAGCTTAACTCCTTCATCACCAGGGTGTCTGAATCAGGGTGCGATGTGGTGGTGATGATGCACGCGACCGTGGACCCCGCCCACCGACCTGATTTGCGTGTCTATGACCTTGCTCCCGGATTATCCCAATGCCGCAGGGTGCTCGTGCACACGCCCGCCGATATGAACCGGCTCAAGGACGTGGGGCTGACAAACAACGTGGCACTGTTCCCGCATGGGATCGTCGATTTCCAGCCTAAAACCGACATGATCAGAAGGCACAATGATGCCTTTGTCGTTGCTTCTTACGGCTTTTTTCTTCCTCACAAGGGCCTCCTCGAACTTGTGGAGGCAATCGAATTGATCAGGCGACAAGGCATAAATGTGCGCCTTGAAATGCTGAACGCTGAATATCCAGCACCTGAATCAAAAAATCTGATCGAAATTGTCAGGCGAACGATCGACGAGCTTGGCCTTGCCGAGAGTGTAAGTCTCACCACTGATTATCTCCCGGTAGAGGAATGTCTCGATCGACTCTCAGTCGTTGATCTCGTGGTGTTTCCTTACCAGCACACTGGCGAATCGTCGAGCGCTGCTGTCCGCTACGGGATCGCCAGTGGGGCTCCGGTTGCGGTTACGCCTCTCAGCATTTTTGATGACGTCAAGCCAGCGGTCAGTGAATTGCCAGGAGTGGGGGCCAAAGATCTGGCGCGGGGACTAATCGATCTAGTGACCAAGCACCAGGCAATGAGGACTGTCTCTGAAGGCGACGCAAGCGGTTCCTGGCGTGAATCACACCGATACTCACTGCTGGGCGAGCGGCTGTACAACATGCTCGTAGCGCTTCATTCGGATCGTCAGACGTGATGGCTGACCAGAGCGTGATCGCGATGCGGCATGAAGCTCTTCCAAATCCGGAGGCTTGCGGGACAACAAAATCAGCATAAACCTGTACTACGAGGTCGCTATTTTGCGAGGCAGTCGACAAAGTGGGGACTAATCGATGGGTTGCATATTGAGGAAAACGACCCTACCCTTTTGACTAAAGTGAACCTGCTGGGAGAAGCGCGGTGACAGTCAAGAACTTGCCTTTGGTAGTCGGCTTTATTTCATGCCTTGCAACAGGCGCAAACGCCGCGACCGGCAATGCATTCGGGGACACTTTTCGAGTGTTGCAGGGGGAAGATGACCAGTTTGGCGGCTGCATGGTGGAAGTTGACCCCGTACCAGCGGGCCTCGATTGTCCCGGAGCTGGTACGAAGGGCTGGCTCACTCTTGATTGTGTCGGGGCGTATGGCAGCAAGTCGTCTGCCTCAAACCGACTCAACGCGGCAACGCTTGCATTGATCACGAAGTCTACGGTTCAGTACTTTGTGGATGACTCCCGGAAGCACAACGGATTCTGCATGGCGTTCCAGTTCCGGAACCTTCGCTAGGACAACGTTGGACAGGAGCGCCAGACTATAGCTATAGATGTCTATGGCTCGTCTAGCTCCATGTCGAATGAACGCGAGATGTCGAGTGCTTGCCTTTCTACAGCGTCGGCACTGCCTTAACCGATAAGCCGTCAGACTGCAGTTGATTTGCTGAAAGCTTTCTTTTAGCGCCCCGCGTTCGCTCGGCTGACGATCTACTGGAACCTAGACAATTGATCGGTACTGGTCCCTGATGAGACCACTGCTCGTTGATTTCTTTGCTATATCCGTTTGCGCGAGTGCGCTCGCTAAGGTCCTCACGTCGTTGCCATCGTTCTAGACCGATGATCAAATCGTGCCGGCCGTATTCATTCACGGTCGATTGCTGAGGTAAGGCATAATTTGCGCTCACTAAAGCTCGTATTACCGATGGTTCCTCCCGTTCACCAACCGTGGCCGTGCTCACGACTGAGCGCCTCGTCGCTCCGGAATACTCTGTGACCGCGACACAGTCCTCGGTGCTGATCACATGAGGCCTCTTTGGAGCTATGGACTGGCTGCTATAATGGCAGTTCTGATCTGCACTTACCTCGCCTTCGACGCATCCCAGGGTGATAGGCAGACTCTGAACTCCGTCCCCATGGCTCGCCCTGCTGATACTGTCCCAGGCCCAGCACTAAAAGTACTGAAGTTGCGACAATCCGAGCGCCGACTCGCGGATGTGTCCGTGTCGTCAAGTCATGACGCTACGTTGAGGTCGGTCGAACCAGATGGGCAGAGCGACACTACTGCGGGTCGTGGTGAGATATCTATTGGCGGTGGACCCTATCTGGACCCCGACGACCCCGACTCATGGCTAACCAGTGACGAAGTTCGTGACTCGGGTGGTTACATCGATCCGGACGACCCGGTTAGCTGGACGAAGCTTGACAGTGTGCCCAGAGATACAGGGCCGTATTTGAATCCAGATGATCCGCGTTCCTGGCCCAAAGCTCAAGAAGGTGGCGTGTCACAGGACACGGGTCAACCTATGGACCCAGATCTGCCGAGTTCCTGGGTATCGTCCTACTCTTTGCCGCGCGACACGGGTGAACCTGCAGATCCCGATGACGTCTTGCTGGACGCGCAACCCGGTCGTCGCGAGTGAATTCTGTTCACGCTATCAACGCATGAACGCGGCCTTGTCAACGGCCCCCCCACCACACACAGCATCCAATCTCCACGAGAACGGTATCGGGGCGCCTGCATCCGGCCTCAGCAATTCACTACAGTAGAAACCGACGATGAATTCAGGCACAGGTAACTATCGCATCGTCTTCGCATTCGTCGTGACTGTAGCTATGGTCTTGCTGGTCAATGGTGCGCTTCCGTTTTTCATGACGCCAACCCTTGGTCAGGCGGTATGGACGACTGGCTTCTCCGCGGCGTTCATAGAAGGGAGCACGCTCCTCCCAGGCATTTACGCCAACAGCATTGGGATACCTGAACCCGCTCCGATTGCGTTCGGTCTGTCTGGAGCCTGGCCTACCGCGGTGCTCATGAACGCTGGATTCGACCCATGGGATGCCTACACATTGATGGTGGCTGCTTACCTCAGTCTCGCCTCCTTCGCCGCCTACAGACTGGCCATCAGATTCAAAGTCGGGCGCATGCGCGCGCTGCTGGGGGTTCTTGCTTGGGGGACGATGCCCATAATCTGGCGACACTCCGGCTACTCGATGCTGTCTTTGGGCATCGCATTGTTGCCGGCGTATCTGCTGTCAGCTCTCGCTCTCGCGGCACTTTGCCGGAATCAGACCGAAGGCTTCTATCGCCGCCTGGTGCCGACGTCGTTGCTGTACATCGCCACCTGCGTGCTGTCGGTCTTTATGGATGGCTACACCTTTGTCATGTTTGCGGCGGGCGCTAGCGGGCTCCTTGCATGCCTGCTGGATCTAAAAGCGCCCAGACGTACCTTGATTTCCGTACTCGCCGTCCATTCACTGGGGCTCGGGGCAGCCTATGGTCTGTACTCCGCGTACATCGGGAGCGGTGGATGGCCCGTGTCGCCGATCGGCTTTTTCCGAGCCTTTGGTGTCGACGTGAGCTTTTTACTGAGGCCAACGGAAGGCGTGCTATGGCTTGCTGACCGTATCGGCTTCAGTGTCACTCGCCGTGGCGTTGACTACTTTGGTGATGCATCGGTCTGGACTTCAACCTTTCTGATGCCTGTCCTGATTGCGGCCGCGACCGGATTGCTCACGTCGCGCAGGTCGCGTGAAAAGACAGCCTTTGCCTTGTGTTTTGTTTTTAGCATCTATCTGGCACTTGGACCTTCCCTGAAATTCGATTCGACACGGCCTGAGGGCGTGTCCGCCGGGAATATGCCCGCAGAGCACGCGGTTGCCGCTACAGGGTCGGCCCTCTTATACGAAAAGGTTCCCGGGCTCAACAACATGCGGGCAACGTATCGCTGGACCGCGCTCTCGGTGTTCAGCCTGTGGACGCTTGCCGTGCTCGGTATGGGGCAGAGTCGTCGCCGCTGGTCGACGGCGTTAGCGACAACGCTCATGGCTATCGTCGTCGTGTTTAATCTACCTAATCTTCGCACTCAGATCGCAACCGCTTCAGCCAATCACGCGGCATTTCGAGCCCTCGAGAGCGAGTTTGTCGGTGCCCTTCGCGAGGCCACCGTGCAAGGTGATGTCGTAGCTTTTCTCCCTCACACAAATGATGTGCTCGTGAACTACGCAGTTCCACGCGCGGACTTACGATCCTTCAATATTGGTGGTGACAAGAACATGAGTCTCGCCCGCCGCTCCTGGCCGGAGTCAATGCAACAGTTTCGTAATGGCACTAGCGACCCCTATTTCAGCGTTAAAGTGGTTACCTTGCTACTGGACCGCGTTGTCGACGCTATCGTGCTTCCTTATGTGGATTTACTGTGGGCCGCTCACAAATGGCCTTATCCGGCTGATCTGAGGTCGGGCATCGCCGGTATCGAAGAGGAGTTGCTCGAATCCGGTGTTGTGCAGCTTGACCGTGGTGCGTATTTTTCAGTCGTGCGGATGTTGGAACAGTACGACAGCCCTGAAGATCGGCGGGCGCTCAAGCTGGCATTAGTGGAAGCGCTTTGCCTGCCTCCGCTTTGCATCGGAAGCCAGGACTATGACCGGCGAGTGTACACACGTGTGGGTCGAGTGCAGGATGGATTGCTGCTAACTACCGGAAAGGCCGGTGTCCTACACTTCGGGCCGTATGCCCGCGCCGAATCCGGTATCTATGACATACTTCTGGAGGGTGTGCTCGACGACACGACTGGTGCTTACGTGGACGTCGTTTCGCGGCAGGGGCGCGAGACGCATGCAAAAGCACTTCTTGATCTTGGGCAGCGCGAGGAGTCGGTTCTCAGGCTGAGCGGCATACGGGTCGGCTCTCCGGTGACGGATCTCGAAGTTCGTGTTTTTGTTTCCGATGCGAGTAAGATGGCACTCCGCAGCATCAAGATGATCCGCCAGCAGGCGAGCGATATCCGCTGATTTTGCCGATAGTCGGCAGATCGCAAATCTCGAAATAGCCGCCCTGGCGAGTTCGCGTGGTCTTCTATCCGGTACAATCAATGAAGCTGATCATCCAAATCCCGTGCCTCAACGAGGCAGAAACTCTAGCAATTGCGCTGAACGCGTTGCCAAGAAACGTTGTTGGCTTTGACGAAGTCGAATGGCTGATTATTGACGATGGCAGCACCGACGATACCGTTTCGGTTGCGCTTGATAGCGGCGTTGATCATGTAGTCAGGCACACGCATAACCAAGGGCTTGCAAAGGCATTCATGACGGGCATCGAAGAATGCGTGCGACTTGGAGCCGACGTGATTGTCAATACCGATGCCGACAATCAGTACGACGCGAGCTACATCCCGGAGTTGACTGCACCGATTTGTGAAGGGCGCGCCGATATAGTTCTCGGCGCTCGACCCATAGAAGCCATCGAGCATTTTTCTCCTCTCAAGAAAGCCCTGCAGCGTTTAGGGAGCTGGGTGGTTCGCGTTGCCAGCGGAACAGATATTCCGGATGCCCCCAGCGGGTTCAGGGCAATCAGCCGCTCTGCTGCGCGCCGCCTGGTAGTATTCAACGATTACACTTACACGTTGGAAACAATTATTCAGGCAGGTCAGAAGAACATGGCAATCATCGCCGTACCGGTTACGGTGAACGATGATTTAAGGCCCTCTCGCCTGGTAAGCAGCATTCCCTCCTACATCCGGCGCAGTATCGTAACGATAGTTCGTATTTTTGTTGTTTATCGACCGTTCCGATTCTTTGGCACCATTGGTGTCGTACTTTTTCTCGCGGGTTTCTTTATTGGGCTCAGGTTTCTTTGGTACTTCATGCAGGGCGCTGGAGAAGGGCATGTGCAGTCGCTAATACTTGCCGCCCTGTTATTGGGTATGGGGTTTCAAACTCTTCTTACAGCCTTCGTGGCGGATCTGCATGCGGCAAATAGGAAATTACTTGAAGATATTCGATACAAAGCCGGTGAGCGAGTTGAAACGACCGCAGTGCGCCATGAACCTGTACGTGAAGCCCCGTAGCTCTAAGCGGCGAATAACGCAGATCTCCAGTTTGTATTCCGTGGACGGGCGTTCATCGGGGATTACGCAACCGGTCTTCAACCGAAATACTCGGCAAGGGAACATTCGATGTCTTTAAAGGTCTCCGAGGGTTTGACGGAAGACGGTGTGGTGGTAGGCAACGCCTACGACAAATACGGCTCCAAGAACCCCATCGTGAAAAAGATCATGGCCGGCTTTGATAGCTCGCTCTCCCAGTTGGTCGAGAGGTCTGCACCGAAGAACATTCACGAAGTCGGTTGTGGCGAGGGTTACTGGTCGCTCCAATGGAGCGCACAAAACCTGAAAGTGAATGGCTCGGATTTTTCACCAAGAGTGATTGAAATAGCGCGGCAAAATGCGATTGAAAGGGGGTTGCCAGACGATATCTTCAAGGTACGCAGTATCTATGACCTTGATGAAATACAGGATAAGGCCGATCTGGTCGTTTGTTGTGAAGTGCTAGAACATCTCGAGAATCCGGAACTGGGACTACAGACTTTACGAACTATAGTGGGCAGCCACCTTATTGTGAGTGTCCCGCGGGAGCCTCTCTGGCGTGCACTCAACCTGGCCCGGGGCAAATATATCCGAGCACTGGGGAATACTCCTGGCCATCTGCAGCACTGGTCCTCACGAAGCTTCGTGAAGTTTGTCTCAACCTGCTTCGACGTAGTAGAGATACGAAAACCACTTCCCTGGACACTTCTCCTATGCCGGCACAAAGCTAGTTAGATCAGTGGTGCTGGGAGAGTCAGGTAAGCGGTATTTAAGTTGGGTCGGTAGTCTGCTCGCTCTTGGTGGTATCTGTTTTGTAGGCCTGAGGCTTTTTGAGTCCGCCGAAAGGCTTGAGTGGAGAAACTGGCCCGCTCAAACGTGGATCATCCTCGGTGCTCTGGCGATTATTTATGGCACCGCGAATATACTGGTCGTGATTTCCTGGCGTTTCATACTCGATTTTCTGGGCGTTGACACGAATTGGTGGGCAGCTTTGCGCGTGTATGCGGCTTCCCAGATCGCACGGTATCTGCCTGGGAACATTTTCCACTTCGCTGGACGGCAAGTGCTCGGCGCCAGAGAGGGCTGGCCCGCAATTGCTCTCGCGAAATCCTCAATCGTGGAGTTAGTTTCACTTGCGGCGGCAGGGCTGCTTTTTGGAGCCCTAGTTTTGCCAATCATCACGCCGTCTGTGTCTTTCGGACTTTCAATGTTGTCTTTTCTCGTTCTCGCGGCGTGTGTGATAAGCGTGAGTCGATTCATGATTGCGCCATCGATTGGGAATGCTCTTTTCTGGCACAGCCTATTTCTCCTTGTTACGGGCCTCGTTTTCGTCGGGGTATTGAGTACTACGGTGACGGAGACTTTTGGCAATAGGCTTACCACGCTTTCGATTTCAGCTGCCTACATACTAGCGTGGTTGGCGGGCCTGGTTACACCAGGCGCACCCGCTGGGGTTGGGATTCGCGAGTTTATCTTGCTTACATTGCTGGGTGGGCAAATGCCGGAGTCTGAGCTCCTCACGGCAATTGTCGTAGGTCGAGTCGTGACCGTCGGCGGGGATGCTTTTTTCTACCTTGCCAGCTTTACTCCCGAGCAGAACGAGTCTTGAGTTCGGCAATCGCATCGGCTCGACTACAGGACGGGACGTTGCGTGTTGTTTCGGTGTTTGGATTTACAAGTTCTGCTTTTCCGCGATGAAAGTCATCGACCCATGACACCGCATGGCATTGATCAGCATATCGAGCGGCAAAAACATCGCTGTCACAGCGGCAAAAAGTACGCCTCGTTTTTTCGTTCCGGGTAGCTCCTGGAACCTGTTAGCAAGCGACAGATACCAAAAAGAGTACGATCCGCGCACACGGGTTTTGCTGAACCCCGCCTTCCTAAGCAGCATCTGAATGTTGCGATGGTTGAATATAAAGGTATGCCGCGGATAGTGATACCCCGCCCAGAATTTCCCGAAAATGTAGCGATCCACTGATAGGTGGTCGGGCGTTACACCGTGCACAACGCCCCTGTTCTTTAGTGTTGAGCGCGCTTTGCGCAGGAAGCGGAGTGGATCGGGAACGTGCTCAATAAGATTGGAACAGTAGATCAAGTCTATGCTCTCAGGAGGTATCTGCGTGTCTTCAAACTGCCCGTGATAAAACTCGAAGTTTGCAAGACCCGTGATTTCAACCTCTTCGATGTCCACTCCTTTCAATCTGACGTCGGGTCGCTCCGAGGCGATGCGGCGAAGCAAATGGCCGTTCCCGCATCCGATTTCCATCAGTGTTCCGCCTTCCGGAATCGTAGCGGCGATACTCCTGGCGGTTCGACGAGCAAGGGTCTCTTTTAGCCCCCCGTAAATCCCCTTCGATCGAGACGCAGGTGAATGCGCTAGATAATTGTCGGGGTAGAGATCCGTTATCTGTTCGCTTTTTATAGGCGGGTTCTGAGCGATAAGCCCGCAGGTTTGGCATCGCACCAGACTCGAGTCCCAATGGACCCCGTATTCCCAGTCCACCACATCATCGCGAAGAGGCGCGAACGCACCATCGCAAATCAGGCAGGGCTTCATATCAGCCTCTCCCGCTAAGCGATTTTATGAATCCATCCCCGCGGAATTCCGGATGCCGTTCGAAGTATTGCTGCTCAACTAGGTAGCGATGTGCGTTTGAAAGTCGGTATGGGGGGACGCTCGGCCAAAGGTGATGCTCAAGGTGGTAGTTGAAGTTGTACGGGGCGAAGTACAAACGTTCGAGGAAGCTGGCGTCTGTCGATACCGTCAAATCCGACTCCCCGGGATGCTCTACGAGAAACCGCAGCCGGCTTAGCAAGGGGTTCCACGTTACGGCCAGGTAGAGCCAAAGACAGTAGAGGTACCAGGCATCGGCAGCAAAAATAAACAAAAGAGCGAGGGCGGCCTGACATACGAAGAGGTGTAACTTCGTCGCCCGGACCTGCTTCGCCACCGTAGCTTCATCCGGCTCAAGCTTCTCCTTGCGACCGTAGTATTTTTTTACCAGACGCGTTGCTTCGAGTCCCAGGATGTAGCGCAGGTTGTGCCGCAGCAAACCCCCGTTGTCCCTTACCTCAGCGTAGCTTATGTGCTCTGGGTCCCGGGTAGACCCGTTGTAGCGATGGTGCTGAGTGTGTACAGCCCGATACGCCTGTATCGACGCTCCGATCCAACCCGCGGCAAGGTAGTTACCGAGGAGGTCGTTTCGTGCCAGGTCCAACGATATGAGTTTGTGCGCGATGTCGTGTACAAGTGTTTGAAAACACCTTTGGGACGCCAGAGCCAGCGGAAAGGCCAGACCCAACACAACGACTGGGTGCACACTTTCTATTCGTGCAATTACGACCATGACAGCGATGAAAAAAAATGGAATGGCGACGTTCCATACGATCAGCGGAACCGATCGACTGAGCATCTCGGATGGAGGCTTAAGTTTCTCTGCGGTGATATGAGCGCGCAGCTCGGATGGAACTTCGGAATCATGAGTGACTTGTTGATTCATTGATGGCGGGCCAGATTTGCTGCGAGCTTCGTGTGCCGCGTTGCGGACGCGCTGAGTATTTTACCGCCTTTTAGCTTTGGTCACAGCACTCCCCCTATCCGCAAACTGGATTGGGGATTCGCCGCCCTTCATCCGATGGTGTCCCTCATCAAGCAGGCGGGCCTAGAATGTGCTTCCGGTGTCTTCCTCGTCGTGCGGGGTTTCTTTTTCCTGGACTTTGCAAGAGCCGTGTTCCGATAACTGACGGATTTCAGCCTCAAGCATCGCAACGCGCTGAGTAAGCCGTTGGTTTCGCATTTCAAGTTTGGAGCGCTCAATGTCCATGAGCAGCATCTTGATTACCAGAACGACGATGGCAAGCGTCAAAGCAAGAACGGGTGGGTAAGACACAGCCAACCACCCAGCTACTACGTCAATAATGCTGGGCGCGAACCCCAACAAAGCGAAAGCCGCCGCCGCGATGACCCAGCCAAAGCCGTGGTTGACGTGGAGCCTGTCTTTTCTTACCAGCCAGACAATCAGGCCCGCCACGGCAAGCCCAAGGGCACCGGTTAGAAGTGAGACCACTGCTTATCGCGCCGGTGAGTTTGACGCGGTTGTTGTTTCGCTTAACACGGAAGTGCTGACACTTGGAAGCATCCCTCGGTACCGTCTGATACGCCTCTTGGTAACTCCTAGCAGGACCGTGTGGCACATGTAGTAGCCCACAGCGAGCCAGGTGCGGAAGATCCGCGAGTGACCGTTTTCGCGCTTGCGCATGGTAACTGCTACATCCATCACGCGAAGTCCTTTGTCCATGAGCAGCGACAACACGCCTACATCTTGAAAGTCCAGATAAGTCGCACGCCAGCTCGCGAGTTCGCGCATGGCATCGAAACCGTATGCGCGAAAGCCCGATGTCAAATCCTCAAGACGGATGCCGGATACGGCGCGCAAGAGAATCCAAGCTACTTGTCGAGCTCGCGAACCGCGCTCGGGGTAGGCTCCGATGGAAACATGTGCAAGTCCGTTGAGTACGGGTGCCGCAACGCTGTTGATTTGGGAGGGATCGTGCTGACCATCCGCATCGAGGCTTATGGCGAGATCGAATCCATGCTTCAAGGCGTAGCGAATCCCGGTTTGTGTTGCACCCCAGGCCCCGAGATTTGCGACAAGCGGGAGAACCAAAGCTCCAGCCGATTCCGCCTCGGTCCGTGTGCCGTCGGTGCTGGCATCGTCAATAACGATTACAGGATAGGGGCATACTGCCCGGACGCTCGCGATTACCCGCCCGACCACGCCTTCTTCGTTGAATGCGGGGATCAGGACAACTGGATTGCTCGGCAGTGCATTCGCGGCTTGGCGTTTGACCATGCGCACAGGATACCACGAGGACCGCTCGCATAGCCGCGGCCTAAAGGTGATTCTCTGCCAAACACGTTCGGTAGCGGCTAGCCAGACGCTCGCTAATCGTGCGCATTGTGAAGTTCTCAATAAAGCGCTTTTGCCCTGCAGCTCCCATGCGACTGCATGTGCTCGGATTATCCCGCAGCGTCTCGAGCGCTGCTCTAATCGCGAGATCATTCTCCGGGTCCACTAGGAGGCCGCTCTCCCCATCGCTAACCACCCAACCCATACCACTTCCGGCAACGCGGGTCGCCAGAGTCGCTCGCCCCGCACGCATGGCTTCCAGCAAAACCATGCCGAAAGCTTCGGTCCGCTCGATCGAGGGAAGACAGAGACAGTCGCAGTCTGAAAGTTCCACCGCTACATCGTTGTCTGATAGTGATCCTAAAAAAACAACCCGCGCGCCTGCTTCGAGCCTGTTTGCCAGTCGTTTTAGCGAGTCGCCTTCTTCGCCTGTGCCAACGATTCGCAGTTCGACGTCATCAAGGCCAGCCACGGCATGGATGAGATACGAAAGTCCCTTGTAATACGTGAGTCTGCCGACAAACAGAACGCGAAGGGCAGCTCCTTTTGGGGCGTGATTAGTGACCGCTTCAGCATTTGGAATTTCAGAGATTCCGAGCGGTATTACGGAGCAGCGGTCTAAATGTGTCGAAAGAGGAACGCTAGTTTCGATGTAGGGGGGTGACGTGCTGACGATGTGGCTTGCCCTTCGAAGCACGCCTTTTTCGAGGGGGCGATAAAGCCAGTAAAGCCAGCGCAAGACTTGGCTGTGCTTTGATGCGAGCACATCCGCGTGCCAATGAACGACCCAGGATAAACGACGCGCACGCGGTAGTAGCAGGCACCAAAGTGCCGACATGTTCGGCATATGAATGTGCAGAATGTCCGGCTTTTGGTCGCGGATGAGCCGATCCAGTTCCAGCGCAAACGTCGGGCTCACCGGCGCGAATGCGAGAGTAAACCAGCGTGCAACGCGAACGATAAGCTGCGTTTTCCCGCGCTCACCAATATACTCCAACGTGCTTCTCAGGCTCGGCTCGTGGGCGTGAACTATGGCCGACACGTCCAGCCTCTGCCTTGCCTGTTCGATCATCAGATCATGAAGAAACGTTTCCATCCCTCCTCGATATGGTGGAAAGTACTTACCGACGTGTAGTATCGACACTGTGGTCTTGTCTTCGTCCTCCTCGCCGTCGGCGATTTCACCAACCCTGTGTGTGTTCACGTAGATTGCCGCCAGCACGCGGCGTTTGGCGCCCGCTCGCCCACCACGAGCAGAAACGCATGCTTACTTTCCCAAGCGAGCCTGACAGCCTGTCCTCGCGCTTTCGATAGCAGTTTCACGGCGTTACTGGCGCTCACGAAAGTTGTGTCCGCCCTACCGTAACGCAGCTTTAAAACCAGCACGCGGTCTGCCAGGTTTGCCGGTACGCTAGCGAAGGCACTCTCATGCGCATGAGCCGGCACCGGAAGTGCGTGATACTTCGCCCGAAGCAGTTGAAAGCGCATGTATCGATCGGCGTTACCTGCAATAAGGAGGCGCGGCAGGGCCTCCGATCGATCCACGGGCCGAGACCAGTCATCGACCACATCGCAAAGCGCGCGACGAACGGCACTGCGACCGATCTCATCATCGCCGAACGCCAGAGCCTGGGAATTCGCAAGACGATAGCTTTGCACTGTACGTCCGGCAACAACACTCTGTTGATGAAGCCAGCCCAAGTCATACAGGACCCAAACGACGAGAGTAGCAGCGGCGATAGCTGAGACGCGTTGCTCGGATGGCAACAGTATTGCGATCGCTCCGGATACCAGAGCAAAGACAATCACCAGGGCAAGCGCAAAAGGCATAAACCCATCGGGATTTCCCATAGCGAGCCAATGCACGGAACGTTGCGACCAGGGTGCTACCCACCGCCAATCCGCAAGGACCTTGCGCAGCCACATCGACGGGCTTCGCGGATGCAGGGAGATACTCTCTAGCGTGACCGTGCCCCCATCGTCGTAGAACACCAGGCCCAATTCTGTGATTCGGCCTTGCCACGCTTCTGAACTGCTGAGATCCACGTAAAATGTGCCGTTCCCGGCAATCTCTTCGGAGTACAGTGAGCCGTCGCGAGCTGTGCGCCACCAGATCGTAGGTTCGCGGCGATTGCTACCCCGGGATACGATACGGGCGATCGTGGCGTCATCCGCGTCGAAGCTGATCGGGCCGGTGCTCAAGAGAGCAACGTTGTTGTCAAAGCGAGTGATTGACTGGGCGCTCCCCTCGGCTCTCCCCGCTCCCATGACGGCGCGCATGGTGGCGCCTTGTCGCTTGACGGCGGCGTCATCCGTATCCGAGTCAAGAAAGGCCGCTATTCCGCCCGAGAGCAGCAGAATTGTGACCAGCCCGAAGAACATTGCTCCACCGACGCGCGCCATTACCACGGAGTCGCCCGTTCTCTCCGGCGGCCAGAGAATTACGAGGCTGACAAAGACCAGGGCCGGCACGTAGTGCAGTGGAAGGCGATTGATGGCCGTCCAGTCTTCGGCCCAGGCGCCTTGCTCCGTGAAGAAGAAAATCATCACCTGGGCAGCGGCCGCAACCACGAAAAAGGCCAGGCCTATTCTGGCGCTGCGATCTTCGCGTGCGCGAAACGCCGATACAAGGATCGCGGCTAGCACCAGGTACCACAGCAGATTCCAACTGCCACCCAACAGAAAGTTGTCCAGGTAATCGTCGCCGAGTTCGTACTGTTGCAGGGCGTAGCTGCCCATCAACGGAACATAAAGGCGGCCGTCCTGCACCCCGAGAGTTCCAAGGAGGGGAATGTTCAAGTAATCGATTCCTGCGCTCCCAAGGATCGCGCTGACGAGCGCAAGCAATGCGATGGAGGTCAAAGTTAGTCGTGGCCTAAGACTTAGGGCAGTCAGCAGGATGCCCGCGAGCAGCCACACGAACCCCTCGACCTTGAACTGCGTGCCGATGGCAATGAGGATCAAACCCCCAGCCGTCCGCGCGATACGTTGATGAATGAGTCCACTGCAAAGCAACGCGAAGCCGAGTCCTGTCGTGCATGCCATCCAGATATCGGCCTGGCCGGCGAGTGAGAGGTGCGCGCCGATCAGAGGAACGGAAAAAACAAAGTAGGCACATACCGTGGCAACGAATCGTGAATAGCCGTGCCATCGGGCTATCAAATAGCTGCCGCCAGGCAATGCGACGCAGCACAAAAGGAAGGGGAGGTTGACCAGCGTTTCGCTCCAAGATCCGATCACTCGCGCAACGCCGTAGGCGATCAACGGCAGGAGCGTCGGATAGTGGTGTCCGGCCACGGCGTAGGTTTTTTCAGGCGTTTGTCCTGAGGCCCAGAGTGAGACCGGGTCCATCGCTGCGACATCGCCCGACAAATACCAGGCCTTGGCCCGGTACATCCAGTTCAGCCACGCATCCCAGGGAAATATAGGGCGATGGAAGATCTCGATTGCTGTGATCGCAAGGTGGGCGATACACAGCGCAAGCAGAGCGATCCAGGCTGCGCGGCGCGCGGAGATCACGGCGCGAGTCTGACAGCGGCCTCGCGGACCTGCACCCAGCCCTCCAGAGCGGACGCAAAGCCCAGCAGAAAGCCCCGGAAGCCCTCAACGGCTTGCTCGGCACTCAGCTCTTCTGGCGTATCCCCAATGTCCGTAGGCGACCACTCACGTTGAAGCGCGGTATGCATTTCGCTGATGCCTCGGTTGAGATAGCCAGTCCAGTTCGCTGAATTCATGTCCTGAGTTCGACGACGTTGCTCCGTAAGCCTGTAGAGAGTTAGCGCGTGAGCTTTCGCGACCTCGCGACGGTAATCTAGGAGGAGGTCATGGGTGCTTTTCGCCGCAAGACGACGAAAGTCACTCGCCAGCATCGCCAATCGTTCTTTAGCCTCGTTGGCATCCGTGTAGTCGATGCGGCTGGTTAGATAGGCAGCGAAAAGAGCGACGCTTCCCACAGTGGCGATGGGCTCGCGGAGCGTTTTGCGGGCGCGATCTTCGGGCAGGTGCGGGACGGCAAAGCCTTGCTCCAGCACCGCCGCCTTCGGATGCATCGCTTCCACCATGCTGGCGAACAGGAGATCTTCGCCCCGAAACGCTGGAAAATAAGGCGGTAGAAGGGCGCTGTTATCGACACCAGTCATTTGCGACATATACGCCATCTTGATGATTGTGGGTCGTGGTGAACCCAACCAGACGCAACGGTTCTCTATAGCGGCGGTCACTCCCTGGGGAGCGGAGAGCAAGCGGCTTGTGGAAAACTCGCCAAGCTCCAGAGCCCAGTGCACATTCGAAGTGCCCGGGTCTCCCCAGGCTCCGCACTGGGTGATGAGTACTGGCGAGCCTGCACGCCAGACGTTCGTCATGGCCGCATTGCCAGAGGCAAGCTGTTCAGGCGAAAAGGGACCGTCGCCCAGTCCCCGGAGTGTTTCTCCGAGGCTGGCCCCCAGATAGCGTTCGTGGAGATCCAGGGGAGACTCGGGAAGCTGCGCGGCGAGGCCCATCATGGACTCGCGATCGCTAAAAAAGGAAGCTTCCCGACCGTGCTCTTGTCCAACGGCAATGCCTTCCTCCGGGACGGCAGGAGCAATTGCGCGGCAGAGGATGTCGTCATCCATCATGATTGCGCGCGTGCCCACGGACAGTAGAAGGCAGATGGTTCGAGAGCGACCGTAGGTCGGTTGTCCTTCCCAGCCCCTGCGATCGAGCAGGAAGCGAAGTCCGATCTCATGGTCGGGCTCTGCCTCGATGAGTCGATCCAGCAGCTCTGCCTGTTCGGTCGGGCCAAAGTAGCTGATGCTCGCGGCGCTCTTGATGTTAAATCGCGCAACAGCGTCCTGGTTCAAGAGCTGGTTTTCTTCACTGCGGGAATCGTCGACCAGCCAGATTCCTTCGTAGCTGGTCAGCCCCCCCACGGCCAACATTGATTCAAGGAGCCGGTCCAGGGACGCGGGTCGATCACAGGTCATTATGAAAACCCGTGCGGGCGCGCGCCGTGTTGACGTCGACTCATTCAGTCGTGCAGCGACGGTCGAGGCTTCAAGGAAGAATCCATCTTTCCGTAGTTTTTCGAGCGTCTTGCGAACCCCGTCGAACTGCCCAGCGAGGTTGGAGAACTCTTCGCAAAGGCGACGCGCGTGTCCATCGACTGTGTCAAAGCGGGTGCAGGTCGTTAGCGCCTGAAGCAATCCCGGTACAAGTAACTGCTGCCTGCCGTTTTCGCGATTAATGACCAGGGTCATCTGCGCGTCGACGGGAATCAGTTCACAGGTCGCAAACGCTACAAGGGGAGTAGCAGATGGTGGAACCTGCGGCGGAGAGTCCACACTATAGGACGCGGAAAAGGTGATATCGTCTGACATAAGTGGGTACGAAAGCAGCTGAAAGCGGATGAAAGCAGATTAGCTGGCGGCGCCTATTGGACGCGACCTCGAGAAGTGCTGGGGAGTTTAGGGACGCGTAACCGGCGTAGCAAGGATCGTCAGCACCGGACTGCAGGCGTCTAGCGCCTCCTGTCCAGACGGGACAATTCTACGTCAGGCGAAATGGGCGCCATACCCGTTCATCGTAATCCGGCGCTTGACCGATCTGTCATCCATCGGGCTGTGTAGAACCGTTAATTTCTATCAATTTGGAGACCGAGTCCGTTTTGGCGCGTTTCAATGAGGACGTCTACTATATAGTTTCAAGCTTTAGTCGAATTGAGTATTGATAGATTGGATAGGTTTCACAGTTTTGCAGTCTAAATGGGCTCGCAGTATCATTAGTGTTATTCTATCCGGATAATTTCATTAGGAGAAAACAGATGCCCGCTTCACTTGGTCCCCTTGCAAAGTCCCGACTCAAGGCTCGCTCTGCTGCAAAAAACCTCAGCATTCCCGAGCTTGAAAAACTGATTTCAAATTTAAACGCGGTGTTGAAAACCGAAAAAGAGCGAGCGAAGACGAAAGCAGAGGCTTCTAAAAAAGCCAAAATCGCAAAGATCCAGGCGCTGATGTCTGAAAGCGGACTCAAACCTTCAGATCTCAAGCTCACCGGCCGGGGACGAGGCCGGAAGAAAGCGGTCAAAAAATCGAAGGTCGCGCCCAAGTACCGGTTGGTCGTTGAGGGAGTTGAATACAAGTGGTCCGGCCGTGGTCGGCCGCCGAGAGTATTCAAGGAATACATGGAAGCTGGTAACAGCAAGGAAAGCTGCGCTATCTGAACTCTCGATCGAAGCGTCTGATTCGATTCGAAGCTGAGCCTGTCTTCAGCTGCGAGCAGAGATTGAAGACCAGGCTCTTATTACCGAGAGCAAACGCACTTTTCAAAGCGCGCAAACGATGCCGAGATACGTTCCGGTAAATTCGCTGAGGCTGAGATAGATGCCAAGATAGACGCTGAGTCCGGCGCAATAAAGACGCGAAGTTCGGGCAAGTAAACCAAGTAAACTAAGAAGCGAAGCGCCCATCGGCATCATCAACTAAAGCAGAGAACAGCAAACCAAAGCAAAGCGCGGCCCATCACATGGTGAGCCGCGTTTTTGTTTCCATTCACAATTAGGTCGATCGCCGTGCGCTCTGTTCGCACCAGTTTCACGCTTTGGTCGAACAGTTATCTTTTTCGCGATAGTTCGATCGCCATTTCCAGAGCGGCAAAAAAACTACCCGAATCTGCTCCCCCGGACGCGGCCAAGTCAAAGGCCGTACCATGATCGACACTCGTTCGCAGGATAGGAAGACCGAGCGTAATGTTCACGGCGGCGCCAAAGCTCGCGAACTTCAGAACCGGTAAACCTTGATCGTGGTACATCGCCAGATAGGCATCTGTCTCCTGTCGGAGGCGTGAATTAAATGCGGTGTCCGCGGGCCAGGGGCCGGTTACGTTCATGCCCCGGGCGTTTGCCTCGTGGATGGCGGGACCGATGATGTCGATATCCTCGCGGCCGAGGTAGCCGTTTTCGCCGGCGTGGGGGTTCAGTCCCAGTACGGCTATGCGTGGTTCCGCGAAGCCAAAACGAGTCTGAAGATCGCTATGGAGAATCTGGATAATTTCTCCCAAGGGGGCTGATGCCACGGCCCTGGGCACCTCAGCCAGAGGGATATGCGTGGTTGCCAGGGCTACGCGCAGGTCGCGGGCCGCCAGTAACATCACTACCTTCGATGTACCGGTCAGTTCTGCAAGGAACTCGGTGTGGCCCGAGAACGGAACTCCGGAGTCGGCGATGACGGCCTTGTTGACCGGCGCTGTGACCATGGCGCTGAACTCTCCACTCTCGCAGCCCTCGGTCGCACGTTGCAGGGCGGCCAGCACGCCGCTGGCGTTGCGGGCATCACCAACACCGGGGTTTACGGAGACGCTAAGCGGACAGTGAAGGACCTGGAGAGAGGCGCCAGGCTCGCGCTCGACGGGTTCTGAGTCTTGTGGGTGCTGCGGTTCGTAGCCCGGGAGCGAAACCCTCAGACCGAGTTCCGCCGCGCGCCGTTCCAGCATATCCCGGTCCGCGATGACCACGAGGTCGGCGTTCCAGTCCTTACCGGCGGCTGCGAGGACGATATCGGGACCGATACCGGCCGGTTCTCCGGCGGAGATTGCAATGCGCGGTCGCTTCAAGGCACGCGGCATCTATTTGATGTCGACGAAAGCCTCATCGCGAATCTTACGAAGCCAGGCATCCAACTCCTCTTCGTATTTGCGTTGGTGCAGGAATTCCTGGATCTGGACGCGGCGCATTTCTTCCGTCATGTCTTTATCACGCCGATCCAGTACCTCGAGCACGTGCCAGCCGAACTGACTGCGTACCGGATCTGAGAGTTCGCCCGTCGGCGTGCTGGCCATCATGTTCTCGAACTCGGGGACCATCTGCCCCGGATTGGTCCAGCCCAGATCGCCACCTTCCGCGGCTGAGCCGATATCTTCGGAAAACTCTCTCGCCAGCGCCGCGAAGTCTTCACCTCCCTCGGCGCGCTCCTTAAGCTCCGCGACGCGCTCCTTCGCCTGATCGTCGGTAAGGATCTCCGAGGGTTTGACGAGGATGTGCCGCACCTTGGTTTGCGGGATGGTCAGCTCCGCCCCGCGTCGATCTTCCATCTTTACGATGTGAAAACCGCTGGGGCTTTGGAAAAGATCCGCGACCTCGCCCGATTTCAGAGTTTGTGCGACGTCCTGGAAGATGCTGGGCAGATCGCTTAATTTGCGCCAGCCAAGGTCGCCGCCGCTGAAGGTGTACTCCTCCGCACTTGCGGTGACTACCGCATCGAAGGCCTCGCCGCCGCGCATGCGCTCTATGAGTCCAGCGCAGTAGGCGCGCGCCGCGTCGACCTCCGCTTCCCCTGAACCCGAGGAGACCGGCAACAGCGCGTGGACAATGCGGTACTCGGGTTGAACGAGCTTCTGCCCCTCTTCCGTAGCGAGATAGTTATCGACTTCCTGATTGGTGATCTCGATCAGCTGATTGACGTTGCCCTGCTGGACCCGCTGGATCACCATCTCGCGTCTTATGGTCTCGCGAACCTCGCCGTAGGAACGCCCCTCCTGCTCAAGCACGATGGAAAACTGCTCCGGCGTCATACGGTTTTGCGCTGCGATACGCGCCATCGCGGCATCAAGCTGCTGATCCGAGATGCGTACGCCCACGCGCTGTCCCATCTGGGTCTGGATGCTCTCGAGGATGAGCCGATCCAGAACCTCCCGAATGAGTTCGTCTTCTTCCGGCGCTTCAGCGCCTCGCGATTCAATCGTTTCCAGAACCGACCTCACGCGTTCGCGGAGTTCACTGGCCATAACCACATCGTCATCAACGATGGCGACGACCTGGTCCAGCATCTGCGTAGCCGCGAGTGTTATGGACGCAGGCGCGAGGCACAGCGTAAGAAGCACACCGCACAGGGGAGTTAAAGCAGCGCGCAGGGAAGGCCGGCGCGGCATCTGAGTACTGTCATCGTGATACGTAGGCAAGTCGATCAAACCCCTGAATCAAGTCGGTCAGCAGGCGTTCCACGCCGCTCCCGAAGCCGCCAAGTCCTTTGAGTTTGAACTGGACCTGCGTTGCGAATTCGCGATCGAGGTCGGGGCTGTCGAAATCGGGGATGCTGTCGCTGACCGTGTCAAAGTAGCGCAGGTGGAGCAGGCGCACCTGCCAACAACACGTATCGTATTCGATACCTATCATGTCTTCCACGCTGCGATCGGCCTCGAGGCTATAGCTCCAGGCCATGAAGAAGCGCCAATTATCGTTGATCGGATAGTAAGTGGAAACGTTAAACTGATCCGTAACCGGCTGGTTTCCTACCAGCGCTACGGGGCGACGGAAGGTATAGCCTAGGTTCACGACCTTGTCCCCATCCTCCGTATAGCTGGCGATGAAATTTCCCGCGTTCATTTTCCCTGTGGACGGGTCATATTGCAGATTGCTTCGCACTGAGACCCGCTCATTGGGGTAGAAGTTCAGCTCGCCAGCAAGCTCGGAGCTGGAGCGATCCAGTTGCGGGTCCGAGGCGTTCAGCCGCACGCGACGATCGGTAAAGTAGATGATCTGTCCGAAGCTGGCGTTGAAGCGTTCTTCCCCCGTGGTCGTATCAAGGAAGCGTGTGGTCAGACCGATAGCGAGTTGATTGGCGTCGTCCAGGCGATCCCGACCTGAGAAGCGGGTGTCACGAAACAGCTGGTTGTAGTTGAAGGTCAGCTCCGCGCTGTCGAAGTCCGGGTTGGCGGTCTGGTCATCAAAACCGCTGTACAGATAAAACAGTCGTGGTTCTACGGTCTGGATTACGTCGCGATCCGCGAGGCGCGTCTCCCGTTCGAAGTAGAGACCCGCGTCGATGCTCCCCAGGGCCGAGCCGGCACTCGGATTGCTGTCCAGGCCATCGAACTGCCGGTCCAGGCGATACTCGAGCATGCGGTATTTGGCGGTGGAGCGTAGAAATCCATAGGACCAGGACATGGGAAAGCTCACTCCACCTTCTGCGTAGAGGCGCTGCCCGATGGGTCGATCCAGTTCATCGGTATCGAAGTTGGAATACTGCACGAGTGCGATGGGGTTTAGCGCAAAGGGCTCACCGTTCTGACGGTACTGCGCTGTCAGCTGCGGCAGCTTCTTATAGTCATTGCGGATGTCCTCGGCGAGGGGCTGGAACTGTTGTGCCTGCAGGTTGACCAGCCAGCGGTCGCCAAGGTAGTCGATGTTTCCGAGCTGAAGCAGGTTGACGTTGCGTCGGCTGTCCAGACGCGATGTTTCGAGGTCGCGGATCAGATCGATATCCGAAACGCGGGTGTAGTTGATCTGCGAGCGCCAGCGATCGGCATACAGCCCGGTGTGTTGCACGTTCGCCAGCCAGCGCTTGGTGTCCGTCTCATCCGGGAAATCCTTTCTAAACTGTTCGTCGTCCGCTATGAAGCTGCCGCCAAACACCCAGTTTCCGTCATAGGGATCCAGGTAGCGCCCCTGGGCCTCATGGTTGATCCCGCGCTGGCCGATGAAGCGTGGTGTGTACACGAGGTCGTAGTTCGGAGCGAGATTGAGGTAGATCGGCGTGCCGATGTCGACCCCACCACGACTGTCGCTCCCGAAGGTGGGAAACAGCAGTCCCGTGCGGCGGCGATCATCGACCGGAAAGCTCATCCAGGGGCTATAGAAAACGGGAAACTCACCCGCTCGCAGCGTGGCATCGCGGGCCGTGGCCACGCCTCGCTCAAGATCCAGGGTGAGCTGCCCTGTGCGCAGACTCCAGTCGTCCTCACCCGGAGCGCAGAAAGTCAGTTCCCCGTCTTCGATGCGAATGAGTTCCTCCGCATCCCTGGATAAAAGGCCGGCCGTGCCGCGAAGGTGCTGTTGGTGAAGTACGAAGCTGCTGTTCTCCAGCTGGGCTTCTCCGGTGGGTGAAAAGAACTCCGCGCGTTCACCGCGCAGCAGTACGCCCGGCTCCCGCACCTCGATATTTCCCTCGAAGCTTCCGGCCCGCGATTGACGGTTGATACTTGCCTCGTCGCTGGTGAATTCGCGGTTTCCCTGGGTTATCTGTACGCCGCCGGAAAGCAGGACGGTGTCCCCCTCCAGTTCCGTGCGTCGTGCCGTGGCTGAAATGGGGGATTGCTCAGGGTCGGCCTGGGGGCTGTTCGCCAGGGGATCAACGTAGGCGCCGCCGCACAGGCGGCAGCGAAGATCTCGCCGCGCCTCGGGTAGCTCTCGTATTGGTACCCAATCCAGGGCGTCTTCGGGTGACGCTTCGATGACTTCTTCACGCAAGCCTTCCCCGGAATTCTCCTCGGACCTTTCCTCGGCGTCGATCTTCGCCGTGACCAGCGTGGAGAGCACCAGGACCATCGCGTACCATGCTCCGCGGTGTGCTCGCGGGTTTACCGACTGTGCGCCTTGTGCCGCGCGCGCGGCACGGGTTTGCGAGCAGACTGAGAGCCGGGGTTCGAACCTGGCCTTGACCTTGGATGGCATGGATGCGGAAACAGAATGTGATGGTCACGCATAATAAATCATCGGCTTTATCGCTGCCGAAGCCCCCGATCACGCGAGCGTATGCCATGGGGCCGGGGCCCCGATGACAGCCGAAGCACGCCGCGACGCCCTCCGCAAATGGTTTCTGGCGCACTCCGGCGTCCCAGGCTTCACCGTCGATCTGCAGCCCGTCGCCGGTGATGCTTCCTTCCGCCGCTACTACCGGGTTGCTATGCCTGGCGGAGACACTCTTGTCCTTTGTGATGCACCGCCGGAGCGGGAAAAAAATCACGAGTTTGTGGCCGTGGCCGGGGCGCTCGCTGACGCTGGCGTTCGCGTGCCAGAGATCGTTGCAGCCAACTTCGAGGACGGATTCCTGGCGCTTGAGGATCTCGGGGATCAGCTTCTATTGCCCGAGCTGTCAACGCAGAACGTTGATGCCTACTACGCCCAAGCACTCGAGATACAGGCGCGTATTGCCGGTATAGCGACCGATTCGCTGGCTCTTTCAGCCTACGATGCCGCAAAGCTCGCCGAAGAGATGGACCTGTTCCCGCGCTGGTTCTGTGAGGGCTTGCTGGACATGGCGCTTACGGCGGACGAGCTATCCATCTACACGCAGCTCAGGACGCGCCTGATCGAGCGCGCTCTCGCGCAACCTCAGGTGGCTGTGCACCGCGATTTTCACGCGCGGAATCTCATGCTGCTCCCAAGCGGCGACCTCGCTGTCATCGATTTTCAGGACGCCGTCGTCGGCCCGCTCGCCTACGACCCTGTATCGCTGCTGCGCGATTGCTACCTGAGCTGGCCCGCCGCGACGGTCCGACGCTGGGCTAGCGACCATCGTCACCGCCTCGAGAGCACCGGTATCAAGGTTCCGGAGGAGGCTGAGTTCCTCGTGGACTTCGACTGGATGGGACTGCAGCGTCATATTAAGGTGCTGGGCATCTTCGCCCGCCTCAAACTGCGGGACGGGAAGTCGACCTATCTCGAGGACCTGCCCCGAGTGGCCGCCTACGTCCGCGAGACGCTCGCGCAGTATCCCGAGGAGTCCGCGATTGGTGCCTTTGCCGCATGGTTTGAGGCCCGGGTCCTCCCTCGCATTGAGAAACAGCCCTGGTATGCGGGCGCAGCCCTCTCGTGAAAGCCATGATCCTCGCTGCCGGTCGGGGCGAACGCATGCGCCCCCTCACCCTGGAGCGACCCAAGCCGCTGCTGACGGCTGGCGGCCGAACACTCCTCGACTGGAATCTGCTCCGCCTCGCCGAGGCCGGCGTGCGCGAGGCAGTGATCAACGTGTCCTGGCTCGGGAGTCAGATTATCGACCATTGCGGAGACGAGCATCTCGGAATCCGCTTGAGTTACAGCAGTGAAGCAGAACCGCTCGAGACCGCCGGAGGCATTGTTCAGGCGCTACCCATGCTAGGGCCGCAGCCGTTCATCGTCGTGAACGCCGATATCTGGCTGAACTACGACTGCCGCGTTCTCCTGGACCGGCAACTCCGGCCCGCCACGGCACACCTCGTCCTTGTCGACAATCCTGAACACCACCCTGGCGGAGACTTTAGCCTGCAGGAAGGTCGAATACACGAGCGTTGCGAGGCGAGCCTGACCTATGCGGGCCTCGGCCTGTATGATCCCGGTTTTTTCGCGGATTGCGCACCAGGCCGCCAACCCATGTTGCCTCTTTTCGAGCGGGCGATCCGGGAATCACGCCTTACGGGCGAGCACTTTTCCGGAGTATGGACAGACGTCGGTACACCAGAACGGCTCCGGCAACTGGATAAACGACTTAGCGCGGATTTCCAGGGATGATGCGCGCCGAGACCTGCGGCACCCGCTCCGCCGGCTCAGCACAGGGAAAACAACAGAATGTCTGATTATCTGATTGCGCCGTCGATCCTCTCCGCCGATTTCGCGCGCCTGGGAGCCGAGGTGGACGCGGTTCTCGAGGCCGGCGCCGACATCGTGCACTTCGACGTGATGGACAACCACTACGTCCCCAATCTCACCATCGGTCCGATGGTGTGCAAGGCGCTGCGAGACCACGGAGTCACGGCGCCGATCGACGTACATCTGATGGTGAATCCCGTAGATCGCCTCATCGGTGACTTCGCCGAGGCAGGCGCCAGCTTCATCACGTTCCACCCCGACGCATCCACGCATGTAGATCGCTCGCTGCAGATGATCCGCGACGCGGGCTGTCGCTCAGGTCTTGTATTCAATCCCCATGTCGGTCTGGAGGCGCTCAACTACGTAATGGACAAGGTCGACATGGTGCTGCTCATGTCGGTAAACCCGGGCTTCGGTGGCCAGTCGTTCATTCCGTCTACCCTGCGCAAGCTGCAAGAGGCCCGCGCCCTTATCGGCGCCTCGGGGCTGGACATACGCCTGGAAGTCGACGGCGGAGTGGGGCCGGCCAACATAGCGGAGATTGCTGCGGCTGGCGCCGACACCTTTGTTGCCGGCTCGGCAATCTTCGGCAAACCCGACTATAAGGCTGTGATCGAGAGCATGCGCGCAGAACTTGCCAAGGTTCACGGCAGCACTACAATGGGCTCATGAATTCTGGTGTCGACAATCACACTGCGGCTGGCCGGACCCCCGGCGGTATCGCGTCACGGAGCTGCCTGGCATCGCGCTGGCGATGGTGACGGTGCAAACCGCACAGGCAGCCCCATGCGAAACTTCGCCCTTAGCCCCAGGACACATCCTCATATCCTGAAGACATAGCGAACGGAACCAGGGAGCGAGCCCCGATCCGGCGTTGCGTGCAGAGATCAGGCAAAGGATCAGCGCAGCGCTCCCGGCCCCGCATGGCCCGTTTGCCAGCATTCTCCAGGAATCCGCCCCATGAATATGAAACACGCCGCCGCGCAGGGCTTTACCCGCGTGGCCGTTCATCGCGAAGTCCTCGCCGACTTCGATACGCCTTTATCCACGTACCGAAAACTCGCCGAAGGCCCCTACTCCTATCTGTTTGAATCCGTTGAAGGCGGCGAGAAGTGGGGGCGTTTCTCGATCATTGGCCTTCCCTGCCGCGAGATCGTCAAAGTGTATGGCAAGCGCGTAGAAACCCACCGCGACGGGGAACTGCAGAGCGTCGAGGAGGCCGCCGACCCCCTGGCCTGGGTGCAGACCTATCAGGACGGCTTCCGCAGTCCACCTGAGGAAGAGCTGCCTGTTTTCTACGGGGGTCTCGTGGGCTATTTCGCCTACGACGCCGTGCGCTACGTGGAACCGCGGTTGGCGGCAAGCATGCCCGAGGACAGGCTCGGAACTCCGGACGTTCTCCTCATGCTCTCCGACGAGGTGCTCGTGTTTGACAACCTTGCCGGAACGCTGCGGGTTGTCGTCAATGTGGACCCTCGCGAAGCCGATGCACTTGCAAAGGCCGAGGCGCGTCTCGACGTGCTGATAGACGCCCTGGAGGCGCCTCTGCCACCGCTGCCACGGGTATCGCTGGAAGGTGCGGATGGGACTGCCCTCGAGGCGCAGGCCAGCACCAGTCTCAGCAAGGCTGATTACGAGCGAGCCGTCGAACGCGTCAAGGACTATGTCCTGGCCGGTGACGTGATGCAGGTCGTGCCGTCGCAGCGCATGAGCGTGCCCTTCAGCGCCCCGCCGCTAAATCTCTACCGGGCCCTGCGCAACCTGAATCCGTCGCCCTACCTGTACTTTCTCGATCTCGATGACTTCCAGGTGGTCGGTTCGTCGCCGGAGATCCTGGTGCGCGCGCAGCAGGGCCGCGTGACCGTCCGGCCCATTGCCGGTACCCGGCGCCGCGGTCGCAGCGAGGCGGACGACCAGGCCATGGAGGCGGATCTGTTGGGCGATCCCAAAGAGATCGCCGAGCACCTTATGCTCATCGACCTCGGGCGCAATGATGTCGGTCGTATCGCGGTTA
This sequence comes from Pseudomonadota bacterium, assembly GCA_039818725.1. Taxonomy (GTDB): domain Bacteria; phylum Pseudomonadota; class Gammaproteobacteria; order Pseudomonadales; family Halieaceae; genus Congregibacter. Next base: position 44,299 of record JBCBTK010000025.1, read on the forward strand.
CGGGGAGCGTGGAGCTCACGGAAAATATGAACGTGGAGCGCTATTCGCACGTCATGCATATCGTTTCCAACGTCGAGGGGGATCTGCGTCCAGACTGTTCCGCGATGGATGCACTCCGCGCGGCGTTGCCCGCAGGCACGCTGTCCGGTGCTCCGAAGATCCGCGCCATGGAAATCATCGACGAACTCGAACCCGTCAAGCGCGGCGTCTACGGCGGCGCGGTGGGCTACCTGTCCTGGGCCGGAGACATGGATACGGCCATCGCCATACGCACAGCAGTTCTCAAGGACGGCGAGCTTCATATTCAGGTGGGAGCCGGCGTGGTCGCCGATTCCGTTCCCAGCCTCGAATGGAAGGAGACCCTGAACAAAGCCCGCGCCATCCTGCGTGCTGCGGCGATGGTGAATGCAGGTATGGATGAATGCAGAGTCGAAGGGGAGGGCGTGTCATGCTCCTGATGATCGACAACTACGACTCCTTCACCTACAACGTGGTGCAGTATCTGGCAGAGCTTGGCGAAGACGTTAAGGTCGTGCGCAACGACGAGATCGATGTGGCCGGGATCGAAACACTCGCACCAACGCGCATTGTTATCTCACCGGGGCCCTGTACGCCCACCGAGGCCGGCGTATCCATGGCGACGATCGAGCACTTTGCGGGACGCCTCCCGCTCCTTGGAATATGCCTCGGCCATCAGAGCATCGGCCAGGTGTTCGGCGGGAACGTGGTGCGGGCACGGCGTGTGATGCACGGTAAGACATCCGCGATTCATCACGATGGCACGGGCGTGTTTTCCGGTCTGCCGTCTCCGTTCACCGCGACGCGCTACCATTCCCTGGTGGTGGATCGCGACACGCTGCCCGACGGGCTTTGCGTCACCGCCTGGACCGTGGACGAGCAGGGCGACGTCGACGAGATCATGGGGCTGCGCCATGTCGCCACGGGGATTGAGGGTGTGCAGTTTCATCCGGAGTCGGTGCTCAGCGAACACGGACACGATCTGCTCGCGAACTTTCTCGGTATCGCGCGGCCGATGTTGAATCGCGGCATCGGCGTGGAGGAATACAGTTGATGGATCTACAGCAGGCCCTTGCCCGAGTGGTGGAAGGCGAGCACCTCAGCCGGGATGAAATGAGCGCTGTCATGCGCCTGATCATGAGCGGTGAGGCCACCGATGCCCAGATCGGCGGCCTGCTCGTGGCGCTGCGCATGAAGGGTGAGCAGATCGACGAAATTGCCGGCGCCGCCGCGGTCATGCGCGAACTCGCCACACCAGTGAACGTGGCGGGTGAGCACCTTGTCGACCTCGTCGGCACCGGGGGTGACGGCGCCAATCTGTTCAACGTTTCCACGGGGGCCTGTTTCGTTGTGGCCGCCGCGGGTGCAAAGGTAGCGAAGCATGGCAATCGTTCGGTCTCCAGCACCAGCGGGAGTTCCGATGTGCTCGAGGCACTGGGTGTTCCCCTGGACCTGGACCCGGACCAGGTAGGGCGCAGCATCGACGAGCTCGGACTCGGCTTCATGTTCGCCCCGGCACACCATGCGGCCATGCGCTACGCCATCGGGCCGCGCCGCGAACTCGCCATGCGCACGCTTTTCAATCTCCTCGGGCCGCTGACAAATCCCGCCGGCGTAAGGCGCCAGCTGCTCGGCGTGTTTGATAAGTCGCTGTGTGAACCCCTGGCCCAGGCCCTGAACTCGCTTGGCAGTGTGCACGCCATGGTCGTCCACTCGCAGGACGGCCTGGATGAGATTTCTCCGGCGGCGCCGACCGAGGTGGCTGAGCTGCGTGATGGCGAGGTCAGTTGCTACACGCTCGATCCCCACGCCTTCGGTCTCGCCGCCGCCGACCTCAGCGGCTTGCAGGTGACCTCGGCCGAGGCTTCAGCAAGGTTGATCCGGGCTGCCCTCGGCGGTGGGGACGCTCCCGACAACGACGTCGCCAAGGCCCGAACCATCATCACCCTGAACGCTGGGGCGACCATTTACGTCGCCGGACTCACCACGAGCCTTGCCGACGGTATGTCGCTGGCCGAGGACCTCGTTTCCACGGGACTGGCGATGGAAAAGCTGCGCGCCTTCGTGGACTTCACGCGACTCATGCGAGGCAGCTCGCCGTGAACCGCTTGCCCGACATACTGGAAAAAATCCTCGCACGGAAGGCGGAAGAGGTCTCCGAACGGCGCAGGCGCCACACTCTGGCTGATCTCGAGGCGCGTATTGCGGAGCAGGTGCCGGCCAGGGGCTTTGCCGCCGCACTGAAGGACACCGTGGCAGCCGGGAAAGCCGCCGTGATCGCCGAGGTAAAGAAAGCATCACCCAGCAAGGGCGTCATCCGCTCTGACTTTCGCCCGGCCGAGATTGCGCGGCAGTATGAAACCGGCGGCGCGAGTTGCCTCAGCGTATTGACCGATGAAGACTTTTTTCAGGGCAGCGATGCGTATCTCCGAAAGGCGCGCTCAGCCTGCACGCTCCCGGTGCTGCGCAAGGATTTCACCGTAGACAGCTATCAGGTAGCCGAGGCTCGTTCGCTGGGCGCCGATGCGATCCTGCTGATCGTTGCGGCGCTGGATGACGCGTTGCTTGCTGAACTCAGTGATGCGGCGACACACTACGGCCTCGACGTACTGGTCGAAGTCCATGATCGGCAGGAACTGGACCGGGCGCTTGCGCTCCCCACACCGCTTATCGGTATCAACAATCGCAATCTGCGTGATTTCAGTACGTCGCTCGAGACAACGCTCGCGCTGTTGGATTTTGTGCCCGACGGACGTCTGGTTGTCACCGAAAGCGCGATTCACAGTCGCGAAGATGTGCGCAGGATGCGCGAGGCGCGAGTATCGGCCTTCCTCGTGGGGGAGGCGTTTATGCGGGAGCGTGATCCTGGCTCTGCCCTCGAGGCGCTGTTTAAAGACGCCTGAGCGAGATACCTAGCAACGACCTGCTCCTTGCTTCAGCGTGTCCCCGGTATGCCTCGAGCGAGCGGTCTACGACTAGGGCGAATAGGGCGGAGCAATAAGGGCGAACAGTCAGCGGGCGTCGAGGACCACGATAGTTTTGCCCGCGACGGAGACGAGGCCTTCCTCCTCCAAGGTTTTGAGCACGCGACCGGCCATCTCTCGCGAGCATCCCGCGATTTTACCGAGCTCCTGTCGCGTGACCTTGATCTGCATTCCCTCGGGATGGGTCATGGCATCGGGCTGCTGCGCAAGGTCCATCAGCGTATGTGCGATGCGCCCGGACACATCCACGAAGGCGAGGCTCTTTAGCTTGTAAGTGGTTTTGCGCAGTCGCGTCGCCATCTGGGTGGCAATACCGAAGAGAATATCCGGGAACTGGTTCATGATCTTGCGAAAACGGTCGTAGGAAATTTCCGCGATGCTGCTCGCCTCGCGCGTTACGACCTCGGCGCTGCGAAGTTCTTCGCCGCTGGCAAACAGACTCATCTCGCCAAAGAAGTCGCCGAGGTTGAGGTAGCTGACCACCATCTTGTGGCCTTCCTCTTGTTCGTCCTCGACGGTCACGGATACGGATCCGTCCAGGATCAGGAACAGCTTATCGCTTGCCTCACCCTCGCGAAGGATGGTCGATCGTTTTGGATAATCGCGGACCTCGCAATACCGCAGGAATTCTTCGACGTTAGGTATGGCCTGGAGCAACTGGGGTCTGAGCATGAGTATCCCTAAGGCTGCGAGTTTTACTGATTCTACTCGCCGTCACGGTCGTGGCAACCGCTGAAATGCTGGCAAAAGTTCGGCCTGTGCTAACCTCCGCCGCCGCGAGTAAGCCCGAGGAGCGGGACATGCAGGCAACGGTCAAGTGGATGGACGGGGCGATGTTCGTCGGTGAAGCCGGGTCCGGTCACTCTGTAGTGATGGATGGACCAGAGGATCTTGGCGGACGAAACCTGGGACCGAGACCGATGGAGATGCTGCTTCTTGGCACCGGCGGCTGCGCGATGTACGACGTTCTCAGCGTACTGCGCAAGGCGCGGCAGCAGGTGCGCGACTGTCGCGTGGAGATTCAGGCCGAGCGCGCCGATGCGGTGCCCGCGGTGTTCACGAAGATCACCATGCACTTCATCGTGACCGGTACGGCGCTGAAGGAAAACCACGTGCGGCGAGCCGTGGAGCTGTCGGCCGACAAATATTGCTCGGCGTCCATCATGCTGGCGGAAGCGGGCGTCGAACTCACCCACTCCTTTGCGATAGAGGAAGCCGACTCCCCCGTGTAGACGAGCTTGACGACGCTTTGGATTCAGGCGGCGCTTTAGATGTAGTAGCTGCTCTGGGTCATGACCCGGGAAAGGGCCGTCATCGCGTGCTTGACCGGCGGCGGGAACTGCGAGCCCCCCGCGGCAAGCGCATTTTCGCCGTGGCGCTCTTCATCCTCCAGCATCTGCTGCAAAATCAGGCGTGAGCGGCGATCGTCCTCGGGAAGCTGGCGCAGGTGGTCGCGGAGATGCGCGCAGACCCGCTCCTCCGTAGCGGCCACAAAGCCGAGGCTGATGGCATCACCGATTGCTCCGGCGAGAGCGCCCAGGGCGAAGGACAGGCCGTACCACGCCGGGTTCAACATGCTCGGTCGATTGTTCAGCTCGCGCAGGCGTTCCTCGCACCACACCAGGTGGTCGACTTCTTCCGCCGCCGCTTCCTGCATCTCTTCGCGCACCGTCGGCAGTTTGGCCGTAAGGGCCTGACCCTGGTAGAGCGCCTGGGCGCAGACTTCCCCGGTGTGATTCACGCGCATGAGGCCGGCAACGTGCCGGCGGCGCGTCTCGTCGAGATCGCCTTCGCGGTGGCCCTGCGCCGGCGAGGGGCGCCCGGCGGTATTGCCACGGCTGGTGAGTGTGCGCATCACCGTGTCGGCTTCGCAGATCAACCGGTCCAGGAATGTAAGGCGGCGGGTCATGGGTCGCGACTATAGCGTTGCAGGGCTCGCCAGCCAATGTCCTCGCGGTACTGCACTCCGTCCCAGCTGATGCCTTCCACGGCGCCGTAGGCCCGCGCGCGGGCGGTCGCAAGGTCATCGCCCAGGGCCGCGACGCAGAGCACGCGGCCACCGGTGGTGACGATCTTGTCACCGTCGAAACCCGTGCCCGCGTGAAACACTCGGCAGTCGTCAGCGTCTTCGCCAAGGCCGTGAATTTCACGACCCCGGGGATAGCTTCCCGGGTAGCCTTCGGCGGCGAGCACAACCCCGAGGGCCGGCTGCGGATTCCATGCGGCCTCTTCTTGATCGAGTCTTCCGTGCAGAGCAGCTTCGCAGTGCTGTACAAGTTCACTGCGTAGGCGCAGCATGATCGGCTGCGTCTCCGGATCGCCGAAGCGGCAATTGAACTCAATGACCCGCGGCTCACCTTCCTCGCTGATCATCAGCCCGGCGTAGAGAAAGCCAACGTAGGGCATACCGTCCGCCGCCATGCCGCGAACGGTGGGGTAGATCACCCGTTCCATAATGCGCGCATATACCTCGTCGTCGACGACGGGTGCCGGTGAATAGGCGCCCATGCCGCCGGTGTTGGGTCCCAGGTCGCCGTCGAGGGCGCGTTTATGGTCCTGGCTTGTCGCCATGGGCAGCACATTCTCGCCGTCACACATAACGATGAAGCTGGCTTCCTCTCCCTCGAGAAACTCTTCGATAACCACGCGACAGCCGGCTTCGCCGAAGGCATTGCCCGAAAGCATGTCGGTTACGGCCGCTTCGGCCTCGGCGAGGTTCATGGCCACGATCACTCCTTTCCCCGCGGCCAGCCCGTCGGCCTTGACCACAATCGGTGCGCCGCGCTCTCGCAGGTAGGCGAGGGCCGCGTCGAGTTCGGAAAACGTCGCATAGGCTGCCGTCGGGATTCCGTGGCGACTCAGGAAGTCCTTGCTGAACGCCTTTGAGCCCTCGAGCTGTGCCGCGGCGGCCGACGGGCCGAAGCAGCGCAGGCCCTGCGTCTGGAAGTGGTCAACGACGCCAGCCACGAGCGGAGCTTCCGGACCTACTACGGTTAGACCGATGCCCTCATCGCGCACAAAGTCGGTAAGCGCCGGAAAGTCCATGGGATCGATCGCCACGTTGCTCACACCGGGCTCCGACGCCGTGCCGGCATTACCCGGGGCGACGAATACATGGGCGACGCGGGGAGACTGCTTGAGCTTCCAGGCCAGGGCGTGCTCGCGACCGCCGCTGCCGAGGACCAGGAGTTTTATCGAATCAGACATATTGAGTTCGCTGCAGCGTTGTTGAGGGGGGCTGCTTCGATCCTGAGGCTAGTGACGGAAGTGGCGGATTCCGGTGAATACCATGGCCATACCGTGTTCGTTGGCCGCGCTGATCACTTCCTCATCGCGCATCGATCCGCCGGGCTGAATCACAGCGCTGACGCCGGCCTTTGCCGCATTGTCGATGCCGTCGCGGAAGGGAAAGAACGCGTCCGAGGCCATCACCGAGCCGGCGACGGGAAGTCCAGCGTGCTCTGCCTTGATCACGGCGATGCGCGCGGAGTTTACCCGGCTCATCTGTCCCGCACCCACGCCTATGGTCTGTCCCTGGCGAGCGTAAACAATGGCGTTGGACTTAACGAATTTGGCAACCTTCCAGGCGAACAGCAGATCCGCGAGCTGTCCCTCGTCGGGCTGCTGATCGCTCACCACGCGCAGGTCCTCGGCGGCCACGACCGCCGTATCGAGGTCCTGAACCAGAAGACCGCCGCCCACGCGTTTAATGTCACGGCCGCCCGCGGCGGCCGCACCGCTTCCGCAGGCCAGGACGCGAACATTGCCTTTCGCCGCAAGCACGGCCGCAGCCTCGTCACTGATCTTCGGCGCGATGATCACCTCGACAAACTGGCGTTCGATGATGGCCGCCGCGGTGGCCGCGTCGAGAGTTTCGTTGAACGCAATGATGCCGCCGAAAGCCGATTCGGGGTCCGTGGCATAGGCGCGTTCGTACGCGGCGAGCCCGTTCTCAGCCGTGGCGACGCCACAGGGATTGGCGTGTTTCACGATAACGCAGGCGGGACTGGCAAACTGGCGCACGCAGTCCAGTGCTGCATCCGTGTCGGCGATGTTGTTGTACGAGAGCGCTTTGCCCTGTAGCTGTGTCGCCGCGGCCAGGCTGCCGGGGGCTGGATCGCGTTCGCGATAGAACGCGGCGGCCTGATGGGGGTTCTCGCCGTAGCGCAGGTCCTGAACCTTGTGATACTGCGTGCTAAGGCTGCGACCAAAGTCCTCGGCATCATCTTCGAGCCGGGCGCCGAGGTAGTTCGCAATAGCGCCGTCGTAGGCCGCGGTGTGCTCAAAGGCGCGCACCGCGAGGTCGCGGCGCAGCGCATCGGGAACCGCACCATCGTTCCCGTCAAGCGCGGCGATCACGCGCTCGTAATCGCTCGCCGCGGTTACCACGCTGACCCAGGCGTGGTTCTTTGCCGCGGCGCGGAGCATGCCCGGGCCGCCGATGTCGATGTTTTCTATGGCCGTGGGCAGATCGCAATCCGGGTCGGCAACGGTGGCTTCGAAGGGATAGAGGTTAACCACTACCATGTCGATGGCGTCGATGCCGTGTTCCCGCATGACCGCATCATCTTCGCCGCGTCGGGCGAGAATGCCGCCATGGATCTTCGGGTGCAGCGTCTTCACACGGCCCGCCATGATCTCTGGAAATCCGGTGTGCGCCGAGACCTCCTTCACGGAGAGGCCCGCTTCCTGCAGGAGGCGGTAGGTGCCACCCGTGGACAGGAGTTCGATGCCGCGATCAGCCAAGGCTGTGGCGAATTCCGCAATGCCGGTCTTGTCAGAGACACTGAGCAGCGCGCGCTGTACGCGGTAGCTTGCGCCGGTGTTCACAGCGGTCCTCGATCGCGCTCGATGCCGTATTGCCGCAGTTTCTTGCGCAGTGTGCCCCGGTTCAGGCCGAGCATCTGCGCCGTCCGGGTCTGATTGAACCGCGTGTACTCCATAACGGCCTGGAGCAGCGGCGCCTCGACCTCGCTGAGCACGAGATCGTAGAAGTCCGTGCTCATCTCGCCGTCCATTTCATCGAGGTAGCGGCGTACGAACAGGTCTACGGACTCTCTCAGGGAGGTGACCGTAGCGGCTTCCGTGGGTTGCGTCAGCTCGAATACGGAGCTGATACCAGCAGCGCTTTCAGCCAGTGCTTCGGCCTTACTCATGCGGCGAGGTTCCTTTGATCCAGTGTGTTGAACAGGTCGTCGAGAAACAGGGTTTGTTCCTCGGGGAGTGCGAGGCGATTGAAGGCGCGCCGTGCCTCGTCCAGATCTCCGATACCGTCGAGATACCAGCCGATGTGCTTGCGCGCGATTCGCGGGCCCATCACGTTGCCGTAAAACGCGTGGAGATCCAGCAGGTGTTCGCGCATCACCGCGTATTGCGTTTGCAGCGTGGGTGCCGGCGCGGGCATCCCCGCCAGACTGAGAGCGATCTGTCCGGGCAGCCACGGAGCGCCCTGCGCCGCGCGACCCACCATCACGCCCGCTGCATTGGTGTGTCGCAGAACTCGCCGGGCGTCGTCCAGGGAGCCGATGTCGCCATTCGCGAGGACCGGCATGGATACGGCTTCGACGATGGCCGCGGTCGTGTCATGTTCCGCTTCGCCGCGAAACGCGCAGGCGCGGGTCCTGCCGTGAACTGAAAGCAGTTGGATGCCCGCGTCTTCGGCAATGCGCGCAATGCTGACTCCGTTTCGGCAGGAGGGGTCGATACCGGTGCGAATCTTGAGCGTGACGGGCACGTCGACCGCTTCCACCACCGCCTTCAGGATCGCTGCCACCAGGCGCTCATCGGCGAGGAGTGCGGAGCCGGCGGCGCGACGACACACTTTCTTGGCCGGACAGCCCATGTTGATGTCGATGATCTGTGCGCCGCAGGCCGTGTTGAATACCGCGGCTTCAGCCATGGCGGCGGGGTCGTTGCCGACGATCTGCACAGACCGGGGTTTGATTTCAAGATCGTGCTCGCGGCGCTGGCGGCTTTTTCGAGATTCCCGCAGGCGTGGATCGCAGTGCACCATTTCACCGACCAGCAGGCCGGCGCCAAAGCGCGCGCACAGACGACGGAAGGGCAGATCCGTAACCCCGGCCATCGGGGCAAGCGCTACCGCATTGGGCGTGCGGTGCGGACCAATCTGCAGTACATGAGCTGGCAAGGTGGTATCGGGCCCCGGTGTCATCGGCGACAATGCAAGGGGTCGCAATACTACGTGAGCGTGACAACCCACGGAAGTCTGGACGGCGAAAAAGTGCTTAAGTTTTGAGCAATTTCAAGGAAAGTGCCGACCTGCAAGGCACACCCACTCTTCTTCCTGTTCGATGACTTCAAGCCGCACGCCGTTCTCACCGTAAACGTCGATCAGACGCTGCGCCTGAGACGCGAGTAGACCAGCCAGGATAATTTCGCCACCCCGGGCCAGCAGATCGCAGAGCGAATCCGCGAGCCTCTCCAGGGGACCGGCGAGGATGTTGGCCAGAACAAGATCAGCCTGTCCGCGCCAGGGCGCGATGGCGTCATTCTCCGGGAAGGCCAGTTCCATCGCCGCGGGATCGATAGCGTTGCGCTCGGCGTTGGCACGCGTCGCCGTTAGGGCCTGGGGGTCATTGTCCACGGCGAGAAGACCAGCCGCGCCAAGCCGTAGGGCCGCGATCCCGAGAATGCCCGAGCCACAGCCGTAATCCACAACCCTCAGGGGGCCATGGACTCGCAGGTCGAGAGCGCGCAGGCACATGGCCGTGGTCGGATGGGTTCCGGTGCCGAAGGCAAGCCCGGGGTCCAGGAGCAGGTTGACGGACGCATCTTCCGCCTCGCTATGCCAGCTCGGGCAGATGCGCAGGCGATCGCCGAAGCGCATGGGCCGGTAGTGCTGCATCCACTCCCGGGCCCAGTCGCGATCTTCCAGAATCTCGATGAACGGCTCGCTTCCCTGTGGCAGATGATCGCGGATACCGTCGACGTTCGCGTCGGCGGGGAACAGGCCTGTGATTCGCACCGCCTGCCAGAGCGGCGTCTCGCCGACGCCGGGTTCAAGCAGAGGCTCGTCGGCGCGGTCCTCAAGGGTGACCGAAAGAGCGCCGGCGAGAAGCAGTCGGTTCTCCAACTCCTCGGCCGTTGATTGTTCGCAGTCCAGCCGCAGCTGCAGCCAGCTCATCCGTCCTCGAGCTTGCTTTCGAGATAGTGAATGCTCACACCGCCAGCCTTGAAGGAGGCGTCGCGTACCAGCTCGCGATGGAGCTGGGTGTTAGTGCGAATACCTTCTATGACGAGCTCGTCCAGGGCCTGGCGCATGCGTGCCATGGCCTGTTCCCGATCCTCGCCGTAGCTGATCACCTTGGCGATCAGGGAATCGTAAAAAGGCGGCACCGTGTAGCCGTCATAGATGTGTGAGTCAACGCGAATGCCCGGGCCACCCGGCGCGTGGAAGGTGGTGATTCGCCCTGGCGAGGGTAGGAAGGTCTGCGGGTCTTCGGCATTGATGCGGCACTCCAGCGCATGACCGCGAAAGCCAATCTGGTCCTGCGTGACGGAAATTGGCAGACCGCTGGCTATGCGCAGCTGTTCGCGAACAATATCCACACCCGTGATCAGCTCCGTGACCGGGTGCTCCACCTGCACGCGGGTGTTCATCTCGATGAAATAGAACTTGCCGTCCTCGTAGAGAAACTCGAAGGTGCCGGCGCCGCGGTAGCCGATTTCGCTGCAGGCTTTCACACAGGCCTCGGCTACCTCCTGCCGTGCTGCCGCATCGATGGCGGGGGCTGGCGCTTCCTCGATGACCTTCTGGTGCCGGCGCTGCAGGGAACAGTCCCGGTCTCCGAGATGGATGGCGTGGCCCTCGCCGTCAGCGATCACCTGGATTTCCACGTGCCGCGGTCGCTGCAAAAATTTCTCCATGTAGACCACGTCGGAGCCGAACGCCACGGCGGCCTCGCTGCGCGTGATTTGTACCGAGTTCACCAGCGCGGCTTCGTTGTGCACCACGCGCATGCCGCGCCCGCCGCCGCCCGCGGCGGCTTTGATAATTACCGGATACCCCACCTCACGGCCGGTCTCGATAATGGCGTCCGTATCATCCGGCAGCGGGCCGTCCGAACCCGGCACCGTGGGCACACCGGCTTTCCTCATGGCGTCCTTGGCCGAAACCTTGTCACCCATCAGCCGGATCGTGTCCGACCGCGGGCCGATGAAGGTGAAGCCCGACTGCTCTACCTGCTCGGCGAAGTCCGCGTTCTCGGCCAGAAAGCCGTAACCGGGATGAATGCCGTCGGCGTTTGAGACCTCGGCGGCGGAAATAATCGCCGGGGCATGGAGGTAGCTCTCCGTCGCGCCCGCAGGGCCGATGCAAATGGCCTCGTCGGCGAGCCGGACGTGCATGAGATCCGCGTCGGCCCTCGAGTAGACGGCGACAGTCTGGATTCCCATTTCTTTGCAGGCGCGCAGTATGCGCAGGGCAATTTCGCCACGATTGGCGATAAGCACTTTCTCAAGCATGGCTTTCGGCCCTGTCAGATGATGGAGAACAGAGGCTGATCGAACTCCACGGGCTCGCCGTTCTCAACGAGAACGGCCTCGATCGTGCCCGACACATCGGCCTCGATCTGGTTCATCATTTTCATCGCTTCAACGATGCAAAGTACATCGCCGGCCTTGACGGTCTTGCCCACTTCCACGAAGGACGGCGACGATGGTGATGGCGAACGGTAGAAAGTGCCGACCATAGGCGATTTAACCACGTGCCCCTGGGTATCTTCGCCTGCCGGAGTGGCCGCTGCTTCGGCATCGGCGGGAGGCGGAGCAGCGACGGGAGCCGGGGCCGGCGCTGTTACGGCAACCGGCGCTGGCGCCGGCGCGTAGGACGGGGGCGCCGCGAGCGTGCCACTTACTCCGCGGCTGATACGGACGGATTCCTCGCCTTCCTTGATCTCGATTTCACCGATGCCGGACTCTTCCAGCAGCTCGATCAGCTTTTTTACCTTGCGGATATCCATGGGAGCAGACTCTTTTTTTATAGCAAAGGGAATGAATTCAGGTTGCTGGGGCCGTGTTCCGCAGCCGTTCTATGGCGAACTGCATCGCGTACTCGTAGCCACGCGCGCCGAGGCCACAGATCACGCCGGTAGCCAGGTCGGAGAAATAGGAGTGGTGCCGGAAGCTCTCTCGCGCGTGCACGTTGGAGAGGTGTACTTCGATGAACGGCAGACGCGTTGCCGCGAGAGCGTCGCGAAGGGCCACGCTCGTATGCGTGAAGGCGGCGGGATTGATGATCACGAACTCCGTGCCGCTGCTGCGGGCCCTCTGGACGGCGCCGATCAGTTCCGCCTCAGCATTGCTCTGGAAACAATGCACATCAATGCCAAGCTCCAGAGCGATGGCGGCGAGGCGCGCATCGATGCTTTCCAGGGTGTCGTCGCCGTAGATGCCCGGCTCGCGCTCTCCCAGGAGATTCAGATTTGGGCCGTGCAGGACGAGGATCTGGGCCATGCGGTGGGGTACTGAAGTCGTAAAAGCCCGCAGTTTTCCGCAATTTGGACCGGAAGTCCAGTTTCCCCGGAATTTTCCAGACGATCGGCGTAATTTTGCCGATTTTAGTCGCTATATTCAGTCGCGCGCGGTTGCCAGACTGTTCTCCGAGACCGTATCAAGGGCGCTGAGTACGGTGCTACGCCGCAATATCTGCGGAAGCAGGCGGGGCTCGTCATTGCGTGAATACAGTACGTACAGCGGAATACCGCTACGCCCATGACTCGAGACGAAATCAGCAATCGTCGGGTCGTAGTCGGTCCAGTCCGCGATCATGTAGGTTACGCCGTTCGCGCGGAACGCGTCCTGAACCGCGGCGGTGTCGAGCACCGCCCGTTCATTGGCGAGACAGGTGATGCACCAGTCCGCCGTGACGTCTACGAAGACCGGTTGGCCAGCGGCCCGAAGTTCCTCGAGGACCTGGGGCGAGTAGGCGACCGCGCCTTCGGGCAGGCTTGAGTCCTCGGGGCTGATGGCGGTCGGTCGCCAGCTCACCAGGAACACCGCGACGCCCAGGCACAGCAGTGACACGCTGCGCGCAAACCAGGCGCCGCGCCAGAGCCAGAGTCCCAGGGCCAGGACCAGGGCGCCCAGGAGCGCGGCCGCCATGACATCCACGCCGGTCTGACGGCCGGCAACCCAGAACAACCAGAGTGCGGTCGCGTAGAGCGGGAAGGCGAGGCCCTGCTTGAGCCGCTCCATCCACGGACCAGGCTTCGGCATGTGTCGGCGGGCGGTCTCGCTGTAGGAGAGCAGCAGCATGGGTAGCGCCATGCCGCATCCCAGCGCGGCAAATACAGCGAGGCCGATGTGCGCGGGCTGCACCAGAGCGTAACCCAGGGCCGTGCCCATAAACGGCGCGGTGCAGGGGCTGGCCACGACTACGGCGAGTACGCCGGTGAAGAAACTTCCCCGCGCGCCTCCCTTGTCACAGAGATCACTGCCAAGATTCATGAAGCGATTGCCCAGTTCCAGCACACCGCTCATGGCGAGGCCGAGCACGACAAACAGGTAGGCAAGGGAAAGCACCACCGTGGGCGACTGAAGCTGAAACCCCCAGCCGATCGCCTGCCCGGTGCTGCGCAGGCTGAGTAATACCACCGCGATAGCGAGGAAGCTGAGCACCACACCCAGGCTGTAAAGCTGTCCATGACGGTGCCGTTCTTCGGGACACGCCATCGCGAAGCCCAGCACCTTCAGGGAAAGCACGGGAAGAACACAGGGCATGAGGTTGAGAATCAGGCCGCCGGCAAACGCTAGCAGCAACATGAACCATAGAGCAGACGTGCTCCCACCCGCGCTGTTCGCAGGCCGATCAGCGCCTGCCCGTGTGGCGAGGGGGGCCGCGGCCTCAAGGACGGTGCCCTGGGCGTCGACCAGAAAAAACTGCGTGCGCGGCGGATAGCAAAGTCCGGCATCCGCGCAGCCCTGCGATGTGATCGCCAGCCGCGTGCCCGGTACGGCGTTTTCGGCACGCAGCGTGATATCGGCGCTGTCGTAGTACACCTGAACTCGCCCGAAGTATTCGTCCTCCCGGGTCAGCGCCGGCGGATACTCGTGCTCCAGGCCGATCGCCGTGTCGTTTCTGGCCAGGCTGAAATCGAACGCATGCTGGTAGAGGTAGTAGCCCGGCGGCATCTGCCAAACCAGACGCAGGGTGGTGGCGTCCTCCGCCTCGACGGCCAGGACGTAGGCCTCTTCCACCGGCAGGAATTCTGGCTGCTGAAAGGAATTCGAGAAACCCTGCAGCTCGCTTGCTTTCTCCTGCGGGAAAGCTCCGCCGCCCGTGAGCTGTGCGAGCGCCGCTGTTTGATAGTTGAGCAGCATCGCGCCGGCCACAAGCAGGAACCATCCAGCGAGTCGCGCCGGTCGTTTTCCTGGTTTGGTGTGTCCGGTCACAGGTCGTGCTACTCCGTATATGTATGTGTTGTGGGCGGCTATACCGCCGACACGCGGCCGGCGTGTCTGGCAATCCCGACGCCCAGTTCGATTCTGTCACCAAACGCCGAGAGCCGCATTCTAGCAGGCGTCGCTGCTGGCGCATGCTGCAAACGCTTCGCGCGGGCCTGTTGCTATGATTCCGATCTTCGGAGCTGGTTCCGCGATAAAATACCGTTTTCGGTGATCGGGGATCTTCCTGGTGAACGCTCGTTCGACTTGTGCTTGGGACCATCGCGGGAATCGAGGAGCGCGTATTCGCGCTTTCCGCTGGCCCGGCGCAACCTGTCTGGCAATGGTGCTTGCGACAGCGGCGCCGCTTGCCGCTGCCGCCGAGGATGGAGCAAGTGCGCTGGAGCTCCAGGGAGCCTGGATTCGGGCCATGCCGCCGGGCCGGGCCATGACCGCGGCCTACGCCACCATCCAGAACAAGGGCAGCGTGGATGTAGTGCTCACCGGCGTGACCTCTTCTCGGGGAAACGCGACGCTCCATGAGAGTATGCGCGTGGACGGGCAGATGCGCATGCGACCGATTGAGAAACTGAGTGTTCCTGCCGGCGGTGAAATACGCCTTGAGCCCGGCGGTTTGCACGTTATGCTGATGGGATTGGAGCGCGTTCCCGAGGAAGGCGAGTCCGTGGGCCTGTGCTTCGAGAATGATCTGGAGGAGCTCTGCGTCGAAGCCCCGGTCATGCGACGTGCACCCTAGGGTCCCAAGCGCAGCTCACCCCGTAGCAACAGGAAGAGACATGTCCAAATCAGCTATCCCAGCGGTCATCTTTGCCATCATCGAGAGGCAGCCGTGACTGAAGCGAGCAAGGCCAGCCCCGGCTGGGGCAGCGGTTTGCGCAATTTCGCCGACGACGTCCTGCCGCAGGGGCGCTGGGTCCCCTTGGTGGGCGGATTGCTCGCCATTTACCTTGTCGTCGTACTGATCCTCGGGCTCTATTGGAGCATCGCACCCGGCGAGTTTGACGTGTCCGAGCGGGCTCGTCGCTACAGTCCGAACGACGGCGAACTCGTCACCGGCGCCGCCACCACCGCCGCCCTGATCGGTGTCATGGACACGATGCTTTCCAAGCCCGGCGGTTTCCTGCGCAACGACCGCTTCCCCCCCGGGCTCTATCTGGACAACATGCCGAACTGGGAGTACGGCGTACTGATACAGTCCCGTGATCTGGCGCGCGCCCTGCGCGAGGTGCTGTCCCGCTCCCAGTCGCAATCCAAGGAGGATGAAGATCTGGCCGTCGGCGAACCACTGCTCAATATTCCTTCCGACAGTTGGCTTTTTCCGGCGAGTGAAACCAAGTACCGCGAGGCAATGCGGCACACCGAAGCCTACCTCACCCGTCTGAATGACTCCGCCAACCCGAACGCGCAGTTCTACGCCAGGGCGGACAACCTTCGAGAATGGCTGGCGACGATCAATACACGCCTGGGCAGTCTTTCCCAGCGCTTGTCGGCCAGTGTCGCCGAGCGGCGCGTCAACACCGACCTCGCCGGCGAGCAGCGCGCCACCCAGGCGACAGCTGCGCCGGCGGAACTGAACGTGAGAACGCCCTGGTTTGAGATCGATGACGTCTTCTACGAGTCCCGGGGCGCCGCCTGGGCCCTGATTCATTTTCTTAAGGCCGCGGAGATAGACTTTGCCGACGTGCTGGAAGACAAGAACGCGGGGGTAAGCCTGCGTCAGATCATTCGGGAGCTGGAGGCTACGCAGGATTTCGTCTGGAGCCCCGTAATTCTCAATGGCACGGGCTTTGGCATGCTTGCCAACCATTCATTGGTGATGGCGTCCTACATCAGCCGCGCCAACGCGGCGATCATCGACCTCCGCGACCTGCTCGCCCAGGGCTAGTCGCCTCGTGCGGCCATCAGCCAGCGAGCCGCGGTATCAGTTGTCGCGATAGCGCAGTCGCGTTCCCGTATCCAGGGACAGGCGGATTTCCTCGGCGCTGAGTTCGGCCGGAAAGTAGGCGCCGGAAAGCTTGGCGTCCATAAGGCTCGCGCCTTCTAGCCGCGTATTGCGAAAGTCGATGCCGGACAGGTCTGCGTTGCGAAAGTAAGAGTTGCTGAAATCCAGTCCCGCCGCGTTCATATTGCGCAGGTCGCGACCGCGGTAGTCGCCGTTCTTTAACTCTGAGGTGTCGAGCGTGTCGCGCTGCTCATTGAAGGCCTTGACGTTCTCCTGACGCAGCAGCTGGTACAGCGGGTCCTGCTTGATCTTGGGTTTATCCATGATTTCGGGTGTCCTTGCTATTCCGGGAGCCCGATGCGCTGCGTCGGCGTGGTGTCGATCGCAGCTCGCTTTCGCGACTCACTTTCGCGACTCAAGAGCGACTCAAGTGCTATTCAGGCACTCAGTTCCCGGCGCTAAAAAACTCGTCGCGTAGTGTCCCATATTGATCGCGGGGCAGGCGAGGACCCCACTGCGATACAACGGTACCCGCAGCGAAGCTGGCGAAGCGACCGGCCGTGGGAAAGTCTTCGCCTCGCGTGAGGGCGTAAAGAAAGGCGCCCGCGAACATGTCTCCGGCCCCGTTGCTGTCGATCGCATCCACCCTGTGTACCGGTATGCGATGCAAAGCTTCGCCGTCAAAGCATACGGCTCCTTCGCCGCCGCAGGTGACGGCAAAGCGCTTCGCGGTGCTTCCGAGCGCTTTAACAGCGTCGTCGAGCGACTCACTGCCGGTCCAGCTTCGCGCCTCGGCGTCGTTGGCAAATACGAGATCGACACCGTCGCCGATGATCTGACGGAATTGTTCGGGAAAGTGCTCGACCATGCCCGGGTCAGAAAAGCTGACCGCAACCGGTACTCCCGCGGCCTCGGCAATCTGGCGGGCTCGGACGGCGGCTGCCAGTCCCGTCGGAGATGTGACCAGGTAGCCTTCGATATAGAGGTAGTCGGAGTCGGCGATCGCCTGCGTGTCCAGCTGTTCGATGCCCAGGCCCTCGGAGGCACCGAGATAGGTGTTCATGCTCCGTTCAGCGTCGGGGGTTACAAGGACCAGGCACTTGCCCGTGGTCTCGTCGTGGACCGGAGGCGGGTAGCTGACGCCAGCTTCTTCCAGGTCAGCCAGATAGATCTCCCCGTCCGCGTCGTTGGATACGCGACAGCTCATAAAGCAGCGTCCGCCAAAGAGCGCGGCGGCAATGATCGAGTTGCCGGCGCTGCCGCCGCTGGCATGGTGCGCTTCCGGCAGACGTCCATCGAGGGCCGTGAGCAGTTCGCTGCGGCGATCGCGATCGACCAGGGTCATCAGGCCTTTTTCGACGCCGAGCTCGACCAGCTCTTCGTCTGCCACGCGCAGCTCTGTGTCCACCAGGGCCGCACCGAGGCCGTATACCTTGAAGCGCTTCATTCTGTGTTTCCCTTACAAAAGGCGCGCATTATGGCCGCGAAGAACCGCCTTGGATAGGTCGGCGCGGCGGGCCGCGCAAAGTACACTTCCCGGCCATGGCTATCTTTCTCCCGCTGCTGCGTCGCGTGCTTATCGCAGCCGCCTGCCTCCTCATTGCTCTGCTTTTCTACCTCGACGGTGTGATCACCAACAGCTTCGAGGCGAAGCGCTACGCATTGCCGGCGCAGGTGTTTGCCCGCCCGCTGGAGTTGTACGTGGGCGCCCGCATCACCGTGAATGACGTTGTTCAGGAACTCGGCGATCTGGGCTATCGCCGCGTGGCGCAGGCGCGCAGCCCCGGTGAGTTTGAAACCACCTCGGGCGCTCTGCGCGTCTACAGCCGGGGGTTTGCTTTTCCCGATGCACCGGAATCCGCCCGTCTTGCGCGACTGTCCTTTGCCGGCGGGCGCGTGACTGCGCTTAACAGTGCGGGCTCCGCTCTCGATATTCTGCGTCTGGAGCCGCAGAAGATCGGCGGGATTTACCCCTCCCACGGCGAGGACCGACTGCTGACTCGCCTGGACGAGATTCCCGAGACCCTGATTGCGGGTCTCCTCGCGATCGAAGATCAGGGCTTTTACCGTCACCTTGGTTTCTCGCCCTCGGGTATCGCCCGCGCCGCCCTGGCAAACCTGCGCTCGGGCTCGGTAGTGGCCGGCGGCTCGACGATCACCCAGCAGCTGGTGAAAAACTACTACCTCACCCCGGAGCGCACCCTGTCACGCAAGCTCCGCGAGTTGGCGATGGCCGTGCTCATGGAGCTTCATTATCCGAAGGAAGCGATCCTCGAGAGCTACATGAACGAGGTGTACCTGGGACAGGACGGTCCGCGGTCGCTGCACGGATTTGCGCTCGCCGCCGAGCACTATTTCGATCGTCCCATCGATGAGCTCGGCCTGCATCAGCAAGCGCTGCTGATTGGCATGATCCAGGGGCCGAGCCTCTACAATCCGCGAAGAAATCACGAGCGCGCCCGGAAGCGACGCGATCTGGTGCTGCGGGTGATGGCGGCGGAAGAGGTGATCAACAGCGAGCAGGCGCTGGTCGCCCAGGCGATGCCTCTCGATCTCCGCAGCGGACGTGCCACGGACCGCTTCCCCGCCTACCTCGATCTGGTGCGCCGCCATCTGCGCGAGCAGTACCGGCGCGAGGATTACGCCAGCGCCGGGCTGCGAATCTTCACCCCCTTCGACCCCCTGCTGCAGCGGCAACTCGAAGCGAGCGCGACGCGCACCCTGAATGCTTTGAATCCTCGCGGCGACCTGCAAACCGCGGCGGTGGTGACCCGCACCGCCAACGCCGAGGTCGTTGCCCTGCTCGGCGGGCGGGAACCGCGGGCGACGGGCTTCAATCGCGCTCTGGACGCGCGCCGGCCGGCGGGTTCACTGCTCAAGCCGGCGGTGTACCTGGCCGCGCTGGAGCAGCCGGAAAGGTACAACCTGGCCACGTTGCTCGACGATTCTCCGCTCACGGTATCCGGGCGCGATGGCAGCGTCTGGCAACCGAGAAACTTTGATCGGCAGTCTCACGGCGAGGTTACGCTACACCGCGCCCTGGCCAATTCCTGGAATCAGGCCACGGCACGTCTTGGCATGGCCCTGGGTGTCCCCACGGTGGCAGATATGCTCAGGCGTCTGGGATTGCGTCAGAGCGTTCCCCGCGTGCCGTCGCTGGTGCTCGGGGCGGGGGAATACTCGCCGCTGATGATGGCGCGCGTTTACCAGTCGATTGCCGTGGACGGTACGAAAACGCCCCTGCGCAGTATTCGCAGTATTGTGGATCGCGACGGGGAATTGCTGCGCAGCAATGTCACGGAGTACGAACGCGCGGTCGATCGCCGCGCCGTTCACCTGTTGAGCTACGCTTTGCGCGAGGTTGTACGCGAGGGAACGGGACGGGGCGTGTATCGTTATCTCAATGAGGACTTTCACGTGGCGGGAAAGACAGGAACGACGAATGACGGGCGCGATTCCTGGTTCGCGGGCTTTTCCGGTGACCTTCTCGCCGTGACCTGGATTGGCCGCGACAACAACGATGCCACGGGCCTGACAGGCTCGAGCGGTGCCCTGCGCGTATGGGCGGACTTCATGGCCGGTGCGGCCAAGCGGCCCCTGCAGTACCGGATGCCCGCGGGCGTGGAACTGCACTGGGTGGACGACCGCCGCGGGCTTCTTACGGCTGAAGGCTGCCAGGATGCGCGCCTGTTGCCCTTTATCGAAGGCAGCGAGCCGCGCGACGCGACCGGCTGCGCGCCGCGTCGCCGGGGCGGCCTGCGCGGCTGGTTCGAGCGCCTGTTCCGGGGTGAGGCCTCCTGATGCGCTGGCTGCGTTTATTGCTGGTGCTGACCTTGACCGCCTGCGCGACCGGGCCTGAGCCCGTTTCTCCCGAGGATCCCGCTGCCCGGGACACCACGCGGCAGGCACCGACACCGGCTGTCATCGAAGCGCCCCCGGACCCCGTGGCGCCCAGCGCCGTCGAGGC
Source organism: Pseudomonadota bacterium (assembly GCA_039818725.1). Classification (GTDB taxonomy): domain Bacteria; phylum Pseudomonadota; class Gammaproteobacteria; order Pseudomonadales; family Halieaceae; genus Congregibacter. The sequence continues at coordinate 64,634 of JBCBTK010000025.1, forward strand.
ACTGCTTGCCGAAGCGCGCCGTCTGCGCGCCGAGGGAGACCTAGGGGGAAGCTTCGCCCGGGTGGAGCGGGCCCTGCGCATAGCGCCGGAAGATGCCGAAGTGTACCTCGAGCTTGCCCGGACGCACGCGGCGGCGGGCCAGGCAGAACGCGCGTCGGCGGCTGCGGAACGAGGCCTTCTCTACTGCCGCGGTACGAACTGCTCGCGTTTGAGAGACCTGCTGAAGACCTGAGGTCCGCCGCCAGTCCCTGTGTCGCACCGCTAGGCCAGCGACTCGACGCGGATGCGCGAGCCGTCAGGATTTGGCTCGAAGCTCAACTGCTGGTTTATGCAGGCCGGCACTTCGCCGGCGGTGTGGCTCACGAACAGCAATTGACACGGACTCGCGTGAATCACGTGATCGATGGCGTCGAGAAGCAGCCGGCGATGGCCGGCATCGAGGCTGAGGGTAGCCTCGTCCAGCAGTAGGATCCGCGGCGCTTTGACCATGGCGCGTGCAAGGAGGACCAGGCGCTGCAGTCCGAAGCTCAGGGTATGAAACTCGGTTGATGCCATTGCACCCAGGTCGAGCGCGTCGAGCCAGTTGAGCGCCCGGTCGCGCTGGCGATCCGTGGGGCGGTCGTGAAGGCCGATGCTGTCAAAGTGCCCCGACAGCACCACGTCCATGACGCTGCTCCCCTGGGGAACGGCAAACTGCATGCGGGCATCGACCCGTCCGAACTTGCTTTTTATGTCCCAGACAGACTCGCCGCTACCGCGACGCCGGCCGAAGAGATAGACCTCCTGCCCGTAGGCCTTATGGTTGTCGCCGGTAAGGAGATCCAGAAGGGTGCTTTTACCGCTACCGTTGGGTCCCGCTATGAGACAGTGCTGGTGTGGGTCCAGACGCCAGTTGAGCTCCCGGAACACGCACAGGTCACCGAAGGACGCGCTCACATTATGCAGCTCCAGAGTGGGCCCGGGGTTTTCGTTCACGGGCTCCCCGGCCTCTGGCGCGACCGCGGTGCTGGGCTCGGTCGCTGCGGTTCGCGCTGGAGCTTTGAAGCAAACATCGGGCGCGGCCAAAAGCGCGTCGGTGTGCGCAGATTTGAGAATTACCGCTCGCTCTCCCTGATCCCGGACCCGTCCCTCACCCAGAAGCAGGAGCCGGGAGCAGGCTTCCGGTACCTCGTCTACGCTGCGACTCAGAACGAGGACCGCCGGGCTTTCGCTGATGATTCGATCCAGGGCGAGGCCAAAACGGTGCTGCGTATCCAGATCTAGGCCGTCGAGAGGGCTGTCGAGAATGAGGAGCCGGGGCTGCTGCAGCAGGGCGCTGGCCAGGAGTGTCTTGCGCATCTCGCCAGTGCTCACATGCCGGAGACCGCGTTCCAGGATAGGTTGGAGATTCAGCATTTCGATGATCCTGGCGCGGCGCGCGCTCGGCTCTTCGTCTTGCGCCAGCAGATCCCGGACCCGCGTACCCGTATCCGAGGCGCTGCCTTCAAACTCCGCGCAGTCCAACTTTCGATCGCGTTCGCAAAGGCGCCTTCCGCTTTCGAAGCAAACGTAGGCGATGCCGCCCTGTTCCAGTTCGTCGCTGCGGGAATAGGTGCCCGAGTAGTGCTTCTGCTCGCCGCTCAGGATCGCGGCCAGGCTGCTCTTTCCCGCGCCGTTGGGGCCGAGGACGGCCCAATGCTCACCTTGTCGCCACTCCCAAGCGATAGCACGCAGAACCGGCCGTGCCCGGTAGCTGAAGCTCAGGTTCTTGAGGCGGAAAAGGAGTCCGTTGTTGCTGTCAGGCATCTCGCGGGGGCGTCAGAAGCGGGTGCGCATTATGCCTGCTGTCGCGGCATCGCCCAGTGAAATACCCCGGAATAAAGCCCAGCACCTTGCGAGATAGGCGGGTGGCTGGCTTAATCGCCGCCCGTTCCGAAAGCCAAAAGCGAACCGCAAAACCTGTGTCTGTATCTCTCCTGCAGATGGCCGAGACGGCCCTCGCCGCGCACCGCCCGGGACGCAAATGGTTGAAGGGCATGCGCAAACGCGCCGCGGTGGCGTTGGTACTGCAGGCGCGAAAGGGTGAGCTGGGCGTGTTCATGATTCGCCGCAGCGAGCGCGACGGCGACCCCTGGTCCGGACAGATGGCCTTTCCCGGAGGCCGCCTGGAACCCGACGATGAAAACGCCCTCGCCGCTGCCCGACGCGAGACCGCCGAGGAAGTCGGGCTGCATCTTGGCGCCGGTGAGCCCTGCATCGGCCGGCTTTCCGAGCTCAACGCTGTGAACCGCCGCTTCCGCGGCGGTCTCGTCATTACCCCGTTTGTCTTCCGCCTCAATCGCCGGGTGAACTTTCATCCCAACCACGAGGTCGCCGAGGTGATCTGGGTGCCTCTCGAGTTTCTCCTCGACGCCTCAAATCGTGAAGAAATGGTCTGGGAACGCTCGGGCATGCGGGTTCGACTTCCCTGTTATCTGTATGAGGGTCGCCGGATCTGGGGTCTTTCCCTGCAGATGCTCGACGAGCTGCTGGATGTCGTAGCGGGCAAATCACCGCAGCGGCCCGCATGGCGCCGGTTCTGAAACGCCAGTCCGGCGAGCGCTAGTCCCAGTCCCTTCTCCTATTGCTCTGCTAACGTAGCTCAATCAGCTCCCAAGCCAGTCGTTCCTTCCCTGCGGACTCCGTTGTTGGCTTCGGCAGACCGGCGCCGTTCTAAACGAGCTGTTCGCGTGGCTCCGACGGCTCATCTGTCAGTCGTAGCTCCCTTGCGGACTCCGTAGCGGGCGTCGGCAGACCGGCACCGATCTACTTGAGCTGCTCGCGTAGCTCCATCGGCACTACGATTCTTAACAACGCGCTCGACGGACGCTCAAGCAGAACGGCGCCGATCTGCCACCCAGCGTCGAGGTGTGGCACTGCGATGACCGGCGGTGGCCCAGTAGTGGCACGGAGCAGGGGAGGTAGGTGGCCGTGTCCTTCGAGCGTCCGTCGAGTGCCTCAAACAGTGCTCTGGTCCTGCTGGAGCTACGCGAGCAGCTCGAAGGACACGGCCACCTGCCTCCCCGTCTTCCGAGGACAAGCATCGGTAAAGCTACGCGAGCAGCTCGAAGGATACGGCCACCTGCCTCACCGTCTTCCGAAGGCAACCCGCGGAGCCACGAGAGCAGCTCGAAGAACACCGCTGCCCGCCTCCCGCCGCTCAGGGGAGGCAAGGACAGATGCCGCTGGAACTAGGTTCCCTACTGGCGATCGTCCAGCTGCGTATCGCCCCGCAGGAACGCTCGAGTATCGAGCATGAGATCCTCCAGCTCCGGGTCTTCCTGCGTTGCGGCGCGCAGGGCATCGCGATCCGCCCGACCTTCGAGGAATGATTCGATGAGACTGATCAGTACGGGCTGCATGTCGGGATCACGGGCCCAGCGCGGGGCATCGATCAGATTGCCCGTCACGGCCTCGCCGCTGAAGGTCAGCCAATAACCGCCGCAGTTCGGGAGGAAATAGTCCCCTACGCGGCCATAGCTCTGATTGGGTGTGCTTGGATCAAAACCATCCTCGGGCACCTCGCGGATCCTAGTGAGCGCCATGACCCAACGTGATCCAGGCGGAAAGTCTTCTACGGGCGGCCGACAGTAGTCCTTGGCATGCATCCAGATGCGAATTTCGTCGAAGTAGGCATCCCCACGCAGGTTCCGCTCCACTGCGAGATCAAGCGAGTTTCCCTTGCTGCGCAGGACGCTGCCGGCGACCACGACGTCAGCGTCGTGCTGGACATCCGCGAACGCGCCCTGCCACAGACAGGCGCATTCGGCGCTGGCGGTGCGGGGAAGAAAAAGGCCGAAGATCAAGGCCAGGCTGCCGAGGGCACCCACGCCGAGACTGCGAGCGAACTTAACGCGTGATCGCCGCGCGCTAAGCGACTCGTTACTGCAGTGCGCGGGCCGCATCGATGGCAAAGTAGGTGAGGATGGCGGCACAGCCAGCCCTTTTGAAGGCGAGCAGCGATTCGAGCATCACAACTTCTCTGGATAGCCAGCCGCGCTCAAAGGCGGCGACGTGCATCGCGTATTCACCGCTGACCTGATAAGCCATGGTCGGCACCTTCAGCTCTTCGGAGACGCGGCGCGCAATGTCGAGGTAGGGCATACCCGGCTTGACCATGATCATGTCGGCGCCTTCGCTGAGGTCCAGTGCGCACTCGTGCAGGGCCTCATCGCTGTTGGCGGGATCCATCTGGTAGCTGAACTTGTTGCCACCCTTAATGTTGCCCGCCGAGCCCACGGCGTCCCGGAACGGGCCGTAGTAGCTCGACGCATACTTCGCGGCGTAGGACATGATGAGTGTATTAACGTTACCGTCCTCTTCCAGCACGTCGCGGATGGCACCGATGCGGCCGTCCATCATGTCGGAGGGCGCCACCACGTCCGCCCCGGCTTCGGCGTGACTTCGGGCCTGGGCGACGAGCGCGGCGCTGGTGCGATCGTTCAGCACATACCCCTGTGCGTCGATGATTCCGTCCTGGCCGTGCGTTGTGAATGGGTCGAGAGCTACATCGGTGATGATGCCGAGATCCGGCTGGGCAGCTTTCAAGGCGCGCACGGCCCGCTGGGCGAGGCCATCAGGATTGTGCGCTTCCTCGGCCTCGAGGGATTTTTTCTCCGCGGGTACGACTGGGAATAGAGCCAGGGCCGGTATGCCAAGGGTCACAACTTCGGCCGCGAGTTCCACCAGCAGATCGACGCTCAGGCGCTCGACGCCGGGCATGGATGGCACGGCCTCCCGCTGCCCCTCACCCTCGAGTACGAATACGGGATAGATAAGATCGTCGGGAGTGAGGGCGCTTTCACGAACGAGGCGACGGGCGAAATCCGTGGCGCGCAGGCGGCGCATGCGAGTGCTCGGGAAGGGGCCGCGGCTGTGTACGTAACTCATCGCTTCTCTCTTGTTATCTCAGCGCCTCGTGAGTGTGCCTGCACTCAAAGCGCGGCGAAGGCCCGCGCTGCGGCGTCCACACTGGCTTCAATTTCGTCATCCGTATGAGCTGCCGACATGAAGCCGGCTTCGTAGGATGCCGGGGCCAGGTATACACCCTCTTCCAACATTTTGTGGAAGAAGCGCGCAAAGCCCTCCGTGTCGCAGGCCATGACGTCGGCGTAGTTGTTCACACCTTCGGCCTCTGTAAAGAAGCCGCCGAACATCGTGCCAGCATGATTGGTGGTAAAGGGCACGCCGGCCTTGTCGGCTGCACGCTGCATGCCCTCGCAGATCATTTGTGTATGACGGAACAGCGGTTCATAGAAGCCGTCACGAGAGATGATCCGCATAGCCGCGAGTCCCGCAGCCATGGCGATCGGGTTACCCGAGAGCGTTCCCGCCTGGTACACAGGCCCGAGCGGTGCGATCTGCTCCATGATTTCGCGCTTGCCGCCAAAGGCGCCAACGGGCATGCCTCCGCCAACGACTTTGCCCAGGCAGGTCAGGTCCGCCTCCAATCCGAGGTAGCCCTGAGCCCCGTGGGTGCCGAAGCGGAAGCCCGTCATGACTTCATCCAGTATCAGAACGGCGCCACTGGCGGTGCAGACCTCGCGCATGGCGGCGAGAAAGTCAGCCTGCGGAAGAACGCAGTTCATGTTCCCCGTCACGGGCTCCACGATCAGGCAGGCAATCCGCTCGCCGTGTTCGGCAAAGGCTGCGCGCAGTCCCTCAGCGTCGTTGTAGGTGAGAGTCATCGTGTGCTCGGCGAGCGCTGCCGGTACTCCGGGGCTTGAGGGCACGCCCAGAGTCAGAGCACCAGAGCCGGCCTTTATCAGCAATGAGTCCGAGTGGCCGTGGTAACAGCCCTCGAATTTAACGATGAGGTCGCGACCGGTATAGCCGCGTGCCAGGCGAATCGCACTCATGGTCGCTTCTGTGCCGGAGCTGACCATGCGGATGAGGTCCATGTTCGGCATCATGTTGCAGATGGTGTCCGCCAGCTCTATCTCGAGCTCCGTAGGCGCGCCGTAGCTCAGCCCCTTCTCGGCCTGTCGTACCACCGCCTCGCGAACCTCGGGGTGGTTATGGCCCATGATCATGGGACCCCAGGACAGCACGTAGTCGATGTAGCGCTTGCCGTCGGCGTCGAAGATATAGGCACCGTCCGCGTGATCGATGAATATCGGCGTGCCGCCGACGGCCTTGAAAGCCCGGACTGGGGAGTTAACGCCGCCTGGAATGTGTTGTGTGGCGCGTTCGAAAAGCTGCGCGGATAGACTCATGATTCAGTGGTTACCTGCTGAAAAAAGACAAGGGTAGCGACCATCGCCCGGACCCGCCGCGCCTGCCCCAATGTTGTCAGAATGGCTTGAGTACTACCAGAAAGACGATGGCAAAAAGAAATAGCACCGGGACTTCGTTGAAAAAACGGTAAAAGACGTGGGTGTGATCATCCTCGTCGGCGTTTATGCGCTTCACATAGCGTCCGCATTGAAAGTGGTAGACGATCAGGAAGGCCACCCCGGCGAGCTTCAGCCACATCCAGGTAGCGCTCAGGTAGTAGTTCGCATTCATCGTGATGAGAGTGATGCCGAAGGCCGCCGTCAGCCACATGAACGGTGTGACAAATCGGTATAAGCGCCTGGCCATATCCGCCAGGTGTCGTCGCGTGTCCGGATGATCGGTCGCGGCGTAGTTCACGAAAATTCGCGGCAGGTAAAAGAGCCCGGCGAACCAGCAAACCATGAAGATGATATGGAGCGCACGAATCCAGAGCATTCATTTATCCTAGGTTGTAAATCGGTCGAGGGTAAAGCGCTCGATGCGATCGCGGGTGACTACGCCGCGCAGCTCGCGCCCGCTGCGACCCACGCGGGCATAGATACACACGGCTTCGACGGTGTGGCGGCGCAGGATATCCAGGGCCTGGTGCAAAGTCGCCTGCTCCGGCGCTTCGCGGATGCTCCAGCGCCGCAGGGACGATTCGGTAACGTCCAGCTCAACCTCCACGGGCTCCTGCGCGAGTTCCTCGATCCAGTCGACCAGTTCTTTGCCCTGAACCAGGAACAGGCCTTCACCTTTCCGATGCACGAGGCACCAGTTGGGCACCTGGACGGCCAGGGTGCGGGCCACGGCCGGACTCACTCGATCACTGATAACTACGACACTGCTGTCGAGCACGGTGTTTACGTCCGTCCGGTGCAGAAGCTGGCTGAAGGCGTCGTCGGGAACTTGCCGCTGCAGCTGACGCAGCACGCTGCGATGCGCTGATTTCTGGCGGAATGCCGTCAGGTTAATCAGGTGCGCCGCAATGATCGCCAGCAGGGCCGGCACAGCCACGCTGGTGCTTTGCGTAAGTTCGATAAGCGACAGGCTCGCGGCCAGGGGAGCGGCAAATACGGCACCCATGGTGGCAGCCATGCCCACCGTGGCACAGAGCTGCGTATCGACCGCGGCGCCGGGAAAAACGGCGAGTACAACGCTGCCGACGAATCCTCCCACGCAGGCACCGAGCAGAAGATTTGGGCCAATGAGTCCGATGGGCATGCCGACGCCAATGGCCACCGCTGTGGCCAGGATCTTGGCGCCGGCGATGCTGATCAGCAATGTCGCATTCTGTTCAGAGAACAGGATCGAATCGAGCGTGTCGTAGCCTACACCGAGAGTCTCGGGTATCACGCTGCCCAGGGCGGCAACCACAACACCGGCGAAGCCAAAACGCAGGAGGATGGGCCAGGTCGCGAGCCGCGCCGCGAGGGTGCTCATGCGAATGAACAAACCTGCCGCGATTCCGCAGGCGATACCTACGGCGAGAATGACGGGCAACTGGTTTACGCTCTGCAGCTGCACGCCGGCAAGGTCAAAGATCTCCGATCCTCCGCCATACTGTTCGCTGAGCACGGAAGCGGATATGGCAGCCAGCATTACCGGCATGAAGCCGGCGACGCTGTATTCGCTGATCACCACCTCCATGGCGAAGATCACGCCCGCCAGGGGCGTGTTGAATGCCGCGGCGATGCCTCCGGCCGAGCCACAGGCAATGAGTATGCGCAGACTGTTGTTCGGCAACTGCAGAAGTTGTCCGACGAGGCTGTTGATGGCCGCGCCGAGATGCACTCCGGGTCCCTCGCGTCCGCCGGATTGGCCCGTGGCGAGAGCGAGCACGCCCCCCACAAACTGCACGACCGCGTTGCGCCACGGGAGCATGCCGTAGCTGCCGTGCAGGCGGCTGATGACGTGCACGATGCCGACTTCCCGGTCCTCCTGCTTGAGGAGCGTAAACCCCAGGCCTAGCACGAGGGCCCCAACAATGGGCAGGAGAATTCGCTTCTCCAGGGACAGCGCCTCGAAGCCGTCCCCCCGCGACCCGACTCCCCAGAGCAGGGCTGCCTGCTCGATGCCGTGTTCGAAGGCAATGACAACGGCTCCGGACAGCAGTCCCGCCACGATACCCAACACGGCGTAGGCAAGGGCCGCATCGTAGCGCGACAGGGAGCGTCGAAAGGTTCGAAAGCCTAGGGGCAAGGGACCGCCTCGGGCCAAAAGGCCGCATGGTAGCAAGTCCATCCAGACCTTTGAGGCTATACTCCCGATCTTTTGCGAAGGCTGCCAATGCCACCGTGGTTCTGTCCGAACTTAGGTGTCGCCGTTTGAGCAGTCAGGGAGCGGCAGATGATTTCCGCGGCGATCGTGGGCGGGACGGGATATACAGGAGTTGAGCTGGTGCGCCTTCTGGCGCAGCACCCGGCCGTAGATCTGCGCCTGATCACTTCCCGGGGCGAAGCCGGTACACGAGTAGATTGCCTGTTCCCAAGCCTGCGCGGTCACGTGGATCTGGTCTTCTCGGAACCGGATGAAGAAGCCCTGGCTGTCTGCGACGTGATTTTCTTTGCGACGCCGCACAACGTAGCGATGCGAAGTGTGCCCGGACTGCTGGAGGCCGGAGCTCGTGTAATTGATCTCTCCGCGGACTTTCGGCTGCGCGATGTCGCGATCTGGGAGCAGTGGTATGGGGAAGCCCATCAGTGTCCGGAGCTTCTCAGCACTGCCGTATACGGACTTCCGGAACGGCATCGCGGGGAGATTGCGACGGCCGATCTCGTTGCCTGCCCCGGTTGCTATCCCACGGCGGTACAGCTGGGATTCATGCCGTTGCTTGGGGAAGGATTGGTTGACCGGAACAACCTCATAGCCAACGCGGCATCGGGCGTAAGCGGTGCGGGAAAGCAGGCCAAGCTTCCCAATCTATTTGCCGAGGTATCAGACAGTTTCAAAGCCTACGGTGTTGATGGCCATCGTCACCTTCCGGAGATCGAGCAGGGACTTTCCGACACAGCGAGAGCGCCGGTAAGCGTCACCTTCGTACCCCATCTTGCACCGATGGTTCGGGGAATCCACGCAACGCTATACGCCAGTCTTACGACGGAGGGCAGGGAGAGCGACCTGCAGATGCTGTTCGAGTCGTACTACGCGAACGAGCCCTTCGTAGACGTGCTCCCTGGGGGTGTGAATCCTCAGACCCGTAACGTCCGCGGCGCCAATGTGTGCCAGATTGCGGTAAACCGGCCCCAGGCTCGAGACACGGCCGTGGTAACGGTCGTCGAAGACAATCTGGTCAAGGGCGCCGCGGGTCAGGCCGTGCAGTGCATGAATATCATGTTTGGATTTGCAGAAACCGAGGGTCTTTATTTTCCCGGCCTGCTGCCTTGAGATAAGTTTGTCTGCCGCTATACTTGACCGCGACGCTTGGTTTTTCCAGGCGCGCCCGCATAGCGCGGTTTGTCCTCCAGCAAGCGAGTTCGCTGCCGACACCTGATGCCATGACTGTTGCAGAAGCCTTTGATCCGAACGCAATCACTCTTTCGCAGCGCGCTGTGAACAAGGTGCTTGAGTTGATCAACGAAGAAGAGAACAACGATCTTAAGCTGCGCGTGTTTATCACGGGCGGCGGCTGTTCGGGGTTCCAGTACGGTTTCTCCTTCGATGAAGACGCGGAAGACGACGATACGCGTATAGAGCGCGATGGTGTGACGGTCATCGTGGATCCCATGAGTTACCCCTACCTGGCGGGCTCCGAGGTCGACTACAGCGAAGGTCTTGAGGGCTCTCGTTTCATCGTCAACAACCCGAATGCCGTCACAACCTGCGGCTGTGGAGCGTCGTTCTCCATCTAGCGCAGGCAGCCTCGGCCGACTTCCGTTGCGTTTCCTTCCTCATGCCCGCGAGACGTCTGTGAGATAACCGCGTGAACGCCGAGCGCGGGATCGGGGCAGATTCAGGCCTGGTAGATACCACCCAGGATTCTATGTCCTGAGGCGCCGGTAGCTTCGGGCGCGTTCCCGTGCAGCCCCGAAACGCAGCGGTGAGCGAGCCAGGCGAAGGCTGCGGCCTCGACCCATTCGGCTGTCATGCCCAACTCATCGGTGGTTCCGAGGCGTATGCCTCGCCGGTCCAGTCGCCGACTTAGACGACGCATCAGGTCGATGTTGCGCGCGCCGCCGCCGCAAACATAGACCGCATGCGGGGCGGTTTCGTTTGCCGCCAGGCTTTGCTCAATCGCCACCGCGGAAAGCTCGCAAAGCGTCGCCTGGACCGCCCCCGGGTCTTCGTCGCCCCCAAGCCACTGGTCCAGCCACTCAAGATTGAAGAGTTCGGGGCCGGTGCTGCGTGGCCCCTGGCGATGAAAGTAGCCGTCGTCCAAAAGCCTGCGGAGCAGAGCTTCATCAACCTCGTGCTCGCCTGACCAGGCACCTCCGGCGTCATAGTCCTCGCCGCGTTTCAGGCGGATCCAGGCGTCAAGCAGCGTATTACCCGGACCACAGTCGAAGCCGCCGCGAACGCCGGTCCCTTCGAGGAGCGTGGCATTGGCGATGCCGCCAACATTGACGATGGCTCGTAGCTCTCCGGGCGCTCCGAACGCAGCCGCATGAAAGGCCGGGACCAGCGGCGCTCCTTCGCCCCCAGCAGCGAGATCCCGCCGGCGAAAATCCGCGACCGTGCGGATGCCGGTTTCTTCAGCGATGGTGGACGGATCACCCAACTGCAACGTGAAGCGCTCCGCCGCGTCTCCCGTCGGTCGGTGTCGCACGGTCTGTCCGTGCGAACCGAGCGCAGCGACGTCAGTTGCCGCCGTCCGCGCGTTGCGCAGGAGTGCATTGGTGGCCGCGGCAAATGCCAGGGCTATGTGGCGATCGAGGCGAGCGACATCATCCACGGTGTCCGCGTCGCCGCCCGCGACAAGGCGGAGCTTCCTGAGCAGATCTTCCGCATAGGGCTGGCTGTGGGTTTTCAGTAATTCATGGCGGCCGCCGCGAATCCCCAGCAAAACGGCGTCTATGCCGTCCATGCTGGTGCCGGACATGAGGCCGACATAAAGGCCGTCAACGGCCATGGGACTAAGGCGTGGCCGACGCTTGCGCTTCGGTTCCCGCCGCAAGTCTGCGGTCTTCACGCAGAACGGCCAGCTGTGTGACAGCGTGGTTTATTGCCTCGGCGAAACGTGGCATTTCGTCGGCAGGAAGTGCCTTCGCTTTGGGGAGGCTCTTGTGAATTGTGCGTGGATTGCGGTGCCGACCGTCTACCAGAAATTCGTAGTGCAGATGGGGACCGGTTGCAGCGCCCGTTGATCCGACCGTGCCAATCACCTGACTCTGAATCACCCGCTGGCCCTGCTTGACCTTGCGCTTGTTGAGGTGGAGGTACTTGGTGACGTAGCGCTCGCCGTGTTGAATGAACACGTAATTGCCGTTGGCCCGGGTGTAGCCTGCCTTGATAACGCGACCATCGCCGGAGGCAAAGACCGGCGTACCGCGTGGCGCGGCATAGTCGGTACCGTTATGCGGCCTGACGGTCTTGTAGATCGGGTGCAGGCGCCGTGGGTTGAAGTTGGAGCTTATGCGCGTGAAGTCCACAGGCGCCATGAGGAACGCCTTGCGCATGCTGACACCGTCGGCGCTGTAGTAGCTCGTGGCGCCGTCACTATCGACGTAGCGGTAGGCCTCAAAGCGTTCTCCGCGATTGGTGTACGCCACGGCCATGACCTTGCCATCGGCATATTTTTCACCGTCGAGATAAAGCTCTTCATATAGCAGCTCGAGGGTGTCTCCGGTGCGTGGATCGAGGACAAAGTCGATGACACCGCCAAGGATGTTTGCGACCTCGAGGATCAGGTTACTCGAGAGGCCGGCGCCCTTACCCGCCAGGAACAGTGAAGAGTCGATACGTACGCTCGCCCAGCTCTCCCGGGTCTCGGGTTCAAGTACGGTCCGCTCCGAGGAAAAGCCTCCATCCATGCGCCGATAAAGCACGGACTGGAGGCGATCGATTGTGTGCCTGACGGCGGCAAGTTCCCCGTCCTCGTCTCGCATAAAGGCGATGCTCTGACCCGGGAACATACGCTCAAGCCCACGGCCTTGCGGAGCCGTATTTACGATCTGATAAACGTCCCGGGTGCTGAAGCCGGCGCGCTTGAACAACAGAGAGAGGTTGTCGCCGCTGCCTACAATGAACTCCTCCCAGAGTGGGGATGAAGAACGTGGCGCTTCCCGCAATGCATCGAGGCCAGCTGCTGCTTCCAACTCCTCATCAAGGGAGTCAACGATCACTGGCGCCACGCTCGCGACGGTATCGATGCTGGGTATGCTCGCGGGAGCTAGCGGTTCGAGGTCAGTTTCGGCTGGTGATCTTTTGGCTTTTACATCACCGGACGGAACCACCGAGGCCATGATCGCAACGAATGCGGAAAGCCCCACAACGGCAAGAACGTGGTGATGTGAAATCTGCGGACGATCGTTGACGCGGGTAGCGCCCCTTGGCCGACCCGCTAATCGGCGGAAATGGAAAAACATGGAAGTGCCTGTCTGGCTGACCCGTGATTATACCCGGCGGCTTATCTTTTGCGGTAGACCCGCATAAGTACGCTTGCCTTCCCTGCTTGGTTCGGTATCGTCCGCTGCCGCGGTCGAGGAACGGACAGGGTGATGTGGGCTCAGCTGAAGCTGAAGACGACCAACGACGAGGCAAGGTAAAGGTAGGGGCGATGAGCAGCGCGCTGCTAAGCGAGTTAAAAGACCGGGAACTGATTTTCCAGATCGCGGGAGAGGAGCAGTTACCCGCGCACCTCGACGGCGGAATCCGGTCGCTCTACTGCGGCTTCGACCCGACCGCCGACAGTCTGCACATCGGTTCCCTGGTGCCGCTACTGATGCTGCGACGGTTTCAGCTGGCCGGACACCGGCCCATTGCGCTGGTAGGCGGGGCGACTGGCCTCATCGGCGACCCAAGCTTCAAGGCACAGGAGCGACAGCTCAACACGCCGGATGTCGTAGCGGGATGGGTCGAGAAGTTGCGCCAGCAGGTGTCGCAATTCATCGACTTTGATGCCGGCGAGAGGTCTGCATTGGTAGTCAATAATCTCGACTGGACTCGGGAGTTGGACGTCCTCAGCTTTCTCCGGGATATCGGGAAGCACTTCAGCATCAACAACATGGTGCAGAAGGAATCCGTTCGACAGCGCATAGATCGGGAGGGGTCGGGGATCAGCTACACCGAGTTCTCCTACATGATTCTGCAGGCCTACGATTTTTCAGAGTTGTACAAGCGCTATGACTGCACTCTGCAGCTCGGTGGGTCTGACCAGTGGGGCAACATTACCGCGGGCATCGATCTCACTCGACGACTGCATGGCGGGCAGGGCTTCGGGGTCACGACTCCGCTGATTACCAAGGCGGATGGGGGCAAGTTCGGCAAGACTGAAGCCGGGACGATCTGGCTCGACCCCGGCCGTACATCACCCTACAGCTTTTACCAGTTCTGGCTTTCGGTCGCCGATGCCGACGTGTACCGCTTTCTCCGCTACTTCACCTTTCTTCCGGTGGTGGAAATCGCAGCGATCGAGGAGGCCGACCGGGAGCGCGAAGGTCGGCCCGAGGCGCAGCGCGTGCTCGCGGCCGAGGTCACCCGTCTGGTACACGGCGAAGACGGTCTTGCGGCAGCGCGTCGTATCAGTGACAGCCTTTTCAGAGGTGATGCGAATGCGCTTTCGGAGGGGGACTTTGAGCAGCTTCGGCAGGACGGCCTGCCAAGCAGCACGCTGTCTGCAACGACACAATCCGAGACGCTTACCCAGTTGCTGTCCGATTGCGGGCTCGCGAGCTCGGGCAAGCAGGTTAAAGATGCGCTTCAGCGTGATGCCGTCATTGTGAACGGCGCTGCGGTCGGAATGAGTTCCAATGCGGAACCGCGTGAGGTCTTTGCGGCTGGAAAAGCCCTCCACGGGCGCTTCTTCCTCGTCCGTCTGGGCAAAAAGAAGTACCACCTGTTCGAACTGGCCTAGTCAGGCAGGTGATTGGCGCCTTCTCAGGCACAGGGAAGGTGCCCTCTCTCGCCCACCTGTAATTTCTTTGCAATAAAGCTTGCGCGCCGATTAGCCGCACGTATAATACGCCTCCCGATCAGCCGGCCCCGGTTGATCTTCAAGCCCTCACCAAGCGTTGAAGGCTGCTTTTTAACAGTTTGATGAAGACAGATGTGTGGGCACTCGTGTGGTGGATAGTCGACCTATTCAGACACGTAGTGACTCATTGATTCTTTGGAACTTTGATTTCGAATTGTGTCTGAGCC
>JBCBTK010000026.1:0-76562 GCA_039818725.1 Pseudomonadota bacterium
ATGCCCTGATCAGCGAAACGGAGATGGGCATACCCTCGAATATGACGTTCCCGGTCGTGGCAAAAGTCATCTCGCCGGATATTCCGCACAAAACCGAGGCCGGCGTGGTGCGAGTGGGAGTCCCGGATCCCGATCAGCTGAAAGTCTGTGTCGGTGAGCTCTATGCCGCCGCACGTCGTTACGCGCCCGACGCCGATTTACGGGGCGTACTGATCGAGCCCGTTGTAGATGCACTTGCCGAGGTGCTGGTGGGTTTCCGGTGGGACGTGGAGAGCGGGCCGATCGTTGTGCTCGGTGCCGGCGGCGTTCTCACCGAGGTTTATCAAGATGTCTCCATAAGACTCGCGCCGGTCAGTGAAGAAAGCGCAATGGAGATGGTCAACGAAGTAAAGGGGCTGGCGATCCTGCGCGGCTATCGAAACCTGCCGGTGGGCGATCTGACAGCACTGGCAAAAACGGTATCGCAGCTGTCAAAGCTGGCCCTGGAAACCGAACACCCGGTGCTTGAGGCCGAAATCAATCCACTGATGGTTCTGGAGCGCGGCAAGGGCGTCGTTGTTGTAGATGCGCTCGTGCGACGCGACGGGATGGCGGACGGGCAGTCGCTCAATGTCGATCAGTAGGAGAAGCCCCATCCGCACATGTGGTGGGTCGAAGCTTTTGTTAGCCGCGGAAGTTTTTTTCGCGTTCGTTCCGGGGAGGCGTTAGTGAGAAAGGAAGTGACTGCATGTGGGCATGAGCCGGGACACCAGCTCGCCGCTGATTGGTACACACACTTTCAGGGTACGATTCGCTCGGCGCTGACTGGTCGTGTAAAGAGGCCGGCGGACGTTGATGACCTGTCTCACGAAGTCTACCTGCGCTTGCTCAAAGTGCCTGACCCCGAATCGGTTCAGAACCCACAAGCCTATGTGTATCGGGTCGCGATAAACGTCGCGGAAGAGTGGAAGCAGCGCGCCGTCCAAAAGTTCAGCCATTCAAGTGATTCACTTCCAACGCTCGTAAGCGACTACGGGCCCGAAGACTGGTTCAGACAACAGGAACAGCACACGCTGGTTAAAAAAAAGCTGGCGGGCATTCCGGTGTCCAGTCGAACCGCGTTAATGCTCCACGTTCGCGATGGCAAGTCTTACGAAGAGATCGCCCTGCACATGAACGTTACTCGCCGAGCGGTCAAGCGGTACATGTCGAAAGGGTACGGAGCGCTCCGTAAAGAGCTTCATAAGTACTCCCTGCTGGAAACGGCCTAGATGAGTATCAAAGGCAAGGCCTATATCGCCGGCGTCTTTGAGCATCCGACGCGCCGGGCGGACGCTTTCGGGCTGGCGGAGTTGCACGCGGCGTGTGCAAAGGGCGCTCTGGATGATGCCGGTCTCACTCTCAGGGATGTGGACGGACTCTTCTGCGCCGGCGCGCCGGGATTTGGTCCTCTGTCCCTGGCCGACTACCTGGGCGTGAACGTGCGGCATATGGATACCACCGAGCTTGGAGGCGCGGCGTACGTCTCCCACGTTTCCCACGCGGCACAGGCAATCATGGCAGGAAAGTGCAGTGTTGCCCTGATTGTGCTTGCCGGACGACCGAAAGCCGATGGCGTTGCCCTGGTCAGCGGGGGGGCGACGGACCGAAGCCCGGACACCGAGTTTGAGGCGCCCTACGGCCCCAACGTCGTAAACAACTACGCCATGGCGACCATGCGTCACATGTTCGAGTACGGCACAACGAGTGAGCAGCTCGCCTGGGTAAAGGTTGCCGCCTCTCATCATGCGCAGCACAACCCGCATGCCGTGCTTCGAGACGTCGTCACCGTTGCCGATGTCATCAACTCTCCGATGATCGCCGATCCCCTTCATCGCCTGGATTGCTGCGTTATCTCCGATGGCGGCGGCGCGCTGGTCGTTGTTTCTCCAGAGGTTATGCGTTCACTCGGCGGAAAGAGGGTTCGAGTACTGGGGGGTGGTGAGGCATTCAAGGGGCAGGCCGGGGGCAACGTCGATCTGACGTACACCGCGGCGCGGCAATCTGGAGCGATCGCCTTTACGGAAGCCGGAATCACTCCTGCTGATGTCAAATACGCTTCGATTTACGACAGCTTCACCATAACGGTCCTGATGCAACTCGAAGACCTCGGGTTTTGTGACAAAGGCAAAGGCGGCGGTTTTGTTTCCGACGGGAACCTGATTTCGGGAGTTGGAAGCCTTCCGGTGAACACGGATGGCGGCGGATTGTGCAACAACCATCCCGGGAACCGAGGTGGGATGACAAAAGTGATCGAGGCGGTGCGACAGCTTCGCGGCGAGTCGCATCCGGCCGTTCAGGTTAAGGACTGCGATATCGCGCTCGTGCATGGAACGGGCGGTGATATCGGTCTACGTCACGCCGGATCCACTCTCCTACTCGAGCGAGCGTAGCTCATGCAACAGCGTATCGTGAATCACAGTCGGCCTTTACCGAGCCCGGAAACGAACGATTTCTGGAGAGCCGTCGATCAACGGAAACTCATGATTTCGCGCTGCGCGGATTGCCAGGGCGCGAGTTTCTACCCACGTCCATTCTGCCCGCACTGTGGCAGCGACAAAACCCACCTCGAACAAGTCTCGGGAAAGGGCTCGATATACAGCTTCAGCGTGATGAGAAAAGCTGAACAGCCCTACGTGATTGCCTATGTTCAACTTGAAGAGGGGCCGTGTCTTCTCACCAATATCGCGGGTTGTGACTTTGGTGAGCTAGAAATTGGTCTGAACGTGCGGCTCGAGTTTGCTGAAACCAATGATCCTGGCTTATTGCTGCCAGTATTCGTGCCGGCTGAGTGATTCGATGTTGGTCGATGTTTCACCTGGTCACTCTTTTGAGACGGGCGAAGCTGCGTGTTCGCCGAGAGCTGAAGTTCGCCTGGTGATCCGGGAAGTGGCAATGGAACCGTTCCCTACTCATCGGGTTTATGCGGACAGCAACGCCCAACTCGTCGAGAACCGCTCCACTGCTACTCAGAAATATCCGGAGCGCCAAACCAAACCGGCACCACCTGATTCGTGGAGGTCCGTCCATGGTTGAACGAGAACCCGAAGACCGCAAAACAGGAAATCCGGGAGCGTTTTCACAGGGGGCTGAGCGGGAGATCGATCGAAACGGAATCGTCGAGCTATCACGGCTCGTCGGTGATTTCCTCGCATCTGTACGCTATGAGGATATTCCCGACGATTGTCGCAGCATAGCGATTGATGCCTTCATCGACACGGTCGCTGTCATGATGGCTGGGGTCCGTGAACCGGTCGTGAGCCTGATAAATAAGGAGGTGTTACGCCCCGAACCCACGGAAGCAAGAGTGTGTCTTTCAGACGTATCGGCCTGGGCGCCGGATGCGGCACTCGTGGGAGGCACGGCAGCACATGCTCATGACCTGGATGACCAGTCTTTGACGGGCCATCCAAGTGCCATTCTGGTTCCGACCATCCTGGCGGAAGCCGATAGTCTTGAATGTAATGGGCGGGAAATGATCACTGCTTACGTCGCGGGCTACGAGGTATGGGCAGAGCTGATACGCAGGAGTTCGGACTATCATCAGAAAGGCTGGCACCCCACCTCCGTTTTTGGAGTCGTTGCGTCGGCTGCCGCCGTGTCCGTGCTTCGAAAACTCACTTCGCAGGAAGCTGTCCGCGCCATGGCTATCGCCGCATCTCATGCTGGGGGACTCGCGGCCAACTTCGGCACCATGACCAAGCCGTACCACGCGGGGTTTGCCTGCAAAAACGGCGTTCTCTCCGCTCGGCTGGCTGCCGCCGGAATGACCGCTACGGACGATCCCTTCGAAAACGCGAAGGGTTTCCTGGTCGCCTTTGGTCCAGATAAAAATCCTGATTTGGAATCGGAGTCTCTCCTGGGTAGGGATTGGTACCTCGCCAGACAAAAGCTCTGTGTAAAGAAGTATCCAACGTGCTACTTCATGCACCGTTCCTTTGACGCGGCGCTGAAGTTAACACGAGGTCGGATCCTCAAGGGTGCTGACGTGCAGTCTGTTGAGGTGTTTATGGGTAGTGGTCAGGCAACGGTGCTGGTCTACGACAGACCGCAAACGGGGTTGCAGGCGAAGTTCAGTGAACAGTTCGCCATGGCCGCGGCATTGATTCTTGGCAAAATGGGGATTGAAGAACTGCGTGACGAAGTCGTTCAACGCCAGGATATTCAAGCGTTCTTTCCAAAAGTTTCCATAACGCCCGTCGACGAGTCTGATGAGCGAGACCCCGCCCATTCTCCGACGGAAAGAGTTGTCATCACACTGAACAACGGAGAAGTGCTGGACTCAGGTCCCGTCAGAACCATACCGGGGCATGCAGACGAACCCCTCACAGAAGAGGAGCTCTGGGACAAGTTCAAGTACTGTACAGCCGAAACCCACTCCGATTCGGAGGCCAGGTCGCTCTTCGAGACTCTGAAGGCCTTGCCTGATCTGGATACCGTTCATGAAATCCCCATCGGGCAGAGGATTTTTCAACGCTAGGCATCCGGGTCCAACGGAGAGAGCGAAGGCTGTCGTATCGAGTGATCGGCGGATCAAACGAAAGAGAGTCCGCCATGGGGCTCCCGATTGCCAACTGTTCTATCGCCTGCAACAGCCTTAGCTGGTCGCTCGATAGATCAGAGGCGCAGCTTTCGACCTGATCTGAATCAATCAGGACTGCTGGCCGAGCGCTCGTGGTGTCGCCGTAGCGAGGTCCATCAATGCTTCTTTCTGCTTCATGAGATCCTCGAACTCGGCACTGACGCCGATATCGATGGGCTCATTGGTATACACCTGCGCCCGGGAAAAGGTCCCATTCATGGCGTTGATAACCGCACCGTTGGGCGCGTCTTCGGAGGCCATGAAGAGAACGGCCGGACTGACGAGCTTGGGGGCTCGATCTTCGGGCGGATTGTCGGGATCAAAATCTTCTCCCGGGATCGATGCCATCATCCGGGTCGCGGCAGCCGGTGCCAGCGTATTGATCCGAACGTTGTTTCTGGCCCCTTCGAGGGCCAGCACATTCATTAGCCCAAGCATGGCCATCTTCGCGGCTCCGTAGTTCGCCTGTCCGAAGTTGCCGTAGATCCCCGTTCCCGAACTGGTCAGTACAACCCTTCCATACTTCTGTTCGTTCATGTGTGGCCACGCCGCATGCGTCACGTAGGCTGTGCCGTTGAGGTGAACGTTGATCACGAGATCCCATTCTTCAAGCGTCATTTTCTTGAACGTTCTGTCCCGCAGTATCCCAGCGTTGTTCACCAGGATGTCGATCTTCCCAAATGCGTTCAATGCGTCATCAATAATGCTTTTCGCGCCGTCCCGGTCAGACACCGAAGCCTTGTTGGCAATGGCCTTGCCTCCCAATGCCTGAATCTCCTCTACCACAGCATCCGCGGCGTCGCCGGAACCCGTCCCGTCGATATTGACACCCAGATCATTGATGACGACGGATGCACCTCGCCGGGCAAACTCCAGCGCGTGGGCTCTCCCCAGCCCGCCTCCGGCGCCAGTGATAGCGACTACCTTGCCATTGAATTCACTACTGCTGTTGAGCGTCACGTCTGACACCTCCTCA
Source organism: Pseudomonadota bacterium (assembly GCA_039818725.1). Lineage (GTDB taxonomy): Bacteria > Pseudomonadota > Gammaproteobacteria > Pseudomonadales > Halieaceae > Congregibacter. The sequence goes on from JBCBTK010000026.1 coordinate 5,577, forward strand.
CTCCGCAGCCTACCGGCCGGATTGTTCTACTGGGGCAATACCAGATACTGCTTAATAGATGGGGTATGTGATCAACCTGACCCCTTCCCCGTTGAAAATTGCCGCCAGGTCCGAGAGGCCGGACACGGCGCCTGCCCGGACTCCAGCACCCGCATCTTGCTTTTTCATCCGTCGGTGTGGCGATCGGCCCTGGAAGCAATACCCGCGAGCAGTTGTGATGAGGCGGCCCCCTGCTCACTCCAGGCGAACAAACGAGTTCTGCGATTCAGTTGTGCACCAGTTCGCTTTCGTCGTAGGTGAGGCCGGAAGCACAGTACCCGCCGTCGACGTTGAGTACGTGTCCCGTCATCCAGTCGCAATCATCGGAGGCCAGGAACAGGGCGGCACCCGCCACGGCGGCTGCTTTGCCGTAGCGTCCCGCCGGAATGCGTGACCGGTAAGCTTCTCTGCGCGAGGGACCGTGGACACTGATTCCCGACTCGATAGGGCCGGGAGAGATCGCATTGATCATGACGCCCTTGTCGGAAAGCTCCACGGCCAGTACCTTGCACATGTGCATGGCCGCCGCTTTGGAAGCACCGTAGGCGATGCCGGCCATATGTCCCCGCTGCCCCGAAATCGATCCAATCTGGATGATTCGCCCGCCGCCGGCCTGATCGACCATGTGCCGTGCTGCTGCCTGAGCGACGAGGAATGAACCGGTCAGGTTGACTCGCAGAACGCGTTCCCAGTCTTCGAGGCAGGTCTCCAGTGCCAGGCGATGCAGTCCGATCCCCGCGACGTTCGCGGCGATGTCGATGCGGCCATAGCGCGAAACCGTTTCTTCCACCTGCTCTACACAGTCCTCAGGAATCGACACGTCGCTACGGAGATGGCTTGCGTTGCCATCGGCGCCCACAATAGCCGCGGCTGTCTCTTCCGCTTTCGCGCCATCGTAGTCTGTGCACAGCACGGTTGCTCCCTCGGCTGCAAAGCGCTGAGCGATAGCCCGTCCTATGGCGCCGCCTGCTCCTGTGACCAGGGCGACTCTATCGTGTAGGCGTTTCATGAAATCTCCTGAAGTGTAAAAAAGTGAGCGCTCGGGAATGCCCTGGGGGCCGTCGAGAGCACAGGCCAAGGCTGGAAAACGCGGTGTGCCAGGTGTCTCCGTCCGGCTTCAGCGATTGAGAAAGTTCAAAGGCAGTCCGGAGCAATGCCACTCAAACTTGTACAGCCTTCCGAGACCCGAGGAAGTGACGTAAGCGGTTTTCAGGTCAGGCCCGCCAAAACAGATGTTCGTGACCATCAAATCGAACTCCGGCACGGGTATGACAGCACGGACCGAACCCTCGGGCGTAATGGCCGTGACGCAGCCTGTTCCCAGAGTGGCGACGACGACGTTACCCTCGGAATCCACAGCCAGAGAATCCAGGCGCTCGTATCCGCTGAACTTGTGCAGCAGACGTCCGGGGAAGAAGGGATGCGGACCGCGCCCCAGTACTCCCGGACGTTCAATCTCGAATGCCCAGACCCTTGCACCGAAGGTTTCTGCGACATAGAGCGTTGACTCGTCTGCACTCAGACCTACTCCGTTAGGGGACTCGATGGGGTAGATCACTTCATCGATACGGCTGCCGTCGGGCTGCGCATAGAAAACCGCGCCGCGGTCCATCGTGCGTCCATGGCGCCGGCCAAGGTCTGTGAAATAGAAGCCACCCTCGGCATCGAAGACGATGTCGTTGGGTCCTTTCAGGGTTTCACCGTTACACTCGGTGTAGATCACCTCCACGGCACCGGTACTGACGTCTACGGCTTGTATGCTGCCTCCCCGATAGTCGGCGGGAAGGTCTTCGCCGGGGCGTCGAAAGGGGCCTTGCTGCGTCCACTCGACTCCTCCGTTGTTGCAAACATATACCCGGCCATCGGGCCCGAAGGCCGCGCCGTTCGGTCCACCTCCGCATTCGGCAACCACGCTGATGCTTCCGTCGGGGTCGACTCTGGTCAGGGTTTGGCCTTCGATTTCGACCAGCAACACGGACCCATCCTCCATCGCAATGGGTCCCTCCGGAAATCTCAGATCGCGACAGATTTCATCCATGCGGCGTGCGCCTCCCAGCGGTGTTCCTGCGCTAGTATCAATGCAATCGGGCCCCACAAAAACGGGGGCCATTTCGGCCTGTGGACCCATCTCTAGATTGAAGATTGGATATCGAGGGAGACTGATGCGTACCGACGCCGAGCTGCTGGATCACGTACTGAGCCACATCGACAATGGAACGACCGACACGTGCGACGAGGAGTGGCTGGAGCCTGTTGAGAACTACAGGTCCCAGGCTCGCTTTGATGCTGAACAGCGGCTCATGCGACGACTGCCGATCGCTTACTGCCCTGCCGCCGTGGTCGCAGAGTCGGGGTCCTACTTCGCGAGGAGCTGTGCGGGAATCCCAATTGTTGTTGTAAGGGATGAGGGTGGAGAGTTGCGTGCGTTTCGCAATGCCTGCCGCCACCGGGGGGTGCAGCTGACGGAAGGCCAGGGCTGCGCCAAGATTTTTCGCTGCACCTACCACGGCTGGGCATACCGTCTTGACGGTCGTCTGCAGCATGTCCCGCACGAGGACGGCTTCCCCAGTTTGAAGAAAGAGGAGAATGGCCTGGTCCCGGTATACGACGTCCAGATTTGCGGAGGCATGGTGTTCGTCACGGTGGAAGAGCCCATCGGTCCGGGCGCCCTCGCAGCCCTTCCAGAGCTCCTGACGGATGATCAGGAGGTGTTTGAAGCCACCGAGGAAGTCGAACACACCAATTGGAAACTCAATGCAGAGGGCATGCTTGAGGGCTATCACATCAAGTACACCCACACGGCGTCCTTCTTTCCGTACGGGTATGACAATCTGAACGTCGTCGAGACCCAGGGCCCCAACGTACGCGTTTGCTTTCCTTTCCAGCGCATAGAGAAGCTGCGGGATGCGCCGCGCGACGACATCAACCTTGACCGCATGGTGACGCTGGTGAACAGGATCTTTCCCTTCGCCTCCGTGACGAGACTCGCGCAGCACTACAACGTCTCGCTCGTGGAGCCTCTGACCCCCAGCTCCACTCGCTACTATCGCTTCAATATGACGATGCCCGGCGATGCCTCCGAAGAAGCGCTAACCCGGGCGAAGAAGGATGTTCAGTTCCTGGCTGAAACGGGAAACCTCGAAGACATCAAGGTCCTTGGGGGTATCCAGGCGGCTGTACATTCCGAAGCAAACGAACACTACCGTTTTGGTAAATTCGAATCGGCCATTATTCATTTGCATAAGAGCCTGCACGAGCATCTGGCTTTGCTCGACGCCGAATCGGCCACGGCTGATTCCTGATCCGTTCGAGGAGCGAGGGTGTTCGGGTCCTGGGGTGCACGCCGAGTATTCCGGGTGGTGGATCGGCCCATTGATCTGTCGATCACCGACGAGAACCTGACCGTGAATCGGGCAGCCATTTTGATGGCGTTTGGGTAGAGCGTACTCGCAGATCAATCATCGGGCCGCAGATCTGCGCGCGACGAAAACGCGTCGCCTTGCCCAAGTCGACAGCCGCGACCCCGTTATCCGGGCGACGGGACTTCTCTCTCGCGGCTGCTTTCTCGTCAATCACGCGACCTTGAGCGCTGCGCGATGAAACAAGAACCTCATTTATCCAAAAGGCCGCGACGCTTGTGAACGACTACCCAAAGATCGAAATGCTGATCGGAGACCGGTGGGTCTCGGACGGTGCCGAAGGCTCACTGCCCATTGTTAATCCGGCGGACGAGGTTCAGATTGGTGGCTCACCCAAAGCGTCTGTCGGGCAACTCGATGCAGCGCTGGCCGCTGCGGATGCAGCCTTCGAAACCTGGCGCGTTACACCAGCGATCGAACGCTTCCGCATACTCAGCCGTGCCGCGGCATTGCTGCGAGAACGCGCCCCCGAGATCGCCCGCGTCGTCACCCTTGAGATGGGCAAGCCGCACGGCCAGGCACTGAAAGAAGCCACGGGATCAGCCGATCTCATTGAGTTCCTTGGCGAAGAGGCAAAGCGTCAGGGGGGAAGGCTCGTCCCGGTCCGCGGACCGGGGCTGCTCGAGCAGCGAGTGACGAAAGAGCCGGTCGGGCCCAGCATCCTGCTGAGCCCCTGGAACTTTCCCATCAGCCTCCCGGCCCGGAAACTCGGAGCAGCGGTTGCTGCGGGGTGTTCGTGCATCCTGAAGCCGGCAGAAACGACGCCGGGCAGCGCGCTGATGCTTGTTCGATGCTTCACCGATGCCGGGCTACCCCCCGGGGTGATCAATCTCGTATACGGAGATCCCGGGATGGTATCGGAGCACCTGATTACATCGCCCATAAGTCGCCTGGTCAGCTTTACCGGTTCTACAGAGATCGGGAAGCACCTGAGCGCCCTGGCGGCGCAGGGCATGAAGCGATTCAACCCTGAACTTGGCGGACACGCGCCCGTGGTGGTTGGCGAGAGCGCCGACTTCGAATCCACCGTGGCCGCCTGCGTCACTGCCAAGTTTCGCAACGCCGGACAGGTATGCGTCTCGCCCACACGTTTCCTGGTGGCTCGCAGAATCTACGATCGCTTCGTGAGTGAGTTCTGCCTGCGAGCCGAGCGAATCTGTGTCGGCGATGCCAGCAAGCAGGAAGACATCGAGATGGGTCCCCTCGCTCATGCAGGGCGAGTCGCGGCAATGAAAGATCTGGTGAGTTCAATCGCGGAGGGACAGGGGGAAGTCGTTGGTGGTGGTGCAGCCACGGACGGACCCGGATACTTTTTCCAGCCAACGGTAGTTGCCAATCCTGGCGCCGACTCTCGGCTAATGACTCAGGAACCGTTCGGTCCGATTGCCGGAATTGTCCCCTATGACGACATTACCGATGCTGTGCGGGTTGCGAATTCCCTGCGCTACGGTCTCGCTGCCTACGGGTTCACGAGCTCGCTCGACGAGAGTCACTATCTTGGTACCGCGCTGCGCGCAGGCATGGTGGCCATCAATCACTTTGGCGTCGGCACGCCGGAAACGCCGTTCGGCGGTATGGGGGACAGCGGCTACGGGTCTGAAGGAGGCGAGGAAGGCTACCTTTCCTACACCGACACGAAACTGGTCACTGTCGGGAAGTCGTCGGTTTGAGCATGCGCATCGCGCATCGCTAGGGCTGCGCGCCAGCAATCCGCTGGACCCTGGTCACTACGCCTTTCTCAGTGCGCAGCAAGTATCCGCCCATCATGGCGTTGCCAATGGTGACTACATCTCCGTCGTAGAGCGGTAGCAGGCGCGGCTCCGTCTGCATCCAGATTTCTCCGTTGGCGAGCAGGAAAACCATCTTCTGCCTGTCGCCTTTCCGCACCGAGCTTATCTCTGTGGTCAGGTCGATAATCTCATCGCCGAATAGCCCGCGTTTCCGCTTCTTCGAATCCTCAGCTTGCTGTTGTGGCTCCAATGCATCGCCAGGTGTCACGGGCGTCTGTTGATCGGCTACGTCCCCGGGCACGGCGGGTTCGCGCACTACCGGTTCCGCAGGGCTTGCCTCATCCTGCTCGCCAGCCGATTCGCGAGGTTCATTCTGTGCATCGTAGCAGGCCAGCCTCTCCAGGGCTTCAACGATGTCCCGGCAGTTACGAGTCTCCGAGGCTGCGCTATTCGCAGTGACGGCAACGGCCATTGCCAGTCCGACCAGGATTAGAGGTCTATACATCGGTAGTCCGTTTCCCATAGCTCGTCACCTGGTCCGACATGGCTTTCGAAAGAAGGGCCCCCGAACCCGCCGGGGGCTTCATGACGCTGGACTTCCCGTTTTAGAAGTTGCCCTGAAGTCGCATGAACAGCATTCGACCGCGACCGTCGTGGAGGCGCCCGTCGAAGGCGGTAACTACTGCGATGGCGGGTGGCTCCTCGTTCGTGACGTTCATAACGCCCAACCCGATGGTGCTGTTCCGCAGCACACCAAAATCACGGAACGTGTAGTTGTACTGAATGTCCGCCGTGGTGAAGCTCGGAATATCAGAGTCCCCGATATCGTCGGCGATGTCGTCGTTCCCAGCCAGGCGTGCTCCGGCCTGGAAGAAGGCGACGTTGCCCGCGGGAATATCAGATTCGAGGCCGTCGACATACTTTACGATCATGAACACGCGGTGATTGTTGTAGTTCCAGTTCAGCGTGCCATTGATGCGCCATTCCGGTAGCGGCCGTGCTACTGGATTGGTGAAGTTATAGTTGCCAGCACCCTCGATGGTTCTGGCGATGCTACCGTCGGCGCCCGCGATCTCGACCGTATATTCTTCCATCCAGGCGGCCTGCAGGCCAATGCGCCACTGCCCGAAGTTGGAGTCGAAGGTATAGGAACTGTTGATATCCATGCCCGAAATTGTGGCGCTATCGGCATTGGCGAAGTCTGGAAGCACTCGCAGCAGCAAGGCCTCGGAGTTGCGTACCACCTGGTCGCGATTACCTACTCCCTGTTGCACGGCCTGAATCCACTGTGCCTGACACGCAGCTCCCGAGCCCGGAGGGGCATTGCCTACCGGGGCTGCATCCGTGCAGCCGTTGCTCGCGGCGAAGGCATGCAATGCCGCGTTATCCGCCGTGACCAGGCTCTGTGAATTCTGCCGCGTGATGATGTCCTCGTATTCATAGTTGAAGTAGTCGAGATCAAGGGCAAAGCCTTCCAGGAAACCGTCAACCGGTTTCCAGGACAAACCGATACCCCAGTTCTCCGCGGTTTCTGGCTGCAGCTCCGGGTTACCGAGGGAGATTGAGGGTCTGAACGTCGATTCGAAGGACACGTCCGTGAGGTTACCCGACGTAGTCAGGGTGCCGAACGACTGCTGGAGCGAAGGCACCCTGAAGGAGGTGCCCCAGGAAGCGCGCAGCGACAGACTATCAAGGGGCTGCCAGAGCGCCGTCAGCTTCGGATCGGTTGTATTTTCGTCGAGTTCATCGAAGTCCTCGTGACGAATCGCAGCATTGAGGAGGAAGCGGTCGCCGAACGGAACGGCTAGTTCGGCGAAGAAGGCATTCGTGGTCAATTCGCCGTCCCAGGGTTGGGCACCAAAGGAAAAGTCCAGATTGTCCGAGGACTCGGCAGAATCGACGTAGGTGCTGCCCTCGTCGCGCCGCTGCTGGAAGCCGAAGGCCAGGCCCACGGGTTGTCCGCCGATCTCGCCCAGATCGCCGGCCACGACCCAGTCAATGACGGACTGGCTGTAGCGGGCACCACCGTTTCGCTTGCCGAGCAGCCAGTCGTAGAGCTCCGCCGGGTTTACCAGTTCCAGGGCCGGATCTCCTGCCGCCAGATTGCCGATGTCGTAGAGGTTGCCGTTACGATCAAACAGGCTGTTACCGAAGGGGTTGAAGTAATAACAGTTGCCGGCGTCGAAGTCCCCACCGGTCGCCTGGTACGCCGCATTACCTTCACCGGGTGTGCCGTTGACGAGGTCGCAGTTAGGGCCGCCCCGGCCGGACAGCGCCAGTTCCATGTGCGTCGAGAGCGTATCGCTTCGGTTCACCGTACCCGTGGAATGTTGGCTCGCCGTATACGACAGGTCCGAAGTCCACTGTCGATCACCAATGTTGAAGTCCCAATCGAGACCGAGCACGTAGCGAGTATCTTTGCGATCCGCTCTGGTAAACGTGTCCAGGGGACGGAAACGTTCGTCCGTGAAGGCCGTTCCGCCGATCAGGCGGGTCACGTTCGAGTAGACGATGGGCTCAATGCCGCGGCGAAAGGCGTCTTCCTGGCTGCCAGGATTCAGTGAGGTCTGAATGTTTCCCATGTCGTCCAGATAATTCACCTGCGTGGGGATCGGCAGCGCCGGCGCATTCGGATTCAGAGAGTTGAGGCGTTCAAAGTCCTGCTCATTGGACGCGAACTCAAAATAAGTCCGAATCTGGTCTGTGAAGTTCCAGTCGCCGCGGGTGTACATCTTGCGCAACTCTTCCTGGGCCTGAATCACGAAGAACGGGCCATAGTCGTAGATGCAGAGGTTGTTCCCGAAGGCCGTGCCCAGGGTGCCGGCCTGCTCTAGCGCCGCCGAGTCTTCGCAGTTAACGTCGGCCTGACCGAAGCTGGATCCATCGGCGGCTCGCGGTAGCCCGGGTGAAGCCTGACCGGGATCTACGCCGTTCGCCGCCCAGGTCGGCGTCTCTCCGAACACGGGGATGAGGCGACCGGGCTGACCGGTCCCGGAAATCGTAGTGCCTCCATAGCGCCCGTAGTTGTCGGCGATGTTGATTTCATCGCGGTTGAGGACAGACGCGGCGACGATGATGCTGCCCCGTTCACTCTGCCCACCCCAGAGCACTTCGAAGTTGTGCGTATCGCCGCTGTTTGTCTCTTGGGAGGTGGTGAACTGATAGTTGAAGTCCAGGCCTTCAAAATCGTCCTTGGAGATGAAATTCACTACACCGGCTATCGCATCGGAACCGTAAAGAGCGGACGCACCGTCTTTCACGATCTCCACTCGCTCGATGGCAATGTTCGGCAGCAGTCCATTGATATTCACAGCGGCGTTGCCACGTTCGTTGTACCAGGATGGTGCCTGACGCTTTCCGTTCAGGAGCACCAGCGTCGAACTCTGACCGAGATTCCTAAGGTTGATGGTGTTGCGCCCCTGCGCCTCTTCTCCCTGGAAGTTGGCTGAGCGGGAAATACTGCCGCTCGCCCAGGGCATGGCCTGGACAATCTCCGCGACGTCGGCGGCTCCGAGATCCTCTATCTCGGCCGAAGACACGACCGAAAGTGGCGAGGGCGAGTTTGCCGGATCGCGTTTCAGATAGGAGCCGGTGACCACGACCTCTTCGATGATTTCGTCGTCTTCGGCTGCCATGGCCCCGCTCCGACCAAAGATGGCCAATAGCGTACACGCCACCAGGACTGTGCTTCGCCGTTGTGACGAAGCTGAATAGACACTATTCACAGACTTTCCCCTCTTATTATCAAAGGATTGCTTCCATGGCTTCAGCCATTGCGCACCGGGACCTCCCAAAGTGCAGTTGCTCTCAAAACAGCTGGATCTCAACTTCTGTACAGCCAGGAGCGAGGTTCCCTCTCTTCATCGATCGCAATACAAAAGCGCCTCGTTCCAAGGCGCATAGGGCAACCAGCATTTCGAAACTCCCTCGCCGAAGCGCCGCTCCCTAAATAACGTTGGCGTTGTTGCGCCACCGCTGAGTCCAATATAGACTAAATCCCATTATTTGGTATTTCTATCTAAATATTCATGTTTTTAATAATCAATTATTAGAAAAAATATTTTTTTAATATCATTGTAGGATTAAAAAGGACGGTAATCGTGCGGAGAAACCTCATCAGCAGCGCTGCGAGGCCCGAAGGAGGGTTTTCGAACACAGCGCACCTCAAGCCCGTCGCGGCGAAGGATTTGCCTGCGATGGGCAGCTCATGCACCTTTTGCTGCCTGCACATACAGGACCTCCCGACGACGGGCTCCTCTTGAAGATGCAAGTCGCGCCCGCAGTCTCCGTAGAAACTCCCATCGGCGTTGTCGGCGCCGGCACCATGGGCGTCGGCATCGCGGAAACCGCGGCTTTCGCCGGCCATTCCGTCTTGCTGCACGACGTATCTCGCGAAGCGGCTGAACATAATCTGTCGAGGTCGGCCGCACGAATCAGAAAACGCGCCGAGCGTGGCAAGATCGACCCCGCCACCGTAGAGGCCGCCCTATCCCGCATTGCAGTCGTTGATTCCCTGACCGACTTCGCCACTGCCGGTCTCGTTATCGAGGCGGTTATCGAAGACATCGAGGTCAAAAGAGACTTGTTCGCGTCTCTGGAGACGGTGGTGTCGTCAGACTGCATTCTGGCGTCCAACACGTCGTCCTTTTCGATCTCGGAACTCGCGTGTGGAGCCAGTAACTCTGAGCGCATCGCCGGCATGCATTTCTTCAACCCCGCACCAGTCATGGCACTCGTCGAGGTCGTCTCGGGTCTCGACACCGCTGGGCGTGTCGTCGACCGCCTGAGCCAGACAGCCCGCGCCTGGGGGAAAACGCCCGTGGTCGCGCGTTCAACACCTGGATTTATCGTCAATCGGGTGGCGAGGCCCTTTTACGGGGAAGCCTTGCGCCTCGTCACCGAGGGTGCCGCCGAACATCCGACGGTGGACGCCTTGTTCCGAGATCCGGGCGCCGGGTTCCGGATGGGGCCTTTCGAACTGATGGATCTGATCGGCAACGACGTCAACTACGCGGTCAATAAGTCGATCTTTGATGCGTTCAACGGCGACGGGCGCTACACCCCGTCCCTACTACAACGTGAATATGTCGCGGCCAACCGCTTGGGTCGCAAGACGAACCGTGGCTTCTATGTTTATGATGATTCCAGTCGCGCGCCGGATGTTCCATGCGTAGTGCCCGGTAAGTGCAAGGGGAACCTGCGCTACCACCCTGACTGTTCACTCGCCGCTGCCTTAAACGACCTTGCGATGGCAGCCGGTGTGGAAGCGCGTGCCGATACAACACTCCCCAAGGGCGCCGGTGACATCAGCGGCATTCTTCTGTTCCGAAACGATGGAATCACCGCGAGCGATCTGGCGGATGCCTACGATCGCTCCGTCGTTGTTATCGATTGCCTGGAGGATCTGTCGAGTCACCGGATACTGGGTTTCGCCTACGCCGGCCGGGACGAGAAGCACGACCTGGAATCCATCGCCGGGTTCTTTGCGTTTTCGTCTGTATCTCTCGTGCGTCTCGACGATGTACCCGGCCTCGTGCTGATGCGTACGCTTTCCATGCTGATCAACGAAGCCTCAGACGTGGTCTATCACAACGTTGCCAGTGCGGACGATGTCGACACCGCCGTGCAGGCCGGCGTTAACTATCCGAAAGGCCTGATTGACTGGCGCCGGCGGTTGGGGCCGACACGTGTCCTCTTGGTTCTCGATCGCCTTTTCGACTTTTACCGGGAAGATCGCTATCGCGCTTCGCCCGGACTGCGTCGCGCAGCGCGTGCGCAGTGCCAAACGGGGGAAAATCCGGCGGGGAAGAGCCTGTGAACGCGGAACTGCATCCGGTGTATCTGTGCGACGGCGTGCGCACGCCCATCGGTCGCTATGCGGGGGCCCTGTCGTCCATGAGACCGGATGACCTTGCCGCCCTTGTAATCCGCACGCTGCTGCGCAAGGTCGCGACGCTAGATCTGTGCGCTGTCGATGAGGTGGTTTTCGGGTGCGCAAACCAGGCGGGAGAAGACAATCGCAATGTGGCACGCATGGCCGCACTCCTCGCCGGGCTGCCTGCGGAAGTGCCGGGAGTCACCGTAAACCGACTGTGCGGTTCCGGGCTTGACGCCGTGATCGCCGGCGCCCGCGCCGTCATGGTTGGCGATGCCGATGTCGTCATCGCCGGCGGTGTGGAGAGCATGTCCCGCGCACCCTTCGTCATGGCGAAAGCCGGTCGCGCCTTTGATCGCATGCCGAAACTGGAGGATTCAACGATTGGCTGGCGTTTTATCAATCCCGCAATGGAAGATCTCTTCGGCGTCGACAGCCTTGGCATTACCGCCGAAAACGTTGCCACAGAGTACAAGGTCGATCGCAATAGCCAGGACGCGTTTGCTTTGCGCAGTCAGCAACGCTGGAGCGCCGCACATAGCAGGGGGATCTTTGATGACGAACTGGTCCCTGTGGAGATCGGCGGAAGGAATTCGCAGATCATCTCCGTTGATGAGCACCCGCGCCCGGAGACCGATTTCAGTACGCTCTCTCGGTTGCGGCCAGCATTTCAATCAAGCGGAACGGTCACGGCCGGTAACTCCTCAGGAGTCAACGACGGGTCTTGCGCTCTACTGCTGGCGAGTAAAGACGCCGTAGACAGATGGGGACTAGAGCCCCTGGCAAAGCTCACCGGAGCGTCCAGCGCGGGTGTGGCACCACGCGTCATGGGGATTGGACCGGTTCCCGCCGTCCAGCGCCTCATGGACCGCTGTGACCTGGCGATTCAGGACTTCGACGTCATCGAACTCAACGAAGCCTTCGCGTCTCAAGCGATAGCGGTACTCCGAGCGCTCGGGCTCGACGACGACGCTGAACATGTCAATCCCAACGGTGGTGCCATTGCCATGGGCCACCCGCTGGGCATGAGCGGAGCGCGCATTGCTCTGACCGCGGCGCTGGAAATGCGTCGACGTGGCGGCGACAGAGCGCTGTGCGCGATGTGCGTCGGCGTTGGACAGGGCGTCGCCCTGGCGATGGAGGTTGCAGGGTGATCGACTCGGAAATCATCGAGGAACGTCCCGCGCCGGGTGTAGCGCTGCTGCGACTCAATCGGCCCAAGACCATGAATGCCCTGGACCACGACCTGCGCAAAGCGCTAGCCAAGCGGTTTGCGGCGCTGGATGAGGACGACGAGATCCGGGCCGTCGTGATGACCGGATCGGAGAAGGCCTTTGTGGCCGGGTCGGACCTAAACTATCTCGCGGAGCTCACCCCGAAAGACCATTTGATCAACAATTCTGCCATCCTCTGGAACACCCTGGATGCGTTCACCAAGCCCCTGATCGCCGCCGTCAACGGCTACGCTCTTGGGGGAGGATGCGAGCTCGCAATGCACGCCGATATCATCATCGCCGGAGAAAACTCGGTGTTTGGCCAGCCGGAAATCAGGGTCGGGATAATGCCCGGCGCCGGCGGCCTCCAGAGGCTCGCCAGAACGATCGGCCGATACAAGGCACTGAAGTTCGTTCTGACCGGTGAGCGCTTTTCGGCTCGCGAGGCAGATCGGCTTGGGCTGGTCAGCGAGCTAGTCGCGGACGCCGATGTCGTGCCCCACGCGCTTGAACTGGCCGGCAAGATCGCGGGCATGCCGCCGCTCGCCGTGCGAATGGTCAAAGAGGCCTACCGCGCGGGTGAGAACGCCTCGCTTGACGCCGCGCTGCTGATAGAGCGACACGCGTTCAGACTGTTGTTCGATACCGATGATCAGAAGGAAGGGATGAGGGCGTTTCTCGAACGCCGGAAACCCAAGTTTTCAGGCTCTTGAGGCTCGGTTTCTTGATGCCCGGGGTTTTGCCGCGCAAGGTGTCGAGGGTTCGGACCGAAGGTGTATTCAAGGTCCTTGCACAGCGAAGTCGCCATCCCTATACTACGCGACCTCTCGCAGGGGTGGCTTGAGGGTCCGCCCCGCAGGACAGCGCGTTTTGTGGGTCCTTGGACCCGAAAACAAGGCGAAAGGTCGGCCGGGGTTAGGCCGATCGCTAAAGTTCCTGAAGAGAAGATTTGATGCGGGGTGGAGCAGCCTGGTAGCTCGTCGGGCTCATAACCCGAAGGTCGTCGGTTCAAATCCGGCCCCCGCTACCAACACTCGTCGCCAGCTCCCAGGAAGGCGACGTGACGAAAAAAAGCCCCTTCTGGGGCTTTTTTATTGGCTGGCTGTTGATGAGTGCACGGGAAGAAAAACTCCGCGAATTGCTGGCTCCCACGGTAGAAGCCCAGGGCTTCGAACTCTGGGGTGTGGAGCATCTTCCGCAGGGGCGCCACAGCCTGCTGCGGCTGTACATCGACGCGGAGGCAGGCATCAGCGTCGACGACTGCGCGACGGTGAGTCAGCAGGTCGGCGCGCTGCTGGATGTGGAAGAGCCCGTGAGCGGCGAGTACGTGCTAGAGGTGTCGTCCCCCGGGGTTGACCGGCGCCTGTTTCGCCTCGATCAGTACGCGCCTTATCTGGGAGAAGAATTGGAGGTGCGCCTTAGGCGGCCTTTCGAAGGGCGACGCAAGTACCGGGGTGTACTTCGTGCCGTAGAGGGTGAGGACATTGTGGTTCTGGTGGATGACCATGAATACCTGCTGCCCTTCAGCGAAATAGAACGAGCGCAGCTCACACTGCGCATCTGAGCAGGCCTGCGGGTCCGCGAACGAGGTTGATCACATGAATAAAGAAATCCTGCTGGTAGCCGAGGCCGTGTCGGCGGAAAAGGGCGTCGACGAGGACATCATCTTCGGCGCTATCGAGTCCGCTCTCGCCATGGCCACAAAGAAGCGCTACGACGAAGACGCGGATATCGAGGTCACCATCGATCGTGAGTCCGGCGAGTATCAGACCGTACGTCGCTGGCTGGTTGTGCCCGATGACGAGCTTGCGCTGCTCGGTACACAGTTCACTACCGAAGAGGCGGCCGAGAAGGACGAAGCTCTCAAGCCTGGCGACGTCTACCAGGAACAGGTGGAGAACGTCGAGTTCGGACGCATAGCAGCGCAAACGGCCAAGCAGGTCATCGTGCAAAAAGTGCGCGACGCGGAGCGTGCCCAGGTAGTGGAGCTCTACGAAGGCCGCGTGGGCGAGCTCGTGGCCGGCACGGTGAAGAAGGTGACGCGGGACAATGTCATTGTCGATCTTGGCAGCAATGCCGAGGGTCTTCTGCCGCGGGAACAGCTTGTCGGTCGCGAGACGTTCCGCATCAACGATCGCGTGCGGGCCATTCTGCGCGAGATCAGCACCGAATCGCGCGGTCCCCAGCTGATTCTCAGTCGTGCCTGTCCGGAGATGCTCATCGAACTCTTCAAGATCGAGGTCCCGGAAATCGCCGAGGGCGTTATCCAGATTCGCAGCGCCGCCCGCGACCCGGGGTCGAGAGCCAAGATCGCGGTCAAGACCAATGATCAGCGCATCGATCCCGTTGGTGCCTGCGTGGGCATGCGCGGCTCCCGGGTGCAGGCCGTGTCCAACGAGCTCGACAACGAGCGCGTGGACATCGTCCTCTGGGACGACAATGCGGCCCAGCTCGTGATCAACGCCATGTCACCGGCGGAGGTGGAGTCCATCGTCGTCGACGAGGAAAGCCACACCATGGATGTCGCCGTGGCCGAGGACAACCTCGCCCAGGCTATCGGTCGCGCCGGACAGAATGTGCGTCTTGCCAGCGAGCTTACCGGCTGGACCATCAACGTGATGAGCGTTGAAGAGGCCGTCGAGAAGCAAGAGGCGGAGGCCGGGCAGGTCATCCAGACCTTCATGGAGCAGCTGGATGTGGACGAAGACGTCGCCGGCATCCTGGTTGATGAAGGCTTCACCAGCCTGGAAGAAGTCGCCTACGTTCCCCTGGAAGAGATGACCTCCATCGATGGCTTCGACGAGGACATTGCCGAAGAGCTGCGAGCCCGGGCCAAGGACGCGCTGCTCACCCTCGCTATTGCGTCCGAGGAGCAGCTCGGCGACCAGCAGCCTGCGGACGACCTGTTGAACATGGACGGCATGGATCGGCCACTGGCTTTTGTCCTCGCCAATCGCGGCATCGTCACGATGGAAGATCTTGCCGAGCAGGGTGTGGATGAACTGATGGATATAGAAGGAATGACCGAAGAGCGTGCCGGCGAGCTGATCATGACGGCTCGGGCGCCCTGGTTCGCGGAGGAGTCTGCCTGAGGGCAGCACCACGCGAACGGGGGAAGCAGGTCAATAGGGAGAAAGCGCGATGGCGCAGGTAACAGTACAGCAACTCGCCGAAACGGTCGGTGCACCCGTCGAGCGCCTGCTGGCGCAGATGAAAGATGCAGGCCTTCCGCACAAGCAGGCGGAGGAGTCGGTTTCTGATGAAGACAAGAAAACGCTTCTCGCTTTTCTGAAGCGGAGTCACGGCGAGTCGGAAGCCGCGCCCAAGCGCATCACGCTGAAGCGCAAGACGCTGAGCACGCTGCGTGCGGGTTCCGGTGCGGGCAAGAAAACCGTCAACGTCGAGGTGCGTAAGAAGCGTACCTACGTGAAGCGCGAGGTGCCCGAGGAGCCGGAGCAGCAGGCGGAGGAGCTCGTCGAAGAGGCGGCCGTCGCCGAGGTCGAAGCCGAGGCCCCGGTCGTTGAGACGCCGGAGCCGGAAGTGCTGGTGGCGGCAGAGCCCGTGCTCGAGCCGGAGCTGGAAGAAGAGGAGGACGACAAAGACGTCGATCCGGAGATTCTTCGCCAGCGCGCCGCGGCGCGCCGCAAGCGTCAGGAAGAGCAGGAAGAAGCCGCTCGCGCCGCGGCGATCGAGGCGAAGAAGGCCGAGGCAGAGCGCAAGGCCGCCGAGGCCGCGGCAGCCGCGAAGCGCGCCGCTACGCCGGCCTCAACGGACGCGGCACGAAAGCCCAAGCGCCTGCACGATGCGCCCCCGGCAACTCGCGAGGAGCCGCGGCGCAAAAAGACCCGCGGTCGTCTGCAGAGCGAACCCCTGGGTCGCGGCAAGCACCGTGGTCACAACTTATCGCTATCCGACCTCGAAGCAGCGGAGGCCGGTGTAGCCCGACGTCGCGGCGGTCGACGCAAGATCAAGGCGACGCACGAAGAGCATGGCAAACATGGTTTCGAGCGTCCCACGGAGCGTATCGTGTATGAAGTAGAACTTGCGGACATGACGTCCGTGGGTGGCCTCGCGCAGCAGATGTCTGTGAAGTCCGGTGTGGTCATCAAAGAACTGATGAAGCTCGGCGTCATGGCCACCATCAACCAGATGATCGATCAGGATACGGCGATTCTCGTGGTGGAGGAGCTTGGACACACGCCGAAACTGGTTAGCGCCGACGCGCTTGAGGACGATTTAACCGAGGCGCTGGCGCAGCACGAAGGAACACAGGAATCCCGTGCACCGGTGGTTACGGTTATGGGTCACGTGGACCACGGGAAGACCTCGCTGCTGGACTACATCCGCAAGACGCGGGTCGCTTCAGGCGAAGCGGGCGGCATCACCCAGCACATCGGTGCCTACCACGTGGAAACGGGTCACGGCATGATCTCCTTCCTCGATACCCCGGGTCACGCGGCCTTTACGGCCATGCGTGCCCGCGGCGCGAAGAGCACGGATATCGTGATCCTGGTCGTAGCCGCGGATGACGGCGTCATGCCCCAGACTATCGAGGCGGTGCAGCACGCCAAGGCGGCGGAAGTGCCGCTGATCGTTGCGGTGAACAAGATCGACAAGGAAGGCGCCGATCCCGATCGTGTCAAGAACGAGCTCGCGGCGCAGGAAGTCATCCCCGAGGAATGGGGTGGCGAGTATCAGTTCGTGCACGTCTCCGCGCTCAACGGTGACGGCATTGATTCGCTGCTCGACGCTATTCTGCTGCAGGCGGAGCTGCTTGAGCTGCAGGCGCCGCGCGATGTGCCGGCCCAGGGTATCGTGATTGAGTCCCGCCTCGACAAGGGCCGCGGGCCGGTCACCACGCTGCTCGTGCAGAGCGGTACGCTGAACCAGGGCGACATCGTGCTCGCCGGCCTGCAGTTCGGACGTGTGCGCGCCATGCTCGATGAGAACGGCGACCCCATTGCCGACGCCGGTCCGAGTATCCCCGTGGAAATCCTTGGCCTCGACGGGACGCCGGATGCCGGTGACCAGTTCGCCGTACTCGAAAATGAAAAGCGTGCGCGCGAGCTGGCCGATTTCCGCCAGTCCAAGCAGCGCGAGAACAAACTCCAGCGGCAGCAGGCGGCAAAGCTCGACAACATGTTCGAGAGCATGACCGCCGGCGAGAAGAAGACGCTCAACCTCGTCGTCAAGGCGGATGTGCGCGGCTCCCTCGAGGCGCTGCAATCCTCGTTGCTCGAACTCGGCAACGAAGAGGTGCAGGTGAATATCGTGTCCGGGGGTGTCGGCGGAATCACCGAGAGCGACGTCAACCTGGCGCTGACTTCCGACGCGGTGATTTTCGGATTCAACGTCCGTGCGGACGCATCGTCCCGCCGTCTCGTCGAGGACGAGGGCGTCGACCTCCGCTACTACAACGTGATCTACGATCTCATAGACGACGTTAAGTCGGCGCTGGTGGGCATGCTTGCACCGGAGCTGCGCGAGGAGATTCTCGGCATTGCCGAGGTTCGCGATGTCTTCCGGTCGCCGAAGTTCGGACAAATCGCCGGCTGCATGGTTGTGGAGGGCACGGTGTATCGCTCCAAGCCGATTCGCGTACTGCGCGATAACGTCGTGATCTACGAGGGTGAACTCGAGTCCCTGCGTCGCTTCAAGGACGACGCCAGCGAAGTCCGCAACGGCATGGAGTGCGGCATCGGGGTGAAGAACTACACCGATGTGAAAGTCGGCGATCAGATCGAGGTGTTCGAAGTCCGCGAGGTTGCGCGGACCCTGTAAGGGCCGCGCAGCGTTGGCCGGGCCATGGGGCGGGAGTTCAGTCGACGGGAGCGGGTTTCCGACTACCTGCAACGCGAACTGGCTCTGCTGGTGCAGCGTGAGCTCCGCGATCCCCGCCTCGGCATGGTGAGCGTGACCGCCGTGGACGTCAGCCGGGATCTCGCCCACGCGCGCGTCTTCGTGACGCTCCTGGGCTGCGACTCGGAAGCCGATGCCAAACCCGCCCTCAAGGTACTCAATGGTGCCGGCGGCTTTTTGCGCAGCTCTCTCGCCCGTTCAGCCCCGATGCGCACCGTTCCCCGGTTGCGCTTTGTCTTTGATTCAAGCGTCGGCCGAGGCCGCGATCTGGAAGCCCTGATCGAGCGGGCTACCGAAGCGGACGCCGGGCACTCGGTGGACGAGCCCGGCACGGATTCACCCGACAGCACGGACGGAAAGTCCTGATGGCGCGCCGACGCCGCGGACGTGCCCTATCGGGAATCCTTCTCCTCGACAAACCCGCCGGCATGAGTTCAAACCAGGCGCTCCAGCGAGCGAAGCGTCTGTATGCCGCCGCAAAGGCCGGACACACGGGCAGCCTCGATCCGCTTGCGACGGGCGTGCTGCCGCTGTGTTTCGGAGAGGCGACGAAGTTTTCGCAGTACCTCCTGGATGCGGACAAAGTCTACGAGACACGCATCACCCTTGGCATAGACACGGAAACCGGTGATGCCGAGGGCGCGGAGATCGCCCGCGCGGACGCTTCGGGAATCACCGAGGCGGGTGTAGAAGCCGTGTTGGAAAGCTTTCGGGGTGTGATCGAGCAGCTGCCGCCCATGCACTCGGCGATCAAGCGCGACGGCAAACCGCTGTACAAGCTGGCGCGTGCTGGAATCGAGGTCGAGCGTCCTACGCGAACGGTGCATATCAGCCGTCTGGACATGTGTGGGCTGACTGTTTCGGAGCAAAGCCAGCTCGACGTGGAGGTTGCCTGCAGCAAGGGCACGTATATCCGCAGCCTGGCCGCCGACATTGGCGATGCCCTGGGCACGGGTGGACACGTGCAAATGCTCCGGCGGACGGCGGTGGGTCCCTTTGCCATTGGCCAGTGCGTTTCCCTTGAGACGCTCCAGGCCCTCCGGGACCGCGACGAGCTTTCGGCTATGGACGCGCTGCTCCTGCCCATGGATCGTGCACTGGAGCATCTGCCCCTGCTGCGTCTCCCCGAGTCGAGTGGTTTCTACCTCAGTCAGGGGCAGCCGGTGCAGGTGCGAAATGCGCCCCGTGATGGTATGGTGCGCGTCGCGCTGGAGAGCGGTGAGTTCCTCGGCGTGGGTGAAATTCTGGATGACGGGCGTGTAGCGCCCCGGCGTCTGGTAGTCAGCGGTCGCTAGCGCGCTGCAAATGCAGCGATTCAAGCGCCACGGTCGTTGACAAGAACCCGTCTGTAAATCTGCACGGACGGGCTCTATTCAGGTAGGTCGTCAGCTTCCCGCCTTGTGGTTATCACGTTCGGTTCAACATTCCTGAGCGTCGTTGACCGTATCCAGGACCGAGTCGTTACCGCTGAAAAGAAAAAACGCAGTGGGCAGCTCAGTACCAGGTAGCAAGGCATCTGAAACCTCCGCGCGGTGATCGCTAGTGATCGAGAGCCGCACGGGGGCCGGCACGGGAATCGACGGCCCTGGGCAGATTTTACTTAGGAAAACTGAAATGGCATTGAATGCAGAACGCAAGGCGGAGATCGTCCGTGAGTACCAGCGCGGCGAAGGAGACACGGGCTCCCCGGAGGTGCAGGTAGCCCTCCTGACCGCGAACATTGAACAACTGCGCGGACACTTCGAGTCCCACAAGCAGGATCACCACTCCCGTCGCGGCCTTATCCGTATGGTCAACCAGCGCCGCAATCTGCTGGATTACCTCAAGCGCAAAGACGGCAGTCGCTACGCCGAACTCATCAAGCGACTCGGCCTGCGCCGCTAAGCGCTTTCACGACCGGGGCTGCCGCGAGGTTCGCCCCGGTCGTTCTATTGAAGAATTGGAGAACAACGTGAACCCAGTTACCAAGACTTTCCAGTACGGCGGCCATACCGTCACGCTGGAGACCGGCCGCATCGCCCGTCAGGCGACGGGCTCGGTCCTTGTCACCGTGGAGAACACCAGCGTGCTGGTGACCGTGGTGGCAGAAAAAACACGCCGCGAAGGCCGGGATTTCTTCCCACTGGCGGTCCACTACATCGAGAAGACCTACTCCGTCGGCAAGATCCCTGGCGGCTTCTTCAAGCGTGAAGGTCGTCCCAGCGAGAAAGAGACTCTGACCTCGCGTCTGATCGATCGCCCGATCCGGCCGCTGTTCGCCGACGGCTTCATGAACGAAGTTCAGGTGGTGTGCACGGTGATGTCCGCTGACAAGCACATCGATCCAGATATTCCCGCCATGATCGGCACCTCGGCCGCCCTGGCGATTTCGGGCTGCCCCTTCAACGGCCCCATCGGTGCCGCTCGCGTCGGCTTTAACGACGCTGAAGGCTATGTGCTGAACCCGACCTACGACCAGCTCGCCGACAGCAAGCTCGACATGGTTGTAGCGGGCACCGCCGACGCCGTGCTCATGGTCGAGTCCGAGGCGGATCAGCTGACCGAAGACCAGATGCTGGGCGCCGTGCTCTATGCTCACCAGGAAATGCAGGTGGTCATCAAGGCGGTACAGGAGCTGGCTGCCGAAGCCGGCAAGCCGAGCTGGGATTGGCAGGCGCCGCCGACCAATGAAGCACTGCTTACCGCCGTTGAAGCTCAGGCCAAAGACGCCATTGGTGAGGCCTACCGCATCACCGACAAGGCAGACCGCTACGCCAGCGTGGGTGAAATCCGCGACAACTGCGTTGAAGCGCTGACGGCCGACGACGCCTACAGCGCGGATGAGGTCAAGGAGTACTTCAAGAAAGTCGAGAAGAGCATTGTTCGCAAGCGCATTCTCGATGGCGAAGCGCGCATCGATGGCCGCGATGGACGCACCGTCCGCGCGATTGCCTGCGAGGTAGATGTTCTTCCGAAGGCGCACGGCAGTGCACTGTTCACCCGCGGTGAAACGCAGGCCATCGGTGCCGTTACGCTTGGCTCTACCCGCGACGCGCAGATCATCGACGCCCTCGAGGGCGAGCGCCGCGATCCCTTCATGCTGCACTACAACTTCCCGCCCTACTCGGTGGGCGAAGCCGGCCGCATCGGCTTTACCGGTCGTCGCGAGATCGGTCACGGCCGCCTCGCGCGTCGTGGTCTCGCCGCCGTCCTGCCGACGGAGGAGGAGTTCCCCTACACGATCCGCGTGGTCTCCGAGATCACCGAGTCCAACGGCTCCAGCTCCATGGCTTCGGTCTGCGTGGGTTCGCTTGCCCTGATGACCGCGGGTGTTCCGATCAAGGCACCGGTGGCCGGTATCGCCATGGGCCTGGTCAAGGATGGCAACCAGTTCGCCGTGCTCACGGACATCCTCGGTGACGAGGATCATCTCGGCGACATGGACTTCAAGGTGGCCGGTACCGCCAACGGCGTTACGGCGCTGCAGATGGATATCAAGATCGAGGGCATCACGGAGCAGATCATGGAGATCGCCCTGGAGCAGGCCCTGCAGGCTCGCCTCCATATCCTCGGTCAGATGAATGCCGTGCTGGATGCACCGCGTCAGGTCACCTCCGAGAATGCGCCGAGCATGGTTACGCTCAAGGTCGATTCCGACAAGATCCGCGACATTATCGGTAAGGGCGGCGCCACGATCCGTTCCATCACCGAACAGTCCGGCGCGACGGTGGACATCGACGACGACGGCACCGTACGTGTCTTCGGTCAGGACCAGGCGGCCCGCGACAAGGCCGTGGAACTGATCGAGGAGATCACCGCGGAAGCCGAGGTCGGAGCCATCTACGAGGGCCGCGTGGAGCGCATCGTGGACTTTGGCGCCTTCGTCAACATCCTGCCGGGCAAGGACGGTCTGCTGCACATTTCGCAGATCGCCAATGAGCGTGTCGAAAACGTCTCCGACCACCTCTCCGAGGGCGATATGGTGCGTGTGAAGGTTCTCGACGTGGACCAGCGCGGTCGCATCAAGCTGTCCATCAAGGAGCTGCTTAACGAAGAAGCCGATGAAGTACAGGAGGTGGGCAACGCCTGAGCGTTCCCGACCGTCGGCACCAAAGGGCGCTTCGGCGCCCTTTTTTTATGTCTCGCCTATCCGGTTTTTTTTCCGCGCAGGGCGGAATAGTTTCCGCCACGTGGCGTTGTGGAGGAAACAGCGGCTACGAGACACGGGCAAATGTCCACGAATCCACAGCGCAAGCTGACCGATAACGCCACTTCGGCACCTGAACCGGGGATAACGCGTCCCATCCCCGTATCCCGCGATCCGGTGAATATACCCGGGGAACTCGATCAAAGCGCCGATTCCGCGACAAATCCCGGCGTGACACCCGCCCGCTTCTCACGAGAATTCTTTCTGCCCGCCGCAGGCGCGCTGCTCTTCGTCGCTGTTCTCGCAACCGCGGCGTCCTGGTGGTTTTTTCACAGTGGCCATGTGGTGACGCGCAACGCCCTCGTGCGGTCACATCTCTCCGAACTTGGCGTGCGCGGTGAGGGAGTCATTGCCGAGATCGTCGTCAATGCCGGCGACATCGTCCGGAAAGGGGATCTCCTCGCACGGCTTGACGATACGCATCTCCATGCCCAGCGCGCGCAGTTCAAGGCGCGCATCGCGACTCTCGATGAGCGGATAGCAGTGGATGAAACCGCGCTTGCCTTTGCTCGAGAGGAGAGCCAGGCGCGCCTCGTGCAGGCTGAAGCGGAAGTCCAGCGAAAGCTGGCGGAAGCCGACGCGGCGCGGCTGCGCTCGGAAGACGCAGCAGCCTTCCACGCCGCCAGGAAGCCGTTGCAGCGCGACGGTGCGATCTCCGCCGAGGCCCTGCGCGATGCGGCCGCGCGAGCGGCCATGCAGGCTTCCCTCGCCGAAGCCGCGAGGGCGGCCGCAGCCGGAGCAAGCGCAGAGCTCGACGCGGCGCGCCTCGCGGTGGACGCTCTCCAGCTTCGCGAGGGCGAACTGCGCGTGCTTCGCGCTAAGCGCTGGGAGTTGCTTGCAGGGCTGTCCGGCGTCGAGGCCGACATAGAAAGCTCGCGAATCCTCGCTCCCGCGGACGGCGCCGTGGTGCGCCGCCTGACACAGCCGGGTATGGCCGTGCAAACGGGCACTCCGATACTCAGTCTCTGGCTGACCGCCGAGACCTGGGTGGAAGCCTGGGTGCCGGAGGAGCACCTTGCTGACCTCCAGGTCGGCGGCGATGTGAGCGTGAGCTTTCCGGCAATGCCCGGGGAGCGCTTCACGGGAGTCGTTGAACGCGTGGGCCTCGCTACGGACTTCGAGATGCCGCTGGACTATCTGCCCCAAACCCGGGAGACGCGGATGCGCCCCACACCGCAGGTCGGCGTGCTGGTGCGCCTGGACAGCGAACATGAGTTGATTCGCCCAGGCATGAGCGCCGTGGTCGACATTCGTCGCGGCGGGGTCTGATCGATGGATGCCAATACTGTTCCTGCGGTTCGTGGCGCGGCATTGATCCTCGATCGGCAAAGAATCTCCACGTCGTGGCTCTACGGGGTGCTTGCGATCGCGCTTCTGCCTCTGGTCATGATCGGCCTGCGCCTGCTCTCCCTGAACGCGTCGGTTCCCGAAATCTTCCTGCTCTCCGGTATGGGCGACTGGCTAAACCAGCATCTGCATTTACGCTGGGTGGGCTATGCGGATCGGGATGTGGTGCTGTACATACTCCTGCTTCCCCTCGCGGCGCTGTTGACTGCCCTCACGCGACTGACCCTGGGTATTCGCGTGCTCGGATTCCGGGCGATTCTGCTGTCGATCGGGTTCCAGGAGATCGGTGTGCTGCCTTGCCTGCTGCTGATCCTGCTCATCGCCGGCACGGTAGTCTGCGTACGCCCGAGCATGCGCCGGGCCGGCATGCCGCTCTATGCCCGGGTCGCGCTGGTGCTTTGCATCGTCGCATTCACGATGCTTGGCGGCCTGATGCTCGGCGCGTGGATGGACTCGGTAACGCTCTGGAGTATGGCGTTCTTCCCGGTGGTGATTCTCGCCATGCTCGCCGAAAGTGTGGCCAACACGGTAGCTCGCGACGGCGTCTCGATGGCGCTGTGGCGCACCACATCAACGATAGCGCTCGCGGGTCTGCTGGCCCTGCTCGGGCAGCTCAATGCGCTGCGGGAACTCGTGATCAACTGCCCGGAAGTCCTGCTGCTCCCGATGGCACTCATTGTGTTCGTGTCAGAGTTTCTGGATCTCCGTCTGCTCGAAGGCTACGCGCCGTTGACGTCTGCATCGCGGACCGCCTCCACCCCACCGGCCGGTTTACGCATTGCCATCGTTCGAAACCGGTTCTCTGAACCATCGCCCAGGCGCGTAGGTCCTGAAGTCGCGAAACGCTACCGCCGGGCGTCCATGCAACGACTCATCGACGAGCTCAGGGAACGCGAGCATGAGCTGCATGTGCTCGAGAGCGACTGCAGCTTGCCGGAGAAACTTCGCTCACTCGCCAGCGATTCCTTTGCGCCGGGCCAGCCTGGACTCTGCGTTCTAAACTGCTCGGGCGGTATCCAGGGCGCAAGCTCTCTGGCTCAGGTGCCAACAATCTGTGAGCTTCTCGGTGTTCCCCACACCGGTGTGTCGTCTGCGGCCGCGGCGCGCTGGCATGACCGCGTTGAGCAGCTTTCCCGCTTACGCATCGCAGGCTTGAATGTGCCCTATGCGCTTTCTTATGAAGATGCCTGCCTGCGCCTGGATTCGTCCTCTGTACTGGTGCGGCCGCGCCATGGTGCGGATCGCTCGGCCGTGACCGTGAGTGACCGGCGTCAGCTCGATAAGCAGCGCCAGAGAATCCTGCGGCGCGGAGAAGAGGTGCTCCTTGAACAACGACCGGAAGGACAGCTGATTACAGCGGTTGTCATGCATCCGGAATGCAGTGCCCGCGCTGAAGTGTTGCCACTCCTGCGCCGGAGTACGGGACGACATGCCTTTGGACCGGCGCAGATCTCCGATTCGACACAGTGGGAAGCTATCGAACTGGCCGCACAGCGGGCCGCCCGGGCCCTGGGATGCAGCGATATAGCGCGAGTCGACCTATTCTGGTCGCGGTCCCGGGGCGCCGTCGTGAGTCGCGTCTGCGCGGTGGAGCCGCTTGCCCATCGCAGTGCCGCAGGCGTTGCCGCGCGCTGTGCGGGGCGCAGCCTGGCGGACATCGCCGAGGGCCTGTGTCGATCGGCACTGGGCCGTGCATCTCACGAGTTAAACGTTAAGCCGGGTCCGGAGCAGCGCTCCGCCCCAATCGTCAAACCTACCGAGAGGACTTCGACATGCTCAACTTTCATCTCATCCGCGACGGTGTGAACGTTGCTCCCTTTCTCGATGAAATCGCTGGGGTGGACAATGCCTGGGAGGCCGCAACCGGCCGCCAGGAGAAAATTCAGGTGCAGCGGGAAGCGCTGTCGATTCCGCTTCGCGGTCTGCGCAAGTCTGCGTTGAACGGGCGCAAACGCCGCGACGTTCTCGAGAGCCGCTGGACCGGTGGCTCCGTGGCCTTTCCCCACGCGCGACGCTTCATCCAGGAGATCGCCGATTCCGTAGACGGCCTCCCGGGACGGGCGAAGATCGTAAACTTACCGCCGGGAAAGCGCGTCTATCCCCACATCGATCGAGGCCTCTACTACCGTGTTCATGCACGATTCCATCTGGTGCTTCGCTCCGCCGGTGGCTCCATGCTGCGGACCGGCGGCGAGACCAAGATGCTCAAGGTTGGCGAACTGTGGTGGTTCGACAACAACAAGGTACACGAGGCCTGGAATGACGGTGATGAGAATAGGGTGCATCTGATCTTTGACGTCCTGCCCGCCGCCCAGGGGCAACTGTTCGCTGCACAGTCATAAGTGGAAGCAGTGGTAGCTTATGGAGCGTGTGCACTCGGCAAGTGCTTTGATCTTGCGGATAGGCACTCGCGTAGAGAGTGAAACACCGACACCCATCCATGCTTCAGACTTCGGAATGGCGAATAGCTGGCTCCTGCCATGCCGAAGTCTGACGGCGTCACCGATCAAGGTTGTGAATTGATCGTGTCCCTTTTCGCGTCTTCTTCGATTCGAGCGCCCTCTGGCGGGCGTTACTTGGGGCCTGTAGGGCTTCTACTCGTTTTGTTCCTCATTCCCTTGACTCCCGTAGAGTCGCGCACATTCATCGCGGCAGTCGCCTGGGCTCAGGACGAGGCTGCGGAGGACGCCGCGGAAGAGGCTGCAGAGGAGGCTGCGGAAGAAGCGGCCGAAGAAGCCGCTGAGGAAGCCGCCGAGGAGGCGGCGGAAGAAGCCGCGGAGGAGGCCGCCGAGGAGGCTGCAGAAGAAGCCGCCGAAGAGGCTGCGGAAGAAGCTGCGGAGGAGGCCGCCGAGGAGGCTGCAGAAGAAGCCGCCGAGGAGGCTGCGGAAGAAGCTGCGGAAGAAGCGGCCGAGGAGGCTGCGGAAGAAGCGGCCGAAGAAGCTGCGGAAGAAGCGGCCGAGGAGGCTGCAGAAGAAGCCGCTGAAGAGGCTGCGGAAGAAGCTGCGGAGGAGGCCGCCGAGGAGGCTGCAGAAGAAGCCGCCGAAGAGGCTGCGGAGGAAGCTGCCGAAGAGGCGGCCGAAGAAGCTGCGGAAGAAGCCGCCGAAGAAGCTGCGGAGGATGCAGCCGAAGCCGCAGCCGAAGAAGCCGCCGAGGAGGCCGCCGAAGAGGCGGCGGAGGAAGCCGCGGAAGAGGCCGCGGAGGATCTGGCCGAAGATGCGGCCGAAGACGAAGCGGAAGACTACGCGGAAGATGAAGCAGAAGACTATGCAGAGGACTATGCGGAACAGGAGGCTGAAAACTACGCCGAGGACGACGCGGAGGAGCTGGCGGGGGATGCGGTAGAAGCATCATCAGAAGACGATTCGGAATTCGATGAATACGAGCCCGAGTCGGACGACGAGAGCCGGGATCCGGAGCGAGAGCAAGAACAAGAACAAGGGCAAGAGCAAGAGTCCGAGGACTACGATGACTACGAAGGGCAGGAATTCGAAACGGATCTGGATCTGGCCATAGACCGGCTGGTGGAAATGATCGAGTTTGAGCCCGAGCTTTTTGTAGCGAGGGATGAACTGTTGGTCCTGGGGCGCGATGCCGACGTCGAAGCCCTGGCGCGAGCCCCCGAGCTGCTCTCAGTGTCCGTGGAGAGTTTTTCTGCTCTGGATCAGACGTTTGGCCGCTTCGTGGTCCGCGATAGCAGTCAGCTCGCTAACGTGCGGCGACGAGCGAGCGTCCAGTTCCCGGACGCCGCCATCGATTTCAATCACGGCTTCGCTCTGGCACAGGGCGGACCCGGAGGAGAGCGAGCGGCAGGCATCTACCGCGCCCGGGTCCCAGAGGCCCTGAGAGAGCTGAAGGTCGGCATTATCGACAGCGCCCTGAACGTTCAGCACCCTGCCTTCGCCGGCGCCGTGGTCCGCCAGCGCAACTTCGCTCCGGCGGAGCGCCGTTCCGGGGAAGATCATGGAACGGCAGTCGCATCCATACTCATTGGCCGTACTCCCTCCTTCTCCGGATTGGCCGTGGGCGCTCAGCTGTATGCGGCATCCGTGCTTGTATCGGACAAGAGCATGGATCTCATGGCTTCAAGTGACGGGCTGGTACGCGCCCTTGCGTGGCTTGCCGACGAGCGCGTCGATGTGGTCAATATGAGCCTTGCCGGTCCACCGAATGCTGTCTTGGAGCGCGCGCTTCAGCGTCTGCGGGGGCAGGGCACGGTCATTGTCGCCGCCGTGGGTAATGATGGTCCCTTCGCGAAACCCAGATACCCGGCGGCTTATGACGAAGTTATTGGTGTCGGCGCCGTGGATGCAAGCGGCCTGGCCTATGCACGCTCCGGACGCGGACCCCATGTCGAATTCGCCGCCCCCGGTGTGGACGTGCCAGCGGCTGCGCGCGACGGAGGCACCAAGCTGGTGACCGGAACGTCCTTCGCATCACCCGTGGTTGCGGGACTCATACTGCAGCATCTGGCGACTGCCCCTAACGCCCGGACAGCGCTTGAAGAACTCAGGGATGACACGCTGGATCTCGGAGCACCGGGACCGGACCCGGTGTACGGGCGCGGCCTGGCGGGCCGCAGTCTTCTCATCGCGCCGCTGGCGCGCTAGTTACTTCCAGGCTGAGCGGATCGCGTTCTGCTCTTCGTCGAAACCAAGGCGCTCGGCGCCGTCCAGAACCCGCGCGGCTGGGGACTGCTGGCTCTCGCCGCCCGCGGCACGATACTGCTCGGAGGCGGCCGACGACATTACTTGCTCGTCCAGGATTGACCAGCGACCAGAGTCGCTGCGACAGGCGAGTCCAGTCCTCTCTATGCCCTGTTGATAGGACATGTACTCCCGGCAGTAGCCCCGATCCGTTGTGGCGAAGGACACCCGCGGCGTGATCATGTACTCTCCGTTCTCCTCGCTTCGAAGATCGCCGCTCGGCGCCGACTCCAGGGTGCTCTGCAGCAGCCGGGCGTAGCTCGCCGCGCCCTCATCCTGGATCGACTCCGGGCCCTGGAGCTGCAGACCCGTCACCGCTATGGCTGCGATACCGGCGGCGAGCGCCAGTCCGATCACGGAGCGGCGACCGGGAAAAGGGATGATCGTGGCCGAGCGCGGCTCGGTGTCGTGTATCGCGCTGATCATCTCCGGCGGCACGGGCTGCTCCAGTAAATCGTCCGCGGCGCTGCGAAACAGGTCGTCGGCCTGTTTCAGTCCCTGAAGCAGGGCCTGGGCCTCGGGGTTCTTGGCAAACTCCTCGGTTTCGCGTGCGTCGTCAGCCGAAAGCTCCTCATCGTGAAGCGCCATGAGCTTGTCAAACTCGTTTTCCATAGCGTTACCCTCCTGTCGCCGATCGGCCTGTGTCACCGATCTTTGACATGATTTTTTTCCGTGCTCGAGACAGTCGGCTCATCACAGTGCCGATGGGAACCTCCAGCGTTTCGGCGGCCTCCTGGTAGGAGTATTCCTCGACGGCGATGAGCAGCATCACGACGCGCTGATCCTCCGGTAATTCCGCAATGAGGCCCGACAGCACGCCGAGCATGTTTTCTCTTTCCGCCGCTCCGGCGCTGCGCGTATCGGCAAGCTCACCCGCGCTATCCACGTCTACATGCTCGCCGCGCCTCGACTGGCTGCGAAGCTGATCAATGTGCAGGTTCTGAATGATCCGATAGACCCAGGAATCAAGGCGTGTGCCGGGCTGCCACTGATGCTGCTTGAGCAAGGCCTTTTCGCAGGCCAGCTGCACGAGATCGTCGGCCTGGTCCGGGTTTCCCGTCAGGGTGAGGGAAAAGCGCCGCAGTCGGGGCAGGAGGGCTACCAGCTCTTCGCGAAAATCCGAGGCCATCTCTCTCTTGTCTGCGCATGTCGTCGCTAACGCCCAGGTACTGGAGTAGCCCGGGAAGATTCCCAGCGGTGCCGCGTAATCCATCAGTCGGCAGCTCCGGGCAGGTGACCGGGGCGAGCGCTACGCCGCGAAAGGCGGACCCAATGGTTGCTCCGCGCCGCGTTACACCCATAGGCAGTGGGGGTGTGCACCGATGGCACCGCTGAGCTGGCCTGTACTTTTACCATCATTCGCTGTTCCGCCGTTAGTGTTCTCGGACCGGTCCGACTCCTGCGTTTAATCCGCAGAAATACCGCGTCTTTCCTTTGCCCGCGACGGTTCGGGAGCCGACTGGTTTCAGGCCGACAACGCCGTGCAGCCGCGTTTATTCCCCCCTGCGTGCATCTATATGGCGATGAGTTGTTGTTCGCCCGGACGAGGGAAAATTTTTGCGGCATTGAGGAATAAGCTGAAAACGGCGGCGTTGTTGCAAGTGTTGTTCACCTGCTCATACAACCGGAGGCCACAGTGATCCACTACCCCCTGACTTCGACCTCGGCCCAGGGCACGCCCGGCGACCGCGTTTTCTCCGTATGCCCTGCCGGCGTGCTCGAGAGCCGGATAATCGTGCCGGACGAGCGTCGACCTCTGCCGCCGATCGTGGCGATCCACGGTATCTCGCGCAACGCGAGCGAAATCGCCGCCGCCTTCGAGGAAGCCGCCCAGCGCTCAGGACGTATCGTGATCGTTCCGCATTTTCCGCGGCAAAGCTGGCCGGTATATCAGCGCATTACGCGCCGGGCACGACCGGACCGGGCCCTGCTCGCGCTGTTCTCCACGCTGCGCGCCATGTCCCCGGAATTCCATGGACCGGTGGATCTCTTCGGTTTCTCCGGCGGCGCGCAGCTGGCACATCGCTTCGCGATGCTTTATCCCGAAACCGTGGGTCAGCTCCACATCGGCTCGGCGGGCTGGTACACGCTTCCCTCGGCAGACAGTGTCTATCCCTATGGGCTGAGCTGCCCCGAACACCAATCGCAACCCTGGGCGAGACGCATGCGCTCGGGACTGGGCGATTTCCTGCAGCGCGATATCACGGTGTACGTCGGAGATGCCGATACGCGGCGTGACGAATCACTGCGGAGCAATCCCCAGCTTGACCGCGAACAGGGTGTCGATCGACTGGCCCGGGCTCGCAACTACGTAGCGTGCCTTAACGAGCAGCGGCGGCGCCACGCCATGGAAGGCAGTGCCAGGCTCGTGGAGCTCTCCGGGTGCGATCACAGCTTCAAGCAATGCGCGCGGCGCGGGGCCCTAGCGGCCAGCGTCTGTGCCGCGCGATAACTTCACTCCCCATCATCTCCCCATCACAGAAGGAAACGGACCATGCCTTTCAAAGCCATCACGAACGATCCTGCCACGCTGTACCAGAACGCCCACTGGTGTTTTGCCACCCGACGGGTGAATCGCGCAGACGCAATAGCTCTGCACCAGGATTTCCACCGCGTTCGCTCCGGAGACCTGATCCTCGCCCGCGTGACCGAAATCGGCCAGCATCGCGGTATTCAGCTCACCACGGGACGACGGGCGACGCTCAACCCCGGCGATCTCATCGTCATGCCCTGCGGTGCCCGCTACGCACCGGATCAGTTTGAGGGCATCGCGGAGATAGACCCGGCCGGAGCGGATATGCTCGCCGGCGGTGGATGCCTGGGACGAGCCCGCAGCAAGAACGAGCGTGTGCGCAATGCGACTCGCGTACTTCCCCTGGGCTGCGTCTCCGACGGCCGGGGCGAAAACCTGAATCTGGACCGCTACGCGCTCGAGTCGGCCCCTTGCGCCACCACGGTGCCGCTCATCGCTGTTGTGGGTACGTCGATGAACTCGGGGAAGACCCTGGCCACGGCCCGTTTGAGTCACGGCTTGCGCCTCGCGGGTCTCCGCGTGGGGGCGATCAAGGCGACCGGTACGGGAGCCTTCGGTGACTACCATCAGTACCTCGACAGCGGAGCGCACTTCGTTGCCGATTTCACCGATGCCGGGATGGCAACGACCTACCGTATGCCTACGGCGCAGGTTCGCGAGGGCGTGGATCGACTGCTCTTCGCTGCACAAAACGCAGGATGCGATGTGGTGGTCATGGAAATTGCCGACGGTCTACTGCAGAAGGAAACCGCCGAGCTGCTGCGGGACCGCAGTCTCAAGGAACGTCTATCCGGGCTGGTGTTTGCCTGCGGGGATGCGGTCGCCGCCAGCGGTGGGGTGGCTCGACTCCGTTCGCTGGGGCATACGGTGTCGGTGCTCACGGGTATGCTGAGCTGCTCGCCCATGTCTTCCCAGGAAGCCTTCGAGGAGACGGGTCTTCGTGTGCTTACCAAGGATGATCTCGCGGAACCCGCCGAGGCTCTGGCCGTGCTGCGTTCGCTTGAAATGCGCGCGCAGGCCGGCGCCGTCGCAGGCGAGTGAAGGTCTTCGCCATATTGGTCTCGCCAGCAGTCATCTGCGTATCGACTCTGGCGAAGCTAAAAATGCACTCGAATAGGAAGCATTGCTCATGACGAGGACCTCGTGGTTTGACGGACACCTCAACTTCGCGAAGACGCATTGGCGATCTCTGAGTGTGTCCCTGCTTGTCGCGCTGAGCCCCCAGGTTAGCGCGCAATCCGAGGAAGGCAAGCAGCGCACTTTCTTTGCGGAACTCGAAGCCGGCGCTGAATATGACAGCGTCGTTTCCCTGGATGAACTGGACCTCAGCGCGGACACCGGCGATCAGGCGCTCCTCATCGACGCGAGTGTCGGAGTCGAACAGCCCCTGGGGTCGGGTATGGAGCTCGACCTGCGCTATACCTACAGCGTTCTCGATTACCAGGATATCTCCGAGGTGGATCAGAATTCCCACATCCTGAGCGGGGATCTGAAGAAGAAGCTTGGAGGAGCGGACATTGGTCTCTCGGGCTTCTACGTAAATGCGGACCTGGATGACGAGAGCTTTCTTGAACTGGCCCGCGTGTCGCCCTACGTTTCCGGATTTTTCACCAAAGGCTGGTTCGCTCGAGCCGGCTACGTATATTCGGACAAAAGCAACGACGTAAATCCGGGGCGAGATGCTATGGCGTCTATCGGCGAGATCGACATCTATCATTTCCCGCCGGGGAAGCCCTGGTTCTTCAATATCGGCTACAAATACCGTGATGAGGACGCCAGCGCAGCGCGCTTCGATTACACGGGGGATACGTTCAAGGCCCGCTGGGTTCAGAGAATGACCCTTTGGGACAGGAAAGCGCGCTTCGAGCTCGGCTTCCGCCGTCTCGATCGGGATTACAGCTCGGTGACGCCGTCCATTGGCGAGAAGCGTTTCGACCAGCGCGATCGGACCCAGGCGCAGCTTGAGGTAGCGCTAACCGAGCGACTGGACCTTGA
Source organism: Pseudomonadota bacterium (assembly GCA_039818725.1). Lineage (GTDB taxonomy): Bacteria > Pseudomonadota > Gammaproteobacteria > Pseudomonadales > Halieaceae > Congregibacter. The sequence continues at coordinate 38,477 of JBCBTK010000026.1, forward strand.
GTTTTACTATAACTACTCGGACTGGGAGTCGAACCTCGAGAGCGTGGACTTCCACCAGCACGTTGCGGGCTTCCGCTTCCGCTATCGCTGGGAATCCTGACCCGGCATAAAAAAGGGCGCCTGAGCGCCCTTCCACCGATGCCGGGAGCGCCTCTGCGCCCCTCCGGCGGGTTCGAGCTCAGCCCGGCCGATTGGCGATAAGGTCATTGACCACAGCGGGATCGGCAAGCGTCGAAGTGTCCCCAAGGCTGTCCAGCTCGTTCTCGGCGATCTTGCGCAGGATGCGGCGCATGATCTTCCCGGAACGGGTCTTGGGCAGGCCCGGGGCCCACTGGATGATGTCGGGCTTGGCGATGGGGCCGATCTCCTTCACGCAGAGCTTGATCAGCTCGGCTTTCAGCTCGTCGTCCGGCTCCACACCTTCCATGGGCGTCACGTAGCAGTAGATGCCCTGGCCCTTGAGGTCGTGGGGGAAGCCCACCACGGCGGCCTCGGCGATCTTGTCGTGGAGCACGAGCGCGCTCTCGACTTCCGCCGTACCCATGCGGTGACCGGAAACATTGAGCACGTCGTCGACGCGACCCGTAATCCAGTAGTAGCCGTCCTCGTCGCGCATGGCGCCGTCGCCGGTGAAGTAGTAGCCCGGGTAGTTCTTGAAGTAAGTGTCCACCATGCGCTGGTGGTCGCCGTAGACCGTGCGAATCTGGCTAGGCCAGGACGACTTGATCACGAGGTAACCGGAACCGGGGCCGTCGATCTCCTTGCCGTCCTCGCCCAGGAGCGCGAGCTCCACTCCGAAGAATGGGAAGGAAGCCGCACCGGGCTTCATCGCGTGCGCGCCGGGCAGTGGCGTGATCATGTGCGCGCCGGTCTCCGTCTGCCACCAGGTGTCGACGATAGGGCAGCGTCCGTCACCGATGGTGTGGAAGTACCACTCCCAGGCTTCGGGGTTGATCGGTTCGCCCACGGTGCCCAGGATGCGCAGGCTCTTGCGCGAGTGCTTGGTCACGAAATCGTCGCCCTTGCCCTGCAAGGCACGGATCGCCGTGGGCGCGGTGTAGAAGATCGAGACGTCGTACTTGTCGACCACTTCCCAGCAGCGGCCGGCGTCGGGGTAGGTCGGCACACCCTCGAAGACCAGCGTTGTGCCGCCGCAGGCCAGGGGGCCGTAAACGATATAGGAGTGTCCCGTCACCCACCCGACGTCGGCCGTGCACCAGTAGACCTCGCCATCGCGGTAATCAAAGACGTACTTGAAGGTCATGCTCGCCTGCAGGAGGTAGCCGCCCGTGCAGTGCAGGACACCCTTGGGTTTGCCGGTCGAACCCGAGGTGTAGAGGATGAACAGCGGATCTTCCGCGTCCATGGACTCAGGCTCGCACTCCGTGTTTTGCGATGCGGTGACTTCGTCGTAGTAGACGTCGCGGCCGTCGACCATGGGTACGTCGCCGCCGGTGCGGCGTACGACGATGCAGGACGTGACCGAGGGACAGTCTTCGAGGGCCTTATCGGCGTTGGTCTTGAGCGGCACCACGCGTCCACCGCGCAGGCTTTCGTCGGAGGTGATGATCGCCGTGCACTCGGCGGACTGGATCCGGTCCTTGAGCGCTTCGGGCGAGAACCCGCCGAAGACGATGGTGTGGATCGCGCCGATACGCGCGCAGGCCAGCATGGAGAAAGCGGCCTCGGGAATCATAGGTAGATATAGGCAGACGCGGTCGCCGCGCTTTACGCCTCTTTGCTTCAGGGCGTTGGCAAGGCGGCACACTTCGTCCTTGAGTCCGGCGTAGGTGATCTTGCGCGAGTCCGCCGGGTCGTCGCCTTCCCAGATGATGGCCACCTGATCAGCCTTCTCCGGAAGGTGTCGGTCGATGCAGTTGACCGAGACGTTGAGCTTGCCGCCCTTGAACCAGCTCGCCTCACCTTTGACGAAATCGAATGAGCAGACTTCATCCCAGGGCTTGTCCCAGCTCAGGAACTTCTCGGCCATCTCTCCGAAGAAGGCATCGCGATCCTCGATGGAGCGGCGGTACATCTCCGGATAGGCTTCCGCGGAGACGTGGGCGTCGGAGAATCCATCCAGGACGGGGTAGGTTTTAGCGTCGGACATGGGCCGTACCTCGGGCAGTTGTCGAGCGCTTAAGCATTAGGTAGCGCCCGTCAACACTCAAGGGTACGTTGGTCCAATCCCGTCAGCACATAAGTCTAGGGTGAACGGGGAAGGTGCAGGGTTGGCTCAGCGGGCCGCCAGCATGCCCCAGTCGGACGCCGGATTCAGGCTGTGGCGCACGTTGTCGATGAGACGCGTGCTGCCCAGACGCGCGGCGGCAAGGATGGCGATCTCCTCGCTTTGTTCGCCGACGGTTTGTAGCGTGCGTGCATCGCGCACCGAAAAGTACTCCGGCTCGAAGCCGGCCTGCAGGAGCTGCATGCGCGCATGCGATTCGAGCTGCAGAAAGTTGTCGAAGCCGCAGGCGATGGCGTCGCGGCAATCGAGAAGGGTCTGGTGCAGCACGGGCGCAATGCGACGCTCCGCGGCACTCAGGTAGCCGTTGCGCGAACTCAGGGCGAGGCCATCTTCGGCGCGAACGGTGGGAACGCCAATCACCTCCACGGGGATACAGAGGTCCTCGACCATCTTGCGAATGATCGACAGCTGCTGGAAGTCCTTCTCACCAAACACGGCCCAGTCGGGTTGCACCATCGAGAAGAGCTTGCACACGACCGTAGCCACGCCGTCGAAGTGACCCGGTCGGGAGCTGCCGCACAGGGTGTCGGACAGATCAGGCACGCGTACCACGGTCTGGGCCTCCAGGCCTGCCGGATACATCTCATCCACGTTGGGAGTGAACAGGTAGGGCACCCCTTCGGCGAAGAGTTTCTCCCGATCTGAGCTCAAGGTCCGGGGGTAGCTGTCGAGGTCCTCACCGGCGCCAAACTGCAGCGGGTTCACAAAGATACTCACGACGACGACGTCAGCGAGCTGGCTGGCACGACGCACCAGCTGGATGTGTCCGTCGTGGAGATTGCCCATCGTTGGGACGAAGGCAATGGATTCGTCCCGCTGGCGATGGCGCTGCAGCACATGACGCAGCGCGGCCGTTTCTTTAATCGTCAGCATATTCCAGCCCCGCTTGCGATCAGGGTGGACCCGCTATGCCTCGGGCCCGGTTTAGTTCGGGTATCACCCGCTCAGGGCGGCAGAGTATGCAGGCTGACCAGGGGGGCAGCAAGCCTGCTTTGGCTCGCGATTCTCGCGATTTCAGGAATGTCAAACCGTCGTCTTTGAGGCCGCTGGACGCAACTGAGAACTCCGTCTCAGTCGGCGTAGCTGTGCTCTTCGCGGGGGTAGGATCCGTCCTTTACGGCGCTTACGAACGCCGCGAGCGCTTCCTGGACACTGCCGTGCCCATCCATGAAATTCTGCACGAAGCGCGGCTGATGACTGGAAAGACCGAGAAGGTCGTGCATCACCAGGACCTGGGCGTCGGTACCCGCGCCGGCCCCGATGCCGATGACCGGGATGTCCACTTTGCGCGATATGTCGGCGGCGAGCGGAGCCGGTATGCACTCCAGCAGCAGGATGCTGGCGCCGGCGTCCTGAATCTCCACGGCGTCTGCGAGGATCGACTTGGCCTGCTTCGGCGTGCGGCCCTGGACGCGGTAGCCTCCAAAAACGTTGACGGACTGCGGTGTGAGGCCGAGGTGCGCGCAGACCGGGATACCGCGCTCGACGAGGGCGTGAATCGAGTCCGACAGCCACACGCCGCCTTCCAGCTTGACCATCTGTGCCCCGGCTTGCATCAGCTGAGCGGAATTGCGCAGCGCTTCCTCGGTGGTGCCGTAGGTCATGAAGGGCATATCGGCCATGACCAGGGCTGCCGGGTCGGCGCGCATGACGCAGCGCGTGTGATACGCCATGTCCTCAATGGAAACGGGAAGGGTACTGCTGTGTCCCTGGAGCACCATACCGAGGGAGTCACCGACGAGAATCGAGTCCGCGCCGGCGCTATCGACGAGCCGTGCGAAGGTCGCGTCGTAGGCGGTGATGCAGGCGAATTTGTCGCCCTCCCGCTTCTTCTTGACCAGGGTGCTGATGGTGACCCGCTTTCTCGGGGCCTGCTCGCCGTACATGCTGCCTTCCTTCGCCCTACCCGAAAAACGTGGGGTTGAAATAGTGCCTGCCGCTGCGCACTTCGAGCACGTAGTCTACCAGCTGGCGGTAGTCGGGCCCGTCCTGCGACAGATCGATCACGCTGGCGTTAACGATGAGCAGCGGCGCCTCATCGTAGTAGAGAAAAAACTCGCTGTAGACCTCGTTCAGCCGTTCCAGGTAGCGCGTGTCGATGCTGCTCTCGTGGCGGATCCCGCGCTGCTCAATGCGCGACAGGAGCACGTCTGTCGGCGCCTGGAGGTAGATAACGAGATCCGGTGTCGGGGCGTCGAGGGTGAGTTTCTCGTAGACCTTCTCGTACAACTCAAACTCGTCCGCATCGAGATTGACGCGCGCAAAGAGCGGGTCTTTCTCGATCAGAAAGTCGGCGACGCGCACCGGTGAAAACAGCTCGGACTGGCGCAGCTCCTGCATTTTCTGTGCGCGCTGGAACAGGAAGAACAGCTGAGTGGCCAGGGCCGCTTCACGCCGATTGCGATAGAAGCGCTCCAGGAAGGGGTTTTCGTGGGCGTCCTCGAGGAGGATCTCATGGTTGAAGGTCTCGGCGAGGCGGCGGGTCAGGGTGGTTTTACCCACGCCGATGGGTCCTTCCACGGCGATGTAGGCCGGGGCCTCGCGACCGGCGAGCTCAAGGCTGTTCACAGCGCGGCTTCCCGCTCGGGAAGAAGCTCGAGCCCCGTTTTTTCAAGGCGATTCTTCGGTGCCGAAGCCAACCAATCGGCGAGACGATGATCCTCAAGGAGAAAATCGGCACCGAGAACGTCGATCATGGGCAGAAGCACAAAGTTGCGCTCGCGAATTCTCGGGTGCGGCAGGGTCAGGCGATCTGTGGCCTGTTCTTCCTCGCCGTAAAGGAGCAGATCCAGGTCCAGGGTACGCGGTCCCCAGCGTTGATCGCGCACGCGGCCAGCCTTTGCCTCCAGTTCCTGGAGCTGTTCCAGGAGGCCCAGCGGGGTGAGGGAGGTATCGATCCTCGCACAGGCGTTCAGGTAGTCGGGCTGGCCAGCCGGCCCGACGGGGGCGGAGCGATACACGGGTGACGCAGCCCGCAGTCGCGTTCCCCGCAGCGCTGCGATACTGAGTGCCGCTGTCTGCAGCGCCGCGATGGAATCGCCCAGGTTGGCGCCGAGGCCGATGCAACAGTCAGTCACGAGGTGGTCCATTGCGCCGCCGCCGACCGCCGCGCCGGCGCCTCCGAGGCCCCCGGTCTTCCGTTTCGAAAACATCGGTGACCGGGGTAATCGGGCCGTGTTCTTCCTGGAGTTGGGTCCAGGTGGCACCGAGACCGTCGCAGTCTTCACCCGCCTGCTCGCGCAGGAGGAGGAAGTCGTAGGCCGCGCGAAAGCGACGCTGGCTCATAAGCTCTATAGCGCGGCGACCGCGGGGGCGTTCCAGGCGCAGCTGGAACTCCCAGATTTCGCGCATGGGGAGGCTGAAGCGCCTTGGAATGGCGATGCGTCGACAGGCTTCGGCGACCACCTGCTGTCCCGCGGCGTGCATGGCCGGGACTGGTTTTTCACCGCCGCGCTCCAACATTTCACGACGTTCACAGATCGCCGGCCAAAGCAGAGCGGCAAGGATGAAGGCCGGGGTGACGGGCTTGTCGGCGCGAATGCGTTCATCGGTGTTCGCCATCGCGGCGTCGAGCAGGCGGGCGTAAAAATCGTTGCCGTCGCGCAGGTAGGCCGTCTCCGGGAACAGGTGCTCGAACACTTCGTAGTCGATGAGCAGCTGCAGCGTGCGCCGGGCGTGGCCGGCCAGGAAGAGTTTGCCGAATTCGTCAAAGAGGCGGGCCGGCGGGATATCGTCGAGCAGGGCCGCCAAGCGCGGTATCGGCTCAGCGCTGGCTTCCTCCACGCCAAAATCGAGCTTCGCGGCGAAGCGGAGGCTGCGCAGCATGCGCACCGGGTCCTCACGATAGCGCTTCTCCGGATCGCCGATCACGCGTATCTGGCGGGCTTCCAGGTCCTTCAGACCGTCGACCTGATCGAGGACTTCGAAGCGACCGCTGTCGTAGTAGAGGGCGTTGACAGTGAGATCGCGGCGCACCGCGTCCTCTTCCAGCGTGCCGTAGACGTTGTCCCGCAGCAGCCGGCCGCGCTCCGATTGCTGCGACTGGCCAGCTTTTTCCGCGGCGGGCTCGCCGTCATGGTGACCGCGAAAGGTCGTTACCTCTATCACTTCGCGCCCGAATCGGACGTGGACGATGCGAAAGCGGCGGCCGATGATGCGGGAGTTGCGAAACAGCGAATGGACTTCTTCCGGGGTGGCGTCCGTCGCTACATCAAAGTCCTTGGGATGGCCGCCGAGCAGCAAATCGCGAACGGCACCGCCGACCAGGTAGGCATCGTGATCATGCTCGCGCAAGCGCGCCATTACTTTCAGCGCACTGTTACTGATGTCCTTGCGGGATACGCAATGACTGTCGCGGGGAATCACGTTCAAGAGTGGTGTGCCTGGAGACCTGTGTGCCTGAAGACGTATATACCTGAAGGGTTTACCTGTCGGATGAGTCTTGCGAATGCACCGGGAGGCTGTATCCGAAGAATGGCCTTATCGGAACCCGGCGTACCCTGGCGCAAAAGCCGCGACTCGGCCCCACGGAATCGGCCCCCCAGCCGAGCAGCGCGTAAGAATATCAGGGATAGACAAATGATGTGGCAGGCCGGATGAGCGCATCGGTCTGTTCAGGTCTCGGACAGGCCGATGCCACGCCGAGGCCAGATCTAGTCAGGTCTAGGAATGGTCTGGGATAGCTCCGAACCGTGTCCGGGAGACCGTGTTCAGGAGACTGTCACCAGGAGACCGTTTCCGGGAAAAACAGGCATGCGACGACCTGACGCCCGTAGAGACGTTAGCAGGCGGGCAAAGACTGACAGGGTAGGACAGACGGGCAGCCACAGACGAGCAAACACAGGCGGGCAAAGAGCAGGTGGCTTAAAAGCCACCGAATATTCCTCCCCACGGGCACCAAGGGGACCTTACTCAAAGCTCGAATGAACCCCCATCGAAGCCCAAACGGACTTCCATCGAGGTGCAATCCAAGCCCAAACGAACAACGGGGAAGCAGAGCTTCCCCGTTCAGGTTCACTAACCTATTATTTTTATTGCGGTGCGCATTATTGTTATTGTGCCCCGTTCTAAGCAGTCAGCGTGCCAACGCGATTAATTTCTTGTATTTCAGTTAGTTGCGAATTTTCTTACCGTCGGGTTACGGATTTATGACACTTATGTGTTACCGAAATCCACCCTTAGAGGCAGTACTTTTGTCTAGGGTAACGTTTAACCAGTCCGTTTTCGGGGTTTTCCGCTGCTCCCTTTCTGCCTGGGGATTCCGAAGCGCTGGCGTCGTTCCCACAGGCACTTGCGGCTGATGCCCAGCTTTTGTGCCAACTCGGTTTCGCTCATGGAGTCCTGGTGTTCGATCACAAAGCGCTGGAAATAATCCTCAAGGGACAGGTCTTCCGCCGGGTCCGCGGCGGCGCGCACGACCCGCTTGCTGTCGACGATGCGGTCGCCGCGCAGGCGGTGGATATTCACCAGCTCGAGGTCGATGCCGAGGCACTCGTTGTCGATCTCGCTGCCCTCGGACAGGATGACGGCGCGCTCGATGGCGTGCTCGAGTTCGCGCACATTGCCCGGCCACTGGTAGGTCGTGATGGCCTGAATCGCCTTTGGTGAAAAGGCGATCTCCCCCCGGCCCAGACGCTCTGCCTGTTTTTTGAGTAGCCGTTCAGCCAGGAAGAGGATGTCCTTGCCGCGTTCGCGAAGCGGCGGCAGAACCAGCCGAAGTACGTTGATGCGGTAGAACAGGTCCTGGCGGAACAGGCCTTCGGCGGCAAGGCCCTGCAGGTCGCGGTGAGTTGCACAGATCAGGCGGACATCCACTCGGCGTGAGTGCACGGAGCCAATGCGGCGGATTTCTCCTTCCTGAATGAAGCGCAGGAGCCGGGCCTGGGCTTCCATGGGGAGTTCGCCAATTTCATCAAGGAACAGCGTGCCTCCGTCGGCGGCTTCGATCAGGCCCATGCGGTTGGTATTGGCGCCGGTAAACGCGCCTTTCTCGTAGCCAAAGAGCTCCGATTCAATGAGCGTGTCGGGGATTGCGGCGCAGTTAACGGAGATCAGCGTTTCTCCGCCGCGCTGGCTCTGGGCGTGGATACGCCGGGCCACCAGTTCCTTACCGGTTCCGGTTTCGCCGAGCACGAGCACCGTGGAGTCCGTCGGCGCAAACTTGCTGATATGCGCCGTGAGGGTCTGCATGGCGTCGCACTCGCCGAGAATCTCGCTGTCGCCGGCGGCCTCTTCCTGTTTTGTGGCCGGGCCTTGCGCGGCCTCACGCTTTTCGCGGCGTTCCCTGCGCTTAGCGTGCTTGCCGATAACGCGGCGCACCGCGGTAAGCATGTCGGCGTGATCAAAGGGCTTGGCGATGTAGTCGACGGCGCCCATGCGCATGGAATCGACGGCGGAACGCAGGCTCGCGTAGCTGGTCATGATAAGTACGGGAACGGGACCGGCCTTTGCAATCAGACTGGTACCGGGAGCGCCGGGCAGGCGCAGATCACTGATGATCAGATCGTAGTCCTGAAGCTCGTACTTGTCTTCCGCTTCAGCGACGGAACCCGCCTCGTCGAGCACGTAGTCGTGGCGCTCGAGGAGTCGACGCAGGGCATCACGAATGACCGACTCGTCTTCGACGATCAGTATTCTGTGCATCGGGCTGTCGATCCTCCGGCCTCTTTCCCGGGCTAGCTTAACACCGGTGTGTCATCGGTTGTTGTGTAAGACTCCCCGTAACTCGCCTTCGATAAGCGCAATTCCGCCCGCGTACCGCCATCGCCGTAGCGGGGAGAGGGACTGAAGAGTTCGATGGCCCCGCCCATGTCGGTCAACATGCTGCGCACGAGGGGCAGACCAAGTCCCGTGCCCTTACCGACATCCTTCGTGGTGAAGAAGGGTTCGAAGACCTGCTTGAGGACCGCCTCCGACAGGGTGGCGCCGGGGTTATCGATATACAGGCGCAGTTCCACGTCGGCATCCACCGCCTCGACCACCACGGGCCCCGGGGCACCTGCGCTGCGGGCATTGTCCAGCAGGTTGATGAACACCTGCAGGAGCAACTGCGCATCCGCGCTGACCAGCAGCTCGCGATCGCAGCGGTTGTCGAAGCTGCACTGGGCCGCATCGGTGTCCAGGCTGAGAAGATGCGTTGCCTCGTCAATGCAGTCAGCCACATTGCAGGGCGAACAACTCGCCACGTGGCTGGCGCTGCCGGGGTGGGACAATTGCATCAGCGCGTTCAGGGTGCGTGAAACGCGTTCCGTCTGCTTCAGGATTTCCTCCGCGGCAACCACGTCTTCTTCTGCCCGGGCATCGTCGCGGAGGTTTTGCGCGATGCAGGCTATCCCCGTGACCGGGTTGCCGATCTCGTGCGCCACACCGGCCGCCAGCCTGCCGATGGCGGCGAGGCGTTCGCCGTGGAGCAGTTCGTCCACTGACGCCGAGTCACCTGTCCTGGGCTCAAGGAGCACCAGTTGTGCCTTGCCTTCCGCGGTGGTGCCGCCGTAGAGCGTGAGTCGCCGCGGACTTTCGCCGGCAGACGGTGTGATGATCTGCTGTCTTACCCCGCCGCCCGGTGCCGCAAGCACTTCCGCGAAGACGCCGCGCCAGGGTTGCGGAAGCTCTTCAACGCGCGTACCCAACGCACGCTTGCGATCAACACCGGTCTGTTCAATCATCGCCGCGTTCCAGCCGACCACCCGCCCATCGCGTACGGTACAGATTCCCGTGGCTACGTTGTCGTAGAGCGTCGCATCACCTTCATCTCGGCGTCGAAACGGCACCGCCAGGAACAGCATGCCCGCGATAAACAGCAGACCCAGCGGGATCAGGAGCCAGCCAAGGTTCATGAGCGGTTGAGTCCTCGCAGATCACTCTCATGTGCGCTAGCGGGCCCGCTTGCAACTTCGCCGGGTTCTTCTCCATCGTATTGACTACCGCTGACGTAGGCCTGGCCCTGCCGGTGGATCAGCGGTCCCCGCGTCCACTCGCGAACGGCCTGGCCGACCAGCTCGCGTGTACTCGCCGCGGGAGCGGTAGCGCTCACCTGCCCGAGCAGTTCGAGGGCGCGGCGCAGGTTGCTCATCGCCTGGCGATCGTCGACCGCGGCGGCGCCGGTCTGCTTGCTTAGCTTCTTGCCCGCCGCGTCCACAAGCAGGGGCATATGCCCGTAGGCGGGCGGCGGACAGCCCAGCTCTCGTAGAAGAGCGAGCTGCACGGCGGTCTGGTCGAGCAGATCCTGGCCGCGAAGCACATGGGTGATGTCCTGCCCGGCATCATCAACCACTACGGCCAGAGCGTAGGCGTAGAGCCCGTCGCGGCGCCTCAGAATGACATCGGCTGGAAGCGGACACCGGTTCATGGGGCCAAGAATAAAGTCATCGAAGCTTTCAACACCTTCGAGGTCGATACGCAGGGCGACGTCTTCACTCTCCATCGGATCGCAGCGCCTCCCACAGTGGCCCCCCGGGCCGAGCCGCGCTCGCGTACAGCTGCAGCGGAACAACCGGCCCTTGGTATGGAGCTGTTCCAGAGCCCGGGCGTAGGCGTCGTGGTGCCGGGACTGAAAGCTTAGCCCGTCCCAATCCATGCCGTGGGCTTCCAGGGAATAGCGGATACGATCGGCAGCGCCCGCGACTTCCCGCGGAGGGTCCAGATCTTCGATGCGCAGAAGCCACTCACCGCCGTGATGACGAGCGTCGAGGAAGCTCGCGAGAGCTGCGATGAGAGACCCGTGGTGGAGCGGGCCGGTGGGTGAGGGGGCGAAACGCCCGCGGTAAGCCGGTGCGGGGGTCACGCCATCAGCGCTGCCTAGCCGCGCTCCTGCCTTTCCTTGATTTCATCCAGTGTCTTACAGTCTATGCACAGCGTGGCCGTGGGCCGTGCTTCAAGACGCTTGATGCCGATCTCAACCCCGCAGGCGTCGCAGAAGCCGTAGTCATCCTGCTCGATGCGCTCGATGGTGGAATCGATCTTTTTGATGAGCTTGCGTTCACGGTCTCGGGTGCGCAGCTCGAGGCTAAATTCTTCCTCCTGAGTGGCGCGATCGGCCGGATCGGGGAAGTTTGCCGCCTCGTCCTTCATATGCGACACGGTGCGGTCCACTTCCTCCATCAATTCTCCCTTCCACTTGCGAAGAATGTTTACGAAGTGCTCGCGCTGGGGCTCGCTCATGTAGATTTCGCCGCGCTTCGGCTTGTAGGGCTCGAAATTGCGAAACTCGGTCGTTGTAGTGCGCTTGGTGGAGGAGCGCGCTGCAGCTTTTTTCTTCGCGGGGGCTTTCTTCTTTACGGCGGCTTTGGTCGGCATGGTTGATACCTACGGATGGTACGCTGATCGCCCCGATGACCAGGGGCGTTTTTTGAAGCGCGCAGAAGCTACCAGAATTGCCTGCGCCGTTCCAGCGGAATTTCCGGTCACCGGCCAGGGACTTCGAGGGCTCCGGAAAACTATCACCGCGGGATTCAGTCGAGGTAAATCGTCTGGTCCACAACGATAATGGGCACGGCGCGAAGGCTCTCCCCGAGGCACGGACCACCGACACATTCGCCGGTATGGCTGAGGAACTCGGCTGCGTGGCGTTGACAACGCAGCAGGCTGCCATCATCGCTGCTGACAGAGCCGCCCATGGGGTCCAAGGACTCGCCAACGTGGGGACACAAGTTTTCGTAAGCGAAAAGCTGGCCGTCATGGTCCGCTACGATGAGATCCAGTCCGTCCACCGTTACACTCGCGCTGGTGTTGCGCTTCAGCGGAAAGGGGTTACTGTCCTGGGCGTCGTCGTTCATCAATCTATTCACTTGGCGCTGTACGGCTCCAGGGACTGCGCTTTTTCTCTACGCTCGCAGCCTCACGAGCGCGGCAGTAAGCCAGTAATGCAGCGCTACAGCAAGTGATCGAGGGCGCCAGGCCGGCTATGGATCTCCCTTCCCTGAACTTCGGGCAGCGTCGCTTGCTGGGTCTTGATGATACCGGCCTGGTTGTCCATGCGGAGCACCGCCTCCTTCCGGACGTCGTTCTGGCTTTCACACGGCTGCAGGCGGCCGCCGCCCGCGCCGGCTTCGATCTGCGCATCGCAAGCGCCTATCGGTCCTTCGAGCGACAACGGCTGATCTGGAACAGCAAGCTGGATGGAGAGCGGCCGGTCTACGATGACGAGGATCGCCTGGTGGCGCTGGACGGGCTTGGGCCACAGGAACGCTTGGAGCGGGTGCTGCGCTTCTCCGCCATGCCCGGCACGAGTCGCCACCATTGGGGTACGGATATCGACGTCTACGACGCGGCGGCGATGCCGGCCGGATATCAACTACGCCTGGATGTGTCGGAAGCGGCGGACGCCGGAATCTTCGGACCGCTCCATCGCTGGCTGGATGAGCGCATCGCCACGGGACGCAGTCACGGTTTTTACCGCCCCTACGATCGGGACAGGGGCGGCGTCGCGCCAGAGCGCTGGCACCTGAGCTATGCGCCTCAGGCACGGCGAGTCGGCGCAAACTTCGATTCCGAATTGCTGCGCCGCGTCTGGCGCGGCTGTGAACGCTTTGGTGCGGAAGGCCCCGTGGCTGAGGTGGAAGCGCTCTGCGCTGACCTGGATGGCCTGCTGGAGCGCTTTGTCCGCCGCGTGGCCGATGCCCCGGCGGACGTTCTCAGCTACCGGCCCTGAGCGGTCCTCAGGGTGATCGCCGGGACTGCAAATTCCCCGGCACGGTCGTCGACGTCTAGTGGGTCTTCGCGGCCTCGTGAAGGTGGCCGAAATGATTCCAGTAGTCGGTCTCGGCGGCCTCGATGACTTTGAGGGCTTCCTCGCGGCCATAGACGTGATCGACCTTGATGTCGATGTCCTTTCCCGGCACCAACTTGTAGGTCGAGAAGTAGTGCTGCAGGCGCTCGATTTTGATCTCAGGCAGATCCGAGATGTCTTCGATATGACCCCAGATATTGTCGCCGTCGAGGATGGCGATGATTTTGTCGTCGGCTTCACCCCCGTCGATCATCTGGATGCCACCGACCACGCGAGCATTGAGAACAATGTCCGAGCGATTGATGTGGCGCTCTGAATACACGCAGATATCCAGGGGATCACCGTCAGCTTCCGTTACGCCGGGGCAGCGCTTGGCCACCTCTTCGGCGCAGTAGGTGCGGGGGATGAATCCGTAGAGAGCGGGTGGGCTTGAGGTCGTGCGTTGGGGGCGGTCGACGACGAGGAAGCCCGAGTTCTTGTCGAGTTCGTACTTCACCACGTCGGTGGGCAGCATCTCGACATAGGTCTGTACCGTGCCCTTGTCGCCATCCTCGCGGTGCGCATAGAGGCCGTGCCAGGGATGGCGACGCCAGCGGTTGAATTTCTCATTGCGATACATAGTTGAGCCTCGGTGCTTGCAGGAAAATTCGTCGGTAAGATCCGGAGCGGGCGGATTGTAGCCGCTGCCCCAGGGGAAATCAGCGCGACTTTGGTAGGTCGGAAGGGGGCCGCCCCGGTGTTGCGCTACAGCGGTCTGACGGTCCGCGCCCGTCGCCGTCTCGCGCCGCGCTCCGCATCAGCCATTCACACGAAAGCGCTTGCGCAGGCGACGTGGCACGCTCTCGTTGCGAAGACGCACATAGTTCGGCAGCCCCTGGCGATACTCCGGGTAGGCCTCGCCCTGGATCAGCGGAGCCAGGTAGTCCCGGGCCAGTTGGGTGATGCCAAAGCCGTCACGGGTGATGTAGCTGCGCGGCATCATCTTCTCGACGTTGGCGACCTTGTGCAGCGGCGCTTCGCCGATACGCCAGCTGTAGCGCTTGCCCTTGCCGCGCAGGATCGCCGGCATTACCGCATTCTTCCCCGCCACCGCCAGCTCCACGGCGGCTTTGCCCACCGCATAGGCCTGGTCCAGGTCCGTCTGAGAAGCAATATGGCGTGCGGAACGCTGCAGGTAGTCGGCAACGGCCCAGTGATACTTGTAGCCGAGTTGGTCTTTCACAAGGCCGGCGAGCGTGGGGGCGAGGCCGCCGAGCTGGGCGTGGCCGAAGGCGTCGCGCGTGCCGGCGTCCGATAGAAACTTGCCGTCGGCGGTCTGGGTGCCTTCGGATGCCACAACAACGCAGTAGCCGTAGCGCTTCACGCTGTTTTGCACGCGGGCGAGGAAGCGCGCTTCATCGAAGGCGATTTCCGGAAAGAGAATGCAGTGCGGTGCGTCGCCTTTTTCTTCAGCGGCGAGGCCCGCGGCGGCCGCGATCCACCCCGCGTGACGACCCATCACCTCGAGGATAAAAACCTTGGTTGAGGTCGAGCACATCGATGCCACGTCGAGGGCAGCCTCTCGCGTGGAGATCGCCACATACTTGGCGACGCTGCCGAAGCCCGGGCAGTTGTCTGTCAGGGGCAGGTCGTTGTCGATGGTCTTTGGAACGTGGATTGCCTGCAGCGGGTAGCCAAGGCTCTCGCTGAGCTGCGAAACCTTGAGGCAGGTATCGGCCGAGTCGCCGCCGCCGTTATAGAAGAAGTAGTGAATATCGTGCGCGCGGAAAACATCGATGAGCCGCTCGTACTCGGCGCGGTTGTCTTCCAGGGATTTCAGCTTGTGACGACAGGAGCCAAAAGCGCCGGCGGGCGTCTGCATCAGAGCGCGGATCGCCTTCGGAGTCTCGCGACTGGTGTCGATGAGGTCCTCTTCCAGCGCGCCGATGATGCCGTTGCGGCCGGCAAACACCTTGCCGATGGTCTTGCGATGCTCCCGGGCCGTCTCGATAACACCGCAGGCGGAAGCATTGATCACCGAGGTGACGCCGCCAGACTGGGCGTAGAAGGCATTGCGCTTTGCTGCCATGGATCCGTTCCAAGCTGCTCTATATGCGCTGCGCATGATACGGAAGCGCGCCGTGCCTTGCACCGACAAGGCACGGAATCTGTGATCTGGCTGTAGTTCCCGCCACCCGCGGCAGCGCGCGAATCCGAGCCGCGTCGGCGGCTTTGCACCGGGAGGCGCGTGCTAGACTCGCGCTCCGTCCTTGGGAGCCACATCGACCGCATGGAAGGTCGCGAGCAGCGGCGTCTGCATATTCTGGGTATCTGTGGCACCTTCATGGGCGGCGTCGCGCTGCTGGCCCGCGAGCTGGGCTGGGAAGTAAGCGGCTGCGATGCCAACGTCTATCCACCCATGAGCGACCAGCTTGCTGCCGCCGGCATCGAACTCCACGAGGGCTACGGCGCGGAAAGCGTACCGAACGATGCACTTATCGTTGTGGGCAACGCGCTGTCGCGGGGCAATCCGGCCGTAGAGGCGGTACTGAATCGCGGGCTTCCCTACACCTCGGGTGCGCAGTGGCTGGCCGAAGAGGTACTTCGGGATCGCTGGGTGCTGGCCGTAGCGGGCACCCACGGTAAGACCACGGCGAGCAGCCTGCTCGCCTGGCTGCTGGAAGATGCGGGTATGGCGCCGGGTTTTCTCATCGGTGGCGTGCCAAAGAACTTCGGCGTTTCCGCCCGCCTGGGTCAGAGCAGTTTTTTCGTTGTGGAGGCTGATGAATACGATACGGCCTTCTTCGACAAGCGAGCGAAATTTGTCCATTACCGGCCGCGCACGCTGGTCATCAACAATCTGGAATTCGATCACGCGGATATCTACCCGGATCTCGCCGCGATTCAGAAACAGTTTCACCACCTCGTCCGCTGCGTGCCCGGGGACGGACTGCTCGTAACCCCGCGAGGCAGTGCGGCGATAGAAGAAATGCTGGCCCAGGGGCTTTGGACGGCGCGGCAGCAACTTTGCGTTGAAGGCCCGGAGCTCACCGAGGATGCGACCACAGAAGGCGCGGCGGAGGGCTCCCTCTGGCGCGCGGGACTGGATACCCCGGATGCCGCAAGCTGGTGGTTCCGTGCACCCGGGGAGAGCAGCGAGACACTCAGTTGGAACCAGCGCGGGGCGCACAATGTGGCGAACGCCCTCGGCGCCGTGGCGGCGGCGCGGCACGTCGGGGTGTTCCCGGCGCAGGCCGCGCGAAGCCTGGAGCGCTTCGCCGGCGTGCGACGACGCCTGGAGCTCATCGGTGAAGTTGCCGGTGTCCGCGTCTACGACGACTTTGCGCACCACCCCACGGCGATCAGCAGTACGATCGCCGCCCTTGCGCCTCATCGCGACTTCGGTCGCTTGATCGCCGTCATCGAGCCGCGCTCCAACACCATGCGTCGGGGTGAGCACCGCCGGGGCCTGGGTCCGTCCACCGCGGGTGCGGACCGCGTGTACTGGTATCAGCCGCGAGGACTGGACTGGTCCCTGGAGGAACTCGCCACGAGTGCACCGGTCGAAACTTCGATCGCTGACGACATAGACGTGCTCGTTGCACAGCTCGTCGGCGACGCTCGCGCCGGTGACGCAATCGTTATCATGAGCAACGGTGGTTTTGGCGGAATTCACGGCCGCCTGGTGGACGCCCTTGCTCGCAGTTTCGAAGACCGCCGCGTCGAGTAACGCGAAGGTCCGACCCGGGAGACTTAACTTGTTGGCGATTTACGAGTGGCTGGTCCTACGCCGGCCCCGGCTGGTACTACTGACTCTGGCTGCGCTCCTGGCACTGGCGGCCATGCAGTTTCCCAAGATCCGCCTCGACGCATCCGCTGACTCGCTGCTGCTGCAGGGCGATCCAGACCTCGAATACTTCCGCGAAGTCAGCGGTCGCTATGCGAGTGAAGAGTTCATCGTCATTACCTGGCGCCCCTTCGCCGAGCTGCTGTCCGATGACTCCCTGGAGCCCCTCGGGGCCATGGCCGAGGAACTGCGTGCTCTCGATGGGGTGTCTTCCGTCGTCACCGTGCTCGATGTTCCGCTGCTCCAGAGTCCGCCCATCGGCCTAAGCAGCGTTACCTCCGGCGAGCCCCTGCCCACGCTGAGCGACCCCTCCATAGACCGGGAGCTGGCGCTCGCCGAGTTTACCGGCAGCCCGCTGTACAGCGATCTGCTCGTCGGCGCGAACGGCGACGTGACGGCGATTCAGGTAAACCTGGCCCGGCGCGAGGGCGATGCGGACCTCATCAATGAGCGCGAGGAGCTGCGCTCGGCGGCGCGGCGCGGTGAACTGGATGCCGCTGGGCGTGAACGTCTGGGAGTGGTCGAGGCCGAAGTAAAGCGCCGCACCGGAAATCAACTCGCGGAGCAGGCGACCCTGGTGACTCAGGTGCGCCAGGTCGTGGATGGATACCGTGAACACGCCGGGATATTCGTTGGCGGGGTCCCCATGATCGCCGCCGACATGGTGAGCTTTGTGCGCAGCGATCTGGTTCTGTTTGGCAGCGCGATTCTCGCCGTGATGGTGCTGGTACTGGCGGTTATTTTCCGGCGATTGAAGTGGGTGCTCATACCGCTGCTGAGCTGCTCCCTGGGCGTGGCGTACACCCTGGGCATCCTTGGCTACTTCGACTGGCGCATGACGGTGATTTCCTCAAACGTCGTGGCCGTGCTGCTGATCGTCGGGCTGGCCGTCGCCATACACCTGGTCGTGCGCTACCGCGAACTGCATCGCAGGAACGTCGATGGTCCGCTCTATGACCGCGTACGCGACGCGATGCGCCTTATGGCCGTACCCTGCATCTATACCGGGGTGACCACCATGGTCGCCTTCGTATCCCTCGTCGTGTCGGGCATCCAGCCCGTCATCGACTTCGGCTGGATGATGACCCTGGGCATTGCGGTAATGCTCCTGGTGTCCTTCAGTTTCGTGCCGGCGATGATGCTCCTTTGGCCCGCGGATAAAACGCCGCCGGCGCAGGACAGCGGCGAGCCCTTCACGCTGCGCTTCGCGCGCATCGCGGATCATCACGGCACCGCGGTCCTCCTGGGCAGCGTCGCACTGGCGGTGCTCGTTGGTATCGGCGTGTCGCGGCTCGAAGTCGAGAACCGCTTCATCGACTACTTCAAGGAATCCACGGAGATCTACCAGGGCATGGAACTTCTCGACGCGAGTCTCGGCGGCACGATTCCGCTGGACATCGTGGTGGCCGCGCCGGATTTTTCCGCGCCGCTGCCGGGTCTGGAGAACGTCCCGTCCGGTCCGGCATTACCCGTGGATGAGGATGATCCCTTTGCGGAAGAGTCCGACGGCTTTGGCACCGCGGATTCGTTTGCCGAGACTGATGACTTTGCTGAAGACGATCCTTTCGCCGCGGACGACCCCTTTGCGGATAGCGACGTCAGCTTCGCGATGGACGACGACCCGTTTGCGGATGATGGATCGGGCGACCCCTTCGCGGCTTCAGGTACGTCATCCTCAATGCCCGGCTTCTGGTTCAGCCTCGAGGGCATGCGCCTGATCGACGAGCTGCACGCCACCATCGAGTCCTATGACGAAACCGGCAAGGTGCAGTCGCTGTCCACCACCTTCGAGCTGTTCCGCCAGCTCCTCGGCGACGATATCGGCAGCGTGGAACTCGCCCTCGCGCAGAACGCGCTGCCGGCGAACATAGCCGGGCTACTGGTAAACCCCTACTACAACAGCGCCGGCGACGAGGCGCGGATTACGGTGCGCGTCAAGGAAACCAGCCGCTCACTGCGCCGCGCGGAATTTCTTCGCGATCTGCGTCTGCGTCTGGATGAGGTCGGTGGTCTGGAAAGCGGGCAATCCCGCTTCACCGGGATGCTGGTGATGTACAACAACGTGCTGCAGAGCCTCTTCGCCTCCCAGATCCTGACCCTGGGCGCCGTCTTCGCCGTGATCCTCATCATGTTCTGGATTCTGTTCCGCTCGCTGTCCCTGGCGCTCCTCGCCCTGGCGCCCAATCTGCTGGCGGCGGGTCTGGTCCTGGGCATCATGGGCATTGTGGGCATCCCGCTGGATATCATGACCATCACCATTGCGGCCATCGTCGTCGGCATCGGCGTCGACAACTGCATTCACTACGTGCATCGCTTCAAACGCGAGTTTCCGACGGACCGCGACTACCTCGCTACTATGTACCGCTGCCACGGCAGCATCGGCCGCGCGCTTTACTACACCACGCTTACCCTGGTGATTGGTTTTAGCACGCTCACGCTGTCCAATTTCAATCCGAGCATCTACTTCGGAGTGCTGACGGTGATAGCCATGACCGCCGCCGTGGTCGGAGCGCTGCTGCTCCTGCCCCGACTCATCATCCTGTTTAAGCCGCTGGGGGCAGCGTCGTGACGCGTTTACCGCTGTTCCCCCTGTCGGCGACGCTGGTGCCCTACGGTCGGATGCCCCTGCAGATTTTCGAGCAGCGTTACCTGGAACTCGTCAAGTCCTCGATGCGAAGCGGGGAGGGCTTCGGCATTATCCGCATCGAGCGCGGGGCCGAGGTGGGTACCGAAGCTTTGCCAACCCTGGCACCCATCGGCTGTGTGGCACAGATCGTTGATTGGGACCAGCTCGACAACGGTTTGCTCGGGATCACCGTTTCCGGCGCGCAGCGCTTTCGTCCCTTCAATCAGTGGCGCGAGGACAGTGGGCTGATCCAGGCCGAAGTGGAGTTCCTTCCGGAGCTCGAGGCCGTTCCCATGATTGAGGCCTGGGAGCCGATGCGTACGGTCCTCGACGGTTTGCAGGCCCACCCGCACGTGCAGCGCATAGGTCTTCCCATCGACTTTGATGACGCCTGGCAGGTGGCCTTCAGCCTTGTACAGCTCCTGCCCATCGAGGAATCCGACAAGGTGACGCTGCTGTCCATGGATTCCGTCGAAGCGGTGATGCGAGAGCTCGATCTCGTTCTCAGCGCGCTCGGCGGCGACGGCTAGCTAGATCCTTCCGCGGGTCGCGGTTGCCAGCCGCCCAGCTGTTGCCAGCGATTCACGATGCTGCAGAACAGTTCCGCGGTACAGGTGGCATCGTAGATGGCGGAATGGGCCTGCTCGTTGTCGAAGGGAATGCCGGCCTCGGCACAGCTTTTGGCCAGCACGGTCTGGCCGTAGGCGAGGCCCGAAAGCGTCGCGGTATCGAAGTGCGAGAAGGGATGAAAGGGATTGCGCTTGATCTCGCAGCGCTCGATAGCCGCGTTAAGAAACCCCGCATCGAAGTGCGCGTTGTGGCCAACGAGGATGGCGCGGTTGCATTCGTGTTCGCGGATTTCCCGGCGCACAAGGCGAAACAGCTCGCCCAGCACTTCTTTTTCCGCCTGCGCTTCGCGAAAGGGGTGATACGGATCGATGCCCGTGAAGTCCAGCGCCGACTGCTCGATGTTGGCACCTTCGAAGGGGGCGACGTTGAAGCCGTGGGTTTCGTGTACCGCGAGCTGGCCAGCGCTGTCCATGCGCACGAAGGTCGCGGCGATTTCGAGGATGGCGTCGGTGGACGCGCAGAACCCACCGGTCTCCATATCGACGATAACGGGCAGAAAACCGCGGAAGCGCTCGCTGATTGCCACGGCTAGCGCTTCACACCCGGCGCGTCACAGCTGCTCACCGCTGTTCTCTACAACCTGCCAGCGCAGTGCCTCGCCGGCTCGCAGGGGAATCAGCTGATCGCTGCCGAGGCTGAGGGATTCGGGTACCCGGGTCTCGACCCGGCGCAGGGTGATCTCATCGGTGTTGCGCGGCATATTGTAGAAATCAGCGCCGCGGCAGGACGCGAAGTCCTCCAGTTTCCCCAGCGCGTCCATCTCCTCGAACACCTCGGCGTAGAACTCGATGGACGCATGCGCGGTGTACACACCGGCGCAGCCGCAGGCGCTTTCCTTGGCGTGACGCTCGTGTGGTGCGGAATCAGTGCCCAGGAAAAAACTGCGGTCGTCGCTTGTCGCGGCCGCGCGGAGCGCTTCCTGGTGGCGGCGGCGCTTTAAAATGGGGAGGCAGTAGTAGTGTGGCCGAATACCGCCCACGAGCATGTCGTTGCGGTTGAGCAGGAGGTGGTGCGCGGTGATGGTTGCGCCCACCCGGTCACCGCAGCTTGCGACGAAGTCGACGGAATCGGCCGTGGTGATGTGCTCCAACACTGTACGGAGGCGGGGAAAGCGCTCGACGATCGGCGCTAGATGCTGGTCGATGAATACCGCCTCGCGATCAAAGATATCGACGTCGTGATCCGTGACCTCACCGTGCACCAGCAAAGGCAGGTCCGTCTCTTCCATGACCTCGAGCACGGGATAAAGCGCTTCCAGGGAATTTACCCCAGCGGCGGAGTTGGTCGTGGCGCCGGCGGGGTAGAGCTTTACCGCCGCCAGCCAGGGTATGTCCGCGGCCTCGCGAATATCCTCGGCGGTTGTGCCATCCGTCAGGTACAGCGTCAGAAGCGGGTCGAAATGCCGGGACGAGTCCGGCATGGCGCGCAGGATGCGCTGCCTGTACTCCGCGGCCAGGCGCACGTTGGTGACCGGGGGTACGAGATTGGGCATCACGATCACACGCCCCATATAGCGGGCCATGTCGCCACAGGTGCGGGGAAGGGAGTCACCATCCCGGAGGTGGCTATGCCAGTCATCGGGACGGAGGAGGGTCAGCGTATCCAAGGTAGGTTCGATGTGTCGCGCGAGCGGTCGATCCTACCGTAAAGGCGCAGGGCACAAAACTGCGGGTGCATGTACAGCGGCTCGGCGGTAGACTGCGCTGCCTTTTTCTCCGGGGAACAACATGACGGCTATCAACAAGGTGGTGCTCGCCTACTCGGGTGGTCTCGATACCTCAGTGATCGTGCGCTGGCTTCAGGATTCCTACGACTGCGAGGTGGTGACCTTTACCGCCGACATCGGTCAGGGCGAGGAGGTTGAACCCGCCCGGGCCAAGGCCGAGGCCCTGGGAGTCCGGGAAGTCTTCATCGAGGATCTGCGCGAAGAATTCGTGCGCGACTTCGTGTACCCCATGTTTCGAGCCAACACGATCTATGAAGGCGAGTATCTCCTCGGGACCTCCATCGCCCGACCGTTGATCGCCAAGCGCCTTATCGAGATCGCCAATGAAACCGGAGCCGATGCGATCTCCCACGGCGCGACCGGAAAGGGCAACGACCAGGTCCGCTTCGAACTCGGCGCCTACGCGCTAAAGCCCGGTGTAAAAGTGATCGCGCCCTGGCGCGAGTGGGATCTGAGCTCCCGCGAGACCCTCATGGCCTACTGCCGCGAGCGTGACATCCCGGTGGACTTTGCCGCCGCGGGCAAGAAGTCCCCCTATTCCATGGACGCCAACCTGCTGCATATCTCCTATGAAGGAGGCGTGCTTGAGGATCCCTGGGCCGAGGCCGAGGAGTCCATGTGGCGTTGGAGTGTGAGTCCCGAGGCCGCGCCGGATACGCCCACGATCATCGATCTCGAGTTCCGTGCGGGAGATATCGTCGCTATCAACGGAGAAGCCATGACTCCCGCGCAGGTGCTGGCGAAGCTCAATGAGCTGGGTGGCGTGAACGGGGTTGGCCGCGCGGACATCGTCGAGAACCGCTACGTCGGCATGAAATCCCGCGGCTGCTACGAGACGCCCGGGGGCAGCATCATGCTTCGCGCGCACCGCGCCATGGAGTCCATCACGCTTGATCGCGAGGTCACCCATCTGAAGGACGAGCTCATGCCGCGTTATGCGAAGCTTATCTATAACGGCTACTGGTGGTCGCCGGAGCGCCGCATGCTGCAGGCCGCGATCGACCAGTCCCAGGCGCCGGTGAACGGTACCGTGCGTCTCAAGTTGTACAAAGGTGGGGTCAGCGTCATCGGTCGCCAGTCCGAAGACAGCCTGTTCGACGAGAGCATCGCCACCTTCGAAGACGACTCAGGGGCCTACGATCAGGCAGATGCCGAGGGCTTCATCAAGCTGAATGCCCTGCGTCTGCGCATCGCCGCGGGCCGCGGTCGCGATCCCCGATCGTGAACCCGGGGCCTGAGCGACGTGCTTTGGTGCCGCTGCGCGGCGCGCTCGGGTAGTGGGCGTTGGCTGACGACATCTTAGACGTCGTCATTGTTGGCGCCGGCCTGTCAGGGATCGGCGCGGCCTGTCACCTACGCCGCGACTGTCCCGATCACAGCCTCGCCATCCTCGAGGCACGTGAGCGAAGCGGTGGCACCTGGGATCTGTTCCGCTATCCGGGTATTCGCTCGGATAGCGATATGCACACCCTGGGTTTTGATTTCCGTCCCTGGGAGGAATCCAGGGCCATCGCCGACGGTCCGTCGATCCTCCGCTATCTGCGCAGCACGGCCGTCGAATACGGCATCGAGCCGCTGATCCAGTACCGCAGTCCCGTGCGCCGCGCCCGCTGGCTCAGCGCGGTCCAGTGCTGGGAGCTGCAGGTAGGTGAGGGAGAACAGGCGCGGATGCTTCGTTCGCGATTCCTGTTCATGTGCGCCGGATACTACCGCTACGATCATGGCCACGAGCCGGCGTTCCCGGGCCGTGAAAGCTTTCACGGGACCTGGGTGCATCCCCAGAACTGGCCGGACGAACTCGACTACGCCGGAAAGCGGGTGCTGGTCATCGGTTCCGGCGCCACGGCCATGACCCTGGTGCCGGCCATGGCAGAGTCGGCAGCGGAGGTGGTCATGCTGCAGCGCTCGCCGACCTGGGTGATATCGCGCCCGTCGCAGGATCGCATCGCCAACGTGCTTCGCGCGCTGCTACCCCCGCGAGTCGCCTACGCGATGACGCGCTGGAAGAACACGCGCTTTGCCCACTGGTTCTATCGGCGCACGCGGCGCCGACCGGACAAGGTGCGCTCCATGCTGCTGCGCGCGGCCGAGAAGGAATTGAAAGGGGCCGGTGACATGCGGGATTTCACCCCGCGCTACAACCCCTGGGACCAGCGTTTGTGCCTGGTGCCTGACGGCGATCTGTTCAAGGCACTGCGCTCGGGGCGGGCGAGGGTCGTGACGGCGGGCATCGACCGCATCAGCGAGAGCGGAGTCCTTCTCGAGGACGGTCGCGAACTGGCCGCGGACATCATCGTGTCGGCCACCGGCCTTGAGCTGCAGCTCATGGGCGGCATCGATGTTCGTGTCGACGACGAGCCCTTCGACTACCCGTCGCACTGGAGCTATCGCGGCGTCATGGTCAGTGGTTTGCCGAATCTTGTTTCCGTATTCGGCTACGTCAACGCCTCCTGGACGCTGCGCGCCGACGTCGTATCGCGGTGGTTCTGCCGCCTGCTCAAGCATATGGATAAGAGGGGCCTGGGTGTGGTGACGGCCGAACCCGAGGCCGATCTGCCGCCGATGCAGCCCCGGGACTGGATCGATGGCTTTTCCGCGGGCTACATGCGCCGCGTGATGCATCGCTATCCGCGCCAGGGGGATCGCGAGCCATGGATCAATTCGCAGAACTACCTCCGCGAACGGCGTGAGTTTGCGGAGATGTCTTTCGATGAGGCGGCGCTTCGCTATGAGCCTCGGCTTTGCGATGTCGATGAATCCACGCCGCGGGCGGTCGCGTAACAGCCGGCGGAAGCATGGCGCGCCAACAAATCTCAATCGATAAAAACGAACAAGGAAAACCAAAAATAGCGTTTTATCGATTGCTGAACATTGGCTATGCTTCACGGCCCTGCCCGGGTCTTTCTCGATCCACGAGCAGCCCGACTAAAACCCGACGACATAGCAGCGTCCAGCAAAGCAACTTCTGCCATCGTCCTGTGATCCTAAGCGACACGGTCGAGGCAGAGGCCAGCAGAACCAGCGAAAAAGGAGCTTTCAATGCTGACCCAGGTACCCAACGTTACCTTCAAAACCCGCGTTCGCGACGAATCCGTCGGCGGTGACAACCCCTTCCGCTGGGAAGACAAGACCACGGCCGACCTCTTCGGCGGCAAGCGCGTTGTTGTTTTCTCCCTGCCCGGCGCGTTCACGCCGACCTGCTCGTCCAACCACCTGCCGCGCTACGATGAGCTGTACCAGGAGTTCAAGAATAACGGCGTGGACGAGGTTATGTGCATCTCGGTCAATGACGCCTTCGTTATGTTCAAGTGGGGCAAGGAACTCGGTAACCAGAACATCTTCCTGCTCCCCGACGGTAACGGAGAGTTCACGCGCAAGATGGGCATGCTGGTGGACAAGTCCAACCTTGGTTTCGGCATGCGCTCCTGGCGTTATTCCATGCTGGTCAACGACGGCACTATCGAGAAAGTTTTTGTGGAGCCGGACTTCGGCGACAACTGCCCGACGGATCCCTTCGAGGTGTCCGATGCCGATACGATGCTCGCCTACCTCAAGGGCGAAGATCCCGCGGGCGTATCCGAGCCGGTGAAGGCCTTCGAAGGCTAAAGTTCCGACACAGCGTGTAGCATAGAGCCCGCTCCGGTTCGCCGGAGCGGGCTTTTTTGTATTCCTATCTCAGCCTGCGTTGCAGATTAAAAAAACCAACCTGGCGTTGGCGCCGTGGACGCCCCGAATCATGACCGAGTTTAATCCCGTAGAGCTGCGCGGTGAGTACGCTTCACTCGTTCCTTTGAGCGCGGAGCATCAGGATGAGCTGTCCCTGGCCTGTGCGGACGGCCAACTGTTCAGGCTCTGGTACACGGACGTGCCCTCGCCGGAGACCATGGTCGCGAACATCGCGATGCGCCTTGAGCGCCAGGCCCAGGGCAGCATGCTGCCGTTCACGGTCCTCGATGCCGACGGCGTGCCCGTGGGCATGACCACCTTCACGAACATCGACCGGGATACGCCGCGCGTTGAGATCGGCTACACCTGGTACGCCCGGCGGGTGCAGCGCACCGCGCTGAACAGCCAGTGCAAGCTTCTCCTCCTGAAACACGCCTTTGATACGCTGGGCTGCGTCGCCGTCGAGTTCCGCACCTCGTCCTTCAACCGCGCCAGTCGGCGCGCTATCGAGCGTCTCGGCGCGCAGCTGGACGGCGTTCTGCGCAGTCACCGCTATCACCCCAACGGCGTCATGCGCGATACCTGCGTCTACTCGATCATCGCGGGAGAGTGGCCGGGAGTCCGCGCTCAGCTTGAAGCCGTGCTCGATGATGCGGATGCGCAAAGGGTCCCGGGCTGATTGCTGCCGTGGCTGACTTGTTTCCTTCCACGGGTCCCGAGCGGATCGAGCTTCCCGATGCCGAGCTGCGTTTCTGGCCGGTCTGCGATCTGGGCGTGGCGTCCGGGCGGCTGTTTGAGGAACTGCAGATCGGCCTGGCGTGGCGCGAGGAATCGATTTTTCTCTTTGGCCGCAGCGTACTCCAGCCCAGGCTTCTCGCCTGGTATGGCGATGAGGGTACGCGCTATCGCTACTCCGGGGTGGTGCATGAGCCCGAGCCTCTAACGCCACGACTCGACGAGCTTCGCGGCCGTCTCGAGGTGCTCTGCGATGCCCGCTTCAACAGCGTCCTCGCCAACCTCTATCGTCATGAGCGCGACAGCATGGGACTGCATGCCGATGACGAGCCGGAGCTCGGCGCCGAACCCGTCATCGCGTCCCTGAGTCTTGGCGCCGAGCGGGTGTTTCGGCTCAGACACCGGCATCGCCGCGATCTCAAGCCGCTGCGGCTTACCCTGCCCTCGGGTTCGCTGCTGGTGATGAGCGGCACGACGCAGCAGTTCTGGAAGCACGAAATCCCAAAGCAGACCAAGGCCTGCGGACCGCGGATCAACCTCACATTCCGGCGTATATTCAACCCTGCCCCTTGACCTTCGTTGACGCTGTCGCGGGTATACTCGGCGTATGGATATTCCTGAGCAGTTCGCCGACGAGACCACCGGTGGTAGCGACGAGCCTGCCGCAAAAATCAGTCGTGCCTCGGTGCGCCCTTTGCAAAGCCTGGATCTGCTCTCCGAGCGGGAGATGGCGAGCCTCGCCAACGCCGACGCGTCGATCAACGAGCTGTTTCGCCGCTGCGCCCTGGCGATACTGAACACGGACGGCTACGTCGACGATGCACGGGAGGTGTATGACGCCTACCCGGATTTCGAGATCCGCGTCGTTCCCGAGTCACGGGGTTTAAAGCTGGAGCTCAGCAATGCCCCGTCGCAGGCCTTTGTCGACGGGCGCATGATCGAAGGCATCCGCAATCATCTGTTCTCCGCCCTACGCGATATCGTGTTCACCGAGTACAAGCTGGCGGAGCAGCAGACTTTTGACCTTTCTTCGGCGGCCGGAATCACGGACGCGGTCTTCCGCATCCTTCGCAATGCGGACGTGGTACGCAGCAACATCAAGCCGGGGCTGATCGTCTGCTGGGGCGGACACTCGATCGCCCGTGACGAGTACGATTACTCCAAGAGCGTGGGCTACGCCCTCGGCCTGCGCGGCTTCGATATCTGCACCGGCTGTGGTCCGGGCGCCATGAAGGGGCCCATGAAAGGTGCGGCCATCGCCCACGCAAAGCAGCTCAAGCGCGATGTGCGCTACGTGGGCGTGTCGGAGCCCGGCATCATCGCCGCGGAGTCACCGAACGCCATCGTCAACGAACTCGTGATTCTCCCGGACATAGAAAAACGTCTCGAAGCGTTCGTGCGCATTGCTCACGGCGTTCTGGTGTTCCCCGGAGGCGTGGGCACGGCGGAAGAAATACTCTTTCTTTTGGGTATCAAGCTGCATCCCGCGAACGCCGAGATCGAGTTGCCCCTGATTCTTACCGGACCGGCGCACAGCGCCGGCTACTTCGAACAGATCGATGCCTTTCTGCGCAGCTGTCTGGGCGACGACGTAGCCGAGCACTACAGCATCGTGGCCGGCGATGCGACCGCTGTCGCGCGGGAAATGAAATCCGCGGTGAAGAATGTGAAGCGCCAGCGTATTGCACATTCCGAGTCCTTCAGCTACGCCTGGAAGCTTCACGTGCCCGAGGAACTGCAGCATCCCTTTGTCCCCACGCATGCCAATATGGCGGCACTGGAACTGCATCGGGATCTGCCGAGACACCGCCTCATCGCCAACCTGCGCCGGGCCTTTTCCGGGATCGTCGCCGGCAACGTGAAGGACTTTGGCGTGCGCGCGGTCGAGGATAACGGCCCCTATCAACTCCATGGTGAGGCCGAAGTCATTGCGGGCCTTTCCGAACTGCTCGCGAACTTTGTCCGCGACGGGCGCATGAAGATAGACGCCAAGAGTTATAAACCCTGCTTTGAGCTCGGCGGTGGCTGAGGTCGCTACGATGCCCGAGCGACCGCCCGGCCGGACTCGAAGCAATAGCCAACCTCCATTTCAGAGGACCTAAAAATGAGCTTGCGTACCCTTGCCGCAGCGTCAGTCATGACCTTCTTTGCGAGCGCCTCCCAGGCGCAGCTTCCCTTCAACGTCGAAGTCGTCGCCAGCTTCGACGAGCCCTGGTCCGTCGCGGAGATGCCGGACGGCCGGCTTCTGGTCACCGAGACCCGGGGTTCCCTGCGGATCGTAACGCCCGCGGGCGAGAAGTCGCGCGACGTCGCCGGTGTACCGGACGTCGTGTACGGCGGCCAGGGAGGCCTGGGCGATGTGGTGCTTCACCCGGATTTTGCGGAGAACGGCGTCATCTATCTCAGCTACGGAGAGGCGGGCGTTGGAGACTCGCGCGGCGCAGCGGTTGCCCGGGGCGTGCTGGATGCGTCGACGGATCGCCCAGCCCTGACTGACGTCGAGGTGATCTGGCGTCAGTATCCGAAGTTCGTCGGCTACGGTCACTATGGCCACCGTCTGCTTTTCGACGAAGACGGCTACCTGTGGATCACGTCCGGGGACCGGCAGAAATTCACGCCTTCCCAGGACATGCAGGCGAACGTTGGGAAGGTCCTGCGTCTGAATGACGATGGAAGTGTGCCGGAGGACAACCCCTTCGTGGACTACTATAGCGACGATGCCTTCGTCGACGACATTGGCGTATATCCGCAGATCTGGTCTCTGGGCCATCGCAACCCCTTGGGTATTGCGACGGACCTTGACGGGCAGGTCTGGGAGATCGAGATGGGTCCCCGGGGCGGCGACGAACTGAACCTCATAAGCCGTGGCGCGAATTACGGGTACCCGGTGGTTTCGAACGGTATGCACTACGATGGGCGGCCGATCCCCGACCACGACACGCGGCCCGAATTTACGGCGCCGGCGCTGTGGTGGACACCGGTCATATCGCCGGGGGATCTCATGGTCTACAAGGGCGACATGTTCAGCGCCTGGCGCGGCAACGCCCTGGCGGCCGGCATGTCCTCCCGCGCGATTGTGCGCATCCAGTTGAATGAAGACGGGTCGGCCACGGAATTGGAGCGCTACGACATGGACGCGCGTATCCGCAGTCTCGAGGAGTCCGCCGACGGCAGCATCTGGGTGCTCGAAGATGAGCGCAGCGATAGCGGCGGCCGCCTTCTTCGCCTTACGCCGGCGTCGTGACTGCGAGCGGGATAGACGTGGATTCGGCTGTGACGGCCCAGCGAAGGGAGGTCCCCTAGATGCCAGTTGAGGTTCAGGTTCTTGGTTATGCGGCCCTGCTGCAGTTTGTGCAGTTCGTGCTCATGGCCGTTCCGGTCAACCTTCAGATGGGCGTGTCCTACACGGCCGGTGCGCGGGATGAACAACGTCAGCCCGAGGGCGTGCCGGGACGACTGCATCGCGCTATGAACAACCACTTCGAGGGTCTGATTCTGTTCACCATTGCCGTGGTCGTGGTGGTACTCGGTGACGCCTCCTCGACGCTGACTCAGTACGCGGCCTGGACCTACCTCGCCGCGCGGATACTGTACGTTCCGGCCTACGCTGCCGGAGTGTTCATGATTCGCTCGCTGGTGTTCACGGTGGGATTTGCAGCCACGCTACTGATGCTGGTGGCGGCGCTGTTCTGAAGGGCATGGCACCTCTGACTCCACGGCCCGGGGTTTTGTGCAGCTCCTTTCCCCGGTCACTGGGCGCGATCGGCTATCTGCTGATCCTGATGCTGTGCGTTCCCTGCGCTAGCGCCGAAACGACTCTGCGCTCGGGTTTTGTGGAAGTGCCCGGAGGTCCGGTGTGGTACGAAATCGCCGGTAGCCCCGGCGGTATTCCGCTGGTGGCTTTGCACGGCGGACCTGGCGGCACGTCCTGCGGCCTGCAGCTGCTGTACCCCCTCGCCGACGAGCGGCCCGTGTTGCGCTACGACCAGCTCGGCACCGGGCGCTCCGGACGGCCTCGGGATGCATCGCTCTGGCAGCGCGATCGCTTCGTTGAAGCGCTGCACCGGCTGCGTTCCGACCTGGGCCTTGAGCGCATCCATCTCCTGGGTCACAGCTGGGGTGGCGCTCTCGCCGCCTACTATGTGCTTGAAAAGGGTGGCGAAGGGATCGTTTCCATGACCTTATCCTCGCCGCTGATCAGTACGCCACTGTGGATTCGCGACGCCAATGCACTGCGGGCGACACTCCCGCCTGAGGTGCAGGCCGCGCTGACCCGTCATGAAACCGCCGGCACGACCGACGATCCGGAGTACCTGGAGGCGACGGAAGTGTTCTACGAACGGTTCGTCCGCCGCGGTGAGGCGGTGGAAGAACTGAGCTGCGACGACTCGCCAAGGAACTCCGCGATCTATTTGCAGATGTGGGGCCCCACCGAGTTTTACGCCACTGGCAGTCTGCAGGACTTTGATCTTGTGCCGCGCCTGAAAGAGATCGACGTGCCCACTCTGTTCATTGCCGGTGAGTTTGACGAGGCGCGCCCGGAGACGATCCGTGATTTCGCTGAGCTTGTGCCCGGAGCGCGCTTTGAGATGGTCCCCGGCGTGGGCCATGCCTCGCTGTCGCGGTCGCCCGTGCTGTACCGCGAGATCCTGCGCGAGTTCCTTCGAAAGGTGGAAAACGGCGCAAAACCCTAAGTGGCTTTTGCCGAAGCCAGTGCTTAAGAATACGTGTGCCCTGGTGTCACGTAACGCGGTGGCGAATGTATCTCGTTACGCGAAATCCGCCGCTTTGATGCAGGTCAAAATGCCCGCGCGAACCCTGCCCGAGAATGGTCCTCCATCGATCGACCTGCGAGGTAACAGGGATGAGTATAGTAATCAGTAGCGCCGTGGCCGACGCCTTCAACCGGCAAATCAACAGCGAGTTGAAAGCCAGCTATGCCTATCGGGCGATGGCGACGTACTTCGACGACCAACAGCTGCCGGGTTTTGCCAAGTGGTTTATCCAGCATGCGGAGGAAGAGGTAGGTCACTCGATGCGTCTCTATGATCATCTTGTCCAGCGCGGTGCCCGGGTAACGCTTGAGGCCATTGAGCGGCCCGAGTCCGAGTTTGCGGATCCGGAGGCCGCG
This sequence comes from Pseudomonadota bacterium, assembly GCA_039818725.1. Taxonomy (GTDB): domain Bacteria; phylum Pseudomonadota; class Gammaproteobacteria; order Pseudomonadales; family Halieaceae; genus Congregibacter. The sequence goes on from JBCBTK010000026.1 coordinate 69,791, forward strand.
ATGATGGCGGCGCTCGCCATGGAAGGGGATGTGACCGCTCAAATCAATGAGCTGTTTGACCTGGTTCACGAAAGCAAGGACTTTGGTTCGCAGCCCGTTCTGCACTGGTTCCTCGACGAACAGGTCGCGGAGGAAGACACCTTCTCTCGCCTTCTCGATCAGGTGAAAGCGGCGGGTGACAGCCGCTGGCATCTGCTCGCTCTGGACCAACAGCTCGGAGGCAGAGGCGAGGGCTGAATTCAGCGAAAACTTCGCGGTTTTACACCCAGCTCCCCAAGGGCCTGCGAATGATCAAAGAGGGCGCCGGCAACGATGTGCGTCACGCCGTCTTTTTTCTGTAGTGTTCCTTTCACGAGCAGTAGCCGGCCTTTCATCAACGCTTCGCGGAACTGCACCTGAACGCCGGGCCAGACCACCACGTTGTTATTGCCCGTCTCATCTTCCAGGGTAAGGAAAAGAACGCCGGACGCCGTGCCCGGACGCTGTCGACAGGTGACAAGCCCGGCGATACGCACAAAGCGTCCGTCGCCAAGGGCCTCGAGATCCCGGTTCCGCTTGCACTGGATGAAGGGCATACGCTCGCGAAGCAATGCCAGGGGATGGGCGCGCAGGCTGAGCCCCGTGCTCTGGTAATCGGCGACGACCGCTTCGGCCACGGCGGGGGCTTCGAGTTCGACCGCATCGCTGAGTTCCGAAGACGATGCCTGTCGTTCGTGTCCGAGGAGCGGACGCTCTGGTTCCAGAGCCATCACCTGCCAGCGCGCCTGGTGGCGGTTGCCGCTAAGGCTGGCGAGAGCGTCGGCATCCACCAGCGCTTCCATGGCACCCTTATCGAGCTGTGCCCGGCGGCGCAGGTCGGCTAGCTGGCGGAAGGTGCCTTGCAGCCGTGCCTCCATGATGCGCTCGGCGGCCTCCCGGGCCAGACCCTTGACCAAACGAAGTCCGAGGCGGACCGGCGCCTTGTGACCGGTGCGGCCATCGTCCAGAAGCTGGTGATCCCAGTCGCTGTAGTTAACGTCGATGGCGAGCACATCCACGCCGTGGCGACGCGCATCCTGAATGAGCTGAGACGGCGTGTAGAAACCCATGGGCTGGCTGTTCAGCAGGCCCACGTAGAAAGCCGCCGGGTGATGGCGTTTGAGCCAGGCAGACACATAGGCGAGGAGGGCGAAGCTCGCCGAGTGCGACTCGGGGAAACCATAACCACCGAAGCCCTTGATCTGATCGAAGAGGCGCCTGGCGTAATCCTCCGTGTAGCCGCGGCGCAGCATGCCCTGAGTGAGCTTTTGCTCGAAGGTCATCAGCTTGCTGTTGCGTCCCCAGTTGGTGATGGCGCGGCGGAGCTGGTCCGCCTCGCCACCGGTGAACCCTGCGGCGACCATAGCCAGGCGAATCACCTGCTCCTGGAAGATCGGTACGCCGAGGGTGCTCTCCAGCACGCTTTTCACCGCGTCATCGGGATAGGTGACCTTCTCAAGGCCCTGGCGGCGGCGCAGGTAAGGATGAACCATGTCGCCCTGGATCGGTCCGGGACGCACGATGGCGATTTCGATGACCAGGTCGTAGAAACAGGCAGGCTTGAGGCGCGGCAGCATGGTCATCTGCGCTCGCGATTCGATCTGGAACACGCCCAGCGAGTCGGCCTGCTGGAGCATGTGATAGGTGGCGCTGTCTTCGGTTGGCACGTCCTGCAGACTGCGGATACGCGGATCGTAGCGCTGTACCAGGTCCAGGGATTTGCGGATCGCCGAGAGCATGCCCAGGGCGAGGACGTCGACCTTGAGCAGGCCGAGGGCCTCGATGTCTTCCTTGTCCCACTGGATGACCGTGCGGTCTGCCATGCTCGCATTCTCCACGGGTACGAGCTGGGAGATGGGACCGCGAGAGATCACGAAGCCGCCGACGTGCTGTGAGAGGTGGCGGGGGAAGCCGAGGATTTCCTGCACCAGCTGATAGAAGAGAGTGGCGGTGCTTGTTTCGCCATCATCGCGTTCTGTGTCCAGGCCGTGCTCGGCGAAGCGCGCTTCGAGGTCGCGCTGTTTGTCCCACCAGGCCAGGGACTTGGCGAGGTCGTCGATGAAGATCGGGTCCAGGCCTAGCGCCTTGCCCACGTCGCGTACGGCACTGCGCGCGCGGTAGGTGATGATCGTGGCGGCCAGGGCGGCGCGGCGGCGCGTGTACTTTCGGTAGATGTACTGGATGACTTCCTCGCGACGCTCGTGCTCGAAGTCGACATCGATGTCCGGCGGTTCGTCGCGCTCGCGGGAGATGAAGCGCTCGAAGAGCAGGGAGACCTTCTCTGGCGACACCTCGGTGACGAACAGGCAATAGCAGACCACGGAGTTCGCCGCCGAGCCGCGACCCTGGCAGAGGATGCCGCGCTCACGGGCGAAGCGGACCACGTCGTAGACCGTCAGGAAGTAGTACTCGTAATCGAGGTCGGCGATGAGCTTGAGTTCGGCTTCTATGCGCTCGTGCACGCTCTGCGGCACGCCGCCGGGCCAGCGCTGGCTGGCGCCCTGCCAGGTCAGCTCGCGCAGGTAGCTGCGCGCGTCGTAGCCCTCGGGGACGACCTCCTCGGGGTATTCATAGCGCAGTTCATCGAGGCTGAAGCGGCACTGGCGGGCGATGCGCCGGGTCTCCTCCAGCAGCTCGGTTGGGTAAAAACGTTCGAGCTGGCTGAGGCCGCGCAGATGCTGCTGGGCATTAGGCAGGCGACGGCTGCCGAGCTCGGCGATGCTGCAGTTGTGATAGAGCGCGGTCATCACATCGTGCAAAGGCTTGCGTGCGGCGCTGTGCATGCGCACATCGCCGCAGGCCACCAGAGGAAGAGCGAGGTCCTGGCCGAGCGTCTGCAATGTCCGGTAGCGGCGCAGCTCATCATTGCCCAGCAGGTAGTGCACGCCGATCCATACACGCTCGCGACACAGGCGCGCGAGCTGGCGCCCAAAGCCTCGCGTGCTCTCATCGTCGTCCCGGGGCAGCCAGATCAGCAGGCAGCGTTTGAGCTGGAAGATCACGTCACGCAGGGCCAGTTCGTACTCGCCCTTGGGGCTGCGCCGCCGCCCGAGGCTGATCAGTCCCGAAAGCTCGGCGTAGGCCGCGCGAGTGGGTGCGATAGCAATCAGACGCAGTCCCTCCACCAGCGTGAACTCACTGCCGATGATCAGCTGCAGGCCACATTCCTTCGCCGCAATGTGCGCTTTTACTACACCTGATAGCGAGCATTCGTCGGTGATCGCGATGCCCGCATACCCCTTCGCCGCCGCCTCTGCGACCAGCTCTTCCGGCCGCGAGGCCCCGCGCAGGAAGCTGAAGCAGGACAAGCAGTGGAATTCGGTGTAGTACGCGGAGGAGGGCATGGTAATGAGGGTGCAGGAGGGTCACTGAGAGTCCAGCGGGCTGATCACGCCCATCGCGCCGCGACCAAGCACGTGCGTGTAGATCTCGGTGGTTTTTACGTCCGAATGGCCCAGCAGCTTCTGGATAGTCCGCAGGTCATAGCCCTGCTGTAGCAGGCGAGTCGCGAAGCTGTGTCGGAACGTGTGGCAGCGCACAGGTTTGTGTATACCCGCCTGCAGGCGTGCCTTTGTGACAGCTTTGCGCAGGGATGTTTCGTGAAGGTGATGGCGTCTTTGCATCCCGGAGCGAGGATCGACACCGATACGAGTCGAAGGAAACAGGAACTGCCAGCCCGTCTCGCGTGCGGCCTTCGGGTACTTACGGGCCAGGGCATAGGGCATATAGACCTCACCGTAGCCGTCCTCGATATCGCGCTTGTGAAGCGTCTGCACCAGGCTAACCTGCGCTCGCAGCGGCTCCTCAAGGGCTGCCGGCAGCAGAGTCACGCGATCCTTATCGCCCTTTCCGGATCGTACCGTGAGTGTATTGAAATCAAAGTCGAGGTCCTTGATTCGCAGATTCAGAAGCTCATTCAATCGCAGCCCCGACCCGTAAAGCAGTTCTGCCATTAACCGGTGGTTAGGCGACATATGATCAAAGACCCGGAGTACTTCAGAGTGAGTGAGTACTACCGGCAGGCGACGCCTCAATCTGGCTTTGCTGAATTCCAGCGAGTCCAGGCTCATGCCCAGGAAGCGTACGAACAGATAGATCAAAGCGTTCAGCGCGATGCGCTGTGTTGCTGGAGAGCATTGACGCTCATTGGCGAGGTGGCTCAGATACTGCTCGACATGCTCTGCAGAGAGAGTCGCGGGATGCTGCTTGCCGTGGAAGCGAATGAAGCGAGTGATCCAGTGGATGTAGGTCTTTTCCGTCTTCCAGGCATACCCACCGTCCCGAAGATGGCGGCGTAGCTGATCCAGGAGCCGCTTAGGTTGCGCCGGTACCGTGGGCGGGACGTCCGGGATTTTGCCTGGCTGAGTACTGTACATATATACAGTATAGCTGGGTTTGGGATGCTCGTAAGGGGCTTTTCAGCGAGCCCTGGGACATTCCTCCGCCAGTCCTTTGAATTTGCGAAAGTTTTTGTAACAACTACGGTCGAATTTGATGTATCGGCGTTCGGCGCTACGTTCGATGTTTCTGTCGGGTTAATCTGGGCATTTAGTAAGGCATTGAAACACCGAGAAAAAATGTTGGGAGTTTTGCTGTGCGAGAAAAGATAGGGAGAAATGTATTAACGTGCTTTGTCTCGTTAATTAGCTGTTAGGGAGCTTCTTTCGGTAGATTCGAGGTGTGGGGTTGTCGGGAGGTTTGATGTTTGCGGCTAGGTTTCCAGCAATGAGATCGTGCTCTGTTCTGCAGGGCGTAGAGTTCGTTCCTGGTGCCACTCGTATCCGCCCTCGCTCAAATCACTTCGGGCAGCGGCCGCACGCTCAACGCTTGTCGTCTGCGCTGGCCCCATTCACTGTAGCGCGCCGCACCCGGTTGGCATGGGCCGTCGCTGTCGCTCCGGCAACGCAGTTTCTAGGAAGTCTTTCCCGTCGCTGCCCTAACCAGTGTGGGCTGTACGCTCCCTTCGGTCGCCGGACGTCAAAACCGCTGCGCGGTTTCGCCGCCCGCAGCCACAAGCGTTAGGGAGCTTCTTTCGGTAGGTTCGAGGTGTGAGGTTGTCGGGAGGTTCGATGTTTGAAGCCAGGTTTCCAGCAATGAGATCGCGCTCTGTTCTATGTAGTGTAGCGTTCGTTCCTGGTGCCACTCGTTTCCACTGTCGCTTCAGTCACTTCGGGCAGCGGCCGCACGCTCAACGCTCGTCATCTGCATTGGCCTCATTGGCAGTGGCGCGCCGCAGTCTGTTGGCTTGGGCCGTCGCTATCGCTCCGGCATCGCAGTTTCTGCGTGGTCTTTCCCGTCGCTGCCCTAACCAGTGTGGGCTGTTCGCTCCCTTCGGTCGCCGGACGTCCAAACCGCTACGCGGTTCGGCCGCCCGCAGCCACAAGCGTTAGGTGTACTTTCGTATGCGGTCAAAACGACTCTTGCTTCAATTTGCCCCGCTGGTCGTCTTAGTGATTTGCTCTCAGGTTTGGTCTGATGGGCATCAGGTGGCGTCCGTTGATGTCCCTTTCTTAACGCTACCTTCCCCGAAGCATAGCCCCGTCGTTTCTGACGTAAGCTGGCTCAGCTTGCTCGAGGACTGCGATTTGATGGAGAACTGCTACCCAGCTCCACGCTTACCATTCTTTTGTGGGACTGTTGACCACATTGGGCCTTACGAGCATTTTCCGACTCCCAGAGACAGAGTTATGTTCGTGCGGTACACGTATGAAACGTGGATTCCAATTAATGGCGGATCAACTGTGCATGTTGTCTATGGCATCGAGTAGTCGTCCACCTAACAAGTGTGGGCTGTGCGCTCCCTTCGGTCGCCGGACGTCCAAACCGCTACGCGGTTCGGCCGCCCGCAGCCACAGGCGTTAGGGAGCTTCTTTCGGTAAGTTCGAAGTGAGAGGTTTTCGGGAGGTTTGATGATTGCGTCTAGGTTTCCAGCAACGAACGTCTGCTTTGATTTGCAGAGCTTTCCGTTCGTTCCTGGTGCCACTAGCCGCCGCTGTCGCTTCCGTCACTTTGGCCCGTGGCCACGCGCTCAGCGCTCATCTTTTACGTTCGGCTTTTTCGCAGTGGCGCGCCGTACCCTGTTGGCTTGGGCCGTCGCTGTCGCTCCGGCAACGCAGTTTCTAGGTAGTCTTTCCCATCGCTGCCCTAACCAGTGTGGGCTGTTCGCTCCCTTCGGTCGCCGGACGTCCAAACCGCTGCGCGGCTTGGCCGCCCGCAGCCACAAGCGTTAGGGAGCTTCTTTCGGTAGGTTCGAGGTGTGAGGTTGTCGGGAGGTTTGATGTTTGAAGCCAGGTTTCCAGCAATAAGATCGTGCTCTGTTCTACAGGCCGTCGCGTTCGTTCCTGGTGTCACTCGTTTCCGCCGTCGCTTCAGTCACTTCGGGCAGCGGCCGCACGCTCAACGCTCGTCATCTGCATTGGCCTCATTGGCAGTGGCGCGCCGCACTCTGTTGGCTTGGGCCTTCGCTGTTGCTCCGGCAACGCAGTTTCTGGGTGGTCATTCCCGTCGCTGCCCTAACCAGTGTGGGCTGTACGCTCCCTTCGGTCGCCGGACGTCCAAACCGCTACGCGGTTCGGCCGCCCGCAGCCACAAGCGTTAAGTGTCCTCATTGAGTTCTAACGTTGACTGCAGTGTGCACGGGGAACAACCAGAGACTTTTGTGTGCCAGCATATCGCGGCATCTCTAGAATCTGGATCTCCCGTTGGATTTCATTGGCCCGCGGACTCCAATCAAGAATATCCTGATTCGTGGTGC
>JBCBTK010000027.1:0-70785 GCA_039818725.1 Pseudomonadota bacterium
CGCGGCTGAGCCGCCCAAGGTCTGGCCTGAGCCAGGGGTGGTGCCGAGCGGTTCGAAGTACTCGCGACTGGCGGCGTTACCTGGCACGTCGATGAACTCGTGGGCGCCGTTGGCGGTCGGCGCGGGCTGGCCCGGGGATTGCGAAGTGATGCGCGTCATGAGCCCACCTCCCCAAAACCAATACCGTGGTGTGACTCTCGGTTCCTAAGGGTCATTGCAGCTGCTCCTGTCAGAAAGGCTATGCGTTAGTCGCGCGCACCGGCCCGCCAGACGGGTTGCACGATTTAAGGCATTGCTTCTCCTGCTGCTCTGTGGCCCTTAGGTGAAGCGGAAGAAATGGGTCCTCGTAGCGAAACTTGGTACGTATATTGACGGATTTTGAGAAAGAAACTTCCGTTAACGACAGTTTTTTTCATGGGGCACTGAAAAAAGCAGGGATTCGCGCCGAAGCCGGCGATTTCGAAGTCAGCGGCGGATAGGGTCGGAGGGTGAGGAGAAGGGTGGAGAGAACGGTGGAGCGAAGCGTAGAAAGACGGTTGCGACGGCTCGCAAAGAGAGCGGCGCAGACAGCGACGCGAGCGCGTCGTGGCTATGCGTTTACAGCCGGATCGTGAGGCCCGGGCGCGGCGGCTGACTCCACCTGACGCCGTGCGATGTTCAGGAGGCCACGCGCCGATCGCTGAGGGTGCCGTCGGCGGCCGTTTCGGCTTCCGCGCCGCCCACCGTCTTTCCCCCGTCGCGGACGAAGAGGCGCCAGGGTCGGCTATGGCGCCAGTCTTTCACCCAGTCCGCTAGCTCCGCGGGGAGCATGGGTCGGCCAATGGCGAAACCCTGACCAAGGTTGCAGCCCATGCGCAGGAGCGCATTGGCGTGGTCGGCGCTGCATACGCCTTCAGCGACGACCTTGCGATCCAGGCCGGTGCAGAGCCCCACGATGGATGAAACGATGGAGAAGTCCTCGCGATCCTTGAGCATCGCCTGTACAAAGCTGCCGTCTATCTTGACCGTATTCACCGGCAAGCGGCGCAGATGGGTCAGGGAGGAGAACCCGGTGCCGAAATCGTCGAGAGACACGCTCACGCCAAGCCTGCGGCAGGCCTCGATGATTCCCACCACCGCCTCCGTATCGTCCATGGCACTCGACTCAAGCAATTCAATCTGCAGCTTCGCTTCCTGAGCGTCCATGAGACGCGTGAGCGTGTCGAGAAAGTTGCCGTGCTGGAGATACACGCCGCTGACATTGACGCTGATCGGGCAGTCAAGCCCCTGTCGATGCCAGAGATCGGCCTGGCGCGCCGCTTCCCTGAGCACCCAGTCGCCCAGTTCGATGGAGAGATTCTCGCGCTCGATCAACGGCAGGAACTCCGCGGGATTGAGCACACCGCGCTGGGGGTGATGCCAGCGCAGAAGTGCTTCAAAACACTCCAGGGAACCGTCCTCAAGGTTGACCGTAGGCTGGTAGCGCAGCGAGATTTCGCCCTCGTCCATCGCGCGGCGCAGATCCTCGCGGCAAACGTCATCGATGGCGCCCCCGGATTCGTAATAGTGCGCGCCGTTCTTGCCTCGATGTTTAGCCATGTACATGGCCTGATCGGCGCGCCGCAGCAGCACGTCGGCGTCGGTGCCGTCCCGGGGATAGAGCGAGACGCCGATACTCACCGACGCGTTGAGCACCTTGTTTGAGGTCCCCAGGGTGACCGGCGCCGCGGCCGCTTCCAGGAGACGCGCGATCACGGGCTCCAGCATGGAAGCGTCTTCGAAATCCGTCACGACGGCGACGAACTCATCGCCACCGACGCGCGCGAGCGTATCCGTTTCGCGCAGAGCGGTCTTTAGCCGTCGTGCGATGTCAGCGAGGAACTGGTCGCCCACGTGGTGATTATGGTGGTCATTGATCTGTTTGAAGCCGTCGAGATCCATGTACGCAATGGCCAGCTGCGAACCTCTACGACCGCAGGTCGCGAGGGCCTGCTCAAGGCGGTCGGCCAGGAGTTTTCGATTTGCAAGGCCGGTCAGCTGATCAAAGTGGGCGATACGCTCGAGCTGCGCTTCGTGCTGCTTGAGTTTTGTGATGTCGGCATACAGGCCGATGTAGTGGTGCGCATTGCCGTTCTCATCGCGTACCGCGCTCAACCTCGCCATTTCTTCCCGGGCGCCCTTCAGGCTGCGCGTAACCACTTCCCCTTCCCAGTGACCGGCTTCGCACAGCTCGGCCCAGATGCCCGCGAAAGTCTCATCGCTGTCGGCGGCGTGCTTGAGCTCGCGCAGCGATCGGCCCAGGAGACTATCGCGTTCGAGGCCAAGACCCCGACACATGGCTGCATTCACATCGACCACGGCACCCTCGGCGTCCAGGATGACGATACCCTCGGAGCTGAAAGCGAAAACGCTGGCTGCGAGTTCCTGAGCGGTAACGGCTTCAATCTGCGGTGTGATATCGCGGGCCACGCCATAGAGCCCGATGACCCTGCCATGGGCGTCGTGCACCGCGTATTTGCGATTGTCTATCCAGCCTCTCGTGCCGTCGGCGCGCAGGACAGGGTGGATTTCCTTTACCGCGGTTTCACCCGCGTAGACGCGCTGCTCAAGGGCGTAGTAGTGGTCAGCCAGATCCTCCGGGAACAGTTCGTAGTCATTCTTCTGTGCGAGTTCGCGCCAGTGCCGAACCTTGCCGCACATTTCCGCGATGCTGCGGCTGCCGGTGAGCAGGATGTGGTGTTCGTTCTTGAAGTAGATGAAGTCGTCCGTGCTCTCCATCATCACCGAAACCAGCGGCGTAACCACGTCGCCCATCTGGTGTGGCTCCTGGCGGGCGTCGCGCAGCTTCAAGGCCACCCAGTCGCCGCCGGTGTCCGCATTCGGTCTGCCGAATAGTCGAGCGGGGCCCTTGTATCGCGTGGCCACCACAACGCGATACACGCCCTTGGCGTCTTTCAAGCGAAGGTGGCGGTAGCTCGTCGGATCATCATCGATCGGCTCCTGATCCAGGAGCCATTGCAATGCGTCGTGATCCCCGGGATGCAGCACCACGGAAAGGGACTGATTGGCCAGTTCGCTGTCGTGGCCGAGCACCTGTTGGCACTCACCCCAGCAACGACCAACGATGCCGTCGCGACCCACGAGAACGAACGCCTCCGCGGTCCGATTTTCCGCATCGGAATCCATAAACAGGGGGAGTCCGCCCATTACAGGCAGGTTGGCGGGCTGTGTAATCACAGTAAGTGACCCCCTCACAGGCGGGGCTTTCTTGGTTTAGGAGGAAGCTAACAGAGGCTCAAAGGACCGCCTAGGAGGCGGGATGACCCTTGCGTGGCACATGGCATCCCGCGAAGGGACGGGCTAACTGCGCCGCCGGGTGTCCCGTTTTGGCTTCAGGCGCCGGCCTCGTCCTGGCGGTTGGCGGCAATAAGCGCACCGCCGCTGGCGTAGCGTGCCTTGGTCTCGGCACTCCACTGGTGTGTCTCCCCGGGAGGGGCTCCGTAGGTGAGACCCCGGTCGACGCCGGGTCTCGCACGCACCGCCTTGAGCCACCGCACAACGTTGCTGTGACCGGTGATATCGATCTTGCTCCACTTCCAGCCGCGCACCCAGGGAAAGCAGGCGATGTCGGCCACCGTGAAGACGTCGCCGCAGATGTAACTTCGATCCTGCAGCTGGCGGTCGAGAACGCCCAGCAGGCGCTGCGCCTCGCCGCCAAAGCGCTCCAGGGGATGGCGCCGCTGCTCTTCCGGCAGATCCGCCAGGTAGCGCGTGTAGCTGAGCTTGTTGCCGAACGCCGGGCCCACGTTGGCCGCCTGCCAGAAGACCCACTGGACCGCGTCCCAGTGCCCATCGCCCTGCGGGAGCAGGGGGGTGGGGAAGGTCTGGCCGAGATACAGGAGAATCGCGCAGCTCTCCATGAGCTTCACATTGCCGTGCGCCAGCGCGGGGATGCGCTGATTGGGGTTCAATGCCGTGAACTCTTCGCCGAACTGGTCTCCGCGCATGATGTCGACAACCCGCACATCCACTTCCGGCAGGCTGACGCCCGCTTCCCGGAGCTCCTCGATCATGATGCTGACCTTCCAGCCGTTGGGCGTTGCGAAGGTCCACAGCTCGAGGGGTTGCTCCGTTCCTTGCGCCGCGCCGCCGCTGTTAGCGCTGTTCATACGCCGACGCGAAGCTGCCCGAGGAAGTCCATCTTGCCCAGCGGTACGCCCTGCATGCGCAGCACGGCGTAGGTCGTGGTCGCGTGGAACATGAAGTTCGGGATCGAGAAGGACATAAGAAAGTTGTCCGTGGTGAACGGTATGTCACGCTCGCCAATGCGGAAAACCATCTCCTTGCCCGAGATTGCGTTGACCGTCTCTTCGCTGAGACCGCTGATGTAGTCCCGCGCTTCATCGACAAGTTCCTTGAGGCGCGGGTAGGTCATCCCGCTCATCTTCGGCGGCGGTTCGAAGAGACCGGCCTGCATACCCTTGAGCCCTCCCATGGAGTGATGCCAAACGGAGATCACCTGAAAACTGAAGGGGGCCATATCGTCGCGCAGCCGGATGCGTACGAGTTCATCGAGATCCAGGCCGGACTCCGCCGCGTGGTCCTCCCCACGTTTGAGCACGCCGGCGACGCCTCCGAGAATCTGAAGGTAGGTAGCGGCGCTGTTGTTGTAGAAGCTTTGTGCCATGGTTTGCGTGGTCCTTGGGTTAGACGAGGGATGCGTACACCGTAACAAATGCCTCGCGGACATGGGGTGCCAGCTGCTCCGCCGAGCCAAGACGGCTCACGGGGCAGACCAGGGAGGTAAAGCCGTCGGTGTGCCAGTGGAATTCCGCGGGCGAAGGGGGAAGCTCCTCCGCCACCGGCCAGGGACTGCAATACAGGTAGGGCTCCTGGTAGGCCGCGTCCCCGGGCGAGAGGCCGACGCCCACGGACCGCGCGTGCTCTGGATCGCCTTCCTCAAGAGCGAAGAGCGTGGCCAGGTCGAAGTGGTGCGGCCAGCAGCGTGGCGCCAGGGTGCCTGGCGCACCGTCACCGAACTCCGCGATAAGAGTCTCGAGGGCGCTGTGCGCCGCCGCGAACCAGACGCCCAGGGTTTCCAGGGCATGCCTTTGCTCCCGGTCCTGGAAAGGCCGGTAGTGCACCGCATCCAGCTGATAGGGCATTGGGGCTGGCGTGGCACTTTGCAGGCCCGCGCTGTTCAGCCAGCTATCGCAGACGGCGCCCAACGCTGCGTCACCGAGATCAGACACTGGCTGGGACCGGGAGACTTCACCGGCCCGGACCCACAGCAGTGACGCATGAGCGAAGCTGAACCCGAGCTGGTGATCGCCGTCGAGGCGATGGGAAAGCAGTGCCGTGTGCACGTGGCTCCAGCCGAGGTTCGAGTGACTGTCGTCGGCCAGCGCCGGGAGATTCGCCCGGGCCGCGCGGGATGCCCACTGGATAGCCGCGTGGCTGAGGCGGCGCGCTTCCTCAAGCTTCGCCGGTGCAAGGAGACGCGAGGGCGTTTGGCTCATGGCGCGCCTTAAACCAGTTCGGCATCGGTCATGATCTCCACGAGCGCCGGTCCCGGATGTTCTATGGCACTGCGCAGCGCGCCTTCCAACTCGCGCGCCTCCGTCACCCGAGCACCCATCACGCCGCACAGCTCGGCGTAGCTGGCAAAGTTCGGGTTGCGCAGGTCCGTCTCCCATACGTCCCATTCCCCGGCGCGCTGCTCCTTGGAGATCTTTCCCAGCTCGCCGTTGTTGAGCAGGATGTGGGTGACGTCCATGTTGTACTTCGCGAGGGTCGTGACCTCGGCCAGGTACTGGCCGAAGCCGCCGTCCCCGGAAATCGACAGCACCTTGCGTCCCGCGAACTCTTCGAAATCCTGGGTCGCGCACCAGGCCCCCAGGGCGGCGGGAAGGCTGAAGCCAATGGAACCGAGATAGCCCGACATGAGCACGCGCTGTCCCCGGCATTCGAAGTAGCGCCCGAAAGAATAGGTGTTGTTGCCTACATCCACGGCGATGACGGCATCGGCCGGCGCCACCTCCGTAAGGGCGGCAAATAAGGCCGCCGACCCCACCCCCTTGCCTCGGTCGTCGCGTTGACGGCTGTGTTTCTCTTCGCGCCAGGCGGACCAGCGCTGGGCGAGTTCAAGAACCTGGTCTTCGGCGGCTGTCGTCTCGGGCAGGGCATCAAGCCAGCCCCGCACGGTGCGTCCGATTTCACCCAGGACGGGGAAGTCGACCGGATGAAATTTGCCGAGCTGCATGGCCTCGAAGTCGACCTGGATGATGGGCTTCTTCTTCTCGATGCCCGTATGGTTCGAGAAGGAGGAGCCCAGGGCGATGATCAGGTCACACTCGCTCATGAACCAGGAGGCGATGGGCGTCCCCGAGCGTCCGAGCACGCCGGCGGCATTGGGGTGGAAGTCGGAGATCTGGCCCTTGGCCTTGAAGGTAGTGACTACCGGCGCCGCGAGGCGTTCCGCGAGCTGAATGATCTCGTCCATGGCATCCCGCGCACCGTAGCCCACCACGATCATGGGGCGGCGTGCCGCGGTGATAGCCGCGAGAGCAGACGCACTGGAAGCCTCGTCCGGCGCGACACCCGGAGAACCAAGCCGCCCCTCGGGCCCCTGGGGCTGCTCGTCGCCGGCCGGAAGTGTCTGCACGTCGTCCGGGAAGATCAGATGAGCGACATCGCGCTCGACGATGGCGTGCTTGCAGGCCAGGGTCGCGAGTTCTGCGTGATTCGAGGAGGGCAGCACGCTCTGACTGAAGCGCGTCACGGCTTCGAAGGCGGAGCGCAGGTCGATGTCCTGGAAGGCGCCCGGCCCGAACACCTGGGTCTGCACCTGCCCGGTCAGCGCGAGGACCGGCGCGCGATCGACCTTGGCATCCCAGAGACCGGTCATGAGATTCGTGGCGCCCGGCCCGGCGATGGTCAGACAGGCGGCGGGCTGGCCGGTGAGCTTGGCATAGCCCGAACAGGCGAAGGCCGCGGCGCCCTCGTGCCGGATGCCGACGTAGTTCAGCCTTCCTGCCAGGGTCTGGCGGCGCAGGGCATCCGCGAGCCCCAGGTTTGAATGGCCAACCATGCCGAAGACGCGCTTTACGCCCCAGTTCACGAGCGTCTCGGCCATTACGTCGGTGACCGTCGGTTCATGCACCGGCGCGTCGGCGACGGCGACATAGATTCCGTCTGCACGCACTTCGACGGGGAAGAGCGTTTGACCCGAGTCCTCGTGGCCGCCCGGCGGCTTACCCGTCAGGGGATCGAAGTCCCAGCCGTGCCAGGGACAGCGCAGCCAGCACCTGTCGTCGACCCCTTTCTCAATGGAGCCTTCGCCCAGGGGGCCGCCCTGGTGGGGGCAACGGTTGTCCATGGCGCTGTACTGATTGTCAAAATGGACTAGCGCGAGGGACGTGGTGCCTACGGTTACGGTTTTCACGCGCCCATTGGGAAGCTCGTCGATCTCGGCGACCTTGTGCCAGTTCTGTACGTCGCTCATCGCTTGTGCTCGGGGCTCTGGAAGTCCGTCTTGCAGCCGGCGTCCCAGGCTTCGGGCTGGTTTCCGTGGGCCGGGATGCCACCGGCATCCTTGAGCATGCGCGCCAGATGCAGGCAGTTCCACACCAGAAAGGTGGTGTTCCGATTCGTGAAGTCGTTTTCCGGCCCGCCGGAGCCGGGATCCATATAGGAAGGTCCGGGGCCCGCCTCGCCCATCCAGCCGGCGTCGGCCTGGGGAGGCACGGTATAGCCGATGTGGGACAGGGAGAAGAGAATGTTCATGGCGCAGTGTTTGACGCCATCTTCATTTCCCGTAATCAGTGTCGCGCCGACCTTGCCGTAGTCCCGGTACTGGCCCTTGGCGTTGAAATCGTGCGTATAGCTGTACATGCGTTCCAGTACCCGATTGCACACCGAGCTTTTTTCACCCAGCCACACGGAGGTTCCAAGAATGAGGATGTCGCAGGCGTCGATCTTCGCCTGAAGCTCTGGCCAGTCATCGCGCGTGTAGCCGTCGACGCCGGTGTAGTCGGGGTGCGCCAGGCCGGCTGGAATCTCGAAATCAACGGGCCTGAGCACCTCCACCGCCACACCGTTGGCTTTGAAGATGCCTTCCGCTATCCGCATCAGCCCTTCCGTGTGAGACAGGTTCGGCGAGCGGGTCAGCGTACAGTTGAGCATCAGGACGCTCAGGTCGTCATACTTTGCCGGGGCGAGACTGCACTGCTGTTCCGTGATGCGATTTAGCTGGTCGGTCATTGGAGCGTTCTCCTGCTTTTTTTATGCGCGCACAGGCCGAGTATTGCGCGTCAACGGTTGAGGTCAACAGCTTTGACAGCTGACTTAGGGGAGTAGTGCCGTCTGTGGACGACGACACGTAAAGGCTTCTGCGGGCCGGCTCCGCAGTACTGGAACCCGCCGCAACCCCGCTCTTCCCTGGCATTTCGGGCATAGCAGATCCATCGGTCGAGTCTTCCGCGGGCGCGTGTATCATGCGTCCTCGCTGTTTTGAGCTTCGAACGGGATGCCGCCGCCGATGACACCCAAGAAAACACCTGCAAGGACGCACACTAAGACGCACAGGACGGCGCAGCATAAGACTGGCCAAATGCTGACGGCCGTGCTTCTGGGCAGCCTGCCGCTGATTTCGGTGCTGTCTGGATGTGACTCCCGAAGTGCGCGCGACGATACGTCTACTACGGAGACCATGGAAATGCAGGCAGATAGACCGGGGCCGCCCGTTGCAAAGATTGAGAATGTTGTCGACACGCATTGGGGTGTCGAAGTGGACGACCCCTACCGCTACATGGAGGAGGTCGACGATCCCTATGTGCGAGAGTGGTTCGAGGGGCAGGCCGCCTACGCCGAGGGCTATTTTGCGGCGCTTGCGGAGCGGGAGTCGCTGTTCGATCGTCTTGTTGAAATGGACCAGGGCGCGCCTTTCCGCACCTACTCCGTGAAAGAGTTCCCGGGCGGCGATGTGTTCTACATGCGCCGCGAGGCGGGGGAGAATCTCGCCAAGCTCTACATTCACGAAGCCGATGCAGACGAGCCGCGTCTGCTGGTCGACCCGGAAGCTTTCGCGACCGAGGGCGATGAGCACTACTCACTGGAGATCTATCAGCCTTCCTGGGATGGGCGTTATCTCGTCTACGGCCTCGCCCAGGGCGGCTCCGAGGAAACGACCTATCACATCATGGATGTGGCTTCGGGTGAGGTGATCGATGCGCCGATCAGCAATATCGAAACG
Source organism: Pseudomonadota bacterium (assembly GCA_039818725.1). Taxonomy (GTDB): domain Bacteria; phylum Pseudomonadota; class Gammaproteobacteria; order Pseudomonadales; family Halieaceae; genus Congregibacter. The sequence continues at coordinate 9,233 of JBCBTK010000027.1, forward strand.
GCCTACAACCGGCCCCAGTGGAACGAGGCGGGCGACGGTTTCTACTACAGCCGTCGTCGCGACCTTCCCGAAGACGCGCCGGATACGGAGATCTACAAGCAGACTTCGGTGCGTTTTCACCGGCTCGGCACCGACCCAAAGGCGGATCCCGTGGTCGCGGCCTACGGCCTTTCGGAGCGCCTGTCGCTGCTGGACACGGACTTTCCGAGCATCGTGATTACACCCGGTTCGGACTACGCGGTGCTGAAGGTCAAGCACGGTGACAATCGGGAGATCTCCCTGTTCTCGGCACCGCGCTCGTCCCTGCTTGGGGGAGATGTCTTGTGGTCGCGGATCAGCGAGGAGAGCGACCTGGTGTCGGATTTCGTGAGTGTCGGCGACGCCATCTATCTGATGACGGCTCAGGATGCACCGCGCTTCAAGCTGGTCAGCACCTCCCTTGCGGAGCCGGATTTCGCGGCGGCCAAAGAGGTCATCGGCGCTGGCGACATGGTCCTGGACGGTCTCAGCGCGGCCCGGGACGCGCTGTACATCAATGTGATGGTCGACGGTGTCGGCGGCGTGCTGCGCCTTGTACCGGGTGAGGAGCCTGAGCGGCTCGCCATGCCCCGGGGTGGCTCAGCCTACATATCCGCCGTCTCGCCAGTGCTCGAGGGCTTACGCGTGTTTGAAAGCTCCTGGATCCAGGGCGGTATTCGCTATCACTACGATCCGGCAACCGGTGAGTACAGCGACGATGGACTCGTGCCCAAGGGCGCCTTCGACGACATGGAGGGCTTTGTTGCGCGCGAAGTTCTGGTCACGTCCCACGACGGCACCAGGGTGCCCCTGTCGATCCTCCACCGGGCAGACATCGAACTGGACGGAACCAATCCAACGATCGTGTACGGCTACGGCTCCTACGGCATCTCCATGGATGTGGGTTTCTCGACCATCCGCATGGCCTGGGTTGAGCGTGGCGGCGTTTTCGCCATCGCCCACGTCCGCGGCGGCGGCGAGTACGGACAGGAATGGCACTACGCCGGGCGCATGGAGAACAAACCGAATACCTGGCTGGACCTCATAGCCAGCGCCGAGTATCTCGTCGATGAAGGCTACACATCGCCCGGGCACATGGCGCCCATGGGCGGCTCCGCCGGTGGTGTGCTCGTCGGGCGTTCGATTACCACCCGGCCCGAGCTTTTTGGCGCTGCCGTGATCCAGGTCGGCATGCTCGATGCCATTCGCGCGGAAACCACGACCAATGGTGTTCCGAACATCAAGGAATTCGGCACGGTTACGGAGCGCGAAGGTTTCGAGGGTCTACTGGAAATGAGTGCTTACCACCAGGTTGAGGATGGTCGACGCTATCCGGCAACGCTCTTGACCCACGGCTTCAATGATCCCCGGGTCAATCCCTGGATGTCCGGAAAAATGGCGGCCAGGCTTCAGGCGGTCAACGCGGGCGATCCCCCGGTGCTCCTGCGTATTGATTTTGATTCCGGCCACGGCATTGGTTCGACGCGCGAGCAGGTCCTGTCGCAGTACGCGGATATCTACGCGTTCCTGAGAGCGCAGCTCGGCGCTGCCGGGGATGGTGACGCCTAGACGCTACTCGCCGAAGCGCTCCTTGCACTGACGCACGATGTCCTGCACGCCTTCCACACTCTGGGGCTGCAGGGCCTCTGTCATCGCCTCAACGCAGCGGATGCGGTCTTCGGAGGGGTCCGAGCCCAGGAGGTACATCCCCAGCGCCGTGGCGCCGGCAGTGACCAACATGGTGGCGAGTAGAATGAACGCAGGCATCATCGTTCCTCCTCTATGCAGATTTCCTGGCCTTCAAAGCGCGCACAGCGCCGCGAGGACTCCTGTGGCTCCGGCGTTACCGAGGCCACCGCGTCGGGTCCTGGCGACCCGCTGCCCTCCTCGATGCACAGAAGCTCATCGCGAAATACGGCGCAGCGTTTCACCGCTCCGTCCTTCCCCGGTGCCTCGACCACCTGCGCCCGATCGGGACGCGGGTCGTAGAACGCCAGCATCTGGCGGAAAGCATCGGGCCCAAGAGTGACAATGCCGACCCAGGCGATCAGCTCGAGAACGATCACGACGCCGCCGAACAGCATGATGCGCTTGAACCAGACCATAACTAACCCATAAGCAACGCGTAACTATCCCACGGTTAACCGATACCTATTTCGTATCCAGGTTCCGTATCCAGGGCAAGCGGGCTCAGCCGTCGCCAAGCACGGCCTCCGCCTCGATCTCGACGAGGTACTCCTCACCCACGAGCTCGGCCCGAACCAGTGTATTGGCCGGTTGAATCTCTGCAAACCGCTGACCGTGCACGCGGGACACCGCCTCCCAGTCGTCCATGTTACGAATAAAGATCCGCGTGCGGACAACGCTTTCCAGGTCCCCGCCCAGGCTTTGCAGCGCACCTTCAATCTTATCGATCACATAGTGGGTCTGCGCGGTGGGATCGCCAGGACCGATGACGCGATCGCCGTGCGTTGCTGTCGTTCCGGATACGCAGATGCGATTGCCCTGGCGCACGGCCCGGGCGAAGCCGGCAAGGTTCTCCCAGACCGTGCCGCTCAAGGCCAGGGTCTGGCCGCGGCTCCCGGTTTTCGTGGGGTACGGTGGCGGGAGACTCTCGATGTGATGGCTGAGATCACCGGAGGCCGTGAGAAAAGGCGGCTTTCGGTATTCATCGCCACAGTCGCCGGGTATCGGCGTCATGTCCGCCAGCGCCTCGCGAATCTGTCTGTGGGCGTCCTCGTCGAGGGCCACGTCGAGAAGCCGGCGGTTACCGTCGATGTGCTCGCTCAGTCCCAGCCGGGCGCCGATGATGACGGAGCCCACGGCCTTCTGCTCAAGAATGAAGCGGCTGGCCACGTTCGCCATCGACAGGTCGAGGCGCTCCGCGGTAGCGCCAAGAACGCGCAGCAGGTTCTGGTACGGGGCCCAGCCCCCGGCGCTATCGATATAGCGCTTGTATTTCATCTGCGACCAGGTCTCGAGCTTCTCGATCGCGGGCTCCGGTTGCGCAAGCCAGCGCTCGCTGAGGAATCCGCCGGCGAGCGTGCCGAAGGCAAGCAATTTCACGCCGCGTTCATCGCAAAGCTCCGCCATCGCGCCCGCGGCGCGCTGATCGAGGAGCGAGTAGCAGATCTGGTTCGAGACCACTTCGATGCCCGCCGCGAGTACCACGCGTAAATGGGCCGTATCGAAGTTGGTCAAGCCCAGGTTCGCGATCAGTCCCTCTTCCTTCAGTTCCTGCAAATAGTGCAGATCGTCGAGATAGCTGGGATCGGCGTAGTTCCAGGCGTGGTACTGCAGCAGGTCCAGGCACCCGGTCTGCAGACGCGACAGGGCGCGCTCGACGGCTTCGCGCACCGTCGCGCGCGTGGCGCCGCCCGGTTTAGGGACCCACTTGGTCAGACGCTGCACGTCGCGCGTACCGGCGTACTGGGTGGCATAGATACCGGCAATCTCCTCGGAGGAACCGTAGTGATCCGCCATGTCAAAGGTGCTGAGGCCGGCATCGACATAGGGATCCATGCTCTTCGCGGCGGCGTCGAGATCCACGCTGCGATCATCCCGCTCCATGTCGGCAATCTGCCAGAGACCGGTGATGACCCGGGAAACGCTGAGACCGGGGGCCAGGTCGATACGGTGTGCTTGCTGCGTGCTGTCCTGCATGGGCTTTCCAAAAAATCGAGGGGGAACGGTGATCGGGTCCTGGAGGCACCGACGATAGCGCTGGTGCCTGCTTTGCGCTTCGGGCGCTCGTCCTACTCCGGCGGCAGTTCGCGAAACAGGGCCTGCGTGTCCGTGCCGGCACGGCGCAGCTTTCCATACTCGCGGAGATAAATCGCGCTACCGAGGAGCATCACGATCAACCATACCCAGGTCGAGTGAAAGTACCACGCGGTGACGTCCGCGGTGAGGTCGCGATACACGTGAACGATCAGAAAGCCTCCGAGAAACAGCGTGCCCAGGGTCGCCAGGAAGCTGCGCAGCTTCGGGGCCTGAAGGACGCTGATGCGTTCGGCGAGGACTGGATTGCGGCGCGGCAGGCTTATCACGGTGATACACATCAGCAGAAAGTTCACCAGCATCGACGTGACCATGATGTCGATGCCCAGAAAGAAATCGCCGGCGAAGTGGCTGCCCAGGATGCCGACGCTGGCCATGGCCCCTGAGAGGAGAATTGCGGTTTGCGGCGTGTGGCGCCGGGGATGAACGCGTGCGATGGCGCGGGGAAAAATGCCGTCGCCAGCCCAGGCAAACATGAGTCGCGATACCGCAAGCAACATGGCAGGGAGGTCGTTGATCAGGGCGATGGCCGCGCCGGCCACGATGGCGGCGCCCCAGGCGGTCGGCAACAGGTAGGCGAACAGGCCCGGCGCCGTGACGTCGCGCTGTGCGGCTTCCGAGGCGACAAAGGACCAGGGTACGGCGTGATACACGGCCGCGGTGAATACGAAGTAATAGGTGCCGACGCCCAGCACCGCGATGGCGATAGCCAGGGGCAGGTTCCGGCCCGGGTTGCGTGCTTCGCCGCCCGCCTGCGCGATCGCATCGAAGCCGATGAAACTGGAGAAGAGAATGGCCGCCGCGGCGAGGAAGTTGCCGATCGTGAGAGCGCCGATGTCCGAATCCGGGAGACCGCGTCCTTCCCGGGCCATGAGGGCGGCGGCGAAGTCGCCGTGATCAAAGCTGAAGCCGGACACGATAACGATACCGCCCAGGGCAAACATGAGCACCATGAGCGGAATCAGGGTGCGTTCGTAGTAGCGGGCACCGAGCAGATTCACGCCGACAAACAGCCATAGCAGAAGCAGGGCGAGTCCCACGCGCACCGCGCCCGCCTCCAGCGCCTCGGCCACGCCCGCCCAGGCCAGAGCCACGGCGATGTCGCGAAGAAAGGGAACGATAACGTAGGAAATCACGCCGATAACGATCGACAGTCCAAACCACTGGGAGAAGCTTGCAACGAAGCCGAGGTAGGGATTCAGTCCCCGGCTCGCATAGAGATAGCTGCCACCGGCCCGGGGCATCGCGGAAGCCAGCATGGCGTAGGCGAGGGCCGCCAGGAGCGCGGGCACAGCGGCGAACAGGAACGCCGGCAGGACCCAGGGCCCGATGCCGGGCACGCTGCGCTGGATCATGAACGGCACTACGTAGACCGAGGCGCCGAGCATCGAGCAGATGCCGGTAGCCGCCAGCCCGACCAGGCCCAGCTGGCGGCTGAGGCCCGCGTCCGCGCTGTTCTGAGAGGCATCCACGGGTTAGGGGCGCTGCCAGCCGTAGTCGCGGGCCATCTTGCTATAGCGTTCGATGCGACTGTCGACGCGGTTCTCGGTCTGCTCCGCACAGTCACCGATGATGGGCAGGGACCGGAACAGCGCGCTGTCCGGATCGACGACGAAGCGCGCGTCATCCGGCACGGTGACACGCGTCGGCTGCGAACCCATGCTCAGGCGCTGACGCTCATCATTGATGGCCACGGTAACCGGCATGGGAAAGGGACGTTCACTGCTCAGTGCCCAGGACAGCAGCGCCTCCCCATCGCGTCGCTCCACCGCGAGCACGGGCATGGCAGCGTCGTAGAGGATGCCTTCCACGAGCCAACGCAGTTCCTCACCGCCTTCCTCCGACATGATGCGAATGAAGTCGTCGGTGGAGCGGTAGCGCGCCTGGAGCGGGTAGCTCAGATTCCAGGGTTCCGCCGTGTCGTAGAGCAGGCGGCGCGTTCCGCGCCAGAAAGCCGTCTCGCCGATGTGTCGCCGAACCGTGTGCAGCAGCCAGGCGCCCTTGGTGTAGATGTCGCGGTTGTCGAAGGCTTCCCCCACGTCCGCCACCGCCGGGTCCACGACGGCGGCGCAGTTCGCGTTGCTGGTGTATGCGCCGTACAGATGGTCGAAGTAGCCCAGGGAGCCCATGGTTTCCTCGGCATACACGGCCTGCATGTAGGCGGCATAGCCTTCGTGGAGCCAGGCGTCTTCGGGACCCGCATGGGTCATGAGATTGCCGAACCATTCGTGGGCGAGCTCGTGGTGCAGGAGCCAGTCGTAGCCGTAGCGACCGCGGGCGTACTGCTCTCCGTAACCGTTGATGGTCTGGTGCTCCATGCCGAGGTGGGGCGTTTCCACGAAGCCGGCTTTCTCGTCGCCCCAGGGGTAGGGCCCGAGGAGACGCTCGAAGAATTCGAGGTCGGGTAATGCGTCGTTGTCGACGAGGGCTTTCGCCTTGTCCACGTTTTTTTCGAGGGCCCAGAACTCCACCGGAAAGCGCGTCCCGTTGATTCCCTCGTACTGCCGTAGAACGCGCTTAAAGGGCCCGCCGTTGATCGCCACCGCGTAGCCGGTGTAGGGGTGACGGGATTCCCAGTGCCAGGTTTTCCAGCCATCGCCCGCGTCTTCAACCTTCGCCAGCCTGCCAATGGAGGCGACGGTGATGGAATCGGGTGCGGTAATGGATACGGCGACACCTGAATCCGGTTTGTCGGCGTAGCTGTCTTTGCAGGGCCACCACAAATCGCAGCCTTCGGTCTGTACGGCGGTGGCAAACCACGGTTTGCCATCCACCTCGGACCATACGAAGCCGCCGTGCCAGGGCGGAACCAGCGCTACGTGCGGTTTGCCGCTGTATTCGACGACCACCGTCGCGCGTTCCCCCGCGGCCATGGGATTGGCCATGTCGATGCGAAAGCGATCGCCCTCGCGAACGACGGCAAGATCGTCGTCGCCGCTGCTCACGCGATCGACCGTGAGATCGGGATCCAGGTCCAGCTCGATCGAACGTAGATTCTCAAGGGCGAGGAAGTCGACCGTGACGTTGCCATCGATGGCGTGGTCGCTGGGCATCACGCGCAGGTCCAGGTGGTAGCGCTGGACATCGTAGTTCGCCTGCAGGGGCGGCAGGGCGCGGCCCGTGCGCGCCGTCGCCGGGTCGAGATCGTCCTTGAACGGCGTCCCGCGCACAAAGGAGTCAATGGCGGCCACGATGTCGGGATCGAGAGGAGTTTCGTCGCTCGGCTTAGCCAGCGCATCGGCCCGTGCCGGCGCCTTCAGATGGCGGTCGAAAAACTCGACCATGCGTGAGAAAACGTGGCGATCGTAGGGCGGCTCCCGGCGCCAGCCGTGCGTGGCTCCGGGCAGAAAAGCTGTTTCTACATTCTTGCCGGCGCGGATGAAGGCGTCCGCCAGGGAGGCCACGGTCTTGAACGGTACGACCTGGTCCTGCATGCCGTGCACAAGGAGCAGCGCGTCCTCGAGATTGGCGACCAGGTCTTCTGCGCGGCGCTCGAAGATACCCGAGCCGTCGCCGGGGCGACGAACGATGGCCACGTCGTCGGTGCCGAAGAAATAGGGATCGACAGCGGAGGCCGCGCCCACGCCCGCCGCAAAGAGACCGGGTTTTTTCAGCAGGGTGTAAACCGTAAGCGTACCGCCATAGCTGCTGCCCCAGATGCCCAGGCGATCGCCATCGACGTAGGGCAGGCCCTTGAGATGCTCCACGGCATCCTCGATGTCTTCGATATCGCCGCCGGCGAAGTCGTTCAGAAAGGCCTCGCGGAAGTCGCGGCCGTAGCCCGTGCTGCCGCGCACATCGACCTGGACGACCAGATAGCCGCGCTGCGTGAGCGCCTGCTGCATGAGCGTGTAGGCCGCGCCCCAGCGGTTGCGCACCGTGTTGGAGTACATCGGTCCGAACAGGACCGGATAGCGTCGTGACTCGTCGAAGTCAGCTGGAACGGAGAGGCGGATCGCCAGGGCGGGTCGCTCATCTGTTGCCGGTACGCTGAGATAGCGCACCTGGGCGAGGGCAAAATCACCGAAGGCATCCGTCGTGGACTGCGTTACGCGCTGCAACTCGCGCTCACCGGCGGCGAGCATGTAAAGCTCCGGCGGTGAACGATCATCGCTGCGAAGCATGGCCACTGCTCCACCCGTAGGTGCTGGGTACGCCGTGTGATGGCCAGGCTGGGTTGTGAGGTATTCCGGCGCGCCCTCTTCCGCTCCCGGGCGCCTGCGCATGATGTGCTGCTCCGCGGGCCGACCGGCCGTCGCTTCGTAGACCAGCGTCCCGTCGTCTGTAATTTTCGGCGGACCGAGCACGTCATAGTCCGGATCATCCAGGCGCTGGAGCGGCGCTCCGGCCTGCGCGGGCAGCCGGTACAGCCCGTAGTAATCCTGGTGGTCGCTGAGCACGATAATGTCGCGACCGTTGGCCGCCCAGCGTGCGGCGAAGCGCGTGTAAATGCGGGAGTCGCGGCGACTTTCCCAGATCAGCTTCGGCGTCGATTCTCCGCTGCGGAGCACGTAGATCCGCCGCAGCGTGTTGGTGTCGGAAGCAACATCGATGAGCAGGTCATTGCTGGCAGACCATGAGAAGCCAACGATCTGGTGGCTCTGGGGGTCGTCGAGCTCGAGCAGGCGGAGGCGGCCGTCGGACGGGTCAAGCAGTCCCACGCGGCGGGCTTCGTTGCTGTCTCCGGGATAGCCGCGCCGAACCGGATTCGGATCTGTCTCATCCGCCAGGTAGTTGGGAAAGGGCACGCTGCGCATGCGTCGGCGGTCAACGTGGTGTACGGCGATCAGGCCGCCGTCCGGGGACCAGGCGTAGGTAGGGCCGCCCCAGATCCCGGGTCCGATTTCCCGTTCCGGGCGACTGTAGCGCGCCGTTGGCGGAACGGAGAGAGGTGCAATGCCCACCCGGCTCAGGGTTCTGATCGCGCCGCTTTCAAGATCGATGAGCACGAGATCGCCCGCGAGCAGAAAGCTGGCGTTTCGACCATCGGGCGCCAAACCCAGATCGTGTGCTCCCGGTGCCACCTCGGAAATCAGGCTTCGCGCACCGCCATCCAGCTCGAGGCGCCATAGCTTGTTCTGACTGAGAAACAGAAAGCCGGAGCCATCCGCAAGCCACACAAATTCGCTGACGCCGGCGGCAACGCCGTCCTCGGCGCGGCGCAGATTGGCGCCATCCGCATCGACGAGCCACAGCGAGCGCGGTCCGGCTCCGGGGCGGGCCCAGCGGAACGCCAGGATCGTACCGTCCGGTGACCATTTCAGGGAGGCGGGTGGAGTACCGAAGAGTCCTGGAGACTCGAAAAGCGCTTCTATGGGCAGGGGTGTGGCGCCGCGAGCCGGCACGGTGGCAAGCGTCAGGAGTAGGAGCGCGGCAAGCAAACGGGTTCCCGCATGACAGACAAGCGCGAGCCTGCTGCATCGGTAGGGATTAGCGGTGACGGACATCATGGGGAGACGACTTGGTTCTTATATGAGGCCGCTTAGCTTACCGAAAAAGCGTCGCGTTTACGGATTGCTTCGGTCTCTCGTATGCGCCGCTCTAAAGCCCGGGCGGGATGCAGGGTTTTCGCCGGCTCGGGAAAGACCGCGGCCTCAGGTAAGATCGCGGTCCCAGCACGGTGGCATCGTTCCAGGCAGGAGATGGCATGCTCAAGTTTTTCTACAACGCAGCCCCCAATCCGATGAAGGTGGCCTTGTTTCTCGAAGAGTCGGGGCTTGAGTACGAGCCCCAGCCCGTCGACAGCAAGCGGGGGGATCAGCATACGTCGACCTTCAAGGCCATCAACCCCAATGCGAAGGTCCCGGCGATCATCGATGATGGCCACGCGGTCTTCGACAGCAACGCCATTCTTCTCTATCTGGCGGAAAAGACCGGTCAGTTCCTGCCCCCGGACGGGCCGGGACCGCGCGCGAGTCTGCTGTCCTGGCTGATGTTTGTAGCCTCGGGCGTCGGGCCCTATTCGGGACAGGCGGTGCACTTCCGCAATTTCGCTCCGGAAATTGTGCCCTACGCCATCAAGCGCTACGACTTCGAAGCCCGGCGTCACTGGCAGATTGTGGACGACCGGCTGGCTCGGCACCCGTACATGCTCGGCGAGCACTACACCATCGTGGACATGGCCGTGTGGGGCTGGGGCGACCGCCTCACCTATATGCTGGCCGACGACAACATCATGGAGCGCTATCCGAATCTGGATCGCCTCATGCAGGAGATCGACGCCCGTCCCGCGGCGCAGCGCGCCAAGTCTCTGCCTCAGCGCTATGCGTTTAAAACGGAGATGGACGAAGAAGCGATGCGCTTCATGTACCCACAGATTTTCGCCGCCGATCCGGTGCTTTGAGCGATCTGGTCGGCAAAACCGTCGTTGTCACCGGCGCCGGTTCGGGCATCGGCCGCGCCATCGCGACGCGCTTTGCCGAGGACGGCGCGGCCGTCGCATGTGCGGATATCGATCTTGCGTCCGCCGAGGAGACGGCGGCGCAGCTTCAGGCCGCAGCAGGCAGCGCCTTCGCCGTCGAGGTGGATATCGCGAATGAGGATTCCGTGGCGTCCATGGTCGACACCGTGGTCGCCGAAACCGGGCGCATCGACAGCGTGGCGGCCAATGCCGGAGTTATGGTCGAAGGCGATATCTTATCGCTGTCGCTCGAAGACTGGCGCCGGGCGCTTGAGGTAAATGCCACGGGCGCTTTTCTTACCGCGCGCGCCACGTTGCCCAGGCTTCTGAAGAGCGGCGCCGGTGCCCTGGTCTTCACCACGTCTACCGTGGCTCTCTCCGGGATGAAAGGCGTGGCGGCGTACACGGCGGCGAAGGGCGCCATCGCTGCCCTGACCCGGCAGATCGCCGCTGACTTTGCAGACAAAGGCGTGCGCGCCAATGCGGTGGCGCCGGGGGCCGTGCGCACGCCGCTCTCCGAGTCCCAGTTTCGCGCCCGGGCCCGGGACGATGCCCATTTCGATGAACTGCTCGAGCAGGTGATTGGCCGCTATCCCATCGGTCGCTGGGGCGACGCGCGGGAGATCGCCGAGGTGGTGCATTTCCTGGGGTCGCCGCGCTCGGCCTGGATGACGGGCCAGATTCTTCCGGTCGACGGTGGCCTGCTGGAACTACGCTAGGGCCCGCCGTGGCCATGGCTGTTCGTCGGCGCCAGGTGGAACCCAGGGCTGCGGTGTTCGGACGAGATGGCGAGATTCTCGCGACCACGGGCAGACCGCTTCGCGGTATGCTGCGGCGCCTGACGGGACCGGCGACACCGCATCGACTTGACCAGCGAAGCCGCACCGTGCCGGTCTCGTGCCGCTGTTGTAACCCTCATCAAAAAAAAGATCGGAGCTGCATTCATGCGATTCCCCTCCAAGTATCAAGCCTCGAAATGCGGCGCCATTGCCGGCCTCGTCTTCCTCGTCAACGCATCGTCCATCTTCGCCGCCGAAGAGAGCGCCGTTGAATCGGTCATTGACGGTCTGAAACTGCGCGCCATCGGACCGGCCATGATGGGCGGGCGCATCGCCGACATCGCGATTCACCCGGCGCGTCCGGCGACCTGGTTCATCGGAGTGGGTTCCGGCGGTGTATGGAAAACGGAAAACGCGGGCATCACCTTCACACCGGTTTTCGACGATCAGCCGACCTATTCGGTCGGCGAGGTGACACTCGACCCATCCAATCCCGACGTGGTCTGGGTGGGCACCGGCGAGAACGTCAGCGGTCGCCATGTAGGTTGGGGAGACGGTGTCTATCGCAGCCGCGACGGCGGTCAGAGCTGGGAAAACATGGGCTTGGAGCGCTCCGAACACATCGGGCGCATTCTCGTCGACCCGAAGGATTCAAACACGATCCTCGTCGCTGCCGAGGGGCCGCTGTGGTCTTCCGGAGGCGAGCGCGGTGTGTACCGGAGCACCGACGGTGGCACAACTTGGACGCAGGTTCTGGCCGTGGACGAGAACACCGGTGCTACCGATCTCGAGTTCCATCCCGACGATCCCCGTGTCGTCTATGCCGCTACCTATGAGCGTCGGCGCTCCGTCTGGTCTTTCCACGCCGGCGGCGCGGGTTCGGGAATCTGGAAGTCCAGCGACGGCGGCGCCAGTTGGCGCGAGGTCACCCGGGGACTGCCCTCGGCGGACGACGACATCGAAATCGGCAAGATCGGCCTCGCCGTTACGCCCGCGGATGCGGATCGCGTGTACGCGACGATCGAAGCCAGCGATGGCCGGCAGGGATTCTACGTGAGCACGGATCGCGGTGAGAGTTGGACCCGGCGCAACGACTACATCTCCGGGGGTACGGGGCCGCACTACTATCAGGAGATCGAAGCCTCGCCGACGGAGGCCGACCGCGTCTATCAGATGGACGTGTTCATGCGCACGACCAGCGACGGCGGACACAGCTTCTCGATCCTGGAAACCGGCCGCGACAAACACAGCGACAATCACGCGCTGTGGATCGACCCCGAGCAGGCCGGGCACCTCATCGCGGGTACCGATGGAGGCCTGTACGAATCCTTCGACAATGGACAGCGCTGGCGCCACTTCCCAAACCTGCCGATCTCCCAGTTTTACAAGGTGGCGGTCAGCGATCACAGTCCCTACTACAAGGTGCTGGTGGGTGCCCAGGATTTGGGTACGCTGCTTGGGCCGGTAAGAACCCTCAATGAGGAAGGCGTCCGCAACCAGGACTGGCTCGTACCCTACGGCGCCGACGGTTACGGCGTTGCCTTCGATCCCTTTGATCTCGATGTGCTCTACCAGATGAGCCAGAACGGTAATCTGGTGCGCTACCACGCCCCCAGTGGTGAAAGCGTTTCTATACGGCCTCAGCCGGCGCCGGGCGATGCACCGGAGCGCTGGAACTGGGACGCGCCGCTCTTCACCAGTCCCCACCAGAGCGGCCGCATCTATTATGGCTCGCAGCGTCTCTGGCGCAGCGACGACCGCGGCAGTAGTTGGACGGCTATCAGCGGCGACCTGACCCTTGGCACCAACCGCTTCGAACTGCCCGTCGGCGATCGCGTGCGGAGCACCGACGCGCTTTGGGACCTGGGCGCCATGTCGCGCTATGCGGCGCTCACGGGGATCGCCGAGTCGCCGCTGCAGGCGGGGCGCCTTTGGGTGGGCAGCGACGACGGTCTGGTGCACACCAGTGCCAACGGCGGCGAAAGCTGGCAGACGGTGACCCCGCCTCAGTTGCCCGAGCGCGCCTTCGTCAACGCGGTCGTTGCGTCCCAGCACACGGCGGACGGCGCTTTTGTGATCGCCGACAACCACAAGACCGGCGACTACCGACCCATGATCTTTGCCACGCAGAACGGCGGCAAAAGCTGGCGGGACATTTCCGGTGATCTACCCAACGGTGTCCTCACCTGGTCTTTGGCACAGGACGATGTGGAAGCCGGACTCCTATTTCTCGCCGCCGAAAACGGCGTCTATGTCAGTCTCGACGGCGGTACGCAATGGGACCGCCTGTCGGCTGGCGTCCCCACTATCTCCTTCCGCGACCTGAAGCTGCAGCGTCGTGATGACGACCTGGTGGCCGCCAGCTTCGGTCGCGGTGTGTATGTCCTCGACGACTACGCGCCGCTGCGGGCCATGGCCGCCGACCTGCGCAGCGGCGGTGACGGTCTGCCGGGCGACGGCCCGGCCACGCTCTTCCCGGCGCGCGATGCCTGGTGGTACCTGCCTTCGCGTCCCGGTCAGGCCCGCGGCCTGCCTTCCCAGGGCAGCGACGCCTGGCGCGCGCCCAATCCCCAGCCCGGGGCCGTGCTTACCGTGCACCTCGATGAAGTAAAACAGTCCGCGAGGGACGACAGACGAGATACGGAGCGAGAGATCGCGGCCCGCGGGGACGATGTTCCATTCCCGGGCTGGGAAACCCTTGCGGCGGAACCTCATGCATTTGAGCCGCGTTATTTCCTGGAGATCGCCGGCACGGACGGCGCGATCATCCGGCGCATGTCCGTAGCCGCCGAGTCCGGAACCCAGCGCATCGCCTGGGACATGCGGGGCGCCGCACCGGATGCCATCGATCTTGAGGTGCCGGGTTTCCGGCCGCCCTGGCTGTCTGATCCACAGGGTCCCCTGGCCGCGCCGGGCCGCTACACGGCGCGCCTGCTTGAGGTCAGCTCCAGCGGCGTCACGCCTCTGGGCCAGCCCCAGTCCTTCTCCCTGGTGACTATGGAAAACATGTCGGCGGGTTCGGACCCCGACGCGGCCGCGGCTTTCCAGGCCGAGGTTACCCAGCTGCAACGCCGCCTCGCCGCGGTTGATGGCAGCCTTGAGGATGCCGAGGCACGTCTTCCATACCTCCGCGCGGCCCTGGATGCCGCCCCGGGCGCTGATCCGGAACTGTATTTGCGCATCGATGCTGCTGGAGCTGAGCTTGCCGCGCTGCGAGAATCGCTACGCGGAAACGCCGCGCGCCGGCGCTTGAGCGAGTTCACGGTGCACGGTGTAGCGGACCGCATAAGCTTCGCGGCGACGGCGCTTAACTCGCGCATGCCACCGACAATCCAGCAGCGCGAGAGCGCGCGGCTCGGGGCCGAAGGCTTAGCGGGCGTGGAGGCACGCACAGCAGCGCTGCGGGACAACACGCTGGGATCGCTGGAGGACGCGCTTCAGGCGGCCGGGGCCCCCTGGGTGCCCGGGCAGGATGTGGGTCGCTAGACACTATGGCCTGCCTCCGTTCTCCTCTGCAAAGTACGCTTCGCGCGTTTTGCATGTTGGCTCTACACGCATTGCGTGCAATCCGCGATAGAGGAGGCAGGCCTCTTTATCCTTCGCGCCAAGCCGCGCCTATCGACGGCAGGCAACAATGCCTAGGCGGCCGACTGCCCTTGCGAAGGGGTCCTTAGAAGAAGCAGTCAATCAGCGCGGCTGAGCCAAGCCAGTCGCGAAGCGACTGCTGCGCCTGTGGATCGAGTTCCGCTTCGATGCGGTCGGCAATCATGCGGCGCGACTGCTCGATGTACGGTCGGGCCAGGTAACTCACGTCCTCCCCGTACATGGGTACGACGAACGCCCTGTCGCCCTTGCTCAGAGCCTGGCGGTTACCGATCGCAAACGCGGCGTAGGTGTTCGCCATTTCTTCGCGCACAAACGCCGAGAAAGCGTTTTCCCCGAGGTCTTCCAGCCCGCCGTCCCCCGGCCAGTTGTCAGCCTTTTCGCGGCACCATTCCAGGACGCGCGGATAGCGCCCCTCGAGCGCCTTCCTGGGCGCCGGATCGTAGAGAAAGTGCGCGCGCAAACCCGCCAGGACGATACAGTCCACCGCCGTCGGGCGATTACCCAGAAGAAAGGTCGTCCTAGCCAACTGTTCCTCGGCGGCAGCCATAATGCGATGGTATTCCTCCTCGGCGGCGCGCTGCTGAATCTCCGAGCTCACTCCCGTGGCCCGGCAGACCTTCCCGCCCCAGGTGACCAGCGCCTCCGCGGCCTCGCGATCACCGTGTGCCGCGTCCATCGACAGCAGTTCGTGGTTCTCCGGGTAGTTCCAGCGCCAATGTACGGTCGTGCGTGCAATCCACTCATCAAAGTACTCTTCAAGGATCTGTACCCGAATACCGTCCGCGCCCGCGGGGAAGAGTCGGCGCTGCGGATTGCGGCCGTCGAGAAGCTGCAGGAGTGGGGTTGTATCCGCGATCATCCAGTTCTCCGGAGTGTGCAGTACGGGGATCTGGTGCGTGCCGGAGCGCAGGCGAAGCTCGTCTCCGTTCTTCGCCGTCTTGTCTCGGTACTCCCAGGGAAGATTGTGGAAGTGCAGGGCGGCGGTGAGCTTGTGCGTGAAGTAACTTCGCTGCCAGCCGTAGACCACGTAACGGTCGGGCTGGGAAAGAGCGGCAGGCGCGGCGTTTTTTGCAGGTGTGAACATCGGGGCTCCGGTAGCGTACTGAGCGCGTCAGCGTTCAGTGTCACGCAGTATTTGACATTGTGTCAAATACTGCGGTACATCGTTGTAAAGGAGGGCGCCCATGCGACCCAGACAATTCGACGAGGACGAACTGCTGACGGCGGCTTTTGATCTGTTCTGGCGCCGCGGGGTGCGCACCACGTCAATGGCAGATCTCGCCCACGCGACCGGGGTGCAGCGCGGGAGTCTCTACAACGCCTACGGGGATAAGGAAACGATCTTCCTGGCCGCCTACGCGCACTACGCGGGCGGCTACCTCAGCAGCGTCGAAACCGCGATGGCCGGGGGCAGTCTGCGCGACCGGCTGCTCGCCTTTTGCGACGTGTCCATCGCGAACTTCTGCGACGGAGAGCCCGCACGCGGTTGCCCGACGACCCGGGGCCTGATGGAGGTCGCGGAGCGCAATCGCGAGGGTTTGGGTGAGCGCGCGCAGCAGGCTTTCACCGAACTGATTGCTCGCGTGCTCTCGCTGGTGGAAGGAGCGTTCCGCGAAGGCGTCGCTTCAGGCGAATTCAGCGGTGACCCGGAGCTCGCCGCAGGGCAGCTTGTCGCTACCGTCCGTGGCCTCGTCGTACTGCAGCGCGCGGATGTGGATGAGCATCGCTTGCGCGAGATCGCTAAGCACTGCGTGGCTTCGCTCCTGAAAGCCTAGGGTGTGCATCTCAATAGCGGCGGCTGCCCGCGCCGCGGCGCCTTAGGACCTGAAAAGACCGCAGCGCCAGATTCCTGTGGGCACGCCGCCCGAGCCTGGCTCACGGAGGCGCTGTCCGCTGTGCCCTGACCTGCTGTGGGGTCGTGATCCAGCGCATGATGGTTTGCGCCGCAGCCTCCGTAACTTTATGGGGCCCATCGAACGCGTAATAGGTGACGTCGTACCCCGCCTCGCTCAGACCGGGCGCCAGGATACGTCGCGAGTGCCATTCGGGGTAGATGTTATCGTCGCGGCCGTGAGCGACGAGAATGCGGGGTTGGCCCTGAACCGGTCCCGGCGGCCTCAGGCGCCAGGGCGATACCGCCACGATATGACTGAACAGGTCGCCGTTGCTGCGCCCGATCGCCAGAGCATAGGAAGCTCCATCGGAGAGGCCGCCAAGGACAATCCGCTGCGGGTCGATGTTGACCCGCTCGGCCGTGTAGCGGAGCGCCTTCTCGATAAAGCGCGGGTCCGGGCCGAAGGGACTGTCGATCCCGTCCCAGGTGTTGTGGCGAGAATCCGGTGCCAGAACCACGACGCCAAACTCGTCCGCCGCGGGAAAGAGGGCTTTCGCGTCCCTCGCGCTTCCACCGCCGCCGTGCAGCCAGATCAGCAGTGGTGTCTGTACCGCCGCGGATGACTCGTATCCAGAAGGAATGTGAAGCAGCCCGTCGCGCCACTGGAATCCACGGTTGATGAACAGCGTGGCGCCCAGCTGCAGCTCACTGGTTCCGGATTGTGGCTCCACAGTCGGGGCCGCTGGTTGAAACTCAACGGTGTACTTGATGTCGGGGGGATTGCAGGCCGCAACCAACAAAAGAAGCAGGGCAACGCCAAAGGCTGAGGTAGGAAAAAGTCGCACCATCGAACCCCGTTTCACACCCGTTTTCCAGTTCAGTCTTCCGCAAGCGACTCCATAATCTCCGCCTGCAGGCGGCTCGCGAGGAGATGCCTGGGGTCAAGACTAAGGGCCTTCTCGATCTGCTGTCGAGCGACTTCCAGCTCGCCGCGCTGCTGGGCAAGGAAGGCCTGGAGAAAGTATGGCTGGGGTGCGTCCGGCTCATTGAGCCGTTTCGCAAAGTCGTCCGCCATGGCGGCGGCCTTTTCATGGTTTCCAAGTTCGGCTTCAAACCACGCCGGGAAGTAGCTGAAGTAGAGCGGTGTTTCCGCAGCGCCGCGCAGTTCCTCAACCACTCGCAGGGCCGCTTCGGGCCCGTCCAGGGCATGAACCCACTCCATATACTCGATGATCACGGACCACTCGCGCGGCGCGTCTTCGAGGAACCGCGCGTAGTCGCTCACGGCGCGGCGCGCCATCGCCTGCCGGTCATCCGCGCTGAAGGTCTGCCCGGCTTCACGGCGGGCAAAGAGTTCCAGGGTTCGCTGGTAGGTGTGGAGCAGGAGCAGGCCCTGCTCATCCACGGCGTCGCTTCGGTTTTCTACGGCTGCGTACAGACGGTCGCGCTCCGACGTATCCGCGGTGATCCGCGCCAGAACAGATTGCGCGATGAGAAAATCCGGGTCCGCAGCGACAGCTTCCCGGTATCGACGCTCCGCTTGCGACCAGCGCCCGAAGCGCAGAATTTCGACCCAGCCCTGGCGATAGAGCGTCAGGGCTTCCACGGAAGCGCCGCCGAAATCATAGAGTCCTTCGCCGATCTGCTCCCAGCCCTCCGGGGGAGCGGCCCGAAGGGGCGCGGCGCAGAGGAGGAGCGCCGCGGCCGGCACAAGGAACCACCGCTTCATGTCAGTTTCCGGCGCGCAGTGCCGTGAGAACTTCCTGCCAGATCTGGGGATTGAAGCCCATGCCGAGATGCGCCGCGTCTACTTCCACGTGGGTAACGCCCGGGCTGTAATGGTCTATGGCCGCCTGCCAGCCGACTATGCCGTCCGTTTTGCTGAAGATCGCGGTGATCGGCTGAGTGATGGGGCGGCTTTCGCGGCGCGCGATCTCCTCCTCGATCCAATCCAGATCCTGTCCTGAGCGACCGAACAGTGAGGAAACGGCCGTGTACTTCGGGCCGCCGACGATCGGTGACCCCATGGTGATCACGCGCTCTACAACCTCGGGCATATCTCGCGCGACTTCCCGTGCCACGTAGCCACCGAGACTCCAGCCGATGAGCGCGATGCTCTTGCCCGTCTCCCGGTGACGTTTATGGACCTGCTCGTAGAAGCGGTCGATGAGGTACGGCACGCCGGCCTCCCCCTGGTAGTCTTCCCGAGGTTCGAACTGCCAGCGCTCGGACAGATCGTCCTGGGTGTGGGGCATGTTGGTACCCGCCAGATTGGTACCCAGTTTCCAGCCTTCCGCCGCGAAGCCCTTGCGTTTGAGAAAGCGGCGCAGGGGGAGCGTGTAGCGGTCTCCGGATCCGAAGCCCGGCACAACAATGACCAGCTGATCCTGCATCTCTGCGCGCTTGCCCAGACTGGCTGCGACCAGGGGCGGCAGCATGCGTGCGGCGTCCAGGGCGGCTCGGGATTCGAGCAGGAAAAGCGATCGGCTCGGGGGCGTCAGTTCGCTCGTGAGTGGATTCATTGGATTACTTCCCGCTTTGGTGGGTTTCTGGGTCACGATCCGGTTCTCCCGTAGGCGCCGGCCGTGCCCCCGCTTTTGTCGTCCAGGCTCCGATCCGGGCGAGGCTGAGTGATGTCATCGCCTCGAGCAAGGATGTCCGGGTCCATGGTCTTGAGGTGCCGATACATGCCACGCATAAGATCCTCGAGTTCCTGAAGCTCTCTATTCGAGAACGGCGCGGCCTGGGCGTGGACGAAGCGCTCTGCTGCTTGCCGCGCTGAACGAACGCAGCGGCGACCCATGGGTGTAAGGCTGCAGAGGAGGGCTCGACCATCGGACGCGTGCGGGGTCATATGGATGAGTTCCCGTTCCTCGAGACGCCGGAGCAGGCCCGTCACGTTGGGCCGTGTCACCAGTAAGCGCTCGGCGATGGATTTGGGCATGGCATCTCGCCCCAGGTGCTCGACGGCAACGAGGGCGTCGAACTGACTCGTGGTCAGCTCGAAGTGCTCCAGCATGCGCGCGTAGCGGCGCGCGCACTCCTCGTAGGCCCGCACCACCGCGAACCAGGACGATGTCTCAAGAGCACTGCGCTCCTGCTTCTGCCCTGTCTTGGTCCGATTCATTGATTGTAGTATCGCTGCGCCATTTAGTTAACACATTAACTAGTTTAATGGTTTTACGGGTGTCCGGTCTGCTCGGATTAGCTCGTCAGGAAAGCCGTCCGAAGCACGGCTCAAGGCCCCAATGCGGTGAGTTGCCGCAGTGCTGCGACGGGCTGCGGCGCCGGGCATTGTGCTGCGCAATGATGCGTCGAATGATTAGGGGACCAGATACTGGCCGGCCCGAAGATACCTTTGACCACAAGGACCCTGACCGTGAAAACCCTTACCCGCCTATGCGTCATCGCCCTGCTACCGCTCGCAGCGACCGGTTGCGTCTACGTCGATGGAAAGCACGCCGATAGCTCCTGGCGCAAGGAACAGCGCATCAACCGCACCGCGATTTCCCGCCTTGAGATCGGCAGCCCCCGCAGCGTCGTGCTCGCCGAACTCGGATCCCCGGATGACTCCGAAGCCTTCAACCGTGACGGCGAAGAGATACGCGTTTTGTTCTACCGGACTCAGCACCGCCACTCCGACGGCGAAACGACCCGTGACGAAACGACTCCCCTTGTGTTTGAAAACGGTCTGCTCGTCGGCTGGGGGGATGCGGTCTACGCTGACATTCGCCGCTGATTTACCGCGCTACGGTAGCGAGGTCGCCTGCGACAACTCATTACGCTGAGCCTTCCATGCCAGCCTCGTGGACGAGCGCCGCGATCATGGCTGCCGCGGGCAGCTCCCGCGCCCGCGCCACGCCCGTGCCAGCCCAGTAAGCGCCATAGCCGGTCGCGCCCTTCGCCAGCGCGGCGCTGTTGAGCTGCTTGGCGAGGTCGTAGGCAACGGGGTAGGCCGGCACCGCGACCTCCGGAGAGCGCTCAGCGACTTCGACAAGCCGATTGCGTATGCCCCGGGCTCGTCTGCCCGAGATGGCGCTGGTCAATGTAGTGTCATCGCCCGTGGCGGCGCGAAGCCGGGTGCGGTAATCCGCATTGCTTCCCGCTTCGGGACAAAGCACAAACGCCGTTCCCAGTTGGACGGCGGCGGCACCGAGATCGAGCATGCCGCGCAGGTCGGAGCCATCCATAATCCCGCCGGCGGCGATGATGGGGAGCTCCGTGATCGCCAGCAGCGCTCGAACGAGGTCGACGGTGGTGAGTTCCTCGTCCGCGCCGGCCGCATCGAAAATCCCGCGGTGACCACCGGCCTCTATACCCTGAGCGATGAGGCCGTCGATCCCAGCGGCCATGGCGGCATGTGCCTCGGCGACACTGGTGACGCTGACCAGCGTCAGGCAGCCAAGCGCTCGAATCGCGCTCACCACGGCAGCGGCCGGCAAGCCGAAGTGGAAGCTCACCACTTCCGGTCGCGTCGCTTCGATCAGCTCAAGTGATTTGCCGGATGCCGGAAAGCTGGGGTAGACCTCCTTGAGGGCCGCCGGCGCGGAGGCGCCATGGCTTTGGAAGTCGGCGTCAAAGAGCTCGATCCATGCGCTCTCGGCAGAACTGTCGCGAACAGCGGCTTCATGACAGAAGAAGTTGAGATGCAAGGGACCCGAGGTCAGTGCGCGCGTGGCCGCTACCTGTTGCCGGGCGGCGTCGGGGGTGGCCGCGCCGAGTCCGAGAGCGCCCAGTCCGCCGGCGTTGCTGACGGCGGCCGCCAGCTCGGGTGTGCTGACACCGGCCATGGGCGCCTGAAAAATCGGCCAGCGCAGCGCCAGCCGGCGAAGGAGTTCGTTCACCAGTCAGTTTCCTTACCGGGTGTGACAGGACGGTGCTCGGACTCGAAAGAACTCGCCGCCGCGCTCAGGGCGAACTGTCGCGCATGCGAAGGTTCACCAGGTCCAGATCTCTGCGCAGCCGCTCCGGGTAGTCCGCCGGAATGCTCCAGAGCAGACGCGCGTCGGTGGGGGCGAGGCCGCGCTCATCGGGGCGAAAATCGCTTCGCACGGCGAGAACAACGTCGGTGCTGGCCCAGGGATGATCGAACCAGTAGCGATGCCCGGTGATATCGAAACCCCGACCTTCCCAGTCGCGGGAAACATCGACCACTTCGAGACGATCCGCATCCGCCACGACACTGCGCTGCTCATCGCTGAGCTGTTGATCGCGTTGACCGATGCGTGAACCTCCGCCCATGAAACGCTGCGCCATGTTCAGCGCGCCGTCCTGCGACGACAGCGTGACCACAACGCGCGAAGCAAGGGAGTTAATCGCCGGAAGAGCCTCCACGAATTCACCGGAGGGCACATCGGCGGCCGCATAGTAGATTGTGCCGAGACGGAAGCGCTCCCGGAGGTCTGTCTCGCCGCCGCGGTGACGCTCGTAAAGCTGCTTGAGGGCGGACGTTACAACCCGCCCCCCGGCGCTCCAGCAGACGATGTGGATGCGCCGCGCCACGGACCGCGCCGCGAGTTCTTCAATAAGCGAGGTCAGCGCCGGCGCGGCTTCGTAGGCTCGCTGTACGTCGGATCCGGTGCCGTAGCTGACGATGTTCTGACGCGTGGGCCAGGAGAAAGCCAGGGACGTCATGTCCCGGCCCATGAAGTGATCGAGCTGCGCGGCGAACGCATTCGCGTTGTAAAAATTCACTTTCGCACCGTGTACGTAGATCAACAGGTCGCGGTCCCGAGCCGATTCAATAGCGCCGTTCATATTCGCGATCAGCCAGCTCAGCGCGCCCGTATCGTCGCGGCTCGCCTGCGACTCGTTCGATGGCTGGTAGGAACCGACTTCCACAAGCCCGGCGATGGTGAGGTCAACGACGTCCGCGCGCTCCGGGACACGAGAAACATCGCTCAGGTCGGACCAGCTCAGCTTGTTGCCCCCAAAACCAATAAGGGAGAGCCCGAGTGAAGTTTCACTACCCACCCGGTTGCTGTAGTCGATGCGCTGCAGGTCCGGCTCGCGTTCCCTGGTTGTGGCGTAGTAAACGCGCCGGGGCGTCCAGCGTTCTTCCTCGGGGATGTGATCGAGCGGACTGAAACCGAGCTCGGAAAACACCACGGGCGTCGGCATCAGCGGCTGGATCTGCGGCCCGCCGCAGGAAGCGAGGAGAACCAATAGCAGTAAGGGGCTTAGGCGTCTCAGGCTCGATTGCATGTCTGACCCTCCAGGCTTCTTAGTCCCAAGGCAGTATAGGGTGCTACGAACGCGGCACTCAAAGCCACGCTCAGTGGCATGAAGTTTTGTGACTGCTCACCTGGCATTGAGGTAGGTGTTCAAGCGGTCCCGAAGGTTTTCAGCGTCGGCAACCTGGCGTTCCACTGCTCCACGCAAGGTATGGGCATAGGTCAGCTCCTGATTGATGAGGCCGATAAACGCTTCATGGCGAAAGCGGGATAGCACTCCCACAAGATCACGCGAATCCACAGCTTCGGGATTCTGGGGGTCGAAGGGGTAGGTCGCGTTTACGTAGGTGGCGTAGTCGCTACGCAGGCTCTCGCTGTACTCCTGGAGGAAGTCCCGGTTCACGTAGTAGCGCAGCGTTTCTTTTTTGATGTCGATGTCACTGAGCAGACTGAGGTTGCCGGTGCTGACCAGATCCTCGAAGGTCGGGCTTTCACCGAGCAGTTGGCCTCGGCTACCGACGGCGCCGTAGCTGATGCGACGCAACAGTCCCGCATCCCCAGTGTTTTCGATTTGCCCGTAGTAAAACTGCTTTGCCGCCTCGAGACCGGCTACCTTTCCTTCGTAGCGATCCAGCCAGCTCCCTGCGCGCCGCACATCGGCGTCCAGGTCGTCCAGGAGTTCCCGGAGGTAAAGACGCTGCAGGGATGCATTGGCGTCTTGCTGTCGCCAACTCTCAAGCTGCAACGCAATCAGAATACCGAAAACTATCAGCAGCACTTCACCAAGCGCATAGGCCAGGTAGCGGCGCAGCTTGTTCTCCTCAAGAAGCGCGTGGCGAATTCGGCGAAACGGTGAAAACACGGTGCGTCCTGTGTCGTTGGCCCGCAGTATAGAGTGCTACGGTTAGGGTGGTACGATCCAGAGAGCTGAACACTGTCTCGCCCATGCACCCTCTCAAGAGTACAGCCCCGCTCATTGTCTACCTGGACGTGAAGAGTCCGTTTGCGCTGGTGGCTTTGCGACCGACTCTGGACCTGGAAGCCGCCGTGGGCGCGTCCTTTGACTGGCGGCCGCTCACGCTCGACATACCCAGCTATCTCGGCTCAGCCCAGAAACGGGACGGTCGGGTCGTGGCATCCAGCGGACGCAGCGAAACGACCTGGAATGCGATTCGCTACAGCTACGGCGATGCGCGCCGCTACGCGGAGCGCCAGGGACTGGTGCTCAAGGGTACGGAGAAAATCTGGGACTCGCGGATGGCCAACATCGGCATGCTGTGGATGATGCGGACCGCACGTGCTCAACTGAGTGCCTATCTCACCGCGGTCTTCCTTCCGTTCTGGCGCCGCGAGCTGGATATCGAAAACCTGGCCGTGGTGCAGCAGTGTATGGAGGCGGCGGGCGCTGACGTCGAAGGATTCGCATCTTTCCTCGAAGGGGAAGGCGGAGCGCTGCACGACCGCTTGCAGGCGCAGTTTCACGGCCAGGGTATCTATGGCGTACCCACCTATGTACTTGATGAACAGGCGTTCCACGGTCGTGAGCACCTGCCCTATCTACGCTGGGCCCTGACTGGCGGTCGCGGTACGCCGCCAGATATCGCCTACGAGCTGTAGATTCCGGTGCTCACGGTCTACATCGATTTCAAGGAACCCGCCGCTTTTCTCGCGTTGGAACCCACGCTGGTCCTTGCGAAGCGCCTCAATCTTGAGCTCGCCTGGCAGGCCTTTCGCTGCCAGGAAAGGGATTTGCCGGACACCGGGGCTGATCCAGCCGTCGTACGCTCGCATAAGCAGGCGCGCGCCGGGGCGATACGTTCCACGCATCGGCATTATGCGGCTCTGAAGGGTATCGACCTGCGCTTCCCGGAGTCAAACCACAACGCGGATCTGGCCCTGGGTGCGCTGGCTCAACTGCGGGGCGACGCCCTGCCGTTCGTTAGGCGGGCCTTCGCTGCCTTCTGGACAGAGCACCTGGATCTAAACCGACGAGAGGTCGTGGAGCATCTCGTCTTAGAAAGCGGAGACATCGGTGGCGTCGAGCTCGATGCGGCACCCGCGGCGCTCGCCGAGGCTCAGGCCGAGGCTGAAGATCTCGGCGTCGTGGACGCGCCGGCGTACGTGATCGACGGGCAGCTGTTCATTGGCCGACAGCATTTTCCCTGGATTGAGGAGATAGCAGGCCGGTTGCGCGCAGGGGCCTGAGGCCCGACTCGATTCACGGCGTTTGTTGTGTAACGCGCTCAAACTCCAGACCGAATGCCTCGAGACCATCGATCTCGCCGGCCGGCGTAAGGGAGAAGCGCGCAAAGCCCGGATTGGCCCAATCCTCATGCATCAGCAAGAAGGTGTCCGCGTGCCAAGGTGTGAGGCGGTAACTGCGAACGCGGGTGTTCAGGCGCAGGCCTTCACCTTCGCGGAGCAGTTCCAGGGGGCCGCCGCGAGGGCTGTCGTACGAGCCTGCGTAGGCTTCGAGATCGAGAGAGGGTGGAACGTCCAGCCGGCCCGCCATGATCTCTGCGCGTTTGCGTTCACGCTCCGCTGCCCTCGAACCATAGAGCTTCGTTACGTCCGCAACCCAGTCACGACGTTTCGATTGATTCCGCGAATCCATCGCGGACCAGAGCAGCGCGTGACGCAGCTCCGCGCCGCCGCGGTTTGCCAGCATGACCATGCCGCGACCGGCTTCCCGGTCGAGCCCGACAATCGCCGTCGCGCCGTTCAGGCTACCCGTGTGATAGTCGATCTTGCGGCCCTGAAAATCCTGCTGATACCAGCCCAGGCCGTAGCTGATCCAGTGAGGTTCGGTCAGTTCCGCAGTGGGGTAGTAATCCCGCCTAGATACAAGCTGCTGGGGAGTGAACATTTCCTCCAGCGCGCCTTCCGACAGCAGCCGCTCGCCGCTTTCCGTGACACCGCCCCGGAGCAGAAACTCGATCCATCGAATCATATCGGACACGGTGGACCAGGCCGATCCGGCCGCGTCGCTCACCTCTCCACGGAGGGAGTGATTGACCTCGCGCAGCTCGCCATCGAACACATCGTAGGGCTGCGCCCGAAGAGCGTCCTCGGGAAGCGCGTCGCGGGTTCCCACGGTCCGCATACCAATGGGACGCCAAAGCCGCCGCTTCAGAAACTCTTCCCAGGGCTCGCCGCTTACGCGTTCTATAACGAGGCCGGCTAGTTCGTACATGGTGTTCTGATAAATCTTGCGCTCCCGGGGTGCCGCCACGGGCTCTACGTAGCGCAGGCGCGGCAGCTGATCGGCCAGGGGCATGCCCTGATTGAAGGTCCAGAAGTCCGTCGACGGGAGACCGGTACGATGGGTGAGCAGATCTCGCAGCGTAATCTGTGGCGTCAGCGCGGGATCGGCGAAGTGGATTTCCGGCAGATGGTCGATGAGAAGATCGTCCAGCTCGAGGCGGCCATCATCAACAAGCATGAGCATACCCGCGGCGACCATCGCCTTGGTGGTCGACGCGTTGATAAAGAACGTGTCCTTTGTGACCGAAGCGCCGCCACCGAGCGCCGCCTGACCGAATCCCCGTGCGTAGACGGCCCGGCCTTCCTCCACCACGGCCACCGCGAGTCCCGGTACCTGCCAGTCCGCCATGCCGCGTTGGACCCCGGCCGAGAAGCGCTCCTCATCGACCAACGCGGTCGCGGCCGGGGACGTGAGCAGGACCAAGAGCAGGATCGGTGCGAGGCTCGATTTGTGTATTCGGAAAGTCATGGCGCCAGTCTACGTTTCAGTTTCCGACGATGAAACCAGCGCAGCCTAACGCGGGTGTGGCAAGATCCCAGTCCATGGGCAAAGAGCCGGCTGCCCCGCCATCCCCCGTCGCGCCGTCGGGGTCGGAGATCTTGCGATGACAACACCACTCTCGCGCCTGCAGTACGTTTTTCTGACGGCGCTCCTGCCCGCATTGTTGTGTGCGATCTCGCTCACCGCCGCAGAGCTGTTCGCGGCCCCGCAGGACACCGTCCCGGAAGGCTATGGTCTGGGCAGGCCCGCAGACCCGGAGGCCATTGCCCGCATCGATATCGATGTGATGCCCGACGGCCGCGGACTTCCGGAGGGAAAGGGAACCGCGCGGGAAGGGCAGATCATCTACGAAGCGGCCTGTGCTCACTGCCATGGCAGCGAAGGGCGCGACGGCCCCAACGGCTCGCTGGCCGGTGTGCCGCAGTACGCGGTAACGGAACTGGCCGATGACCGCTCGCTGAAGCGCACCGTGGGCAACTACTGGCCCTATGCCACCACACTGTTTGATTACCTGCGTCGCGCCATGCCTTTCGACAAGCCCGGCTCGCTGTCCAACGACGAGCTGTACGCCGTCACCGCCTATGTTCTCCATCTCAACGGATTGGTGGATGAACTGGCAACGCTGGGCGCCGGGACTCTACCCTTGATCGACATGCCTGCGCGCGAACGCTTCCAGCCCGCCAGCGAAGCCCGGGAGCAGCCATGAGCAGAGATTCAAGAGACGCTGCCCTGGAAACCAGCCGCCGCAGACTTCTGGCCGTGGCAACCGGCGGAGCCGCTGCGGGCTTGCTGGGCATGAGTGTCAGGGGTGCTGAGACAGATCCAACCAGGGTGCAGGGGCGGCTTCCGTCCGCCCTCGGACAGCGCTCCGGCTTCGAGATGGTCGAGCGAACCCCCGCTTTTGGCGTCGTCTCGCTGACACCCCTGGAGTCGCTGTACGGAACCATCACACCTGCCGATCTCCACTTCGAACGGCACCACGCCGGTATCCCGGAAATCGATCCCCAGAGTCATGAACTTCTTCTTCATGGCCTGGTGGAGCGTCCGTTGAGTTGGAGCGTCGCGGCGCTGAAACGCTACCCGTCGGTGACGCGAACCTGCTTTATCGAGTGCTCCGGCAACTATTTTCCCACCGCGGGCGAGCTGTCGCCGCCGCACTTGGTTTGCGGTCTCACCAGCCAGAGCGAGTGGACCGGTGTACCCCTGGCCACGCTTCTGCGCGAGGCCGGGGTTCGTTCGGGCGGATCATGGGTCCTCGCCGAGGGCTCCGATGCGGCCGTCATGAGTCGCAGTATCCCGCTGGAAAAATGCCTCGATGATGCGCTGGTTGTTTACGCTCAAAACGGCGAGGCAATTCGTCCCGCCCAGGGATACCCGATACGTCTTCTGCTTCCCGGCTGGGAAGGGAACACAAACGTGAAATGGCTCCGCCGCCTCGAAGTTACGGACGGACCGTCCATGGCCCGGGATGAAACGTCAAAGTACACAGAGCCCATGCGCGACGGATACATTCGTCAGTTCAGCTTTGAGATCGAAGCGCGGTCGATCATTACGCACCCGGCGTGTCCCGCCGTGATCGAACCGGGTTGGCAGGAGATTCGCGGTCTTGCCTGGAGCGGTCGGGGCCGCATAAGCCGGGTCGAGGTGAGCAGCGATGGAGGCAAGCGCTGGCAAGACGCGAGGCTGCAGGGACCCGTACTGCCGAAGGCACACACGCGCTTTGGGCTGCCCTGGAAGTGGGATGGGCAGGCGACGGAGCTGCTCAGCCGGGCCACGGATGAGACGGGTTACGTTCAACCCACGCTGAAGACCATCCTCAAAGAGCGAGGGCCGGGGTCCGGACCCTATCATTTCAACCCTATTGTCGGCTGGCGGGTTCTGCGCGACGGCGAACTGCGCTTTAACCCCACGGGCTGACGCATCGCACTAGAGCTGCTCCAGCGCCTGCTCGAGGTCCGCAATCAGATCATCGGGGTCTTCAAGACCCACCGAGACCCGTATATCCCCAATGTCGATGCCCATGGCCGCGAGCCGCTCCGGCGGCTGTTCCTTGGCGTAGCTGATTGCCGGTGCATAGATCAGACTCTCGTGCCCGCCCCAGGACACGGCACGCTGGAACAGTGCCGTGGCATCGAAGAAGCGCTTGACGGCAGACAGGTCGGTGCTTTCGAGCCGGAAGCCGAAAAGGCTCGAGCAGCCGGATTGCTGTCGCCTGGCGAGGGCGTGCTGCGGATGGGACTCAAGTCCTGGATGACGCACCTGCGCGATCTTCGGATGCGCCTCCAGGAAGCGCGCTACAGCCAGTCCGTTGGCCTGGTGCAGGGCCATGCGCGCCGGCAGCGTACGCAGGCTGCGCAGGAGGAGCCAGGCCTCGAAGGGAGCCATACGACCGCCGAGCAGTTCCCCCTCGTTCACCGCGATGCTGTCGATATCGGTGGCCGCGCCCAGCACAACCCCGCCCACGACGTCGGAATGACCGCCCAGGTATTTTGAGACGCTGTGAATCTCAAGGTCGGCGCCGAGCGCGAGTGTGTTTTGGTACAGAGGCGTGGCCCAGGTGTTGTCGCAGACGATGCGGGCGCCGCGCCGCCGGGCGAGATGGGCGATGGCGGTGATGTCCTGGAGGCCGAATTTTCCGGAAGAGGGGCTCTCGAGGTATACGAGTTTTGTGCGTTCCGAAATTGCCGCCTCGACTTCAGCGAGATCGTCCCCGCCTATGTAGTCGGTCTCGATACCCATTTTCTGCGGCAGGTAGGTTCCCAGCAGCGTGGAGGCGGGTCCGTACACGTTGCGGATGGTGACGACATGATCACCGGCCTTCAGGCAGTGCAGCACCGCCGCGTTGATGGCCGCCATACCGCTGGCGAAGAGTCGCGCTCTCGCACTCCCTGCCAGCGCCGCAAGCTGCGCCTCGGCGGCGCATACCGTGGGATTGAGCTGGCGCGAGTACACGGGCGTAGCGGTGCGGTCTTCGAAGGCGGCATCGATGGCATCCCAGCTCTCGAAGGAGAAGGTGGAGTTCTGATACAGCGGTGGAACGACAGCGCCGAAACGTTCGTCGGCGTGCACTCCATCGCGAATGAGGCGCGTCGCCGGTTTCCAGTCGCTTGCGTCGTCACTCACGCCGCTGGTCCTTGTCCGGCAGGGCTTGTCGACGGCTCGTCCGCGCTCACAGGGACAGGCTTATCGCCGGCCGAGCTTCTGGCTGCGTAGAAACAGCCGATACCGGTGATCGCCAGGGCCGGGGCGACGATGAAGTTGCTCAGGGAAAGCATCTGCCAGTGCCAGTACTCCGCCACGGACACACCCAGGGTGGCGACCATGAACAGTGCTGTAGGGTGCCAGGGAATCAGGCTTTCGATCATCGTGCCCATGTCCTCGATGGAGCGCGACAGGACTCGCCGTGGAATACCCAGAGCGTCAAAACGCCGGCCGAAGGCGTCGCCGACGATAAAGGAAGTAGCGGACTGATTCGAGGTCATAGCGTTGGTCACGGCGCTGGCGCCGAGAGCTGCGAGCACTGTGGCAGCACTCCCGCGGGCGAAGGCGAAAAGTCGTCCAACTACCCGCGGCATGGTATCCAGCAGATCAATGGCGCCAACAAAAAGGAAGACCAGAATAGCGACGAAGATAGCCTCCCGCATGGAATAGAGACCGCCGCGCTCCACCAGCTGGCGCACCGTGTCGGGAACCGCTGCCCCGGGCACCATGGAAAGCTGGAATCCTGTGGTGATAGAGGCGTAGACATCGGTTGCCGCGAAAGGCTGAAGAGCGAGTGCGAGCAAAGTTGCCGTGCCCGTTGATGCGAAGAGAACGGGCAGCGTGGGCCAGCGTCGAAATGAGCCGATCAGAACGACGGCCGGAGGAAGAAGAAGCAGAACGTGGTAGCGGAAGATGCCGGAAATTCCGGAGAGGAAGGCCTCAATCTCCGCGCTGCGATCATCGCCTTCGATCTGCGACATCGCACCCACGGTGCTGTACACAAGCAGCGCAACAACGGACGAGGGAACGGTTGTCCAGAGCATGGAGCGAATGTGCTCAAAGAGTGGGACCTCGGCGCCGATGGCCGCAAAATTGGTGGTGTCTGAGAGCGGTGACAGCTTGTCCCCAAAGAGTGCGCCGCCGATCACCGCGCCGGCGACGATGGGCAGTGCGGCACCGACCGATACGCCGATACCCATGATCACCACGCCGATGGTTCCCGCCGAACCCCAGGATGTTCCCGTCAACGTCGAGAAGATCGCGGTCACGGCAAAGGCAAGGGCATAGATCCAGCTCGGATCGATCATGAGCACGCCGTAGTACACCAGCATGGGAATGGTGCCGCAGACCATCCAGGATCCGACGATCAGACCGATGGCAAAGAGAATGAAAATTCCCGGCATCGCCCGCGACAGCCGGTTCACAATCGCACTCTGGATCATCAACCAGGGATAGCCCATGACCAGGAGCTGGATAAAGGCCGCCGACGCGGCGCAGAGGAAAACCACTTCCAGTGGAATCGGCGCCTGGGCCAGGAACAGGGGCCTTGCCATGAGCCCGTAGAAAATGAGCAGGGCGAGCACGAGTACGGGAGTGGCAGACAGCGCAAAGCTGACCTCGCGGCCATCCGGGGTTTTTACGGCGAGCATCGCTCAACGCTAGCACAGCGCGCATGCCGCTGCCTGGGTTTTGCCAGTGTAGGGGTAGCCGAGCTTGGCAGGCACTAGAATGTGGCTCGCGATGGTACGGCGTCCGCTGTGATCGTCGCTGGACCGCGTTGTGGTTACCAAACTGAAACGGGCAGAGCACTTGATTGAAAAGATTTTGTACAGGGTCGAAAGGCTCAGGCATTGCGCTGTTGCCGCAGCAGCGCTCGTTCTCCGCGGTCAAGAACCCTCGTCCGGCGCCAGTCGCCTTGATACCAAGGCGTTCATCGGTAGTGTTGTAGCGAGTTGGTCGCTGCATTTACGGCGCGGGAGTTTGGTATAACCCATGTTTGCGGGGCGCACCCTCGTCATTGCCACCAAACACGACAAGGAGCGAGTCATCGCTCCGGTTCTGGAAACCGCCCTGGGCGTGCACTGCATCACGCCGCCAGACCTCGATACGGACCTCCTTGGTACATTCACCGGCGAGGTGGAACGCACCATGGACCCCGTCTCCACCGCGCGCGAGAAGTGCCTTCGTGCCATGGATGCGACAGGCACTGATCTCGCGCTAGCCAGTGAGGGTTCCTTTGGACCGCATCCGGTGATGGTGTTCGTTCCCGGCGGTGAGGAGCTGCTGGTCCTGGTGGACCGGAAAAACGAGCTGGAACTCGCCGCGCGGGACCTGAGCACTTCCACCAACTTCGCGACGGCAACCGTCCGCGATGACAGCGCTCTGCTGGAGTTTGCTGAAAAGGCGAAGTTTCCGAGCCACGCGCTGATACTGCGTAAGGCTCGCGACAGTCGTGAGCATATCCACAAGAACCTGCACGACGAGGCCACGCTGCTGTCGGTCTTCCACGATTTGCGCCAGCGCTTCGGAGAGGCCTTCGTGGAAACGGACATGCGCGCCATGCACAACCCGACGCGCATGGCCGCCATCGGTAACGCCACGCGGAAACTTGTCGAGCTCCTGCAGTCCAACTGCCCTGTCTGCTCATGGCCCGGATTCCGGGTTACGGACGTGGTGCGCGGCCTGCCCTGCGGACTGTGCGGATTGCCGACCCAGGCCGCGTCCCGACACATCCTGGTCTGTGAGCACTGCGGTCATCGCGACGAGCGGCGCTACCCGGATGGGAAGACGGTGGAGGACCCGATGTACTGTGAGTTCTGTAATCCCTAGTTGGTTTGTTTGCAAAAAAAAAGCTTGAAGGCGGGTTCAAAGCAAGTCACCACGCAAGCGCACACGCTCGGGTCTTGCTTCACCAGGACCGTGATCAGCCGAAAGCCAACGCTTTCTTCCTTTGATTCACGAGCCCGATTGCTTGAGTTTCTTAGTGAACAAAGTACCTTCGATAGCTTAGGTACCATTCTCCGGCTTTAGCGGTAAGGGAAAACGTCCATGGCCTTCGCGTTGGAAAGCAGTTGTTGGGCTGGCGGTAGCAACTGTCGCAAAAGTCGGCTTGTTTCGCTCGGCATTCCCGGCATTCTCGCCCTCCTCGGCATCACGGGCCATGCGATAGCCGAGGATCTATCAGATGCAGGTTCGCATTCGACTGCACCGTCATCAACGGTTTTCAATCTGCTCGATGATCGGTGGCTTCTCTCGGTTGGGGCCTCAAGACTCAGAGGCGAGGCCACGGTCGGAGCATCCATCGACGGACTTCCTCCCGCGGAGATATCGCTGAATGATCTGGGACTCGAAGAACGGGACACCTCGTATTTTTCAGACCTGACCTACCGAATCAATGAGCGCTGGGATGTGCAGGTGTCTCTATACAGCTTCGATGTCTCCAGCAGCGGCATGGCAGAGCGAGATTTCAGCTTTGGAGGCACAGACTTCACCGTGGGCGCGGAGCTCGATTTGGGGCTTGATGTCGATGCTTACCTGCTCCACGCGAGCTATAGGGTCTACGACGGAAACCGATTCGATTTGCAGCTAGGAGGCGGAATTCACGCTCTGGATCTTGGCACGAGTATTCGCGGGGCGCTGTCCGTTGGTGAAAACGAAGTGAGCGGGCAGCAGTCCTCCTCGAGCCTGCTGGCCCCGGTGCCCAACCTGAGGGCCGAGGCACGCTGGCATATCGCTGATCGCCTGGCCGTTACCGGAACCACGGGATGGCTTTCTGCCAATGTGGGCGACTACGAAGGCGATTTTATTTATCTCCATCTTCAGACGGTGTACAGCATCACGGAACAGCTGGGGGTGGCGTTGGGTTACCAGCGAACCGCTGTAGACGTGACTGAGTCGCGTTCGCGGTCGCAGATTGTGTACGACGTAGTATTGGACGGGGCCACGCTGACGCTTAAGTATGCGTTCTAGGTGCGGATCGCTACCAGCTTTAGCGAGTGAGGCGCTGCGTCAGGCAGGTCTCACTGTGAGCGTTTAAGTCACGTTTATTCAATCGCTTGATCTGCTATACCGGGCAGCAGAGCTCTTTTTTTGACGGTATCTGCGCTAGGCCAAGGGCAAATCGTGTCTAACTTCGCGCTCAGACCTTCCATCAACAGATTTGCGCAGTTTGCTGATCTAAAGTGGTTTTACCGAGTTGAAGCGACGGAAAGCCCAAGTGTTAACGCGAAACTACATAAATAACCTGTCCTTGTTAACTAGCTGTCAGGTGCCTTTCATGAATCGCTCATGCCCTGATTGCAAAACGCCAGTTTTATCCGTTCGCCAAAAGCTCTGGCTATGTTTGGGAGGTTCATTCATTTGCCCCGAGTGTGATGCGAAGTTAGTTGTAGGTTCGCGTATTGCTACTGCGTTCATCGGCGCTCTATGCGGAACATTCGGGTTTTACGTTATTGTATTTTTCGGTCTCGCGGGTGTTGCCGCAACGTTTCTAGTCGCGTTTATGCTTGCTGGGTTTGTAGCTTACGTCCTGCCACCTCGGCGTGTCGGGGTACGAAACTTTAGGTTAAGGAGTTAGTTTACGGCACCTAACAAGTCAAGGCTGCAAGGGCGCTCCGCGCCGGGACGTCGTAACCGCTGCGCGGTTCCGCCGCCCCAGCTTGAAGCGTTAAGCGGCTGTATCCACTACTCGTGCCAACATGAAAGTCACCAAGTACTTCGAATCTTTGTCTGCTCGACCTGATCGTGCGGGCATCAAACCTGAGTGGATCCAGCGAGTTGTGCGTTCCCCCGAAAGAGAGCATATTCAGGCCGACGGCCGCATTCGTCGGTGGGCTCCTGTGCCGGAGATGCGAGGCCGTTACTTGCGTGTGGTTCTGCTTCCCGACGGCGAAACAGTTCACAACGCGTTTTTTGATAGGGGCTACAAGCCGTGAAAGCTAAATACTTCAGAGATACCGATACGCTCTACATCGAGTTTAGAGCAGGTGACATAGTCGAAACGCGCGATCTCGATGAAGATACAGTGATTGATCTTGATGCCAACGGGAACATCTGTGCAATGACCATGGAGCACGCCAAAGATCGCACCGATGCACTCCACTTCACATTCGAAGAAGTAGCCGCTTAACAAGGTGTGGCTGGCGCTTCGCTGGGACGTCAAAACCGCTGCGCGGTTTCGCCGCCCCAGCACACGGCGTTGAGGCTGTAGAAAAACTCTTTAATTCACGTGCTGTTTGCTACTCTGACCTCACCCTCGTGGAGGTTTTTGCATGCCGAACTTTAAGCCTTACGACTACGCGCAAAGCGCGATGGTGGTGGTGAACTTCGAGGATCAACTGCAGCCCGGGACCTTTGAGTTCACCCTGCACCATCTCATCGAGGAGCACATCGATCTCTCCGTTTTCCATGAGCACTTTGCGAACGATGAGGGCGGCCGGACCGCCTATGATCCCGCCATTCTTCTCAAGATCATTCTCTTTGCTTATTCCAAAGGCATTACCTCAAGCCGCGAGATCCAGTGGCAGTGCGAACACAACATTCTGTTTAAGGCACTGTCCTGTGACACGGTGCCGCACTTCACGTCAATTGCGAGTTTCGTCAGTCGCTATCCTGACGCCATCGAATCGGTGTTCGAACAAGTACTGCTGGTGTGCCACGAACACGGTTTGCTCGGCAACGAGTTGTTCGCCATCGATGGTTGCAAAATGCCGTCCAATGCGTCGAAGGAACACTCTGGCACGCTCAAGGAACTGAAGGATAAACAGCGGAAGATCCGAAAGCAGATTCGCTATTGCATGACCGAGCACAAGAAGCTCGACGGTCGCCGGCCCCGGGAGAAGGAGCGCAAACATCAGTTAGAACAGTCCGTCGAGACATTGGAGAAACACTTCAACCGAATCGACGACTTCCTAAAGACGGCCCGCCCACGGATGGGCCAGGGTAGAGAGCGCAGGGAAGTGAAGAGCAACATCACAGACAACGAGTCGGCCAAGATGACCACGAGCAAAGGCACGATTCAGGGCTACAACGGCATCGCGGCGGTGGATCAGAAGCACCAGGTGATTGTGGAAGCGCAGGCCTTTGGCGAAAGCCAGGAACACCACACGCTGGTGCCGATGCTTGAGGGTATTGAGGGCCGCTACCGGCGCATCGGGGCTCATGCTGCGATTCTCTCCACGCGGGCCATCGTCACGGCGGATACGGGCTTTGCCCGAGAGGACAACCATCGCCACCTCAAGGAGCAGGGTATCAATGCATACATACCTGATAACCAGTTTCGCTCCCGAGACCCACGGTTCAAAGACCAGAAGCGCAAGCATGGCAAGCGTCACCAGGACACCGTAAAGGGCATCAAACCGGTGATTCCCGCGAGCGAGTTCACCATTGATGTAAAGCGGAAGACGTGTGTCTGCCCAGAGGGGAAGTCGATGTGGCTGATGAGCGACAAACCGGTGAATGAGGGACGGCGCAAGCAGATATACGAAGGCAAGCTGACGGATTGCCGGGCGTGCTCTCGGAAGGAGGCCTGCATCCGCAACCCGGACAGCGCGTCGACAAGGGAGGGTCATGGTCGGGTCGTCTCGATCACCTATCGTACCGGCCATACCGCGACGGATTGGATGCGGCGCCGCGTGGACAGTCGGGAAGGCAAAGCGATTTATGGTCAGCGAATGGCCGTGGTCGAGCCGGTGTTTGGCAACATCGGCAGCAACAAAGGTCTGAGGCGCTTCTCGCTGCGCGGTAAGCACAAGGTCCAGGGGCAGTGGCGCTTGTTTTGCTTGGTGCACAACATTGAGAAGGTCATGCGCTACGGAACGGTGGGAATTCCCAGGGCCGCATGAGCCGCGTTATCGACCGTTTCATCCACACCGTGCGTCTGAGAGTGCGGAGAACGGGTGATATGTTAAATGGATTGCATAAAGAGTGAACGGCGGAGCAACAGCGCTATGTGGATAACTGCACTCGCCCCAGGGCGGGTATTTCCACAGGCTCGTTGAGACTGTAGAAAAACCAATGAGCCTGATGCACTGGTGCAAAAGACGCGTATGACAGTGTCTTCATTTGAGAAATCACGCTGGATAGGTAGGCGCCAAGGAATCCGAGGGTAAAGGCCGGCCCCGTAGTCTCGGAAAGCCGGCTGGGCGGTCACGGTCTTCAATTTGTTCTGGAGTCGATGGCGGCTTTGATCAGGATGATGTTAAGGCCGGTCGGTGGTGGCACCTCACGCGGTGAGAGTGGATCCGACTGCGCTTCCACTTCCTCGCCGTCACTGAACCCGTCGTCGTCGGTGTCCGCGAGATTGGGGTCGGTGCCGAGTTCGCCCTCGCGATTATCCCCGAGGCCGTCGTCATCGCTGTCGGCGGTCTCGGACGGGTCGTCGGGGAAGGCATCATCGCTATCATTCACGCCATCGTCATCCGTATCGCGCTCGGAGGGACCGCATCCCTCTGAGTTGATGTCGCTCACTTCCTGGGCGGGCGTATCGTCGCAGTCGTCCATTCCGTTGTTCACGCCATCGCCGTCCTCGTCATCGTCTGCAGACACCGATAGATCGAAGACTCGCACGTGGCCCGAGTTGAAATCGCCGTTCGCCCGGGCGCCTACGGCAAGCGTCTGACCATCGCCGGAAAGTGCTACGGCCTCACCTGAGGAATCGTTACCGCCTTCGCCATCGATGTCTCTTCCCACCTGTTCCCAGTTACTGCCCGCCCAGCGGTATACGCGAGCGTGCCCGGCGTTCTCGCCACTACCATCATTGAGCTGTGCCCCGATGGCCAGCGTCCTACCGTCGCTGGACAGAGAAACGGCGCCGCCGGACTCATCGCGTTCGGCCTCTCCGTCGATGTCATCGCCGAGCTGTGTCCACGCTGAGCCGTCCCAGGTAAAGACACGAACGTGACCCGAGAAGGTACCGTTGCCGCTATTTCGTGGAGCGCCGACGGCCAGGGTCGCACCGTCGCTGGACAGGGAGACTGCGCTGCCGGAACGGTCTGCAAAGTTTTCTCCATCGATGTCCTCGCCGAGCTGAGCCCAGCCGTTCAAGTCGTAGCGAAACACGCGGACATGCCCCGAATCGAAACCGTTGCCCTGATTCCTCGCAGCGCCGATGGCCACGGTCAGGCCGTCGCTTGACAGTGAGATCGCCTCGCCGGAGCGATCACCTGCCGATTCTCCGATGATGGTGCCGCCGAGCTGCACCCAGGCGTTGTCGTTCCAGCGGAACACCCGGGCATGCCCGAAACCGCCCGCCGCGCTGCCGGCACCGATCGCGACTGTTCGCCCATCGCTCGATAGAGATACGGCATCACCGGATTCGTCGCCGGCGGACGCTCCGTTGATGTCATCGCCCAACTGCTCCCACTCCCGGCCGTCCCAGACGTAGACGACAACCTTCCCGGAGGTGGGTGCGTTCCGGTCACTGCCCGGAGCTCCGATCGCTACGGTCAAGCCATTGCTGGAGAGCGCGACCGAACTGCCAGAAAAGTCTTCCGAAGCTTGGCCGTCGATGTCGGGGCCAAATCTCACCCACTGGTCTCCAAAGCGCCGGTACATGCGGACGTGTCCGGCGTCTGTATCCGCACCGTCATTGCGCCGTGCCCCGATCGCCACCGTCGTCCCGTCACGGGAGACTGCGGCGGCGGCTCCGGAAAGATCACCGCCGTTCTCTCCATCGAGATCGTTGCCGATCTGCAAGGCGGCGGGACGGAAGCCCTCGAGCACAGTGATCGTTACTGTTCCGGACAAGCTGGATCGACTCGAGGACGCCCCATATCGGAAGGTATCAATGCCGGTAAAACCAGGGTCGGGGGTGTAGGTCAGCGTCTGGCTGATCGGGGCTCCGAAGACGATTGGCGCACCAGGGTCATTCGGATCAACAAGGCCTCCGCTGAACGGTCCCTGGCGCACCTGATACTCAAGAGGCGACGCAACGAGTGCCGAGCCCTCCATGGTGATCTGGACGGACTGGGGAGAACCTGCAGTGCTGCGTGGGGTGGCGGCATATACATCAACAACGACTGGGTTGCGATCTCTAAAGAAGCGAAAGTCCTTCACCGCTATGTCGTCGCCCCCGGCGCCCTCGTCGTAGCGGAACTCAAAAAACGGCTCATCGCTTATGACGCCCACGAAGGTGTTCAGCGGCAGACTACCCACCGCTAGTTCGTCAATCTGTCGGCCTACGTTGGAGAAGAGTTTGATGACTTCGCCAGTGGAACTGTTGTTGTTCTGCAGAAAGAACCCGAACGCGCGAAGCGGCGTTTGGGCTGGCAACAGGCGCACGCGCCAATCGTCGTTCTCGTCGTTGTCGATATCACCGGGCGAGAGTGCTCCATCGAAGTCAGCGAGGTTGCCGTTTCCCTCATCGTCGTCGTAGGTCAGAAACTCAGAATCGAGGGCCGTGAATTCAAAGCTCACATCGAGACCGGTGTTCGACCGGTCAAACGTGAGGGTTCGCTGTCCCGGGGTCGTGACCGCACCCACGGCCCTGTTGGCTCCGGGCGGTGAATCGACTTCGTTGGCCTTGGCGATATTTGCGGGAGAGGTGATGAAGACTTCGGCGGATTGCAATAGCGCGGCGTTGAACTCGTCGAGGTCTGTGTAGAGCTTGGCTTCCGCAACGACACCCGCCGAAGCTGCGCCCAGGCAAAAAGAGCCGAGTAGGTGTTGGAGCGTCATGCCTGTGGAAGGCCGATGAGGGGTGCGTCGCATAGCCGCTAAGGTCCTGGCGGTTTCGCCGATCATTATGGCGTTTATGTGTCGGAGAAAGCGATGTATGACGCGGGCCACGATACAACGATGGGGGCAAACGAAAAGCCTGCGGCTTCCTCACAACCGCGCAACCCCCACAATACCCAGCACAGTGGACTTTCTTTTGGAGCCGGTACTTCTCTCGCGACGGCGACTATAGTTAGCATGGTAACTAAAGAGGTTCCCATGGACGAAAACCTTTGCATCATCGCGACGATAAACCCTCGCCCGGAGCATCTTTCGGATGCACGCAAGGCGATCTCTGGCATCGTCGAGCGCACATGCGCCGAAGCTGGATGCAGGGCATTCCGGCTGCTCGAAGGGAGCGATGGCCGCCTGCGGCTCTACGAAGAATGGGAAGACGAGGCGGCTCTCAAGGCCCACTACGAAAAAGATTACACTCGGGCTGTTTTCGCAGCCTACGAGGATTGGCTCGCCGAGTCGGTAGACATCGTCCACCTGAGGCGGCTGGCCTGAAACGAATCGGTGTTCTTCCTTAAGGAGCTGCCCTCACGCCTGATGGTCGAAGGGTACGCCGACAGGCACAAAGGACTCGACGTAGATGCGGCGCTGGACGCACTTGCGCTCATGCGGCGAGCAAGTCTGATGGTGCGCCAGCTCGAAGCCTACTTCGCCAGGCACGATCTGTCCCAGCTACGTTTCCTCATCTTAATCGTCATTGACCGTGAGCCGGAGTGCGATGGTATGGGCGTGAGCCAAGTCGCCAGCAGGCTCGACGTTTCAAAGCCTGTGATGACGCGGACGATGGCAAGACTGGCCGGGGATGGGCTTCTTGAGATCGAGGCTGACCGTTCGGATGCGCGCGCGAAGGTTCTACGGCTAACAGCCAAGGGGCGCGCCAAGCTTGCCGCTGTACTGCCGGACTACTTCGTTCTGCTTTCGGGCCTTGGACGCGGGGACGATCGATGACCTCTCGCACTCAACTGCCGAGGGCCCTCGTCATATCGCAGATCAGGGCCCCCACGCGCGGTAGCGATTGAAGAGGATGTGGCCCAGGCGCATGAAGCCGGGAACCGCTTTACCCTCGCCTACGGGAGTGAGCCGAGAATGCTTCTCGCATACCGAGTCCAGCGCCGAAGACTGGGCATCGCTTGCTTCTACAAGAAGCAGGTGACGCCCGTTTTCCAACTCTGACTGAAACCGTTTGAATTCGTGATGAGGTTCCTGGATTCCCCAGAGCCCGCCCTCCCAGGTGCAGAACCCCAGAACGACAACCGCCAGAAACACAAACGGTGTCCAGGTGTAGCTCTCCGCGATGCCGCTGGCCCAGGCGCCTACCAGCACCAGCGCCGCAAGGCACACACCAACAAAAGCCCCGATGATTGCCGAGCGGACCGTGTCTTTTCGCGCGACGGACCACACGTGGTTGAAGTTCCGCCGGTCAACCTCGTCATAGCTGTCGGTGACGACGTAGATCTGTTCGGCGGCGATGCCCGCCGCCCGCAGTTCCGAGGATACGGCTTCGAGATCGTCCAGGTCGTCGCCGAGAAAGTAGAAGCGCAGCATAGTTCCCCCTCGCCCCGGGTCTGGTCCCGAAGCCTGTGGTTATCCGGTCGCGCCTCGCTATCGCCTCTCCATAGACCACAGCGTGGCCGTTGACGTGCTACCAATATGCAAAAGTATAGACAAGGTCTCCGAAACTGCCCGAGCGTTAACCTGCACTGCGTGTCGGGATGAGTGGGGCAGCGGTTCTTCCCGCCTCACGTAGGAAATACGTTTTCTTCCTAAATGCCCTACGCAGCCATGCTGTTGCCCTGGGACATAGGATCCCCCAGCTCGCTTTCATCGGATTTAAGGCTTGAAGCATGATAGTTTGCTACCTCTAGCTGGCGGCCTAACTGCGTTTCCAATCCGCAATAACCCGCTCCTGGCCTGGCGCCCAGCGCGGAAGCTTGACCATCACAGACGCGAACAGCTCGCCCTCCAGCCAGTTCGCCAGCCAGCCGCGCAGCGCCGGGTAGGGCGCAACGTCGAACCATTCCCGGTCGACCATGGCGAATTGTCGAATGAAGGGGAACAGGGCTACGTCGCAGAAGCCGGCTGAGTCTCCGCTGAGGAAAGCCGCTTTCTTCAGGCGACGCTCCAGGGTTTCGAGGTGTGCGCAGGCCAGATCCCGGTAATCGCTCGCCGCTTTTTCGGGATAGCGGTCGGCGTACTTATAGCGGTCCAGGTATTCCTTGAAGGGTCCGTCGTTGATTTCGATGAGCGGCTCGGCGCTGCTCACCGCCAGGGCCCACCCGTCCGGGTCGCTCTGCTGCAATGCCCAGCGCATGACGTCGACACTCTCGTCGATGACGCGACCATCTCCGAGTTCAAGTACCGGAACCGTGCCTTTGGGCGAAAGACGCAGCATCTCTACCGGTTTATCCCTGAGCAGAACCTCACGCAGCTCAACGTGAACCCCCGCATAGGCCAGCGCCATGCGCGCGCGAATCGCGTAGGGACAGCGGCGGAAGGAGTAGAGAATCGGGACTGTCATGGTCTGGCTCGCCAATAACGCCGCATTCGGCCACGTGAGCCGGCCGCCCGCGCGTGACTATAACGCCTGGCGGTCGACATCGGACCGGATTGTTTCAAAAAATAAAACAATAAATTGCTTTCAAGAGGAATTCTTCCAAAGCGCCCCGAAAGGCAAAGTGCACTCAACGCCCTACAGGAACTCGCCACCGCGCCCGCAAGGAGAGAATCATGGCTCACAGCTATCACGAGATTGCGTTTACCCCGACCATTCTTGACCTTCAGTCCCAGGCGGCGAGCCGCGCCGGCTACGCGTCCATGAGCGAGGGCGAACGCTATGCCCATCAACTCACTGAGCGCGAGTCGTCGTTCATCGGCAAACGCGACAGCTTCTACATGGCCAGCGTAAGCGAAACGGGATGGCCCTACCTCCAGCATCGAGGCGGTCCCGAAGGCTTTATGAAGGTGCTGGATGAGACAACGATCGGTTTCGCGGATTACTCCGGCAATCGTCAGTACGTGAGTCGTGGCAATCTTCGCCACGACGACCGTGTCAGTCTGTTTTTCATGGACTACCCGAACCGGCGTCGCCTCAAGATGTTCGGTCGAGTGCGCCGGATTGGCGTCAAGGATTCCGAAACCCTGGAGCGGCTGGAGGATCCCGGCTATGGGGCACAGATCGAGGGCGGCTTTCTTATCACGGTGGAAGGGTTCGACTGGAACTGCCCCGCACACATCACACCGCGCTTTTCCGAGGCCGAGATACGATCCAGCGTGGAAGCCCTTGTCGCGGAAAACAAAGCTCTCAGGAGAAGACTGGATCAGAGTGTCGCTGCACAAGCA
Organism: Pseudomonadota bacterium; assembly: GCA_039818725.1. Lineage (GTDB taxonomy): Bacteria > Pseudomonadota > Gammaproteobacteria > Pseudomonadales > Halieaceae > Congregibacter. Next base: position 51,639 of record JBCBTK010000027.1, read on the forward strand.
GAGGCGGACGCGGCGTCTACGACGCAAAAGGGTTGAACGCTTCTCCTGAGGCCAATGTTCGCCGCGCCGCCTCGCCCCCGGGAGCGTAAACGCCATCGACGTCGCCCCGGCCTGTTTCAGATTGTGGGGGTGCGAGTCGACCGTTTCCGCGCCTCAAACGCAGCATTACGAATTTGTAATGGTGCGTCCACCGCCCGTTAACTCGTCCCGCGTCATGGTGCGGACCTCGGCCCTACGGCTCATCCACCCCTAAGCCAACTCTGAGGAACCTCCCATGGCGACGCGGCGCAGAACCACCCTGTGGTTTACCAATTGGCAGGCCATCCTGGCCGTTGTGACCTTTGCTTCAGCGCACTCGATCTATGCGGACGACAGCACGCTTGTCGTCAATGTGCTTGCTGCGGAGTCGGGTCGTCCCCTCGAGTCTGCAATCGTAAAGCTCGCCTTCCGTTCCGGGCAGAGTTTCGAGCAGACGACCACGCAGGACGGTGTGGCCCGCTTCCCCGGTATCATCTCCGGACTCACAGAGGTGGTCGCTTCCGCGGAAGGCCGTGTATCTGCACAAGAGCCCTCGGTGCGCCTCCTGGATGGGAGGGTCAGCGAGCTGACCATTGAGCTGTATGCCGCCAGCCTTCGCGAAACTCCCATGGAGGAACTGGTGGTCACCGCGCGGGCGCGTCGGGCCGATCCCTTCTCCGGCGTCGCCGGCACCTATCGAAATCGAGACGAGCTGCGCAACGCCGTCGGAGCCGGGTCCGACGTTATGCGCGCGCTCGACGGACTTCCCGGCCTTGCCTCCGATGGGGAGTTCGCAAACTTCACCGTTCGCGGTCGCGGTCCTCGCAACAACCTGATTTTCGTTGATGATTTTCCTCTCGATAAAGTCGTGCACTTTGATGAGAGTATCGGCGTGGACGAAGACTTTGCCGGAGGCGGACGCTTCTCGATCTTTGCGCCGAACTCGGTGGCAGGTGCTGAGTTTTCGCCGGGCGGATGGGGGGCGGCCTACGGCGGTCGCTCCGGTTCGCTCCTTCGCCTGCAGCTCGCGGAAGGTGGTCAAACGCCGGTTACCAGCCTGAGAATCGATCTGGCCGGCGCGGAATTCACCTACGATGGTCCGTCGGGTTTCCACGACGACACATCGGTGTTCTTCACCGCACGGCAGTTCGATTTCGGCAATGTGTTCGAACTCATCGGCGAAGAGGACATTGGCACGCCGGAAGTCACCGACATCATACTCAAGACAGCGACTGCGCTTACGAAGAACGACCAGGTCGAGTTCCTGCTCATTCATGCGCCGGAAGAGTTCAGCCGCGACGTCGAGAATGTACTCGAGTCCGACGACTTTGAAGACACGTCGATCGAGCGCAGCGAACAGGACCTGACGCTCGTGGGTGTAACCTGGAGACGGCTTCTCGGCAACGACGGCGAATGGACCAACCGCGCCTACCTTAGAAGCAGCGACAAGTTCACTGGCGAAGGCGAAGCCTTCCCGGACCTGGTTCCAGATCTGGTCCAGGCCAGCGACATTCCCTTTGAAGCCGACATTCTCACCATCGATGAAGAGGAGCGAGAGCTTGGCTGGCGCAGCGATTACTCGCAGCCCAATCGCTGGGGCAGTTTCGAGACCGGGCTGCGCATCGTGAACTACGACGCGAATATCCGCACCGACCTGGCACGCCCCTGGGTTCGCTATGTCTACAACTCAGACGACCCCCGTCCCCCGGGACAGGACTTCATCGTTTGGCGCCCTGAGCAGCTCAACAGCGTATTCGATGAGCAGGTAACGAATGCCAGCGCCTACGTGCAGCAGAGCTTCAGCTGGAACGGTGTTGACGTAAGGGCCGGGCTTCGCGTCGACTACGACGGCTTTGCCGAAGAGACCTACGCAGCACCAAGGCTTGCGCTCGCCTATGCGCCCACTCCAGCGCTCAATCTGAGTGCAAACGCGGGCCTGTTCTTCGAGGCACCGCGCCTGCTGACGCGGGCTGGGTCCGAGAGCAACTTCCGCCTGTCCAATGAGGAGATCGCCCACCTCAGCTTTGGCGCCGACTATCAGATCAACGATCGCTGGAACGTGCTCGCCGAGGTCTACTATCAGGAGCTGAGTGATCTCGTGGTCGACGAGAGCCGCACCAACGCCCGCGCGAGCAACGCCGGCGAGGGGACGAACGCGGGCTTCGACCTTGTGCTGAAGCGTGCTTTCGGCGATCGGTGGTCAGCGGACATGACCTACTCCTATAACAACGGCCGTCAAAACGACAACGACGGACTTGGCAGCTTCACCCCCGACTTCAGCCGCGAACACTTCTTCGCGATCGGAGGCATCTGGGAGATCAGCGACAGGCTTCAGGTCGCCGCGCGATGGAAGTACGGAAGCGCTCGACCCGGTGACCTCTTCATCGTCAACGACGACGTTTTGCCGGGGGACAATCTTCTGCGCTTCTCCAAAGAAATCACCCAGGAGAATGCCGGGGAACTCTCCGACTACCAGTCCTTGAACATTCGTGTGGACTATCGGCGCCGCTTCTGGGGAGTCGATCTCGTCACCTTCCTCGACATCGTGAATGTCTATGGTGCTGAGGTAGGCGCACCGCTGGATTTCAATCCGCGCACCGGGCGAGAGATCGAGGAGGACGGCTCCTTCTTTCCGCAGGTTGGCCTGATTTTCGAGAAGTCCTGGTGACCCCGCGAGATTGGCGCACCTCGTAGGGCTCCCGGAGATAAACGTGATGCGTTGAAAAAAATCCAATTTGCTGATGGGTGATGTCGCATCGGTTACGCTGGTGGCGTCTTTACTGTGATCCCCGCCGCTGGGGCGGGAGAACGGGAGACCAGAAGATGCAATACCTGCTGCTGATCAACGAAGACGAAAGCGTTTACGCCGGCGAAGAGGGCGGAAAGCTCATGGAAGCGACCCTGGCCGGGCATATGAAGCTCATCGAGGAACTGAATGCCAGCGGCGTCGAGTTCTCGGGAAATCGCCTCAAGTCCGCCGACACGGCAACCACGCTGCGCTACGAGAATGGAGGTGAGCCGGTCCTGCGCGACGGCGCGTTCCCCGAGACCCACGAGGAACTGGGTGGGTACTACCTCATCGACGTGGCCGATCTCGACAGCGCCATCGCCTGGGCTCGCAAGATTCCGATCCCCGGTACCGGCGCGGTGGAAGTCAGGCCGGTTTGGCAGGACTAGGCGAAGCCCTCATGGCGGCGCGGCCCCGGGTGGTGGCCGCGCTCGCCGCGAACTTCGGGGACCTGGACCTTGCCGAGGAGGGCTTTGCCGCGGCGGTGGAAGCCGCACTGCGCCAACCGGTCATCGACGATCCGGCCGCCTTTCTCTTTGTTACGGGCAAACGGAAGATCCTGGACATGCAGCGCAGCACCTCGCGCGCCGCGGCCCGGGAGGCGGACTACGCCATGAGCCAGGATTTCGAGCTCATCGAATTTCCTGAGCCGGTGCCTGACGAACGTCTGCGCCTGCTGTTTATCTGCTGTCATCCGGCCATCGGGCTTGAGGCGCGGGCGATGCTGGCGCTGCGCATCGTTTTGGGCACCGAGGTGGCGGCGATCGCATCCGGATTTCTCATGAAGCCCGATGCGGTGCGCCAGCGAATCACGCGGGCCAAGACGAAAATCCGCGAGGCCGGACTGCGCTTTGAGATGCCGCCACGTCATCTCTGGCCCGAGCGGGTCGAGGCGATGCTGCTGGCCCTGGAGCAGGCCTACACGGCGGCCTATCGAGACCAGGCCCTTCCCGATCTCGCCGAAGAGGTGGAGCGCCTCTGTCTGATGCTCGCCGATCTCTTGCCCACGGAGGGCGAGGCCCTGGGGCTCGCCGCGCTCATACTATTTACTCGCTCGCGCGATGCGGCGCGCGCCCTGCCCTTGAGTGAACAGGACACCAGTCTCTGGGACAGGCAGCGCATAGAAGCGGCGCAGCGTTTGCTGGATCAACCCTTTGAAGGTGGCATCGGTCGCATGCGGCTCATGGCGCTGATCCATCTGACCCATGCGAGGCGTCTTTACGACGGTGTCACCGATTGGAGCTCCATCGCGAACCTCTACGATGCGCTGGCAAAGATCGATCCGGGTCCGGTCGTCGCGCTGAATCGCGCACTGGCTCTGGGGCAGGCCGGTGACCCGGAAGCGGGCCTGGCGGCGCTGCCGGACGAAATGCGCGACTACGCGCCCTGGTATGTGGCGCAGGGTAGTCTCCTCGAGCAGGCGAGAAGGCCAGGCGCTCGCGATTCCCTGCTTCGGGCACTTGAGCTTACTGACGCGCCAGGCTCCAGCGCCCTGATCGAGCGCCGCCTGCGCTCGCTCGCAAACACCGAGTCTTCCATCGATGGCGCCTGAATCACCCGTGACCCGCTCTTACGAGGATCCGTGGAACGCGCAGGTGTATGAGAGTGCTGAGGAACTGCTTGCGGATAATCTGGTGTTTCGCGGATCGCTGGGATCCGAAGCTGCCGGTATCGCGCGATTTATCGCCTGCGAGCCAGGCCTAGTACCGCCCAAACTCGTCGACCAGGAACTCGAAGACCCGCTGGACGCGGCGGCTCGTGCGCAGCTCCTGGTGCGTGACAATCCACAGCACGCCTTCGAAGGGAGCGAGGCCCGACATTTCGATACGCTCGACCAGGGGCTCCGGGTCTCCGATTTCTTCCAGCGTCCCGGTAATGGCGACGCCGAGCTTGACCAGCTCCCACTGGACGAGGTGACTGCGCGTGATCACCGGGAAGTTTTTCTCGCTCAGCTCAAACCCCTGCGCGTTGAGCAGGGCAAGGAGCATCCCGGATTGCTCGAAGTCGATGTAATGGGCGCTGTTCAGTTGGCTGATACGCGACGGGTTCCCGAGGCGCCGCAGATATTCCTTTGACGCGTACAGGTGGCCGCGCATATCGCGGAGTTTGCGCACGATCAAATCGCCCTGGGATGGCCTGAAGCTGCGGATCGCTATGTCGGCTTCGCGTCTGTTGAGGCTTGTCTCTTCGTTGGTCGAGATGATCTCGATCTCAATACCGGGTTCCTGCGTTCGAAGTTTCTTGATCATCGGCGGGAGCAGGAACGTGGCCACAAGTTCCGAAGCCGTAATGCAGATGCTGCCCTCGACATTCTCAGCTTTCCCCGTGGCGGCCAGCGAGAAAAGATTCGCGGCCTCCCCCATAGTCCGCACGTGCTCGACGAGCTGGGCACCGTTCGGTGTCAGCTCGAGCCCGCGCCCGCGCCGCTGGAAAAGTTGAACACCCATCTCCTGCTCAAGGGCGGCCACCTGTCGTCCCAGCGTGGGCTGGGTCATGCCCAGGGCGCGCGCTGCGGCGGCGAGGGATCCCTCTTCCGCGGTCACTAGAAACGCCCGGGCCCGGTTCCAGTCAAATTTGAGGGCACGCCAATCCATGCGTATATGCATACCTGGTCTGATTTGATGGGCATATTACTTCGATAAACGTATCGATAGCATTCCCTACCGTTAACTCCTTCGAACCAATTACGGAGACCAAATCAATGATCACGCGAAAGCTGGTACTGCTCGCGTTCCTCCTGAATACCGCCGCCTGCGCCAGCCTGATCCAGAGCACATCGCTCGCGGACGCCTACAAGGCCTATGAACGAGAGGACTTCGAACGCACCCTGGAACTCATCTCCCGCTCCGAGAACCTTGCCGATCCCTCTCGTGAAATGAAGGCTGAGCTGACCTATCTGAAGGCCAACACGCACGAACGTCTTGGCGAGGAAGCGATCGCCAATACGCTGTATGCGTATCTCGCGGCAGAACACGGCGATTCGCAGTACGGCTACCTCGCCAGCGAGAAACTGGGATTGTCGCGATGATGCTTGGTGGTACCGAGTCACAGGTGAGTAGCGCTCAGGACGCCGCAGGTTCGGGCGTGTTGCGTCGCTGGGAAATCTGGCTGCTGGTGTCCGTGCTGCTCTATTCGCTGATTCCGGTGGTGGGCGGTATTCTCAGAGCGGTGGAGTTACTTGGCGGTCCCGGGGTGGTGCCCGTAAACCCGCGGGCCCTGGTGTCTCCCCTGCCGATCGTGGCGCACACCCTGTCCAGCGCGCTCTTTTGTGTGGGTGGGGCACTGCAGTTCCTGCCCAGTGTTCGGCGGCGCTGGCCCCTGTGGCATCGCTCGCTCGGCTACGGCGTCCTCGTGTCCGGTTTGATCTCCGCTGCCACCGGGCTGTGGATGACGTACTTCTTTGCCTTCGCTGTCGCCTTGCAGGGAGAACTGCTTTACGTCACGAGGCTCATACTGGCGCCCGCGATGATGGTCCTACTGGTCTGGGCAGGCTACGCCGCCGCACATCGCATGTTCGAGCGGCACGCGGCTGCCATGATTCGCGCCTATGCGATCGGGCAGGGCGCCTCGACGCAGACTGTGTTGGGAATTGCCTGGGCCGTAGTCATGGGAACGGAACTGGAAGGGCTGACCCGCGACTACGTGATGGTGACAGCCTGGGTTTTAAACGCGGTATGTGCGGAGTTGATCATCGCGCGCTTCCTTCCGCGTCGCGACGGTCGTCAAACTAACCGCTACCCTCTGTCGACGGATGCAGGAGCCTCGCGTGGCGGAATCTGAAGTAAGGTACGAACTCCTTTATTGGCCGCTGCCGTTCCGGGGCTGTTTCATCAGCTATCTCTTTGCCTATCGAAATGTCCCCCTGATCGAAATTTCAGACTTCGCGGAAGTCCGCAGGCGCCAGAAGCTTCTTCCGGGTGAACAATCCGTGCCTTTCATGGGCCCGCCGACGCTCTACGACCGGGAAACGGGCCTTAATCTTAGCCAGATGCCGGCCATAGTTCTGTATGCGGCGCGCGAGCTCGATCTGATGCCCGAGAGCAATGCCGACGTCGCCATGGGCCTAAAAACGTTGATGGATTGCAATGACATACTGATGGAGATCTGCCGCAACAACGGTTCATCGATGTGGACGCGTGAGGAGTGGACCGAGTTCCGTTTACGGCGCTTCCCCCGTTGGTTGCAGATTCTGGAAGCATCCCTGCAGCGCGGCTTCTTTGGTCGGGAAACGGTCAGCTTTGCCGATATCGGTGTCTATGCCCTGCTGGGCAATATGACGCGCTGCATTCCGGAACTCGCTGGCGACGTCGCTACAAACGCACCCAACACCCGGGCGCTTTGCTTAAAGATTGGATCCGAGCCGTCTCTCGCCGGGTACGTCGCCGCACAGCAAGCGAGCTATGGGCGGACGTACTGTGGGGGCCAAATCGAGGATTCGATTCGAGAAATGATAAGCCGGGACTCCGGCTGAACGCTGTGCTACAGCGAGCGCAACCGGCCTGTACGTCGGCTAAGGCCAGCGAGACCCATCGAGAATAGGACCAGTGTTCCCGGCAGGGGAACGACAGCCGGATCCAGGACCTGAACGCTGAAGTTACCATCGATGGTCAGCGTTCTCGTTGAGAAGGGGTCCAGCGAATCCTGAATCAAGAGGCCGTTGAACAGGCTGGTGGCCGGATCCCCAAGCACGGAGGCGCCGGCCGCGCCGACCGTATCGGCGATGAAGCTGAGGGTCGCCAGCGTCAGATTGTTCGACGCGACGCCAAACAAGCTCGTCCCCGCGACGCTTGTTCCGAATGTTGAGTCGAAGAATGCACTGTCAACGGTAGCCCCGGTAAAACTGAGGCCAGACAGTCCGCTTACATCGAAGCCGAAGCCAACCACGACTTCTGTGGGTTGTAGCGGGGGCATGACATCAAAATCCACTGTGACGTCGAAGGCATCGCCCAGCAAAACGGAGCCAGGCGCGGTGAGTATTGCCGCGCTTTGAGCGTTGATTGAGCCCAGGAGGGCGATGCCCGCGACAAGAATCCTGCTAAGGGTGGTGTTCATAACTTTCTGCTCGATGTTGGTTTTCGCTTAAACGTTTGATGTTTGGAGACCATGCGCGGCGTCGATCGACTCTGTCGGCAATGGCCTCGCCCGCGTCCTATCCCGCGGGGCCACTGTTGAGAAATGCGAGATACAACCCACGCCAGATCCCGAAGTCGGCGAGGTCAACGACACCGTTGTCGTTGTAATCCGCCGCGGCTGCCAGCGCGCTGAAGCTGGCCGGCCGGCGGAACACACTCAGGAATGCGGCGTAGTCGTCCATGTCCACGTTGCCATCGCCGTCGAGGTCTCCACTCATGGACGCCGGACCGAATTCCAGGCCCACGATAACGGGGTCGTGGTCTGAGGAGCGGAACGCATTGGCCTCGAACAGAGGAAGGTTATCGGGTTCCTCCTCAAAGTCCCGGAAGAATGGCTCGCCCGGCTCATCGAGTACATCATCGTTGTAATCGAACAGGTTGATTTCGTCGGCATTGATGTGCCACTCGGTGACGCCCGTTACCGCGTCGCTGATGTTCAGCCCGAGGGCATGGTCCAGGTAGCCGCGCTGCCCGTCGAATACGAAGCTGTACGCGTCGTTACCGTTGAATTCCTCGATGAGGTCGACGTAGCCCCGCCCGATGAACGCGGTGACCGCGTCCTCTTTCTTGTAGGCATTCAGGTCGCCGACGACGAGCACCCGGTCCGTTCCTGCCGGGGGAATCTCCGCGATCTCGTCGCCCGGTATGACCACGTCGTTGATGAAATCCGCCACGATGCCCGCTGCCGTGGCGCGCGTCTGGCTGCAGTTACCCTGTCCATCGCCCAGATCCGGATCGCCCACATCATCGCAGTCAGAGCCTTTGGACTTGAGGTGGTGTGCGGCCACGATGACCCGCTCTCCAGACGTTTGCTCTTCAAACACCTGTATGAGCGTCGGGCGGTTCAGGTTCGCCCGGTAGGCCGGATCGACCGAGTCATCGACCACAAAGCTCGGCCCGACCGGCGTTACCGTGTCGGATTTGTAGATCATGGCCACCTTGATGGCGTCGGTTCCCAAGGGACCCGCGTTGATGAAGGTATAGGCTCCGCAACCGTTGGTCGCATTGAGGGCGTTGACCAGAGTCTGCAGCGAAGCCGAACCGGAGGCATCGTTCTCGATTTCGCTCAGTCCAACGATGTCGCCGTCGATCGCACAGAGCGCGGCCGCCAGCTTGGCGGACTGGCGCTGCAGTTCCTGAGCCGAGTCCGCGCCGCGGCAATCCAAAGTCCCCGACGGTCCGCAGTCTCCGAAGTCCCGGCTTTCGGTCACATCGATGGTGGGGAAGAAGTTCAGTACGTTGGCGCTCACAACCGACATCGTTCCGCCCACATCGGCCGGGGCCAGTGAGCGAGGATTCTCAAGCTGGAAGCTGTAGTCGAACTGCCCCACTACAGGGCGGACGCGATAGTTACCAAACCCGAAGTCCAGTACCCCGGTGAGGCCGGAGATCGAATCGCCGCCGCGGAAGAAGTTGGTGATGCTCAGCCCCGGAATGGGATAGAAGACATTCAAATCTTGTTCCAGAGCCTGATTCTCACCGTTGGCGTCGTCGTCGAGAATCACCCGGCGCCGGGCGAGATCCGCTTCGTGAGCGGCGAAACCGGTCACGCTGGGCTCGCTGGTATGTGTGAACTGGAAGGGTCGTCCACCTTCGTACAGCACCACCTCGCCGAAACGATTGAGTTCGAAGTATTCGGACACGGTGAGCGTATCCACGTAGGTAACCAGCATGCCCTCGAAAGCCTCAAGATCATCGACGGCGTTTAGGGGAAGGTCGATCAGCGCTGCATTGGGCAGGGGATTAGCGGTGCTGAGGACCTCCACGGATCCACTGGTTACGTTGATCTGGGTCTTGTCGAAGAACTCCACGACCTCGCCGGTCACCGCGACTTCATCGCCAATGCCAACATCGGTAGCGCAGCTGCCGCAGAATACGAAGATGCCGTCAGAGGTGGCGGAGTCGCCGTCGCCGTCGGCATCCTGGATGAAGAAGCCGCTCAATTGCTGCGGGTGAAACTGCTCGGAGCCGGGCACGCCCTGGAAGTCCCCGGTAACGATACCGGTGGTACTGACGGTCTGGCCCTCTCTTTCGCTGGCCGCGCCGCTGCCCTGGATCTGCGGAATGGTGAGGGCGATTACCTCGCCGCAGGGCAGTGCACCGCCCGCGAAGGTCTGCGCTCCGTTAACGCAGCCGGCCGTGCTAGGGGCAGGTTCGGCCCAGGTGAAATCTTCATAAACCGTGCCGTCCCCGCTGAGCTGCAGCGATAGGCCCAGGGGCGTGTCGGTGGGTTCGAACTGGCCGATATCCGTGGACAGGAGCCCATTTGCCGCACCGTTCGTAGCCGTGAAGCTTCCTTCGTAGGATAGAAACTGCACGGCCTCGCCGCTGGCATTGACGAGAGCCAGACCGTCGGGGCCCCCGTTCTGGATGCCTGGGGTATCGACGGCGACGAACCCGAAGCCGGTTCCGGTGTCGTCTCCCAGGGTCCCTGCCAGGGCGACCGTACTGTAGGCGCCGCCCCCGTTTCCGTTGTAGAGAACGATAGACCAGCCGGTGAGGTCCGTTCCAGTGGGGCCGGCTACCTCAACGAATTCATCGATGTCACCGCCCGTATTGTCGTAATGCAATTCGTTGATGAACACGGCGGTAAATGGTGTCGCGACAGTAAAGCTGAAGCTCGTGTCCTCGGACATGCTGTCGGCCGTGCCGTCCTGGTCCTGAACCTCGCTCGCGACGACCGTGACCGTGCAGGTCTCACCGGCCGTAAAGTCGCTGACCGGGTCGAGGGTGAAGCTTGTACTGTCGGCGCTGGATTCGACGGCCGTCAAATCGTTTCCACTAACGGTGCAATCGATGTCGAACCACAGCCCGGCGCCAACGGTTACCGCCTCGCTGAATGCGATTTCGATACTCGCGTCGGCCTGGACGCTGGTCGCGCCATTGGCCGGAGTGGTGCTGATCACGCTAGGTGGTGTGTCGACGGCCCCGCCCACGGTTCCAGAAATACGCAGGGACCGGGGGTCGCTACCCCCAAAGCCGACTGTCTCAAGATCGAAGGTGCCGGCATTGGATTCAGAGTTGAATGCGGCGAGTGTAAATACGATGGAGTCGCCGGCGTTGAGCGTGCCGATAGAGGAAAGATCGACGGCGACGAAGTCGACGCCCGAGCCGCTATCGCCGTAATCAAAGGTCAACACGGACACGGGCGTACCGCCGTTGACGGACGCCTGTATCTCAAAGTCGTCGGGGCCCGAGCCAGACCGATCGAGGCGGATATCCATGCTCGTGGGGGTGACGGAAGCCGCACCTACGTCAAAGCCCCAGGTCCAGAAGTCGCCCGCGGCGAGCGCGTCGCCGAAGCTCGTCGACGCCGTGTCCCATCCGCGCCAGTTCCAGGTGCCGCCGCTGTTGGCGCTCAGACCAGCGCCGGCCGAAAGCTGGTCCGGGATAAGGGAGGGATCGAAGGTAGTCGCCGTGAGTGCGGGGTTCGAGGTACTGGGAGCCGTATCCCACTGGACCAGCGTCACCGCATCAGCACTCGCCGCCGCAACTCCCAGCGATAGTGCGCCAAGTAGCTTCGCCAAGCAGTTAAGCGGACGCCGACGGCTTTTGTTCTCCCGGCAAAGCCTTCCCGGCAATCGTTCGGCTGCGTTAATTGGCGCGATTGATTCCGGGGGCAGGCTATTCATTGATAGTTTCCTTGAGATAAGACGGCAGCAGGTTGGCTAAGCAGACAAGCACGTCCCTGTACTTTTAATCAGGACCGGCCAGCCTGCGCAAGAGTCACGCCATGTGACAGGTGCTTCGTAGGCGCCTGTTCTGCCGCGAGTTTTGGCGCCTGCGGCTGTCACAAATTTGAAACGCGTAAAAATTCTCGACACCCACCGCCTCGCTGGCGCGTTCAGGACCCGCCGCGCTCTATGGAGGTGTGGGCAAGAAATATGGAGCAGCAGCCCGTGCGGTGACTTTACATCGATTCAGCTCGCTGCACGATCGAGCATCAAAATGTCAGAGCGGCGGCTGGCTCGAAGACGTCGCTAGAAGCTCGTCGAACTTAAGAACGTTCCCATCGGGGTCACGGATGAACAGCACGCGCCGCCGCTCGCCGATCATCAACGAGCCTTCCGTGATCGCTATGCCGGTCCGCATGCGCTGCTTTTCGAGCAGCTCATGGCTCCCTTTGCGGACAGTTCCGGCGAGAAAGAAATGGCGGCGTTTATGCGGCTGCCGGAGCGTTTCTACAGTGGTGGTCGACCAAGGCGCATCATCGCGACCCTGAGCCTTGGTGATTGTCCGGTGGCTGTGGCACTTGCCATCAAATTGCTGGTCGAGAGTTGGATTGATGCCGTTCCTCGGCTTAGCGATCCACCGGGAGAGAGTGCCACGACCTTTCAAGTAGTGTGTGCGATCTACGGAGGACTTGTGCTTGGTCTGTCCGCGGAGTCTGGCTGCGGACAAGCCAGAGTATTTTGTCGGCGCCATGGAGGAGGTCGCTGCGCTTTTTCGAAGACGCTGAACCCGGCGCTGCGCTCTCTGGCCCAAGCCGCCGCATCGGCCTTTGGCACAGTCCGCATCAGGGTAAGGAACGGGGAGCGCCCAAACCCTTCACGACTCCGCCGATTCTTCTCGTGTATTCTCTCAAACTTGATACGCGGCGGTTTGAGCTGACGCTGAGCTCTCCTTCAGAATCAAAAAACGTCGTGAACAGTTTGTCGAAACTCAAGCTATTGAAAAAACCGGCGTCATTCACAAAAGCTGCGTTGAGCGATTGCTTGTTCTCGGACAGAAAGCCAAAAACGTTGCCACCAATAGGTGTCGATCTACCGTCGAACAGGTATTCAATTTCGACAGAACAGACGTCTGGATCCACGGTGTATGTGCCCTTACCCTCGAGAGTTTCCTCAGCATTGATCAGGAACGCATCAACTCGACCTCCAGATTCGAAGAAAAATCCCGCGATTTCGATTCCCGCCGCATCCGAAGCGTTTGTTGTTTGCCACAAGCCTCGCAGTTCATCTGGATTACACCTCCCGGTGAAGCCGGTGTCCAAAGACGCGATACGAACATCAGCAGGTAGCTGACATACCGCGTTGATAACCGATACGGGATCTTCCGGCGTCATTGCCCAGGTTAAATAACTGCCCGAGCTGGCAGGCACCGGATTGGATATTCGCTGGCTTTGCAGCTGTGTCTCATCTGCCCATTCGCGAAAATCACATGTCAACTCAAGTTCATTCGACGAGATATTCACGGCTCGAAGCGCGAAAAACTGTTCACTGTAACCAGCTTTCCTGACAAAGGGGCAGACAACGAACCAATCATTGTTTGGATCACGGTTGGTGAGCCCCTGGGGCCGCCATTCTATCCGCGTGGCCTGAGCGGGAGTAATGGCATTGCAGGAGCTACCCGAATCCACTGTGCCTGCTCGTGCGGGGATACTTGCTAGCGTGAAAACAGAAACTAAAACAAAAAACACAACAAAGAACCGCATTAATAGTCTCTTTCAATAAACAGTGTTACTAAAGATACTACGCACAAGCTGGATCAATTCAACCACTTAAATCATAGGGAATTTGTGCACTTCGATACTTCAAAGAACGTGTATTGGCTGCGACTTTCTTTTTATCGCCGTACAGATTTACAGCTTACTACCGCGGCTTAGTCAGCATGTTTTTTGCTGCGATATACACACGACCATGGCCTTTGTAAAATTCTTTGACAAATCCGTGCTGCCGAGCGGTCCCCGAATAAACACAAACGGCACTGAACGGGAATCCCGATGGTTCGAAACCGGAGATGAGAGACCTAATTTTAAGCTGACGCAGAGCGCTGCAGGCTCAAATGATCCAGGTTATGAGGTATGTAACTTGGCCTGGCGATATATTCATGGCATGGCCCGGGACGCTACGCCTGTTCGTGCGGAAATCGCTATGAGAAGTGTATTTTTGTGACGCTGATCGCATTCGATGCATTCGATGCATTCGATGCATTCGTGGTCACAAACGTGTTACCGGAACTATCCTTCGGAATTGTCGCTGATCGCGTTGAGAAAAGGGTGAGTCCGGATACGGCACAGCTTCGGCGATCAGTTTCCGCTTGCTCCGAAAAATATCAGCACGCGTCAGACGAAGTAGTCGGCTCTGAAGTACTTACGGTTACCTCCAGTACATTTGCCTTCGAGGACGAATCTGCAAGCCACAGAAAGCAGTTTAAGCCGTCGAAACTGGCACCAGCAGTGTTTGATCCACGGTGTTCCATCATAGATGGGATATCCAGAGCGCAAAATGGCGTTGCCTCCTCCACGCATGCATCTGCCGCAGGCTTTGCGCGATGTCATGACTTGCCATGAGACATTTGAGCCGCTCACTGTGGGGGTGTGGGCAAGAAAGATGGAGCAACAGCAGGTGCGGTGACTTCACATCGATTCTGCTCGCTGCACGATCGAGCATCAAAATGTCAGAGCGGCGGCTGGCTCGAAGACGTCGCTAGAAGCTCGTCGAACTCAAGCACGTTTCCATCGGGGTCACGGATGAACAGCACGCGCCGCCGCTCGCCGATCATCAACGGACCTTCCGTGATCGCTATGTCGGTCCGCATGAGATGTGCGGCGAGTGCGTCGAGGTCGTCTACCACGAAGGCGACGTGGGTGATTCCGGGCGGCTTGTCGGCCAGATCCTGCAGTACGTTTAGCGAGTCGGTCGCTCGCGTGCCGTTGAAAATCAGGTTGATGGCTACGCCGGACGCGTTGAGCATTTCGTTGGCGTTGTGCTCCGGCAGATTGAGCACTTCAATCCAACCGAGGCGCTCATAAAACGCAAGCGCCTCCTCCCGGTCACTAACGCGAATACCGACATGCTCATAGGCCGGCAAGGCGAAGGGCAGATCAGGAAAGTCCACGCTGTCTCGCCGCGTGATCACATAGCGCGCAAGCGCCGGTCACTTCAGCGGCAGGGCGCACTACAGCGCGGGCATACCGACGAAACCGGGCAATGCCTTGATTCGATCGATCCAGGATTGGACCGCAGGGTGATCGCCTACGGGAACACCGCCTTCATGGCCCAGGGCGACATAGGGAAAGCAGGCTATGTCGGCAATGGTCGGCGCGTCGCCGACCAGCCATTGCCGCTCGCTCAAACGCTGCTCCAGCAGCTCGAGTACCCGGCCCGCTTTCTGTACCGCGAGGACATGGTCCAGCGCGTAGCCGAACTTATCGTGCAGCCGTGCATCGTTCGGCCCGCGCGCGATTTCGTTCTCGGCCATCATAAGCCACTCCAGGACCCGTGCCATGTTAGCGGCGTCTGCGGGGAACCAGCTTTCGTCGCCGTAATGACGCGCCAGATAGACGAGGATCGCCTGGGAGTCGCGCAGCACCAGCTCCCCGTCTTCGAGAATCGGAATCTCTTTGAAGGGGTTGAGATCGCTGAGGGGTGGTCTCGTGTGCTCGCCGTCCAGAAAGTCCACCGGCACCAGCTCGTAGTCCTTACCTATGAGGGCCAGGAGCAGGCGCACTTTGTAACAGTTGCCCGACAGTTCCAGATCGTAGAGTTTCATAACCTTGTCCCAAACCGAACGTTCGGTACAATGTGATGCACCGGCGATGATCGGTCAAGCTTTTTTCGGGTGCGTGACTCCGGCGCGCCGCGTTCCTGCCTCTCGGCGTATCGCGTGTGCGCCCCAGAGCCACGCTACACTGCGAATCCCTGCCTGCAAGAATGCATCCCGCAATGCCGACGAACCCAGCTCCAGACTCCGAGTCCCGCAGCCGCGCTATCGGTGAGCTGAGCCTGGTGTTCCGGCGCTACGGCTATCAGGGGGCGACAACCAAGCTTCTGGCGGAAGCGTCCGGCCTCGGAAAGTCGAGCCTGTATCACCATTTTCCCAGCGGGAAAGAAGACATGGCGCTGGCGGTCGTGGCCAAGACGCAGGAACTGCTTTTCGAGCAATTGATGGCGCCTCTCGCGGGCGATCCCGGCGACAAGGAGATTGGCGCCTTTGTGGCGCTGCTGGAACGCTTCTACCGCGATGGGCGCCTGGGCTGTGTTATCGCGACCTTGAGTCTCGGCGATTGCCCGAAACCTGTCGCGCGCGCCATCAAATCGCTGCTCGAAGACTGGATTGATGCGGTCGCGCGGGTAAGCGACCCCCCCGGCGAGCGGGCAACCGCCGTGCGCATCGTGCGCGCCATCCAGGGCGGGCTCGTGCTGGGTCTCGCGGCGGGCAAGCCCGCATATTTCGCTGATGCGATGCAGGATGTGGCAGCAATGCTCTACGGATCGAGCGCGTAGGAGATCCCTACCACTGCACTCAGGGGTTCACCCACGAAGTACCGATAGTTGCCGAAGGCAAAATCCGCGCGCTCGGCGTAGCGTTCATCCGTAAGGTTCGTCGCGACCAGACTGGCTTTCAGACGTTGGCTGACGGGCCAGTCCACACGCAGGTTGAGCAGTTCATGTCCTTCGTAGGTGGCCGTGTTCTCCGGGTTCAGGTAGTACTCATCAAGCCAAACGAACTCGAGTTCAGCGCGCACCGGCCGCGCCCCAATGAAAGCATTGGCTCCGACTCGTGCACTGCCGAAGTGCCTGGGCGCCGTGTCGATGATGTTGCCCTCGATATCGCCCTGAACTCCCCGAAGGTCGATGGGACTGGCATAGCGATGATCGGCATAGGAGCCCGCCAGTTCGGCGTACCAGATATCGTTGATCTGCCAGGAAAGCTCCAGCTCCACACCCTCGTGGTCAGTGCTTGCGCCACTCACGTTCTGGCGATCGCTATCCTGGAAGATCACATCGTCCTTGGACATCCAGAACGCATTGACGGCGTAGCGCAAGCTGTCGCCAAGCTTACCGCGCACACCGAGTTCGAAGCTGTCCATCTGTTCCGAATCGAGATCCGCAACCTGCTGGCCCGCTTGCAGGCGATAAAGCTCCGCCGTCTGCGGCGCCCGGAAGCCTCGTGCCACTCTGGTGTAGACGCGCGCTGAGCCCAGGTCGTAGCTCAGGCCCAGGTTGCCAGACCAGTTTGTGAAGTTGTCCTCGCGGTCGGAGGGCCGGAAGAAGCGGCATGCGGTGGCCGTGGGCTCGCAGGCATCGCCGTCACCGGTTTGGTTGTCGTAGTCGTAGCGCGTTTCATCCACGCGCAAGCCACCGTCGAGGCGCCAGCGTGCATTCAGGTCCACGCCGGCCTGCACAAAGCCGCCCAGCACCAACGCGTCCACTTCGTAATCGTAGTGCACGCCCTGGGGTAGATTGGGGCTGAAGGGCTCGGCCTGGTCTTCCTTGAGCCAGCCCGAGGTCGCATCCACGTCGGCGCCGATAACCCAGTCCACGTTTTCGGAGTCGCCACGATAGGCCGTCTGCACGCCGATACTGCGATGGCCGTTACGTTCCCGCGACTGCCAGGGGAAAAAGTGCTGCAGAAACTCCATCCGGTTGTGACGAAGATAGGGAGTGATGGTGAAACTGCGTCCGTTGTCGAGCGCGCGGGTCGCGCTCAGGTGCGCGCGGATTGAACTGGCGTCGCGGTAGGCTTCCGGGTTCGGGTTCTCCTCGCTGGCGTCTTCATCCTCATAGACTTCAAACCCCTGAACGAAGCCGGCGGTCTCCTGATTCAGATTGGAGCCCGCGACCACGCCACTCAGGGACCAGTCGCCGACTTCGCGATCCTGTCGCAGGGTGAACTTCTGCTGGTCGTAGCCGGAGTTGTCCTGGTAGCCGCCGTAGGTCGAGGCTTGAACATTGATGGCCGTTCCGGAGTCTGGAAGAGCGATACCCGCGAGCAGGCGATAGAAGTCCCGCGAACCCGACTCAACGCGAATCGCGTTCTGAGACGTCTCGGCGGATGCGCTAATCGCATTGATCACGCCGTGCATGGCGTTGCTTCCATACACCGCCGTGGCCGGCCCGCGCAAAACCTCGACCGCGCCCGCCTGCGCAAGATTCGCGTCGAAGAGCTGGTTCACGTTGCAGAATCCCGGTGCCCGCAGCTCGATGCCATCCGCCGCGGTCAGAAAGGAGCCGCAGCTTCCTGGACCTGTGAATACGGGTGAGCGCATGGAGATCAGCGATTCCTGGCCGTTGTTGCGGCTGATCCAGGTACCGGCGGATCGTTGAAACAGCTGATTGCTGTGCTGCAGCGAAGTGAACGCCACATCGGTGCCGGAAATATTGGACCACGATATCGGGAGCCGGGCACCGTCGACCGGCGTTCGTGTCGCCGTGACAAGCACCGACTCAATGCGCTGTTCGGCCATGCCGTCCTGAGCGCCTACGAAAGAAGCCTGAGCCATGAAGAACCAGGCGCAGGTGAGTCGAAAGGGCGTCATTGCAGGTTTCTGGGGATGAGCGGGGGAACGGGGCATCGCGGGCATGGTATCGAGTTTCAGGGGTGCGAGATGTTAGCCCTAGCGCACTCCCCACCGCCAGCGACCAAAGGAGAACCTGCCCCATAAGCTTGGGCACGAGTTGAGTTCACCGGCCACCTAAGCTCAGAACGAAACCCGGCCACGTTGATGCGATGGCCCCGCTCCGGCGCCGCGAGCCAGGTCATTGGATTCCGCGCCGCCATGCGGAACGTCCTGGCATCGACGCATCGCTGGCAGTGGCTATTAGCCTTCGCGTAGACTAAGCGTTATTCCAAATAATTATGAGAAAACTCTGAGAATGCCAAATATGGGAATTAGTCAGAGTCGACGACTGTACGCTGCGATGGGCTGTCAGGGAGGAGAATCGATGCGTTTTGCGCTGG
The DNA here is from genome assembly GCA_039818725.1 of Pseudomonadota bacterium. Lineage (GTDB taxonomy): Bacteria > Pseudomonadota > Gammaproteobacteria > Pseudomonadales > Halieaceae > Congregibacter. The sequence goes on from JBCBTK010000027.1 coordinate 70,263, forward strand.
GATGAGGCACTCATCCCCGCTTCGCGCATCGAGCAGGTCGATGCAAACACCTGATGATATCTACGTGCTCCTTGTGGAGGATGATGCCGGTATCGGTCGCGTCATTCGTAACGGATTGAGGAATCACAGCATCCAGCTCGAGTGGGTGAGAGCCGGAACGCCTGCATTGGAAATGCTCAAAGGATCCCACTTCGACGCCATCGTTCTCGATCTCATGTTGCCCGACATCGACGGCTTCGAACTCTGCCGGCAGATTCGTGACATGGGTAGTAGGACTCCAATCTGCATGCTTACGGCCCGGGATACGCTCGAGGACAAACTGGAAGGCTTCGAAGTAGGCGCCGACGACTACATCACCAAGCCTTTCGAAATCGATGAGCTTGTTGCGAGACTCGGAGCGCTGGTGCGCCGCAATTACCAGGAGCATAACGAGACTCGGATCGTGTTTGGCTCCCTCGAAGTCAATCCGCTGGCCCGCGAGGTTACCGTGGGAGAAGTTGCGCTCGAGTTGACGCGACGGGAG
>JBCBTK010000028.1:0-69863 GCA_039818725.1 Pseudomonadota bacterium
CCTCTGGCACGTCGGGAACGTGAGCGCCGGGGACGTGATCATTTTTCATTCCCGCACCGTGCATCGGGCGCAGCCGAATACGGCAACGGGTGACGTAAGGCTGAGCGTGGATACGCGGTTTTGCGACTACGGGGCGCGGGTCTTTTCAACCAATCTGGAACCTCACCACGGATGGCGAATACCGCGGCTTGATTGGGAGTTCATCTACCGTCACTGGCGCCGCCGGGACCTCTGCTACTACTGGCGCGACTACCCGGCCTTGTTCTAAGCCTGCGCCTTCGCTTTACTCGTTAGAAAGAGAACGAGGCATTTATGTCTGTAACGGTACGCGCAGCCTGGATAACCGCATTTGCCATGGTCCTGTCAGCCGTCGTCGCTGTTATCGCGAATTTCTATCCGGTACGAGTCCCGGACGAACCTTCAGTCAACAGCCAGGCGCTCTCTTCGTTGTTGCTGGACTTGCCCGTAGGTTCCACGGTGGTGATCAAGGTCACCAAAAAAGACGCAGAGGGACTGGAAGCCTACGAGGCGTCGATTCAGCGAACCATCCGAGAAGAGTCGAGATTGAAAATCATCGAGAGTTCGGGAATAGAGGGATCTCTGGAGGATCAACAGGGTTCGCTGTCAACGCCGGTAGATGCGGCGACTGCAGGAGCACTTCCGGAAATCGATTTTCTTCTCGTGTTCGATGCTGATAGTCAATCCGTGAGAGCGGTGAACGCCAGAAGTGGCGAGATCGTTCTGGCGAGCAAGTTATGAATTGATGCTGCCGCGCTTTTTTCGCGGCTCCTATCGCGGCTCCTATCGCGGCTCATATCGGGTTGTTTTGGCCCAAACCGCCGATTTTATGCAGTAGTGTCAGGCCGTCTGCTCCCAGGTTTTGGCATCAGATTGGGCCCATTGCGTCGCGATTGTGCGTAGATCAATAGGCTTCAACTCGCCTTCGAAGCGATATCGGCCGTAGAAGTTCACATGCTCCAAGGAAGCCACCACACGGATCACGCGACGACATCAGTGTGTCCATCCATATCTGATGTGCTGTGGCATGGCGCCTCAATATGCCATCTATTTGGTGAGTCGGCCGGCACATCGAGCTATGCAGATTCCGCTGTTTTCCCATATTTATTAGTCTTACCCATATGTACCTGCTACCCTGACACGTTCCTTGTAATTGCCATCTAGCTATGTCTTCTCCAAAAAACGCTACGAGTGTCAGCACAACAAAGCGGGCGGCACCCAAACGAAAGACGAGGCGTCCTTCCAAGACAACGGCGACGCTGGACCCGGTTTCCGCACCGCAAACAGAACGAGTATCTATCGACAGTGCGGGCCGACTGGTTGTGCCCGCAAAATTCCGAAAAGCCATCGGCCTCAGACCTGGAGACCCAGTGACGGTAACATTGGAAAACAACGTCCTTCGAATCACTACCACGCACGAGGCGCTCAGCGCCGCGCGGGCACTGATGCGCGAGAAAAATCCCACGGGCAAGAGTTTGGTCAAGGAATTGATTGCGGAGCGCCGCGCGGAAAGCGCCCGCGAATGACCACGCTTCTCGATGCATCCGCGCTGCTGGCGAGTATCAATGAGGAACGTGGAGCGAACACCGTAGAGACCGCACTGTCGGACGCGGCGATGTCATCCGTAAACGTCGCCGAGGTTGCCAGCAAGCTCACCGAGCACGGCTGGTCTCCAACAGACATCGGCCCTCTCTTTGAGCAGCTTCAGCTATCGATCATCCCGTTCGATTTATCGACCGCGTTGCAGTCGGGTCAACTTCGTCAGGCAACCAGAAACCTGGGTCTTTCGCTGGGCGACCGTGCCTGCCTTGCCACGGCTATGGCGCACAGCATGGACGTGCTCACCGCAGACAAAACCTGGGGCAAGCTTAAGATCCGCGGACTGACAATCATTACGCTGCGATAAGTCTTTCATCGGCCGAGGCCTAACAGGTTCGATTTAATTGGAGTAGCTTCGTGGCGCGATTTGGTCGTGTCGATCTGTCCAATTCCAAATGGAGCATAGTTTGAATAAGGCTCTCCAAGAACGGTCAGATGACTGTGAGAGGCTAAGTGCTGAGAATCTAGCCTTACTTCGTACTTTCCTCCCTCAACACCGAAGGTCGTGGAATATCCCACCTCATCGCCAAACGTTTGGTCAGGATCCCAACCCAGCAAAAACTCACCTCTCAGCGATTCTTCCTATACCCACCCATTCGGGCACTGAGCAGCATTGTTCTCGATAGCTATCTGGAAAAAAGGCAATACAACACCCTTTGGAACGCCTGTCGTGCTCAGGTATTCGGAACCCGCGTTGAGTACTTTGCTGCCTAAGGCAACAAGGATGGCTCCACCAAACACACCAAGAGCACCGGCTATCGCAGGCACTACTATCTGCTTCTTTTCCACCGGCTGTTTTCTTCTATTCCCTCAGAGATCAATTACACCGATGGTTCGGCGAAAAAAATTCGAGGATAGTGTTCATTCAGCGGCTGTACCCGTCGTCACCATGCTCTTGGACTAACATCTCTCGCCATTCTTCGGCAGCCTCCTGGATGCGTGCTGAGGATAAGTCTCTAGCGTACTGCTTACGGTGCTTATCTCCCTGGTTCTTGGCTTCATCAAAGGGCTGTGGCGCATAGCCCTGCCACTGGGCTGATCCGAAATCCCGGGTGTGGAGTTGGGCGTTCTGCCCCTTCTCTATCGGCTGGGTCTTGTTATGAGGGAAGCTAGCCGCACATTTATCGCCCTGATGATCCTGCCTGTGCCAAGCTCCCTGCGGAAGATCGGCCTTCTCTTACTTCCACCGGTCATCGCTCGTAGCATCATTAATGGTGGATTCCCAGCAACTGGTCTACCCAGACCAGCCCGCCGATGACGCAGAAAGCCGCCTCGATGGGTGGCTTTTACGCACTACCTGTTATCACACTCACTGGCGCTTCTGGCTGCTAGCATATTTGTCCTTCTCGCACTTGCTCTACGAACAAGCAAAAACATCGCGACCACGATACATGCAACTCCAACCGCTGCGGGGAACAAAACCGTCGTCCAGGAATAGTGTTCCAAAGCCACCAGAACGAGGCCGTTGCGGACCGCGCCCAGTGCGAAAAAGCCCGCGTGTTCCTGGAAGGGATTTGCAAAGGATTTGCGCAAGGTTGGGCCAAAACCCAACAAGTCAGCCAGGGTTAAGAACACAACGGCCCACATCGGGTCATCCGTTAGCCTCCAGGCGGGAATCGCTGCCATCGCCAGCGAAAACAACAGCCAATCCTGCCGGGTAATCTCGAGCCTTCGCCTTACTCTGAACGCGAGGAGCGCTACATAGCAGGTAATGCAAGCCGACAGACCGATGGGCCATGCGCCGATACCGGCGTTGTCCGCCAACTGGGCGAAGAATACAACGAACGTTCCAAAGGCCCAGACGATCCATGAGAACACATGGGGAATCGTGCTGCCGCGATAGATCGACGCGATGTACGGCACAAACAGAAGGAACGTGACAACAATCGCCGCACCGCTCGCGAGTTCCTTAAGCCACATGGTCGCCGATCACGGCATCGAGATCAGGGTTTCGCTACCGAGCCTGGACGAACGCGGCGATCGCCTGGTCCAGGTCATCGCGCGTCAGCGCCGCCGACATCTGTGTCCTGATTCGCGCCTCGCCCCGGGGGACGACCGGAAAGGAGAAAGCGACCACATAGACCCCCAAGTCCCGGATCGCCTCGGCGAGCGCGGCCGCCCGCTCGGCATCGTGGAGCATCACGGGGATGATCGGATGCTCGCCCGGCAGCACTTCGAAGCCTGCATCCTCGAGACCGCGGCGGAAGTACGCCGCGTTTTCCGCCAGGCGCGTACGCAGCTGCGGTTCCTCTTCGATCAGCTCGATGGCGCGCAACGCGCCGGCCACCACCGGCGGCGCAACGGTGTTGGAAAAAAGATAGGGGCGCGAACGTTGACGCAGCAGATCCACGATCTCCTGGCGGGCTGCGGTGAAACCTCCGCTGGCGCCGCCCAGGGCCTTTCCGAGAGTACCGGTGATGATATCCACGCGGTCGATGCATTCATGATGCTCATGCGTGCCGCGGCCGCTGGCCCCGAGCACCCCCGTGGCGTGACAGTCGTCGAAGTGCACCAGGGCTCCGTAGTTTTCGGCGATGTCGCAGATGCAGTCCAGGTGCGCAATGCTGCCGTCCATGGAAAACACGCCGTCGGTGGTGATCAGCTTGAAGCGAGCACCGGCGGCATCCGCAGCGCGAAGCTGGGACTCGAGGTCGAGCATGTCGTTGTTGGCGTAGCGGAAACGCTTCGCCTTACAGAGGCGAACACCGTCGATGATGCTGGCGTGGTTTAGGGCGTCCGAGATGATCGCGTCTTCCGGCCCCAGGATGGTCTCGAACAGCCCGCCATTCGCATCAAAGCCCGACGGATAGAGAATGCAGGCGTCGGTGCCGAGAAAGCTCGCCAGCTTCTCTTCAAGACGCGTGTGCAGGGTCTGGGTTCCACAGATAAAGCGCACGGAGGCCATGCCGTAGCCCCAGTCCCGCAGGCCTTCGGCGGCCGCGCGCTGCACTTCCGGATGCTGGGCGAGGCCCAGGTAGTTGTTGGCGCAGAGATTGAGCAGCTCTCGCGAATCGTCCACGACCACGTGGGAGCCCTGGGCCGTCGTTATTTGCATCTCACGTTTGTACAGGCCCGCGGCTTCGATGCTCGTGAGCTCTTCCCGTAGATGCTTCCCGAATTCTCCGTACATGCCCTGCAACGCCTCTCGCCGACGAATCAGCCCTCAGTCATCCCAACGCAGAACAACCTTGCTGGCAACCCCGGCGCGCATCGCCTCGAAGCCCTCGGCATAGTCGCGGTACGACATGCGGTGCGTGATGACCGGCGAGATGTCGAGTCCGGATTCGATCATCACCGACATCTTGTACCAGGTCTCGTACATCTCCCGGCCGTAGATGCCTTTCAGCGTCAGCATGTTGAAGATCACCCGAGTCCAATCGACGGCGGTGTCCGACGCCGGTATGCCGAGCAGCGCGATCTTGCCTCCATGGCAGAGATGCTCGATGTGGTCACTCAGCGCCTGTGGATTTCCGGACATCTCCAGGCCCACGTCGAAGCCCTCGCGCATGCCGAGTTCGGCCTTGACCGATGCGAGTGATTCCCGGCTCACGTTCACCGTGCGCGTGGCCCCAAGGCGGGCCGCGAGGGCGAGGCGCTCATCAATGACGTCGGTGATAACAATGTGGCGCGCTCCCGCATGCCGGCAGACAGCCGCGGCCATGGCGCCGATCGGTCCAGCACCGGTGATCAACACGTCCTCACCGAGGAGGTCGTACTGCAGTGCCGTGTGCACCGCATTTCCCAGGGGGTCGAACAAAGCCGCTATGTCGAGATCGATGCCGGGGGCATGCTCCCATACATTGGACATGGGCAGCACCATGTACTCCGCGAACGCCCCAGGGCGGTTTACGCCAATCCCACTGGTGTCGTTGCACAGATGGCGACGCCCGGCCATGCAGTTGCGGCAGCGACCGCAGACAACGTGACCCTCACCCGACACGATCTGCCCTTCGTGAAAATCGTTGACGTTGCTGCCCACGCCGACAATTTCGCCGACGAATTCATGCCCGACAACCATGGGTACGGGGATGGTGCGCTGCGCCCACTCATCCCAGTTGTAGATGTGCATATCCGTACCACAGATCGCTGTGCGCAGAACTCGGATCAGCACGTCATTAATCCCGGGTTCAGGCATCGGTACGTCCTGAAGCCAGATGCCGGCCTCGGCATTTGCTTTAACAAGAGCTTTCATGATTTCCACTATAGCGGAATATTTCCGCTATATCGAACAAAGATTGTCGGCCCGGATGTGCGCCCGCGGCGTCGCGGGCGCGCTTGCGTCGTCTCGGCGCTGCCATGATGATGCGCGCTTTTCCTTCGGAGCAGGCCCATGCGTCTTCGAGTAGCGGCACTTTTCCCCTGGGTTGTTTTAGTCACGTTGATAGCTGGGTTTTCCGGTTGTGGCGGGGGCGACGCCGGTGGCGGTAGGGGTATCAGCGATTTTGCGGCGGGTATGGACTGGCACCCGGGCTTTGTGGGTTTCTATCACGACCCGGCAGAAGGCCGTATCTACCTGCTCCTCCATGAGGGCAATAGCGATCTACTGTATCAGGGCAGCCTGCCTCGCGGTGTGGGATCAAACGATATAGGCCTCGATCGCGGTCAGCTCGGTGGTCGTGCCGCCCTTGTGCGCTTTGAGCCCGCCGGTGACCGCGTTCTTCTCCGAAAGGCAAATCTTCGCTATCGGGCCGATACGCTCAACGATCCGGAACGTCGCGCGGTGGAAGAAGCCTTCGCCAGCGCCGTACTCTGGGGGTTTCCCGTAGTTGCCCGCGACGGCGATGAGCGCCTGGTCGACGCCACGGAATTCCTGCTTCGCGACAGTCATGGCGTTGCAGATCGGCTCCGGGACAGCGACGAGGGAGACTTCAGTGTTGACGCGTCGCGCTCCGCCGTTTTCATGCCGCGCAGCCGCGCGTTTCCACGCAATACGGAGCTTGAAGCGGTCGTTACCCTGACAGGCAGCGACCCGGGGCCCCAGCTTCGCGTCGTGGCGGCCGATCCCCAGGCGATCACCGTGCACATGCACCACAGTTTCATAGCCCTGCCCGAGGGGAACTTCACACCCCGGCAGTTCCATCCGGAGTCGGGCTTCTTCCCCGAGGTGTACGCCAACTATGCGGCAAGGCTTACCGATCCCCTGGAGCGCCGCTACATACGCCGCCACAGGCTGAAGAAACGCGACCCGGATGCTCCGCTTGGGGACGTGGTCGACCCCATCGTGTACTACCTGGATGCGGGCACGCCGGAGCCCGTGCGCTCCGCGTTGCTGGAAGGCGCGAGCTGGTGGAGCGAGGCCTTCACGGCGGCGGGATTTCGCGACGCGTTTCGCGTAGAGCTCCTGCCTGACGGCATCGATCCCATGGATGTGCGCTACAACATCATCCAGTGGGTGCATCGCTCAACCCGCGGCTGGTCCTATGGCAGCAGCGTGGTCGACCCGCGTTCCGGCGAGATCCTCAAGGGCGTGGTTACCCTGGGTTCGCTGCGTGTCCGACAGGATCTGCTGATCGCGCGGGGAATGACTTCTCCCTTTACTGAGGGCGGAGATGACCGCGAGGCGGTTGAGATGGCGCTGGCGCGTATTCGCCAACTGTCGGCGCATGAGGTCGGGCACACCCTGGGCCTGGCGCATAACTTCGCGGCCAGCACGCGGGACCGCGCTTCGGTCATGGATTACCCGCATCCCCAATTGGCATTGGACGAGGAGGGCAGGGTGAGCCTCGAGGGGGCCTACGCCACAGGCATCGGCGAGTGGGACAAGCGCGCCATCCGCTACGGCTACCGGCAGTTTGCCGACGCTCGGGACGAGGAGCCGGGGCTTGCGGAGCTGCTCGAAGAGAATCGCCGGGAGGGATTCGAGTTTATCTCGGACCCCGACTCCCGCGACATCGGCGACTTCCACCCGCGTTCCCACCTCTGGGACAACGGAGGGGATCCCATTGCCGAGTTGAGGCGCGTGCTCGCGCTTCGAGAGGCCGCTCTGCGGCGCTTCGGTGCGTCGAGTATTCCTCTCGCCGCGCCGCTGTCCGACCTCCAGGAGGCGATCGTTCCCGTTTACATGTTCCATCGCTACCAGGTCGAAGCGGTGGCCAAGCTGGTGGGTGGGGTGAGCTACCGCTACGCGCTGCGTGACGATGATGAGGGGCCGGCCGCGCTTGCGGTGGAAGCGCCCCGTCAGCGACAGGCGGTGGATGCTCTCCTGGATACCCTGGATCCCCAAGTGCTGACCCTGTCGCCGGCGCTGCTGGAGACGATTCCGCCCAAGGCCTACGGCTACCGGCGCCACCGGGAGAGCGCGCCGGCCCGCACCGGCGCCCAGTTCGATCCCCTAAGCCTCGCTGAGGCCTCCGCATCTCACAGCCTGCAGGCGCTCCTGCATCCCGAGCGACTCGCTCGACTCGCGCTCCAGCACAGCCTCGACAGCGAACAAATCTCCGTGGACTCTCTGTTCCTGAGCCTCGAGGAGCGACTTCTCGTTCCGGAGTACGAGGGCATGCCTGCGGGCGTGGACAGACGTAGTGTCGGCCTGCTCATGCAGCACTTCCGGCAACTGCACGGCGATGCCAATGCTGCCCCCGAAGTGCGGGCCGCGGCCCAGGCCGCCCTGCTGCGCGCGCAGCGGCTCTTTGAAGGACGCAAGGGCGCCAGTCCCGCGTACCGCAATCTCTATCGTTACGAACTGTGGCTCACAGAGCAGGCCCTGGAGGGGCGATCGGGCGTGACTGAAACGACGCCCATGCGCGTTCCTCCGGGATCCCCGATCGGCGGCTGAGCAGTTCCGGCTCAGCCGGCGAAGCCTTCGCCGATAGCGTCTTCGCCGAAGCGGATGAGCCGGCTGTCCTCCACCGCGGCCGTGCGGTGGTGGACGATCGCCTGGTAAGCGGGATCGGTCACCATGGCGAGGAAGGCACTTGCCGAGGGGTAGCGGGCCACGAAAGCGATATGCCAGTTCTTGTCATCGGGTCCCGTGAGCATGCACTCCTGGTGTCCGCGCCAGATGATCTCGCCGCCAAGCTTGCGAAAGATCGGACCGGACATTTCTCCGTAGCGTCGATAGGCTTCTTCGCCGGAACACCGCTCCCCGTCTTCATACTCGGCGTTATCGCGGAGGCGGATCAGATTGAGCATGAGGACCGGCGTGTCGCGGGGCAGGGCTTTGAAGGCGTCAAAGGCTTCGCGGGTGGGGTTGATGTACTGCATGGACATTTCCTGATTGTTATAAGTTCGAGTCGGGCGGGCTTATTCTACGTCTGGGCATTGGTGCATAGTGAACTCAACAGCAACAATGCACGTGACTAAAGGGCCCGGTGAGGTTTCGTTAATGACAACCCGCGTAGGCAGCGAGGCTGCACAAAGCTCATGACAGAAGACGCCAGCAGCGACGAGCCGCGGCGGGTCGAGACCCGCCTTGTAAGCGCGGGGCGCAGCGATCCTCGCGTGGTTTCCGCGCCCGTCTATCACGCGTCTACCGTGCTGTTTCGGGACTATGAAGAACTGCGCGCACGGGAAGCAACGGCGCGCTCAGGACGCGAACTCTACTACGGCCGCATGGGAACACCGACCACGCAGGCGCTTGAAGATGCCGTGTGTGCCCTGGATGGCGCCGTTGGTGCCGTGCTGACACCTTCTGGTGTCGCCTCCATCACCGACATTCTCAGCGCCTTTCTCGTGCCCGGCGATGAACTGCTCATGGTCGACAGCGTGTACGGTCCGACCCGGAGGTTCTGCCACGGTCCGCTCGCGGAGCGCGGTGTCCACACAAGGTTCTACGACCCGATGCTGGGCGCCGGGATCGAAAGCCTGTTCACGCCGAAAACACGGCTGGTGTTTATGGAGTCCCCGGGTTCCGGGACCTTCGAGGTTCAGGACGTTCCCGCCATTGTGGACGCCGCGGGGCGGCGCGGCCTGCTCACGGTAATTGACAACACCTGGGCGACGCCGCTGTTGTTCAATCCGCTGGACTATGGCGTGGATCTGGCGATGCAGTCGGGGACGAAATACCTGAATGGTCACGCCGACTGCCTGTTCGGCGTTACAACCACGCGCAATCCCGACCTCCTCAAAAAGCTGCGGCTCTATACCCTGGGTACCGGGTCTCATCTTGCTCCGGACGATGCCATGCTGGCGCTGCGCGGATTGCGCAGCCTGAGCGCCCGTCTGCCGGTGCACGAGCGCAGCGCTCGCGAAGTTGCCAGCTGGCTCGAGAAGCAGCCGCGGCTGCGGCGCCTGCTGCATCCCGCCTGGCCTTCCTGCCCGGGGCACGAACTGTTTGTACGCGACTTCGAGGGGGCGTCCGGACTCTTCGGCGTAGTGCTTGCAGTGGATGACGAAGCGGGGATGGCGCGCTTTGTGGACGCCCTGGAGCTGTTTGGTATCGGCTTTTCCTGGGGAGGTTTCGAAAGCCTCTGTCTGCCGATGTCACCCAGGCGGGACGTTCGCGCCCTGGCCCTGGACGAGGATGAGGCACTGCTCAGGCTTCACATCGGCCTCGAACACACGGACGATCTGATTGCGGACCTGGACCAGGCCCTCAAAGCGATATGAAAGCCTGCACGGAGAAAACAACGGTCGAGAGTGGCGAACGGCCCTTCAGACGCTGAAGACAGACCAGCCTGTCTTGCCTCAGCTTCCCGCGGCGAAGCGCCGGTAGTCCTCGCGCAGGGCTCTGGCCGCGGCCTCGATAATCTCCTGTCCCGCTTCCACCGTCGCCTGCGAAGGGTCCGAGCCGATGCGACCGTCGGGGAAGCGGCCCCGGTAGTCTTCCGCATCGGTAAAGGCTCCGCTCGGAGCGACCCGAGGCTCCAGCGGCACGTTGCGCTGCTGGTCGGGGTAGGCTGCGTAGGTGACCGCCACTTCTGATGCCGTGGCGTGCGCGCCGTCGTGGGTCGGATGCAGGCGTTGGCAGGTCGCCATCACCCCGGCCAGCTCCCACCAGTTGCGCTGACGCATGGTAAGGGGAGCAAGTGAAGAACTCGGGCCGCTGAGACTGCGCTCGGCGTACACCTCGGCAAAGGCCGCCGAAATCGTGGCCACATTGCCGCCGTGCCCGTTCAGCCAGTACAGGCGCTCAAAGCCGTGCCGTCGCAGTGAGGCGCACCAATCCTGCATCGCTGCAATCATGGTCGACGGGCGCAGAGTGATACTGCCGGGAAATCCCAGGTGATGCTGAGCGCAGCCCACACTGAATGTGGGTCCAATGAGAATGTCGTCTACGTCCGCGGCGGCGGCCTCGGCGATGACCTGGGGGCACAGGGCGTCAGTGCCGATGAGGCCCGTGGGTCCGTGCTGCTCCATGGAACCGATGGGTAGCAGGATGGTGCGACTGCGCTCGAGGTAGGCCTCGACGTCGCACCAGGTGGACAGGCTTAGCATCATGCGGTGCGGTCCTTCGTAGCTGGGGCGGATGAATCTCCGTCCGTTTCGGGATCAGACACGATGCCTTCCCGCGGAGAGCCTAGCAGCTCACGGTACACCGCCATGGTGCTGTTAACCATGTTGTCCAGGAGAAATCGATCATTGCGCCGCGGTGGTGCAATCTGTCCGCGGAGAATTGCCTCAATGCGATCCGCCGCGGCGTCGACGTCGCGCAGGGGCACAGCGCCGGCGCCGTAAAGGGCTTCGAGTATTTCGGCGACACCGCCGTGGGCATAGCCGACAACGGGACGACCTTCACTCAGCGGCTCAAGGACGGTGCGCCCGAAGGACTCGGGCTGGGTCGACAGCGATAGAACGACGTCGGAGACCGCATAGATGTCTCGAAGGTCTGAGCGATGCCCCGCGAAGCTGATGTGCGCGGCAAGGTCCTCGGCGCCCGCTCGCTGATACAGCTCCCGGGCGTAGGCGATGCGCTTCGGGTCCTCACCACCCACGATGAGGCCGTGGACATCGAAACCGCGCTCGCGCAGCCGGAGCACCACATCAAAGAAATCGTGGTGCCCCTTTAGCCGCGTGAGCCGCCCCGCCATGGTCAGCACCCGCTTGTCGAGCAATTGCGGAAACTGCCGATACCAGTCTTCGGCCCAGTTCGGATGCGGGCGATGCTCGCGGGGAAACTCCAGGGGATTGATGCCCCGGTACACCAGGCGCAGCTTGGCGGGATCGCAGTCCGGGTAGTTGGTCAGTACGTAGTTGCGCACGGCCTCGGAGACGACAATAACGCGCTCGCCGCAGGTCACGATCTCACTGTAGCGATTGACCGAATGCAGGCCGTGAACGGTGGTTACCAGCCGTGGTCGGGTGCGCGAATCCATGCCACGCCAGGCGAGCCAGCACACCCAGGCGGGCATGCGCGAGCGCAGGTGGAGAATGTCGAACTCCTGGGTTTCGAGCCAGCGCCGGAGGCGCCAGATCTTGAGGAGCGTGACCGGGGATTTCTTTCCCAGGGACCATTGATGGTGCGTTGAACCCTGCTTCTCGAGCCGCGATACGAGACGCCCACCGCCGGACAGGACGTGCGATTCATGACCCGCGCCCGCGAGCGCTCGAGCGAGCTCCAGCGTGCCGCGTTCCACACCGCCGCTGTCCAGCGAGGGCAACACCTGCAGCACCTTGAGCGGTCCTCGCGCGGGATCCAGAGCAGGGCTGTTCACAGGTCACCCCTCGAGCTGTTGGCGATACAGCTGGGCATAAAGTTCGTTGCGCTCCAGGAGTTCGCGGTGCGATCCAAGTTCCACGATCGTTCCGGCATCGAGCACGGCAATGCGATCGGCGCGTTCGACGGTGCTAAGTCGGTGCGCGATCAGAATAGCGGTGCGGCCGGCGAGAATACGCTCCAGTGCCTGCTGAATGAGTCCTTCGCTTTCCGCATCCTGGGCCGAGGTCGCCTCGTCAAGAATCAGGACGGGAGCATTCTTGAGAAATGCCCGGGCGAGGGCGAGGCGTTGGCGCTGGCCTCCGGAGAAGTCTTCGCCCCCTTCGCGCAGACGCGCGTCGAGTCCCTCGGGCAGCGCGCGAACAAATGAGAGAGCGTTCGCGGCGGAAAGGGCCGCCTCGATTTCTGCGTCGGTGGCGCCGGCAAGGTCGCCATAGGCGATATTGTCGCGCACGCTGGCCTCAAACAAGGTGGTGTGTTGGCTCACGTAGGCGATCTGGCGACGCAAGGCGCCGAGCTGGAGATCGGCCAGGGGCTCGCCATCGATCGTAAGAGTGTGGGCTTTGGCCGGCAGGAGGCCTGCCAGCAGGTTGGCCAGGGTAGTCTTGCCCGACCCCGAGCGACCCACCAACGCCAGCGTCTCGCCGGGCGCTATTTCCAGATTGATGCCATGCAGCGCATCCTCCGTCGCCCCGGGGTAGCGAAATTCGAGATCATGCAGCGTGTAGGCGCCGCGGAGCGGCTGCGGCGGCGGTTTACCGCTGTCCCGCTCCGGTGCCTCATCGAGGACCGCGAAGACACTCTCGGCTGCGGCAAGACCGCGTTGAATGCGCGCGTTCACCTGGGTGAGTTGGCGCAACGGCTTGGCGACGAGGCTGGCGGCGGTAATGTAGGCGAGAAAGTCGCCGGTACCCATGTCGCCGCGAAACGCAGGATCGAGGCCGAACCAGAATAGGCCCGCGAGGGAGGCATAGGTCAGCCACTGGATGATGGGGGTGCTGATTTCGTTGACCCGCGCGAGCTTGAGATCCTGACGCAGCGTGTAATTGCTACGCTCGCGAAAGCGGGCGTTCTCGGCCTGCTCCCCACCGTAGCCCCGGACCACGGCAAAGCCGCGGATCGCCTCCGCCGCCACCCGCGTGATGTCGCCCATCGAGTCCTGGATGCGGCGGCTGTACCTTTTGAACAGTTTTGCCGTGATGCTGATGATGCCGCCGATGAGCGGTGCCACGACGAGGAACAGCAGCGACAGCTTCCAGTTCAGGTAAAAGATATAGGCGAGCAGCGCTACCACCGTGAGCCCTTCGCGCACGATCACCTTGATTGCTGTCGAGGCCGCTGATGCCACCTGCTCTATATTGAAGTTGATCAGCGACAGCAGTTCGGCGGAGTTCCGCTGCGATAAATAGGCGACTGGGAGCCGGTTTATGTGGGCGAAGACGCCGAGCCGCAGCTCGTTCACGACGCAACGCGCCACATAGGTGATGTAGTAGCTGCCAAGGTAAGAGCCCAGGCCGCGCAGCGAGACTATGGCAATGAGTGCGAGGGGAAGAAAGTCGCGCACGCCGTCCGGGCTGTTCAGACCAAGGCGCTGTTCCCAGGCGGCCAGGTCGGCGGCCATATCCGTGTCGCTCAGGGCGGAACCCAATGCGCCGCTCTCACCGCCGCTGTCCATGGCGGCGGGGAGATATTGCATCAGGCCTGCGAAGGCCGCCTGCGTCACGGCGTAGAGTGCAAAACCCAGCATACTGACCAGAAACGCCGGCCACAGCGGGCGGACGTAGCCAAGGAGGCGCAGGTAGGTTTTCAGGCCGTCATCGGCTCCGCTGCGATTCCCCGCCCCGGAGCCGCTTGCTGATTGATCTGTGTCGCTCAAGAGCGCCCTGCTGTCCCATCGAGGTCTGGCGCTGGATTGTACGGGAAGCGCCGCGACGCTGGCAGCGCGATCAATCGTCGTTGAGCGGTTTCCCGGCCCCTTGCTCTGGGGTGCCGGTCGCGAGACCGGCGGCGTCTTCGGCGATCAATGCGAAGCGTGGTGTGGCTGCGCCGTCGAGGTCCACCGACTCAAGAAACATGCTCAAGGGCCGGACCCACAGCTCGCGTTCGCCGTAGCAGGGTCGGTAGACCACGAAGCGTTCGTCACTCTCGGAATGGCGGGCGACACCGTAGACGTCATACTCGCCACCCTTGTAGTGTCGGTAGCGGCCCCGGGGAAGCGGCTCCATCAGTACAGCTCAGGGAGCGCTGGTAGAACCGAGGCCCAGCGTCTCGTCCAGGGCGCTGCGAACTTCTGAGTCCCACTGCTGGGCTACCTTCTGCCCGGCGGGAAGCTCGGTCCATCCGCGGCGGTACACCACCTCTCCCCGCCCATCGACCACCATGAGACCGGGGATGAAGTCCACACCGTACTGCTCGGCGATGGGGTCGGCGTCCGCGATGGTGACCATGGGGAAGTTCAGGCTCTCGACGTAGGCCCGGGGATCGCCTTTGCCGCGCTCCTTGGCATTGAAGGTGATGATCTGCACGCCGTGGTCGGCATAGTCTTTCTGGATCTCACGGGTGTAAGGCATGAACGCCTTGCAGTAGGGGCACCAGGTAGCCCAGAACACCATGACCGCCGGTTTCTCTCCCAGCACCGCCGGAAATTCCACCGTCTCCCCATCGAGAAGCTCGGTACCGGTCCAGAGCGGCGCCGCGTGGTCAGCGTCAGCGGAAGAGGCCACGCGTGCTTCATCCTGGCTGCAGGCCTGGAGCACAAGGGCCAGTAAAGCGATCAATGCAACGCGTGTTCCGGGGTATGAGTGGTTCATGGTGTCGCCTGTCGTAGGTTTTCGAAAGCCTAACACCTTAGTCAATGCGTCTGCGTGCAAGTTCACGCCGGGGCGCGACCCGCGGGATCGCGCCGTTCTATCGCCCTGCGTTCCGGATCCGTCGTGGCTGTACTGCGGTGGCGCCGACGCTAGACTGGTACCAGACAGCAGCGATGCGACAGCGCCGAAGAACAAAGCGAATAAGCGGCCGCACGGCCAGGATGGCAATACATGGCAGACCTTCTACGCCTTTCCAGCGACGTCATCGACGGGAACATCGAGCTCGAGCGAGCTGGACCGTTGAACCGGATCAACCACGAGCTATCGGGACTTTACGACAACCTCGCGATGGTGGAGGCGTTTTCGCATTGCATTGTCTTTGCGACGGATGACGGTCTCGTTACTTTCGATACGTCCAACGAGCAGGGCGGTGCTCTTTGTGTCGAAGCGGTCCGCGGTTGGCGCAAGGACAGGTTTCACACCGTGGTCTTCACCCACGGTCACATCGACCATGTAGGCGGCTGTGGGGCGTTTGTTTCAGGCGACGAGCCGCCGCGTATCGTGGGACATGAAAACGTTGCGAAGCGCTTCGAACGCTATCGCTTCACCAATGGCTATAACAAGGTGATCAATGAGCGGCAGTTCGGGCAGTTCCGCCGACGTGGCTACGATCTTGCGGGCGAGTCGCAGTTTCTCCCGGTGGCCACGCCCAGTCCCGACACCACCTACGCGGATTCATTTGCCTTCGACGTGGGCGGCGTGGATTTCGAACTGCACCACGCCCGCGGCGAGACAGACGACCACACCTGGGCCTGGATCCCAGCCTATAAGGCAATCTGTGCCGGAGATTTCTTCATCTGGGCGTTTCCCAATGCAGGGAATCCGCAGAAGGCGCAGCGCTATCCCCGGGAGTGGGCGGCGGCGATGCGTGATATGGCGAAGAAGGGCGCTGAGCTGTTCCTCCCCGCTCACGGTCTGCCGATTATCGGCCGGGAGCGCATCGCCATGGTACTGGACGATGTGGCATCGGCCCTGGAGTCCCTCGTGGAACAGACGCTGCGCCTGATGAACGAGGGAGCCAGGCTGAACGATATTGTCCACAGCGTGGAACTTCCGCCGGGCACGCTGGACAAACCCTGGCTTGCGCCGACTTACGATGAGCCCGAGTTTGTGGTGCAGAATATCTGGCGTCTCTACGGCGGTTGGTACGATGGAAATCCGGCCAACCTGAAGCCGTCGCCTGAGAATCGTCTGGCCGGTGAGCTCGCCGATCTGTGCGGTGGAGCGTTGGTCCTGGCGCAACGCGCGGCAGTGTTAAAGGAGGAAGACCCGCGTCTGGCCTGCCACCTTGTCGAACTGGCAGCCCTCGCCGCGCCGGACGACCGCGCGGTACACGAGATTCGCGGCGAGGTTTTCAAGCAGCGTCGGGCGACGGAAACATCGCTGATGGCCAAGGGAATCTTCGGTGCCGCGGCCAACGAATCGAAGGCGCGCCTGGCGGACGAATCATGATCTGGCGCGGGTTCAGGCGGTCTCCAAGGCCCGTCTCTGCCTGCGTCCCGCGAGGATCGCGTCGTAGCTGAACAAAGCCACGGCGAGCCAGATGAACGCAAAGCACACAAGGTGCGCCGCCGTGAGTTGCTCACCGTAGTACAAGCCGGTCATGAACTGCAGCGTGGGAGCCAGGAACTGCATGAAACCCACGGTGGTCAGGGAAAGGCGTCGCGCCGCGACCGCAAAGAACAGGAGCGGTACCACGGTGACCGGGCCCGCGAGCAAGAGCAAGGCGTTGGTTGCCGAATCCTGCGCTGGGAAGTATGCCTGCTGATCCAGCATAAGCCACACCAGGCCGGCGAAGGCCATGGGAAAGAGCAGGGTGGTTTCGGCGAACAGGCCCGGCATGGCGCCAATGGCTACCTGCTTTCGGATGACGCCGTAGGCCGTAAACAGTACGGCAAGGGAAAGTGATACCCAGGGCAGGCTGCCGCCCTGTACCGTCAGGATCAGAACGCCGATCGTCGCAAACGCCAGCGCGGCCAGCTGAGCGCGCCGCAGCCGCTCGCGAAAAAAAACAACGCCGGCAAGAACGTAGATCAACGGGTTGATGTAGTAACCGAGGCTGGTCTCAAAGATGCGGTCGTTGATCACGGCCCAGATATAGACAAACCAGTTGCCTGAAATCACCAACGCGGAGAGCGTCAGCCAGGCCAGCACGCGCGGGCGGCGAAGGGCTTCAAAGAGTTCACGCCATTGGCTGCGGATACTCAGGATCGCCGCTCCAACCGGGATGGACCAGACAATGCGATGAAGAAGGACTTCGGTGGGCGGTACCGTATCGATCAGCTTCAAGTAAACCGGGAACACGCCCCAGAACACGTAGGCTGCGAGTCCGGCAACGACGCCGGCTCGCAGTTCTGCTTCGCTTTGTGATGAATCGGTCATGAGAATTCGGAGTCAACATTTGGCGGGCGCTGCGCCCACGTATTTGCCGGGCTAAAAACAGGCAGTAACTCAGTGACAGCTGGGCTACAACCGGGCTCATACCGCGTTATTGCCGTGCTAATCCCGCTCTTTTAACGCGCTGTTACCACGCTGTTAGCGCGCGAATGTCGGGCCATGGGCTCTCGAACAACCGGCAAGACGTTCCGGCCCTAGCCTGGTGGGCTGTTGAGCTGTTGAGCCTCATCCCCCCCCTAGCGACTCAGAAAGAACGCAAAAAATACCGCAAAGGCACTGAGAAAAAGAAAGAGTGCCTCGACGGCAATCTGCGAACTTGGAATCACGCTGGCCACGCCGGCGAAAAAGAAAGCGCGGAACATTATCACTAGCGTAAGCAAGAATGACAGGGTGTAGAGGTAAAACGCCCAGCCGGGACTGAGAAAAAGCGCTACGCCCCCACCGAACCGCGTCACCGCGGTCGCTGCGCTTGCAACCACCACCCACTTTGGAATCGCGACGATGTACTCCACGTACTCCGGTCTGATTTTCCCCTCGTCGACGAGCCTCGCCCAGTGCTCGGGGGTGGCGAAAACGAATGCGAAGCCGACAAGCCACAGGTAGGCGATTCCCCAGACTAGCAGCGCGGTGCTGATGATCCATGCAGTCGCTTGATTGGCCATGGCTATCCTCTTTGAACGTGGTCCGGGAGCCGCCCCTTAGCTCGGCTCGCTATGGCCCGCCCTGATTTTTTCGATCGGCCACACCAATCAGAGCGGGAGCCAGACCGGGGGATGCAAAGAGCGGACGCGGCGCGTTCACGGTTTCATCCCCCGGAGTCGCTTTTTCACTCGAGTAATGACACCGCTGACCTATACTGGTGCCCGGTCGCTCATCGGGCAGACACCTCCATTGTCGTGAAACGAGTTCCCTTATGGCTAGTCGCCACGCTGCTTCTCGGCGGACTGTCGGGCTGCGGACGACACACACACGAGATAGAAAAGTATGTCCTGTTGTCCGCAGATCAGACTGAGCCTGCGCCCAGTGTCGCCGTCGAGCCCTTTCGCATCCGCGCCGTCATCAGCGGAGAGGTCACCCAGACCCGGGCTGCGGGCTCGGTGTTTACCGATTCGAGGGGGTCGTTGAGCGGACCGTATACCCTGCATGTGATGACGTCTTACTACGGGCAGACCGAGGAGGTCTGCGAGCTGCACGAGATAACCATGCGTATTGGGCGCCGACCAAAGCTGACTCTCCACTCCCGCGACGAACTCCCCCTACGCATCGCCTTTGAGCCCTGGTTGGAACATGCGCTCAGCGGTCGCCACGATGTTGCGCTCGGTGACAGACTGCCATTCCAGGAGTCGGACGAGGTCGCCGTCGCCGTAACGTTTCAGGCGCCGGGCAGCGAGCAGCTGCAGACGCTCCACGCGGTATTTGTGGGGCAAAAAAGCGAAGTGACCAGGTCGAAGCTCGAAGCGATTGTGAAAGGGTAGATGTGTCGGCCTGACGTCCGCGTTGCGCCTCGCGGCTTGTTTCGCAAGTTGATCCAGTCAAACCATTAATCCAGTGAAGAGGCAGATTGTGACGAGGCTCATGATGATACCGGTGCTGCTAGCACCGTTCCTTGCGACAGTCCTGGGGGCCCCATCGATCGCCAGGGCCCAGCCTGAGTGTCCCGGTCTGATCTTCGCCACCGGCTTTGACGGAGCGCCTACCCATGGTGCAAAAGATGCGCTGATCGAATCCGTGAACCGCGGGGAGTCCATTCGCGTGGGCTGGGAAATCGATTTCGATGGCGACGGAGAGGGTGATCTCACGCACTGGGCCGACGCGGCCTACTTGTCCGTCTGGCAGGGCGAGGTATTCACCCAGGTAAATGCAGTACACACGCAGAGTCCGAGACGTGAAGAGCAAGACATCAGGCTGCGCGAACCCTATGCCGAGTGGCGCGGCTCCCTTGGCAGTAACGGCGTTCTGGAGGGTCGCTACAGTGATGGCTCGGCGTTTCCCGAGGGCCTGAAGGCGCGCATCAGCTGGTGCTCGGGGACGGCCACACAGCGTCCGTGGGTACTCCTCTATCGCAACGACACGGATGGCAGGGCCCTGGCGGGCTCGAAGCAGGCGCTGTTTGCCGCTGTCCGTGCGGGGCTACCCATCCAGGTCGCCTGGGGATTCCGTGCCGAAAGAAACGGAAACAGGATCGCCGTAGAGCACCTGGTTTCCCCGGTTTTTCTGTCGATCGTCAATGAATCGGACGTTGCCGCCCAATTGCCGGAGCACATCGCCCAGCGCCAGTACCTCGACATCGACCAGGCCCTGTTTGATGACCCGGCCGTCATGTGGCGCGGGTTGATGACCACCCAGGGTACGTTCGACGCGGTCTGGGTCAACCGTGCCACGGGTGAGACAGTGCGGCGCTATCCGCAGCGAGCGATTCTCAGCTGGTTTGCTCCGGCGGCACCGCGTCTGGATACGCCCAGCCTGGCACTGCCGGAAGGAGTCAAGCGCGATGAGCAGCGGGCGAAGGAGCGGGTGTCCGGGCGGTCGACACCGGGGAGTCCAGGGCCTCCAGGCGCTTCTCGTTGATCATGAGCAGCAGGTGAGCCGCCGCCTCTGCGTCGCAAAGCGCGCGGTGGTGAGTGTCCAAGGGGATATCGTAGGCCGCCGTCAGGGCGGCCAGGCTGTAGGATTTATGACCGGGATAGAGCTTGCGCATCGAGGCGCAGGTGCAGAGCTTGGGCATCTTGAAGGGGCGGCCCAGACGACGGAATTCCTGACCAATAAAGCGGTAATCGAAATCCACGTTATGGGCGACAAAGATGGCTCCTTCGAGGAAGTTCGCGAAGGCGTCGGCCACGTCGGCGAAGATCGGTGCATCCGCGACCATGTCCGGGGTGATGCCGGTGAGGCGCGTGATGCCCGGGGGAATGGTGCGCTGCGGGTTGAGCAGCGTCTGGAAGCGACCGACTGTTTCGCCGTCGATGAGCTTCACCGCGCCGATCTCAGTAACGCGGTGCTGCTCACCTCGACCACCGGTCGTCTCCACATCCACCACAACGTAGGCCTGGGCCGGATGCAGTACCCAGCGAACGAGAGCGACGTCCGCGCGAAAGCCCGCCCGATGTAGCTGCTCAAGGCGGAGCAATTGGTTGCGCCGCAGCTGGTCGCCTTCGGTCTTGATCTCCACGAAGCGCACGCCGGCGTCGTCGATTACCATGAGGTCCGGGTAGCCGTGCCGTGCGCCGGCATAATCCTCGCAAAAATGCTGCAGGATGCTGCGCATGGACTCGGCGGGCGCGACGTCGATCAGTGCGTATACGGCATCAAGGATCGGCTGGCGCCAGCGAAAGATTCCGTTTGCATCGCCGAAATGCGCCACGCATACCCGCAGCAGTTGCCGCTTGAGTGCCTTTCGATCGTCGAGCAGCGAAAGCCGCTCGGCAATGGCCTGCGCAAAGTCCGTGGCGAATCGTCGCTCGATGAGGGATGAGGGAAGTCGTTCGAAGGGGGAATGCAGGTGTGATGCTGAGCCGCTGTAGAGCAGGTCCCAGAACAGGAGGCCAAACAGCGTGCGCCAGATACTGTTCTCGACCCGGAAAGCCTGCTGGCCCCGCTCACGGAACCAGAGCACGGCGGCCCGCTCTGGTGCTCCGGTGTGCGCCTCGTCTATCTCAAGGACCTGAGCTGCGCGCAGGCGATCGGTTAGATCCGAGGTGCGCTTCTTGCCAAATTTTCGGGCGTAGATGTCGCCTGCCAGCAGGGCTTCCTCATCGGAGGCGGGATCCGCGATGCAGCGTTCGAGATAGGCGCGGGCTTCTTCCTTGCGGCCACTTGCGAGAAGAACGCGAATCACCCGTTCCGAACACTGCGCTGATTCGCCCTGCGCGTAGACGCTCAGCGCCAAGCTCGGGTTGCCCTCCATCGCGCGACCCAGCTCAAGGGCAAGCTCGTCGCGCAGGTCAGCGGCAAAGCTGCATTGCGGCCTTGGCCAGTCGTCGACGACTGCGGCCAGTGCAGCACCGACCTCGCTGTTCCGTCGCAGATCATGCAGTCTGCTGGCGAAAAAGTAGGCGTGGACAGCCTCTTCGAGGTCGGCGAAGCGAGCCTCGTAGAGCTCTCCCGCATCCTGGGTGCGGACCAGGCCCAGGTCGCGCATGGTGAACTGGGACAGGCCGTCCTGGATACGACCGAAAAAAAGAAATAGTAGGAAGCGCGCTTCTTCGATCCGCCCCTGCACCACCACCTGATCCGAGGGAAGCCACTGGAACAGCTCGTCCGGCGATGCGCGCTGCCTTAGCACATTCACCATCTCCGCTTTCTTCATAGCGCTCTTCAGCCATGAGGCGTGGGGCCGGGCAGCGCGTATCAGCTGCGAACGTGTCATGAGCTGGAGCATTTCGTCGACGTGCTCGACGCCCGGTGCCTGCAAGAAACCACGGCAAGCGAGTTCATCAAACGCGGCGTCAATGTCGCTGATCTCGGGGTAACGCAGGCGCCGCCTGTGGAAGAGCGCACCCCGGCGGTTGACCAGGCGGACGTAGAGGCACTGGGCCGGAAAGCCAAGGACCATGAAGTCCTGCGCAAAGCTGTGCCGTGAGTCGTCGAGTACGTGCGCGTACTGGGTACGGACAAACTCCAGCATTTCCAGGAAATGGGAGTGGTAATAGAAGACAGGCAGTTCTTTTTGTCGCGCTGCCTTCTGCGAATAGCCGTGCGGGCGCATGGTTTCCTGAATTCGACGTTGCATAGCGTGACGGTATAGGGACCATCGTGCCAGCCTGCCGGCCTGCAATGCCATGTTTCCCGTGCTCGTGCGCCGCATCAGGCTACAGGTCGGGTTTTTCACCGCGCCGCCGCGCGCGGCGCAGTTGACGGGCGACACTGTGGCAACTACATCTGGTGATCACCGACTCCGCGTGTTCAGTCGGAGTAAGCAGACGAGGGGCTTTGAGCCTCCGGGGAGCCCGCGTATGAGCGATGAAATTCAAGAACTCGAAACCGAAATCATGCACAAGATCATGAAGCTGAACGAGCTTCGAAAAGAGCGTCGCGGAGACGAGGTTGGCAACTACAGTTTTGTGACGCAGGCCGGTGAAGTATCGCTGCTTGATCTTTTTGCCGATAAGGACAAGCTCCTGCTCATCCACAACATGGGGCAGGGCTGTCGCTATTGCACGCTCTGGGCGGACGGGTTCAACGGCCTTCTGCCGCACCTGGAATCAGCTATCGCCGTGGTGCTGGTATCGAAGGACGATCCGGGAACCCAGCGCCAGTTCGCGAACTCCCGAGGCTGGGCCTTCAGGCTCGCTTCCCACGGCGGTGGGAAGTACGCCCAGGAGCAGCAGCTCATGGAGGAGCAGTCGAACATGCCGGGTGCGGTGGTCTACGAGCGCGATGGCGACCGGATCTATCGCAAGAATTCCTGTCTCTTTGGCCCCGGTGATATCTATTGCGCGGCCTGGGGACTGCTGGGACTTGCGGGTGTGGGAGAGGCCGAATGGCACCCGCAATACCGCTACTGGCAACCTTCCGGCGAGCTGATAGACGGCGGTGAGCGTTTCAACGAGTAGGGTGAAGGCGAATCCCCTGCGGAGCTGCCTTCCCGGCAACGCTGCCCTGCGCGTGCTCACCGCGATTGCTAAACGTCGCCGCGAACGGTCCATTGACTGGTTATCCAGCGCAGCAACAAATTAACCAGCGGTTTATCGAGGTCTGTGATATCGCGCTCCACGAGGTTGGTGCCGAAAATCATGGGAAGTAGCGCGTCGTTCTGCGCGCAATAGTCCTCGTGACCGGGCCTCCTAGGGAGCCAGGCTTACCTCAGGTTCTGCTTTGTGAACCGTGAGCAGGTTCGCCATCCGGACCTCGGTCTCGGCTTCGAGAAGTCGAGCCTGCAGCCACGCGAGAAAGCGCTCGGCGTCACTGCTGAGCGTCTCTTCCTCGCATTGCTGTCGGCAGCTCGCAATAGCGAGACGGAGCTCTTCCTGTGCCACGATCTGTCTGGCGAGCGCAAGGAACAGCTCCCGCCGTTCGGGTGTCGAGACAGCGGCCGACGACAGTGAAGCCGCAGCGGAGCCTGACATCCTGTTGGTCTTGCACAGGTTCGCTTCTGCCCGGGCCCCGGTATAGACCTGCAATGCGTCGATGGCTTGCTCGAAGCGAAGCCAGTTGTCGTTGGAACTATGAGCGTCTTTCAGCCAATGAAGATATTCACGGGCTGAAACTGGAAGAAAAGTGTAACTCGCGTCCATACCACCCCCGATACCGCTGCTGAGTCGACGCATCTATAGATTCACACTATCGAAGCTGCCCTCTTGTGCAAATAGTCCTTTGGTATCGTTCTCCGGAAATGGCTGCACGTTTTCGGCGATTTGCCCGCGACCCGCGCGGAGTTAATTTACAGTCTTGACAATTAACTGGGGTAGGAAATAATTGACGCTTCTGTCAATTAACCTGTGGGCGTCATGGCGAGACCCAGTAAGAAAGCGGAACGGCGCGAGGAAATCATCGATGCCTACACCCGCTGCGTCGCCCGTGTTGGCGTCGCTGGCGCGACTGTCCAGAGCGTGGCCGACGAATCCGGCCTTGCGAGGCCGCTCCTGCATCACTTCGTGGGCAATCGCGACGATTTATTGCAGGCCCTGACTGACAGACTTGAAACGCGAGCGCAGGAAGAGGGGCGCAAACTGAGGCACTACCTGCCGGAGTCGCAAAGATGCGCTTACTTGCTGGAGTACCTGTTCGATCACCGCTACGCCACCAACGCGCAGGACGCTCAGCTTTATCAGGCACTTTTGTTCGCCGCGAATGACCACCCGGCCCTGCGGCCGATTCTCCTGCGATGGCACGCGGGGATTGTCGAAGAGATCGCTGCGGAACTCGCCCTAGAGCATCCGCAGGCGAGTACCGAGTCCATCAATCAGGTCGCCCTGGGCATAGCGGCGCTTTATCTGAATGCCGACTCCATTGCTGCATTGGCACCCGCCACGACGATCTTCAACGAAGCAAAGCTCGCCGCGAAGCGGCTCCTGGAGACCCTCTAGTGGAATGGCTAGCTACGACGCTGTCGGCGCAGGCGGTAGCGGAGTTCGAGGGGCTGGCGGAGACCTGGGGCGCAGCGGCTTTCCTGCTCTTGTTTGCCGCGGAGATGCTGAGGCTTGCGCTGCGCCGCAGCGCATCTCGTGAGCTTCTGGGCGACGCGTTCGCCAGTTTTGTGACCTTTGGCCTGTTTCTGGTACTGACCTATGGCCTGTTCGCCGCGGCATATATTTCGATCTTCTACTGGGTGTACCTGAACTTTGCAGTCACAGAAACTGCTGTCACACCGCTTTCGGTCGCTGCCCTAATCGTTCTGTGCGACTTCGCCTACTACTGGGAACACCGCTTCTCGCACCGGGTCGGCATGGCATGGGCGACGCATTCCGTGCACCACAGTTCGCCGCATTTCAATATTTCGGTGGCGTACCGCTTCGGCCCCATGGATGGCGTCTGGCCGCTGCTTTTTCACCTGCCGCTGGCTTTTGCCGGCTTCGACCCCATCGTTATCTTCGCCTGCGAAGCCTTCGTGCAGCTCTATCAGACGGTACTCCACACAGAACTTGTCGGTAAGCTTCCGCGCCCAGTGGAGGCTATCTTCAATACCCCTTCACATCATCGTGTTCACCACGGTTCAAACGAGGCCTACCTCGATAAGAACTACGGCGGTATTTTCATTCTCTGGGATCGGCTTTTCGGCACCTTCGCCGAGGAGACGGAGTCCGTGCACTATGGTCTGACACAGCCGATCAAGAGCAACAATCCCTTAACCGTGTGGTTCCACGGCTTTGTGCGTCTGCTCCGTCGTTCGAAAGCATCGACCTCGGCAACAGATGCGACCTACTCCTGGATTGCGCCGCCGGAGTGGAGGCCGGGAGATCCCAGGACGGCGACGCAAGGAGCGGTGGTTCCGGTCGTCATGTTCCTGTTGCTGCTGTTCTGGGTGGGCAGCTCGCCGGGTCTGGCGGGCGAGGCAGGTGAGGCTAGGGGCCACACCCCAGGTGAATCCGCGCCTTCTACGGTGCAAGGCACAGAAGACGGGAGTCATGAAGGGCAACACCTGCGAGAGCTTGTGCTGCGCTACTACGAGCAATACGCCCGGAACGAGATGGATCGGGCGTACGAGGTGTTTGCGGAAGACGCGCTGTTTCACTACCGCATGGATTTCGGAGCCTACTACGGTAGGAGCGAGTTCAGCTTTCGGGCGAACGATGTCGGCGCAGACCAGGCTGCCGAGTTGGAAGGATACGCGGCTCTCGCCGTCAGTTATCACATCGAGTCAATTCGACTCCGGGGCTCCATTGGCACAGCCCGCGTCAAGCTGACCGAGACTTACGACTGGGACGGCTACGTCGGGAAAATGAAGGCCGAGGAACGGCTGTTCATCGAATGGCGTGACACCGGCCCTGTCGTGACACGGTTCGAATCCGATCAGGTTTATCGCTAGCGCGCTGACTCGACGGGCGCGGCGATACTCAGCCGCGTTCAGGGAACGATTCGCTGCGATCCCCTATCGGCGACAATCGCTAAGCGCTAGCATTATAGGGTCTTTGCGCCCGGACCCCATGGCATGTACCGATCCATCAGATCACTTCTCATGGCATCTATCCTTGGTTTTATACCCTGTACGACGCAAGCCTTTGATGCCCTGAGCTACTAGATCGCCCTGCATCGCGCCCCGGAGCTGTCGTTTCAGGAAGAGAAAACGGCCGCGACTCTCGCTGCTTCCCTGCGTGAGGGCGGCTTCGAGGTAACGACCGGTGTCGGCGGCCACGGCGTGGTCGCACAGTTCAGCAATGGCGCGGGTCCGACGCTGATGCTCCGGGCAGACATGGATGCACTCCCCGTCGCGGAGCAGACCGGTCTGCCCTATGCGAGCACCGTGCGGGCGACGGAGATGGATGGGCGGGAGGTATCCGTCATGCATGCCTGTGGCCACGATATTCACATGACCGTCGTGCTTTCGACCGCGCTGGAGCTCCTGGAGCGTCGCGACGAGTGGTCCGGGACCCTGCTCGTGATTATGCAACCGGCGGAGGAGCGCGGTGCCGGTGCCCGCGAGATGCTGGCCGATGGATTGTTCGAGCGCTTTCCTCTGCCTGATGCGAACCTGTCCCTGCACACCATCGCCACGCTCCCCGCCGGGCAGGTGGGCTACGTGTCGGGCTGGATGATGGCCAACGTCGATTCCGTAGATATCACCCTTCACGGCGTGGGTGGTCACGGTGCCTATCCACATACGGCGAAGGATCCAATCGTTCTGGCCGCAGCGATCATCATGGATCTGCAGACGCTGGTTTCCCGGGAAATTCACCCGGTGGAGCCCGGTGTGGTCACCGTGGGCAGCGTGCACGCCGGTACCAAGCACAACATCATCCCCGATCGTGCCGAGCTCCAGCTCACGGTGCGCTCCTACTCGGATGAAGTCCGCGAACGGCTGCTGTCCGGGATCGAGCGCATTGCGCTCAAGCAGGCCGAGGCCATGGGCTTCCCCGAGGACCGGCTTCCGGAAGTCTCGGTGCGCGAGGAGTACACGCCGGCGCTTTGGAACGATCCTGGACTTGTAGAGCGGGGCATTGTGGTGATGCGTGAGGAACTGGGTGCGGATGCGGTGGTGGAGGTACCCAAGGAAATGGGTGGCGAAGACTTCGCGCGTTACGGCCGCACCGCGGAGAAGATTCCCTCGTTCATGGTGCGCGTGGGAACGGTCCCGACGGAAACCTGGGATGCGGCTGAGCGTGGTGAAGCGAATCTGCCTTCGCTGCATTCCCCGTTTTTTGCTCCCGATCCCGTCCCTACCCTGGAAACCGGCCGGCGCGCCCTGACCGCCCTGGCGCTCGATATATTTACTGCTCCCTGAATACCAAACCGACCCTGACGTCCTGGCGCGAGACGCTCCGGCTCCATCCCGCGGGCACGTGGCGCTAAACCGATCTAAGTCCGGTCACATTTCAACGTGATTATTTACACCGCTACCCCATGCGGCAGCGTTACCATGTATCAAGTAACGAGGCCGGAGCTGTTGGGAAGAGCCCCGTAGTGAATGGACATACCACCCCTTAGGAGTCAGTCATGAAGCGCACACTACTAGCGGTCTGTGTAGGCGCAGCCAGCCATGCGATGGCGCAGGTACCCGAGTCGCAGGTCGAGCACGTGCTCGTCACCGTTCCTATTCATAAGAAGGCCGCGGAAACAGCGCTACCCGTGACTGTGCTCACGGGTGCCGAACTGCGGCGCTCCATCACCAGTACGTTGGGTGAGACGCTCGGTGACATGCCCGGTATCTCCAACTCCTCCTTTGGCCCCGGCGTAGGCAGGCCGGTGATTCGAGGGCAGGCCGGCCCCAGGACCGTCAATCTCAACAACGGTATCGCAGCGGCCGATGTGTCCAGCCTGAGCCCGGACCATGCCGTGAGCATCGAGCCGATGCTCGCGGAAACGGTCGAGGTGCTGCGTGGACCATCGACGCTCCTTTACGGCGGCGGCGCCATCGGCGGTGTCATCAACACCTTGGACAATCGCATCCCCGGGAATCGCGTTGACGGCGTGCAGGGCGCCGTGGAGTACCGCTACGACGATGCCCCGGAAATGAATACCGGGGTGTTCAAGCTCGAAGCCGGTGCGGGCGACTTCGCATTCCACGTCAGTGGAACGTTCCGCGACTTCGAGAACCTCGAGATTCCCGGTCTGGCTATCGATGAAGAAGCCGTCGAGATGCAGGAAGAGCTCCTCGAAGGCGACCACGACCACGAAGAAGATCACGACGAGGACCACGACCACGAGGATGAAGAGGTCGAGAACACAGACGGCTTCATCGACAATACGGATGGCGACGTCGACGTCTTCACCGTCGGCGGCAGCTACCACTTCGGTGAGCGCAACTTCATCGGCTTTGCCTACAACAGCTTCGAGACCAATTACGGCATTCCTCCCGGTGCTCATGACCACGGCCATGAGGAGGAGCACGATGAAGAGCATGAGGAAGAGGAGCACGGGGAAGAAGAGGAAGAGGAAATCATCCGTATCGACCTCGAGCAGGAGCGCTATGACACTCAGCTCCATATTCACGACCTCGCACCGGGACTGATCGACGTGGCTCGCGGCTTCCTTACCTACACCGACTACGAGCACGTAGAGCTGGAAGGCGACGAGATCGGCACACAATTCAGCCGGGAGACCTACGAAGGGCGTTTAGAGCTGGTACGCGAAGGCGAAAACCATGGGGTACTGGGATTCCAGTGGCGTGCCGATGAGTTCGAGGCCGTCGGGGAAGAAGCCTACATACCCGAGACGGATTCCTCGGAGTGGGGCCTTTTCGTGGTTCAGGACTTCCACACCGAAAGCTGGCAGTTTGAGGTTGGCGCGCGCGCTGACTACGTGGAACGCGACCCGATCACGGGCTTCGAAGAGGATTTCACGAGCTTCAGCCTGTCGGGATCGGGCCTCTACGCGATTGACTCGGCCTGGAACCTGGGCGTGTCCCTCTCCCGCGCGGAACGCGCTCCGTCCACCGAGGAACTGTTCTCCAACTTGAACAACAGCGGTGACGACCTGGTAACCCACGCGGCTACGGGCATTATTGAAATCGGCGATCCCAATCTCGATACCGAGGTATCGCTGAATGCGGACCTCTCGCTGAATTGGCAGAGCACAAACGGGTCCTTCGCCGAGCTCACCGTGTATTACAACACCTTCAGTGACTACATATTCCTGCTCAATACGGGCACCGAGGTCGATGAAACCCCGGTATACGCCTACGAGCAGGATGACGCTGATTTCTACGGCGTGGAACTCCAGTCCAGCTTCCAGCTGGCGAGCGTCGGCGGAGGCGACCTGGCACTGGGCGTATTCGGCGACGTGACGATCGGAGAGTTCGACTCCGCCGGCGACGTTCCGCGCCTGCCACCGCTGCGCATTGGCGGTGAGCTGTCCTGGCGCGCCGAAGCACTCGGAGCGTACGTCCGGGTGCTGAATGCATCCGACCAGGACAACCCGGGTGATTTCGAAACGGAGACTGACGGCTACACGCGCTGGGATGCCGGTATCGACTACAACACCCAGTTCGCCGGCGACACGGAGCTGTTCGCTTTCCTGAAACTGAAGAACATCTCCGACGAGGAGATTCGTCTTAGCACGTCCTTCCTGCGGAATTTTGCGCCGCAGCCTGGTCAGAGTATCGAAGCTGGGGTCCGAATCATGTTCTGATCCCGGACCTTCACGGATTAGAGGCCCTCTCCAGCCACAGCTTGAGAGGGTTTTTTTTCACAAAGCTTCGAAGTCTTTGGATCGGCGCGGGCTTCGTAGCTAGCGCCGGCAGCCCGGCACCGCTCTACTTGAGCTGCTCGCGTAGCTCCATCGGCGCCCGCGTTTTTTACAGCGCACTCGACGGACGCTCAAGCAGAGCGGCGCCGGTCTGCCACCACCTGTCTCGATGTGGCGCTCACGAACACGGCCAAGGTGTGGCAGGGAATAGGGGAGGTAGGCGGCCGTAGCCTTCGTGCGTCCGTCGAGTGCTTAAAACAGTGCTCAGGCCCCGCTGGAGCTACGCGAGCAGCTCGAAGGATGCGGCCATCTGCCTCACCTCGTCCTTGCCGTATCCAGGCCATGGTTTGCAGGTCATAACTCGTCTTGTCACTGCCACACGTCGACACTGGTTGGCGGGCCGGCGCCGTTCTGCTTGAGCGTCCGTCGAGCGCGCCGCTAAGAACGAAGGCGTCGATTGAGCTACGCGAGCAGCTCAAGTAGAGCGGTGCCGGCCTGCCGAGGCCAGCTACGAAGTGGAGCTAGAAGGGCGGCGCCGAGCCTGTGACAAGTCTGTCGTCAGGCAGTCGCCGCTTCGACAGGTCTCGCCACCGCCCGGTGACCGAACCGCTGACGAACACTGGAGGGCAGGGCCAGGAGCGCCGGAGTCGCAATCAGCGTCAGTATGGTGGCAAAGCTCAGACCAAAGACAATGGCCTGGGACAGTGGTCCCCAGAACGTCGACATCTGACCCCCGGCGGTGATGCTGCGGTTGATGATGTCCACGGAAAGGTCGCAGGCCAGGGGCAGCAGACCGAAGACCGTTGTTACGGTAGTGAGCATCACCGGCCGCAGGCGCTGGGCGCCGGCGCGGACGATGGCTTCGGCCTCGCTGAGCTGCGGGTGCTCCGAGCGTACGTAGTTGTAGGTGTCAATAAGGACGATGTTGTTGTTCACGACGATACCCGCCAGTGCCACGACCCCTACACCGGTCAGAATCGCCGAGAACGGGCTCCCGGTTATGACTAGGCCCAGCAACACGCCGGCTGTGGACATGATGACCGCGAGCAGAATCAGCGTGCTCTGGTAGAAGCTGTTGAACTGCGTCACGAGCAGCACGAACATCAGCAGGAGAGAGAGAAGGAAGGCGACCTGCACGAAGGCCAGGGAATCGGCTTGCTCTTCGTTGGCGCCGCGGAACTGGATGTCGAGGCGCTGATCGAACTCCTGCGTGTCGAGCCAGGCCTGGATTTCCCCCACCATGCGGTCGGCAAGTACGCCCTGGGCAACGTTGGCGCGGATGCGCTCCACCGGGAAGCCGTCGATGCGCTCGAAGGTGTCGACGCCGGGGGCCGGCTGAATGCGAACAAAGTTGCTCAGCGGGACCCGACCCTGGCGCGTAGATATGCGCAGATCGTCCATGGCGCGGATACCGCGCTGGTCTTCGGGGAAGCGGGCTCGAATATCAACGGCGTCATCGGCGCCGTCGGGACGATACTCCGCAATCTTCACGCCGTTGGTCACGAGCTGCAGGGCAACACCGGCCGCCAGTACATCCGCGTCGTAGAGCGCCGCCTGCGCCCGGTCTACTTCCATGCGCCATTCAATGGAAGGCAGGGCGCGGCTGTCGTCGATATCAACGAGTTCAGGCAAAGAATCCATGTGCGCGCGGATGCGGGCCATGGCCGGTTCCAGGAGTTCCCGGTAGCGCGAGCGCAGTTCGATCTGGATCGGTTTGCCAACGGGCGGCCCCTGCTCCATGGCCTGAACTTCCACACGCACGCCGGCGATATTCTCCGTGCGCTCGCGGATATCGCGAATCACGTCAAAGCCTGTTCGATTGCGATCGGACTCGGGAAGCAGATCGATAAAGAACGAGCCCACGCGATCGTTCGCCGCGCTGCTGCCGAAACCGACACTGGTGCCGCCGGGCAGAACGGTCTGCGTGTTGACGCTGCGAATGTCCGGTACCTGGAGGATTTGTTCTTCCACCTCGAGGACCAGCTTGTTGACCTCGGGGGCGGAGAAATTGCCTCGCGCATTCACCGATACGGTGACGAACTGCGGGTCGGCGTCGTTGAAGAACACCATGCCCTTGCCGTATTTGCCATAGGCCCAGAACACCGTGAAGAGCAGGCCGAAGATAACGCCGATGGTAAGCAGCGGGTGGTGGCATACCGCGCTGAGGAAGCGGGCATAGGCACCGGTCATGCCTCCGAGGCGGGCCGGATCGCCGTGATCAAGCTCCTCCATGCTGGCCTTGTCGGAGGCGCTGTGTACGGTAGGTTTGCCAAAGATAGTGCCGAGTACGGGTCCGAACAACAGCGCGTAGAGCAGGGAGCCGCTGAGTACGGTGAATACGGTCACGGGTAGATAGCGCATGAACTGGCCGGAGATTCCGGGCCAGAAGATGAGGGGAAGAAACGCTGCCAGCGTGGTTGCCGTCGAGGCCGTTACGGGCCAGAACATCCGCTTTACCGCCTCCGAATAAGCCGCGCGGTGATCGAGGCCTTCGCCCATTTTGCGGTCTGCATACTCGGTTACCACGATCGCGCCGTCGATGAGCATGCCGAGCCCGAGGAGCATCCCGAACATCACCATGAAGTTGAAGGTATAGCCGAGCAGATAAATGATGATGATCGAGAACAGCAGGGAGACGGGGATGCCGAGGCCGACGATGACACCGCTGCGGAAACCCATGGCGGCCACAACGACGACCATCACCAGGGCCAGGGCGGTCATGATGTTGCCCTGAAGCTCGGTCACCTGGATTTTTGCGAACTCAGCCGTGTTCTGTGACGGCACCACGCGGATTGTCGGTGGCAACCGTTTCTGTGCCTCCTCGACTACGGCGAGCACCGCCTCGGCTGTGTCGATAACGTTTGCATCGGCGCGCTTCTGAACCTCAACGGTAATGGTTTCTTCGCCGTTGAAGCGAGCGTTGCTGCTGCGGTCCTTGAAGGTACGGCGGATGCTGGCGACGTCCTGCAGCGTGACCACAGCGTCGCCGCTCACCTGGATCGGGAGATCCAGCACATCCCGGGCCGTCTCCACCACCGAGGGAACCTTCACCGAGAAACGCCCGCTGCCGGTATCGATGCTGCCGGCGGGGATCAGTACATTATTCCGCTGCAGGGTTGCGGCCAGGGCCTCGCTGGAGATCGCATAGGCGTCCAGGGCCTGGGGATTGATAATCACCTGCAGCACTTCTTCGCGCTGCCCCTTGAGCTCCGCCTTGAGCACGGAGGGGATCGTCTCGATCTCATCGCGGAGGTTTATCGCTGCGTTGTAGATCTGGCGCTCGCTGGCGCCAGCGCTGAGAAAATTCACCTGAATGAGCGGGAAGTCGTCGACATCCAGCTCGCGCACCACCGGTTCCTCGGCCGTGTTGGGAATCTCCGACTTACCGCGGTCGACGGCTTCGCGAACGTCGATGAGCGCCGTATCCAAATCGACGCTGGCTTCAAACTCCACGAAAAGTGTGGCCCGGCCTTCGGATGCGAGTCCGGTGATTTCCTTGATGCCCTCGATCTTGCGCAGCTCGATCTCCATGGGCTGCACGAGCAGCCGCTCGGCATCTTCCGGCGAAATCCCCTCATGGGGCACGCCGATGTAGAAATAGGGCAGGACGATGTGCGGATCGTTGGCGATGGGCAGGATGGCCCGGCAGATAAGGCCGCAGAGCACGATGACACCCATCATCAGCAGCGTTGTGCGGGTGCGGCTGATTGCCGCGTCGATGAAGCCGATCATTGGGCATTCGAAGCTAGGGGCACGGCATCGACCTCCTGCACGTCTACGAGTTCTCCGGCCGATACGAATTCGTGGCCGACCGTAATCAGTTTTGCGATCCCCGGGAGACCGGTGACCCAGGCGCCATCGTCGGCGTCTTCCACGACTTCGATGGGGTAGAAGACCACACGATTTCGACTGTCCAGCCCGCGCAGGCCGACGACGCCGCTGTCATCAAGGGTGAACAGGGAAGGCGCGACACGATGCGCGAGCACCGTCGCGGTTTCGACCGATACGACCGTGGTGAGTCCGGCGCGAAGCTTGAAATCGGGGTTGGGCACGGTGATTTCCACGCGATAGGTGCGCGTCGCCTCGTCCGAGAGGCTCCCGATAAAGCTGATCTCGCCGCGCAGAAGGTCGTCGGTGCTCGTGCGCGCCGTCACGGTCTGACCGAGAGCAAGGTAGCCCGTATCACGCTCGGCTACATTCGCCACAATAAGGAGCGGGTCCAAGCTCACTAGGGTCGCACAGGCGGCTCCCATATTGGCTAGGTCGCCAATGTCCATATGCAGCGTTTCCACAACCCCGTCGAAGGGTGCGCGAATCTCCGCGCGGGCAAGATTCAGTTCGGCGCGCTTGAGATCCGCCCGGGCGGCTTCCAGTTCGGCCGCGACCTGGGCGATGCGAATCTCTGACAGCAGGTCCTTGGCCTTGAGTTGCTCCGCCCCGCGCTGTTCCAGCTCCGCGCGACGCAGGTCGGCCCGCGCCTGGAGGACGCTGGCTTCCCGGTCGTCGATGGCCAGGCGGCAGAGCGTGTCACCACTATTCACGCGCTCGCCGCGCTCCACGGGGCGGGCGATGACTTGTCCGCCGGTTTCGGCGCTTACCGTGGCGCTGCGCTTCGTCTCGGTCTTGCCGCGGAGCACGCGCGTAAGCGTGCGCTGCTGCGCACTGAAGTTTGCTGCGCGCACGCGGAAGAGAGCGACTTCGTCGTCGCTGAGCACGGCACTGCGAGTATCCGCCAGCGGTGCGGGGCGATCTACGAAAAGGCCCGACAAAAGCCATACCAAGAGGCCGGCGCCGACCAACCCCGCGGAGATCAGGTTTTTCTTCATGAGAGAGTTCGCACGTTGATGCGCTCATTATACGCGCGAGGAGGGTCGAAAGGTTTGCCAAAAAGGCCCTAAAAACGTGGGTTGTCGCATTTGAAGGCCGATCTGTCGCAACGCCGCGGCGCAAGCGTCGCGGGGCCGTCGCTAATCCCGCTCCGCTCCGCCGGAAACAGACGAGCAAAGCCTGCGCAATACAGGGTCCTGCGCATTTATCCACCCCAGTTCGCAGAGCTTGCGCGCCGCGGCGCATGGCGGTGTTTTCCCTCGGAAAACGAAGTATGATCTAACGCTTGGTGGATGTTCGACTCGGCGACGCACCTAGCTGTCCGTTGCCCATAGCACTTTTGGGGAGTTTAGTAAGTATGGCGCTGGTGGATTTTACGAAGTTGAAGCAAATGTTCGGCGACACTCCGGCAGACTCCGACAAAGACCTGTTTCGTGAACTGTTCGTGCTCGTGCTCGCCCGGGCAACGGACGCCGATGCCTACACGCACCCCGTGGAGATCGCGACGGTGCAGGAAGTCATTCGGGAAGACCTTGGCGAGGAACTCTCGGCGGCCGAAATTCGCACCGCCGCTCTGTCGAAGATCTATGAGAAGGTGCCACTTCAGCGCTGTCTGACCGACGCCGCCACGAAGCTCAGCGGGGAACAGCGCCGCTCAATCCTCGCCGGCCTGGTCAAAGTGATGCATGCCGATGAACGTGTGTCCTCGCGCGAGGCCGAGTTCTTCAATATGGTGGTGGATTCCCTGCACCTGAGCGCCGCCGACGCCGCGGGTCTGATCGTTGAGTAACTTTCTGGAGTCGACCGACTCGAATCCCCTGATTCGAGTCCTCTAGTTCGACTCCCCTGGTTCGATTCCTCTGTTTCGAGTGCCTTGGCTCGAGTCTCTTGGCTCGAGCCCCTTGGCTTGAGTCCCTTGGCACGAGCCCCTTGGCTTGAGCCCTCTCCGACTTCGGCCACCCGGGACGCGGGCTCCCTGTACGTCGCATCAATCCTTTGGCACTAACAGGTGGGTTGCGGGATCGGCTCTCAGCAGACTTTTGGAGTTTCTCCTGCGAGCACCTTCGCAAAAACCTCCGTGTCCACGTTTCCCCCGCAGAGGATGACACCCACACGGTTTCCTCGATTTGCATCGCGCTCCTGCAACGCGGCCGCCAGGGGCGCTGCTCCTGCGCCTTCGGCGACATTGTGCGTCGAGCGAAAGTAAACACGCATGGCCTCGGCGACTTCGTCGTCGCTTACCGCGACGACGCGCTCGGCACCGCGTCGATAGATTGCAAGTGCTTCCGGCACCACGGCTCGCACGGCCATGCCATCGGCGAAAGTGTTGGCTGAGGCTGTCGTCTCGGTCTTTCCGCTCTGAAAAGCACGTCGGGCCGCATCCGCTTCCGTGGAAACGACGCCAATAACCTGTGTGGCCAGTCCCAGCGCGTCCCGGGCGGCTATGACCGCGCAGATGCCGGAGCCGCAGCCTATGGGCACGTAGACGCGGTCGAGATCTCCGGCGCCCTCAAACAGCTCCAGGGCGTAGGAGGCGACTCCGCTCACCAGGGCCGGGTGAAAGGGAGGAACCATGAACAGGTCTTCCCGGGCAGCAATGCGTTCGGCTTCCAGCCGCGACTCATCGAAGTCCGCGCCGTGTTCTACAAGGGTTGCCCCAAACGCCCGCATGGCCGCGTTTTTCTCCCGCGCGTTACCCCGCGGGACGACGATGCAAGCTTCGAGTCCTGCCCCACGCGCCGCGCGCGCCTGGCTTTGCCCATGGTTTCCCCGGGTCGCCGTGACGATGCCCCGACAGCCGGGATGCTCGTCGCGCAGCCAGGCCATGAAGGTGATCCCACCGCGTATCTTGAACGCGCCGGTCGGAGTGTGGTTCTCGTGCTTGACCCACAGCTCGGCGCCGAACTCTTCGGCGAGCAAGGGCCAGGCGTACTGAGGGGTGGGCGTCATATGTTCGTAAACTAGCTTGCGACCTGCCTGAAGTTCAGACATGCCCGGATGTACCGCGGCAAAATTCATGGTTGGACGACCTTATGGCTGAGAAACATGCCCACAAGCATGGCGACGATGAACAGCAGCGTGTCGGGCTCGCCATAGAGCAGGGACACGAGGGCGGGACCCGGGCAGTAGCCGTAGAGGCCCCAGCCAATCCCAAAGAGTGCGGCGCCAAGCAGCAGACGGGCGTCGATGTTTCTGCGCCCTGGCAGATGGAACCTGGTATCGAAAACCGGTCGAGGCATGCGTCGCACTGTGCGGAAGCCGATCAGGGTCACCAGCACCGCGCTGCCCATAACGAATACGAGCGCCGGTTGCCATGCCCCGCCGATATCCAGAAATCCGAGAACTTTGTTTCTATCCGTCATGCCCGACAGGGCAAGGCCGAAGCCGAAGAGCAAACCGCTGAATATTCCCGCCAGTGATGTCATGGCCCGGACCCCAGACCGATTCCAAGGATCTGACGGACGACGAAAACGGTGGCGACCCCTGACGCCATGAACGTCAGGGTGGCCGCAAGGGAACGCGGAGACAGAAGGCCGATGCCGCATACGCCGTGACCGCTGGTGCAGCCGTTGCCGAGCTTCACGCCCAGGCCGACGACCAAACCGCCAACCAGGGCGAAGGGCGTGTCAAGCGGGCCCGGCGCTGGTAGGGGTACACCCGCGATTCCGTGCGCCGCCGCGGCGCCTCCAAGGAGTCCGATAAGAAACATCCAGCGCCAAAGTACCGGACCATCAAGGGAAGCCGCGGCCCAGGTGATGCCGCTGATACCGGCAATGCGTCCGGTGCCGAGCATTAGCAGTACAGCGGCGGCTCCAATCATCAGTCCGCCTCCCGTGGCCATCCAGTGCTCCGTGGTCACCGTCACCTCAAAGCCGCCGCAAAGTTGCGCCGTATCTTGATCGCGCCCCCGGCTGATGACAAGCTCACAGCCCCTTTCCTCCCGAAGAGTAGCCTCCGCGTGGTCGACGCCTCCGCTGCCGTACCGGACGACGGAGCCGACCGTCCGGACCTATCACGCCTGCGCTTTATCCCGTTCCGTCGCTCGGACCTTCTCGATTTGCTGCGCACAAGCCTCGAGCCTGGCGGTGATCCGGCCCAGGTGGAGGCCTTCGAAGCCGGTGTCGAACGCATCCGCGAGGCCTTCGCGGACGAGTTTCACACGCAGCGCCAGGAGCTGAAGGACTGCTACGCGCCCCTGGATCCGGATACGGACACTCGTAACCTCCACGTACTGCCAAGTACCAAGGAAACTGACTCCTTGAGCGAGCGTTTGGCGCAGTTGCTCAATCGCGCCAACTACGAAGCCCTGACCGAAACCGACCTGCGGCGCGCCTTTCGCAGCGCTTCGCTGTTTCAGATCAGTCTGCGCGTCAATCTCAAGGATTTTGAAGAAGTGCTGCTGCACTGCCGCGGTGCTCGCGAGTGCGAGGAGACGATTCTCGTGCTTGGCGGGCTGTTCAAGCGGCGCATTCGCTTTACCAGCTACGACAGAGTGCTGCTCTACCTGCGTTTCTCGGAGCGCGCGGCGGCGGAAGACCCGGAGATACCCGCCGGGAGGGTGATGATCAAGCTGTTCCAGAATGTTCCGGACGCCGACCTGGAAATGCTGTTCCCCAATACCCGGGTGGCGATGCGCTGGAGCGATAGGCTGTTGATCGGTGTTCCCGCCGTGGCCAGTGGCGCGGTCCTGGCCTTCACCAAACTCGGAGCGCCCCTGGTACTCCTCGGAGCCCTCCTCGGTTACTGGCTCGGAGCCAACAGCGAGCCGCCGGCCCTGGATAAGCAGGGACTTATCGTCATCGCGGCCGGTCTCGGTGCCGTGGTGGCGTATATCTGGAAGCAGTTGTCCAACTACCGAACTCGCAAGGCTCGCTTTCGCCAGGCGCTTACACGCAACCTGTACTTCAAACTGCTCGATAACAACGCGGGCGTGCTCTTGCGTATTCTCGATGACGCCGAGGACTCCGAGTGCAAGGAAGCCTGGGTTGCCCTTCGTTTCCTCCTCGAAGCGCCTCAGGGCCTCGGCGAGAACGAGCTCGACGAGCGGATCGAGGCGTGGTTTGCCGAAGTATGCGGCGCGCAGCTCGATTTCGAGATCGACGATGCCCTGAGAAAACTCGATGAACTCGGTCTCGCTGAGAAACACGGCGACCTCTGGCGCCTGCGTGGCGTCGCGGTGCACGAAGAGCCCGGGCAGGAGCATCCGACCGCGGCCGGCGCGGCGCAAGAGCTGGTGACGGAACAGGATTCCTGATGGGAACGGATCCCGCGGGAGTGGACGTCCACCCCGAGCACGGTCTGCTGCGGCGCATCTGGCATCGGCTGGCGCCGGTCCTGCGTGAAAATCGGGCACGCGTGCTACTTGCTCTACTTTGCCTGCTTGCCGCCAAGGCGGGGCTGCTACTGATCCCGTTCCTACTCAAGGCGCTTGTCGACGGTCTCGATGCCGCGCAGAGCCAGCCGGACAGTCTGCCCTTCACTCTGCCCCTGCTCCTGGTGCTGGCCTACGGTGCGTCCCGCTTTGCCAATACGCTCTTTGCCGAGCTGCGCGACACACTCTTCGGACGGGTCACGGAGCGGGCCATGCGTCGTCTGGGTCTGCAGGTATTCCGCCACGTGCATAGCCTCGATCTGGACTACCACCTCAATCGACGCACCGGAGGACTGGCCCGGGATATAGAGCGCGGGACGTCGGGCATCAGCTTTCTCATGCGCTTCTTCATTTTCAATATCGCCCCGACGCTGTTCGAAATCGGCATGGTCGCGAGCATTTTGCTGTGGAACTACGGTCCGAACTACGCGTTGATCGTCCTCGGTTCGGTGGTGCTCTACGCCCTTTACTCCTTTCGCGCCACGAGCTGGCGGACGCGCTTTGTGCGAGAGATGAACGAGGCGGATTCCAGCAGCAACACGCGGGCCGTGGACAGCCTGCTCAACTACGAGACGGTCAAGTACTTCACCAACGAAGACTTCGAGGCGCAGCGCTACGATCAGTCGCTGGCAGACTGGGAGCAGGCGCGTCGGCGCAATCGGCTGTCGCTCTTCGCGCTCAACGGTGGCCAGGCGTTCATCATCGCCGCCTCCCAGACGGGCATGCTGGCGCTTGCGGCCTGGCAGGTTCGCGATGGCAGCATGAGTCTGGGTGACTTCGTGCTCGTCAATCAGTTCATGCTGCAGCTTTTCATGCCCCTGGGCTTTCTCGGTTTCGTCTACCGCGAGATCAAAGGGTCCCTGGCAAACATCGAGCGCCTCTTCGCGCTGCTTGAAGAGCAGCCTTCCGTCGCCGATGACCCAGATGCAACCGCTCTTCGGATCACCGACGCCGCTGTGGAGTTTCGTGACGTCAGTTTCGCCTATACGGCGGAGCGCCCCCTGATGCAGCGAGTCAGCTTTCGCATCGATGGCGGTGAGAAAGTAGCAATAGTCGGTGCGAGCGGCGCCGGCAAGTCCACCCTCGTCAAGCTGCTGTTCCGCTTCTACGATCCCGTGGACGGAAGCATCGTCATCGATGGGCAGAATATCCGGGAAGTTACCCAGGACTCTCTACGCGGCAACATCGCCATCGTTCCCCAGGATTGCGTTCTCTTTAACACGTCTCTCGAAGAGAATATCCGCTACGGCAATACCGAGGCGGACGACGCGGCGGTCGCGAAGGCGATCAGCGCGGCGCACCTGGACGATTTTGTCGCCCGGCTGCCCGACGGACTGCAGACTACCGTGGGCGAGCGCGGTCTGAAGCTCTCCGGGGGTGAGAAACAGCGGGTCGGCATTGCCCGCGCCGTGATCAAGGACGCGCCGATTCTCGTCTTCGACGAGGCCACATCCAGTCTCGACAGCCGCTCGGAGCAGGCCGTGCTTCGCGCCTTTGCCGCCATGGCCCGGCGCCACACGACGCTGGTGATCGCGCATCGGCTTTCTACCGTGATCGACGCCGATCGTATCCTCGTGCTTCACGAAGGTCGCGTGGTCGAGGAGGGCAAACATCAAGAACTCCTCGGAATGAAGGGGTATTACGCACGTCTGTGGCTGGCGCAGCAGCGCGGTGACTCGGAGTCAGAGGCCGAAATGCAGGCAGAGACCGAGGCGTAGCGTGACCCACTCTCTCTGGGATCTGGGGCGCGGCCAGACCGCTATTATTGGGGGGTTCGACGAGGAACTGCCCGAGAGCTACTGCAATCGACTTACGGAACTCGGTTTTTATCCCGGCGAGCGCGTTACCTGCGTTCAGGCGCCCGCCCTGGGGGCGCCGCGGGTGTACCGCGTCTCCAACAGCACGTTCTCTCTCGACGACGACATCGCGAGGTTTCTGCTTCTGCGACCCGCCGATTCCCGAAGTAGCTGAATCCTGAAGCTGCGGTAGAGCGGAGAGCGTCCGGGTGAATCAAGCCATCACGATTGAGCGGTCGGTATGCCTCATCGGCAGCCCCAACTGCGGGAAAACCCTCCTGTTCAACAGACTCACGGGTCTTTCGCAGAAGGTGGCCAATTTTCCCGGCGTTACGGTGGAAATCGCCCGTGGGGAACTGTCGGGACAACGCGGTGTGTCGCTGCTCGACTTTCCCGGGACCTACTCCCTCGAGGCCATCTCCGCGGAAGAGCAGGTGGCTGTCGACCAGTTCACTCAGGCCCTCGCAGATCCTCAGCTCGGCCTTGTGTTGTGCGTTATCGACGTCACCCGCCTCGATAAAAGCCTCTATTTCGCCCTGCAGGTCGCACGCGAGGCGCGAAGCGCTGGGAAACCCCTGCTGGTTCTGGCCAACCTCATCGACGTTCTCGAGAATCACGGCCTGGATATCGATCTGGACTCCCTGGGCAAGGATATGGGGGCCCCCGTCCACGGGATTTCCGCACGCACGGGCGCCGGCCTCGACGCGCTGCACGAGCAGATTTCCACGGCTCTCTCCGCTCCCTCGGCGCAACCGGAGCCCGATGACACGCCGAATACCCTGCTGCGTGGCTCTGTGCATCAGCTTACGCGGCGCTACGGCCCCCGCGGCGATGTACTTTTGCGAACGCAGAATCGCCTGGACGCCTTCTTTCTGCACTCGGTCTTCGGTGGCCTGGCTTTCTTCCTGGTGATGTACCTGCTGTTTCAATCCATCTTTACCTGGGCCACGCCGTTGATGGATTCGGTCGAGGGCGCTCTGCGCTGGCTCTCGGACCTTGTGGTTCCCGCCTTGGGCCCGCAGCTGCTCAAGGATTTCGCAGCCGATGCCGTTTTCTCCGGTATCGGCGCGTTCCTGGTATTCGTACCCCAGATTTTTGTGCTCACCTTCGTTATCGGAATCCTGGAGG
Source organism: Pseudomonadota bacterium (assembly GCA_039818725.1). Taxonomy (GTDB): domain Bacteria; phylum Pseudomonadota; class Gammaproteobacteria; order Pseudomonadales; family Halieaceae; genus Congregibacter. The sequence goes on from JBCBTK010000028.1 coordinate 41,881, forward strand.
ATTCCGGCTACATGGCGAGAGCAGCGCTCATCTGCCACTGCCCGCTGCGATTCTTCGGGCTGACCGGCAAGAGTTTCATACCGATGCTTTCCGGCGTGGCCTGCGCCATTCCGGGGATCTATGCGGCGCGATCCATCGAGTCTCCTCGGCGGCGGTTCCTGACCTATCTTGCGATTCCTCTCATGCCCTGCTCGGCGAGGCTTCCGGTGTATACCTTGCTGATTGCGGCGTTCATACCTTCCACAACGGTGTTCGGTGGATTGTTCGGCTGGCAGGGCCTGGCCATGTTTCTCCTGTATTTCTTCGGGATGTTGATGGGACTGCTCGTCACCGCTTTCGTGTCGCGCTCGTCGCGGGTAACCGAGAGCGATCTGCCCTTCGTACTGGAAATGCCGGCCTATCGACGACCGGCCATCTGGCCGCTCCTGCGCAAGTCCTGGAACCGCTGCGGGATGTTTGTTACCAAGGCGGGCCCGGTAATTCTCGCCGTCACGGTGACGGTGTGGGTGCTTGGTTACTTTCCCAACGGTGGTGCGGATCTCGGCGAATCCTGGCTCGGTCGTCTGGGCGTTTTCATCGAACCGGTGTTTGCACCCCTGGATCTTGACTGGCGCTACGGCGTGGCGATCCTCACGTCGTTCCTCGCCCGCGAGGTGTTTGTGGGGACGCTGGGCGTCATGTTTGGCATCGAGGGAGCGGAAGACAACATGGTGCCGCTCGTGGACCAGATCCAGGCGAGCGGTCTGGGGCTGGCTTCGGGAGTGGCATTGCTGGTGTTCTTCGCCGTCGCCCTGATGTGTGTGTCGACCCTGGCGGTGCTGAGTCGCGAGACCGCCTCCAATCGCCTTGTTGTGCAGATGTTTGCGGCCTATGTGGCCATGGCCTACCTACTCTCCCTCGCCGCGTACCACTTGGTGGCGCTTTTCAGCGGCTGACTCTGGATCCCGGGGAGCCTGAGCACCCGGCTGCAGCGCCATACTCTCTGCCAGCTAACTCTGCCAGCTAAAGTAGCGCTACACCTGCCCTGGGCCGGACGATGCCCGATGCTTTGATCCCCAGGGGTTGCTCCTAGCCAAGCATGGCTTTGAGATGGGCCTCCACCGAGCGTGCCAGGGCGTGGAGTTCGTAGCCACCTTCCAGGGATGACACAACGCGTCCCTGCGCGTGGCGATTGGCGATCTCGAGAATCTGTTCCGTGATCCACGCATAGTCCGTGTCGACGAGATTGATACCCGCCATATCGTCGGCCTGGTGCGCATCAAAACCCGCGGAGACCATGACGAGCTCGGGTCGGAAGGCGTCCAGCGCCGGGAGCCAGTGCTCGGTCACGGCCGAGCGGAATCCTTCGCTACCCGTTCCCTGGGCCATGGGCACATTCACCACGTTGGTTTCATCACACTCGTGTCCTGAACCGGGGTAGAACGGATGCTGGAAGGTCGAGCAGAACAGAACCCGCTTGTCGCCGGCGACAATATGCTCCGTGCCGTTCCCGTGGTGCACGTCGAAGTCGACGATGGCGACGCGCTCAAGGCCGTGAGAAGCAATGGCGTGGAGCGCACCGATGGCTATGTTGTTGTAGAAACAAAACCCCATGGCCCGATCGCGTTTGGCGTGATGCCCCGGCGGACGAACGCCACAGAACGCACGCTTCGTTTCGCCATGAAGAACAAGGTCTACGGCCTTAACCACGGCGCCGGCGGCGCGGCGCGCGGCCTGCAGCGAGTGCGGATTCATCGCCGTGTCTCCGTCCACCCAGGAAACACCCTCTGCGGGACTTTGTTCTTTGAGGGCATGGAGGTAGGCGCTATCGTGGGCAAGGGCCAGCTGCGCATCTTCCACCAGGGGAGCGTCGTAGTGGGTGAGTGCCAGATCAAGGCCGGTGGCAATAAGCCGGTCGTTGATGGCGGCAAGGCGTGCGGGTTGCTCCGGGTGCCGGTGACCCATGTCATGGGCCGCGCAATCCGGGTGTGATAAGTAGGCGATGCCCATGGCGCGTCTTGCCTCGCGTCGACGATCTCGTGACCGCACTATCGCGGCGTGATGAGGGGAGGTCAACATGCGCGCTCATGCGCTGCAGAAGCTCTTTGAGCCCAAATCCATCGCCCTGGTTTGTGAAACGCTCGCGCCGGATTCGAGTGCGGCGCTGGCTCTTGCCCAGATCGAAGCCGGTGGCTTCGAGGGGCCCCGCTTGATCGTCTGTTTGCAGGAGGAGCCCGATCCCGGCGAGGCCCGCTACCGCTCCTTTGGCGATGTGCGGGAAATCATCGACCTGGCGATCATGGTGCTTCCCACGCACCGGGTGCCCCATCAACTGCGCGCCGCCGCGGAGCACGGCTGCCGCGCCGCTGTCCTCCTCGCCCCCGATGGCGGCGAGCGCGAACAGCGTCGCTCGGGCCTCTCCGCGGAGATTCTCGATATTGTGAACACCTATGGGATTGCGCTCCTCGGGCCGGACAGCCTCGGCGTCATGCGTCCCAGCCAGGGCCTCAATGCCACGGTTTCCCACAGCCAGGTCCGGCCCGGAAGCGTCGCGCTTCTCGCCCAGTCGGTTGGGTTTTCCAGCGCGCTCCTGGACTGGGCGCAGTCCAACACATTCGGTTTTTCACTGGTCGCGACGCCCGGTGGTGCCCTGGGAGTGAACTTCGGCGAGCTGCTGGACTTTTTGTCGGTCGACGCGGAAACGCGTTCCGTGCTGGTCTATCTCGAACGAATTTCCGATGCGCGCACCTTTCTCAGCGGCCTGCGCATGGCCGCCCGGGTGAAACCGGTCATCGTGCTCAAGTCTGGACGGGCCGCGTCGGACAGTCACCATGAGGTGGCGGCGGATCGAGTGTTTGATGCGGCGATCGCTCGCGCCGGTGCCGTCCGGGTGAACACCGTGCACCAGCTCTTTACGGCGGCCCGCGCGCTGATGGTCGGTACGCGCGTACGCGGTCAGCACCTGGGAATTCTCAGCAACGCGTCTGGACCGGCGATGATGGCTGCGGATCGCGCGGCGCGGCGCGGCGTCATGCTCGGTGCACCCTCGGCCACCACCATGAGCAACATCACCACCGCTGTACCCGGGGCGCGTCTGGTCGGTGCTTCCGTGGATCTGCTCGGCGATGCGGGGCCGGAAGCTTACGACGTGGCGACGCGGTCCTTGCTGGCGGAAAAGGGCTACAACGCGTTGCTGGTGCTGCTCACGCCCCAGCGCAACACCGATTCCCTGGCCTGCGCGCGAGCCGTCGTCGAAGCGGCGCAGACCTCCCGGAAACCGGTGCTCGCCTGCTGGATGGGGCAAAACCTTGTTGCCGAAGCGCGCCGGCTCCTCGCAGAGGCCTGCATTCTGCAGTTCACGAGTCCGGAACGCTGCCTGGACGCCTTTGCCTATCTCGCCGCCTACGAGCGTCACCAGGCCGTGCTCCTGCAGGCCCCGGCACCGCAGAGCGTGCAGTCTCCGCCCGACGTTCAGGGTGCACAGCTGATGATCGAGGATGCCATCAGCCATCGTCGCGCGCGGCTGACGGTTTCCGAGGCCAAGGCGCTGTTGAGTGCCTTTCATATCCCGGTGCAGCACAGTATTAACGTCACCTCGGCGGGAGATGCGCTGGTCGCCGCGGAGACTCTGGGTTTGCCGGTCAGCCTGCATATCAATACGCCGGACACACTGCCCGACGGTCTGCCCCTGCCCCGGCGCAGCGTCCGCGATGCGCCCTCGGTACGCAACGCTTACCGCGAGCTCTCGGAGCATATGGCGGACAACTACCCCACGGTGCGCATGAACGGCATCGGCGTGCAGCGCCTTGCGGAGCAGAAGAACGCCCGGGATCTGCAGGTAGGCATCGAGTACGACCCGGATTTCGGTCCCGTGATTCATCTCGGCCCCTTGCACACGGGATTCGCGGCAGAGGCGGCGGTCACGCTGCCACCACTCAACAGTTTTCTCTGCGATGACCTGATCCGACGCGCGCTGCTGCGTAGCCCGGGCCTGCTCCGGGACGCTGCCGAGGAAAACGCGCTTACCGCGCTGTTGATGCGGCTGTCGGAAATCTGCTGCGTACTTCCCGAAGTCCAGCGACTGCTGATCAAGCCGCTGCGTATCCACGCCGGTCGCGTGGAAGTTGAAGACGTGCAAATCGACATCGCACCCCGGCAGACCTCGACGCGCCGCTACGGTCACATGGCGATCCACCCCTATCCGGAAGACATGCAACGGCGCTGGCAGCTGCCCGACGGCACCGATGTGGTGATACGCCCGATCAAACCCGAGGACGCGACGATGGAGCAGGCGTTCGTTGACGGCCTGTCGCCGGAGAGTCGCTTCAACCGTTTCATGTACCGACTGCAGAAGCTAACGCCGAAGATGCTCGCGCGCTTTACGCAAATCGACTACGACCGGGAAATGGCGCTCGCGGTGGTTCTCGACGAGCATCGCGTCGAGCCGCGCATTCTGGCCGTGGCGCGCTACGTAACCAATCCCGACGGCGAGTCCTGTGAGTTTGCCCTCACCGTAGCTGATGACATGCAGCGCCAGGGCATCGGACGGCAGCTCATGCAAAGCCTGATGAACGCGGCCCGGGATCGAAGTCTGGACCTCATGGAGGGCGATGTCCTCACATCCAATCGCAAGATGCTGCGACTGTGTGAAGGCCTCGGCTTCCGGCTCGTGCGCAGTACCGACGATCCCGAGGTTACCGCGGTGCGTCGACACCTCTGAGCGCCGTCGCTCCCGAAGCACGTTTCTCCGCCAGGGCTGGCTGCTGGCGCAGGAGTTCCGCTTCCAGGGCCATGGTGTGTTCATCGTGCTCGCCGAGCTCGCGTAGCGCATCGGCCAGACGAAGCAGGTAGTCCGCATTGCTACCGCTGGGACCGTGGCTCGCGCCAATATGCCGCGCCAGTTCGGCAAGTTCGCCGTCGCCTAGGAAGGCCGGATTGTCTTCCGCGGCGATGTAGAAAGTTCCGCTAACCGATTCTTCCCGATGGTCGAGATACAGCCGACTACGATGCCGTTCGTAGCCGTTCTTTTCGCGGTGATCGAGGTGCTCGAAGACGCTCTCATCCACGCGGTAGGCGACGCCGCGACACAGCTTCTGGGGTGAACGCACAAGGGTGACTACCCGACCCGGGGCTTCCGGCGTACCGCGGTGGTCGTGGGAGCCCTGCCAGAAGCGACGTTCCCAGCCACCCAGCGTCGCCGTCTCACGCTGCAAAAACGGAAAGTCGACCTTGTAGATCAGCGATCCGTAGCCGAAAACCCATTGGTCTGTCTGCGCCATGTTTATGTCTCGATGAGCCGGCCGGCAGTGTACATCCGCCCCGGGGGGAGTCGCGTAGCTTGAGCGCAACGGCGGCGAAAGGAGTTGGACACGTGAGCAACAGCGCCCACAACCCGGAATTGAGGGACAGCGGCAACAATGGAGGAACCGGTCGCGCCGCACTGGTGGTCGGCGCAACCGGGGGGATCGGCGCGGCGCTTGTGGAGCACTGGGGCGCGGAGCCCGGTATAGATCGCGTCATAGCGATCCGACGGAGGGGCGCCGCGGAGATCGACGCGCCGCATCACGTTCGGCAATTGGCGACGGCCTACAGTGAGGCCGGGATCGCGGACTGCCTCGCCGAGGCGCTCACAACCGACCTGCACGTGGCGCGCGTGGCGGTCGCCATCGGTACCCTGCACGGCCCTGACTACCAGCCGGAAAAGTCGCTCGATGTGCTGAACGAAGCCGCCCTCGCCGAGGTCTATCGGGTCAACTGCATTCTCCCCATGCTCTGGGTTGCAGGGCTCGCGCGGGCGCTTCGTCGCAGCCCGGATTCGCGTATTGCCGTGCTCAGTGCCCGCGTCGGAAGCATTGGCGACAATCGCCTGGGTGGTTGGTACGGCTATCGCAGCGCCAAGGCGGCGCTCAACATGGGGCTGCGCTCTGCGGCCATCGAGCTTGCGCGTCGATCCCCGGGTATCAAGCTCCTTGCCTACCATCCCGGCACGGTGGATACGGCCCTGTCAAAACCGTTCCAGAAAAACGTGCCCGCCGAGAAGCTGTTCACTGCGGCGTTTACCGCGAAGCGCCTGGCCGCACTCCTCGATGAGCATGCGCCAGACGGAGAGCTTAGCTATCTTGCCTGGGATGGCAGCGTGGTGCCCTGGTAGGCAATCCACCGGCAATACCTGAGTGCACAGGTCGGTTACTCTGAGCTATCATCCGCGCAGCACAGCACAATCAGGGCGGTCCGCCCCCGGATACCCGCTCACACAATAATTTGATGGAGCTCTCCCCATGAACTTCGACACTCTCCCGGCCTATCTCGACCATTGGGCCGATACCTGCGGCGACAAAATCTGGATGCGTGAACTCCGCGAGGAGGGCAGCCAGGACTACAGCTGGGCCGACGCCCGGAGCGAAGTAAATGCCGTTGCAGCGGCGCTTGAGGAGCGCTTTGGCAGCCGCAGCAACATGATTCTTCTGTCGCGCAACCGCCCCCACTGGTTCATGGCCGACCTCGCGATCATTTCTTCGGGCAACGTGACCGTGAGCATGTTCACGACGCTCACGCCGTCCATTGCGCAGTACATCGCGGAGTTCACCGAAGCCAAGGTGATCTTCGTTGGAGAAAGCCCCAACTGGGAGGGCGTTCGCGGTGTTTTGCCCGATAGCGTCACGGTTGTGACGCTCCCGGGCGTCGATGTGGAAGGCGAGCATCTCACCTGGGAGCAACTTCGGGAGGAAGGGGCCGGTCGCGCACCCACGTACGAGTGCAAACACGATGATGTCATGTCCCTCGTGTTCACCTCCGGCACCACGGGCATGCCCAAGGGCGTCATTCAGACGCACGACACCAACGTGATCCCGATGCACCGCTTCATGGCGGCGATCGACATGCGCCAGGACCCGCGCTTGTTCTCATACCTGCCGCTGGCCCACATCGCCGAGCGTCAGATCGTGGAATACACCTCCCTCGTTAAGTGCGGCGAGGTCCACTTCAACGAATCCCTCGATACGCTGCTCCGCGATCTGCAGCGCACAAAACCGCATTTCTTCTTCGGTCCGCCGAGAATCTGGGAGCAGTTCCAGCAGGCGGTCATCGCCAAGTTCGGCGGCCAGGAGGCGTTCGATGGCGCCATGGCAGGGGACGCCGCGGGGATTGGCAAATTGGTGCTCGACACCCTGGGCATCGGCGAAGTCGAGTTCTGCCTGACGGCCGCAGCGCCGACACCGCCGCCCCTCATCCACTGGTGGGAGGCCCTGGGGCTGACGCTGCGGGAGGGGTTCGGCCAGACCGAAGCCATGGGTCTGATTGGCAGTATCGGCGACGCGCGACGCATCGGGTCCATCGGCAAGCCCGTGGGCGAGGTCGAGGTTAAGCTGACCGACGAGAGCGAGCTCTGCGTTCGCGCCGAGGGCTGCACCCCGGGTTACTACAAGCAGCCGGACAAAACGGCGGAACTGATCCGGGACGGATGGCTGCATACTGGCGACAAGGCGCGCATCGACGAAGACGGATTCATCTACATCACCGGACGCGTCAAGGACTACTTCAAGACGATCCAGGGCAAGTTTGTCGCTCCGCCCCCCATCGAGGGTCAGTTCGCCGATAACCCCTTCATCGAGCAGCAGTGCCTGATGGGACGTGGCTTCTCAAAGACCGTCATGGTGGCCGTACTCACGGAAGACGCGCGCGAGCGGGCGCCTGAAGAGGTGGACGCATCGCTGCGGGAAACCGTGGCTACCATTAACGACAGCGTGGAAAAGCACGCGCGCATCGGCGCCGTGATTGTGAGCGAGGAGCCCTGGAGCATTGAAAACGAGGTTCTCACACCGACGCTGAAGATTCGTCGCGATAAGATCGACGAACGCTTTGCGGAACTCGGCGAAAAGCTCGCGCGCGAGGCCGCCCAAAGCGGGCAGCTCCTGGTGCGCTGGCTCTGAACGACGCGCCAGCGGAGCACCCGGGCCAGGTGTGGGTTGACGCCGACGCCTGCCCGGCACCGATTCGCCAGATTCTCTTCCGCGCGGCGCAGCGTACGCACTGCCCGGTCACGCTCTTCGCCAACCATCCTCTCAGCGTGCCGAACCTTGACTGGGTGCGCTTTGTGCAGGTGCCCTCGGGCATCGATGTGGCGGACAGTGAAATCGTCGAGCGGGTGGGAGCCGGTGACCTGGTCGTTACCCAGGACATACCGCTGGCCGCCGCTGTCGTGGACCTTGGCGCGGAGGCCGTGGGACCCCGGGGCGAGCCCTACACACGCGAGACGGTCCGCCAGCGGCTTTCGATGCGCAACTTCATGACGGAGCTTCGCGACACCGGGGTGCGGACCGGCGGGCCGGCGCCGCTAGGGAATGCGGACAAGCAGCGCTTTGCGAATCTGCTTGACCGCTGGCTGGCGCGTCGCGCTGCCAGCCATCGTTAGGGTAGACGCTGCGCTTCCGGACCCTGCGTAGCTTTTGTTGGGCTCCGCTGCGGCCCCGCTCCGACTCTACCGCGGCTCCGTCGCAGCGCTGTTCCCGTTTCGTACCGCTTAGCGAAGGAACTCGCCGCGGGTAGCCGGGTCGCTCTTGAAAACGCCTCCCAGTGCCGTCGTGCGCGTCGCGGAATTGGCATCCATGACGCCCCGGGACTTCACGCAGTAGTGTGTGGCATTGATCGTAATGGCGACGTCCTCGGTCTCAAGGAGCGTCTGAAGGGCGACGAGCACCTGTTGCGTCAGGCGTTCCTGCACCTGAGGACGCTGCGCGAAAAATCGCACGATGCGGTTGATCTTTGACAGACCGATGATCTTACGCGCCGGCAGGTAGGCAACGCGAGCGCTCCCATCGATGGTAACGAAGTGGTGTTCGCAGGTGCTGACGAGATCGATGTCGTCGACCAGCACCATCTCTTCCACATTCATTTTGTTGTCGATCACCGAGATTTTTGGAAAGCTCGCGTAGTCCAGGCCGCTGAAGATCTCGTCGACGTACATCTTGGCGATCCGGTGCGGCGTTTCCTGCAGGCTGTCGTCGCGCAGATCGAGCCCGAGAGTCTCGGCGATCGTTTCGAAGCTGTCACGAATGCGTTCATATTTCTCTTCGCGGTCCAGCCCATTGTCGACCAGCGGCGTCTCCAATCCACGGCTGAGCAGCGCGTCACGCACACGCAGGGCTTCAGCGCTGACCGGTCCCGCAAAGCACTTGCTGGACTGGGTCAATTCGGCAACGGCTTGGTTCATTGGTTGGTCTCCTTTTAATGGGGAGTAGGTACGTCCGCGAGGCGTCACCGGATTGTCACCCGCCGGTCTTTGACACTCGCAGAGACCGGTGCAAAACTGCGCGCTCACTTGGGTTAGCGGGCTGTGATGTAAGGCGCGCAGGGTGCTGACCAAAAGGTCGTCGCCAGCGCCGGAAAAGCTGTCCACCCAGTGTCCAGCTTCCCTGGCTAAAGACCGGATTTTCGTTCTGGTTAAAGGCTCCAGGGACTGGCTCCGGACCGAAGCACCGCATAACAGGACCGGGCCTGAGACCCATCAGACCGGCCTGAGTATACCGGACGGGCTATGGCACGACGTTGGACCGCTCCCCCGGGGCAGCGGTCGTAGCAGGGGGACCGCAGCTTTGCCAGGCACCAAACCACTTCGTATCGGCTTGATGGGCTTCGGCCAGATCGGCCGTCAGCTTTTCGATCTCGCCAACGCATCCGATGACATTCAGATCGTGGCCATCGCCGATATCGGCCGGCCGCAGATCCTTCACTATCTGCTTCAGTCGGAAGTTACTCGCGCCAGCGACTACGTGCTCGATGGGAACTTCCTGATCTCACCCACGCAGCGTTCTCGCATCATGTCGATCGACTCGCCGCAGGAGATGCCCTGGGACATCTTCGACGTCGACCTCGTCATAGATGCCACCGGTATTTATCGCGATGAGGTCCACATGGATGCCCATCTCAGCGGCGGGGCGCCGCGGGTAATGATCCGAAGCCTGCCCAACGACGCCATCGATCGCATTGTGATCCCGGCGATCAACGGCGATACGGTGGACATCCGTGACCGTCGAATCTCGGCCGCGTCTTCGACGACAACGGCGTTGTGCATGCTCCTCCATATCCTCAGCGAGTCTTTCGTGATTGAGTGCGGCAGCATGACAACCGTGCATGCCTACACCTCGGACCAGACGCTGCAGGACTACGCGGGAAGCGACTACCGGCGCAGCCGCTCCGCACCCAAGAACATCATCCCCAATGGACATGAGGCCGGAAAGTGGCTGGGGCACATCCTTCCAGCCTTCGCGGGCAAGATAAATACATCGGCCCTGAACGTTCCCGTCCAGGACGGCTGCCTGCTGGATACGACCCTGGTGTTTGACCGCGACAACGTCAGCGTCGAGGACATCAACGAGGCCATGCGCGAAGGGGCAAAGCGCTATCCCGCTTCCGTGGGCGTTACCGAGGATCCGATCGTTTCTTCTGACGTTCTCGGCAGCGACCTTTCCCTGCTCTTCGACGCCCGGGGGACTCTGAAAGCGGGGGAACACTTCATCAAGACTCTGGGCTGGTATGAGGGTCGTGGCCACGCGGCGCGCATGCTGGAGGTCGCCCGCCTCTACGCGGCTCTCGATGCGGCGGAGGCGGCGTAATGGCTAAGCTGAAAGTAGCAATCAATGGATTCGGCCGCATCGGTCGCGCCGTGTTCCGCATCATCGAGGAGCGGGACGATATGGAAGTCGTCGCCGTCAACGACCTCTTCGATCACGAGGCGCTTCGCTATCTGCTGAACTACGACACGGTGATGGGACCCTTTCCCCACGACCTCGCGCTGGAAGGAGAGCAGCTCGTTACGCCCAAGAATCGCGTACGCATGTACAGCGAGCGCGATCCGTCGAGCCTGCCCTGGGCCGAGCTCGGCATCGATGTGGTGGTCGAGGCCACGGGGGTGTTTCGCAAACGTGAACAACTCCAGACTCATCTGGACGCCGGCGCCGGGCGAGTGGTTCTAACGGTGCCGGCCAAAGACGACATCGACTACACGGTTGTCTTGGGCGTGAACGAAGATGGCCTCGTACCCGAGCACCGCATCATCTCCAACGCCAGCTGTACCACGAACTGCCTCGCGCCCATGGTGCGCGTGCTTCACGAAGAGTTCGGCATTCTCGAAGGCGTCATCAACACGGTCCACGCCTATACCAACGATCAACGTCTTGCGGACGTACCGCACTCGGACTGGCGCCGCAGTCGCGCCGCTGCCGAGAACATAATTCCGACCTCCACGGGCGCGGCAAAAGCCGTGGGTGTGGTGCTCCCGGAACTCGACGGGCGGCTGCACGGCATCGCATCCCGCGTACCCGTTCCCGACGGATCCGTGGTGGATTTGTTCGTGAAACTTTCACGCACGGTAAACGTCGAAGAGGTAGACCGCCTGATGCGCGCTGCCTCGCTCTCTCCGCGCCTCGACGGGATCCTGCAGTACAGCGCGCGACCCCTGGTATCCACGGATGTGATAGGCAACAGCCACTCATCGATCTACGACAGCGGCTTCACCGCGGTTACGGGCGGTCGCTTTCTGCGCACGCTGAACTGGTACGACAACGAGTGGGGCTACAGCTGTCGCGTCTGCGATGTGCTCGCTCGCATAGGACACTGGTCATGACTCGACCGTATCGCAGTGTTCAACAACCAACTCATGGCTAAACGTTAAAAGGAAAACCGACCCATGCTTAAGCGAATGCTGGCCCTGGCGGCCACTTTGTTCGTCACCCTGGCTGCCCCGGGTGCGAGTGCTGGTGAGTACGACGACGCGATTGCGTCCTTTCGCGCTGCCGACGAAACCTCCGACTTTTTCAACACCGCCTATGGCTATGTGGTGTTCCCGACTATCGGAAAGGGTGGAATCGGCATCGGCGGTGCGCACGGGTCAGGGCGCGTGTACGCGGGAGGTCAATACGTGGGCGACGCTACCATGACGCAGCTGACGGTCGGCCTGCAGCTCGGCGCGCAAGCGTATAGCCAGATGATTTTTCTCGAAGATCAGCGGGCGTTTGAGAGCTTTACTTCAGGTAATTTCGAGTTTAGTGCCCAGGCGACTGCCGTAGCCCTTACGGCGGGTGTGTCGGCCGAAGCCAACACCGGCGGAGGCGCCACCGCCGGGGCCAGCGGCGGACGGAATGATGCCACTGTCACCCACGGCGGTTACCGCAAGGGAATGGCGGTGTTCACCATTGCCCGTGGTGGCCTGATGTATGAAGCGAGCCTCGGCGGACAGAAATTCCGCTATAAGGCGCTCTGATCTACGACCCCGGTCGCTTTAGACAACGGGGAATTTCCCGCGGCCTGAGCAGCAGCTAGGCCCGGCCCTCCAGGAGGATGATATGCACGGCGCGCGGTCCATGCGCGCCGAGTACCAGCTGCATCCCGATGTCTGCCGTACTGGACGGACCCGACACCATCATGATGCCGCGGGGTCCGCCCGCCGCCTCGCTGAATTCCCGCTCTTCCCATAGCCCGTTCAGGCTCTGCCTGACGTCGCCCGCATTGACCAGGATTATCTGCGCGTCACAGAGCAGATTGTTCAGCGCCGGGTTGTCTCGGTCCGCCCACAGCCCCACGGAGCCGGTTTCGGCAATAGCACAGCGCGCATAGCTGACCGCAATCTGATCCTCGGCCGTGGCCACACCAAAGCGCGGCAGCAGTCCCGCATCGCGCCAGGGCATGGCCGCGAGGCGCGCATCGTGGCCCGCTACAAAGCGGCGGTGATTTTGCCGGGCGCTGATGTAAGCGGCCACAGCATGCACCGCCTCGCTTCGACCCGCGACGGCCTCGGCGCTGAAACCATTGGCCTTCGCCCGCTCCAGAAACGAATCACAGGTTGCTGACACGTCGCCAGGCTCGCTCAAGACGGGCCGCGGCGCGATACGCGCAAGCTCAGATCGCGCCGCCGTCGCTGAGGGTGCCTGGGCGAGACCGCGCAGGCGTACCATGATGCTGCGTTCGGCTTCGGAGGCGCTCACTGGTTCGCCTCTCGAGATCCACGTGAGGCGCGCGCCGAACGCTGCATGGCCATAAACGTGCGCCCCGCGGCGGGCACCGGCAGTTCTCTGGCCGTGAGCCACCCCCCGGCCATAGGCCAGCGGGAGATCACGCCGCGACGGCGTCCGAAGCGGTGCAGCAGCCCGACGGCCAGCGACGCGAAAAGCTGGTAGAGCCGTGGGCGCTCACAAAGCCAGGCATGCACGCGCATACCGAAGCGCCAGCGCTGCGGTGTGATGCCGGCGGCAAATTTTTCGCTGCGCAGGTCGCGCAGAAGATCCGGCAGCGGGATGGCGCCGGGGCACACTTCTTCGCAGCGGCCGCAGGCCGTACAGGCGTCGGGCAGGGGAGCCGCCTCTTCGAGGGAGGTAAGGAGTGGCGTCAGTACCGAGCCCATGGGGCCGGGATAGACCCAGCCATAGGCATGACCCCCCGCGCTCATGTAGACCGGGCAATGATTCAGGCAGGCGCCGCAGCGCACACACTGCAGCATTTCCCGGTAATCGCTGTCGAGGATGTCGCTACGCCCGTTGTCCAGAAGTACGAAATGCACCTCCAGCGGTCCGTCGAGATCGCCGTCCCGGCGGGGGCCGCCGTAGAAGCTGGTATAGCAGCTCACCGCCTGCCCGGTGGTTGAACGCACCAGGAGTCGCAACATCGTCATGGCGTCCACCGCCCGTGGCAGCACGCGATCGATACTCGTACAGATGATCAGCGTCCGGGGAAGATTCGCACAGAGATCGCCGTTCCCCTCGTTGGTCACGAGCATGGAGAGTCCCTGCTCGGCGATCAGCGCATTGCTGCCGATGATTCCGACATCGGCGGCGAGAAACTGCTCCCGGAGTACCTCGCGCGCCTCGGCGACCATCTCTGGCGCGCCCGCAAGCTCGCGTTCGCCGAGATCGTGCTCGGCCAGAAACAGATCGCGAATCTCCGACTCGGGTTTGTGCAACGCCGGCCCGACGATATGGCTTGGCGTCTCTCCGGCTTTCTGGATGATGTACTCGCCGAGATCCGTTTCGCAGACCGCGAAGCCTTCTGCCTCAAGCGCTGCATTGAGGCCCGTTTCCTCCGTGATCATCGACTTGCCCTTGGCAACGCGCCGTGCCTCGGCCCGCCGGCACAGCTCGATCACGCGTTCGTTGAGCTCCTGGGCGCTGGCTGCGAAATGCACTTCGCTCCCGTTTTTCCGCGCCTGCTCCATGAACTCATCGAGGTAATGCGCCAGGTTGGCAAGGCTGTGCTCGCGGACAACGCGGAGTTCTTCACGCAGTTTCTCGAAGGCCTTGCGTCCCCCCAGGGCGCCGATGGCGGCGCGGCGGAGTTCGGGCATTAACACGCCCAAGGCTTCGCGATTGGCGGCGCGCTCCGGTTCCGCCAGCGCCTGGTCCGCGCGCGCCAGGAAGTCGCGGCTGAGCTGCTCCATCAGTCCGCCGCCTCGCCGATCGCCGGCGTCTCGAGATCGCCGGCGAGGACTTCGGCGACGTGTCGGAAGCGCAGGGGAAGCTCGCGCCGCCGCGCCCGCCCGGCCAGGGACAGCAGGCAGCCGAGATCGCCCGCGAGGAGGGTCTGAGCATCACTGCGTTCCACGGCGCCCAGCTTATCGTCGCTCATGCGCGCCGAAATCGCGGGCATGCGGGCGCAGAAGGTGCCACCGAAGCCGCAGCAGACTTCACTGCCCTCGATATCCCGCACCGTGTGGCCGGCCTGCGCGAGGAGCTGCCGTGGCTGGGTATGGATCCCAAGTTCGCGAAGTCCTGCACAGCTGTCGTGGTAGGCAAAAACCTCGGGACGGGTAGTGGACCTTGGCCTCCAGCCCAGCACTTCATCTAGAAACTGGGTGAGCTCATAAACGCGACCGGCGAGTCGCTCAGCCCGCTCCCGCCACACCCCGTCGAAGAGCTTCGGGTAGTGGATGCGCAGCATTCCCGCGCAGGACCCCGATGGAAGAACAACGTACGGGTACGGCTCGAAAACCCGGATCACCGCGCGCGCCGTGGATGCTGCACCGCTACGATCGCCGCTGTTGTAGCCGGGTTGGCCGCAGCAGCTTTGCAGCTCGGGAATATCAACCTCGCAGCCCGCCTGTTCAAGCAGGCGCAGGCTGGCTTCAGCGACCGAGGGTCTGAAACTGTTAGCCAGGCAGGTGACGAAGAGGGCGACCCGCATGCCCGGATCGGGCGTGTTCGGTGGCAGCTCGGCCTCGTCCATGGGCTATTTTTTCTCCGGATTCTTCCGCATGAGCGCGCGTCGCTCAGGTATTCGATATGCTCGCGGTGCGCCCCCGCGCCGAGTATAGCGCGGAGCCCGTCACCAACTGAGAAACAGCAGTATGGCGCTGGCGAGCCAGCCACCCAACACCGCGAGGAGCGCGGCAAACCAGGGGTGGCCGAGCAGCCAGAGGCGGACGATGGTTTTCCCCGGGCTGCTATCCAGGTGAATGCCCTCGACGTCGGGACTCTTGAGATTGGCGAGCGCGCCCGGGTTGAGCGGCAGGACGACCTGGCCGGCGAAAAGGAACCCGGCGCAGTTCACAACGGACTTGCAACGGCCATAGAAGTAGCGCCCGTCAAAATCCACAAGGACGACTCTATCCCCCCGCCGGCCAAAATGCCCGCCACTGCCCCGGTGCAACGCCGACATGGCATACAGAGCGCCGAGTCCGGCGGGAACCAGGCACAGCGCGCTGAGAAGCTGTTCGCGGTAGACGAGGACCGCCGCGGGGATCGTCGCGATGGCCAGGGCCAGCAGCCCGGCCTGGCGCATACTGGCCACTCGCCCGGGAGCCGCCGCCGTCCAGGTGATGCCTGCCGGCATGGGATCAAGCAGCGCCGTACGAGCCGCGGGGTCGGAACGCAGTACACGCGAAGCGCTCAAGTAGAGCAGCGCGACCGCTGCGGCAAAGAGGGCGAGGCAAAGGGGGAGAATCAGCCCAACGTTCTGCAGCCACTCTCGCTGGCGCGTGACCCGGAGCCATTCCTCGCGTTCGTCGCGAAGGAGGGAAGAGGTGAATGCGGCCTCGAAGGCGGCGCCCGGCGCTATGCGCTGCACCACGACGGAGCTGTCATCGGCCAGCAAAACGCGATCCCGCCACACCGCGAGATAGGACTCGGCCCTGGGAAGGGTCGCCGGGGTCAGTGCCGCGCCTGCGCCCCACTCCGCATCGAAGCGCAGCAATGTGGTCTTGCCTGCATCGTCCGCGACGAGCGCATAACGATCGTCCCCGACCAGGGCGATATCGAGGAGTTGATTCGCCGCCGGCAAGTCCAACGAAGCGAGGAACAGAGCGTCGAGTTGCTCACCAAAATCTTCGCGATCGGGACGGTATACGCCGAGCAGCGGGGTCCCGGAATCGGGAATCAACAGCAAGCCCTGGTGGTAACGCAGGCGCGGTCGATTCACCGTATCTCGCAGTTTTCGCTCTTCCTGAAGCCTGCCATCGTTGTCGTAGCGCGCCAGCGTTCCCAGGGCGTCATAAACGAACAGCGCATCGCCGAGGAAGGACTCGGCAACGGCCACGGGCAGACTTCGGGCGTCGAGGACCAGATACTCAGCACAGGAGGAATCGGCGGTGGCGCAGCGCAGCAGGCGAGGGGCATCGTCTGCCGGCAGATAGGCGCCGACAAGCACGCTCCCGTCAAGCAGGGCGAGGAGCGGTGGAGCGAAGCCGCGAGCGCCGAGCTCGGCGGCGCCAAGACGAGCTCGGGGAAGACCCGAGCGGGCGTGGACCAATAGGGCCTGATCCGTGAGCACCAGCAGTTCTCCGCTCGCGCGACTCGCTATAGCAAGCGGTCCAAGGGGCTCCGCACCGGGTGGAAGCGCGGGGAATCGCAGGCTAATGGCCAGCACCACCACGCAAAGCACCGCCGCACCGGCACCGGCAACCAGTGCTCGCGCCTGGAGTCGTTCCGCGGCGCTCGCCGGATCACCGGGTGCGATTCCAGGACGCAGGGCAAAGAGGTTGGGTGGCGGTACCCGCGAAGCGTCAGCAGTGCGTCGTTGTGCGTTGTCGGTCGTTGCAGGGCGCGTGTCCCGGACTTCGATGTGCTGCCCGTCATCGATCTGCAGTACCGTGGGGCTGCCAGCACGCTTTGTGCCCGACCTCCGCCGCGCTGCGGACCTGGCGTCTGGGGTCAAATCGGATCGTGGCTTCGACTCGGGAGCAGGGTCCGCTGGTACCTTAGGCAGGTCGCAGATCAGTCCGACGGAGCGGAGCTGACGATAGAGACGCAGCGCTTCGTCCCGGCTCAGGTTGCGCCGCAGGGGAACGGGCTTACCAGAGAAGAAGCCGCGAACGGCGACGACGTCTTTCAGGCCAAAAAACGCTGTGAGGAGCAGCTCAGCCCTGGCACGGTCGGTACCTGGAAGTAGCTGCCCGGAAAAAACCAGGTTGTAGCGCTGAGTCTGGTTTTCGCTCACGGTGCGCCTGGCTGCAAATCAGTCGTCCCTGACCAGTTCGAAGCTAAGCCCGGCATTGTCCTCGAGGCGCGGCAACAGCATCCCGGCCATGGCGCTGGCCGGAGTCCAGAAGCCTCCCTCTACCTCCAGGTCGTCCTCGGCGAGGCAAAGCGCCGCTTCCCCGAGCATACGGGAGGTCGCCCCGTAGCCAGGGTCTCGGTCACCGCGGACTCGCGTGCGGATACCGGCGTCCCCGTCTTCCGGATGTTCGGCGTGAAAGAACAGTTCAAAGGAGCCGGCTTCGCGCGCGGCGAGATCGGGGCCTTCCCCGGCGCTGGGGAGAAAGCGTTGCGCAAGGCGCCGTCCGGGGCTGCTCGCTACCGTGAGCATGCCCGCACCCAGGCCGAGGCTCACAGCAAGCGCCTGCGCGCGGCTGCCGCAGAGCAGGCTTTCGTCGTAAACGAAGTCCCGGCCCCAGGAGAAATTCAGCAGCGCATTGCTGCGGCGGACGATCCGTTCGTTGATCACGGCCATTACAAAGGGGGCCGTCCATTGGGAAAAACAGGGGTCGAAGACCGGACCGAACTGGTCCCGCTGTTTCGGCCCCGGTGCCTCACCCGCGGGATACAGCAGGTATTTGTCTCTGAGCTTTCGGCGAAGTTCGGCATCGCGACCGGCTTCGGCCACCACGCCGAGCATGCTGGCTATGGTTCCGCCGCTTGCGCTGCCCCGGACTTTGCCGACGCGGCCGCGAACACGCTGTGCGTACACGCCGTACTCCTCGCACAGGGCCTCCTGAACAAACCAGGTGCCAAGATCCGAGGGGATGGAATCGAATCCGCAGCTGTGCACGATGCGCGCGCCGCTGTCTTCGGCGCTGCCCTGATGGGCTTCGATCATCTGCGCGATCCAGTGGACCTCGCCGGTCAGATCGCAGTAATCGGTTCCTTCCCGAACACAGGACGCGACAAGCTCGCTGCCATGCTGCGCGTAGGGCCCTACAGTACTGCACAGCACCCGGGTGGCGCGGGCCAGCTCTTGGAGACTCGCGAGATCACCGCTTTCGGCGGTCAGCACATCGATCGCCTTCCCGGCTCCGGAATCGGCCAGCATGTCCCAGAGCTCGCGCAGTTTGCTCTCACTCCGCCCGGCGATGGCCCAGCGCAGGGGACTGTCGGCATCGATACGCGCGGCGAGATGCTCGGCTACGAGGCGACCGGTGAAGCCCGTCGCGCCATAGAGAATCAGGTCGTAGGGACGGTCAGCCATGTCGCATTCCGGACGGTCCGATCAGTGAATGCCGTGCATCATGCGACGGAGCAGGGGTGACAGCAACAGAACCAGGAGACTCACGCCGAGACCCACCCAGAGCAGGCTGCTGAACAGATCGGTGTATACCCCGAGCGCTGCGGAGGTATCGCTCACGGTCCCGGCGTTCGTTTCCACGGCGGCAAGCTTGGAGAGCTGCGCGGCCACGAATTCGGAATAGGCCGTGGCGAGAAACCAGGCGCCCATCATCACGCCCACGACCCGATGCACGGCGAGCTTGGTCACGGCCGAAAGCCCGACCGGAGACAGGCACAGTTCGCCCCAGGTGTGCAGCAGGTAGGCAAGCACCATCCAGTATCCGGATACCAGGCCTGCCTGATTCGGGTGGGCGGCGCCCAGCACAAGGGCGCCAAAACCGAGCCCGGCCTGGGCGATACCCAGCGAAAACTTGACCGGCGTCGACGGTTCCGCCCCGCGCGCCGCGAGTGCAGTCCAGAGCCAGGCAAATCCCGGGGCGAAGAGAAAGATAAACAGGGGATTCAGGGCACCGTACTGCGAGGCGGTCATTGCCATACCGAACACCTCGCGATCCATGACTCGATCGGCGTACAGCGTCATCGATGCCGCGGTCTGTTCGAAGAGCGCCCAGAACACCACTGTCGATGCGGTAAGAATCATGAGTACGATCATGCGGTCGCGTTCGACGGCGTCGCAGCGCACGGTGATGAACCACGCCAAGCCGGCGACCACCGCCAGCGACAGCGTGTTCAGCAGCAGGCCGACCACGGCGTGGAATTGCAGCATCTGCCATATCACGACCACGGAAACCAGCGCGGCGAGGTAGATCGTGAGCTCGCGGGATAGCCCGAGGGGGCTGCGCTCGCTGAGCCGGGCGCCCTCCGGCGGTTCCGCAAGCCCCTCGAGATAGCGTTGCCCGTAGCTGAACGTCGCGAGGCCGAGCAGCATGCCAATGCCGGCGGCCCCGAAGCCGTAGCCCCAGCCCAGGGTTTCCCCGAGGTATCCGCACAGCAGCGTTGCGGTGAACGAGCCAATGTTGATGCCCATATAGAATATCGTGAATCCCGAATCCCGTCGTGGGTCATCTTTGGCGTAGAGTCGCCCCACGATGGTGGAGATGTTCGGCTTCAGGAAGCCCACGCCGACAACGATAAGTGCCAGGGAAAAGTAGAAGGCCTGGAGGGCCGTGGTGTCCTGGACAATCTCGCCTCCGACTTCGCGGGCTTGCTCTCCCTCGATGGCCATGCCGAGGTGTCCGGCTACCAGCAGCAGACCGCCGAGGAGCACGGATTTGCGCATGCCGAGATAGCGATCCGCGATCAATCCGCCAATCACGGGCATGGCATACACCAACGCCGCGTAACCCCCGAGTACTTCAAGGCCGGCGGCGTCCGAGAACAGGTGGTACTTGGTGAGGTAGAGAAGCAGCAGGTACTTCATGCCGTAGAAGGAAAAACGCTCCCACATCTCCGTCGCGAAGCAGATCATCAGGCCCCGGGGGTGGCCGAAGAAACCACGATCCTCGTGGATGGGCGTAGTCAAGGTGGCGTCCATAGGCTCCCTTCGGGCGTTGTCTGTTCAAGCGGCGAGACCGCGAGCGGCCTCGGGGGCGCCGAGTTCGCGGCGCAGTTCATCGGGGTCCCGAAGGCGCTTGATGCGTGCGAACAGTTCGGCGGCCTGCGGATAGTAGTGGCGCAGGTAGCCAAGCCATTGCTTTATCGGGTTCGCGGCGTAGCGCAGGTCGTAGTTGGCGAGGGTGACATCCAGGTAGTGCAGCAAGAGGATGCGAACCTCTTCGAAGCTCAGAGCGCTGCGGCGGCGCCGCTCGTCGTGGGCGCGCAGGAGCCTCGGCAGATCCGGTCTGCACAGCACTCCGCGGCCGAGCATGAGGTCCGGGCTGCCGCCTTCGCGCCTCGCGCGACGCGCATCCTCGACCGACCAGATCTCGCCGTTGGTGATGAGCGGGAGCGCTGCGATTTCCCGCGCCCGCGCGACCTGCGTCCAATAGGCTGGGGGCCGGTAGCCGTCTTCTCGGGTGCGCGCGTGGATGACCAGCTCGCTGGCTCCCGCGGTATCGACACCACGAACGATATCGAGAAAGGCTTCGGCGTCATGGAAACCCAGGCGAATCTTGACACTGAGCGGCGTTGCATCGGGCAGGGCTGCGCGGGTTGTAGCGACGATGCGGTGTACCCGCTCAGGCTCACGGAGGATGATCGATCCGCCGTCGGAGCGGTTCACGGTCTTGGCGGGACAGCCGAAGTTCAGGTCGATGCCCGGGGCGCCCAGCTCCGCCCCGCGCGCGGCGTTCTCGGCAACGAGCTGCGGATTGCCGCCGAGAAGTTGAAGGTATACGGGTGTGCCCGTCGGCGTGAAGCCGCCGCTGCGCAGCTCCGGGCAAATGCGGTAGAACACGCGCGGCGGGAGTAGCTCATGACTGACGCGCAGAAACTCGGTGACGCAACGATCCACGCCGCCCAGTTCGCAGAGCAGGGCGC
The DNA here is from genome assembly GCA_039818725.1 of Pseudomonadota bacterium. GTDB lineage: Bacteria > Pseudomonadota > Gammaproteobacteria > Pseudomonadales > Halieaceae > Congregibacter. Next base: position 63,039 of record JBCBTK010000028.1, read on the forward strand.
GCATGGTGTGATCGATGACGCCTTCCATGGGCGCCAGCAGTATTCTCGGGAGTATCTCGGTCACAGCCGCGCAGTATACGCAGACTTTACTTGTCTCAGCGTATCGCTTTTCGAGGGCTTGCCTGGCGGAGCAGGCGCCCGTGGCCCGCGTCGTTTATGGAGGCGGGATGGGGTTTTCTGTACACTCGCAGCGCTTTAAGTAATCCCGTTTGCGCGCCATGAACCCCAACTACCTCGACTTCGAACAGCCCATTGCAGACCTGGAAGTAAAGATCGAGGAACTTCAGCACGTCGGCTCCGATGCAGAGCTGAACCTCTCCAAGGAAATTGACGAACTGCGCGCCAAGAGCGCCAAGCTCACGGAGAAGATCTTCTCCAACCTGAGTCCCTGGGACATCGTGCGCGTTGCCCGCCACCCGCTGCGGCCGTACACGCTGGACTACCTGCCGCTGGTTTTTGAGGAGTTCGATGAACTCCACGGTGATCGTCGCTTCGGTGACGACAAGGCCATCGTTGGTGGTGTGGCCCGACTCAACAGTGAGCCCGTGATGGTGATCGGCCAGGAGAAGGGGCGGGCCGTCAAGGACAAGGTCTATCGCAACTTTGGCATGCCCAAGCCCGAGGGTTACCGCAAGGCACTGCGCCTCCTGGAACTCGCCGAGCGCTTTGCGATGCCTGTGGTTACGCTGATTGACACACCCGGAGCCTATCCCGGGATCGACTCGGAAGAGCGCGGTATCTCCGAGGCCATTGCAACGAACCTCGCGGTCATGTCTCGCCTGCGCACTCCCATCCTGTCAGTGGTGATCGGAGAGGGCAGTTCCGGAGGCGCCCTGGGGATCGGCGTGGCCGACCATCTTGCCATGTTGCAGTATGCCACCTATTTCGTGATCTCCCCCGAGGGCTGCGCCAACATCATCTGGAAGTCGTCTGACTTTGCCGCTGACGCGGCCGCGGCCATGGGCGTGACCTCGGAGAAGCTTCAGGAGCTGGGTATCGTGGATGCCACGATTCCCGAGCCGCTCGGAGGCGCGCATCGAAATCTGGAAGAAATGGCGTCGCGGATCCGCGACCACGCCGCCGAGCAGCTCGATCGCCTGCGCGCCATGAGCATCGAGGACATGCTCGAAGCGCGCTATTCCCGACTGCTGGCCTACGGCAACTGAGCCGATTATCGGCGACCCCGTGTGTCGAACACCGAAGGTGTGACGCCAGACAGTCCAGGATCTGAACCAGGAAAAAGCGCAGCCGCTTTGGCGGCGGCGTTCGACGCTAAAGACTCCGTTCTCGCATCGGCAACGCGCGTGTTCGTCGGTTTCAGCGGCGGCGTAGACTCCTCGGTCCTCCTGGCGTTGGCGGCTGAGCAGCTGGGTGGGAAGCTTATCGCCCTGCACGCCAATCACGCGCTGCATGATGACGCCGGGCTCTGGCAGCAGCATTGCGAAGCCGTTTGCGCCGATCTCGGCGTGCCGCTTCGGAGCACCGGGCTGGAACTGCTCCGGGAAGGGCAGGGCATGGAAGCCGCGGCTCGTAAGGCCCGCTACGCGTGGTTCGCGGAACAACTGGCAAACGCCGGAGACCTGCTCCTCCTCGCTCACCATCGCGATGACCAGGCGGAAACGCTGCTCCTCCGCCTGCTTCGCGGTGCCGGTCCCGATGGTCTGGGCGGGATGCCCGAGGCGCGTCCCCTGGGCGCGGGGACGCTGCTTCGCCCCTTCCTCGATGTGCCGCGCGCCATGCTCATCGCGGAGGCGCGGCGCCGCAAGCTCCCGTGGATCGACGACCCCAGCAACGATGACCACCGCTTCGATCGGAACTACCTGCGTCAACGCGTGATGCCGCTTTTGGCGGACCGATGGCCCGGCAGCTCGGCGACGATTGCCCGGGCCGCGACGCTCTTGCGGGAAGAGTCCGCCGCGCGCCTTGCCCTGGCACCTGAGCTGTTCCACAGCGCGCTTGGCGACCCGGGATTCTGCTACGACGCCCTTAGCGAGGATCCGGCTGGCGCCGCTCTCGAACTGCGGGCCTGGCTACGTGTGGCCCGCGTTGAGCCGCCACCGGCAGCGCGCCTCCGGGAGTTTCTGCGGCAGTGTCGCGATGGTCGTGGAGCGGAACTCGTTGTGGGGGACCGGGCGCTGACCCGCTACCGGGAGCACCTTTTTCTACATCCGCTGCTGAGCCCGGTTCCCGATGCCGCTCTGCAGCCGACACCCAACGTGCCCCTGCGGATCGACGGCGTAGGACAGGTCACACTGCTTCATGAGCCATCGGGCAAAGCAACGCCGCTCCCGGGCCTCGAACTGCGTCTTCGCAGCGGCGGTGAGCGCCTGGTGGGTGACGATGGCCGGCATCATGACCTCAAGAAGCTTTACCAGGATTTCGGGATTCCCCCGTGGTGGCGCGGGCGCATGCCCCTGCTGTTCGAGCGGACTCCGACCGGGCCGGAGCTGCTCGCGGCGGGTTCGATGTCGACTTCACCGCGCTGCCGGGAGCTCGGTCTTGAGCTGCGCTGGTATCCACCGGTGTTGTCCGTTGCAGAGACTGACGCTGCGCTTGGGGGAGAGGGCATCGATTGAGGGTAGGGACCTATCCTGTTACCCTGTGGAACCAACCCGGCTGCAGCTTTCCGGCTACAGACTTCGGCCCACTAACCTGTGTTCGCGACCCTTTCGCGACCTCCTGGCGCTCTACTGAGCACGGGAGGCGGTACGGCAATTGTTGTACGAACACGGTCAACGGTGCCATCGGCCACCACGGACGGTACGGCAGGACTTGAGGCCTGCGACGGCGGTTGTACTTGAAAGGTCGCTCGAGAGAGCGCTCGAACGAGTACACGAAGGAATGGCCGAGCGCGCGCCCGAAACAGTGTCGACACAGGCGTCGACACCGCTTCGAGACGTGCGTCGACAGGATTGCCCGGAAAACTGCAGACAGGAATGCAGGCGACGTTGCATAGAAAAGGCTCAGCATGACGCGGTTGGTGTTCGTAACAGGTGGGGTGGTCTCTTCCTTGGGCAAAGGGATCGCTGCCGCGTCCCTGGCCGCGGTGCTTGAAGCCCGGGGCCTGCGCGTCACGCTGCTCAAGCTCGACCCCTATATCAATATTGACCCGGGCACTATGAGCCCCTTCCAGCACGGAGAGGTGTTCGTCACCGATGACGGTGCGGAGACCGACCTGGATCTCGGACACTACGAGCGCTTCACCCGGGCCCGCATGTCGCGGCGCAACAACTTCACTACCGGCCGCGTTTACAACGAGGTTCTGGCCAAGGAACGTCGTGGCGACTACCTGGGCGGGACCGTGCAGGTGATTCCTCACATTACGGACGAGATCAAGCGACGCGTGCTCGCCGGAGCCGGCGACGCGGATGTCGCCGTGGTCGAAGTGGGCGGCACCGTAGGTGATATCGAAGGTCTGCCCTTCCTCGAAGCGGCCCGCCAGCTAAAGGTGGAGATGGGGTCATCGCGCGCCCTGCTGATGCACCTCACGCTGGTACCGTTCATCGCAACCGCGGGCGAGATCAAAACCAAGCCCACGCAGCACTCGGTCAAGGAGCTTCGCTCCATCGGCCTGCAGCCGGACGTCTTGCTGTGTCGCTCCTCCGTGGCGATCGACGACAGCGCGCGGCGCAAGATCGCCCTGTTCACCAACGTGGAAGAACGCGCCGTCATCCCGCTTCTCGATGCCGACTCCATCTATCGCATCCCCGGTGCCCTCCATGCGAACGGGCTCGACGATTTCGTGATCGAGCGCTTCAACCTCGATTGTCCCGAGGCGGACCTCAGCGAGTGGGATGAGGTGCTCCAGCGCGAGCTGGCCGAGCGTCAGGCCAGCGTCCGTGTGGCCATGGTCGGTAAATACATGGATCTCCCGGACGCCTACAAATCGCTCAACGAGGCCCTTGCGCATGCCGGGCTCCAGACCCTGACCGAAGTACAGGTCGAGTACGTCGACGCCGAGGATATTGAACGGGACGGCATCGGCGTCCTCGAAGGCGTCAACGCCATCCTCGTTCCCGGCGGCTTCGGCGACCGCGGCGTGGAAGGGAAGATCGCGGCGGTGCGCTATGCCCGCGAGCAGGACATTCCCTTTCTTGGAATTTGCCTCGGCATGCACGTGGCGCTCATTGAATACGCGCGCAACGTCTGCGGACTCGAAGGTGCCAACTCCACAGAGATGCAGGAAGACACGCCGCACCCGGTTGTCGCTCTGATTACCGAGTGGATGAATGCCGACGGCAGTACCGAGCAACGCGACGCGAGTTCCGACCTGGGCGGCACCATGCGCCTCGGCGCCCAGCCCTGCCACCTGGAGGAGGGCACACGCATCCGGGACATTTACGGCGCACCGGTTATCGAGGAACGACACCGGCATCGCTATGAAGTAAACGCCGGCTACGTGCAGACTCTCGTGGATCACGGTATGCGCATGGCGGGCTGGTCCGCCGATCGCAGTCTCGTCGAGATGATCGAACTGCCGGAGCATGCGTGGTTTGTCGCCTGCCAGTTCCACCCCGAGTTCACCTCCAGGCCCCGGGGCGGACATCCGCTGTTCACCGGTTGTATTCAGGCGGCGTGCCAGCACGCGGCAGGCAATCGTCGCGCCCGCGATACGGCGGTGGGTCAGCTGTGATGCAGCGGAGTGTCGAAGTCGGCGCCCTGCGCATAGCCAACGACGCGCCGTTTGTCCTCTTGGGCGGTGTGAACGTTCTTGAAAGCCGCGATTTCGCCCTCGAAGTGGCGACGGAGTACGCGGCAGTTTGCCGCGATCTTGGCGTTCCGCTGGTGTTCAAGGCGTCCTACGACAAGGCGAACCGATCTTCCATCCACTCGTTTCGCGGCCCGGGTCTCGAGGGCGGCCTGGCGATCCTCGCCGAAATCCGCGAGCGTCTCGATCTCCCGGTCATCACCGATGTACACACGCCGTCCGAGGCCGCTCCGGCCGCGGAGGTCTGTGACATCATCCAATTGCCGGCCTTTCTTGCGCGCCAGACCGATCTCGTGCGCGCTATGGCCGAGACCGGCGCCGTCATCAATATCAAGAAGCCGCAGTTTCTTTCCCCGTCGCAGATGGCGAACGTCGTCGAGAAATTTCGCGAATGTGGCAATGATCGGCTCCTGCTCTGCGAGCGCGGCAGCAATCACGGCTACGACAACCTGGTGGTCGATATGCTCGGCTTTGGCGTGATGCGCAGTGTTACCGGCGGCGTGCCCCTGATCTTCGACGTTACCCATGCGTTGCAGTGTCGCGATCCCATGGGAGCCGCATCCGGGGGACGGCGCTCCCAGGTGGTCGAGCTGGCGCGAGCGGGCATGGCCACGGGCCTCGCCGGCCTCTTTCTGGAAGCACACCCGGATCCCGACGCGGCGCTGTGCGACGGGCCGAGCGCGCTACCGTTGAACAAGCTGCGCCCGTTCCTGGAGCAGGTCCAGGCCGTTGACCGCCTCGTGAAGGGATTGCCGGACCTGGCTATAGAATAATCGCGGGCGGATCCTGTGTGGCGGGTGTCTGCGGCAAGGGACACTGGCGCGTGGTCCGATAGCGAAGTGAATGATGACCACGATGGGCACTATCCCGTCGCTCTTGAGTTAGGGGAGAGAAAAAACCAGTGAGTGTGATCGCCGACGTTTGCGGATTTGAGGTACTCGATTCCCGGGGAAATCCGACGGTCATGGCCGAGGTGCGTCTGGAGGACGGTGCCCTGGGCAGTGCCTGCGCGCCCTCCGGTGCCTCCACGGGCTCCCGGGAGGCGCTGGAACTGCGCGATGCCGAACCCGAGCGCTACCTTGGGAAAGGTGTGCGCAAGGCGGTGGCCCATGTCGACGGCGCCCTTCGCGATGCGCTTTTGGGTATGGATTCCCGGGACCAGCGCGGCATCGACGGCGCCATGCTTGCCCTTGACGGCACTGACAACAAAGCCAGCCTCGGCGCCAACGCGATGCTCGCCGTAAGCCTCGCCACGGCGAAGGCAGCGGCGGCGAGCCGCGGTATGGCGCTCTTCGCCCATATCGCTGAACTCTACGGCCGCGGCTCCCTCAGCATGCCCGTGCCGATGATGAATATCATCAACGGGGGTGAGCACGCCGACAATAATGTCGATATCCAGGAATTCATGGTCCAGCCCGTAGGTGCCGGGACCTTCGCCGAGGCGCTTCGCTGCGGCGCGGAAATTTTCCACAATCTCAAAAAGGTACTCAGCGAACGGGGGCTCGCTACGGCAGTGGGCGACGAGGGCGGCTTTGCTCCCGACCTGCCTTCCAACGACGCCGCCCTGGAGGTTATTGCCGAGGCGGTTTCCCGCGCCGGCTACAAGCTCGGTGATGAGGTGACCCTGGCGCTCGATTGCGCGGCGTCGGAGTTTTATCGTGACGGACGCTATGTCCTCGGTGGTGACGGGCGCGACTTCGACAGCGCGGGTTTCGCCGGGTACCTTGCGGAGCTCGTCGATCGCTACCCAATCCTTTCCATCGAGGATGGCCTCGACGAGTCCGACTGGGACGGCTGGAAGCTGCTTACCGAGCGCCTCGGAGATCGCGTGCAGCTCGTGGGCGACGATCTGTTTGTGACCAACACGCGGATTCTTTCCGAGGGCATCGAGCGGGGCATCGGCAACTCGATCCTGATCAAACTCAACCAGATCGGAACGCTCAGCGAGACCCTCGATGCGATCGCCATGGCGAGCGACGCCGGCTATACCTCGGTAATTTCGCACCGGTCGGGGGAAACGGAAGACACCACCATCGCAGACCTCGCGGTGGCCACGGGGGCCGGCCAGATCAAAACCGGATCGCTGTGCCGATCCGACCGCGTCGCCAAATACAACC
>JBCBTK010000029.1:0-53466 GCA_039818725.1 Pseudomonadota bacterium
AGGCGCCCGACTTCCTCGAAACCGAGTCGGCGCCAAAGCCTGACCGCGCCTTCGTTGCTTGAGGCGACAAAGTTGAACTGCATGGCCGCGTAATCCAATTCCCTGGCGACCCGCTGCGAGTGCCTGCACATGGCCGTCGCCAGTCCTCGGCCGCGCGCCGCCTCCGCTACCATGTAGCCGCAGTTGCACACGTGCCTCCCGGGGCCGGCGTGGTTGGTTTTCAGGTAGTAGGTGCCCAAAAGCACACCGTCGTCATCGGCTACGAAGGTCGCGCGCGGTGAATCCATCCACAGGGACCTGGCCTGCTCCTCCTCCATGGCTGGATCGTAGCCGTAGGTATCGCCCCGGCGCACGATGTCGCGAACGATGGACCAGATCGCCTCCCAGTCGCCGGGTCGCGCCGTTCGAATCTCCATTCTTGTTCCAAGTACCTTCGCGATTCATGGAGCCTAGCGTGCCCCAGGGTTCGGCGTCGAACTTGGCGGACTCCCGCGACGTACGCGATACGCTATGCTGGATTCGGTCTTCGCGCATACAGCGCTTCGCGACCCCTACCCCCTCTCGTTTGCTCGAGCAGGGGTCACTTTCCCCCCGCAGTCTGAACACCAGGAGAACACTGTGCTACTTCGCGCCCTCGTACTACTGTTTTTCGTGCAGAGCATCGACCCGGTCCTGGCTCAGCCCGACGCGCATCAGGCAGAGCAGGATCCCCGGATCGGCCGAGTGCTCGGCACAATCAGCTTCCCGACTTCGACGCAGTCGCCCGAGGCTCAAGCGGCCTTCATCGAGGGCATGCTCCTGCTGCACCTCTTTGAATACCCCTATGCCGAGGCCGCCTTTCAGCGTGCCCAGTCCCTGGATCCGGACTTCGCCATGGCTTACTGGGGCGAAGCTATGGTGCACAACCATCCGATCTGGGATGAGCAGGACGGCGACAAAGCGCGGGCCGTTCTCGCTAAATTCGGAGGCGATGAGGCTGCGATCGAACAGCGCCTGAAGTCCGACCGGGAACGCGATTTCTTCCGAAGTCTGTTCATCCTCTATGGGAGCGATGGCAGCGCGAAAACCAAGGCCGCTCGGGATCTGGCCTATGAACAGCACTACGCCGCTATGGCCGAACGCTACCCGGAAGATCACGAAGTGCAGCTCTTCTATGCGCTGTCACTCATGGGCACGCACGCTGGTGTGCGGGATACCATCGCCTACATGGAATCGACGGCGATTTCCCAGCGTGTTTTCTACGCCAATCGTCAGCACCCGGGCGCCGCTCACTACCTGATACACGGGGTGGACGACCCGATCCATGCGCCGCTGGGTCTCGAAGCCGCGCGTGCACTTTACGAATTGGCGCCGGATGCCGGGCATTCGCTGCATATGACCTCGCATATTTTCAATGCTCTGGGCATGTGGGGAGATTCGGTAAAGGCCAACATCAACGCCGATCGCGTGGCCGACGCCATGCGTGCCGAGCGAGGCCTGGCGGAGCGAAAGACAGGCCACTACAACTTCTGGCTGCTCTATGGCCTGCTGCAGCAAAACCGCGTCGATGAGGCGCGCGACATGCTCCGGGCGGCCTACGAGGAGCTGCACGCAGCGGGCACCGAACCCGGCGCCAGGATGATCCTCGACCCGGACCGGGATGCGCTGGGCTCACTGGTGCAGATGTGGGCCCGCTTCCTGTTTGAAACGGGCGGCGTCGATGCCGACATCATGAAATGGGAGTTTGCAACGGCTGGCGCGTTTGATCCTACGCTGACAATCCTCTACGCACGGGGTCTGCTTTCGCAGAGCCGCGATGGCGTTGCAGCTCATCTCGAGGATTTTCGCGCGACAAAGGCCGAGCTGGAGGCTGCGATCAAAGCGCAAGAGCGCATTGCACCCTCGGAGCTTGAGTATCTGGAACGTCTTGAGGTCATCGAACAACAGCTCCTTGCCAACCTCGCTCGCGTTGAGGGTCGGAACGCGGACGCCCTGGACCATGCCAGGGAAGCCAGTCGTATCGAGGGGGACATGCCCTTCTCCTTTGGCCCGCCCTTTGTGGACTACCCGTCGGCGCAGCTCCTGGGAGAGATCGCAGCGGAGCAGGGATTCCGAGAAGAGGCAATCGCGGCTTTCCGGGAACAGCTTCGCCGATCGCGGAATCGCCGCCAAGCTAAGGACGGACTGGCGGCCCTGTTGCCTTAAGACGTAGCCGGCGCGAGCGCTTACGGGCCGGGCCCGGATCAGCGCGAAGCGGCTGTGGCGCCGATCAGGTCGAAAATCCGCGCCCCAAGCGCCGCGATCATGGCATTGCGTTCGGGAAAGCTTGCCGCTGTATCCGTCACGTAAACCGCCGCCAGCACCGGGATCCGATCCGGGGGACGAATAATTGCCACAATGGCGCGAGAGCCGCGGCCGCCGGCACCGGTCTTGTCGCCGATCTTCCAAGCGGCTGGCAGATGGGCGCGAAAGAGCCCGTCGGCCACCTGATCATTGACCATCCATTCCTCCAGTTTTGCTCGCGATTCCACGCCGAGTGCATCTCCGAGCAGAAGCTTGCGCAGGGTTTCCACGACAGCCAGCGGCGTTGTGGTGTCCCGTGGATCGCCCGGCAGGGCTTCGTTGAGATCCGGCTCGATTCGATCCAGGCGCGAGCTTTCATCGCCCAGCTCGCGCAAATACGCGGTGAGGGCGGCCGGGCCATCGATGGCGGACAGCAGCAGGTTTCCCGCCGTGTTGTCGCTGAGCGTGATAGCCGCCTCGCAGGCGTCCGCCAGGCTAATACCGGTCTCGACGCGATTCTCGGTCACCGGCGAATAGGTAACCAGATCGTCGGCTGTGAAACGCACGCGCCGGTCGAGCTGTTCCTTGCCGGCATCGACGCGCGCGAGGACGGCTGCGCAGGCCAGGGGCTTGAAGGTACTGGTCAAGGGGAAGCGCTCGTCGCCGCGATGGGACCAGCGCCGCCGGCCATCGGCGTCGACAATGGCTACGCCAATGCGTGCGCCATGGTCACGCTCGAATTGCCGGGTCAGTTCGGCCAGCGCGTCCTGCTCGCCGGCCGTCCGTGCAAAGGGCGCGAGTAACAGCGTCATGCCCAGTACAGCGGTTAACAGGAACGCGCCTGATCCGGGCTTATCCATCGACCACTTCCGTAACAAAGACAGGCACCACTGCAACACCGGTGCGAGGCCCCGTCAATCCATCGAGCGGATGCCCGCCTCCGCGGTTGCAGCTGACCACCAGTCGATCAATGATCGAGTGCGGCGCACTGCGCTTTCTTTTTTGCTGTTCAGCCTTTAAGTTCGAAACCGCGGAATCTTTACCCCAGGAAACCAAGTCACCATGCGAGAAAGCCCGGAAGCAGAAGGCGCCCTGCACACCACTGGTGAGGCCGTCGGGGGATTTATTTCACAGATACCCAGCGCCGTCAGCAGCTTCTTCGGCGGCGTTGGGGAGGGTGCGGGGGTGCACGGCACCTTCGATTGGATCGCCCTCATACTCGGCGTCGCTCTGCTCGCATCGGTGTACCGAGGCTTCAAGCGGGGAAGGATTGTCGGGCCGATGCTGAGCGGCCTCATCGGCATCACCCTTATGGGCTGGGCCGTATCCTGATCCGGCTTACCAGCTGAACAGGCGGGTATCGGAGATGTCGTTTCCGTCGATATCGCGAGCCGGTGTCGGCGGGCAGGAGCGCTGCGTGACCAGTGACACGATAAAAATCGTAGCGAGTCCCAGCAGAAAAGCCGGAACGGCCCCTATATAGATTGCGTCCCAGATTTCACCGTCGGTGTGCGGCAGCAGCACGCCGATCAGAACCAACCAGGACAGCGATCCCACGGCGATAGAACTCAGGGCACCGGTGACGTTCGCCCGCTTCCACAGAATGCCGCAGATGAACGTTGGCGCAATGGACGGGAAGGCGATTGCACCGGCGAACACGAGCAGGTTGTAGAGATCGCCGAGCGCAAGGCCGAGGAGAAGACCGAGCCCTGCGACGATCACCATGCAGATCCTTGTCGCCATGAGGCTTTGGCGATCACTGGATTCCGGCCGCAGCACCCGCAGCGTGGTGTAGCCGAGAAGGGCGCCGGTCGTCAGCACCGTATCGCCCGCGGTGCTTACGATGGCCGATGCGGCCGCCACGAAGAACAGTACCCCCACCCACGCCGGCAGGTACTCCTGAACGAAGTTCGGAAACACGTTGTCCAGTTCCGCTTCGGGAAGGTTCCCGTTGAGGATGAAAGCGCACATACCGACGATTACGGGGATCATGCCGAGCAACAGGTAGATCAGACCGCCACAGACGAATCCACGCGATGCGGCCCGCTCGTCCCGCGCCGCAAGCGCCCGCGCGGTCAGCACTGAGCCCCCGAGGTCGCCCAGAGCGACGGAAAACCAGGCTGCGAACATGTACAGGATGCCGAGCAAGCCCAGATAGCCGTTGAAGCCGGTGGCTGTGCCGTTAGAGTCTGGCGCGGAGGTGTAGAAGAGACTGAATGGCGGCGAGCCGTTCAGAGTTCCAGCCTGTTCGATAAATGCGGCGGGGCCGCCCACGGCGGCTAACGAGTAGGGCAAAACGATGAGAAGAACGGAGCTAAGGACGACGAATGCGAGCATGTCGGAGCGCGATAGCGCCCAGAGACCGCCAGTCAGGGAGATGATGAGAATTATTCCGGCGCCAATCAGGGTGGCCGGTATCGAGGCAATTCCGGTGACCGAGGCGATGATCACGCCCAGCGCCAGAAACTGCGCGGAACTCCAGGCGATGTACGCGAGCACGTGGATCGTAAGACCGCACATGCCGATGCGTTTGTCGAAGCGCGCATTATAGAAATCGATGGCCGTTGTGAAGCGGGAGCGGCGAAAAACCGCGACCATGAAAAATCCACAGAACAGCAACGTGAGCACCGGCGACCACGGATCCCAGACAATAGCCTGGAAACCGCCCACATAAGCCTCGCGAGCACCGCCGATCACGACAGCGCCCCCGATCCAGGTCGCTACCACGGACCCGCAAACAAAGGGTGCTGAAAGACTGTGGCCGGCGAGAATAAAGTCTTCGGTTGAGTCGGTCCGGCGCGAATAGAAAATGCCGAGACCCATGATCACCAGAGCGTAGATGGCGAGTACCGCCAGAATGAGCTGGGAGTATTCCCCCGTTTCCACTTGCGTCTTCCCGAGATGTCCGTAGCCAGCCCGGCAGTGTCACAGCTGCATGGTCAGCTGTCGAATCAAAGTCAGGGCCTGCGCAAGCGCGGGCGCCCGGAGCTGTATTCAGTCCGCCATGGCGCGGGCGGTGCAAACGGCAACCTCTCGGGTTGTCCCGTAGCTGCCGTGTCCCCGGGTGTACTGCGCGGTCTGGACCTCCCGAAGCTCGTACTGGATGCACGGAGGTTTGCTCGCGCAGCCGCTCAGAAGGGCGCCGGCGAGACAAAGCAGCGTGAATGGTAGGCGGTAGTCGGCTGCCTTTGCCGATAGTGTTTTCAATGCACGAATCCCCCGAAGCACACACCGAGGTAGAACCATTGACCGTGCGGGCTTCGCGGGTGTCACTCCCGGGAAAGCGAAATGCAAGAGATTTGTAAGAACGGCGACTTGCGCGATACTCAGGAGACGCCCGCCGCGAGAGAACCATGAGTACTACCGTAAGCGCAGACGGCGTCGGGTCGTCTCGGCCCGAGTCACGCCGCTTCGGCGACCTGATAACGCCGGCACTGCTGCTGGATCGCGACCGGCTCCGCGCCAACGCCCGACGTCTTGCCAGGCATGTCGGTGGCCTCGGCAGCGTGATAAGACCACATGTAAAAACTCACAAGTGCATCGACGTTGCGCAGGACATTGTTGCCGCCGGTCACACACGCGGCATCACCGTCTCGACGCTGAAGGAAGCCGAGTACTTTTTTGCGCATGGCTTCGCCGACATCTTCTATGCAGTCGGCATTTCTCCGAACAAGTTTCCCCCCGCCGCAGATCTGCTGCGCCGGGGCTGTGCACTGACTGTCACCCTCGACACCGTCGAAATGGCCTCGCAGCTCGCCGCGTATGCGACGGCGCAGGCCCAGAGTTTCCGCGTCCTCATTGAACTGGACACCGACGGCCATCGTTCCGGTACGAAGCCCGAGGGCGATGAACTGCTCAAGATTGCCGACGCGATTCACAGCGGCGATTTCACCGAACTTGCGGGGGTTATGACACACGCCGGCGAAAGCTACGGCTGCGAAAGCGCTGACGCGCAGCTCGCCATGGCGCGCCAGGAACGCGACCGCAGTCTCCACGCTGCCATGCGCCTGCGCGAGGCCGGCCTGCCCTGTCCCGTGGTATCCATCGGGTCAACGCCCACAGCTTTTGCCGTTGACGACCTCAGCGGTATCACCGAGGTGCGCGCCGGGGTCTATTCAACCTTCGATCTCGTCATGGCCAACCTGGGCGTATGCGAGCTTTCGGACATTGCGCTCAGCGTGCTCGTCACAATCACTGGCTATCAGAAGGAAAAAAACTGGATCATCACGGACGGTGGCTGGATGGCCCTGTCCCGCGATAGAGGGACGGCATCGCAGTCTGTCGACTACGGTTATGGCGCCGTCTGCACTGACAGCGGCGAGCCGCTGCCCCTGCTTATGAGCGGTGCAAATCAGGAGCACGGCATCATCAGCCCGGCGGATCAGGGAGGCGTCATCGCGTTCGAGGATTACCCTCTTGGTCGTCAGCTGCGCATACTGCCCAACCATGCCTGCGCCACGGCGGCTCAGTACGATTGCTTCCAGGTGCTGGAATCAGGTCGGCTGAGCGGTAGCTGGGCGCGGGAGCGGGGTTGGTAGATGCTCGAGGCGCGCACGATGCAGCGTATGCGTTTACTGGCGCGGGACTGCCCACGATGAAGAGATTCGCCCGCCTGCTTTTTGCGGCACTACTTGTTGTTGGCGCAGGCGCGAAGGCCCAGTCGCCGGGGCCGACGCCGTCCGCGGACAGCGCCGTCGCGGCAACCGCGTTCGGTGCGCACGGTCTCAGGCTTCCGGCGAGCTTCACCGGTACGCTTCCATGCGCAGATTGCGAGGGGATCGCCTGGCATCTTGACCTCTGGCCGGACCAGGCCTACCACCTGCGCCGAGAATGGTTGGGGCGCTCGGACTCCAGGGGCAAGCAGGCAAAGCGCGACGAAGTGGGACGCTGGTATGCCGACCCGCGGCGCGACGCGATTGTTCTCTACGGAGCGTCGGAGCAAACGATCGAGTGGGAAGTCCGCGCTCCCAATCGCTTGCGGCTGTTGGATCGCGCAGGCAAGCCCATCGACTCCGAGCTGAACTACGAAGTCTCGAGCGATGGGTCGCTGGTTCAAACAGACCTGGAAGGTGTTTTGCTCGGCGGGATGATGACCTATCTCGCTGACGTGGCGGTGTTCGAGGACTGCCTGACGGGCCATCGCTTTCCCATCGTCCAGGAAGCTGCCTACCTCGAGCTCGAGCGGGCCTATCTCGAAGATCGCCGCGCACCGGGCGCTCCGCTGTACGTGCACGTTGAGGGCGGTTACCTCGTGCGTCCCGCCATGGAAGGTCCGGACCGGCGCAGCCTCGTCGTCGATCGGTTTATCAAGACGCGCCCCGGAATCACCTGTGAGCGTCAACGGGCCAACGCCTCGCTGAGCAACACCTACTGGCGCCTCGATCGACTCCTCGGCGAGGACATGCAAGCGCGCGAAGGACAGCGGGAACCACATCTGATCCTCCGCGGCGAGAATCAGCGCTTCAGCGCCACGCTGGGCTGCAACCGCATGATCGGCGGTTACGCCGTCGAGGACGACAGGCTGAGTTTCCAGGCCGGCCCCACAACGCTCATGGCCTGCCCTCCTCCTCTTGATCGTCGGGAACGGGAGTTCCTGGAGATGCTCTCGGCCGCGGCCACGTTCCAGATAAACGGCGAGACACTCGTAGTATCAAGTGCAGCAGGCGAGATCCTTGCGCAGTTTACCGCTGTCTATCTGCGCTAGGCCCGGCACCGGGCCGGCGCGAAGGGACGCGGCGCCTCGGGCCAAGATAGCCGTTTGATTCGCATACGCTCGCGCCGGCCCTGCTCGCCAGCGCCCTACGCGTGGTCCGGGACGCGCTATGATGCGGCCTAGGCCCACTTCCAACGAAACGCGAAACAACGCAAAAATGGGCGAAGCGGGCCAGGAGCGCTATGGAGGCCCCTCAGATGAATCGCAGAACTCTATCCGTCACCTTCGTCCTTTTCCTCTCGGCTGGCTGCAGCCTTGGCGCGCTGAGTCAGACAAACCTGCCCCATACGTTCTCCGAAGGCCAACCCGCCCTGGCCACAGAGGTCAACGAGAACTTCAGCGCACTTCGTGACGGCCTCAACGCGGTGGAGGCAAACGAACTGATTGGTCTCAACCCCGCCACCCTCGACGGATCCGTCATCGCCTGGGAAGACGGCCAGTCCACCTGGATCAACCAGAGACTGAGCACCCAGAATGTGGGCGCAGGCCAGCCCTTCTCCGTGCGCGGACCGTACAAAACGATCCACTGCATTATCGCTCTCGTTGGGGTCTATCCCTCACGCAGTCAGAGCGAACCCTTCCTTGGACAGATCACCTGGTTTGGCGGCAATTTCGCGCCGCGAGGCTGGTCTTTCTGCGATGGCCAGCTCCTGGCGATAAACTCTAACGACGCGTTGTTCTCGCTGCTCGGCACGATCTACGGCGGCGACGGCCGCACGAGTTTCGGGCTTCCGGATATGCGAGGCAGAGCGCCTATCCACGCGGGCCAGGGCCCAGGATTGAGCAACTACCGCTTGGGTCAGCGGGGCGGAAGCGAGACGCAGTTCCTCAGTACCTTTCAACTGCCTTCCCACAGCCATCCGGTGCTTGTCTCTCCTGAACCCATACCTTGAGCAGGAATCCTGTGCTGGCCGCCGTCGTCCATGACGCCCGGCGGCACTCGCCCATCGCGAGTCGAACACGAGCGCCCGGAGTCCACCGCCACCTGAGCCGCTTCGCCGCAGTCGTGCTTCTGGGGCTCGCCGCTCTCCCGGCAACCGTAACGAGTGCCGGAGACAGTGAGCGGACCATCACAGTCGCCATCGTGGACGACGGCATCGACTTCAAAATCCCGTCGCTTCATCCCTTTGCCTGGCAAAACGGGGAGGAGCTGTCCGGCAATCGCGTTGATGACGACCAGAACGGTCTCATCGATGACAGGAGCGGCTGGGATTTCGCCGATGGCGACGCCGACCCTGCGCCACCGTCGAATCGTCTGGATCGGGACCACGGCACCTACCTTGCGCTCCTGGTGGTCGGCGCGGCCAAAGCCGTTCTTGCTCCCGAAGAACTCGCCAGCATTCGGATCATGCCCGTGAAAGTCATGTCCGACGCGCCCGGCGAGCTGCGCCTGCGCAAGGCCTACGCCGGCGTGGCCTATGCCGCGCAGCAGGGGGCCGACGTCATCCTTATGGCCTGGAATGATCCGGTAATTTCGGCGGAGGAAGAGGCCGTCCTGCGGCGCGCCCGGGCGCGGGGCGCCCTGCTCATTGGCTCTGCGGGGAACCTGGGCGTTGAAAAGCCCATGTATCCAGCGGCCCATGAGGCGGTGCTGGCGGTCGCCGCGCTCAAAGCAGAAAGGCGGCTGCGTAGCTCCAATTACGGTGGGTATATCGACATGGCCGCTCCGGGTTTCCAGGTCGGCGAGGGCTCGCCGTCGCAGTTCGGACTGCGGCCTCGCGACGGCACATCACCGGCCGCGGCGGCGGTGGCGGCAGCGGCGGTTGCGCTGTTCGCGCGACGACCGGATGCGCACCCCCTTGAAATCCGCGCCTGCCTTCTCGCGACAGCATCACCGGTCACCGGGCTGATCGACGTCGAGCTTGGGCGCGTGGGCGCGGGACGCCTGGATACCACGGCCGCTTTGTCCTGTATCGAGGAAGGAGCGCGGAGCGATGACCGCTTGGATGCACCGAAGAGCGTGCTCTTCGCGGGCATTTCAGAAGGTGAGACACGGACACATTTCATTGCCCCGAACGGAGTCTTCGACTCCATCGACCTTTCCCCTCTTTCGATACCCGGATTGGCCACGCGGGATATGCAGCTCCGGATCGTGGATGCGCAGCGGGGCCGCGTGTTGTTCTCTGACACCCTCAACGCCATGAAGCCGATCTCCACACCAGCCACCGAGCTTGAGATAAGCCTGATTCCCGGGGCGTCGGCCATGGCGACACTGCCGGTGTTGGCCTATGCCGCCAAACCCAGGCCGCTGCAAAATCGCTTCTGCCGGGAGCCGACCGAACTGCTGGCGCCGACGGTCATCGAAGACGGAAGCGCTGCGCAGGACTATGCACCGGGATCGGATTGCCACTGGCTCGTCACCGCGCCGCCGGGCTATGGGCTGAACTTCACTTTCCTGGAGCTGGACACGGAGCCCCGGCGCGACCTGGTCTACCTCTTCGCGGGACCGCGCACCAACGCGGAAATCGCGGCGGTAGTGTCGGGGAACGAGCTGCCCGGCACCATCCGTGTTCCCCGCTCGCAAAGCCTGGTCTGGTTCGTTACTGATCTCGCGAACCAGAGCGCGGGGTTCCGGCTGCGCGTCGACCTGGAACCCGCGGAGCAGAAGCCCGAGCACTGAGTTTCAGCCACCGGGCCAGCACCGGCGACGCCCTCATCCTCCCCCAGCCTCGGCATCGACGGCGGCCTGTACGGCCCGATACATGGCCAGACGCTGCGGGGACAGCCGCTCCCCATCGGTGGCCACGGGCCAGTTGCTGTTGGACGCGATCACCAATCTGCGCGACGGATCGATGAATATGCCCTGACCAAAAATGCCCCGGGCCGCGTAGGTCCCATCGTCAAAGGTCCACCATTGATAGCCATAGCCGCTTCCCGGACGTCCTATGTCGACCTGGCTGGTCGTGGCCGCGGAGATCCAGCCAGCGGGCAGTACGGGCTGACCGTCGACAATTCCTCCTCCCAGCAGGAACAGACCGAAGCGCGCGAAGTCTCGCGTTGAGGCCTGGATACAGCACCCGCTGATTTCATGCCCGGTCATCCCGAGGAGCCAGCTCGCATCCTGTTCCATGCCAAAGGGCGCCCAGATCTTCTCCGACAGGTAGGTGGCCAGTTCCTTACCCGTTGCCGAACTCACCAGCACGCCGATGAGATTGGTCTCGCCGGTCTTGTACACCCAGCGGCTGCCTGCCGGAGCTTCCCGCGGCAGGGCCCGCATATAGCTCACCGTGGCGTCGACTCCCGGCTCCGGCTGGTGCGCATTGAAGAGAGCCACATCACTGTCGGGATCCTCGTAATCCTCATTCCACTGCACGCCGGAGGTCATGGTGAGCAGCTGGCGAATCGAAACGCCGTCATAGACCGAACCCCGCATGGCGGGAATGTAGTCCGATACCGGATCGTCAATGCTCTCGATGAATCCATCGCGGATTGCGGCACCCACAAGCGTGGAAGTCAGGGACTTGGCAACGGAGAAACTTGTCCAGCGACCCGTGCCGTCGAAATCAAGGCCGTAGCGCTCCAGCCGGAGCTTACCGTCATGCACGATGACCAGGGCCGCCGTGCGCTGCTCGCGCATGTAGCTGTCCACGTCGAGCGGTAGACTCATCGGCGCACCCTCGGGCAGGGGGAGTACAGAATCGCCGGCGGCGACTTTCCGGGACGGGATCAAAAAGGGCAGGCCATCCATCATGCGAAAGGCCGCGTCACGTTGGGGAACGCTCCAGAACAGGACGTCTGTGTTGGTCGGCAGACTGGCGATAAGCCGGCGCGTGTCCTTGTCCGCACCCAGGTACGCCATGGCGAGCGCCAACACCAGGACCGCAAGCGTACCCGCTAACCACTTCCCCATACCTCTTCTCCCCCGGGCCCGCCGAAAACGGGCATGACAACTGGACCGCGATCAAGCC
Source organism: Pseudomonadota bacterium (assembly GCA_039818725.1). Taxonomy (GTDB): domain Bacteria; phylum Pseudomonadota; class Gammaproteobacteria; order Pseudomonadales; family Halieaceae; genus Congregibacter. Next base: position 11,884 of record JBCBTK010000029.1, read on the forward strand.
ACCGTCCTGCGTGAGCGTCAACATCGTCGGAGACGGAATCCCGCAGAGTAAGAGATAGCAATGAGCCAGGACTGGCGCTGCTCCGTAGCATCAGCTTCAGACTTTGGCCTTTGGACATTGTGTCCCCCTTGCCATGGACCAGGGCGAGCGCCCAACCCATGAGCGCAGCGAATGCTTTGAGTGTTGGCAGCGGGACGTGCCTTGCCAGACGCCTTGGCTGACATGCTGAAGTCATGCGAATTAATGGAACAGGACACAGGCTATGGAGCTGTCGTGGATCGGCGTCGCCCTGATTTTTGGGCTCGCCGCAAAAAAAGTCGGGCAAGCGCCGCTGGTGGGCTTCCTCGTTGCCGGTTTCGCATTGGCTGCGCTGGATATCGATCCGGGCGATACGCTCACCGAACTGGCCAACGTGGGTGTTCTGATGCTGCTCTTTGCCATCGGCCTGAAGCTGGACATCCCCTCGCTCCTGCGCCCGCATATTTTTGCCGCATCCCTGTTGCACACCGCCGCCATGCTGCTCTTGAGCATGGCGCTGCTGTACGTTCCGGTCGCCCTTGAGATCGGACCCTTCGCCGCTCTGTCGCTGCCGGCGCTGGCCGTTCTCGGACTGTTCACCGCTTTCTCCAGCACGCTCTTTGTCATCAAGGTGCTGGAGGAGCGCGAAAACATGAACGCGCTCTACGGCCGCGTGATCATCGGATTCCTTGTGATGCAGGATCTCGTCGCCGTAGGCCTCCTCGCCTTTTCCAAGGGTGTGATCCCCAGTCCCTGGGCTCTGGCACTGTTCGCCCTGGTGCCCCTGCGTCATCAGCTGGGGCGAGTGCTCGACTGGTGTGGACACCGCGAGCTGCTGGTGCTCGCCGGGCTTACGCTCACCCTGGGCGGTGCGGCCCTGTTCGACCTCGTCGGACTCAAGGCAGACCTGGGCGCGCTGGTGGCGGGAGCCCTGGTGAGCAAAGCGCCGAAGGCAAAGGAGTTGAGCAGCGTGCTGCTGGGGCTCAAGGACCTGCTGCTGGTCGGTTTTTTCCTGACTATCGGCCTCGGCGGCCTGCCCGGTCTGGACGGTGCTGCCGTGGCGGTCGGCCTACTGCTGCTCCTGCCGATCAAGGCTCTGCTGTTCCTGATCCTTCTGATGGCCTTCGGCCTGCGCGGACGCAGCGCGCTCCTCGCATCCCTGGGCCTTACCCCCTACAGCGAATTTGGTTTAATCATTGCCGCGATGGCCGTGTCCAAGGGCTACCTCGATCCATCCTGGGTTGTGACCCTCGCCGTCGCCATGGGGTTGAGCTTCCTGCCTCTGTCCGCGATCAATACCAGGGCTCTGGACCTGTACCGGGACTTGCGCGCGACGCTGACGAAACGGGAGCGCCGCAACCTGATCCCTCCGGAGCAGCCCGTCCCTGTTTCGGACGCCACGGCGCTTGTATTTGGCATGGGTCGCGTTGGACGCAACGCCTACGACAAGCTCCGCGAGCAGTTGGGCGACACCGTCATCGGCTTCGACGTGGACGATGATGTGGTCGAGGCGCAGACGGCGGAGGGCCGGCGTGTGTTCGAGGAGAGTGCGACGGATGCGGACTTCTGGGAGCGACTGGCCGTGGATCGGAAGCAGGTGGAGCTGGTGATCCTGGCGATGCACAGCTTCGAGGAAAACCTGGTCGCGACGCAGCAACTGCGCCTGGAGGGGTTTACCGGGCACGTCGCGGCCACCGCGCACTTTGAAGACGAACTCAAAGCCCTCCAGCAGGCGGGGGTCGACTTCGTATTCAACGTTAATCGCGATGTGGGCCCGGCGCTTGCCCGCGAGTCCCTGGCCCGGATCGAGCCCGCGTCAGCCGGCTGAGCGAACTCTGCTGATTCGCCATACACCTATCGTGAGAAGCGGTACGAGAAGCACGGCGATGAACCACCAACTCAGCAGACCATAGCCCTTCGCGATGAGGTCGACGATCCCCACCGTTGTAGCCCCGTACACGGACAGCAGGAGAAAGGCCCCGGCGATTGCGGGGCGTGCCCAGCGCGGCAGTCGGCGCCCCCCTTCCCGGGCCTGGATATCGATGCGCTCGTTGATGGCGTGAAGAATGCCGGCTCCGGTTTCCACAAAGGTGCCGAAGACCACGATCTGGAACAGAACAACAAGCCAGCCCATATCAAGCCCGGACATCAGATACAGGACCGGTACGGGCTCTTCCACAATCTGCGGATAGCGCGACAGCATGGCCAGGAAGAACAGCAGCGCCGGTACCACGGCGATTACTCCGGCCATCGCCCCGGCGCCAAGAGCCTGGCGCCGTGTCTCCAGGAGCGGGATACAGAAAAGCACGGCCGGTAAAATGATGTTGTAGCTCGCATAACGAATCCCCGGTAGCACGAAGGGCGCGCTCGGAGCTGCATCGCTGAGGTTGGCCCCAATGAGCTCGCCCCCGCGCAGGAACGCTGCGACAAACAGCAGTACGTACACGAAGTAGAGCAGGGCGGACCAGTAGGACATGACGCGGCTGATCGCCCCCGAGCCACCGAATGTCAGCCACGCCACCAGGAGCATCATGATCACCGTACCCAGCGCAGGGGGCAGGCCGACTTCAGCCTCAATCAGTTCTCCCGCTGCAGCGCCCACCACGGCGAGCACCAGAACGACAAGGGCGAGGTAGCCAAGCTCGTAGAGAATCCAGGCCGGGCCGAGGAGTTGCCGCGCAAAGCTCCGGTAGTCATAGGCCCGAAATACACGCGCGAACTCAAACGCGGCGCTGAGCACAATAGCGAAAGTCACACCGGCCACGAGCAACCCGAGGATTCCGCCGGCGGGGCCGGATGGCGCAAAAAACTCGATGAGCTCCCGGCCCGTGGCATAGCCACCGCCGATGATCACGGACTGGAAGATCAGCCCGGGGAGAATATAGGGTCGCCAGTTCAATGCTGCATATAGTGCTGGGTAGGTAAGCGAGTGTGGCAGGGCGTGGAGAGAAAGTCCTGCCCCGGTCCGCTATCCCGACCCGGGAACCCCGAGCGGCGCACCCCTTGCGTCCGACGCCCGGGATCCGCCGGTCGGGCTAAGATGCGGGTTCTAAGAGTTTTCCAGACACCGCGAATACAAGGAGAAACCGGTGTATGACGCGATGCTCCCCGGACTTCGGCTAGCGCTCTGCCTGATGTTAATCACTACCGGACTCGCTGCCTGCGACCGCGCTGTGCCTCCGGCCGTGGAACCGGGAGTGTCATCGGAACTCGCCCGGCTGCGTGCTTCGCTGATATCGGAACTGCAATACGGACTCGAACTCTCGATTCCCCGGGATGCGGCCGAGGACTTATCTGGGCGTATCTCCATCGAGTTTCTGCTTGCTGATGCCGTCCAGCCCTTGCAGGTTGATTTCCGGGAAAGCGCCGATCACCTTCTTCGCGCCACGATCAATGGCCGCGAAGCGGATCTTGAGATCACCGCGGAGCACATCGTGATTCCGCCTGAGCTTCTCAAAACCAGCGCGAACACGCTGCGTTTTGAGTTTCTTGCGGGCTCCACCTCCCTCAATCGAAACCCCGATTTTCTCTACACGCTGTTTGTACCTGATCGAGCGCGCACGGCCTTTCCCGTGTTCGACCAGCCCGACCTCAAGGCCCGCTGGAATCTGACCCTCGATCTTCCCGAAGACTGGACGGCGATTTCGAGCGCACCGGCGCTGGAGACCGAGCGGGCGGAAGAGCGCAAGCGCATTCGCTTCGCCACCTCGGATCGCCTGTCGACTTACCTTTTTTCCTTCGTAGCTGGAAGCTTTCAGACCGTCACCCGCGACATTGGGGACCGCGCCATGACCCTCGTGCATCGCGAAACGGATGCGGACAAGGTTAAACGGAACATCGATGACATCTACGCTCTTCACGCCGCGGCCATCGCATGGCTCGAGGACTATACGGGGATCGGCTTCCCATATCAGAAGCTCGATATCGCCCTGCTACCAGCGCATCCCTACGGAGGCATGGAACACGTCGGTGCAATCCAGTACCGGGCGGAAAGCCTGTGGCTTGATGAGGGCGCCTCGGATACGCAACTCCTTGGCCGTGCCTCCCTGATTGCGCATGAGGTAGCGCATATGTGGTTTGGAAACCTCGTGACCATGCGCTGGTTTGACGACGTCTGGACCAAGGAAGTGTTCGCCAACTTCATGGCCGCGAAGATCGTGAACCCTTCTTTCCCCGCCATCGACCACGATCTCAGTTTTCTCGCCCGCCATCACCCCCGGGCCTACGCCGTGGACCGCAGCGCCGGAGCCAATCCCATACGCCAGCCCCTGGGCAATCTGAATCTGGCGGGGCAGCTCTACGGGGCCATCATCTACAACAAGGCTCCAATCATGATGCGGCAGCTCGAGCTGCTGCTTGGGGAGACGGCTTTTCGCGACGGCCTGCGGGAGTACCTGGGCAACTTCTCCCATGCCAACGCCAGCTGGCCCGAACTCATTGCGATCCTTGATCGCGAGAGTAAGGAAGACCTCAAGACCTGGAGCGAGACCTGGGTAAACTCGGCGGGACGCCCGCATTTCCAATTGCATAGGGAACAGAGCCGCGGGCTTGTTGAACAACGCGATCCAGAGGGCGCCGGGCGGCTCTGGCCCCAGACGTTCGGCATAGAGCCCGTTCCCCCCGGGGCGCAGGCGCCGGTACCGCACGAGGTAACAGGCTCCCGCATCGCTCTAGACGCGAAGCTGGCAACCGCGGAAGAGGGGCTTCTGTTCAATGCTCGCGGCTACGGCTACGGCCTCTTTCCCGCCAGTCTCGCGACCCTTTCGCACTGGCGGGATCTCGAACCCGTGGGCCTGGCGTCCCTGCTCATCAACCTGCATGAGCAAATGCTGGAAACCGGCCAACCAGCGCCCGCAGCCTATCTCGACGCACTTCGCGACATCGTGACAGGTACGAACAATCAGTTACTCCTCGATCTTGCGTTCGATCAGCTGCGGCACATCTACCGGACGCTGATTTCCGATGACGCTCGAGCGAAGCTCGCCCCAGGCCTTGAAGCCCAGCTCTGGGAGGCGCTTAACCAGAGCGACATGGAGAGCCTTCGCAAGCTGTACTTCGAGGTGCTTGCTGATATCTCAGTAACGCCACCGGGGCTGGCACGTCTGAAGGCTATCTGGGCAGACGATCTGGTGGTGGAGCGACTGCCGCTGTCGGAGCGCGAACTCGTCGCCCTGACGATCGAGCTTGCCATCAAGCTGCCCGCAAGCGCAGAAGCCCTGCTTGGCGAACAGCGGCAGCGGACCAAAAACCCGGATGAGCGCCGCCGCCTGGCCTTTCTCACGGCGCCGCTGTCGGCGGATGTTCACACTAGGGACAGCTTCTTCGCTTCTCTAGCCGACGTGCAAAATCGCGAAACCGAATCATGGGTGCTGGATGCGCTCGCGATCCTGCACCATCCACTCCGTCACCGGGACTCCGAACGCTATATCCTCCCAAGCCTCGAACTGCTGGAAGAGATTCAGGCGACGGGAGATATCTTCTTTCCTAGCGGCTGGCTGCAATCGACTCTTCGCAACCACTCAAGCGATGAGGCCGTGGAAACGGTGCGCAGCTTCCTGGAACGGCGGCCCGGTTACAACGCGCAGCTCAGGATGAAGCTATTGCAGGCGGCGGATCCCATGCTGCGCGCGAACCGCCTCCGCGACCGTGCGACTCCCTCCGGCAGCGTCGCAACCCCCTGAATCTTGCGGCGCCCGATGCCCGGTGGGAAGTGCGAGGCGCCGGAACGAGCGAAGTCATTGCCCTGGGAAGTTTCAATCCTGGGTGAGGCGTACGAAGGATTGGTCGAGCACTTTCATGCCCACCAAACCCCTTTTTTACGCATCGAACCAGTTTCCGTCCGGGTCACCGGGATACACACCCAGCACATCGTGGGACTGGTAACCCATAAGTCGTCGAACGTTCTGTGGATAGCTTTCGGCGATTTCACGAGGAATAGCGAGGTACTGGTTCTCCTCCTGCCGCAGCCAGCCGAGCGAATAGGTGTTTATCAAGCCGGACCGCGGAGCGCCGGATCGATTCGCGCCTCCGCCATGGATCGTCGAACCCAGGTAGAAAAGCACCGAGCCGCGTTCCATAACCGCCTGCTCGATTTCGCCGCCTTCGACAGATTCGATGTCCCGCAGGTCATGACTGCCGGCGACGACGCGTGTCGCACCATTCTACAGCGTAAAGTTGTCGAGCGCCCACATCGCGGATATCTGGAACTCGACACCGGGTATACGCAGCGGATACATGTCGTCATCGCGATGCAGTACCTGATCTTCCTCTCCTGGAAGAATCTCGATCGCTGTGCAGCTTCCAATGCGGTAGTTGATGCAGTGACGCAACAGCACGCCATCGGCTACCGCCAGCACAAGAGGGTGGGCAATCAGGTCCGCCGAGGAACGCGACAGCGCCAGTATCGCGCCCAGGCGCAGCGTGCTGTAGCCATTGAAGTCGTTTTCGAAATCGCGCCCCTGCTGGTCATAGTGCGGACGCAGCTCGGCGCTGATCCTGTCGAGGAGCTCGGCGTCCGCCACCTGGTCAACGATCAGCCCCCCATGTTTAAGGAGGAGTTGCGTGAGATTCGCAGGATTTGACCAGTCCCTGGTTCGGGGAATCGTACGGGTAAGAGCTTGCATGGGACTCAGCATAGCTGAGCCCGAAACATCCGCCTAAGGGTGTGATCCGGGTCGCACAGCTCCAGGACTGCCAGATTCACGCGGCCGTTCAACACTGGGAGCGCCTGCCGGCGCCCGTCCAGGAGCGCGTGCCAATCAACCACAGATCGTCGCGGAAAAGTTAGACAACACCTGTGCCACGGCCCTATTCGGTGAAAAAGGCAAGACAAGAGGGTGCTAGCATTCCCCGCGTAGGCCCGGCGGGTTGCCTGCCAGGTACGTCCGTCATTCGTCGAAGAGTCATCCGGCTTGTATTTCCGTCGTGTTAGGCCAACCACGGCGGATAACACATCGGAGTTATTGCCTCGGACCAGCCCGTCGACGACAGACTGCCATGCAGGCCATTTGAGTCGACCGCGGGTGTGCAAAGGCCCGGGAATCCGGGAATGGCCTGTTTCGTTCGCCCAGGCCTTGAACAGCAAGCCTTGCAAACGGCGTAGGGGTTGAAAGGATAGGTGGCGCGGGCTCGTGAACCAGGGAATCGCGAGCGCCGTAGCGATGAAACCAGCCAAACGCTGACTTCAAAAGGACAGCTCGAAAAAACAATACAAGAAAACCTTCGGATAACTAAGCCCTTCTAGTGGCTCTTGCTGTTATAGAAAAAGCACCCGCAAAACTGATTGCCATGTCCAGTTTTGCCTCTCTTGCGCTGGTCGCGGCCCTGGCGGTGTTTGTGTACCTGACCGTTAGCGAAATCGTCGATGAGCAAACTGACTACGCTTCGAAGATCAACATCAGCGGTCAACAGCGCATGCTGTCGCAACGCGCTGCTTTCTTTGCAGCGGAGTACACGGACAGCCGCAGTGCATCTGATCGCAACCTGGCACAGGAGTCGATTTCGCGACTCCAGGACAATCACGCATACCTGCTCGCCACGCACTACGAGAACCTGGCTCAGGCCAGGACGAGCTCGCTCTCGTCTGAGCTTGCCGAGCTGTTCTTTGAGCCACCCCATGAGTTGGATAAGCGCGTCGGTGCCTATGTCGCTCTCGTCGAAGGGGCGATAGCAGAAGGCAGCGTGCGTAGTCTGGAACGCATTGCAGCGCTCAAGGCGCAGTCGCAGGAGATGCTGGCGCTCTTCGACAGCGTGGTTCAGCAGTACGAGCTGGAAAGCCAGCAGAAAGTCACCGGACTCACCGATCTCCAGAACTTCATCTTCGTTGCGATCCTGGTGTTTGTCCTGTTCCAGGTATTCTTTGTGGTTCGGCCTCTGCTGCGCGTATCAGAACGACTCACGCACCGGCTTCGAGAGGATGCAAACCGCGACTACCTGACCGGCCTTTACAACCGCCGCATCTTTCGCGACCTCGCGAACCAGGCACTTTCCTTGAGCACCAGGAACCATAATCCGGTATCGCTTGCGCTATTTGATGTGGATGATTTCAAGTCCATCAACGATCGTCACGGGCATGCCGTCGGAGACGGCGTGCTGCGCCTGGTGGCCGATGCCATCCTGTCGGCTTGTCGTAAATCGGACGAAGTTTTTCGCTTTGGCGGTGAAGAGTTCGTGATCGTCCTACCGGAAACCGGGCGCGAGGGCGCGCTGCGGGTTGCAGAAAAGATTCGTGAATCCATCGAGGACCTGAGCAAGTCCCAGGAAGCATGGCCCTGCGAGGTCACGATAAGCGGTGGCATCGCGACCATGGTCGATGCGACAAACGATCTAGAAGGTCTGCTGCGGAGCGCCGACACCGCCCTGTACCGGGCGAAGAGTCAATGCAAAAACAGGGTCATCGCGCTCTAAACCTGCAGTGACAGGCGGACGGCCTACCAACCGACCGCCGACCCATCCTTGCGATGATCTGACCCGGCCCGGTACACCCCGTTCACCGGTAGCTCCCCTTCGCCGCTTCCCTCGCCGTAGACCGGCACGGGTAAGCTTGGATCCTTTGTGAACAGGATGCCCTGATAACCGCCTACCGCCGCACCGGTGGCACCCAGCACACTATGGCCCCGGGCCCGCAACGCCGGCCCCACGGCCGCCTCCAGATCGCGTTCGAGCACAAGCGTGTTGGAACCTTGGCGATGCGTGAAGCGCGCCACGTCCGTGGTCATCTGCACGTTCATACCGACATCGATCATATTCACCATGTGCTGCGCATGGGTCTGGGGCTGGACCGAGCCTCCCATATTCCCAAAGCTCATCAGAGGGTCTCCATCTTTCGTCACAAAGCCTGCGATGATCGAATGGAACGGGCGCTTGCGCGGCGCCACCACGTTTGGATGCCCGGCATCGAGGGTGAAGGGCGCGCCGCGATTGTGCAGGATCATGCCGTAGGGCGGGATGGTCACGCCCGATCCGTACACTTCGTACACGCTGTGCACGAAGCTCACCATATTTCCCCAGCGGTCGGCGGCGGTCAGGTAGACCGTCCCCCCGGGGAGACCACCTTCCACCGCGGGCTCCGAGGCCCGATTCATATCGATGCGATCGCAGAGGCGGGCCGCATAGTCTTTCGACAGCAAAGCGTCGACCGGTACATCGACAAATTTCGGATCAGCGTTGTAGGCATAGAGGTCCGAATAGGCGAGTTTCTTTGCCTCTACCAACAGGTGCCAGTAATCGGGGTGCATCGGTCCAAGCGCGGCGAGGTTCACATCGTGGACCGGCGCACAGACCTCGAGGATATTGAGCATCTCCAGCGCCGCGAAGCCCTGCCCCGGGGGTGGCAGCTGGAACACGTCGTAGCCGTGGTAGTTCGTCGAGACCGGTTCGATCCACTCGGAACTGAATTCCGCGAGGTCTTCCATGGTCATCACACCGCCCCCGGCGCGCACCTTGGCGACGATGGCTTCGGCGATAGCGCCTTTGTAGAAGGCGTCGCGACCGTCCTCCTGAATAAGACGCAGGGCCTTCGCCAGGTCCGGGTTGCGAATGATGCTGTAGAGCGGTGGGACCTCGCCGTCGTTCAAGAAGGTAGCCGCGGAGTCAGCGTCTTCGCGCAACCGCTCGCTGGCGCGGCTCAGATCGCGGTGGCGGCGCTCAGCGAGCCCCCAGCCCTCCTCAGCAAGTCGCGCCGCCCGTTCGAAGGTCTCCAGGAAACCCATGGTGCCGAAGCGCGTTAGCAGCGCATCGTAGCCGGAGATCGCCCCGGGAACGGTGGCCGCATTCACGCCCCAATAGGGCATTTCGTCTACGCCCAACTCCTCGGTGAAGAACTCACGGGTCCAACCCTGCGGGGCCCAACCCGCCGAGTTAAGCGCGAAGAGCTTCTGCTCCTTTGCGCTCCAAACCAGCGCGAAGAGATCTCCGGCAATGCCCGTATCGTTTTGCGAAGTGACATCGAGAACCGCGGCCGCCGCGACGATGGCATCGATGGCGTTGCCGCCCTTGCGAAGGATCTCAAGACCCGCTTCCGACGCCAGCGGATCGCTCGTGGCAACCACGCCGTGGCGGGCGAGAATTTCAGAGCGACCCTGCCGCAGCCAACCCTGAGCCCGCGAGCCGGGGGCCGCCGCTATGCGCGCCGCGGGCTGCGGGTTGTCGGCCGTTGGCATACCGAAGGGGTTGGAGGATTGGCCGTGAGCGCCGGAGGAAACAGCCAGAGCAAGTACCAGTCCGCTTATCGTCGTTCTCATCTGCATTGTCTCGTTATCTGTGCTTGGTCAGCGTTTCGTTGTTCTCGGGAACGTCCTGCTGCCACGGCGGAGCGGGTCGGCTCCCAGCTCGGGCAGCGCGAGCCCGATGTCGGGGCTCGAGAATCCGCCGGATTTTACTGCGAGAGGTCGGCAAAGGCCTTCTGGAAAGCGGGTCGGGACGCAAGACGTTCGCGGTAGTCGCGCAGGGAATCGTCGCCGCAGAGCCCGTAGAAACGTGCCCAGCCCACGTTGTGACCCATTACGATATCAGCCGCGCTGAAGCTGTCACCGCAGATGTACTCGCTGGCGCTGAGGCGCGAAACCAACTGTGGCTCGACCTCATCCGCGATCTTTGCCATAGCGCGTTCGACAACGCGCGGATCAGCATCGCTCTCCGGCAGCAGGTCGCGGTGCACGCGAATCTGCCACAACATGGAATCCATCCACGAGCCGGCGAAGGCCAGCATCTGCAGATAGTCAGCTCGTTCGCGGGTGAGACCCGGCGCCGGTGCGAGCTGCCTGTCCTGAAAGGCGTCCGCCAGCCATGCCACAATCGCTGAACTCTCGAGTATGTGCTGAGTCGAGCCGTCATCCCAGGTAACTTCCAGCACCGGGACCGCGTGGTTGGGGTTCTTTTCCAGGAAACCCGGAGCGTATTGCTCGCCCTGCAGGAGCTGCATGGTTTCCAGGGTAAACTCGTCCCCCCAGGTTTCGTGAAGCGCCCAGCGCACGCGGGCGCTACGGCTGCCGGGGAAGTGATACAGCTTCAGAGATTCGATGTTCACCGCTTGTCGCACTCGCTTCTTGCCAGGGGGAACACGCCGTCCAAATCCACGATGGGGCGGACGACATAGCGCCCGGAGCATACCCAGCGTCTGACCGGCGAACAATCGCTTTCGCAATGGCCCGCCCCCCCGTACGGCGCCAGACAGGCTAAGATCAGGCTCCCGCCCGATTGCCTGGAATTCACAATGAAATCACTCTGTCATCTGGCGCTGCTGTTTTTTCTCTGCGCGATTGAGGGACTGGCGGCGGCGGAGCTGAAGCGTCACACCGTGGACGTGGACGGCCACCCCTTCGCGCTGTGGGAAAAGTCGGCTGAGGAAGCTACCCAGGCGATCCTGCTCGTCCACGGCCGCACCTGGAGCGCCGTACCGGACTTCGACCTGCAGGTTGACGGCGAAGACCTGTCATTCATGGACGGGCTCGTCGAGGCGGGCTACGCCACCTTCGCTATCGATCTACGCGGCTACGGCGAAACTCCCCGAGACCCCAGCGGCTGGATGACCCCGAAGCAGGCCGCCAACGATGTCGCCCGGATCCTCAAGTGGATTGCGGACAGGGAAGACTGGGAAAGCAAACCGCATCTCTTTGGCTGGTCCATGGGATCCTCGATCTCGCATCTGATGGCGCAGCAAAACCCGGACCTCATCGGCTCCCTGACGCTCTACGGCTTCTGGAAAGACCTCGACGAGCCCATTCCTGACAACGCGGACCCCGCCGAACCGCTCCGCCTGGTGAACACCGCCGAGGCCGCGGCCAGCGACTTCATCACACCGGGCTCGATCAGCCAGCACGCCATCGACGTGTACGTGGCCGCCGCTCTCGCAGCGGACCCCATTAAGACCGATATCCGCAGCCTGTCAGACTACAATGCCCTCGATCCATCGCTGCTCAGCATGCCGACCCTGGTCATCGCCGGTCAGTTCGATCCTATCGGCCCCCAAGAACATCAGGCCAAGCTGTTTACGCGCATTAGCTCGGGACACAAGCAGTGGGTCGTCGTTCCGGGAGGAGATCACGCCGCGCACCTCGAGGCACCCCGGGACTACTTCCTCAGTCAGTTGGTCACCTTTCTCCGCGGAGTAAACCGCTGATCGGTATACGCGGGTTCGCAGCGCCGACTCGGGCCCAACGATGCGTTCAGCCTTCGCAGCGCCACAGCCAATAGTTCGCCAGGCTTATTCCCCCGTGCGCGGTTTGGCGCGATCGGTCAAAAAATCGGCATCGCGTGTCAATAAGTGCGTCCGTGCTCCTGCGAATCTGTCTCTGTCGCGGCAAACGCCGCATTCACAGAGACAGGGAGCACAGCATGCATCAACACACGCAAGACACTCACCCTAGTGCAGGACTGACACTGGTTCTCGGCGCCACCGGCAAGACGGGATCGCGCATCGTCGCCAGCCTCCGGGAACGTGGGTTGCCGGTACGTGAAGGCTCGAGGTCAGCCACGCCGGCCTTCGATTGGAACCTTGAGGCGGGCTGGGACGCGGTCCTCGCCGGCGTTGAGACCATGTACATCAACTATTCCCCGGACCTGGCGATTCCCGGCGCCACCGAGAGCATTCGCAATCTAGTGAAAGCCGCGGAGCGCCACGGCGTGAAGCGCGCCGTCATTCTCTCGGGCCGCGGCGAGGCCGAGGCGCAGGCCTGCGAAGCAATCGTCATGAACAGCGCCATGGAAAGCACAGTCGTTCGCGCCAGTTGGTTCAACCAGAACTTCTCCGAAGGCGCGTTCATTGAGATGGTGCATGCCGGGGTTATCGCCCTGCCCGAGAGCAAGGTACTGGAGCCCTGGGTGGATGTGGACGATATCGCTGATGTAGTCGTAGCCGCATTGACAGGACACGGGCATGACGGCGAGATCTACGAGGTGACGGGTCCCAGGCTGCTCAGCCTGAACGATGTTGCCGAGGAGCTGAGTTCGGCCACGGGCCGCGAAATCCGCTACGTCCCTATCGGTCACAAGGACTTCGTCGAGGGCGTCGCCGCGTCCGGCGCCCCGGAAGACGTGGTCTGGATCATGGACTACCTTTTCTCCACGGTCCTCGACGGTCGGAACGCCCACGTCTGTGACGGCGTCCAGCGTGCGCTGGGCCGTGCTCCCCGGGACTTTGGCGCCTACGCTCGCGACGTGGCCGCGACCGGTGTCTGGGAATCGGGCGAAAGCGCGGACGAACGAGCGGCGCTCCCCGCGGAGCCGGCCTAATGGGCGGCGCCACGGAGCTCATTTTTTTGCTGCTAGCGCTTGCAAGTACAGCGATAGGCGGCGTGTTCCTCAGCTTTTCGGACTTCGTGATGCGGGGGCTTGCCCTCGCATCCCCGGCTGCCGGAGCCGAGGCTATGCAGCAGATCAACCGCACGGTGTATCGCTCGCTGTTCCTTACAACCTTCCTGCTCCTGGCGCCGCTCTCCCTGGGCAGCGCAGTCTATGCTGCGCTGTTCCTCGATGGGACGCCCCGGGCAGCCAGCATCGCGGCGACCGTGATGTACCTCAGCGGCGTGTTCCTGGTAACGGTTCGGGGCAATGTGCCCATGAATCAGCGCCTGGACGTCCTGGAGGCCGACAGCGACCCGGGACGAAGCTACTGGTCGCAGTATTGCCTCCACTGGACGCGTTTGAACCACGTTCGCACGCTGGGATGCTTTACTACGGGGGCGCTGTACGCCGTTGCCGCCGTAGCGCAATCCTTCGGAGCAGGCACATGAAACACTACCTTCACCATCGGGCACACCAGTGGGCGGTTGCTACCTATCTTGCCCTGGCGCTGGTGCTGGGGCTGCTTTCCCAGCTCCCACCCGGCGCCCGCTCACTCACTGACAATCGGATAGACGTAGTCCACGCTGCCGTCGGTGCGACGCAGCTCGCGTCGGACGAGGTCGGATTGCAGGAACTTGACCCTCCAGGTGCCGTCGACCATGACGAGCAGCGCGCTCTCGAGCCAGTAGGACACAAGCACGTTGCCGCCGGGGTCTACGAAGCGCCCGTCATTCCGATAGGCGACATGCGCGAGGGTAGCTGACTCCGTCACGTTAAACTCGCTGAGCGACCAGGACAGAGTCTCGAATGACGAGGCGGCGGAGTCGAGCAGCGCTTCAAAGGCTTCCACGTCGTACACGGTGCCCACTTCAAAGACGGTGAAATCCGCTGTCACCAGATCGGCAAAGCGATTGCCTTCCCCCTGCTCGGCTTCACCGATGCGCGAGAGTGCCAAAAACATATCCTCCACGGCCTGAGCGGGCGCCGATCGCGCGTCGGCATGCGCGCCCGCGGAAGCAAACAACAAAGTGAGCGTAAGCAACGTGGAGCGCTTGAGCATGATCGTTCCCTGATTCCTGGGGCCGTAGGGCACGGCGCCGGTCGTGTTCAGGATACACTCACATCCCAGACTGGAGCACGTAGCGCCCGGCGAGTCCGCCGGAGCGCCGACAGTTACGGGTAACCTGGGTCATGGCAAAGAAAAGCGTCGAAACCTATCTTGCACAGAAGACACAGTGGCAGGAGGAGCTCACGCAGCTTCGCTCTCTCATCCTGAGCACCGGACTTGAGGAAACGATCAAATGGGGGGCACCCTGTTACGTATACCAGGGTCAGAACGTCGTCGGTTTGCTCGCCTTCAAGGATTACTTCGGTCTCTGGTTCTACCTCGGCGCCCGCCTCGCTGACGACGCCGGTGTATTGATCAACGCTCAAGAAGGCAAAACCCAGGACCTGCGCCAGTGGCGCATGTCCTCAGCCGCGGATATCCGACCGAAGCTTGTGAAGACCTATCTGGAAGCGGCAAAGCGGCTGGCCGAAAGCGGGGAAAAACCCACGCGCCGTGCCACATCACCGGATGCGGCCTGCCCCGAGCTGGCCGCGCTGCTGGACGCGGACCCCAAAGCCAAGACCGCCTACGCTGCGCTCACGCCAGGCCGGCGGCGCGAATATGCCGCTCACATCAATGCGGCGAAACGCGCGGCCACGCGCGAGAAGCGGGCCCTCGACGCTCTACCTCTGATTCGAGCGGGCAAGGGTTTGAACGACAAGTACCGCTAGATCCACAGCAGACCTTCGCCCGTAAGGCGAAGCACCGAAGTAGAAGAAACGCAGGTATGTCAAAGATCCACGTTATCCATGAGAACCCCGACTGGAGTCAGCCGCTCATCGAAGCGCTGGAGAGTCTTCATCTGCCCTATGAAGACTGGTTTCTCCACGAAGGCCATCTTGATCTCGCAGCGGCGCCCCCGGAGGGCGTTTTCTACAACCGCATGAGCGCCTCGTCCCATACCCGGGACCACCGCTTCGCCCCGGAATACGCCGCCGCTGTACTGTCCTGGCTCGAGGGCCACGGGCGCCGCGTGCTCAACCCGGGTCGCGCTCTGCAATTGGAAGTCAGCAAGGTTGCGCAGTACGCGGCCCTGGAGGCCAGCGGCATTCGCACACCTCGCACCGTGGCGGTCGTCGGGAAGGACGATCTGATCGCGGCCGCCAGACTGGTCGGCTCTCCGTTCATCACCAAGCACAATCGCGCCGGCAAGGGCCTGGGCGTGCGCCTGTTCCAGTCCGCCGAGGAGCTTGAAGCCTACGTCCTCGGCCCGTCCTTCGAACAATCGATCGACGGAATCACCCTGATACAGCAATACATCGCCGCCCCGGAACCGTTCATAACGCGCTGTGAATTCGTCGGACAGGAATTCCTCTACGCCGTGCGGGTAGACACCTCCGATGGCTTTCTGCTCTGCCCCGCGGATGAGTGTCAGGATGAGGATGCGACGGTGTGTCCGGCAACCTCAGCCGCGAAGTTCGAGATCATTGAGGGCTTCGACAACCCGATCATCGAAGCCTATCGACGCATGCTCATCGCCAACGACATCCACATCGCAGGCATCGAGTTCATAGTCGATGACGAAGATCTGATCTACACCTACGACATCAATACGAACACCAACTACAACCCGAGAGCCGAGGCCAAGGCTGGCCGGTCGGGGATGCAGGCGATTGCGCAGCTGTTGGGGAATGAGCTGGCAACCGCGGCCTGAGGAAAAGTGTGCCGCTGCCAGGCCGGGGCACGGGGACTCTCCGTGGGCGCTCGGACTCAGCGACGCGCTTCCAGCTCTTTATCCAGCATACGGATCGCTTCCTTTTGGTATCCGAGCCAGTCCCACTTGATCGCCGCCCGGATTTCTTCGAGCTGCTCCGTGGAGCAAACGTTGAGATGGTTTCCGGACTTGAGCCAGCTGGTAAGGGCTTCGTTGCCGGCGCGCTTGCCGTCGTAGCCGGCGAGGGCCTCAGTTACACTGCAGCCCGTTGTATCCAGTGCAGACGCCACCGTCATGGCGTCGGACCGCGCGGTGACCGCGGCATCAGCCACCGAGACAATCTCTTCTTCCACCATCCGAGTTTCTTCGGGAGCTATGACGGCTGCTGCGGCTTGTCCGTCTCCCCCTGCGGCCATCGCCGCAGGGGCGGTGGCCATGGCGGCGTCCGTCGTCGTCAGGCTCGCCTCGGCGGCGGCCAGGGATGTTTTGGCTTCGGCCAGTGAAGCCTCCAGGCGCCGTCGTTCCTTGAGTGCGTCAGCGAGCTGTAGCGTCAGTTCCTCGACCGTGGCCTCGAGCTGCGCGTTGCGCGCTCGCAGCTCCGAGAGTTCGTCACTCCAGGCCATCGCCGGGAGCGTCAGCAACAGGGGAAGCAGGGTTCGAATTATGGACTTTGTCGGGAGCATTGACGTCATTCTCCGGCCAGGGGCGGCGGAAGCTTAGCAGACTCTGGCCGACTGCCGAGCCCCTCCGGGGCTCAGCCTATAATCCGCGCATGGGGCTCGTTTCTTCTCTCTTTGCACATAAGGTCTGCCGGGCTGCGACCGAGGGCGCGGCCGATGCGGACTCTGCTCGCGCGTCGTTGCTGAACGCGGTCGGGATCGATGCATCGCAGCCCATGGACCCAAAATTCATGATTCCAGATCACCAGTACTACGCCCTGTGCGAACGAGTGATCCGGACCCACCCGCTGGGCAGTGCGCTGCCGCTGCGCGTGGGTGGCTCCATGCGCATAGACGAGTACGGCGCCTTTGGCCTCGCCTGGAAAACGGCCGACAACCTTCGCGGGTCCTATCTGAGGGCTGAACGCTATGGCAAGACCCTGACCAACGTATCCACCTACACGCTCCGGCAGGAAGGGGATCGCTGGTACTTCGACCTGCATCGCACCGGCGAGCGGCATCTGGGCCTGCGCGTGTCGAACGAACAGACCATCGCGGCAATTACCAGCATCAGTCGTGAAGTAAGCGAGAAGGCCTTCAATCCCGTCGCGGTGCATTTCAAACATCGGGGGCCCCAGGACGTGGAGGCGCATCGGGATTACTTTCAGTGCCCCGTGCGTTTCGGGGCCGACCGCGACGCCATCGAGGTATCCGCGGAAGCGCTTGCGGTGCGCAATACGCTTGGTGACGCGACCCTCGCCGGCTTTTTCGAGAACAGGCTCGCCCGCGAAGTCGAGGCGCTGGCGAGCGGCGGCGATCTCGCGAGGCGCACCAAGCTTCTGATATCCAGGAGCCTGAGCCAGGGGCTACCTCCGATCAGCGACGTCGCGAGCGAGCTGGCGCTGAGTCCCCGTTCGCTCCAGCGCAAGCTTGCCGGAGAGGGGTTCAGCTTCCAGAAACTGGTTGACGACGCGCGCCGGGAACTCGCGGAAGACCTGTTGTCTAAAAGCGCTTACTCCCTGGCCGAAGTTGCGTTCCTCACCGGATTTTCCGAGCAAAGCGCGTTCACGCGCGCCTTCAAACGCTGGGCCGGGCAAACACCGCGATCGTTCCGCCTCAAAAATTAGTGTGACAGGACACTGGACAGAGCGACGAATTGACGAATAGTCCACAGAGACAGCAAGGCTTTGCGTGCGTAAGCTCGAAAGCTGCCGATCTCATCCCTTCTCAATCACATTGACGGATTTCATGAACCGATTACTGGGCTTCCTGAGGCCAACTGCCATTCTGGCTGTCGCACTCGTCGTTTCTTTCTTTATGTTGAAAAGTAAACCGCAGATGGAGACGCGCCAGGTTGAACTCCCCCTGCCCCTCGTCGACGTGCAGAATATTGCTCTGGGGCCCACCTTTGTAACCGTCGAGGCATACGGCAACGTTGCAACCTGGCGCTCCCTGGCATTGACCGCGCAGGTCAGCGGCCGCGTGCTCTGGCAGTCGCCGACCTTCGAGCCGGGTGCGGTGGTAGAGGCCGGCGAGCCGCTTTTACGCATTGACGCCACGGACTACGAACTCGCCCTCGCGGAAGCGCGGCAGTCCTTGAGCAGCGCACGCCTCTCCCTCGCCGATGCCGAATCGCTGCGCCAGGCCAAACGCGTTGACGAGGCCAAGGCCACCGTGGCCGCGGCCGAAGCCCGCATCGCCCGCGCGGAAAGAGATCTGGCCAATACGGAGATCGTGGCGCCCTACCGGGCCGTGATCGATGAACAACTGACTGAGCTTGGGCAGTTTGTCACCGTTGGCATGCAGCTCGGTCGCATCCTGGGCGCCGATCGAGCCGAGGTTCGCCTGGCGATTCCACCGCAGGATATTGGCTTCGTCGAAATGGCGGTTGGAGATCCGGTGCGGCTGTCGACAGGCGATGCCGGAGATTCCTCCGAGTGGCAGGGAACGCTGTCGCGGGTGGAGGCACGCCTGGATGCTCAGACTCGGGTGTTCCCTGTCGTTGTCGACATTGAGGACCCGCTCGATACGACCCGGCACAACAAGCCCCTTCGTTTCGGGCAGTTCGTACGCGCTGAGATTACCGGCGGCACGGTGGCCGATGCCGTCGTGATTCCCCAGAACGCGCTGCACGGCGACGACGATGTATTTCTTCTGGAAGACGGAAAACTGAGGCGCCAGCACGTAAATGTAGGCCGGATCGACAATGGGGGCGCCCTGGTCACCGGCGGCCTGCAGGACGGCGATCAGGTCGTTATCACGCGGCTCGAGTTGATGTTTGAGGGTATAGGGGTGGAGGTCAGCGGTGGCGAATAATCCCGGGGGAACCCAGATGAGCGGTGCCATTGCATGGATGGCGCAAAACCCCGTCGCCGCGAACCTGCTGCTGCTCATCGTCGTGCTCGCAGGCCTGGCCGCTATCCAGACACTGGATAAGGAAGTTTTTCCGACCTTCCCCTCGGAGACGTTCACCGTGACTGTGCCCTATCCCGGCAGTTCACCGGAGGAAGTGGAGCGCGGCATCATCCTGCGCGTCGAGGAAGCCATTCGCGACATCATCGGAATCAAGGAAATTCGCAGCGAAGCCCGCGAGAGCGTCGGCATCGTTACGGTGCAAATGGAGCCGGGCTCCGACCTGACCAAGGCCGTGAACCTCGCCAAGGTAAGGGTCGATGGTATCGACTCCTTCCCCGAGGACGCCGAGAAACCCATCGTGGAAGAAGTGGAATCGGCGACCCGGGCCATCAGCGTCAGCCTGTTCGGCGACATCGAACAGCGCAAGCTCAAGGAACTCAGCGAGCAGGTCCGGGAGGAGATTCTCGCCCTTGGCAATATCAGCGAAGTCGCGCTGAACGGCGAGCAGGAATACGAAATCTCCATAGAGCTGTCGGACGAAAAGCTTCGGCGCTACGGCCTCAGCTTCGACGATGTCGTTCGGGCTGTGCAGCTCAGCTCCAGGGATCTCCCCGGCGGGCAGATGCGCACCGACGGCGGTGCGATCACGCTGCGCTCGACTTCCCAGGCCTACAAGGGCAACGAGTTTGAGCAGCTGACGCTAATCAGCCGCTCCGACGGCACGCGCATTCGCGTCGGCGACGTGGCCACCGTGCGTGATGGCTTCGAGGAGCAGCCGGTGCTCAGCACGGTGAACGGCAAACCGGCGCTGACGTTCAACATCGAACGCGTAGGCGACCAGAACGTGCTGGAGATCACGTCGCTGATCCGCGACTACGTTGAGCAGAAACAGCAACAGCTTCCCGAAGGTGTGAGTATCACGACCTGGAACGACGCGAGTCGCGTTCTTCGCGGCCGTATCGATCTGATGTTGCGAAATGCTGCTCAGGGGGGCGTCCTGGTCGTCATCGCCCTCGCGGTGTTCCTCGACCTGTCTCTCGCCTTCTGGGTCGTTCTCGGCCTGCCCTTTGCGGTGCTTGGCTGCCTGGCGATGCTGGAGATTTTCTCGTTTCCGGTCTCGATCAATATCTTGTCGGTATTCGGCTTTATCCTCGTGCTCGGCCTGCTCGTGGACGACGCCATCGTCACGGCGGAGAGTGCCTACGCGCGCCTCGAACGGGATCGCGACGGCGTGCGCAGCGTGGTGGGGGGCGTCAAGCGTGTCACAACCGCTACGGTGTTTGGCGCCCTGACCACCGCCGTGGCCTTCGGGCCCAGTCTGTACCTTACCGAAGGCTTTGCGCGAATACTCTCGCAGCTCGGCTACGTGGTCATTCTCTGCGTAATTTTCTCGCTTATCGAAACCAAACTGGTGCTGCCTGCGCACCTCCGGCACATCAAAGTTCCCCGGGAGGGGGATGAGCTGAGCTGGATTCGTCGTGCCCAGCAGCGCGTGGCAAACGGACTCATCGCCTTCGCCCGCGGACCTTACCGGCGCCTGCTGAATCGCGCTGTGGAGTTTCGCTACACCACGGTCTCGATTTTCCTGGCCGGGCTTATCGTCTGTCTCACGCTTATCCCCTCGGGTTTGCTGCGCGTGGTGTTCTTTCCCGATGTGCCCTCGGACAACCTCACAATCGTGCTGGACATGCCTCAGGGCACACCCTGGCAGCTTACCCACGACTACGCTCGCCGCATTGAAGTCGCGGCGCGGGAGATGAACGAGCGATTCCGCGAAGTGGACGGTCAGGGACGGGACGTGATTCGTACGCTGCAGGTCATTTCAGAGACGGACACGCAGGCGCGCGTGCAAATTGAGCTTCTGGTCAGTGAAGAGCGAGACATTACCTCGGTGCAGCTGGGTGACTGGCTGCGCGAAGCGCTCGGCCCGCTCAACGGGGTGCGCTCCTTCCGCATCGACGCCGCCGCGGGACCGGGCGGCACGCCCATCGATATTCAGCTCAAGGGGCGCGATCTCATCCAGCTGCGCCAGGCCGCCTCGGAACTCAAGCTCCGGTTGGCGGAAATCGACGGCGTCCTCGATATTCGCGACACCTTCAACGCCGGCGGACGCGAGCTGAACATCAGCGTCACGCCCGAGGGCGAAGCCCTGGGACTGAGCGACGGTGAGCTCGCCCGGCAGGTAAGGCAGGCGTTTTTCGGTGCCGAGGTACAGCGCGTCCAACGCGGCCGCGACGAGGTGCGCGTGTACGTGCGCCTTCCCGCCGAGGAGCGCAGCCGCCTTGAGAGCCTTCACTCCCTGTGGATTAGCCTCGCGGACGGTCGTCGTGTTCCTTTCTCCGTGGTGGGGAATGCGCGCGAGCAATCCGGGCTCAGCGTGATCAACCGTATCGACCTCACCCGTGTCGTCAATGTGCAGGCCGATATCAATAAATCCCTGACATCGTCGGCGGCCGTGACGGAAGTCGTCGAGGCGACCATGCTTCCGGATATCCTGACCCGCCATCCGCTCGTACGCTACAGCGTATCGGGCGAGGTCGAAGAACAGCGCGACACGTCCCAGGGCTTGACCATTGGCCTCGTTCTGGTTCTCGTACTGATCTACGCCGCGCTGGCTATCCCGCTGAAGAGCTACCTGGAGCCGCTGCTCATCATGGCCGTGATTCCCTTTGGCGTTACCGGTGCATTGCTGGGCCACCTGATCATCGGCATGGAGGTCAGCATTCTGTCGGCGATCGGGATCATCGGCCTTATCGGGGTCGTGGTGAATGACAGCCTGGTGATGGTCGACTTCATCAATCACTACATCGACGAAGGACACGAGTGGAAAGAGGCGGTACTCGAAGCCGGGCCGTCGCGTTTCCGCGCCGTGCTCCTGACCTCGCTCACCACCTTTATCGGCCTACTGCCTATTCAATTGGAGACGTCTATCCAGGCTCAGTTCGTGAAGCCCATGGCCACATCCGTGGCCTTCGGCATCTTCTTCTCGACTGCCGTCACCCTGTTCCTGGTGCCGACGCTCTACTACGTTGCCCAGGATCTGCGCCGCGCTTTGTTCCCCCATCGTATCCGTGGCACAGACGTCGCGGCGACCGGGGACCCGGCGTCAACCTGATAATGCCGTAAGCGAGCTACGGTTTGGCTTGCACTCAGCGTGTGACGAACACCTTATCGATGATTTTCCATTCGCCGCGGACCTTGGCGAGGGTCAGGAAGTCGACATAGTCGCCGTTATAGTCGAAGACAACGCGGGCAATTTCGCCATCGGTGACGTCGATGGAAAGAATCTCCCCGGTTCTGGGTTCCGGCGTTTTCGTAAGCCATCGGGCGATGACTTCGTCGATCGGCCGGGCGACGACGCTGCCGTCCTCGCCCACGTTCTTCATGGAAGCGCTGGCGTCGAAGGCGCGTCGCAGGCGCTCTTCGCTGACTTCGTTGATGCCCTCGAAGTAGTCAAAGACCGCGCCGCGTATCGAGCTGAAGTCCTCGCCGTCCCCCCAGGACAATGGGGAGACAAGTGAGGACAGCAGCACAAGCGCGGCGGCGATCGTGCCCCGGGTCGGTCCGTGGGAGATGGTTGGCGTCGACATAGTTGATCTCCTGTAAGTTTTCGACGAATGCGTTAGTTTGCTAGCAAGGCCTCGTCAGCGACGATTGCGGCCTCGAGGATCACATCGAGCAGTGGATAGGTCGCCTCAAGATAGGCGCGCCCTCCCTCTTCAATCGGGCCCTGGCGCCCCGCCCGCATTCCTCCCCCCGCATTCTCGCCGTGCAGAGCGTAAAGGCGTTCGACTACGTCCATGCCCGCACTGATCTCACCGAAGGGTGCGAAGCCACCGCTATCGAGCCGCGTATTGTCGACCAGGTTGATATATACCTGGGTATTGCGCGTATCCGGACCGGTGGTGGCGAAGGCGATGCGACCCCGGGTGTTACTCGCCTCGACAGGATCGTCGCGAATCGCAGCTTCCTTCCAGGCTGCCGTCACAAGCGGGTCCGGGCTCAGACCGAACTGGGCGATGTAGCCCTCGACGACGCGATTGATGGTGACCCCGTCGTAAAAGCCGTGGCGCACGAGATTGAAAAAACGGTCCGCCCCCAGCGGGGCCCAGGAGCGATGGACGGTCACTTCAAATGCCCCTTCCGTGGTTCTGAAGCGCGCGCGAAAATCCGCCGGCGCGGTTTCGGTCCAGGCGGAGGCGTCCGGCTCGAGTAAAAGCGGATCGGGCTCCGGGGCATCGGTTCCACTCCGCGCCAGCAGGCGAGCGAGGTACGGCCCCCAGATGCTGGGCAAAGAGTGCGTCCCATGGCCCCGCGTCAGCGACGTTATGGGAAGCACCACGGCTTCACCGAGCGGCGCGCGGCCTGTTTCCGCCTCCAGGATTCCGAGCTCTGGCGGGTTCACCTGATCGTCGGCGGAATTTATCGCCAGCAGCGGCGCTGTGATCTTCTCCAGATGAGGCTGCGGATCATAGAAGCGCGACGAGTCGAAGGCCCAGACCATGTCGTTTGCGTCCATCACGGCGCCATAGCGGCTGACGCGGGCCTCAAGGAGTTCCTCGGCCGCCTCCCGAGTTGGCGCCGCGGCCTGGAATCGCAGGGGGCTGGACGTCATTACGATCAGGGGGTAGAGCGCCTCGCGCAGACCGGCCGGCTGGTTCTCGTAGGCGCCTCCGTTCCAGTCGGGATCCTGCTTCACCGCGTCGATAATCATCTTGCGCAACATGCGATTGCGACCGGCGATCTCCACCGGGAGGCTGGCCAGCGGCATGATGGCGTCCATGAAGTCGGGATAGCTGTAACCCCAGACCCAGGAAAACATGCCCCCCATGGAAGTGCCGGTCACCAGCCGCAGATGGTCGACGCCGAGGTGCTCGGTAAGAAGAAGATGTTGCGCGCGCACCATATCGTCGTAGGTATAGGCGGGAAACTCGCCGCGCAATCCATCGCTGGGCTTGCTGGAGCCGCCGTGCCCGATCGCATCGGGCAGGATGATGAAGTACTCGTTGGCATCGAGAAGCCCGCCCGCCTCGAAGAGCACGCCGGCGAATCGATCGCTCAAAAAACCGGCGCCGCTGCCGGTCGTGCCGTGCATGACGATGACGGCGTTGCTCGCGCGTCCGTCAGGTCCGCGGCGCAGCGTTCCCAGGGTGCGGTAGTGCTGCCGCAGGTCCAGGCGGCTGCCATCTTCGAAGGCAAAATCGGGAATCAGAAAGTCGCCCGCTTCCGGCGGCGGGTAGGCATGAGCGACCGAAGACAGCAGGAACGAAGGGACAGCCAGTAGCAATGAACGAAGAAACATGGAGAGTCCTGGCCGGAAGCTGACGAGGCGGGCATTGAGGCATCGCTCGCGCCGCCGGGTCAAGACACGCAGAAAGGTTCCGCGGCGGGCGGACGCTCGCGTATGCTCCCGTCTCTAGATTCCGACGAGTCATACGCCATGATGCCTTCCGCACAACGCGCGGCCGCGAGCCTGCGCGCCGGACTTTTTGTTGCACTGTTTGCCGGAGGGGCCACCACCCGGGGCGCCGAACTCTCGCTCACCTCGGCAACGATCAGCGAGCTGAATGCCGCGATGGATGCCGGCGCCATCTCCTCGGAGAGCCTGGTACAGCGCTACCTCGATCGCATCGAAGCCTACGACCAGGCCGGCCCCAAGCTTAACTCGGTGATTCTCGCAAACCCGCGGGCGCTGCAGCGCGCCCAGGAACTCGATACCGAACGACGCGAGAACGGTCGGCGCTCGCCCCTGCATGGCATTCCCGTGGTTGTGAAAGACAACATCGACACCGCGGACATGCCGACAACGGCCGGCTCCTTTCTGCTCAAAGACAGCATGCCCCCGGATGACGCCTTTGTAATCCAACGTCTCCGTGCGGCCGGCGCGATCGTTATCGCCAAGACAAATCTCAGCGAATTCGCCTCTGGCGACGCGATCAGCTCCCTGGGCGGCGTGATTCGCAATCCCCATCACCTGGGCCGCAGTCCCGCGGGCTCCTCCGGGGGCAGCGGGGCGGCCGTGGCCGCGGGCTTCGCGAGCGTGGGCCTCGGCACCGACACCGGCGGCTCCGTGCGCGGCCCGTCCTCCGCAAACGGCATCGTCGGGCTCAAAACGACGCACGGCCTGGTCAGCCGTGACGGCGTGATTCCGCTGGCGCTGTCCTTCGACACCGTCGGCCCGATGGCCCGGAGCGTGGAGGATGTAGCCATCGCACTGCAGGTTATGGCGGCACCGGATGCCGCCGACAGCTCGACGGAAAAGGCCAGGGACCAGCCGCCGGTGGACTACGTTGCCGCCCTCGACGCCGACGCGCTGGCCGGGAAGCGTATTGGCGTAGCGCGCGTATTCATGGACCAGAATCCGGAAGTGGACTGGGCCGTGGAGTCGGCGCTCGAGTCCATGCGCCAGGCCGGAGCGGAGATCGTCGACGTTGAGTTTCCCGAGTGGCTTATGGATTCGCGCAATCAGTTCTATCGCGCGATTCGCTATCCCGAATTCAAGGCGCAGATCGCCACATACCTGGCGACTACGGGGCCTGCCTTCGCGAAGGACCTCGAGGGTCTAATCGAGCGTGCCATGCAGCTCACCGCACGACGCGACGACGGCGCTATTCCCAACCCGACGCGCTGGGCGCTTATGCGCAAGGAAGTGGAAGCCACGGACCTCGACGGCTTCGAATACCGCGCAGTGCTTGAGTACGCCCTGCCTCTGATCCGAACCACCCTCCATGGATTGATGGTCGATGCGGAGCTCGATGCCATAGTCTATCCCACCTCCGGCAACCCGGCGCGGCTGGTGGAGCGCGATCGCCGCAGCGGTGTCGCTCCCGGCTCGAACACCTCGCCCGTAACCCTGGCCAATCTGTCCGGTTTTCCGGACCTGATCGTACCCATCGGTTTCACCGGGCGCGGACTGCCCGTCACCATCTCGTTCTTCGGCCCCGCATTCAGCGAAGCCAAACTACTCGGGCTTGGGTATGCGTTGGAGCAGCGCCTTGGGGCCATCCGCCTGCCGAAGCATACGCCGGCGCTTGATGGAGAATTGCTTGCCTATTGATGCTCGTCGACGCTTCCCCGGCAGAAACCTGAAGCACGAACACCTGCTGAGGTATCGATCATCATGATGCTGGCTGGTGTAGGGCTCTATGTGGTTGCACAGCTCGCCATCTCCGTATGGGCGGCGCGCAGAACCCGCAGCGAAACCGACTATCTGCTCGCCGGGCGGACACTCGGGCCCCTGGCGATAGGCATGTCGATCTTCGCGACGTGGTTTGCCGTGGAGGGCATCGTCGCCACCAGCGGGCTGGTCGCCGAGGAGGGACTCAGCGGCGCGCTGTTTGATCCCATCGGCCTGGGGCTTGGCATCATCGCCTTTGCCCTCCTGGTCGCGGGCCCTATCCGACGCGGCCAGAACGTTATGCTGTCCGGATTTCTCGGCGCGCGCTTCGGCACGCTGAGCGAGAGCCTCGCGGGGTTCATTGTCTGCGCGAGCGCAATCATCTGGTCATCCGTGCAGATTCTGGCGCTGGCCGTTCTGCTCGCTTCGATCAGCAGCCTGTCGGTTTTCGGCGGCCTGATTCTGGCGACGACCCTGGTTCTCGCCTACACGATGCTCGGCGGTCTGCTCGGAGACATCGTGACGGACATGGTTCAGGGAGCGGTTCTCGCCATAGGTCTCGTCATCTGCCTTGTGCTGATCATCGGCATGGGCGGTGGTGCGGAAGCCGCATTTGTAGCGATTCCGGCAGAGCGCACCGACCGGCTCATCTCCGAGGACTCGCTCAGCTCGGCGGAGGTATTCCTGAGCGCCCTCGCGACATCGATCGCCGGCGCCGAATTGGCGGGGCGCACCCTCGGTGCGCGATCGGCGGCGGTGGCGAGGAACGGGGCGCTTATCGGGGGCGGCATTTATCTCACCGTGGGAGCGATGCCCGTACTGTTCGGTCTGCTGGGCCCCCAACTTGGTCTCGATTTTCCCGCCGGGGATGGCTATCTGCCGGCCATGATCCAGACACTCATGCCAACCTGGCTGCAGGTTGTGTTTATGGGGGCATTGCTGTCCGCGATCTTCTCCACGGTCGATTCCGCATTGCTCGCGGTCTCCGCCGTCGCGACGGAGAGTGTCTATCGGCGGCTGCGGCCCGCTGCCGGGGAACGCGAAGGTCTGGTCATCGCCCGCCTGACGACCGTCGGGGCCGGGGTGCTCGCGTTTTTCATCGCGGCCTACGGCGAGTCGATTCGCACCCTGGCGCTGCAGGGCGCATCGGTGGGCGGCTGCCTGCTCGTGCCCGTGCTCCTGGGCGTGCTGACGAAATCCGGTGGCGAACGCGGTGCGCCAGCATCGATCCTCGTCGTCTTTTCCATCCTCTTCTGGCTGCAGTGGCTCCATCCCGTCACCGGGGCTTTCCTCTACGCCGTGGCGGGCGCTCTGCTGGCTTATGGCATCGCGGAGCTACCGAAAAAATCGCAGACTGTCTCCGGGGAGGTATGAGGATTTTCTACCCCTGGGCCGGCCCACGCATTGGCGGTTCTACACCTGACTGCCTTAGACTCGGGCGGTGCGCAGGAACTTCGGAATCGTCATGCGCGATCCGCGGCAGCAAGAACTAAAAGCAGATAAGCCAGTGCCAACGTCCGGCCGCTTCCGCGTGGGATCCGCCACCATCGATCTTGCGACCCGCCAGCTCCATTTCTCGGATCAGGCGAAGGATGTCCAGCCCAAAGTCTTTGATCTGCTCGTGTACCTGCTCGTGAACCGGCAGCGAGTTGTGGGCAAGGACGAACTCTTTGACCAGATCTGGCCCTCGGTCGTCGTCAGTGACGCGACGCTGAGCCAGACCGTCAAACGCGCTCGAGATCTGTTTCGTAATCAGGGTTTCGATCAGGACATCATTCGCACGGTGTCCCGCAAGGGATATCAGTTCAATCTTGAGCCGATTCACGAAGGGAATAGCGGCGAGACTCTTGAGCATGACGAAAGCCACGGTCTTGTCGTTCGTGCGACCTGGGA
This sequence comes from Pseudomonadota bacterium, assembly GCA_039818725.1. Lineage (GTDB taxonomy): Bacteria > Pseudomonadota > Gammaproteobacteria > Pseudomonadales > Halieaceae > Congregibacter. Next base: position 39,969 of record JBCBTK010000029.1, read on the forward strand.
GCTTCACGGAGCGTCGCCGGAGGCCGAGCACAACGCAGAAAAGCTCCTGCGCGAAGCCCTGGAGAAGAGCCCCGATCATGTGCCGGCGCTGGTGCGCTTGTCCCAGGTGCTCCGACGGCAGGGCACGCGGGGTAAACGCTCCCGCGATGAGGCCTTCCATGAATCGCTCATGCTTGCCGAGCGGGCCGTGCGGCTGGATCCCGGAGACGGCCTGGCGTACCTGCAACTCGCCGAGCTGCAGCACCGGCACTTCTGGGATTTTGACGCCGCGGCGGAGTCCTTCGAACGCGCTCTGCAGCTCGCGCCGGACAGTGCCGAGCTCCAGGGCGCCTACAGCCGCTTCCTGGCCAAGTCGGGCAAGCACGAGACCGCCGTGCGCGCCGCGCGCGCAGCGGCAAAGCTGGACGCCGAGTCATCGAAGGTATGGAGCAGTCTCGCGCTGCGCCTGATCAAGGTAGCTGAGCTGGATGAAGCGGAGTCGGCGCTGGAGGCGCTGAAGGCTATCGACGGCGAACACAGCGACCTACCCTGGCTGGAAGCCAACTTTTACCTGCGCCGGGGCGAACCGCGAACGGCTCTGCGCTGCATCAATCGCGAGGATCTCGATTATCTACGCCTTTCCCTAAACGCGATTATTCTGCATCAGCTGGAGCGCGTAACGCAGGCCGAGCACGCTCTGGATGCGCTGCGGGAACGCGACGCGGACGGCGCCGCGTTCCAGATTGCCGAGGTCTATGCGCAGTGGGGCGATCACGACCAGGCGTTTCACTGGCTGGATCGCGCCCTCCACTGCGGCGACCCCGGCCTCGCCGAGCTGTACTCTAGCCTGCTTCTCGAAGACCTGTACGCGGACCCACGCCTGGGCGAGTTTGCCGGGCGCGTGGGTCTTCCCCCCCTCGACGCATCTTCCTCCTGACGCCGAGCTGCACGCCGGCTTTTTGCTGCTGCGCACTCCTCAAGTGAACCTTCCGTCAACTTGAGCTTCGGCGCGATGTCATAGAAAAGTCAGAAAACAGTCAGGCCCGGGTCAAGAGCCCGGATGCCGTTCTCCGGATACTGCATCGCAAGCCCAGCATGGCTTCCAGCAAACAATGAAACCGGAGACTTCAACATGAAACGCCTACTCATTTTCAGCTACGGAATCATCAGCTACGCGCTGTTCTTTCTGACTTTTCTCTACTCCATCGGATTCGTGGGCAACATCCTCGTCCCCCGATCCATCGACAGCGTGCCGACCATGCCCCTGAGCTCGGCCATGGCGGTCAATCTGTGCCTCCTCGCGGTCTTCGCGATCCAACACAGCGGCATGGCACGGCCCGCGTTCAAGCGCTGGCTCACCCGCTACATACCCGAAGCCGCGGAACGCAGCACCTATGTATTGATGTCGACCATCGCCATGGCGGCACTCATGGCCTTCTGGCAGCCGCTTGGCGGGGTTATCTGGTCCGTGCGTGCATCGGGAGCGGCGACGGCCCTGATCGCTGCCTACCTGGCGAGCTGGGTGCTGCTACTGTATGCAACGTTTCTCATCAATCACTTCGATCTCTTCGGCCTGCGCCAGGTCTGGTACGCCCTGCGGAAGGAGGAGGTGCCCACGCTGATCTTCGTGACTCCGACGCTCTATCGGATCGTTCGTCACCCGATCTACGTAGCGTGGCTTGGCATCTTCTGGTTCACGCCGACAATGACCGCCACCCACCTGCTTCTCGCCCTGGGCACGACGGCCTACATCCTCATCGCCATCAAGCTCGAAGAGCGCGATCTGGAAGCCGCGCACCCGGAGTACGCGCAGTACAAGCGTAAGGTGCCCGCTCTGATTCCATCGCTTACGCGCCGTCTGGAGAAGAACGCCAACGCGCAGCCCGCTTGATAGCCGCTTCCCCTCGGCCCCGAATGCCGCCCGCCAGGGCGGCTTTTACGTTTCGGCGTCCTGATTCTGCGATCCCGATGCATCGAAAGCAGCGCTGGGGGCTTACCCGAACGCACGGCGATCGATTGAAGCCTGGGCAACCACGCCGCCTGCCCCGCTGGACTACAGATAGCTGGGATTGGCGTCCCCGGCGTGGGTCGAAAGCCAGGTCAACGCCGGTGCCGTCAACTCCGGATCGTAGCGATCGCCCAAACTGCGAATCTGCTTTTCGCCAACATCTACCTCAATGGTCACCGGCGCGGTCACAGCGCCTACGTCATGTCGTCCATAGCCACTGACCAGTTCGACACGAATATGCCCGGCGGACAGTCGCACGATTGACAGGATCTCCAGCATGCGGAAATCCATGGTGGCATCGAATCCGGATGTCGACCTCTGAAATGCCTCGAGGATCGCTGCCCGGCCGTCGATCTCGCAGGCGAACGGCACGCCTTGCACGGAGTAGTGGGCATCTTCTGCCAACAGATCACCAACGCGATCCCATGCGCCACTACTCAGCGCGGACTCGAAAGCATCGAAGTACTGCATAAAAAGATCAATGGCGTGTGCTGACATCTGCAGCCTCTCCCGGAACAATAGATAGCAATTACTACTTATCGAAAGATAGCAAATACTATTTATAATGCAAGCACGCAGACTGAAGCGCTTGCCATATGCCCCGTCCCAATCAGGCCAGAGAACGAGTGCTCGACGCCGCGGCTGAACTCCTGGCGTCGCGGGGCCTGAAGCATCTGAATACCAATGCCCTCGCGACGCAGGCCGGCGTGACGCCACCGACGGTCTACCGCTACTTCAATAACAAGGAAGCGGTCGTCATTGCTCTGGCCGAGCGCTTCATCGAAGCCGAAAAGGCATGGCTCGCGGATGCGGAAACCGAGCTTCATCAGGCTACAGATGCCGCGACAGCGGCTTGTTTGCTTATCGATCAATACTGGCTGAGCGCCCGGCAGCAGCGGGGCATTGTGGCGCTGCGCGGCGCGATGCGCGTTTGGCCGGAACTCAAGGCCATCGAAGAAGCATCCCTGGTGAACTCGACGAAGCTGGTCTCGGCGTTGCTGGGTCCCTTGCTCCCAGCGCATTCCAAGCGCGATGCCCGGCGTATCTCGAGGTACATCGTGGAGTTAGTCTGTTCTACCGTGGACCGGTGCTACCCGCTCGCCGATCGCGAGCAAACATGGAGAATGAAGGAGCTAAAACAAACCGTTACGGCCTACCTGCGTTCGCACGCCTAGCGCGGGTCGATATGAGGCCCGGGCGCCGGGGACCGATCAAACTTCCGCCATCGATCGCGCATACGAATCCGTTCATCGATTTTTCCAGGTCTGTCCCTCTTCCGGCCGCGATTTGTCTGCTAAATAGCGTTGTCCAACTGAACGCATCGATCTAGTAGCGAGGAAAACCCTAGTGGCCGCCACTTCTGCCGAATTCTGGGATCGGGTCGCCGACCGATACAGCAAACGAGCCATTGCCGATCCCGAAACCTACGAACGTAAACTGCACTCCACGCAGGCGCTTATGCGCCCGGAAATGAAAATACTGGAGTTTGGCTGCGGTACCGGTTCAACGGCACTGCTGCACGCGCCGCATGTAGCGCATGTAGACGCAACCGATGTCTCCGCCGCCATGGTCGACATCGGTCGCGACAAGGCCCTGCGAGCGGGGATCAACAACGTCGAGTTCCTACAGGCGGGCGTGGACGACTTCTCGGCGCCGGAGGGCAGCTACGATATGGTCCTGGCGCTAAACCTTCTCCATCTCCTTCCCGATCACGGCGCGGCGCTGGCCAAGTGTCACCGGCTGCTGAAACCTGGCGGCTTCTTTGTGTCGACCACGCCGTGCCTTTCGGATCGAATGTGGTACCTGCGGCCCGTCATTCCGCTAATGCGATGGGTGGGAATGGCTCCTCCGGTGAGCTTCCTGAAGGCCAGCGGTCTGGAAAAGGAAATCACCGCGGCCGGCTTTGAAACGCAGGAGCAGTGGACGCACGGAAGCACGAATAGTCTGTTCCTTGTTGCACGGAAAATTTCGTAGGCAGCATCGCTTTGCCACGTTGGTCCGGTCGCTTCGCGGGCATTCTGCTGGGTGCGCTGTGGATAGCGCACGCCGCTGCGGACCCGGCGTCCCTTTCGAACCAGATAGAGACGATCCTCGCCGAAGAGCAGCTCACCGGTATCACCTGGACCCTCATCGATGGCACGGGTGTGCGTACCGGCGTTGCGGGTTTCCGGGATGGTGCCAACGCGGTCCCGTTCTCTACGGAATCTCGCGTCCACGTCGGCTCCCTGACCAAGGCGGTGCTCGCCACCGGTCTTCTCCAGCTGGCAACGCAGGGCCGTATCGATCTCGACAGCCCGGCCCGGCGCTACCTGCCGCAGCACCTCGCGCGGGAGGCGCCACCCGGCTTTGGCGCGGTGACGGTTCGCCATCTGCTCGACCACAGCGCGGGCCTGAACGACGCCGATCTCTGGCAGATGTTCAGCGAACGTGTGGCGCCGGACACGCCTCTGCGCGCTGCCTTTCCAAACCCTGGAACCCAGCTAGAACCGAGATCCGAACCGGGAACCCAGTTTTCCTATTCCAACAGCGGCTACACGCTCCTGGGCATGATCGTCGAATCGGTGACCAAAGAGCGCTACGAGAGCTACCTCGATCGGGAGCTGCTCGGCGCCCTGGGCATGCACGACAGCACCTTTGCGTTCACAAGCCAGGAGAAGGGCGCATACCGTGATCCCGAGTTGGCCTGGGGGCATGTAGACGATGGTTCGCGCTACGCCGCCGCGCCCATGTTCCTGAGACCCTCCGGGCAGTTCACGACCACCGCAGCGGATCTGGGGCGCTTCGCGACCTTTCTTATGAGCGATGGCCGCGTCGGCGGCGTTCGTGTTGTGAGCGAAAAACTCATGCGGGAACGAGGTCGGGCCTCCTCGACGGACGCGGCCCGCGCGGGCCTGGCGGCAGGTTATGCGCTCGGCCTGGGACGCCGCGATCGGCACGGCGTGGTGGGCTACTGCCACGGGGGCAACATCATCGGCTTTGTGGCCATGCTGTGTGTGTTCCCGGAGGAGCGCAAAGCGTTCGCCTACAGCGTGAACACGGATAGCGAGACCGCCGACTATGGGCGCCTTAACCAGCGCTTTATCAGCGAACTCGATATTCAGACAGCAAAGGCCGCACCCACGGTCGACGCCGCCTTGGATGTTGATCGCTGGAGCGGTAGCTACGTGCTCAGCCCCAATCGCTTTCGTCAGTTTGCCTATCTCGACCGCTTGTTCGGGTCTATACGACTCAGCGTCGACGACGGCATCCTTACTCTGAGGTCCCTCCAGCAAGATCCGCGGCAGCTCCGACCCAGCGCCGAGCTGCGCTTTAGCGCGAACGATCGCGGGACTGAGTCCCATGTCCTGTTGCGGGATTCCAGCGGTGCCCACCTCATAAGCGATGGTTTTCAAAGCTACCGGAAAGTGCCGGCGACCTATCTCGCGGCGCACTGGTTGAGTCTTGTCCTTGGGCTCGCCGGCATACTGTGGATTCTGCTTGCCGGCACCGTCACGCTGCTGGTACAACGTTCGATGGCGCCGCGCCATCCAGGTTTCCCCGCTTACGTTTCCTTGCTCGCCCTACTTGTACCGATACCGCTATTCCTGCGTCAGTCCTTTATGGCCCTGGGCGACCTGAACATCGCCAGTCTTTCCCTCGCCGGAGCCACGCTTGCTTTGCCGCTCGGGGTGACTCTGAGCCTATGGCGTTACCGGCGACAGCCGGGGCGTTCCCGGCTCGATCTGTTGTGGAGCGTCGCCGCGCTGTGCGTGCTTCAGTGGTGCGTGGTTCTCGCGGTCAACGGCATGCTGCCGCTACGACTCTGGGCCTGAGGTCGGGTGAAGGCCGACTCCCCAGGCCTCGGCTTTCAGTCCGCGTAACTCATCTGCCGGTCCGGAGCAGCGGCCCATATGTAAAATCGTCGTGAGAGCCTGGGGCAGCATTCCACAGTAACCGTAGAGAACCTCGAACGGGGATCCCTCCATCAACGATTGCGCGATACCTTAGCCGCGCTGGTCGCGCAAACTTGCCGGAGCCGGGATCAAATCCCAACACTATCTGTCAAACGGGATCCGCATGTTCGCAAAGCGACAGCAGATTTGGGGAGAAAAGCTGTGCCAGTCTCAATCCAACGCCGTAGCCAAGCCTGGGCCTTCTTGCCCGTTTTGGCCGCTCTGGCCTCTCTCGCCGGCAGCGTCGCGGCCGAAGAGTACACGGTCGACGCGGCCATAACAGCGGTGAGCGTCACCCAGACCGGCGCTTCCGTTACCCGGACGGCGACGCTTGACGTGGCGGCCGGCGAACACACGCTCGTTATCGCCGGTCTGCCGGATGCGCTGGACCTCAGTCGCCTGGCCTTGAGCCTGGGCAGTAACAGCGTGGCCCTCGGAAGCGTTCGCGGCCGGCGCGTCTATGGGGGTTCGCTCACCGGCGAGTCGCAGCAAGCACTGCAGGATGAACTCGATGAACTGAGTTTTCAGCGTGGATTGATCGAAGACGCCATTGCGGCGGCCGAGTCGCAGCTCACCCTGCTGAATTCGCTGTCCCAGGGGAAGCTGGAGTCGTCTATCGACAGTACGACCGAGCTGTCTTCCCTGCTGACGCTGATAGATGAGTCCGGCAATTCGTCTCGGCGCCGGATTCGCAGTGCGCGGCGTGAAGCCGCCGAGTTGGCCCGCTTGATCCAGCAAAAGCAGGAAGAACTGGACCAGTTTGCGAGTTTCGAGCGGTCTTCGCAGTCGGCGGTTGCCGTTATCGAGGCGACGAGCGCGCAGACGCTGACCCTGACGGCCACCTATCCGGTCCGCGGCGCTTACTGGAACTGGGTGTATGAAGCGCGCCTGGACACGGAGCGTGGCTTTCTGGAGATCATTCGCAAGGTGGCACTGGCACAGCAGACAGGAGAGTCCTGGGACGACATAGAGCTCACGATCAGCACAACCAACGCTTCCGGACAGATTGCACCTCCTGAGTATCTGGCTCAATCAGTAGAGCTTCAAAGCGACCGTGCCCGCTACGCACGAATGTCCGAAGAAGCCGCGAGAGCGGTCGAGCTCCAGGCGCTCGGAGCTGCGAGGATCAGCACTCCGGCCCCCTACGTCACATCTTCCGTGGACTCCGCGGGAACGGATTTCGAGTTGAGCTTTTCCGTACCTGGGCGTGTTTCGGTGCCTACGGGCGCCGAACAGCAGCTCTTCGACGTCGACAAGCGAGGCATGGAGGTGAAACTCATCGCGACCAGCAGACCGCTCCGCGACGCCAATGCCTATCTTGAAGCACGCTTTGCGCTGGAAGACGAATACCCCATCCAGTCAGGCCCCATGCTGTTCTATCGCGACGGCAGCTACATCGGCAGCCGTCAAATCGGCGGCTTCCAGCCCGGCGAGGAGTCCCGCTTGCCGTTTGGCGTGGATTCGCGCATCGAAGTCAGAGTCGTCACCGATGAAGAATCGTCTGATGCGCAGGGCAGCTTCTTTCGCACGGCCGTGGAGAACGTTCGCAGGCGAATCCTGATAACCAGCTATCACGATCAGCCTAAGGAGATCGACGTGTTTGCCTCACTGCCCGTGTCGAAGAATGAAGATATCGAGGTGAGCTACGATGATGACGCCTCGCGTCCGACGGAACGCGGTGTCGATGACAATACCGGCGAAGACCGCTGGCGGCTAGCGCTCGAGCCCGCTGAGCAGAAGGTAATCAGACATTTCTACTCGGTCCGCTACCCGCGCGGGGAGCAGCTGCGCTACGACTATCAGCCTTGACCTGCGTGAGCTAGGGCAGCGCCTCGACGTGCACCTCAACCTGCACATAGTCGATCAAATCGTCGATCAGCGCGGAGGGATTCCGGGGCCAGTGGTAATCGACAGTCCAGTCGATGTTGCTGACGTAGTCGTTCGTCTCATCGGCTGGATAGCAGCTGATGTGAATTTCGCCGGGCTGATTCTCCACGATACCGAGCGTGTCGCCCGGCGCATTCAGACAGGCCCCAAGATCCATTGACTGCGTGGACGCAAACCCTGTCGCCACGACTACTTCAAAACCTGCTTCTCGCACGCGCAGGCTTGTAGCCAGCGTACGCATTGTTTCCAGCTGACTCATGCTGTCCGTAAAGGCTCCCGGTCGAAGCTGAGACCGGTATTGGTCCGTGACATAGAGGGTCTTATCCAGAATCCAGCGGTCGTCCGCGCGCGGGTCGGGATCAGGAATATCATTGCAATCGAACGCATCGCTCTCGCTACTTTGTATGGAAAGAAAGAAGTCGCGCGATGCGAAGTCGCCAGAGCTCGCCAACAGGTGGGGATACACAACACTGAAGCTTCGGCTGCCCGAAGTGTCCGTAACGGTGGCCTTCTGCAGCTCCCAATAAACACCGCCCAGGGAGAAACGGTAACCCGGCGCATGGGGTTTCGCCGTGTAACTCACCGCCGTGCTGTCACCCGGTCGCAGTCGGCTCTCGCTGCTGCCGCATGGATCGGCGTGCAGCTGGGGAGCGCCTAGCGCAAGCAGAGTCGCGAAGCTGCCACAAACCAGCCTGAGCCCAGGAATCTCTTGCCGGCTGTGCCTCTCCCATGGCTGCACGGAACACCTCGCGATCGAATTGCGTTGAGGATGTATACCGGTGACACAGAAAAACGGATGCTTCGACGGAGGTCGAAGACGGTGGGCAGTCGGCGGGAAATCGAAGCGCTGTGCATGCCGGAGGCCATCCATAGGTGCGCGAACTATGGAACCAGGGTGCTTTCGCAGCGGGTAACCGCACCTGTGTCCGCGAGCGCGCGACGGCCGGGATCGCTGTTCACATTCCAGAATTCACCTGATTCCGAAGGTCTTCCATAACGTCGAAGCGGCGCTCCTCGGTGGCGATATCGCAGGCGTGGGCATCGCTCGGGTCCGCGCAATTTAGTATCAGACCATCTGGGTAGGCGTTCAGGTTAAGGCAAGTGGCGTGGAATCGAACACCGGCCTCGCCCAGGTCCTCGGAGCGCAGCTCGTCCAGCCGGCAGTTGGTCTGATACGCAATTATTCTCAGCAGCTGATAGTCGGGAATTTCTGCCGCAACGGTAAAACTCACCAGTATTGCTCCGGGTAATATCGCGCCACAACTCGCGCCCATCCGTCTCATGTACGCCAGGAATCTGATCATCTTGCGATCTCCGCCAGCGCAGCCGAAGGCTTGCTGGACCTCCCCGGCAGCATGCGCCGCAGGGTCTCATCCCGCGTCACGAAGTGGTGCCAGAGGGCAGCAGTAACGTGCATGGCGATGCAGGCCAGGAGCAGCCAGGCAATCACCGCGTGAGCATCGCTCGCGACTGCGTGTAGCTGATCATTCTTTTCCATGACGGCGGGTATGAATTCCGCGCCGAATACCTTCACCGATCGGCCATAGGCGAGGGAACGCAGTACGCCGCTAACCACCATCCCGACAGGCAATAGCAACAAAAGCACATGAACGCCCCGCGCGGCCAGGCTCCGAAACCCACGCCTGTTTTCTGTCGAAGGCAGGAATCCGTGGCGAGCACGCCGGGCGATGCGAAACAACATAAAGAGCGCGAGCACCATGCCGGACGATTTGTGTTGCTGGATTAACGCGACCTTTCCCTCGCTGAAGGCCAGCGTATCGAGATAGAAGCCGAACACGAGCATGGCCAACACGGCAAGAGCAATGCTCCAGTGCAGCAGCTTAGATCCGGGGTCATACTCGCCGGCTTCGGAACCGGTATCCAGCCGACGCGCCTCGATGTCGATAACTCGGGGTTTATTCATAGGGATTCCTCGTAGCCGGAAGCGAATTCCTCTAACGGCTCGAGCCACAGCTGCCAGCGCGCGCTGCCGTCGATCTGAAGGCTGTAACGACCTGGGTTTCGGATGACGTAATCACCTTCACCACCTCCGCCCAGGTGGAGGTTCTGTAGCACCTCGCCACGCTCATTGAGCACGTAGAGAACAAAAATCACCCCCTGGCTGCGAAAGCGAAGACGCGTGGGGGCTCCAACAGAAAACAGCGGTGTTCGAAAGCCGAGCTTGCCCGCGTAATCGGGCGGTGCGTTTTTCTTCGCCAGCAGGTCGTAGCAGGCAAGGCGCTCGCCCTCCCCAGGTTCGGCGCGGCATTCCTGGAGTGCCCGTCGAAGATTGGTCTCGTCGCCCTGCGCCGCGATTTCTCCCGCGGCCTCTTCAGCGTAGCCGGAAAGGCTCCACAGGAAGAGAGGCGCGCTGAGCGACGCGGCTCGCAGCGGGTCCGCAAACTTCATTCCGTACCTTGCCGCCTCACCTTCACGCGGTTTTCAAATTCCCAGATCGGCGAACCGGTCTGCCAATCCAGGGGACACCCCGTGCACCCATCCATTACCGCATCCTGAAATATGGTGAAGCGCTGCTTGGTGCCGGTGAAGTCCGCGTCCGCCAGGTTGGAGTTGTAAAGCTTGGCTTCCTGCAAATCTGAGTTGATCAGAGACGCGCCGGCAAGATTGATCTTGTTCGCACGCATCATCTCCAGCGTCGCGGCCCGGATACTCGCCTCGCTCCAGTCGGCACCCGAGGAGCGCGAGTGCGAAAGATTGGCGCCGGACAGATTTGCCCGCCTCGCTTTGCTGCCCTGCATGAACGCAATCTCAAGGTTGGCGCCCTCAAGGTTCGCATCGTCAAGGGTCGCGCCGCGCAAGTTAGCGTGGCGCAGATCGGCTCGCGCTAGATCAGCACCCTTCAGGTTTGCCCCGGCGAGGTTTGCCCCTTTCAGATCCGCGTGACGCAGATCGGCGCCTTCGCATCTTGCCCGGGGCTTGATCTCACAGCCGTTGATAATCCAGGGATCGGGCCGTGGTTCCTTGTTCACTATCAGCTCATAGGCACCTGCGATAGCCGGACCGACGAACATCAGTGCGGCCAGTAAGTGCCGCGACGTGTCTTGTATTGGCTTCATATGCTCGTTCTCTTGGTGTGAAAAAAGGCCCGTCGCATGGCGACGGGCCTCGCGGTTGCTACCCGGAAAAGGACGCACAACCCGTTCCGGGCGAGGAGTCCGACGTCCTACTTGGACGCAACCTTCATGCTGGCTTTGATGTCAGCCAATGCGAACACCCAGAACGAGCCACCCTGGCTGACGGTCTTGGTCATCTCAGCCATGTCTCCGCCCCAGAGCGGAACAGCGCCGCCGTAGCCTGAAGCCAGCGCCAGGTACTGAACGCCGTCCACTTCATAGACGATGGGCTGGGAAACAACGCCTGAGCCCGTTTGGAATCTCCACAGCTCTTCACCGGTCTCGGCGTGGAACGCCTTTACGAAGCCGTCGCTGGTTCCCGTAAAGACAAGGTCCCCACCCGTTGTGACCACACCACCCCAGAGCGGCATTTCTTCCTTGTGCTCCCAGACGATCTGACCGTTGGTCGGATCGATCGCACGCAGCGCGCCTACATGGGTGTCGTACTTGCGCTTGATGCGGAAGCCCTGGCCGAGGTAGGCCGATCCTTTCTTGTAGGTCACGTTCTCCGTCCAGTAGTCCTCGCTCCAGTCATTGGAGGGGATGTAGAACAGTTCCGTATCCTGGTTGTAGGCCATGGGCATCCAGTTCGTGCCGCCGAGGAAGTTCGGCGTAACCTGGATGACCTCACCCTTGTCCTCGCCCGGTGCCGGAGGCGGCGGACGCTGACCTTCCACTTCGCGAGGGCGGCCCTTGGCGACGTCCCATCCGGTTGCCCAGCTGATCTCCGGCACGAATGGGTAGATACCGATGGCACCGCCCTCCTGCTTGGAGATCTTGCCGTTGCGCTCGGTCATGTAATCGAGATCCGTGACGAAGAAGAATCCGTTGCGGTCGGCGTGCGCACCGGCGCGGATCTTTTTGCCGTCTTTCTTCATCTCGAAGAGCGTGATCGGATTGTTGCCAGAGAAGTCCCAGGCATCGTTCGGCGTGTGTTGGAAGAAGCCCACGGGCTCGCCGGTGGACGGTTCGATGTAGACCTGGCCCGAGGTGTAGAGGCTGTCGTAGTCCTGGAAATTGTCGCCGTCGGAGCGATACCAGGTGTTCCAGGGCGCCGGGTTGCCCGTACCGATAACGATAGTGTTGGTTTTCACATCGTAGGTCGCGCTCTGCCAGGGGGCGCCACCGCCGTGATTCCACGACTCCACTTTGCTTCCGTCGGGATTGTTGGGCCAGGAGGGCGCGCTGGGATCACCCGTCGTGGTGGAATCCTCCCCGTGGAGCCGACCCATATGGCCTTCAACCAGGGGCCGCATCCAGATCTCCTCGCCGGTCTCCGTATCCCGGGCATAGAGACGTCCGACAACGCCAAACTCGTCACCGGAGGAACCGTGAATCAGCATGACCTTCTTGGTCTTCTTGTCGCGAACGATCGTCGGCGCACCGGTCATGGTGTACCCGGCGGTGTGATCCTCGAACTTTTTGCGCCAGACCGGCTTACCCGTGTCTTTGTTCAGGGCGATGATGGCGGCATCGAGAGTCCCGAAGTAGATCTTGTCTCCGTAGAGGGCAGCGCCGCGGTTGACCACATCACAGCAGGGACGAATGTCGTCGGGCAGACGCGCCGTATAGGACCACTTGCGCTTTCCGGTTTTGGCGTCGAGGGCGAAGATTCGCGAATAGGAAGCGGTGATGTAGAGCGTTCCGTCGTGCAGCAGCGCCTGGGTTTCCTGCCCGCGCTGTTTCTCGTCCCCGAAGGAGAAGGACCACACCGGCTTGAGATTCTCGACGTTCGAGGTGTTGATGTCGTCGAGCCGGCTGTACCGATGGTTGCGCACACCCATGCCCCAGCTCACAACGGCATCGGTGGTCTTTTCGTCGTTGACGATGTCCTTCCAGGTGACGTCTTTCGCGTTCACTGCCGCCGAGGCCAGGCCCAGCGTTGCCGCCGTGGTTGCCACGGTCAAGGCTCGCATCGCGAAGCTTCCGCTTCTCGGGTTATTCATCTTGCATTCCCCCTGTGGGTTTATTGATTCAAGTCTTCGGCGGGGTACGAAGCTGTGACCATCGTCGCCAACGCCAACGGGACTGTGTCGTCCAATGGAGTGACGCCAGACAACGAGTACGGCGGAGTAGCCGGGCGTCGCGCCACGGGGGCGCTTTATCCAAGCTCGATGCTACGGGGGCGATTTTGAGGATGTCCTGAGATCAGTCTGAATAAACTCTGAGATTCAGACGTACTTTGGTACTGCAACCGGCGTAGCCCTTGAGACAGGACTCGTAGACAGGTGGGGCTCAGCAGAGCTTAAAGCCGATACCGCGCACAGTCTTTATTTCGGGAGCGTCCGAACAGGCGGAGAGTTTTCGGCGCAGGTAGCCGACGTAGACATCGACCGTATTCAGGGTCACTTCCCGCTCCGAACCCCAGGCCACCTGGAGCAGCTTCCCCCGGGACACGACCTGGCGTGAATGCCGCGTCAGGTAGGAAAGCACATCAAACTCCCGTCGCGTCAACTCGAGCGCAACTTCTCCCACGGTAACCTCGCGGGCCAGCGGATTGACTTCGAGGGAGCCAAACACGATCCGAGTCTCGTTATGCTCCTGGTAATTGCGGCGCA
>JBCBTK010000030.1:0-53398 GCA_039818725.1 Pseudomonadota bacterium
AGAGCACGAGCATGACGAGTTCGATCTCATGGAACATGCTGGCTCAGAACACGCAGATGAAGAAGTCATGCACGCGAAATTTGAGCGTGCGCATGATGAGCACCTGCAGCATGCCGACGTTGCCGATGAGTGGTACGAGCATGACGACAGAGAGCCGGCCGGATCGGAGATAACCGCGCTCCTCCTTCGCTACCAGACTCCCCTGGCCGCCATGTCACTGCCGCGGGAGATAAACGGCGAGGGCGCGCTTCAGGCTGCCGCTCCCGCCATGGAAGTTGCGCGTATCCTCCAGTTGGTGGGCTTTGGCCTCGACGGTCTGCGAGCGTTCGCCTGGGTGCTCGTGGTCACCGCCTGTCTTTCGGTATTCGCGGCCCTGTACGGCTCGCTCCGCAGCCGGCGCGGCGATCTGGCTATGCTGCGCTGCCTCGGTGCTACGCGCGGAGAAGTGTTCCTGGCCATACTGTGTGAAGGCATGCTGCTGTCGGGCTTGGGCGTAGTTTTGGGCTACCTGATCGGGCACGGATCGCTGGCCGCTGTGGGAGAATGGCTTGAGGCGGCGCGCGGTATCCGGCTCGCCGATGTAAGCTGGGTCAGCGCTGAGACACAGCTCCTGGCGATGCTGCTGGCGGTAAGTGCTCTGTCGGCGGCGATCCCGGCGTTTCAGGCCTATCGAACTGATGTGGCATCCACCTTGGCTGAAGGAGGGCGCACCGCGTGACTATCAAGCCAAATATTCTCTTCGCCGGGGCGGCAATCCCGGTCGTCGCGGTGGTGCTGGCCATGGCCGTCGTCGAACCAGAACCCGAGACGCCGCTGGCGTCGCCCGCCATTCTTCTGGATTCCCAGCCGGGGTTTCGCGACACCACAGAGGAAGATCCGGAAGTCCCCACGCTGATCGATGACTCTGACTGGGGGTCGGGCAATGCGAGCCTGGAACCGGTCGCCGCGGCAGAAGTGGACTCCTTCGCACTCGGACTCTATACAGATGTGGGTTATCGCGACGCCGAAGGCCGCTACGTTATCGACTTGCTTGAACAGGACTATGCCTATCTCAGTGTGATCGTCACCGATCCTGAGGGAAGGCCGGTGGTCGGAGCATCGCCCACGTTTGTCGTCAATGGATCCAGTGAGCTGCTGGAACCGGAAGCGGTGTCTTCACGATCCAAGACCGACGCCTCCGGGACCCTGGACTTCGCCTTGATCGGTGGTCCCATGGGCCTCGATACCGTAACCGTGAGCTATGGAGACGCCGAGGCAGTGCTGCGGGTGAACGTCATCAGCTTACAGGCTTCGGGCTTTCCCTCGCCGCCCGAAGTCGACGGCGGTTTGCTCTGGAGCGAGCTGATGGGCGCCCGGATCCGCTACCGGGAAGAATCGGTGAGTGTGGAGTTTCCTCAGGTGGTCCAGAGTAGAGGCGGTGAACAGGTAAAACTCTCCGGTTTCATGATGCCCCTGGATCCTGATCTTCGCCAACGCCGTTTCCTGCTCACATCAAACCCGCCGAGCTGTTTTTTTCATATTCCAGGAGGCCCGGCGGGGGCGGTGGAAGTGCTGGCGCCCGAGGGCATCGAGGCGACCTGGGATCCGGTGGTGCTCGAAGGGCGCTTTGAGCTACTGGCGACGGACGAGTACGGGGTGATCTACCGACTTCATGACGCCGAGCTTTTACAACCCTAATCCCGGTATCATGGGCGGATAGATAACAAGTCAAGCAACTGCTGGGAGCCCCGCCATCCGATGAGTTCTGCGATCACAAGCGCACGAATTTCCGCCGAGTGGAGGACGCTGGCGGAAGCCCGCTGCGGGGATCTCGGTGAAAGACTGACTCCCGCACGCCTCGGAGCCTACGCCGAGCTTCTTGCAGCCAAACGCTCACTGTCGGCCTATGAGCTGATCGAACGGCTCGAGAAGCGGCAGAAGCGCAAGATTGCTCCTCTTACGGTGTATCGTCACTTGGATTTTTTGACCCGGGTTGGGTTGGTGCACCGGATCGAGTCAACTCAGTCCTACCTGCCCTGCGATCATCTGGATCATCACCCTCATGAAAGCCAGTACCTCCTCTGTGCCGATTGTGGTTCCGTGCAGGAAGTGCATTCACCGGATCTTGAAGCGGTGCTATTGCAAATCGCGCAGAAGCGAGGTTTCACGCCGCATAAAGCCATAGTGGAGGTCAGCGGTCTGTGTGAGGTCTGCGCCGCCCGGTAGTATTGCGCACAATTTACCGCCCAAGCCGCAAGCACCGCGGCTTACCAGCTCCAGTTCGATGTTGATATAATATAACGTATCTACATTGACAGTCGGTCGATTTCTGGAGCATCACATGCCGTTCAATCCCCTCACCCCCCGACGGTGCGCCAGCGCCGTATGCCTTCTGGCTGCTGCCGTAAGCAATGCCGTACATGCCCAGGCGCCGGACGACGCGCTGGTCGAAGAAGTCGTTGTCCGCGCTCACCCCCTGGCTGCGGATGGCCTTGCCCAGCCCATCGCCGTGCTGACCGGTCAGGAACTTGAACGCGCTCTGGCGCCGTCGATCGGAGAGACCCTGCAAAACATTCCCGGCGTACACAATGCCGCCTTCGGCCAGGCCGTGGGACGACCGGTGATCCGCGGCCTCGCCGGACCACGGGTCAAGGTGATGCAGGACCGCATCGACAGCCTGGATGTGTCTGTCTCCAGCCCTGACCACATGGCCATGGTTGAGCCGTTTGTCGCCGACAGCATTGAAGTCCTCAAAGGCCCCAGCACGCTGCTCTACGGTACCGGCGCCATTGGCGGCGTTGTGAACGTGGAAACCGGACGCGTCCCTCTGGAGGTTCCGGAGAAGCTGACGGGCGCGGCTGAGGTGCGCGGCACGGACAACGCCGAGCAGCGCACCGCGGCCTTCAAACTGGACGGCGGAGCGGGAAACTTCGCCTTCCACCTCGATGCGTTCTACCGCGATGCGGACGAGTACGAGATACCCGGTTACGCGGAATCCGCGGCGCTGCGCGCCATGGAGGAAGAAGAGCATGATCACGAAGAAGAAGACCATGATGACGAGCATGGTGAGGAAGAGGAGGAGGCCTTCGGCGTCCTGCCCGGCAGCCAGATGGAAGCCCAGGGCGGCTCCTTCGGCGCGTCGTATATAGGTGAGCGCGGCTTCTTTGGTCTTGCCGTGTCCACCTATGAAGCGGAGTACGGGCTCCCTGGCCACGGACACGATCATGATCACGATGAGGATCACGACGAAGACGAAGATCACGGCGATGAGCACGAGGACGAGCACGGCGACGAACACGGTGATGAGGAAGGCCTCGCTTTTCTTGATCTCGAGCAGACCCGCGTCGATCTCGAAGGCGGCCTCGAGGCGCCTTTCGCCGGCATTTCCTCGGTGAACTTTCGCCTGGGCTACAACGATTACGAGCACGTCGAATTCGAAGGGAACGGTGAAGCTGGCACCCGCTTTGCCACTGAGGCCTGGGAATCACGTATTGAGATCGCTCACGAGACCATTCTGGGCTTCGACGGCGTTGCGGGGCTGCAAGTGTCCAACCGGGAATTCTCCGCCATCGGCGAAGAGGCTTTTGTTCGCCCCGTGGATACCCAGACCTTCGGCGTGTTCTATGTGGGAGAACGGCAGTTTGGCGAGCTGAGCCTGGAAACAGGTGTGCGCTATGAGAATGTCGATCACGATCCTTCGGAAGGGCCTTCTCGCAGCTTCGATGTCGGCGCGGCGTCGCTCGGCCTGATCCAGTCCCTGGGTGACAACTGGACCCTCTCCGGCCAGGTCGATATCTCAAGCCGAGCGCCGGTTGCGGAGGAGCTCTACTCCGACGGACCGCACCTGGCAACCAACACCTATGAAATCGGCGATCCGACGATGGACGAAGAGGTGTCCACGAACCTGTCGGCAACCCTGGGCTACCAGCAGGAAAGTCTGAGCTTCTCTCTGACGGCGTTTGCCACCGAGTTCAGCGACTACATCTATGAACAGGCCACCGGCATGGAGCTCGATGAACTGCCCGTTCTGCAGTGGTCTCAGCAGGATGCCAGTTTCACCGGATTCGAAGCCGATGCCACCTGGCAGGCCATGACGTGGCGGGAAGGCTACCTGGCCTTCAACGCAGGCTTCGATACAGTGCGGGCACGCTTCGACGACGGCGAAAACCGCAACGTACCGCGCATTTCTCCGCAGCGCTGGCGCGTCGGAGCCATGGCCAACTGGAAGGGCGTCAATGCCGAACTGAGCTACCGGTTCGTGGACGACCAGGACGATGCCGGTTTCAACGAACTGCCCACGGAGGGCTTTGACGACCTTCGCCTGCACATCGGCTATGCGATGAACGTGGGAGGAAGCGTCGTGGAATTCTTCCTCAACGGCCGCAACCTCACGGACGATGAACAGCGCCTGCACACGTCCTTCATCAAGGACCTGGCTCCGCAGCCCGGTCGCACCATCGAGGGCGGAGTACAGGTTCGCTTGTGAATGCGCCGCTACGCAGCGACCCCGCCGTGGGTCGCCGCGCTATGCGCCATATCGAAGGCGTGGCGCTCGTAGAGTTCGCGAAAATCTACGACGAGTCGGTTGAACTGGTGAGCGTAAGCAGACCGGTGAGCGACGCCGTAGCCATGGCTTCGCAAACTCTTCTGCGCGACGCCGGTTTCCAGGCGCAGTGGATCCAGGGTGGCCCCGGTGCCACCGGAGCACCTACTGGCGGGCGAAGCCACAGCTGCGCGGATGCGCTGCAGGCTCTGCACGATGCGATGGAAACTCCCGTGGAGGTGCTGCGCGAGTTGCTGGAATGCGAGTCCTGTGGGGTGCGGGTGAAGGTGCTCGAAGGACCCATGTGTCCGCGCTTTCACGTAGACCAGGTGCCCGCCCGCATGCTCATCACCTACGCAGGTGCAGGTACGGACTGGATTTCCCACAACGACATCGACCTTCCAGCCATGGCGTCCAGGGATCCGGAGCCGCTGCGCCCCGGTTGCCCTGTGCGCACTCTCGCCACCGGCGCCTGGTCGCTGCTGAAAGGCGGGCGTTGGGACTCGGACTTTTGCGGTGTGCTGCATCGCTCGCCGTTGGACGCCGGCCGCAGGCTTCTCGTGTCCCTCGACCCGGTCTTCTCCGACTGAGATATCCAAGCTAATTCGACGTATCGACTTCGATACCGAGGCCCAAAGACAATGCAGACTCAAGCAATGGAATCGCTCCCTGTTACCGTTCTTTCGGGCTTTCTCGGCGCTGGCAAGACCACTGTTCTCAGCCACATTCTCAACAACCGGCAAGGGAAGAAGGTAGCCGTGATTGTTAACGATATGAGCGAGATCAACATCGATGCTGCCATCGTTCAGCAGGAAGTTTCTCTCAATCGCAGCGAAGAAAAACTCGTGGAAATGAGCAACGGATGTATCTGCTGCACTTTGCGCGAGGACTTGCTTGAAGAGGTCACAAAGCTCGCGCAGGACGGGAGGTTTGACTACCTGCTTATCGAGTCAACGGGAATCTCTGAACCGCTGCCGGTTGCCGAAACCTTTACTTTTGCCGACGAAAACGGCGTATCCCTCTCCCACGTGGCCAAGCTGGATACGATGGTGACGGTCGTCGATGCGGTCAACTTTCTTAAGGACTTCGACGAAGCGCAGTCCCTGCAGGAAAAGGGTGAGTCCCTGGGTGAGGAGGATGAACGCAGTGTTGCTGATTTGCTCATCGACCAGGTTGAGTTTGCCGACGTAATCCTGATCAGTAAGACCGACCTGGTTACAGGCGGCGATATTGAACGGCTCGAGGCGATCCTGCGGTCGCTCAACACTCACGCGAAGATCGTCCCCATCAGCCAGGGGCAGGTCGACCTGAACAAGGTGCTGAACACCGGGTTGTTCGATTTTGAGCGCGCTCAGCAGGCGCCGGGCTGGCTCAAGGAAATGCGTGGGGAGCATGTGCCGGAAACCGAGGAGTACGGCATCAGCAGTTTCAACTATGTTGCCCGCTTCCCGTTTCATCCCAGGAAGTTCTACGACCTCCTGCATCGATTGAACAGTTACGGCAAGCTCCTGCGCTCCAAGGGCTACTTCTGGTTGGCGTCACGGCCGGAATACGCAGGACAGTGGAGTCAGGCCGGCGGGATAGCGCGGCATGGTTTTGCGGGGATGTTCTGGAGGGCCGTACCCAAATCAGGCTGGCCAACCGACGCCGATTACCTCGCGTCGATCGAGAAGCAGTGGGTTGAACCCTTTGGCGACATGCGCCAGGAACTGGTGTTTATCGGACAGGGACTGGATGTCGAGGCGATTCGCGAAGCTCTCAACGACTGTCTCCTTAGCGAGGAAGAAGTACTCCGTGGCAAGGAGTATTGGCTGACACTCGAAGATCCTTTCCCGGTCTGGGAGCAAGGCTGATCGCAAGGCGTACAGTAGGGTCGGCAG
The DNA here is from genome assembly GCA_039818725.1 of Pseudomonadota bacterium. Lineage (GTDB taxonomy): Bacteria > Pseudomonadota > Gammaproteobacteria > Pseudomonadales > Halieaceae > Congregibacter. The sequence goes on from JBCBTK010000030.1 coordinate 6,403, forward strand.
CAGAAACCCGACGCCCCGACTACGAGGCGACGTTACGCAGAGCCCCTGGCGCTGAGCGACACTGCCGCCTTTGCACGGCGTGTGCTGCGTTCCCGAGCTCAGGAACCGTCTCCCTCCGAGAATCCCGCCAGCGACGCCAGCTGCAGGCGAGCCTGAAACAGAACCTCGCCGCCCTCCAGCAGCGCGCTGCAGTGGAATCGGTACTGATCTACGTTGGATCCGCCCAGGCCCTTTGCTGCGTCGATCAGTTCCGGCTGCGACACCAGAAAGAGAATCACATCGTTGCTTCGCAGCTTTACCTGCAGGCGCATATCAACGCTGATCTGGTGATTCGTGTACACGAGCGGGTTCGCCTTGAAGTCGTGCCCACTCGCCAGAGCGCGTTCCAGTAGCGCGCAGGACGACATGGCGGCGGTAAAGAGAGCGGGGAAGCGAACCCGCTCGGCGAGTTCGTCAATGTAATCCTGCTGCTCGCAAAGCGATGCCGCGGTGAAATTTTTGGCGTTGCTCGTCGTGAGGTACTTTCGTTTCAGGAATACGTTGCTGTCCGGAATGATCGACCGATCTGGAAGATCGTTGATTGCAGGCAGTCCATCGATATCGGTCTCCTGCCAGAAACGCGGCGTCGTCGTATCGCTCTGGGATCCGATCAGTACGGGTGAACCACCAGTTCTACGAAGCACTACCCGATTGGATAGGCCGCCGCCGGATTTGCGCTTGTCGACGGTTTTGCGCACATCGAGCTTTACTGCTTCCCCGGCAGGTAGCGCGCCGGCGAAATTGAACTCGAAGTTGCGAAAGGCGAGATCTTCTTCGACGTGTAAGGCTGCGCGTTCCCGGAGAATGCGGTCGCTGCACAGGAACTCGAGCTGGAAGCCAAGCGCAATAGGGCCGGGGAAGGGGTTGCCGTGGACGGCCTTCCAGCGTTGGGGATCATGGAAAGGGTTGAAGTCGTCCGTGGAATTGCGCGCCACGTCGATGTGCAGTTGATCGAATACCAGATTCTCGGGGGACACTTAACGCACCTCGCAAACAGCGCGACGAAAGACACGCGCGAATCGATAAAGCCTGGCGGGTTCTTCCATTCGCTTTGGGGCGGCAGAAGAAGCCCGACACTCCGTTGCTTCACGCGTAAGTGAGACCTGCATAGGCACTGGCAAGGTTGTCGGCATAGGCTCTAGCGCCACTTCCAGATTGCTCTAAGCCTCGTAGGCGCTCGATCGAAGCCTTCCGGCGTTCGTATCGGCTGGACGAAGCGGAAAGGCGTGCTCGCGCTAGTTCGCTGGAGTACCACGACGCTGGACCAGACTTGCGTGGATTGCTGGAACGCCCTTTAGCGCAGTCCGCTCTCCACGGCCACTCTCCACGGCTAGTCAACTCGGCTAGTCCTTGCTGACGAAAAGCCTTACGTCGTCAACAAAAACATCAAGTTTGAACTTTTCGCCCTTCTTGACCATAACCGAGCCCCGCCATTGCGCATTGTCTATATCGCGGAACGCGCCAACAACGCCGACATAGCGAGTTGCTTCCGGGAGTTCGCCCGTCGCAAGGCTGAGGCTTTGTCCTGGTGAGACTTCGATCTCCCGCACACTCAGGAGATCCCGCCCCAGTATGTCGGCGGCATCCGTCGCCAGGGCAATGTACCGGGCATTGTCGAAAGTTGAGCTGCTCTGCAGGTAGTACACATAAAGCACGACCGGTGATGCTCTGCCGTTGCGATCAGGATTGATCGAATAGGACGCCTCGACCTCGACCGCCATTCGCGGCGATTTGGTCGTCGCACAGCCGCCAAGGCCGAGCAAAGCTATCAACAACAGGAGGAAAAAGTTGCGGTATCGAAGATTCACGTAAATCCGTCTTTTTGATTTCCAGAAAAAAGCGGTTCCAGTCTTGGCGGACTACCCCAGTTATTCTGCGCAGTGAAGAATAGCGGTAACGAAGCTAGCCACCGGGCACGAACTTCAGCACTGCTTCGTCGTCGGCGGAATAGGCGTAACACCCATCCCAATCATCATCCATCACAATCGCGACCAGGGTCGGCTCGCTGGCAACAAATTTCACCTTTCCAAAAGCCGCGAGGGCAGACTCGCGAATCTGATGGTCGGCCACGTAGCGACCCCAGCGATCGCGGTCGGTTCGCTCGATCAGGCACGAACTCGCGGCCGCCTCACGCAGCTTTTCCTTGAAGACGAAATAATCGACTTCCTTCACTGTGGCTCTGGGCATATCAGCATCTTCGCGAGGCGCCACACAAATCTCCGAGCTGTGGCACGGAGGTCCTTAAACGTGTTTGATGCTCTCAAATTACTGCCGGTAAAGCAAAGGATATCAGTGGCTTAAGTGAAGATCGTCAGCTTTAGTTCAGGTGCCGGGGGGAAGTGCTTGAAAGACAATGAAGAAGCCTGCTTGACATCGGTATGTGAATCCATGACGCTCGAACCCTCCCATTAAGCCTGGTCGACGGTGCAATCATGGCGTTGCCGTCTGAGTCCATAAACTCTTCAGTCCGCATCTACTCGGTGCGTTAATGCGACTGACTCTGCGTACGATCAGTTATCAGACAGGCGCCATGGGAGCGGATGCCGAGAAGGTGTTCGATGCTAGCGGTGGCACTTTCGGCCGTTGTCCTGACAGTTCCAACGCGATGATCCTTCCCGATCCGGAGCGCTATGTGTCCAGCGTGCACGGCGAGATATTCTTCCGCGATGGCCACTTTTTCGTAACCGACCGCAGCACCAACGGCCTTGGTGTAGAAGGGCGCACCGAAAACATTGGCAAGGGGGAGTCCCTTCAACTGTTCCACGGTGACGTGCTGCTCGCCGGTGAGTTTCGTCTGCAGGTTTCGATAGACGGCGGTGCCACTGCTTCCGATATGGTGGCAGAGGACAGCGACAACGCGCCCTTTCCCATTGACCTTCCATCGTCTACGGAAGCCGCTGAGGATGTGCTTTCGGGTGTCATGCAGGCCGATGAGTCGACTTTTTCTGATTCATCCGCGGTCGATATTGCCCCGGATTACGAACACAGCTTTGTTCCGCCCCGCGTGGTCGTAGATCCCGCGGCAGCGAATCGCCGCGAAGAAGACTGGACTTCGGAAGTCGCGGCCCCACCTGCCTCCGAGTTAGCAATGGCTTCCGCCGAACCCGTCGATGCGCCGGCGGTAGACTCGCCGAGCAGTGGCGGTTTGATTCCGGAGGATTGGGATGAAGCGCCGTTGCCCGCCGATGGTGATTTCGATGACTTGCGCCAGGAAGCCGAGGATCTTCCTGCGGACAGCGTTGAAGAAGCGCTGCCCGAACAACCAGAGCCCGGCCTACCTGAAAGTCTCAGCTGCCCACCGGAGGATCATGCTCAGGAAGCTTCTCTTTCTCCGAAGCCAGCTTCTGCCAGTGTGGCAATGCCGGAGCCGGCGGTAGAGCCGAGACCGGCGTCGCTCGAGCCTTCGCCGGAATCGGCCACTCCCGTGGAAAAAACTTCGGGACCGCTGCCTGGCCCGGTATCGCCTGCCGGGGACGCATCAGTACCCGATCTGTTAGGCATGTTCTTTGAAGGTCTCGGCATTGCAGCACCCGGTGGGAGAATGAACGACGGGGAACTGTTCAGGAGTTACGGAGAGCTGCTGCGCAACCTGCTCGCATCCTTGATTGAGTTACTTCGATCCCGTGCCGAATTCAAGAACGAGTTTCGCTTGTCGCGGACGGTGCTCATGCCGGTGGAGAACAATCCACTGAAGTTCTCACCCAACGTCGATGAGGCACTTCGCGTTTTTCTGCAACCTGCCAGCTCAGGCTTCCTGTCCATGAACGACGCCGTGGATGAAGCCATCAGAGACCTCAAGCTGCACCAGCTTGGCATGATCGCGGGCTTGCAGGCCGTTTTTCGCGAGGCCTCCGTACACATGGATCCGGAGCAATACGTTCCCGAGTCGGCCAGTGGCGTCAAGGCAATCATCCAGTCCCTGGGCCAGAATGCGGCCCGCTGGGATGAGTTCTGCGAGCACTGCAAAAAGTTGGAAAGCGCCTCCGCTGAAGGCGTCGCGGGATACTTCTCGGAGGCATTTACTAAAGCTTACGAGGAGAAAATCCGATCACTGCAGAGCGGTCCATAAGGTTATGGTAGTGGCAGTGTCGTGAACGGGACTGAAGGAAAGGGTAAGCGGCCCCCCGGCGGCCGCATTCACTTGCATAAGATCACAAGCATATGTCGATGAACAGCAGAGTCGTCTGGACCGAAGGAATGTTTCTTCGTCCACAGCATTACCAGCAGTTCAGTCGTTTCATCGAGAACTATATAGAAGATAGTGCCGCCGCGACGGCGCCGTTCAGCTGGGGTTTTGCTTCGCTTCGGCTCGATCAAAAACAGTTAGGTCTGGGGAAGGTCGGCATCGATGAAGTTAAAGGAGTAATGCCCGACGGCACTCCCTTCAGTATGCCTTACGACAACGTGACGCCATCGAGCATAGACATACCAGGCGATGTACGGGGATCCCTGGTGTTTCTCTGTCTTCCCCTTCGTCGGCGGGGCACTGCTCTCGTGGAGGGCCGCGACGACGAGAACAGCCTTTCGCGACTGGAGCTGGTGGAGCGGGAAGTAGATGACGACAGTACGGTCGGCGGTGGCTCGGCGAGCATACAGATGGGCGAGCTTCGTTTCCGCTTGATGCTCGAACACGAACACCGCGACAACTATACCTGCCTTGGTCTCGGCCGTATCACTGAAGTTCGTCAGGACGGCAGCGTCGTTATGGACGACAGCTACGTGCCGCCGCTGCTGCAGCACCATGCTTCGCAAGCGCTCCGGGGTTTTGTAAAAGACCTGCGTGGTCGCTTGCGGCACAGGGCTACAGCGCTCGCCGGTAGAGTCCAGGAATCGGGCCGCGGCGGTGTATCGGAGATCGCCGGGTTTCTGATGCTTCAGATGATCAACCGCTACCTACCGATCGTGGAACACTTTGACGTCACCGCAACGCTGCATCCCGAGTCTTTGTTTCGGATGAGTGTCAGCCTGGCCGGTGAACTGGCCACCTTCACGAGCAGTGATCGGCTCGCTCCGGAATTCCCCACGTACAATCATGCGGATCTCCAACAGTGTTTCGATCCGGTCTACGCGGTGCTACGGGAATACCTGGACACCACGATCGATGAGAACGCAACGAATATACCGCTTCAGGAGCGCCGCTTTGGTGTGCGCGTGGCATCCATCAATGATCAGACGCTTCTGGATTCGGCGACCTTTGTTCTGGCGATTGCAGCCGATCTTCCCGCGGATGAGATTCGCAAGAGATTGCCCGCGCAGATCAAGATCGGATCGGTCGAGATGATCCGGCAACTCGTCAATCGCGCTCTGCCCGGCGTGATGATCCGATCGATGCCCGTGGCACCGCGACAGATTCCGTACCACGCGGGCAACGTGTACTTCGAGCTGGACCACAGTTCCGGTATGTGGGATGACGTCCGCAAAGCCCGATCTCTGGCGCTGCATATTGCGGGGGACTACCCCGAACTGAAGTTGGAACTCTGGGCCATAAGGAGGTAGATCCATGGGGCCCGACGATCCCTTTTTCGGTGATGGCGACCTTGATCGAACCATAATTCGACCGAAGCCCGGCGGACGGACGACCCGGACTGACGAGCCCGCAACGGCGCGGCCGGTCGTTACAGCGCCCGCGCCGACCGAACCTCGCCCCGTCATCATGGGTGGGGCGGACAGCGGCAACGCGCTTGAATCTCTGCTCGGCCGCAGTCTGAATCCCCTCGTCGACGCTGCGGCTCCCCTGCTGGTGCTCGCGATGCAGATCCGCGCCGTGGCGGCACATGCGGACGTCGCGGGCTTGCACGCGATGGCATCGGGCCAGGTTCGAAGATTTGAAACCCGCGCCATACAGGATGGCTATACGGACGACACGGTAAAGATCGCGCGTTATGCGCTGTGCGTGTTTATTGACGAGTCGGTGATGGGCACACCCTGGGGAGCGGAGAGTAGCTGGAGTAGCGAAAGCCTCCTCAGCACCTTCCACAACGAAACCTGGGGTGGAGAGAAGTTCTTTGCGCTCATTGAACGGCTGTTGCAAAGACCGGGAAGCCAATTGGACTTGCTGGATCTCTTCTACCTGTGTCTTGCCCTTGGTTTCCGCGGCAAGTTCGGTCTCTCAGGTGATGGCTTGACCCAGCTGAGCGATATTCAGGCCGATTTGTACCGGACGATCCAGAGTCATCGGGGTGAGTACGAGCGAGAGTTGTCGCCGCGGTGGCAGGGAGTCGAGGACCGGCGCAACGCCCTGGAGCGCTATGTACCGCTATGGGTCGTCGGCGCGCTGGCCGGTGTTCTTCTGCTTGTGGTCTATGGAGGATTCCGCTGGGTGCTGACCAGTGGATCCGAGCCCCTCATCGAGAGCATGGAGCAAGTTGGATCGGCACCGGTCGCGAGCGAAACTCGCGCGGAGCCCGAGTAAATTGGTCGTCACTTTGGCATGAAGAAACTCGGAAAACTGATTCGTAACCGCTGGTTCGTCGCCGTTGTTGGCTTCGCCGCGCTGGGCGCCTTGATCTGGTTTGCGGGTCCGCAGATTGCCGTATCCGGTCAAGTGCCGCTGGCCTCGCCGATGGCGCGCCTGTTCTTCTTTGCCTGCTGCTTGGCTATCTGGGCGCTCAACCTCTTGCGTGTGGAGCTTTCCGTCAAGCGCGCCAATGCCGGCCTTCTGCGCGACGCGGCGGGGGCGGCGGGCCAGAACGAAGCCGAGCGCCTGTCTCGCGAGGAAGTGGATGTGCTGACACAGCGCTTTGACGAAGCGCTGCAGGTTTTCCGCAAGAGCGCCCGCGGCAAGGGACGGCCCAATGTGTATGAGCTGCCCTGGTACATCGTTATTGGGCCTCCGGGAGCCGGCAAAACGACGGCCCTGGTAAATTCGGGACTGCGATTCCCCCTTGCCGAGAAGTTCGGCAAAGGCGCCGTGAAAGGCGTGGGCGGTACCAGGAACTGCGATTGGTGGTTCACCGAAGAAGCGGTGCTGCTGGATACGGCGGGTCGTTTCGTCACGCAGGACAGTCATGCCGAGGCAGACCGGGCGGCCTGGAATGGTTTTATCGATTTGCTTCTGCGCCATCGCCGTCGCAGACCCATCAACGGTGCGCTGGTCGCCATCAGCGTCTCCGACCTTCTATCGCAGAATCGCGCCGAGCGTACTTCGCAGATCACCGCTATCCGGCAGCGATTGCAGGAGTTGAATGAGAAGCTGCGCATCACATTCCCTGTCTATGTGATATTCACGAAGTGCGATTTGATCCCTGGCTTCAGCGAGTTCTTTGACGATCTGGGCAGGGAAGAGCGTGAGCAGGTCTGGGGAATGACCTTCGACTACGGTGATGGTCCGGGCGGTGAGGCCCTCGCCACACTGCCGGGTGAGTTCGATGCGCTCGTGGATCGCCTGAATCTGCGGGTGCGAACCCGAATGGAGCAGGAACGCGATATCGAGCGGAAGACCAGGCTGTTCACCTTCCCCCAGCAGTTCGATGCACTGAAACCGCTCCTAAGCGAGTTCCTCGACGAAATCTTCACCAAGAGCCGCTATCAGGAAGACACCCTGCTGCGCGGGGTTTATTTTACCAGCGGCACGCAGGAAGGCGCGCCGATCGATCGCGTTATGGCAACGCTGGGAAGAACTCTGGGCGTAGCTGGCGAGGCTAGTGCGCCACGCTATGCGGGCGAGGGAAAGAGCTACTTCGTGACGCGCCTGTTTCGCGATCTCGTGTTTGCGGAATCGGAACTCGCCGGTGCGAACAGGAAGCTGGAGATTCAGCGCTTCTGGCTTCAGCGTGGTGCCTACGCCGGTGCCGTACTCCTTACCGCCTTGGCGGCTGTCGCCTGGTCTATCAGCTTCAGTCGCAATCAGATATTCCTGAGTCGCGCCGATGCAGCCTGGAAGGAGTTTGAGGCCGTCGACGCGACCGAACTGCCGGCCGATCCACAGTTTACAGACCTGCTGGAACCGCTGAACGCGATGCGAGAGGTAACGGAAGTCTATGCGCCGGTAAGCGAGTCCGTTCCTTTCAGCATGAGGATGGGCCTGTACCAGGGGGCGCGCGTAACTCGCGCGGCTCGCTCCGCCTATCGCGGTGAGTTGCAGCGAAAGCTGCTCCCCGTAGTCGAAAGGCGCAGTGCAGATATCCTCTACTCGTCTGAATCCGATACGGAGTTTCAGTATCAGGCACTCAAAAATTACCTGATGCTCGGTGACAGCGAGCACCTGGATCCACCGGTGATTTCCGATTGGCTGGCCGAGGACTGGCGGCGTTCCTACAGCCGCGAACCCGAGGTGCAGGGTCATCTGCAGCAGCATCTGGGATCGATGCTTGAGCTGGGCTTTGATCCGGTCGAGCTGGATACGGACCTCGTGGAAGCTTCGCGGACCAATCTCCGTATGGCCCCGAGAGCGGAACTCCTATACAGCATCCGCAAGGCGGAGAAGCTGGCAGCGGATGACGAGGCCCTGACGCTGGCGTCGCTCTATGGCCGGGAAGGCGGTCGCCTCTTTGAACATACGGAGGACGACCCTGCCGCGCAGCGCATACCCGGCATGTTCACCTACGACGGTTACTACGGCAGCTTCATTCGGGAGCTCGACGACATCCTTGAGTGGGCCAGCCGCGAGAGCTGGGTCCTGGACGCCGAACCCCAGCCGCTGACCTTGCCGGAGCGCACGCGGATGCTGGATGACATCCGGGGGCTGTATTTCGAGGACTACCGGCAAATCTGGCTGCGAATGCTGGCGAACCTGCGCATTATCGAATTCGACAGCCTGGCTCATGCCGCGAACGCAGCGGACATCGCGTCATCGAGCGCTTCGCCGCTGCGGCGCGTTCTGGAGGTGACGGCACGCAACACTACGCTGATTGATCCGCGCCTGCGTGCCGGCGCTGGGGAAGTCGCGGATGAAGTAGCCTCTCGAGGACGCTTTGGAAGGCTCTTCGACAAGCTTTCCAGCGAGCCGGTCGCGGCTCAGGTTCAGCTCGCCGAACAGACCGTGGATGATCAGTTCGCGCAGCTCAACGCGCTGACGCGACCGAACGAGGCCGGCACAACCGCGCTGGCCTCCACGTTGGATCTGCTGGCCCAGGTCTACGCCGAACTGGACGGGCTCTCCGGGGGCTTCGGAACCGACATCGCGACGATGGTCAGTGAAGGAGGCGGCGCCGCGAGCATCAAGCGCCTGCAGGCCCAGGCGGCCCGCCACCCTCTGCAGTTGCGTGAGTGGCTGCAGCAATTTGCCTACAACACTCGGCGGGTCAGCTTCGCCACGGCTCGCGAGCAGATCAATCGTGACTGGCGTGCCGATGTTTTACCGCAATGCGTTGCCGCTGTGGACGGCCGCTACCCTTTCGTGGGCGACGCAACCCGTGAAGCCACACTCATGGATTTCGGTCGGCTGTTCGCGCCGGGCGGCGCGCTCGATTCCTTTTTCAGCCGGCATATCGAGCCCCTGACGGAAGCTCAGGGCGGGCGCCTGCGCTGGAAATCCGTGGATGGCGTAACCATCGGCATGCCCACGGCAGTCCTCGACCTGTTCCAGGATGCGCGGGCGATTCGCGACATGTACTTCGAAGGCGGGGGCATGCAGCCTTCGATTAATTTCAGACTCAAGCCGGTCTACCTGGACGCCAACGTAACGACCGTGAACCTGAGTTTGGAAGGTCAGGTGTTCACCTATCGCCACGGCCCCCAATTCCTTCAGCAGGCGGTCTGGCCCAAACTGGATGGGGACGGTCAGGTAACACTCGAATTCGTCGATAACAGCGGTGCTCCGCTCGTCCGGAGTTTCGAGGGATCCTGGGCGTGGTTCAGGCTCCTGGATGCGTCGGACGTGGTCTCGCGCACCGGCGATATCGCGGTAGCGTCCTTCGAGCATCGAGGGCGCCAAAGCAGCTGGGAGCTGCACGCCCAGAGCGTCAGCAATCCGTTCCTCGCTGAGCAGCTCGCCAGCTTCCGGTGTCGGGAACGTCTGTGAGCGTACTTCAGGCGGCCGGCTACTACGGCAAGTTTCCTGAACTCGGTGATTTCGTAAAGCGAAGGCTTCCCGGCAGCTTTGTCGATTCCTGGGACGGCTGGCTGCAAAGCTGCCTCCAGTGCAGCAAGGACAATCTCGAAGACCGCTGGCTCGGCATATTCCTCGAGAGTCCGGTTTGGCGTTTTTGCCTGTCGAGCGGTTTGTGCGGAGAAGCACCGTGGGCGGGCCTGCTCATGCCCAGCGTCGATCGGGTGGGCCGATATTTTCCCCTAACCCTTGCCTGCGAGTTGCCGAAGAACAGCAACCTGTTCCATATCGCGATGAAGGGGCAAAGCTGGTTCGATGCGGCCGAGGAGCTCATGCTGGGCATGCTGCAATCCAAGGACTTCAACCTGGAGCGCTTCGACGACATTGTCATCGGCCTTGGAACGCTGGATACGCTGGCGGAATACGCTCCGGAATCGGAAGGTCTGGGCTTCGGCTCGGCCTGGTGCATTCCGCTGGGTCAAGGCGATCATCTGGGAGCGGCGGTGCTCGGCTTGACGCAACAAATGGTGCAACTGCAGATCGGGGGGCATAGCCTCTGGTGGAGCCGCGGCTCGGAGCAGGTCGCGTCGAGCCTTCTCCTGGTGCGGGATCTGCCGTCTGATCTGAACTTCACCGCGATGCTCGACGGTGATTGGACGGGAAGAAATTGGGAAGTAATGCCGGTGACCGTTGCGGAGCCGGAAAACCAGGCCCGCAGCCCTTAAACCTGAAGCTCAGTTTCCCTCAGGGGGAGCACATGGATGTAGATCTTCGTTTCGACTGGCGCAGCGCGGGTGTGACGCACACTGGCAACGTGCGCCAGGTCAATGAGGATTCGATCTGTCAGCGACCCGAGGTGGGACTGTGGGCCGTCGCGGACGGTATGGGGGGGCATCGCCTTGGCGACATTGCGAGCAAGGCCGCCACGGATGCTCTTTCCTTCGTGCCGTACCCTACGGATCTCAGCCAGTTTATCGCTTCGGTGCAGTCGGTTCTGCAGAAAGTCAACCGTGACCTATTCGAACAATCGCAGGCCGAGACCATGGGATGCACGGTACTTGTGCTTCTTGCTTTCAAAAGTGAATGTGCGTGTCTGTGGGTCGGTGACAGCCGTGCCTACCGACTTCGAGGCGATGTGCTGTACTCCATGACGCGCGACCACAGCTATGTCGAGGAACTGGTACAGATGGGTCATGTGTCGGTGCAAGAGGCACAAAATCATCCGCAATCACATGTTTTAACGCGAGCCCTCGGGGCTTCCGCCAATTTGGAAGTCGAGGTCGTCCGTCATGAACTTACGCATGGAGACCGCTATCTTCTGTGCAGTGACGGACTGTACCGCGAGCTCTCGGAGCTGCAGCTCTACCATCATCTGCAGCGCGGAGATGTGCAGTCTCAAGTCGATCAGATGATGGCCCATACCCTGAGCGGTCCCGCCGTGGATAATGTTTCGGCTATCGTTGTTGACTTCCGACGCGAGGTTTCGCTGGATCAAGACAGATGCAACAAGGAACTCTGATCGTGCAGCAATATTCAAGGCCTCCGGTGGTGCTCCCATGAACACTGAGTACGCCCAGCAGCTTCTGGTGGAGGTGGAACCGGAAAACCCGGCGGGAGAGTCGCTGGAATACGATGAGCAGTACGGAGAGATGCTGCTTCTTGCCAATCCGCCGCCGCAGCAGTCCATGGTCGGGGGCGATACCGCGGAAGAAGCGGCCGCACCAAACTGGGCGGAGCTCCGCGATCTCTGTACCGCGTTGATCAAACGGAGCTGGGATCTTCGCGTCGCCCTGAATCTGGCCCGCGCATCACTTGCCTGTGATGGCTTGCGAGGCTTTGCAGACGGCCTTTCCGTTCTTCAGATGCTCATCGAGCGACATTGGGACACAGTCCACCCTCGACTCGATCCCGACGACAACAATGATCCGATGGAACGCACGAATATCATCGCCGAGCTCACCGACCGCGGGGCGACAGTCGATCTCTTGCTCGATGTAACGCTGGTGCGTTCTCGCAAAGCGGGAAACTTCGCCTATCGGGATGTTCTCATTGCTCAGGGAGAGCTTACGCCGATCGACCCGGAATCCTCCCTGCCAACGATGGCGCTTGTTAACGCAGCCCTACAGGATTGCTCTCTCGAGGAGCTTCAGGAAACGGTTGAAGCAGTCGCGAGTTGCGAAGAGATTCTGGTTTCCATCGACCGCGCCGTGTCCGATGCTGTCGGACAGGCCCAGGCGCCGGATCTCCAGCCCATACTCTCCATGATCGCGGCAATGCGGCAACTCGTTGCTCATGCAGCGCGAGAAAGGGGTGGTGCGGCCGGCGACGTACCGTCCGACATGGAAAGTGGAAGCAGCGAAGATGACGATGGGCAGAAAATCGTGAGCCGGGGAATTCAGAGTCGCGCCGATGCGGTTCGCATGATGGATCAGATCCGCGACTACTATCTGGCCCACGAACCGTCGAGCCCCATCCCGTTGCTCATGCAAAGGGCAAAACGGCTTTCCTCGCTGAACTTTCTGGCGATAATGGAGGAACTGGCGCCCGGTGGCCTGGAGCAGGCACAAACAATAACGGGATCCCGGGATGCAGGAGGTGAAGACAACAGCTAGCGTGTGCGTCTGGGTTCATCGATGAGGAGTAGCTCCGCCGGGACTTTCCGCTTCGATAGGGATTCGATAGGGGCTAAGACGGGGCCGGACACACAAACAGTCTAAAAATCATTGCTCAAGCACGTAAGTGCCTCTTCGCAAACACCGGTGGAGTCCACTATATTACGAACGGTCAACCACGCGGTGTAGTCAAGAAAGGAACGGAACATGGCAAAGGAAAGTAGCCAGAAGTTTATTGCTCGAAACCGCGCACCACGCGTCCAGATTGAGTACGACGTGGAAGTCTACGGCGCTGAAAAGAAGATACAGCTGCCCTTTGTTATGGGCGTTCTGGCTGATTTGTCGGGTAAGCCCGAAGAAGCGCTACCACCGGTTGATGAGCGCAAGGCTCTGGAAATCGATGTCGACAATTTCGATGATCGTATGAAGTCTATCCGACCCCGGGCCGCTTTTCATGTACCAAATACACTGACCGGCGAGGGCAATCTGGCCGTGGATCTGTCCTTCGAAAGCATGGACGACTTCTCTCCTGCCAATGTCGCCAAGCGCGTGGACGGTCTCAAAGACCTGCTAGCAGCTCGCACTCAGCTCGCAAATCTTCTCACCTATATGGATGGCAAAACCGGTGCGGAAGAACTCATTGGTCGTGTCATGAATGACCCGGCGCTACTTCAGGCGATTGGTTCGACTGCTAAGCCTTCCGACGAGGAAAGCGCAGACTAAGGCTTCGAGCATCGGGGTCGAGAAAAGCAACAGATTTTTCAGGGTGAGGGTGCGAGATGGCGGATAACCAAGTACAAGAGGGCGCCGGTGAGGCGGCCGGACTCGAGGTCAGTGAATTCGAGTCGCTGCTGCAAAAGGAGTTCAGACCTAAATCGGATCGGTCGAAGCAGGCCGTGGAAACGGCGGTTCAAACTCTCGCTGAGCAGCTTCTCAAAGATACCGCTGTTGTGTCCGATGACGTACTCGGCACTATCCAGGCATTGATAGCCGAGCTGGATCAAAAGCTGACCGATCAGGTCAATCTGATCATGCACCATGCTGATTTCCAGCAGCTTGAGGGTTCCTGGCGCGGGCTTCACTACCTGGTGAACAACACCGAGTCGGATGAGATGCTGAAGATCCGGGTGATGAACATCAGCAAGAAAGATCTCGGCAAGACCCTGAAGAAGTTTCGTGGCACGTCCTGGGATCAGAGTCCGATCTTCAAGAAGGTGTACGAGGAAGAATACGGACAGTTCGGCGGCGAGCCCTACGGCTGCCTTGTCGGGGATTTCTACTTCGACCACAGCCCTCAGGATGTGCAGCTTCTGGGAGACATGGCCCAGGTCTCCGCAGCGGCTCATGCGCCCTTCATCGCGGCCGCGGCGCCGAGCGTTATGGCCATGGATTCCTGGCAGGAGCTCAGCAACCCCCGAGATCTGACTAAGATATTTCAGACCCCGGAGTACGCTGCGTGGCGGTCACTGCGTGAGTCTGAAGATTCCCGGTACATCGGACTTGCCATGCCGCGCTTCCTGGCGCGCCTGCCCTACGGTTCGAAAACAGATCCGGTGGAAGAGTTCGATTTTGAAGAGGACACGGAAGGCGCGGATCACAACAAGTACAGCTGGGCGAACTCCGCTTACGCCATGGCGGTTAACATCAACCGCGCATTCAAAAACTACGGCTGGTGCTCGCGAATCCGAGGTGTCGAGTCGGGCGGTGCCGTCGAAAGCCTCCCCACCCACACTTTTCCCACCGACGATGGCGGTGTCGATATGAAATGTCCCACGGAGATCGCGATCAGCGATCGCCGTGAGGCCGAGCTTGCCAAGAACGGGTTTATGCCGCTGCTGCACAAGAAAAATTCGGACTTCGCAGCCTTCATTGGCGCTCAATCACTGCAAAAGCCCGCCGAGTACGACGACCCGGATGCCACGGCGAACGCCAATCTAGCGGCGCGTCTTCCCTATTTGTTTGCAACCTGCCGCTTTGCTCACTATTTGAAGTGCATCGTTCGCGACAAGATCGGATCCTTCAAGGAACGCGACGACATGCAGAGATGGCTGCAGAAGTGGATCATGCAGTACGTGGACGGCGATCCGATCAACTCATCCGAGTCGATTAAGGCGCGTAAACCACTTGCCGCCGCAGAAGTCGTTGTCGAAGAGGTTGAGGGCAACCCGGGTTATTACACATCCAAGTTTTTCCTTCGACCTCACTACCAACTGGAGGGGTTGACTGTGTCCCTCAGGCTGGTCTCGAAGCTTCCATCAGTCAAAGCCGCGGGTTAGGGACCAAAACGAGGTCGAACCTACCCAACCCTAGCGCCGCATAAGGAGAAAGAGAATGCCAAGTGACATGTTTCTGAAATTGGATGGGGTCTCTGGGGAGTCAAAAGACGAGTCCCATGGCGGAGAGATCGACGTTCTGTCCTGGACGTGGGGGATGGCAAATGCCTCCGATCCGCATTTAGGTGGCGGCGGTGGTAAAGGCAAGGTGGCCGTCGGTCACCTTACCTTCCGTCATCGGGCCGACTCCGCATCACCTATACTAAAAGCGAAATGCTGTGAATTGGAGCATATCCCGAAGGGCGAACTGGTGTGTAGGAAAGCGGGAGGCAAATCAGCACTGGAGTACCTGAAGATCACGATGGAGCAGGTCAACGTGGCGGCGATCAGCGTGTCGGTGGATCCAGAAGGAGATGTCTTTGAGGAGGTTTCGCTGTCCTTTGCCAAGGTTTTGGAGGAGTACATACCGCAAGCTAAAGACGGGACCGGAGAAGGCGGCATTACCTTCGAGCGAAACATCGAGGAAAACGCTTGACGCGTGAGCGCCTCCGGCGCTCGCTCTTATTGAAGCGCTCCAGCCCGGGCGCCGGTGCTATTGCCCTCATTGTGGCGCTCCTTTTGTAATGTCCGCACTGGAGGCCCTGCGGGAGGGCGACGTCAATCGGGCGCTGGAAGAGCTACAGTCGGAAATACGGCGCGAACCGGCGAACGCTGAGCACCGTGTTTTCCTCTTTCAGCTTCTGTGTGTTCTGGGTGACTGGGATAGAGCGCTGCGCCAGCTGAATCTCGCCGGTGAGATGGACGCGTCTTCGCTGGCGATGGTGCAAACCTATCGCGAGGCGCTGCGCTGCGAGGCCCTGCGCGAGAAGGTGTTCCGGGGCGAGACGCGTCCACTCATACTCGGTGAGCCCGAGGCCTGGCATGCCGAGGCAATCGGCGCCCTTGGGCTCGAGGCGGCTGGGGAGCATCAGGCTGCCGCCGTGGCGAGGGCCAACGCCTACGAGAACGCGACGACGGTGGGTGGCTCGATCGACGGCGAGTCCTTCGAGTGGATTGCGGATGCAGACAGCCGAATCGGTCCGTTCCTGGAAGCGGTGATCAACGGGAATTACTACTGGCTGCCGTTCGAGCGAGTGCGCTCTATGATCCTGGAAGCGCCGGCCGATCTGCGCGACATGGTCTGGCTTCCGTGCCAGTTCACGTTCTCCAATGAGGGGCAATCGGTCGGACTGATCCCGGTCCGCTATCCCGGCTCGGAGTCATCGTCAGACAGCGCACTGCGTCTGGCTCGAAAAACCGAATGGCAACAGGTCGCGGATGACGTCTACTTCGGCCAGGGTCAGCGGCTGCTGGCGACGGATCGATCTGAACACGCTCTCCTCGACGTGCGTCAGATCGAGTTTGCGCAGGCGGGAGGCTGATCCCGGGTTATCGTCGGGGTTGGGTTTCGGAGAACGAAAGATTGACAGAGCTCACGCCCGCAGACCGCTTGCAACCTTCCTTGCTCGATCGACTAGCCGACGATCAGCTTACTCGTCCTGGCGTTGGTGACACCGCTGGGCAGAGCCGGCCCGGGCATGATTCACAGTCTGGATCGCTCAGTGAAGGCACAGCTCCGAATCAGGTTATTACGTCGAGACAGCTCCGAGAGTTGGTCAAGCGCGATCTCACCTGGCTTTTGAACACCTGTCATCTCGCTTCGTCGTTTCCAGATCTTTCCCACTATCCGCTCGCGTCGGAATCGGTGATCAATTACGGGATTCCGGAGCTCACGGGGCTCCTGGCTTCAAACATCGATCCGCGCTCCCTCGAGGCAGAACTCACCGAAATCATTTACCGCTTCGAGCCGCGGATTGTGCGTCACTCGCTCAGCGTGCGGGTGGAGACGTCTGATGTGATGGGTCGCAATGCACTCCGATTTTCCATTGAATGCGACGTGTGGGGCCAGCCGTCTCCCGGACACATGTATCTCTTCTCGGAACTCGATCTGGAAACCAGACAGTTCAGCTTCGAGGGGTCGCAGACTTAGCCTTAATGGATCCCCAGCTCCTCAAGTACTACGAACGAGAGCTCCGCTACATTCGAGATATGGGCGCAGAGTTTGCGCAGGAGTATCCAAAGATCGCGGGGCGCCTGGGCATCGACGGTACCGAGACAACGGATCCGTACGTCGAACGCCTCTATGAAAGCTTCGCCTTTCTCGCCGCGCGAGTTCACCTTCGCATCGACGCAGAATTCCCGAAGTTTGCCGAGAACCTCCTCAACATCATCTATCCGCAGTACCTCGCCCCCCTGCCTTCCATGGCGATTGCGCAGTTTCATCCCAATACGAGTGACGGGCTGGAGGATGGCGTAAGCATCCCCCGGGGGACTCAGCTGCGCGGTAATCTCGCACCGTCTGAGCAGACCGCCTGTGAATATCGCAGTGCGCATGAAGTAACGCTCTGGCCCCTGGAGATCAGCGAGGCCGAGTACCTCAACAACGTGGCGCCCTATGTCGAGGCAGATTCCGACGTTCGGCGCAAGGCGCGAGCCGGTCTTCGACTGAAGCTCAACTGCAAGTCCGGGCAGAACCTTAACGAGTTGCTCATCGACCGGCTGCCAGTGTTCCTATGCGGCTCGGACGGGCAGGCCGAGGCCCTGTACGAGCAGCTGATCGGTAATCGTTGCGCGGTCTTCTACGCCGCAACGGATGGGCCCGCGACCTGGCGAAGGCTTACCGCGCGAGATACCGTCGCTCAGCTTGGCTTCGAGGATGATCAGGCGCTGCTGCCCATAGATCCCAGGACCTTCAGCGGATATCGCCTTCTCTCGGAGTTCTTCGCGCTACCGGCGCGATTCCTGTTTCTTGAACTCCGCCACCTGCAGCAGCTTTTTTCGCAGAGTCAAACTCAGTCCATCGAGCTTGTCGTGCTCTTTGATCGCTTGAATCCGGAGCTTGAGAATCGCGTAACGGAGGGTGACTTCAGTCTCTATTGCACACCCGTCATCAACTTGTTCCAGCGACGCTGCGACCGGATTCATCTACAGGAACGCTTCGAAGAACACCATGTCCTTGCCGACCGCACGAGGCCGCTGGACTTTGAGGTGTACCAGATAAACGGGGTGAAGGGATTCGGATCGTCGACGTCCGAATCGCGGACCTTTGTGCCTTTCTATGCCTGCACCGACAGGACCCGCTTTCCCGATCAGGAAGCGTTCTACAGCGAACGGCGGGAGCGCAGGGTGGCGTCCACCCGACAGCGACGCCAGGGACCCCGGTCGAGCTACCTCGGTAGCGAGACCTTTGTCTCGCTCATAGACGCGAGCGAGGCGCCCTATGCTTCGGATCTCAAGCAGCTCGAGATCAAGGCGTTGTGCACAAATCGGGACTTACCGCTGCATCTTCCCGTGGGCAAGGGTGCAACGGACTTCGAGCCCGATACGAATGCACCGGTAGACGTTGTGCGGTGTATCAAGGGTCCGACCAGACCACGGGCGTCTCACGCCCATGAGATGGGCGAAACAGCCTGGCGGCTTATCAACCACCTGTCGACCAACTATCTGTCACTCATCGATGCGAACGATGTGGAAGGCGCCGATGTACTGCGCAATCTCCTGAGTCTCTATGGCGACACCAAGGATCCCGTATTCCGCCGACAGGTAGAGGGACTGAGGTCAATTCACGCCGAGCCGGTGACACGCCGTATGCCGATTCCCGGCCCCATCGCCTTCGGCCGAGGCCTGCGGATCACTGTGACACTGCAGGAGAGTTCCTTCGTTGGCTCGGGCGTTTTTCTCATGGGTGCGGTGCTGGAGCAGTTTTTCGCGCGCTACGTTTCGATCAATTCGTTCACTGAAACGGTGATTCGCTCGGATGAACGTGGAGAGGTCATGCAATGGCCAGTGCGGATAGGTCAGAAGAAGATCGCCTGAGGTTTTACCAGGCGCTGCAGAAGGATCCGACACGGTTCGGTTTTTTTTCTGCCCTGCGCCGCATCGAGGCGTTGAATCCAGACAAAGCACGAATCGGCACATCGGTGAAGCCAGCTGACGATCCCGTGCGTTTCGGGCAAGAGCCCAGCATGTGTTTCGCACCGTCAACACTGGCATCTTTCTCCATGGCGGATTCCATGGCAGCAAGTGGGGCACCGCGTCTGGACGTTCTGTTCTTTGGTGTATTCGGACCCAACGGGCCGCTACCTCTGCACCTCACGGAATACGCGCGGGAGCGGATCCGCAATGAAGGTGACCTGTCCTTTGCGCACTTCATCGATCTGTTCCATCACCGTTTGCTGTCGTTTTTCTACCGCGCCTGGTCCGAGGCTGCTCCCACCAGTCAGCTCGACCGCCCGGATGTCGATCACTTCGCGCCGAGACTTGGGGCGCTGCAGAGTATTGGCGTTCGGGAATCCCGCAGCAGAGACGCGGCACCAGACTTCGCGAAGTTGCACTACACCGGAAGACTGTCAAACCAGAGCCGAAATGCAGAAGGTCTGCTGGAGCTGCTTCGCCATTTCTTCACCGTTCCCATAGCGATAGAGCAGTACGTCGGTACCTGGTTTCGTATTCCCGAGGGCGATCGCTTCCGGCTTGGCGAGTCTCCGGAGACCGGAGCGCTGGGGCTGACCACCAGCGTCGGCGAGCGAGTGTGGGAATGCCAGAGTAAGTTCCGGCTTCGCGTGGGACCGGTATCCCTGGTGGAGTATCAGCGTATGCTGCCGGGCGGCGAGAGTCTTGTGCGGCTGGTGTCCTGGGTCAGGAACTACCTGGGCGATGAACTCGACTGGGACGTGCAACTGATCCTGCGCCGCGACGAGGTGAAAACGGCGAGCCTCGGGAGCTTCGGGCAACTGGGCTGGAGTACCTGGCTGGAGGGTCCGCTACCGCAGACGGATCCCGACCAATTATTCCTCAACCCGATGCAAGATCTTCTATGATGAACATGGTTGCGACGGCGCCACGCATGTGTGCGCTGTTAAACGCAGGAAAAGAGAGCAGGTAGACGTTTATGTCCGAGATCAGTCGCTCCGCGCTGTTCGGCAAGCTGAACAAGGTCGCCTACAAGGCGATAGAGGGTGCGACTGTTTTTTGCAAGCTGCGCGGCAATCCCTATGTGGAACTGGAGCATTGGCTCCATCAGATATTGCAGCTTCAGGACTCGGACCTGCATCGCATTATCCGGCGCTTTGACCTTGAACCGGCTGCCCTGGCCCGG
This sequence comes from Pseudomonadota bacterium, assembly GCA_039818725.1. GTDB lineage: Bacteria > Pseudomonadota > Gammaproteobacteria > Pseudomonadales > Halieaceae > Congregibacter. Next base: position 26,512 of record JBCBTK010000030.1, read on the forward strand.
GACCTCACGGAGTCCCTCGATGGGTTACCTCGTGGGTCTACCTCGATCTCGGATCTGTCATCCCATGTGGAAGAGGCCGTGGAGCGGGGTTGGGTCTACGGGAGCCTGCTGTACGGCGAGAATCAAGTACGTACTGGCCACCTGGTCGTAGGTCTGGTGAAGACGCGCGGCCTGTTTAACGCGCTCAAGAGCATCTCGCCGGAGTTCGCAAAACTTGGCGCCGATGCGCTTTCCGATGAGTTCGACGCCATTGTCGCCGGATCGCCGGAAGACGGTCTGGCGAGCACCGATGGCTTCAGTGCTGGGTCGCCCGGCGAGACGAGCGGAGCGTTGGCGCCCGCCCAGATGGGCAAGCAAGAAGCCCTGGCGCGTTTCACGGTCGATCTCACGGAAGAGGCGAGCAGCGGCTCCATGGACCCCATTGTAGGTCGGGACGAGGAAATCAGGCAGCTCGTGGATATCCTCATGCGTCGTCGTCAGAACAACCCCATCCTCACCGGCGAAGCGGGCGTGGGTAAGACCGCGGTGGTGGAAGGATTTGCCCAGCGTATCGCCGCCGGTGATGTGCCACCACCGCTTCAGGGTGTGAGTCTTCGCGTTCTCGACGTGGGCTTACTGCAGGCCGGCGCCAGTATGAAGGGCGAGTTCGAAGAGCGCCTGAAGCAGGTGATCGAAGAAGTGCAGTCCTCCGAGCACCCCATCATCCTGTTCATCGACGAGGCCCATACGCTTATCGGCGCCGGTGGCCAGGCCGGTACCGGAGACGCCGCCAACCTGCTAAAGCCGGCGCTAGCGCGGGGAGACTTGCGCACGATAGCGGCGACCACCTGGGCGGAGTACAAAAAGCACATCGAGAAAGATCCGGCCCTGACGCGACGCTTTCAGGTAATCCAGGTCGCCGAGCCCGATGAGAGCCGCGCGGTGCTCATGATGCGGGGGCTCGCGAGCACAATGGAGAGCCATCACAAAGTGCAGCTCCTCGATGAAGCATTGGAGGCCGCGGTGCGCCTATCCAATCGCTACATTCCCGCCCGCCAGCTTCCCGACAAAGCGGTGAGCCTGCTGGATACGGCTTGCGCGCGGGTCGCGATCAGTCAACATGCGAAGCCGGCCGACGTCGAGGACTGTCAACGCAGCATCGCGGCCCTCGAGACAGAAATGGAGATTATTGGGCGCGAAGCCGTGCTGGGCCTCGATACCGAGGATCGACGGCAGCTTGTGGAAGAAAAGCTTGCCCGAGAACGGGAGCGTCTGACGGGCCTGGAAAAACGCTGGGAAGAGGAAAAATCGTTGGTGGATCGTATCCTCGACCTGCGAGCAACGCTGCGGGGTGACTCCCAGACCGTGGAAGGTACCGAGAGTGAGCTCGAGGACGCCGCGGATTCCGCCTTGAGGTCGGCGGAACCCGGTGACGCCAGCGAGCCTTCCGGGAACGGCGGTGAAGCCCTCAGCGAGGAAGAACGCTCGCGCCATCTGGGCGAACTTCGGGAGTTGCAGCGGGAGTTGGAATCATTGCAGGGTGAACGACCGTTGATCCTGCCAACCGTGGACGAGATAGCGGTGGGCTCGGTGGTGCAGGATTGGACGGGGATTCCCGTCGGTCGCATGGTGAAGAACGAGCTTGAGACGGTACTCAACTTGGCGGAAAGAATGGAGCAGCGAATCATTGGCCAGCGTCATGCGCTGGATATGATCGCCCGGCGCATTCAGACCTCGCGCGCACAGCTGGATGCTCCCAATAAACCCATCGGCGTATTTTTGCTGGCGGGCAGCTCTGGAGTTGGTAAGACCGAAACCGCGCTCGCCCTGGCCGAGGTGCTGTATGGCGGCGAGCAGAATGTCATCACCATCAATATGAGTGAGTACCAGGAAGCGCATACGGTATCGAGCCTGAAGGGCGCGCCGCCTGGCTATGTCGGCTACGGTGAGGGCGGCGTGTTAACGGAGGCGGTGCGTCGCCGCCCCTATAGCGTGGTACTCCTGGACGAAGTTGAGAAGGCCCATCCCGACGTGCACGAGATATTCTTCCAGGTGTTCGACAAAGGCTGGATGGAGGACGGAGAGGGCCGCGTGATCGATTTCAAGAACACGCTAATCCTTCTTACCACGAACGCGGGCACCGAACTCATTTCAGGTATGTGCAGTGATCCCGACCTCATGCCGGAACCCGAGGGGATCAACGCCGCGCTGCGGGAACCGCTGCTGAAGGTTTTCCCGCCAGCTTTGCTCGGGCGGCTGGTCACGATTCCCTACTACCCGCTGAGCGATGAAATGATTTCGGCCATCGCGCACCTGCAGCTCGACCGTATCCGACGCCGCGTTGAAGAGCACTATGGCATTCCCTTCACTTATGATCCCTCCGTTGTTGAGCTCATCGCCGAGCGGTGCACCGAGGTGGAAAGCGGCGGCCGGATGATCGATACCATTCTCACCAATACAATGCTGCCGACGATGAGCGAGCATTTCTTGCGTCTGGTGATCGAGGGCGAGGAAGCCGAGCGCGTCCATATCTCCGTAACCGATAAAGACTTTAGCTACGAGTATGGAGCCGGGCCTTAGCTAACGGGAGTAGTCGATGGCAGGGGACAGACAGGTCAAGATAGCCACGCCACTGGGCATGGACGAATTGCTGTTCTCCCGTATGACCGGACGGGAAGAAATGGGTCGGCTCTTCGAGTACGAAGTAGTCATGTACAGCCCCAACCCGGAAATCAATATAGACGACATCCTGGGGCAGAACGTCACCATCGAACTGGAACTGGCGGGCGGCGGTACGCGCTATTTCAACGGCTTCGTGACCCGATTTTCCCAGGCCACGTCCATGGCTGAGGGCTACTCCGTGTACGAGGCTACGGTGAGTCCGTGGCTATGGTTTCTCACGCGAACGACTGACTGCCGAATTTTCCAGGAGAAGTCCGTACCGGATATCGTCAAAGAAGTGTTCAGCGACAACGGTTTCAGCGACTTTGAGGACAAGCTTACGGGCACCTACCAGCCCTGGGAATACTGCGTCCAATACCGTGAGACGGATTTCAATTTCGTCAGTCGGATGCTCGAGCAGGAGGGCATCTATTACTACTTCACCCATGCCAACGGGCAGCACAAGCTCATTCTTTCTGACGGTTACAGTTCCCACGCGCCAATTGCGGGCGCGTCGAACCTGCCTTTTCATCCTCCGGGTCTGGATCAGACTATCGACATGGAGCACGTGTCGGAGTGGAACATTGATCGGGAGATTCAGCCCGGGCTCTATGCGCTAACCGATTACGACTTCAAGCGGCCCAAAAAGAACCTGCTCGTCAATCGCAAGATAGCGCGGGCGCACAGCCAGGCAGAAGGTGAGATTTTTGACTATCCGGGCGACTATCGGGAAACCGGTATCGGAGAGCAACTCGCGCTGGCCCGGATCGAAGAACTGCACACTAACTTCGAGGAAGTATCCGGATCCACTGATGCCCGCGCGATGATTCACGGTTGCTTGTTCACGCTGGAGCGGCACCCGCGCGGAGATCAGAATCGGGAGTATCTGATTACCCGCGCAAACTACGAGCTTGCGACGAACGAATATGCCTCGACGGGGCGTGGTGGAGAGCAGGTATACATGTGCACCTTTGGTGCCATCGAGAGCGGCACGACTTTCCGCGCCGACCGCTCGACGCCCAAGCCGGTGGTGCAGGGCCCCCAGACCGCGGTTGTGGTTGGTCCTGCCGGAGAGGAGATCTTTCCCGATGAGTTCGGTCGCGTAAAAGTCCAGTTTCCCTGGGACCGCTACGGTCAGTCAGATGACAAGAGCTCCTGCTGGATCCGGGTCGCGCAGTCCTGGGCCGGGCCTGGGTGGGGTGCGCAATTCATCCCACGTATCGGTCAGGAAGTAATGGTCGAGTTTCTGGAAGGCGACCCCGACCGCCCGATCATTACGGGTCGCGTCTACAACGCCGACAACATGCCGCCCTACAGCCTGCCCGACAACAAAACCCAGAGCGGCGTGAAATCGCGCAGCACCAAGGGCGCGTCGGCCTCGAACTTCAACGAAATCCGCTTTGAGGACAGACTGGGCAATGAAGAGATGTATGTGCAGGCAGAGAAGGATTACAACCAGCTTGTAAAGAACGACCGTGGAGAGGTCATTGGTCATGACCGCTCTTTGGACGTGGGGCATAACAAGAGCGAGCTGGTGGGCAACAACAAAAGCATCACTGTCCGCGCAAACCACAGCGAAACGATTGCCCAGTCAAAGACGCTAAATGTAGGCGTGAACCATACCGAAGGAATCGGCAGCAATATGAGTATTACCGTCGGCTCGAATCTGACCGAGCAGGTGGGTATCAACTATTCGGAGACGGTAGGCGGCGCCATGCAACTCACCGTAGGCGCGGTGCTTACGGAAACGGTTGGTCTCAGTAAAGCATCGCGCGTTGGGACCGACTACAGCCTGACTGTCGGGAGCGATGCATCGAGCCTCATCGTAAAAAACCTCTCCGAGGAGATCGGGGAATCAAAGAGTCTTACGGTCGGCGATGATGAGACGGTGAGCGTCGGGAAGAACTACGTGTTGGAAGCCGGCGACCAGATCACCATCAAGACTGGCAACGCCAGTCTTGTCATGAAGAGTGACGGCACGATCACGCTGAGCGGGAAGGACATCACGATCAACGGCAGTGGAAAGATCAACGTGAAGGCGAAGAGCAAGCTGACGCTGAAAGGTTCGAAGATTCTCGAGAATTGAGGTCGACCAATCCGGCGACGGCGGTAAGTGAGGCAGGCAGATGGACGATAGCGACGGAGTATTGACTGACGGATTTCCCGCAGTGAATAAGATTGAAGGTGTGGTCATCGGCGTGCTTGCGGGCTTTGACTCCAGCGGCGCGCCTCTGGTGGTTTTTCCCGGAAACACCAGCGAATCCGGTCTGCCGGCGCGCTCTTCGGCTCGGCTTACGAAGCGCGATGAAGGTCGCGAAGTGGCTCTCATGTTTGAAAATGGAGATCCCGGTCGACCGCTGATCATCGGCCGCATACAGCGTCCCGATGAGATCGAGCTTGAAGATAGCGCGCCGCTAGCTGCGAAACTCGATGGCGAGCGCATCGAGCTGAAGGCCGACCGGGAAATCGTGCTCAGCTGTGGGAAGGCGAGTATTACGCTTACCCGGGCGGGGAAGATACTGATCCGCGGGACCTATGTGCTGAGCCGGTCTTCGGGCGCGAACCGTATTCGGGGTGGGTCGGTACAGATCAACTAATCGAGGCATTCCCTCATGCACCTCGACAACGTCACGCAAATGCAGGCGGCATATACGCAGGGCGTCGACAAGGACGGGCGGGAGCATCTCGTCGTGGTCGTTAAGGGAACTTTCCTTCTGCCCACTCACGGCGGCGAAGCGATACTTGCGCAAGAGCAGGTGCCACCCGTGGAGGCGGACAGCTTTTTCGGAGAACCCGGGTTTTCAGCCACAAAGTATGAATCCGATTTCGCACCCATCAAGCCTCGCTGCGATGTCCTCTTGCATGGCAGTGCTTACGCGCCACAGGGCAAAGCCACGGACCGCGTCGATGTAGGCATTCGCATCGGCAAAATCAGGAAGGTGTTCAGCGTTGTCGGCAAACGGTTCTGGTACGTGGCAGGGGGGACCATCAGCGCTACCAGTCCAGAACCCTTCGATGTCTTGCCGATAAGCTACGACGTGGCATTCGGTGGATCTGAGGCTGCACGTCAAGAGAAGGGAAAGCACGACGCCTGCTTGGCAAATCCGGTGGGCACGGGGTTCTACAACAGCCTGGATAGGCAGGTCCTGCACAATAAGCCGCTTCCAAATACGGAGGAGCTCGATCACCCCGTAAAACAACCCGACCGAAGCTATGTACCGATGGCCTTTGGTCCGGTCGGCCGTGGCTGGCAACCGCGCGTGCAGTTCGCGGGCACCTACGATCAGGACTGGATCGATCGCACCTTTCCATTTCTCCCACCGGATTTTCAAGACGATTTCTACCAATGCGCGCCCGCCGACCAGCAGACGGATTACCTCATGGGCGGAGAGCAGATTGATCTTTTAAACCTCACACCCGCGGGCCGAACATCGTTCTCGATTCCCCGCGTGCATGTGCCTGTCGTCTACTTCTACAAGCGTGGCGCGCCGCTCCGCGCCCGGGCGGTGGCTGACACTCTCATGCTGGAGCCCGATCTTGGCCGCTTCACCATAACGTGGCGATGCAGCGTTCCCTTGCGGAGAAACATCTTTGAAATCGCGGAAGTGCTCGTTGGAGAACGATCGCGCGCGTGGTGGCGAGCCCGCGAATTGGGAAAGACTTTCCACGCGTCTCTCGACAGCCTCGTCCACAAACAGGGGGAGGAGGACGATTGAGCGCGCAACCGATTGCGATCGCAGCTACGGGCATGGTCACTGGAGTTGGGCTGAGTGCTTCGGCCAGCTGCGCCGCGATACGGGCGGGCATCGACAACTTTCAGGAAACTCGCTTTAAAGACGTGGCAGGAGAATTTATTCAGGGCTGCGAGGTTCAGCTTGAGCGGCCCTGGCAGGGAGTTACAAAACTCTCAAAGATGCTTGCGCGCGCGATCGCCGAAGCCTGTGCTGAACTTGATCTCAATCCCGACGGTCTGCCCGTACTTGTTTGCCTTGCCGAGAAGGAGCGTCCCGGCTGGGAGTCAAGTCATGCGAGTAAAGTATTCTTCCAAGTGCAGGAAGAACTCGGCATTCGTTTTAATCGCGGTAGTGCACTGATACAGCACGGCAGGATTGGCGGGTTGGTCGCGCTTCAGCAAGCGCAACGTCTGCTGTATGAAAGCGACAGCGATGTGGTGCTGGTTGCGGGTGTAGATAGCCTGCTTAGCGGCAATATGGTCAAAAATCTTGAACGAAACGACCGTGTGCTCACGAGTCTGAACTCCGACGGTTTCGTCCCGGGGGAGGGGGCAAGCGCCTTGGCGGTTAAGCGTCCTCTACCAGGCGGTGATTCGCAGCTCGTTTGCCGCGGGCTCGGCTTCGGAGTGGAGTGGGCGACCATAGACTCCCATGAACCATTGCGCGGAGACGGACTGGTATCTGCGGTTACATCGGCATTAAGCGCTGCGGAAAGATCCATGGACGATATGAGTTTCAGGATTGTCGACGTTAGCGGTGAACATTACTGGTTCAAGGAAGCGGCGCTCGTACTGGCTCGTCTGCTGCGGAGAAATACGGAAAACGCCCCACTCTGGCACGTTGCAGACTGCGTTGGCGAAGTAGGATCGGCGGTTGTAGGAGTGTCCTTGTCCTATGTAAAAAGTGCGTTTGAAAAGAACTTTGCTCCCGGGTTTCACATGCTTGTGCACGGTGGCAACGATAACGGGCAAAGAGGTGCAGCCGTGTTCGAATTCATGGAGCACTCCTAGCCATGGCCAACGATGTTTTCGCCAACTCAAGGGAAATTTCGTGTAAAGCCGCAGACGGAAAATCCATCTGCGCATTTCCCGACGTGTGCATGACCCCGCCGGAAAATCCTGCCACACCCACCGGCGTCCCCGTTCCCTACCCAAATTCAGGCATGGCCAAGGACACGGCCAAAGGCTCGAAGTCCGTCAAGATCTCCAAGAAAGAGGTCATGCTGAAGAATAAGTCCTACTTCAAAAAGAGTACGGGTGACGAAGCAGGATGCGCCACCAAAAAAGGCGTGATCAGCAGCGTGAACAGAGGAAAAGTTTACTTCAACAGCTGGGCAATGAATGTCAAGTTTGAGGGCTACAACGTCGTTCGCCACATGGATTTGGCGACCCACAACCACGGCTCGTTTCCTCCCAACACACCGCCCTGGGTGTATATCGATACTATGGCAAGAGGGGGAGCGCCTGCGGCTCCGGGCAAGTGGGACATCAACTGCCTTCTCGATATTCTCTGTAAAGAAGACGAAGCCGACGTAAAGAAAGCGAGTAAGCTCAAGATCACGGCCGTAGATCCGCTGGTGTTTGATGATCCGGTGTACAAAGGCGGCAAATGGACCACACAGGAGTTCCACGCTGGCGGTACGCAGTCAGCCAACGAAATACAAATGGTTCGAGATATGAGCTGTGAGGACGCCGCGGTCACGCTGCATCACGAACTCTTGCATTCGGAACAGCCAGACACAATGTCCTGGCCGGAGAAAGAGTACGATGCCTATAAACGTACCGAAGAGTGGTCCTTGAGCCGAGGTCTTCCGGGACAGCACCCAGATTTCAGGAAAGTGGAAACCCTTCCACCAGGATTTATAGGCCCTCCCGCTATCGTCGTGGACGAAGCCGCCATCAAGGATAAGGTGGATAAATGGTATCCCATAACGGCTCCATCAAAACCTGGGGGTCCCATACCGCCGCAAGTGATTGGCAGGTCGGCCGACGGCAAGCAGGTGATCGTTGAGGACAGCGCAGGGAATCAGTCGATGCGACCGGTCAAGGAAGGAGATACCTTTCCTGCCGACAAACCGAGGAACCCTCCAAATGACACGCAGATTCCGCCAAAGAGCTTTGCTTGTCCGTGAATGCGAACGCTGCGTGGAGCGGGCGTTCCGGTATACGATTTTCCACACATTACCTGCTCCGGTGCTGGCCGTGTCTCTGGATTCTCGCGCTCGTAGCAGAGGGCTGCGCGGAGCATGAGCGAGCTGATAACTACCGGAAGAACGCGTCCATGAGAGAATTCCACATCCAGGGTGAGCCCGTTGAGATTCGTGAATCCGATCTGGAAGCAATCCGAAGTGCTGTCATTGCACGACTGTCTCTAGAGGAAGACGAGTTACACAACGCGCTGTCCCAGGAACTGGCACGATCGATCGCGATTCTGGGCCCGCAGGACAGTCGTCTCGGTCGTTGGGGATTGACAGAGCGGGGGGGCGCCCTGGCTCTGGTGCGATTTCCAGACCGCGATGTGGTCAACTATATCTTCGGTGCAACACTTGGTTTCCGCGACAGTCGATGGGAAGTGATTGATCTGTTCGAAGAGCGGATGCAGGGGCGCTGATTGCGCTGATCAAAGGAGCCGAATCCATGGGGTTCCCGGCTTTTGTAGCGTTGATAAAGCAGGTAGATCGGACGGTAGAAAACGGTTTCGACTGTTGCTTGTGGCCGCCAACCCCTGCGCTGGTTTTTCGAGAAACTGTGTACAGCCCGCGGGAGTCATACAGTGCGGCGTTTCGCCCCCAGCCATAGCGGGCCAGGGCGTAAGTTGAGACGCCTGAACCGATCGCTGCTTCCACAGAGAGCAGTTTCCAGAGAATGAGCTGATGGCATCACCCTCCTCTCCAGCACGCAGTAACCGCAACGATCCCGCTGGCCAGCGGCCCGCATCTCCCCGCGCCGGTTTCCGCAAAGCACAGCCCATGGGCACCGGCGCCGATGCGACGGGCCCTCAACTCACCGGCTGGCCCAGACAAATCTCCTGGGATGAGTTCAGCCCACGAGGCAGCCGTCCAGCGGGTACGGATGAAGATGCCCAGATCAGCGTCCAGATGAACGGGTCGGAACTCAAAGTCGTCAGAGAAAACGGGCGCTTCAGGCTTGGGGAAGGCGAGCTGCCCATGATTCTTGTCAGTGCACAGACGTGGGTAATCAAGGGCAAGCAGTCAGCCGAGCTGCTGAACCACGAGCAGGGGCATTTCGACATCGCCGGCCTTTTCAATCGCGATATCGTAAAGAAACTCCGGAAGCTGAGAACCCGCTCCACCAGCCGTCTGGCCTCCGAGGCAAAGCGAATTATGGAAGAGGGCGACCGTCGCGCCGATACTTTGTCAAAAACGTATGACTCCCCGGCGGAAACCGACCACGGCAAGAACAAGGAACGCCAGAAGGCCTGGGACGATGCCATCGCGGAGAGCAAGGCTTCAGGCAAGCCGCTCAAACGGCCTAGCTAGGGGCGCAACGACTGTGTCGGGCAGCATTCCCATTATCGTCGACCAACACGCTGAAAATGCAGCGTTTCTATGGCTGCTTCGCGACGCTGCCGTCCTCGGCGCAAACTACACGTTGGAAGACCTGGCGGAACTCGACAACCGGGTAGAAGCGAACCTCGACGGCCTGCGCGTGGCCGAGAACCTTGGATGGACGACTTCCAGGTCCGCGCTGGAGTTGGGTGAGCCCGGCGAGATTTTTGCCGCCGCTTCCCTGGCCGTTGAGAACGCCGACGGCGCGCAAATCGATGAGGTCCTGAAGGTGGCGGCGCAAAGCCGGGACAACATTCGAGCGTTTGTATCGGCGCTTGGGTGGTTTGAGTACACGCACATCGAAGCAGTCATCGAGACCTTCCTAAGCGCCAATAGCAATCTCTACCAGCACCTGGGCCTCAGTGCCTGCGCAATTAATCGCGTTGATCCAGGAGAGATACTCATCCGTCATCTGGGCAGCGACAGCCTGCCGCTTCGTACCCGGGCGCTGCGCGCGGTCGGTGAGTTGAAGCGCGCGGACCTCGCAAGCACGACACGCGAGCACTGGCAGGCGGAGGACGAACACTGTCGATTCTGGGCACTCTGGTCTTCGGTGCTGCTGGGAGACACCGACGCAGCGATGGCCCTCAAGGCCTTCGTGCGGCCGGGATCCCCTTTCGCTGACCGGGCCGTGCAGGTCATTGCCAGAGTGATTAGCGGCGAGCTTTTGCAGAACTGGCTGGCGAGCCTTGCGCGAGATGAAAACACGCGCCGCTTTGCCCTCCTCGGAGCGGGCTATTCCGGCGATCCCTTTTATATGCCGGGCCTGTTCAATCAGATGGAAGAGCCGGATTTTGCCCGCGTGGCCGGAGAGGCGTTTTCTATGATTACCGGCGCCGACCTCGCCTATCTGGATCTGGAAGTGGAATGGCCCCAGGGCTATGAGTCGGGACCCACCGACGATCCCGAAGATGAAAATGTCGACCTTGATCCCGATGAAGATCTCCCCTGGCCAGGGCGTGCGCCTGTCGAAGCGTGGTGGACCGAGCATTCGGCGAGCTACACGGCAGGAGAGCGGTACCTGTGCGGTGCCAGGATCAGCGAAAGCCAGTGCGAGAGTGTGCTGGCTACCGGTTATCAGCGACAGCGCCATGCTGCGGCCCTGGAGTTGGCGCTGATGGGCGACGCGGTCCTGCCTGAAGTTCGAGCGCCAGGTTACCGGCAAAGGAAAAAGTGGCCCTCGTGACACCGGGCTGCACGCGATTACACCAGCAATGACGGTGAGCGTTCCCTGGATTGTCGCAGCGCTGGCGTTCGCGTTCCTGGCGCTCGCGCTGTACGACTATCTTTCAAGTGACGGCGCGCCACCCCTGAGGGCAAAGGCGCGCTTGCGGATCGGACTCACGTTTGCGGCGGTAGCAACCTATCTGTTTCTGCATTGATTTTCACATTTGCGCCAGGGTCGACCGTGATTGAGAATGTGATCTATATTGAGCCGCCGCGCTCGTCGCAAATCCGCTGGGCCTAGCCGTGTTTACACCGTGCAAGTTAGACAACCACTTACCCCGGCTTACCGCCGTCCTTCTATCCTGCGCTGTGCTTTGCGTCGGCTGTGCGGAGCTCGACTCCGTGGTCAAATTACCTGGGCGCGAAAGCGCTGAAGAAGTGGAGGCGCCCGCAGCGCCCAAAAACGAAACCGAAGGAGAAAGAGAGCCAGTAGCTCCCTATACTGCTGAACACGATCTGTCGCCCGAAGCTCGACTCGCTAAAGCGCTCCGTCTGCTTGACATGGGCAAGGTGTTCGAGGCGCGAGTGGAAATCCTGGCATCTCTCGAACAGAAGCCATCCAATGCCCTGGCCAGGAATCTCCTGAATCAGATCGACACGCCGGCCAGCGAGTACTTTCCATCCGAGTACCGGGTCATTCCTCTTGAAAGAGGTGAGTCGCTATCCGAGCTTGCGTCCAACTACCTTGCGGACTTCTACAAGTTTCATGCCCTGGCGAAGTACAACAGCATCGCCGCTCCCCGAAGCGCCCGAGCGGGTCAGTTAATCAAGATTCCGCTAACACCCAGTGCGATACAGGCATTTTCAGATCAGGATGCTGTGGCCGCTACAGCGGATGTCGAAATAGAAGCGCCGGACGCCGAGCCAGCGACGAGCTCGGGCGCCGATCCCCAACTCGACACGTATCAAACATCCGACGCGACTGCTGAACCCGAATCCGAGGAGTCTGGAGCGAGCGTTGCCGCAACCGACGCAGAGGCTTCGGTGGTGCCTGAAGTCTCCGAGTCCCTGGCCGATTCTGGGGAGTCTCAAGAAGCTAACCCGTCGAGTGAGTTACAAAGTGAACCGGGAACAAGTACTCCCGCGGTGGTAGCGGAACCCATGGTGACGGAGCCAGCTACTCCACCACCTGCTCCAGCGGTAGATACCAACGAGCTGCACCTTGAAGCGCTCATCGCATTCAAGCGACAGGATCTCGATCGCGCTATCGAACTATGGGATCAGGTGCTTCTCATTGATCCGCAGCATCAGGACGCCCAGATCAACCGTAATCAGGCGGTCGCTCTAAAGCGTCGAATCAGCGAGCTGTAGAGCTGCTGGAGCCACTGGATCACCCGAGCTTTCTCGAGAGCGGACTAAGGAAGCTGTTTCCAAAGTCGTCAACCCTTCTTCTTCGGCACGAAAAGCCGCGTTTTTGCGACATCGACTTCCGGTTCGTTCGGCGTGACCACGTCGTCGCTTTCGTGAAGCTGGTCGGCGATTCCCTCAGAAGAGACGGCAGCGGGTACTGGCTCCGCAGCTTCGGCAACGTCCGCTGAGTCTGTCGCTGTCTCTGCGCGATTTTCGATAACGGCGGCTTCGTTGCCAGTCCGTACCTCGCCCTCAGCGCCGCTATCCGGCAGCCCCGCGGGCGACAGATCAATGAGCCGCTCCGCCTCGTCAGCCATAAGGTTGTAGGCGGCGAACAGGTCTCCGAACTCATCGCTTCGTTCTATGCTGATCCGCGTTAGCGTGCTTCCCGCGGCGAAGGAACGGAGGGCTTCCGTAGCGCGCTTAAGCTGCCTCACCATAAGCCTGTTGAAGCTGTAGAAGACCGCAAACACAGCGAGGCCGACCGCGAGAGCGACCAGCAATATGGTCGATTTCGTAGTTGCGAGACTGTTCTGAAAGCCCTCGGCGTCGACACCGAAGGCAACCTCGCCGACGACCGTATCGTTGTCGAAGATGACGTCTACGCGAAAATCAAACACTTCGCCTGTGTCCGTAGGGAGCATAGCCACGCTAAGGTCATCGCGTTGCTGCAGCACCAGATCTCCCGGCTGTGGTTCCAGGCGAGTACCTACCAGCGTGGCGTCGGATGCGCTGCGGATTATCCCCTCGTGATCGGCGATGGTCAGATAGCGAAAGGTATCTCTCGCGGCCGTCGCGCTCACAAAAGCATCGAGCTCTACCCATGATCCCTGAAGGATCGGCCGCCAGAGTTCTGCCGCGATCACCTTTCCGAGCGACGCTCCGGAGTCGACTATGGGCGCGGTCAATGCCTTGCGTTGGGACTGTACGGCCAAAGTCGTACTCGCCAGCACAGAGATCAGAATCACCGCGGCCATGATAATTGTCCACCGCAGATGCAGTGGCATGTATTTGGGGCTTTCATCTTCGGCTTCACGCGTCGCCTGAATTTCCTGGGATAGAGCGACTTCCAGCTCGGCCGCGGACTGGAACCGCCGCTCCGGTTTTTTCTGCAGAAGCTTCTCGATGATCTTCTGCAGACCCTTGGGAACCTCGGGTGACAACTTGCCGATGGGAGTCGGCTCCTCCTCCAGAATCTGCCTCATCAGCGTTGCAAGCGATCCACCTTCAAACGCTCTGCGACAGGTGGCGGCCTCGTAAAGAAGAACACCCAGACTGAACAGATCGCTTCGTGCATCGATATCCGAGCCCAGGGCCTGTTCTGGAGACATGTATCGGGGCGTCCCGAGAATGAACCCGACCTGCGTCTTGTCTTTGACATCGCTGATGCGGGCAACGCCGAAATCGGTGATCTTCGCGGTTTTACTTTGGGGATCCAGGATGATGTTCTCTGGTTTGAGATCCCGGTGGATGATGCCCTTTGAGTGTGCGTGCCCAAGGGCGCTGGCGAGCTGCCTGCTGATCTCGAGCAGCTCGATCAGCTGAATTTTGGGCTCCCCCCTGATGGCCGAGTCGAGCGTTACTCCGGCTAGCAGCTCCATGGCAATATAGGGAGCCCCCTCGAAGCTGCCGACACCGAATATGGAGACGATGCTGGGGTGAATCAGCGCTCCGGCAGCGCGTCCCTCGCGCAGAAAGCGCTTTCGATACTCTTCCTCGGAGCAGTATTCCTCTTTGAGTATCTTGAGCGCGACGAATCGATTGACGTCCGGATCGTGGGCCTTGTACACGTCGGCCATTCCACCTTCGCCGATGCGCTCCACGACTTCGTATCTGTCGACTTTTTTGCCTAGAAGATCCACTCAGAACAACCTTGCGAAAAGCGTCGAAACGCAGACCCTTCGACGTTGAGCCGGAGGCGTCAAAGTATAGGAGGTATTAAAGGTACTGTGACGAACGCGGCGTCTCGGACAGCGCGCTTACCCAAAAGGGGCGTCGATGGAGGGCGACGGCTCCGTAAACCAGCGCGGGCCCTGCTCCGTCATGTAGAAATGGTCTTCCAGTCGAATTCCGAATTGTCCGGGGACCACGATCATAGGCTCGTTGGAGAAACACATGCCTTCGCGCAGGAGTTCCTTGCTCCCCCTGACCAGATAGGGCGCCTCATGAATCGACAGCCCAATCCCGTGCCCGGTCCGGTGCGGCAGGCCCGGAACCGCGTAGTCGGGACCAAGGCCGGCTTGTTCTATGTGGCGCCGGGCCGCCGCATCCACATCCTCGCAGGGAACACCAATGGCCGCTGCATCGAAGGCCGCGGCCTGCGCCGCCTTTTCCAGTTCCCAGATTTGCCGGACGTCCTTTGCCGGCTCGCCGTATACGTAGGTTCGGGTAATGTCCGAGTTGTACCCCTGTACGAGGCAGCCGGTGTCTATGAGCACCGGGTCGCCTTCTTCCAGAGTCTGTGGGTAGGGGACACCATGGGGATAGCTGGTCGCTTCGCCAAACAGCACGATACAGAAAGAGGCGCCTTCGGCGCCCATGGCCCGATGGGCGTCACTGATAAAGGCACGTACCTCGGTGGTGGATATGCCCGGGGAAAGGATGCTGGCCGTGAGCCTGTGCACCTCAAGGGTCATGTCCTTGGCCTGTTGCATGAGAGCGATTTCTGCCGGCGATTTTTGAACCCGGCACGCATCCACCAACGCCGTCGCATCAATGAACTCCCGAGTGCCCGCCGCCTGGCGCATGGCTTCCCCCCAGAAGAAGGGGATACCAGGATCGATCGCGATTTTCCGGGCTTCGATGCGCGCCAGTACAGCCTCAAAGTAGTCGAACGGGTCCTCATGCTCCTGCCAGAGACAGGACTCCCCCTCCTGGCGCCAGGACGCGCGCAAGGTTCCCTCTTCAAACTTCGGGCAGACGTAGAATGGCGCCCCTTTCCTGGGCACGATGCAAACAAACAGTCGGTCGGTGGTGCCTCCGGCCCAGGTGATGCCGGTGAAGTAGCGCACATTGGCATTGGATCCGAGTACCAGAGCGTCTGTCTCCGACTCCGACATGAGTTCCTGCACCCTGCGGTATCGGTCGGCATACTCCTGCTCTGAGATCGCTGGAGCCTGCTGCGACCAGGGTGTGATACCCGCCAAAACCTCCAGGGGGTTCGCGCCGCCAATACCTTTACCCATGGTTCTACCTCTCTGTCGCAGTTACCGGATGCCGTGCATCATCCGTTTGATCAACGGTGCGCAGAGCATGAACACTACCCCCGTTCCGGCCGCGATGCTCGCAGACACGGCGAACAGCTGTGAGGGCGGCAGGGTCGCAATCTGACCGGCGACCAGTCCCGCGAGGAGGTTGCCAAGGGCGGTGCCCATGAACCAGGTCCCCATCATCTGTCCGACCAGACGCCTGGGTGCCAACTTGGTAACGCTCGACAGTCCGACTGGACTGAGCGCGAGTTCGCCCACTGTATGGAAAAAGTACGTGACCACAAGCCATGTGACCGCCGCGCCAGTGCCCGGACTCGCCGCTGCATCTTCGGGCAGTCGGAGGGCGCCCCAGGCAAGCACGAAGAAGCCCGCGGCGAGCATCAGCAGCCCCGTAGCGAACTTCACGGGAGTCGAAGGATTGCGAGAACCGAGCCGGAGCCAGAGCATTCCTATGAAGGGTGCCAGCAGGACGATGAACATGGCGTTCACCGACTGCAGCCACGTCGTCGGCAATTCCCAGCCCCAAAAAATGCGATCGGTAAAATCCCTTGCGTACAGGTTCATCGAGGACCCGGTCTGCTCGAAACCAGACCAGAAAATGGCGGACCCCAAAAACAGCACAAAAATCACCGAAACGCGCTGTCGTTCGATGGCGTCCTCGCAGCCATAGCGCAGGATGACCGAGAAATAAACGACGGCGACGATGACTACAATCACTCCGGTGGATTGCGCGACACCCACCACGGTGACGTTGAGCAGCCCGCTCATGTCCAGCAGGTAAACCAGAAGTCCCACGGATACGATAGAGCCGAGGGCCAGTAGTGACCGCCAGGCGAACTTCGACGACGGTTGCGCTGAGTCCGGGCGGGGTGGCGGTGCCCCGACGCCCGCAAGTCGATGCCCTCCCCGGACGTACTGCACGAGGCCAAGGGTCATGCCTATGCCCGCCAGGCTGAAGCCGACATGCCAGTCGATGGACTCCGCGAACCAGCCACAGAGTATGGGGCCGAGGAAGGCACCAAGATTGATTCCCATATAGAAGATGGAAAATCCGGCGTCGCGACGCGCGGGCTCATCGTTCGAGTAGAGCTCCCCGACGATCGCGCTGACGTTGGGTTTCAAAAGGCCCGTGCCAATGACTACGAGAACCAGCCCCAGGTAGAAGGACCAGTACTCCGACCCCTCGAGGATGAGCGGCAGACCCAGGGTGTAGTGGCCCGCGGCGATCACGATTCCGCCAATAAGTATCGTACGTCGCTGGCCGAGAAAGCGGTCCGCTATCCAGCCGCCGGGCAAGGCAAGGGCGTAGACGCCAAAAGTGTACGAGCCGTAGATCGCGCCCGCGGTTTCCGTATCGATCGCCAGGCCGCGGCGCGCCGAGTCGGTCATGTACAGCACCAGCAGGGCGCGCATGCCATAGTAGCTGAAGCGCTCCCACATCTCGGTGAAGAAGAGGGTCATCAGACCTGCGGGATGCCCGAAGATAAGCGTGTCGTTGTCTTGCGCGACAGTGCCGGCCGTCATTTCTATCCCGCTTCCTCTCTCAACGCGTGCGCGCGCTGGGCGTTCCGGTAAGACGCTGTACCGTATATAGGATCAGAGTGTACAGCGTTCAAGGAAACCCGGTGGGACGCTCCGTTAGCCGCAAGAGGGAGACACGGCTGGCCGCTTGACCGAAGGGCGTTCGATGGCGATCGTTCGCCACGGCGCAGCCAAGACGGCCATCGCTGCAGTAGCTTGGTAGTGAAGCAGTAGAGGTGAGGAACAATCAATGCGTAAGTGGATCTCCCCAGTTTTGGTTCTGTCAGCCGTGACGGTGGGTGCTGCATTCTGGGTGACCGGGATCAACGACTACCGGACCGAAGGGAGATTGGAGCTGCCGGCATTGAGCGCCGCCGTCACCGTAACCCGGGATGAGCGCGGAATTGCCCATATCGCCGCGGAAAATCGTCGTGACATGTTGCGTGCGCAGGGCTTCATCACGGCGCAGGACCGCATCTTTCAAATGGAGTACTTCAAGTTACTCGCCCAGGGGCGCCTGTCAGAGTTGATTGGCGAAGGCGGGATACCGTCGGATGTCCAGATGCGCGTGCTGGGACTTCCCTACAACGCCAGGCTCATGGCGGCGCAGTTTTCTCCCGAGGTCAAACAGTTTTTCGGCGATTACCTGGAAGGACTGAATGCCTACATAGCAACGCAGCAGGACGAATTTCCTTTGGAGCTGGCGCTGCTGGGTCACACCCCCGAGCCCTGGACGCTGGAGGATTCGGCCCTGATCCTGCAGTACATCGCGCTGCAGCATTCAGTGAATATGAAAGTGGAGGCTGTAGCGCTGGCGCTGGTCGACGCGGTCGGTATGGCCAAGGCGTCCAGTCTGGTGCCCATCAATGTCAATCCGGATCGCGAACCCGAGGCGCTGCCCGCGCGGTTTTCCGAGCTGCTTGCGTCGACGCAAACCCGGGATGGTGCGCCGTCGGGAGTCAAACCGGCATCGCAGGTTGCGCCCGCAGCGCTTTACGAGGAGCTGGCACCGCTTCACCTGGGCTCCAATAACTGGGTTGTTGGCCCGCAACGGTCGGCCAGCGGAGCGGCCACGGTCGTCAACGATCCGCACCTGGACGCGCGTCTGTTGCCGGGCGTGTGGTACCCCGTTGGCCTAAGCACACCTGATTTTCACGCGGCCGGGGTCGCCCTGCCTGCGCTCCCGGGAATCATCGTGGGTCGCACCGATCGCGTTGCCTTTGGCGTGACCAACGCCTACGGAGATGTTCAGGACCTGTTTATCGAACGCATGGACCCAGAAAGCGAGAACCACTACCTGGAGGGCGATCTACGGGTTCCCTTTGATACTCGCGAGGAAATCATTCGCATCCGCGATGAAGAGGCCGAGGACGGCTTCCGCGAACAAAGCATTACCGTTCGCTCGACCCATCGCGGCCCGGTGGTGTCGGATCACGGTATCTTGGATCTCGGGGATCGCGTGCTGTCCCTCAAGTGGAACGCCGCGACCGCGTTCGGGCCGGAGATTGGCTACGACAAACTGCTTTTCGCCCGTTCCGCCGCCGAGGTCGACGCTGCGGTACAACTGATCGACATCAACATGTTCAACGTCGTTTTTGCGGATGTGGGCGGAAACTTCGGTCGCCGCGCCACGGGCAGGATACCCGTTCGCCGCATCGGCGAGGGCCTGCTTCCGGTAACGGTAACGGAGGCCGGCCCCTACTGGGTTTCGTGGATTCCCAAGGACGAAATGCCCGGTGAGTTCAATCCGCGGCGAGGCTGGACCGGAACAGCCAATCACGACACGCGACCCACCGGCTATCCCTACACGTACTCGACCTATTTCTCTCCGTCCTATCGCTATCGTCGGCTTGTCGAACTGCTGGATGGCAACGACGCCGTCAGCGTCGACGATCATTGGGCCTACATGCATGACGTTAAGAATCTGCAGGCGGCGCGCATGGCGCCACAGCTCGTGCCGATCCTGCGCTCGGCGGGCTACGAGGAAATGGCCGACAGCCTGGCTGGCTGGTCGCATGAAGACAACGCCGAGGATCGGGCCCCGTTGGTGTACCAGACTCTTTATCAGGAACTGGCGCGGGAGACGTTTCGGGACGAGCTCGGTGACTCACTTTCCGCGGAGCTGTTGGGTAGCTGGTACTTCTGGCAGGAGCGCTTTGACGAGATGGTCTCTGGCAGCGATTCAATCTGGTTCGACGATGTGGATACGGCCGAGCGGGTGGAAACCTTGTCCGACGTGGTAGCGTCCGCGGCGCACGCCGCAAGTGCCCGCCTGGCAGAACGCGCAAGCGACGCCACCTGGGGCGACGAGCACCGCCTGAGGTTTGTCAGCCCGATGCGACGCTCGGGTCTTGGCAGCACATGGGTTGGTGGTGGTGATTACGCCATGTCCGGCAGTGGAGAGACCTTGCGGCGCGCGCGCTACCAATTCAGCGAACCCTTCGATACGGCGTTTTTTGCGTCGTTTAACCTCGTCAGCGATATGGCTGAAGGCGAAGAAATTGCGACCGCTCTGCCAGGAGGAGTGGCCGCTCGGGTGTTGCACAAACATTACGCCAGTCAGATTGCGGACTGGCACGCTGAGAAAGCCACGCCTACTCCGTTAAGCCGAGCGGCGGCCCAGGCCGCTGCAGTCACCACCTTGATCCTGACGCCTTCAGAAAGCGATTGATTGCATCGAGCGGCCGCGGACTAATCCTGCATCAAGCAGTCGTTGACATATTTGCGCAAATAAGCAAATATTTCGCATGGACACACGCGAACGTGAAGAACTTGCGAGGCTGCTGAAAGCCCTGGGCGAATACAACCGTCTGTCGATGGTGTACGAGCTCTGCGAATGCAGCAGTCCGCGCAATGCCATGTGCTTGTGTGAGTGCTGTAGTGTTGATGCATCCGTGGCGTCTCGCCACCTGAAGGTACTGGCGCAGGAAGGCGTGGTCCAGGTAGAGAAGAAGGGTCGCGAGCGAACGTACTCGCTGAACAAAACTGCCATAGCGCAGAAACTGAGAGCGCTGGCGGATCAAATCGAGAGCTAGCTTCAATGACAAGAGGGGAAATCTGATGACTGACAAAAAATGCGACTGCGAATGCGAAAACACAGAGTGCTGCCGCAAGGGGACCTGTGAATGCTGCAAGGACAAGTGCTGTTGCTGACAGCTGACGACGGATGAGCGCCCGCGCCCCGATATCCCGGGGCCGGCGTATTCCACCAACCGTTGTTTTTCTTCGTTTACGAAGGTTTTTACTCCACATCTGATGCCGGGTTAACATGGCGCCAACCACGGCGTCGCTGCGCCCATCACCGAGCGGCAGCTGACCCAAACCACAGCAAATTCCGTAACCGAGACGAGCGCTTGCGCCGCGGTCTCGTGCGCGCTGCTGTTGAACCCGAGTTTCTCCTGTCTTCGTCAAACGGCCTGTCAACTATGATCTGCAAATCCCGGAGTCTGTCCTTCCTACTCGTGCTCAGTGCCTTTCTGTACGGGTGCAATTCAGAAACGCCGACTACCGAGCCGGTAGTTGACGCCGAACCGGCCACGGAAACAGAAACAGAGGAAGAACTGGTGGCTCGGGCGCTCGCGATTCACGATCGCGTGCTCACCCTCGATACCCATGCGGACACGCCGCTGCGCATGATCGAGCCGGGATTTGATATGGCTGAGCGCCATGATCCCCGGGAAACGGGCTCCAAGGTGGACTATCCGCGAATGAAAGAGGGCGGTCTCGACGCAATCTTCTTTGCCGCCTTCGTTGCTCAGGATATCCGCGACGACGACGGCAATACTCGCGCGAAGGAACTCGGCCTGCAGATGATCGACGCCGTGGTTGCGTCCACTGAGGCCAATGCCGATATCGTGGGGCTCGCCCTTGATCCCGAAGATGCCTACGAACTGGAGAAGGAAGGCAAGCGAGCCATCTATCTCGGGATTGAAAACGGGTATCCGATTGGCAGCGATATCTCCAATGTAGAGCTCTACTACGACAAGGGCGTGCGCTACATCACCCTCGTGCACTCTACGAACAATGACCTGGCGGACTCAGCGACCGACGACGACGGTCCCGAACACGAAGGCATCAGCAGTTTTGGCGAGGAGGTGGTGAAGGAAATGAACCGCCTCGGCATCATGGTCGACGTGTCGCATGGCAGTGACGACGTCTTCTACGACGCCATCGCGGTCTCCCGGGCTCCGATTATTGCGAGTCATTCGAACGCTCGAGCCGTGACTGACCACCAACGCAACATGACGGATGAGATGCTCAGGCTCATGGCCGAGAACGGGGGCGTCGTTCAGTTGACGATGCTTGCCGGCTATCTCCGCGACATTCCGGAGAATCCCGAGCGCGAAGCCGCCCTGGCTGAGCTTCGGGAGAGTATGAAGCCGGTCAGCGAAATGACGCCGGAAGAACGCACCGCGATGCGACAGGCCTTCAATGAAGTGAACGAAAGATTCCCCAATCCGTCAGCTACGGTAAAGCACGTCGTCGATCATATTGATCACATCGTAGAAGTTGCCGGCATAGATCACGTGGGGATCGGCTGCGACTTCGACGGCGGTGGCGGCATCGAAGGTGTTTTCGATGCCAGCGAGGTGATGAATATCACCATCGAACTCGTGAGGCGTGGCTACAGCGAGGAACAGATCGCGAAAATCTGGGGTGGCAATCTGATGCGGGTGTTCCGTGACGTCCAGGCCGTAGCCGAAAAGATCCAGGCCGAAAGCCTCACCTAGGTGCGGAGCCCGAGACTGGCGAGCCCAAGACCGTCGAGCAGACCGTCGAGCCCAAGACTGACGAGCCATTGCCTGCTGATTCTAGTGTTCCTGGGGCAGTGCTTCGGTGCTGCCTCGCATCCGCTGCGACTGTCGCTCAGCGAGATCGAGTACGAAGCTGAACAGCAGCTATTGACCATAAGTCTTCGCCTGTTTCTCATGGATGTGAACGAAGCGCTTGTGTTTGATCCCGATAGCACCGTCCTGGGCTTCGGCCAGCCCAACGAATCGCCCGATGCGGAACGCATGCTTCTGGGCTATCTCAACCAGTTCTTCTACGTAAAGGCCAACGGAAAGCAGATCGACCTTCAGATCAAGAGCAAGCAGCTTAGCGGCGAGGGCGATAACGTCGCCCTCGGCGTGTTGTTTGAGTATCGGCAGGAGCAGCCGCTAAGCACGTTGGAAATCAAGAATGCCGTTTTCACAGACCTGTTCTTTGATCAGAGCAACATCGTCTACGTTCACGTCAACGGTGATTCCCGAAGCCTGATGCTCAACAAGAAAACCCCGGTGCACGAGTTGAAGTTCTGAGCCGAGCCCGCCATGCATCGCTTCCCCCTCTATCTCCAGCTCGGTTTTCAGCACATTTCCGATCTGGCCGGCTACGACCACATCCTGTTCCTCGTCGCCCTGTGCGCGGTCTACCGCATTGAGCAGTGGAGGAACATCGTAATCCTGGTGACGGCGTTCACGATTGGCCACAGCATCACGCTGGCGCTGGCCGCTCTCGGTACCATTGTGATCCCGTCGTCCGTCATCGAATTCCTCATCCCCACTACCATATTGCTCACGGCTATCTATAACGTGATCAGTCGCCAGCCCACTGGGCAGCCTTCGAGCATGGGGCTGAACTACGCCATGGCCCTGTTTTTTGGCTTTATCCACGGCATGGGCTTTTCCAACTACTTCCGCGCCCTGCTGATGGGCGACTCTTCGATTGCTCTGCCGCTCCTGGGCTTCAACCTGGGTATCGAACTCGGCCAGCTATTGGTGGTCGCTGTAATCGTAGGAACCGCGTTTCTGTTTCTCAACGTCCTGAGCGTGAAACACCGGGAGTGGAATCTGTTTGTGTCCGGTGCGGCCGCTGGCATGTCCATGATCCTCATGGTGGAGACCCGGTTCTGGTAGATCTTCGGAATTGCAGCAAGCAGTTTCTGTAGCTGTGTTACCTTGTATCAACTGTCCGCGATGCGTACTGCGTTGCCAATCCAAGGTGTAAGGAAACAATAATATGAAGCATTCCCTACGGAGCGAAGTGTCTGGTAGGGCGGCGGTCGTCGTGGCCGCGGTGCTCCTGTACGTGTTGCCCTCGTGTTTACAGGCACAGGAAGCAACACGCTACATCAGGTATACCGACGGTGTGACGACCTCCTACGGCATCTTCGACGGAGAGACCGTTCATGAGCTCGATGGAGATCTCTTCGGAAATCCCCAGCCCACCGGCCGTACCGAGGATCTGGCGAAGGTATTTCTTCTCTTGCCGGTCGACCCCAGGTCGGTCACGCACGTGGTCGGAGTCGCTGGAAACACCAGTTGGCGAGCCGATTCCGGGCGTCCACGCCCCACCGTTTTGCACCCCCGGTGGTTCACCAAGTCCCCCACGTCTCTGAACACCTGGAACGGTGATATCGAGATTTATCCAGAGGCGGAGAACCTCGACTGGGAAGGGGAGCTCGTTCTGGTGATCGGCAAGAAGGGACGCCACATTTCCGTGGAAGATGCGCCCGACTACATCTTTGGCGTGACCGTGGGCAACGACGTCAGTGAGAACACCTGGTACAGCGAAGGCATGCGGATGGTTGAGGGGAGCAGCTGGCCCCGGTCTGATCCGAACATACCCACAAAGATGCTGTCGAAGTCACCGGATACCTGGGCGGTATTGGGCAAATCCATCGTCACCGGTATCGACTACAGTGATCTGCGGATCACCATCAAACAGAACGACGTCGTGGTGGGCGATGGCCGGACCAGCAATATGATCAACAGTCCGGCCCGTCTGGTTTCCTATCTTTCGCGGTACATCACGCTGCTGCCCGGGGACCTGATCTATACCGGCACGGTGCCCTCGACGGATGAAAATCCGGGGCGGATGGTGGCAGGTGATGTGGTCGAGGTTGAGATTGAGCAGGTTGGTGTCGTGCGGAATACGGTGGTCGAGGTGACCGAGCCGTTTCCGCTGAAGCCGCTTGCGGCGGCCACGGACCAGTAACACCGTACGGGTCGCGTTTTTGAGGCGAGGTTCCGAACTCCGACATCACAAGACTTTGCTATCCGAAGACGAGGCGTCAGCTCACCAGCCAACCGCTTGCGCAGCCCGGCGCGGATCGGCGCCAGCGGTGACGGTTCCCAGTTCCTCGTTCTTCAGAATCGCCTGGATGCTGCCAAGGGAGAAGGAGGGCGCCAGAAGCAAGTCATGTCCCATGGCCTTCAGGTCGTCGTACTGCTTCTGCGACAGTCGATCTTCGAAGCGTACGGTGATGTTTGCGCCTTCCTTATAAAAGTTCGGTTCGGCGAATAAGCTGAAACGCGGCGCTTCGATCGCCGCCTGCACCGGCATGCCGAAATCCAGCACATTGACCAGCACCTGGAATTGGGTCTGGCCGATGGTTTCGCCGCCCGGCGTCCCCAGGGCCATTACAAACTCGCCATCCCTCATCACAATGATCGGCGAGTTGTTCAGTATGGGAATCTGCCCACCTCGGGCGTAGTTCACGTCATCCGGGTACGGTGACGTGGAGCCGATGCGCGTGCCGTTATTAAAGGTAAGCCCGGTGCGGCCCACCACGACGCCGGTACCGAACAAGCCCCCGTGGGTTGGCGTGGCCGCCATCACATTGCCATCGGAGTCGCGGATGGAAAAGCTCGTGGTGCTGCCCGGTACGCTGGTTTCCGCAAGCTCATCGCCTGGGCCCTTCGTCCGGACTGTGCTCGTGGTTGCTGAGGCTTCACCCGCGGGGCGGCCCGGTCCGGGGAAGGTCATCGCTTCGGCCGGATCAATCAGGGCGCGCCGGCGCTCGGCGTAGCTCGCCGCCAGCATGCCATCTACGGGTACGGCGTGACGTTTTGGATCGGCAACGAAGTGGTAGATATCCGCCTTGGCAACCTTTATGGCCTCGATTAGGAGATGCTGCGCGCGCGGGTCTTCCCGGCCCATGGCGGCAAGGTCGAAGCCCTCTACCAGCTTGAGCTGCATGAGCACTTCCATGCCTCCGCGGGAGGTCGGAGGAGATGTGTAGATGTCGTAGCCCCGGTAGGTCGCGTGTACCGGGCTGGTCCACAAGGGCTCGTAGGCGGCGAAGTCTTCTTCCGTAAACTGACCGCCTGCTTCGCGGTAAAACGCGGCCATTTCCCTTGCGATCTCACCGCGATAGAAGAGATCGAACGCGGCCTGCAGGGCTTCAGTCCGGCTGGCGCCTCCCTCCAGCGCTTTCTGTTCCGCAGCGGTCACTCGCTCAAAGGTCCGGGCCAGATCGGGCATGGTGACCTTCTCACCGGTATGCGGCGGTCGGCCTTCGGGCATGAACATGGCTTCGCTGCTAGGAAACTCCCGGAACAGTTCCTCCGCGGCCTCTATGGCTCGGGCTACGGACTCCTCGGCAGGATGCCCGTTCCTGGCGTAGTCGATGGCCGGTGCGAGCACCTCGGTCAGTGAAAGCGTTCCGTATCTCTGGAGAAGCGCTACCCAGCCACCGAACAGCCCGGGCACCACGCCGGCATGAATGCCCTTGTTGAGCTGCTCCGGGTCCAGCGCGCTCGCGTCTAGCGCCAGAGGGGCTGCGCCGGTGGCGTTGAGCGATTGCAGCGTCTTGTCGGCGCTGTCGTAGTAGGTAAAGAAGCCGTTGCCGCCCGCGCCCGACATTTGAGGTCGCACCACATTCAGTACAGCCAACACCGCGACGGAGGCATCCGCGGCATTGCCACCGTTCATGAGTATGCGCAGACCGGCCATGGACGCCAGCGGATGACCCGCGGTCACGAGCCCGTTGGGACCGGGCACTTCCGGACGGTGACTGACCCGGTCGCTGCTCATCTGCAGCGGGTAGGCCGCCTCCTGGGCAGTGGCTCGCGGCGCGGGGTTCACCAGCAGCAGGCAGACCGCGATGGAGATCAGGGCGGAAGAGAGAGTGGCGTACACGAGCACCTCCAGAGACGCATTTTGGGACGAGGCAATCCGGCGTTAATCAAGCGGCCGTTAAAGCAGGAGCACAACGCGTTGCAGTCAGGCTCCGTTCGACGTCACCGGGGCCGGTCGCACCCGACGGGGCAGCGCCGGGACCGGCAGAGCCAGGATCACCCTGTCAGGATCGGCAGAGATAGGCGAACACGTCGTCGATCATGGCTTCGCAGCGCGTGAGCTCCGTCGGATCAATGAATTCATTGGGCTGGTGGGCCTGATCGATCGAGCCCGGCCCGCAGACCACGCTGCTGATGCCGGCGCGCTGGAAGCTGCCGGCCTCAGTGGCGAACGAGACCTCCCCGGAGCCGCCCTCGCGGACGCCCCGGAGTTCCCGCACCCAGCGCTCCGCCTTTGCTTCCGGGTCGGGCATCAACGGGGGTACCCGGGCGATCGGCGTGGTCTCCACCGACGCATCCGGCGCAAACTCCCGCAGGTCCGGCACTATCTCGTTCGCGATGTATTCCTGCATCGCGGTGATGATGGATTCGGGGTCGTCGTTCGGAAGGCCTCGATACTCCCAGAGGAACTCGCAGTGGCTGCGAACCGCCCTGGACCACGGTCCAGGTGGGCACCATCAACGGTGGCACGGCGGTAAATATTCTTCCCAGCCACTGCGAGTTCCTCTGGGAGTATCGAGGCCTTCCGAACGACGACCCCGAATCCATCATCACCGCGATGCAGGAATACATCGC
>JBCBTK010000031.1:0-50348 GCA_039818725.1 Pseudomonadota bacterium
CGGTGCGGGAATGAAAAATGATCACGTCCCCGGCGCTCACGTTCCCGACGTGCCAGAGGCGTTCGTCATCGTAGATTTCACACTGCACCCCACCTACTCCGACGGCTTCATGAACGGGACGCACGCCGCGCAAGTGGGAACCCGGCAACAGCGTAAGGCGACCCATGCGCTCATCCACGTCGTGCAGAGCCACCCACATGCCCGCCATGGTCGGTCCGGCATGATGGGAAAACGCATCCTGGTGCGGCGGCGTCTCGAAACCGATTTTTCCCGGCGTGGCGATTCGGGCCATCTTCATGGGATAGACGAAGCTACGCTCACCGGCAACAAGAGCCATTACTCGGTCGGTCTGGGGAGCGTGAAACAGTCGGTGCAGACTTTCCAGGGCCTGGATGTCCGGATACACCGCATCCCAGACCGGATCACTCTCGAAAAACGGCTCGCTGCGCAGCGTTGGTCTTGCTCTGTCACCGTCCCAGCAGATGCGCGGCGACAGGACGGCAAGCAGGTCATTGAGCAGCGGCTGCGTGAGTTCCCGGGGAAGGGCGTTGGGAAGGTATAGGTATCCTGAACGCTCGTAGCGCTCTCCAAGCACGTCCGCGCCCTCTTCCAGTGCGGATACTTCGTAGCCCGAATAGCTGACGCCGGCAAAAGGGTCGGTCACCTTCTCTGCCCCCAGTACAGGCCGTGGGCACCCGTTGGCGTGCGCCCGGACCTCACCACAGAGACCGATATGATCAAGGCTCGCCTACTTCTTCATGGTCAATCGTCCAGCTTTCGCGCTGGGCCAGATCGATCCAGGTGCGCAGATCGGGATCGGAGAGCCATCTATCGCAGTACTCCCGGGTGGAACTTGCGAGCTCGACCGCGTAGGCGCGGAAACGCAGTACAACCGGCGCGTACATGGCGTCGACGATGCTCCAGCCGCCGAGCAGCCAGCCGTCACTACCGGATCGCCCGCGAAGCTCACTCCAGAGCGTTTCAATTCGGTCTATGTCACCTTGCACCGCCGCGCTGATGTCAACTCGGCGGTTTTCGGCGCGACAGTTCATGGGCAGAGCGTCGCGCAGCGCGGCAAAACCGCTGTGCATCTCCGCGGCCGCGCTCCGGCCCAGCGCTCGCAGGTGCGCATCAGCGGGCCACAGTCGACCCTCTGCGAAGCGCTCGCTGACGGTCTCGGCAATCGCCAGGGAATCCCACACCCATAGATCCCCCAACCTGAGCACAGGCACTCGGCGCGTCGGCGAGAGTTCACCAATGCGGGCGTCAAACTCCTGCGTATCCATGGGCAGCACCGTGACATCGGCGTCAAGGCCCACGCGCTGCAGGCAGAGCCAGGCGCGCAGTGACCAGGACGAATAGTTCCGGTTGCCGCATATCAGCAGCGCCCTGGTAGCCATCTCTTCGGTCAAAAATATCCTCCTCGTACTGCGACGGATTGTTCAGCCTGCCCCGTACAAGGCGCCAGAGAATGTGACCGGGATCACGACAGCCATGCGGGAAATCACTATCATACCGGTACGCGGACGACGGCAAGGATTGGCAGCTTCGTCCGGCGCCTATTCCCAAGATCAACACGGCAGACCGCATTCGTGGCGCGTGCTCACGACATACCCCTACTCCCGACATGCAAGGCCATACTCGGCCACTCGCTCATCGCTATCGCCCTCGCCGTCATCGCCGGCTGCGCGACCCAGCCGGACAGCACGCTCGTCGGATCGCATCGCTGTGAATCGTTTCTCATTTACGAGGTTTGTGTTGCGGACCTCGACGAGAATGGAAACGTGGATTTCATCTACTTCGGCGATGATCTGCAGGTCTTTATGTACCACGACGCACAGGAGAGGGCTTTGCGCGCCGTGCAGCCCTTCCACGAATGCGCCGTAACCATGAGCGCGGATACGCGCGATCTGAGTTCCGAGCTGCTCTACGGCGAAGGCCTGACCCTTACCCAGCGTCTCTCGATCAAGGGCCGCCTCATTGGCAGCTATCGCGCGGCTCGTCCGGCGGTCAGCGCCTGCAACACCGCGGCGAAGAAAGCGCGTGGCGAAGCAGCGAACGAGGATCCCTTCGACGTGGGCGAGGACTGGGACGAGGGAGTTCCCTAGCGACAAGGCCGCAGAGCGGTGCTCCGGCTGCACCGGGGCGGGCTGTCCTTGTTCTGCTGTTGATCCTTGGGATACCGATCGCGGTACCGGCGCACGGCGCGTCCCCGGAGTTTCTTGACGCATCGCGGCTTGCGTCGCGATCCACCTTCGGCGCGGACCTCGCGACAATTTGGCACGTCGAGACCCTGGGGCCTCAAGCCTGGATCGACGAGCAGTTCAGTCAGCCGCAAAGCTACCACGACGATGTCGTCGATGAACTGCTGGCCTATCGCGACGCCGGGGCGTTCGATGATCTCGCTATCAATGAAAACGCCCTTACGTCACTGTTCAGCCGCATCGCCTGGTGGCGTATCGCCGTCAGCGCCGAAGACCAGCTGCGCCAGCGCGTGGCCTACGCGCTCTCACAGATCTTCGTGATCTCCGATACGGTCAACACGCTGAACCTCGATCCCCACGGAATCAGTAACTACGTGGACATGCTGGGTACCCACGCCTTTGGCAACTTCAAAGATCTGCTGCGCGGCGTGGCCCTCCACCCCTCCATGGGCGTTTACCTGAGTCATATCAACAACGCCAAGGCTGATCCGGAGCTCGGAACCTTCCCCGATGAAAACTTCGCCCGGGAAGTCCTGCAGCTGTTCAGCATCGGGCTGTTTGAGCTGAACACCGACGGTAGCGAAGTCCTGGATCAGGACGGTCGTCCGCGGCCCACCTACGACAACGATGATGTCCGGGAGCTCGCCCGGGTGTTTACCGGGCTCTCCTTCGGCGGCAGTAACCGTCGCTTCGGCTCACGGCGGGCGGAGTTTCGCGAACCCATGCGTATGTTCGAGCGCGCCCACGACCAGGACGAAAAACTGATACTCGGCGAGACGACCATACCGGCCGGCCTTCCGGGCATGGAAGACATCGAACTGGCGATCGACGCCCTCTTCCAGCATCCCAATGTGGGACCCTTTATCGGGCGTCAGCTGATTCAACGCCTGGTCACGAGTAACCCGTCGCCGGCCTACGTGCAGCGGGTGACGCAGACGTTCAACAATAATGGCGAAGGCGCCCGGGGTGACATGCGGGCCGTCCTTCGCTCCATACTCTTGGATCCGGAGGCGCTGGCGCCTGCGGGGAGCATCGAACACTTCGGCAAGCTTCGCGAGCCCGTGCTTCGCTACACGGCGATGCTGCGCCAGCTTGGCCTCGCCTCGCCGGATGATGTGTACGCCAACGCGGGGGTGCTGTTGGAACAACGCGCACAGCAACACCCGCTGTCCGCGCCGAGCGTCTTCAACTTCTACCTGCCGGCTTACCAGCCGATTGGACCCATCGCCGAAGCCGGCCTGGTAGCACCGGAGTTCCAGATCCTCAACAGCAATACGGTCATCGAGTTTTCCAATCTCCTGCAGGCAGGCGTGATTGGCGATGTGGTGAACGACCTGCGCGAGGCACCGTTCAGCGTGGCCACGCTAACGCTTGAGGATTACCTACCCCTCGCAGACGACCCCGTGGCCTTGCTCGACCGCCTGGACGCCATGTTCACCTACGGCACGCTGAGCGATAGCACGCGCCAATCGATCCTCGGCCTGCTACCGCTCATCGCCGAGCGCGAACGCCGCGTGCGCGCGGCGATCTGGCTTCTTCTCATCTCCCCCGACTACGCAGTGGAACGCTGACATGCTGACGCGACGTCGTTTTCTCCGCCGTGGCGCTGTCGCCACCACCATGATGTGGCCCGGCGGCATCCTGCCCATGGCCCTCGCCCAGAGCAACGCCGCGAGTAGCACGGACGACTACCGAGCCCTGGTGTGCGTCCTTCTGGCCGGCGGCAACGATTCCTTCAACATGCTGGTACCCGCGGATCAGGACAGCCACGCCGGCTACGCCAGCCTGCGTGCCGATCTGGCGCTGCCCCGCGATGAGCTACTGCCCCTCAGTACTTCCGGCGTCGACGACCGCAGCTTCGGACTGCATCCCGGCATGCCCGGCCTGCAGAGTCTCTACGCGGAAAACAAGGCGGCATTTATCGCCAACACGGGGACATTGCTCGAACCCATGGATACGGGCCGTCTCACGAATGATCTCATGAGCCTGCCCCTGGGCCTGTTCTCTCACTCGGACCAGATTCAGCAGTGGCAAAGCGCGCGCTCGGACCTGCGCATCGCCGAGGGCTGGGGCGGGCGCGCCGCCGATCTCCTCGGCGCCGTCAATACGCCTGGCGGCGTTTCCATGAGCATCTCCCTGTCGGGGAACAATGTCTTCCAGAGCGGGGCGACAACCGTGCCCTATGCCATCTCCGCAAGCGGCGACGGTGCGCCTGCTCTCAATGGCTACGGTGCCCTGGGTCGCCGAGGTGGCCTGGTGACGGATGCGATAGATGAGATTCTCTCGAGCCCACAGGCGCAGATCCTGGGAGCGGAGTACGCCGAGAGCTTCGGAGCGTCGTTGGCCTCCCAGGCGTTTTTTGTCGACGCCCTGAACAGCGCCGGCGAGTTGCCCACGTCCTTCAGCGATAGTTCGTTTTCCGCGGCGCTGCGCCAGATTGCCCGGGTGATCAACGCTCGCAATGCCCTGGGTGCGAAGCGCCAGACCTTTTTCATCACCGTGGGAGGCTGGGATCACCACGATGAGCTGCTCGCAAACCAGGCGGCCATGCTACCGACGATCGATACCGGGCTGGTTGAGTTTCAGGCGGCAATGGACGCCCTGGGCGTTGGCGAACGGGTTACGACCTTCACAATCTCGGACTTCGGAAGGACGCTGACCTCAAACGGTCGGGGCTCGGATCACGGCTGGGGCGCACATCAC
Organism: Pseudomonadota bacterium; assembly: GCA_039818725.1. Taxonomy (GTDB): domain Bacteria; phylum Pseudomonadota; class Gammaproteobacteria; order Pseudomonadales; family Halieaceae; genus Congregibacter. The sequence continues at coordinate 4,908 of JBCBTK010000031.1, forward strand.
ATCGTAGTGGGCGGCGCGGTGAAGGGCGGGGAGATCTACGGAAACTATCCGGACATCTATCCAGGCAATCCCCTGGACGTCGGCCGCGGTATCTACGCGCCAACAACGTCCGCCGACGAGTACTTCGCCGAGCTCGCCCTCTGGTTTGGCGTAAGTGGCAGCGAACTCGCAATGGTCATTCCCAATATCGGGCGTTTTTACGACATCAGCAACCCTCTACCGCCCCTGGGCTTCCTCGGTTGAGCCTGGGATTCCCGTTGCCCGGGCCATGATCCCAGCCGTCTCCCTGTGTTCGGTCGGGTTGGCCTAGGACCAGGCCCCTGTCCGGAAAGGGTGCTGTGCAGGGGCAGGCACATTGCCTATGCTGGCGGTTTGCCGAACGGGTTGAGCCACATGCTTCTGAATCTTTCGCTGGGCGTTGCGATCATGGCGCTTTGCCTCGGGCTGCAAATCGCACTGCTGACCCGCGCCCTGATGTATTACGCCCATCGGGCCCGGCAGCTCGACAATGCCTCTTTCCTCACCACCATGGGTGTCATGAGCGGTGTGATGTTGCTGCTGGTGTTCGGCAACCTGGCCCAGGTGGCACTATGGGCACTGCTTTTCCAGTTGCTCGGTGAGTTCGAAAAGTACGCTACCGCCTTCTATTTCTCGGCAGTGAATTTCGCGACCCTAGGCTACGGAGACATCGTCATGAGCGAGCGCTGGCGCCTGCTCGGGCCGCTCCAGGCCATGAACGGTGTACTCATGATCGGCGTGTCCACCGCCGCGTTCATGAACACGCTTCGCGATGCGGTAAAGCACTCAGCCCAGGGCCGGAGCGCGCACGAGGCCGGTACCATCGCCCGTATCGTGGATTCGGCCTGAGGCATAGATTCCTTCATAAAACTGTCATAGAGGCCACGGACCCTGAGCGTGAAGCAACGCGTTCAGGTCATGACCATGCAAAGCACCAGCGCCGTGGGCGCCGATCCAGGGACGGTTCCACTTCCCACCATCAGCTACGTGCAGCCCGGCGACAGCAGCCCCCGCGCGCGGATCATCGACCTCATCGAACGCCTGAGCGGGCGTGTTGCCGTCGAACGCATCTATCGCGAGCTAAAACAGGACGAGTTCGATCCGCGGCACTTCTTTCGCCGCGCGCTGGAACTTGCTTCTATACGCTATTCGCTAAGTGGGATCCCGGAATCCGCCATTGTCCGGGAGGGGCCCCTGGTACTGATCGCGAACCATCCCTTTGGTGTCGTAGACGGCCTGATACTCTGCGACATCGCTGCCCGTCTGCGCGGAGAGTTCCAGATTCTGATTCATGCCCTCCTGTGCCGCGACAGCGACCTCGACCCCTACTTCCTCCCCATTGATTTCCGTGCCAGCAAGGAAGCCGCCGCCACCAACATCCGCAGCAAGCGAGCCGCGCTGGCGACGCTTGCAGAGAACGGCGTCGTGCTTGTATTTCCCGCCGGCGGTATAGCTACGCGAAGCCGACACGGTTTTGGACCGCTGCAGGATTTCCCCTGGTCAACGTTTACGGCAAAGCTGATTGCCCGATCGGGCGCGACGGTGGTGCCGCTCTTCTTTCACGGCAGCAACAGCCGCCTGTTTCATTTAGCCAGCGGCGTCAGTGAATCGCTCCGGGCATCACTGCTTCTCCACGAAGCGAGGAATAAGATCGGTCGGAATTTCCGGGTTCACGTGGGAGAGCCGATCACCCACGCGGAGCTCGCACATATGGATCGTGGGGCTATGACCAGGCACCTTCAGGAGCTGACCTGGTCTCTAGGACAGCACTGATGGAGCCTAGGGGTATTCAGCTAGGCTCGGGTTTCCGGCTTCGAGATTCGGTGCGGCAGATGGCCGGCTTCTTCGAGCACATCGACTAGCGCGGGGTCCGACTGCCGGCGACTCCCCCGAAGTCTGCAATGAATCCGTGATACCAGCGACAGACGAAAAAAAAGGCCGCTCCGAGGAGCGGCCTTTGCGTGCTAAGGGCAAGCGCTGTGATCAGGAGCTGGGCAGGATCACCGTGTCGATGACGTGGATAACGCCGTTGGAAGCCGCAACGTCCGTCGCGACAACATTGGCATTATCGATCATGACGCCGTCGGCGCTGGCCGCGATCGACACGTCCTGACCCTGTACCGTCGTGGCACTCTCGATTTTTACGACATCAGCCGCCATAACCTTGCCGGGTACGACGTGGTACGTCAGGACGGCTACCAGCTTGTCCTTGTTCTCGGGCTTCAGCAGGTCTTCTACGGTGCCCTCGGGAAGCTTGGCGAAAGCTTCGTCCGTCGGCGCGAAGACGGTATAGGGGCCTTCACCGGCGAGCACGTCGACGAGGCCAGCGGCCTTCACAGCCGCTACCAGGGTGGTGAAGCTTGCATCACCGGCAGCTACTTCAACGATGTTTGCCGTAACCATCTCTTCACCACCCTCGTGGTGTGCTGCAAGGCTCTGCGTGGCGATGAAGGCTGAAAATACGGCTGCGACGAGCAGCTTGGAGCGATCAATCATCTTCATAGGGGTTAATCCTCAGGGTTTGCGTTGTAGGAAGGCGCGTGTCGGCGATGCCGTGCCGCTGCTGAACGTCCAGGCAGCTACCACCTGACCGGTTGCCATGTCATCCATGACTCGGAGTTGTACGGGGGGCCTCGGTGCGCGGCGGAGGCCTGTTCATTATTTGTCCGCTCTCATGAAGATTTTCGGACGCTGAGCTCTGAGCCAAGGTCTCGGTGGCGCTGTGACAAACCATCGTCAATGCGCTAAAAAAGCTCTGCACCCTCACTAATTCAAAGAAACGAGGCGCTACATGCTCACCGAATCCCTGGCGGCTGGCCCGTCGAATCCTCCCGTACGCGAACTGACCATTGGCGGCGCCCTGCGCGAAGCCGCCGCTGAATGCCCCAACGATACGGCGCTCCTGGCGGCGGCACCCGACCCGGCGCAGCGGCGTGAATGGACCTACGCGGAACTACTCGATGAAGCCGAACGCGCCGCCCGGGCCCTACTCGAGCGCTTCGAACCGGGCGAACGCGTGGCCGTTTGGGCGCCTAATGTTCCCCAGTGGGTGATCATGGAATACGCCACGGCGCTCGCCGGCGTGGTGCTCGTGACCGTGAATCCGTCCTATCAACCGGATGAGCTGGGATACGTTCTGCGCCAGTCACGTGCGGCGGGCATTTTTCTCCTGCCCGATTTCCGGGGAAATCCCATGCTTAGCCATGTCGAGGCCGTGCGGGGGGACTGCCCCGAACTGCGCGAGGTGGTGCTGTTCAGCGAGTGGGACGCGTTCCTCGCCAGCAGCGGAGCCAAGGATCTGCCCGATGTTCAGCCCGGCGACGCATGCATGATTCAGTACACCTCCGGCACAACGGGCTTCCCCAAAGGCGCCCTGCTTCACCACCGGGGTCTCGTGAACAACGGCGCCCATACCATCGAGATCATGGGCCCCGAAAAGGGTTCGACCTATCTCGGCATCATGCCCCTGTTTCACACCGGCGGCTGCGTCTGCGGCGTCCTCGCTGCACTGGCCAAACGCTCACGGCTGGTCCTCGTGGAGATGTTCGAACCGGGATTTGTCCTGGAGATGATGGAGACCTATAGGGCCGCCGCCATGCTCGGCGTGCCGACCATGCTGATCGCGATGATCGAACACCCAAGCTTTCCGGAGCGCGATCTGTCCAGCGTAAGAGCCATCTGCTCGGGAGGTTCAACCGTGCCCGCGGATCTCGTGCGCCGCCTGGAGTCCACGCTCGGGGCGCCCTTCGTCATCGTGTTCGGGCAGACCGAGTGCTCCCCGGTTGCGAGCATGACCCGGCCCGATGATACCATCGAAGACAAGGCGGGCACTCTGGGTATGCCGATGCCGAACGTCGAAGTCAAAATTGCCGACGTCGATTCGGGCGAGACGCTTCCGGTGGGATCCCTCGGCGAATACTGCACCCGCGGCTACCACGTGATGCTCGAATACTTTGAGAACCCCGAAGCCACAGGCAAAGCCATCGACGCGGACGGCTGGCTGCATACCGGTGACCTCGCCTCCATGGACGAGCGCGGTTACAGCAAGATCGAAGGTCGCCTCAAGGACATGATTATCCGCGGTGGAGAGAACATCTATCCGCGCGAGATAGAGGAGCTCCTGTTCCAACATCCGAGCGTTGGCGAGGTCGCCGTGGTAGGGCTTCCGGACTCACGCATGGGCGAGGAAGTCGGGGCCTTCCTGCGCCCCGCCCCCGGCCAGAGCCTGGATCGCAACGCGCTCTTCGACTACCTGAGGGAGCACCTCTCACCGCAGAAAACACCGCGTTTCTGGTACGAGATCGAAGAGTTTCCTCTGACGGGCTCGGGAAAGATCCAGAAGTTTGCCCTACGCGAAGCCTGGGAAAGCGGAGCCTACGAGCAGATGAGCGCAGCCTGAGGCGCTCTCCCGTCACGCCTAGGGCGCGAGCGGTGGCAGTCGCTTGCTCGCGTCCGGCGCGATCGGTTCACCAGAATCGCGCTCAGCCACCGCCTGTTTGAATCCCACTTCCTGCGCGCGCTCGCGAAACCACAGTCCTTCCGGCGAATGCCGGGCAACGCCGTCAAAGAACGTCGCAAAGCGCTGGGTATTGGAAAGCCCCATGGCTTCGTACGCCTGATTGACCACCAGCTTGCTCATCATCAGCTGGTTCCTCGGCACTCCGCTGATGCGATCGCAAAACGCGGCCACGGCGGCGTCGAGTTGATCCGGCGCCACGGCCTGCTGCACCAGTCCCATGGCCGCGGCTTCCGTTCCGCTGATCAGGTCTCCGGTAAACAGCATGCGCTTGGCGTTTTCGATACCCAGACGGTATACCCACATCATCGGCGTCGGAATGCCCCACACCCTCGCGGGTGGATAACCGATGCGGGCATCGTCTGCCATAAATACATGGTCACAACACAGCGCGATATCGCTGCCGCCGGCCACCGCAGCGCCGTGGACCTTGGCGATGGTGGGAATCCGCGCCCGCCACAGGGCCATGAAGTCCTCCGTGTTGCGCGCCATCATGGCGAAATCAAGCGTTGGATCCCAGGGCATCTCCTGGTTGCCGTGCATTTCGCCAGCGGCTTCCGCGTACTCGACAAGGTCATAGCCACCACAGAAGCCCTTGCCCGCGCCCTGCAGCACAATCACATGGACCTCCGGATCATTCTCGGCTCGCTCCACGGCAGCGCGCAGCTCCCGGGGAAGGTGCTCATCGATCGCATTCATGCGCTCGGGTCGATTCAGGGTGAGGGTGACAATACGGTCGCTGCGCTCGTATTTGACTCTCGACATGAGTGGGGGCTCCGAATGTTTGTCCAGACCCCATCATAGCGGCCGCGGCGCGGCGCGCAGCCCCGCGAGGCTGTGAGTACAATGCCCTCGGGCGGCCGGAAATCCCGCCCAGGCCTCGCAAGGAGACAAGAACGATGCTCACGGTCCACCATCTCAACAATTCGCGCTCGCAGCGCGTGCTGTGGCTGCTTGAGGAACTTGGCGTCGAATACGAAGTGCGCAACTACCAGCGCGACGCCGAAACCAATCTGGCGCCCCAGGAACTCCTGAACATCCATCCGCTCGGCAAATCGCCGGTGATCACCGACGACGGCAACACGATCATCGAGTCCGGTGCGATCATCGACTACATCGTTCGCCGCTACGGGAAGGGCGAACTGGCGCCGATTCCGGGTACACGCGCCTACGAGGACTACCTCCAGTGGATGCACTACGCCGAGGGCAGTGCCATGCTTCCGCTGATGCTCAAGCTGTACACCAGCCGTCTCCCCGACGGCGGTGAAGCGCTACAGCCGCGAATCAACAGCGAGCTCGACAATCACCTGGGCTTCATGAATCAGGCTCTTGAGGGACACGACTGGTTTGTCGACGACGAGTTCAGTGCCGCCGATATCCAGCTGTCCTTTGCAACACAGGTGGCGAAGCTCCTATACAGCCTCGACGAGTTCCCCAACCTCGAAGACTTTCTGACGCGCATACACGGCCGGGATTCGTACCAGCGCGCCATTGAGCGTGGGGGGCCCTACGCTTTTGGCAGCTGAGCTACATCCGGACATCGAGGCCGCGGCGCGACGGCTCGCGCGTAGCCCGGAACTGCCGCTGCTGCGGCTCAAGCGCCTAAGTCGCTTACCGGGTCCGGCCTTTGGCCTTGCCTGGGGCCTGCTCATATTCGCGATTGTGATGGAACCTTTTTTCACTCTCGATATGAACGCGGGACAGCAACGCGAGGTTCTCGGCTCGGCGCTGTTCTTCGGCGCCAGTATCGCCATCCTCACCGGCGCCGCGGCACCGGTTTTCTACGGCGCGGCGGATGATCTACGCCGGCTCGGCGCCGTGCTCGGTGTGAAGGCTGAACTGCACGAAGATCTTGTACTGGGTCTGACGCGCGCGACCCGCGCGCAGGTCGTCACCACATTGTGCATAGGCATCCTGGGAGGCTGCATGCATTCGCTAATGCTGGGTCACCTGCGGCTGCCGATGTTTGTGCTCATCCCCCAGATCTTCGGCACCGTGACGCTGTGGATATTCATGGTCATGACCCTCACCAAGCTGATCATCAATGCGTTGGTGTTTTCCCGACTGGGCGCCGTGGCGGAGCCCGACCTTTTGCGCCCCTCGCGCCACGCCGGTTTTGGTACGGCCGCGCTGCGTCCCGCTTTGTTTATCGTCGGGACCCTGTGCGCCTACTTACTGCTGTTCATCGGCGATGGTCAGCCAAGCGATGCCGTCTGGATCGGCGCCACCATGTCCCTCCTTGCGCTGGTGGGAACGTTCGCCCTACCACTACGCGGCATTCGACGCCGGATCAGCCGGCGCCGCGAAGAGATCCTCGCGGATCTGGACGATCGCATCGAGGGACTCGCGGACACCAATCTCGCCTCCGTCCCTGCCGCCACTCTCCGCGACATGGATACGATCCTGGACATGCGCGAACGCGTTGCGCAGGCCCCGGGCTGGCCGCTGGATCTGGCTGGCGTGAAGCGCATTCTGCTCTACATCGTTCTCCCGCCGCTGACCTGGGCAGCCGCGGCACTGGTCGAGATGATGATTGATGCGCTCGTTTGAGCGATCGGCGAGAAAGGCCGGGCCAGGGCAATCGTGCCCGTGTATGATCTCGAGCTTTCCTGGTAAGCGCGGCGGCCGGCTCTATGACTCACACCAATCCTCTCGCTACTCTTTCACGATCACGGCCCAGTTCGATTGCAATCCTGCTGGCCCTGGCGATCGCCGTGATCTCCCTGTGTTCGCAAGTCCAGGGCCAAACCCCAGCTTCTGATCGTGAGAATCCCAAACTTGAGAGCGTGCGGAATTTTCATCGCGTCTCCGACAGCCTGCTGACCTCGGGCCAGATCTACCCGGCCCAGATCCCTGCACTGAAACAGGAAGGGGTGGATTTCGTGGTCAACCTGGCCATTGCCGACCCCGAGCGCAACGCCGAGGAACCCTACGCAATGATGGACGCCGGTCTGAATTACGTGAACATACCGGTGAGCTTCGAGGAACCCTCCATGTCGGACCTGGACCTGTTCTTCGCGGTTATGGATGCGCGCGGCGAACGCAAGACCCTGGTCCACTGTTTCGCAAACTTCCGCGCGTCCGCCTTTACCTTTCTGTACCGGGTGCTTCGTGAAGGCGTGCCTGAGGAACAGGCGCAGCGCGATCTCCTGGCCGTGTGGGACGAAGAGACCTTCGACAACAATCCGGCCTGGGTCAGTTTCATAGACGAAGCCCTGGCTACACAGCGTTGATCCGAGCCGCCGCTGCGATGCCCCACCGCGCCGATCGTGGACGCCGTCGTGCCCTCGTTGCCCTTGGCGCAACCGCCGGCGCCGTAGCGCTGGGTGGCCTCGGCGGGTGTACTAAACTCGCTCCCGCGAAAGCGCACGCAAGACCGTTGTCACGCAAGCCCTTTGTCGCCCCCCGCATCTCTGAAGATCGGGTAGTTCGCGTCATAGTCGGACATCGACCGTTCCGTCGCTCGGGATTCGTGGTCCGGCGCGAGCGGATGGACAGCAAGGAAGTTATTCACAACTACGGGCACGGCGGCGGCGGAATAACGCTTGCCTGGGGCTCTTCGGCCCTCGCGGTGCACCAGGCGCAGGGCCTCCCGGTAGGGGAGGCAGCGGTGCTCGGCGCCGGAATCATGGGACTGACCACAGCCAGACTGCTGCAGGACGCGGGATGGACCGTTACGATCTACACGCGGGCCCCATCGCGGCACAGCGTGTCCAACGTCGGCGGCGGCCAGTGGGCGCCCACTTCGGTCTTCGATGAGGACGTCGCCAGCGACGCGTTCCTCGCACAGTTCAAGTACGCTTCGCGGATTTCCCACCACGCCTACCAGAATCTCGTGGGCGCCGACTACGGCGTCCGGTTTATCGAGAACTACTACCTCTCGGAAGAACCGCAGGAAGGCGGCTACTACCTACGCGAGATGCCGGAGCTTTTTACCTCGGTACGTGACCTCGATCCCGGCGAGCATCCGTTCCCTTCACGCTATGTAAAACAGACCGTAACGATGATCATTGAACCGGCCATGTTTCTCCGCCGGGTGCGCAATGATTTCCTGGTTGCCGGTGGAAAAATGGTGGCAAGGGATTTCAAGACAGTCGTCCAGGTGCTCGCTCTGCGGGAGAGAACGATCTTTAACTGCACCGGTCTCGGGGCCAAGGCACTGTTCAATGACGACGAAATGCAGCCGGCCAAGGGACAGCTCGTGTTCATTCCCCCCGACCCCGCCGTGGACTACCTCACCGTGGGCGGCGGCAGCGACGTGACCTATATGTTTTCGCGCCGCGGTGAGATTCTCCTCGGGGGCTCTTTCGAAATCGGCAACTGGAGCCGGGAACCCGACGCGGAGGTGACGCAGCGTATCCTGCGGGACAATATGGCGCTCTTCGAAGCGTTCGGCTGAAACGCCTGGCCGTAAAGTCGCAAACGCCTATCCATGCAGCAGATCACGCTCCGTCCGCCGTACCTCCTGTTCCTCGGCGATGAACAACGCCCCACCTATGCCAAGACCGCCCAGGGCCTCGTTGATTGGCGGCGCGAACTCTGTGCGGGCCAGCTACGCCTTTCCCAAGGAGCCCTCGACCTTGGACTGCCCGACCTCGATATTGCTGCGGCCCGGGACGCTGGCGTGCGTTCGCTCGTGATTGGCACGGCCCTGGTGGGTGGCAGCATCCCCGAGTCCTGGATCGATACGCTGTGCAGCGCGGCGCGGGCGGGCCTGGACGTGGTGGCGGGGCTGCATACGCGCTTAACCAGCATTGCGCCGCTCGTGGCCGCCGTCGAGGCGAGCGGTGCCGAACTCATCGACGTGCGCACGCCACCCACCGATCGAAGCGTTGGCACCGGGCGACGCCGCAGCGGCAACCGCCTGCTTACCGTGGGCACGGACTGCGCCCTGGGCAAGAAATACACGGCCCTGGCGCTGGAGCGGGATCTTCACCGCCGGGGTCAGAAAGCGAGTTTCCGCGCCTCGGGCCAGACGGGAATAATGATTGCCGGCGGCGGCGTCCCCATCGATTGCGTCGTCGCCGACTTCCTGTCCGGCGCGGCAGAGGCCCTGTCGCCGGACAACGACGATGATCACTGGGATGTTATTGAGGGTCAGGGGAGCCTCTTCCATCCCGGCTACGCCGCCGTCAGTCACGGCCTTCTGCTGGGATCGCAGCCTGACGCCTTCGTGGTGTGCCACGCATCAGGAAGGCGCGAGGTGGAAGGCTGGCCGGGATTCTCCCTGCCTTCGATCGGGGAGGTGATCGAACGCACCGTCGCCATCGGTCGACTCACCAATCCCAGGATTCGTTGTGTAGGCATCAGTGTGAACTGCAGCTCGATCACCGCGGATGAGCGCCCGGCCTACCTCGCCTCGCTGGCGGAAGAGCACGGTCTTCCCTGCGTGGACCCCATGCTCGATGGCACGGACCCGATCCTTAACGAACTGCTCGCCACCCGAGGCGGTGCGGGAGATAGGCCGTGAAGCTCAGCATCGAGGTCGTCTCTTTCCCCATGGCCCGGCCCTTTGCGATCACCGGGCACGTATTTACCAGCACGGACACGGTGCGAGTGACCCTGGATGACGGGGAGCACCGCGGCCAGGGGGAGGCGGTGGGAACCTATTACCTCGACGAGACGGCAGCTACCATGGTCGCTGACCTGGAAGCCGTCGCGGAGCGTGTCGATGATCGCCTGAGCAGCGCGGCCATACAGGATCTCCTGCCCCCCAGCGGTGCGCGCAATGCGCTGGATTGCGCCTTTTGGGATTTGCGTGCCAAGCGCGCCGGCCAACCGGTCTGGCAGCTGCTTGGGCTTCAGCCCCAAACGCTGACCACCGTGTTCACCATCAGCCTGGAATCCGCTTCCATCATGGCCGCGCGCGCGCTTGAAGCCGGACACTTTCCGCACCTGAAGATCAAACTCGACGCAGAAGAGCCCATGGAGCGCCTGGCCGCCGTCCGCAAGGCACGGCCCGATGCCCGACTCATCATCGATGCCAATCAGGCCTGGGATTTTGACGCGTTGCAGGAATATCTACCCATCTGCGAAGCGCTCGGTATCGCCATGATCGAGCAGCCCCTACCCCGCGGCGCCGATGACGCCCTGGAAGGCTTCCATTCGCCCGTTCCCCTGGGCGCAGACGAATCCTGCCTTCACCTGGGCGAGTTTCCCGCCGCCGCGCGACGCTATAAGGTCCTGAACATCAAGCTCGATAAGTGCGGAGGGCTCACGGAAGGTCTCGCCCTGGTCAGGGCCGCGAGGGACGCGGGCATGCGGCTCATGGTCGGCAATATGACCGGAACCTCCCTGTCCATGGCTCCCAGTTTTGTGATCGGTCAGTTCTGCCAGTTTGTCGACATCGACGGGCCTCTGCTCCTGGCCAGCGACATCGAGCACGCCATGGAATTCGCCGAGGGCGGACTGGTGAGCCCGCCCACGCCCGCGCTGTGGGGTTGATCAGCCGATCGTTTCGCGGAACAGGCGCAGCCAGTTCTGACCGTAGAGGCGCTCGATATCGGCGCTTTTCCAGCCGCGGCGCTCCAGCACGGCCATGAGATTGCGGTAGCGGTCCGGCGTGTCCAGGGCCGGAATCCAGGGCGGCCAGCGTAGCTCGTAGCTGGGTTTAAAGGACTTCGTTCGCGGCTCGTACCAATTCTCATAGGTTGCCCAGGGCGAAATTCCCTGGGGTGGAAAGTCGGTGGAGATACCAATACTTTCAATACCGGCAATGTTCACCGCGTGTTCAATATGGTCGGCGTAGTCCTCTATGCCGGTGCTCCCTCCGGGGTCCGGACCGATGAAGTACCCGAGCGCGATCATACCGATCACCCCGCCTTTCTCGGCACAGCGCCAGATTTGATCATCGCTCTTGGCCCGGGGATGGCCCGGGCGTACGGCGTCGCACATGGTATGCGTAATTGCGACCGGCTTCCGGGAATAGGCGATGCCTTCAAGCGTCGTCTGGCGACCGCAGTGGGACAGGTCGATCAGGACGCCGACCTCGTTCAAGCGCTCCACGAGGGCGAGACCAAAATCCGACAGGCCCGCATTGGTACGCTCAAGACAGCCGTCGCCCACGAGATTCCGGGCGTTGTAGGTGAGTTGCAGCGATCGCATGCCGAGGGCGTAGAGAGCATCTACGTTGCCAAGCTCTCCCTCGAGCATCGTAGAATCCTGGAAGTTCATCACGACCGCGGTGCGCCCGCTCGCCTGGGCCCGCTCAAAATCCGCGGCCTCCCGGGCGATCAGTACCGCGTCTGCGTGTTCGCGCTCCCGCTCCTGCCATTCCACGAGGGCGTCGATAGCGGTTTGCAGATCCGAGCGGGGAAGGCTCTCCACGATGCCCGAATAGTTCGCCGTGCGCAGCGCCGCTAAGGCCTCTTCGCCCCATGGTCTTACGAAACACAGCGCGTCAATAATGAGCATATCGTCGTAGCTCGCGCCGCCGCTCCGGGCCAGCGCGGGCATGGACGCGGCGGCGCCGATCACGGCAGCGCTGTGCATCAGTTCTCGGCGGGAAACGGGTGGCATAGCGGTTTTCCTTCTACTTTCGGTTCACGCCGAGGCGCTGGTCATGTGATTGCAGTCGTCGCTCGTACACCAGGCACGCCGTCAGTGATAGGTGAAGGAGCACGTCATTCACCCGGGTGATAGCTGCGCTGCGCCCGCGCGTCGACGTCCTCGCGATAGTAGGCGACTTCTTTGAAATCGTGGCTCAGGTAGCGATCCACCTGGTCGTCAAAATGCGGGGATGACGGATCGCCGCTCTGACCGCCCGCGAGCAGCGTCTTCGCCCGGACGCGTTCGCCAAACTCAACAACGGCGACGAAGCTGTTCCCGGACGTGCCGTAGATTTTCTTCGTACCGGGAAAACGCCGGGCGCCGTAAGACGCCAGGGCTCCCCAACGACCGGAGGCAAGTCCGACCGGACGACTGGGCGCTGCATCATCGTGGGGATGTCGTATATCGCCGGTCAGGCGCTGAAAACGGTTGACGGCGCCCCAGGGCAGATCCCAGCTGCCAAAGTCGGCTTCGAGGCTGGCCAGGGTCTCACCAAACAGGCGCAGACGCTCGGCACCCGGCGCCGTACTGCCGTAGTAGTTGATCGTGTCCATACGGCTGAGGCCGTCCGGCGCGGAGCCCTCTCGCCGCGCATGTTCGCCATAGAAGTGGGCCAGCGTCATAGCCACCGAGTCCGCGGCAACGCGATAGTCCCAGCCTCGCAGAACCGCAATCGCGTCGGCGAGATTCTCACTTCCATCCGGGGCATCGTCGTACGCCGCAACCAGGCCGGGTATCAGAGTCTCGAAACCCGGGAGATCGGGGTCGTAGGCAAGATCGATAAGACTGTCGAGGGTCAGGTCCGAAATGCCTTCCAGGACTCGCACGGCGTGGATGCCGCGGAAGTTTTCCGGCTCCGGTGCCATGTATACCGGATAGTCTTCGGGCTTTGGACTAAACTGCGCCGCCGCGGTAAACGGTGTGGAATTGCAGTTCTGTATCCAGCCGTTCTCCGGGTTCAGCAGCGTCACGATTTCATCGACCTCGTGCAGGCCCTGCCAGTCCGTCGCAGGGTTGCTGCCATCCACGGGCTTTGAGTAGTCCAGGTCGGGATCGCGACGTGGGACGAAGTTCCCATGGTAATAGGCGATGTTGCCACTGGAGTCTGCATACACCGTGTTGTTCGAGGAATTGGTGCGGATATCCATCATCTCGCGGAAACCCTTGTGGCCGTCCTGCTTGCTTCGGACGTAGGACTGCTGAAGCGCACTGACCGGGTCCCAGTTGATTTTTGTCGCCACCCAGCGCCCATCCAGCTCGTGCGTGATCGGGCCATGGTGCGTGCGGTAGGTGGGGAAACTCCGTTCGGCAAGATCGTCGCCGTCGCGATAGCGCAGCGTGACCTCGCCTACCTCGACGGGCCTAAGCTCGTCGCCGTAGCGATACATCAGCTTTCCATCCTCTTCGATGACGTCCTCCACGAATTCGTCCATGAAATCCACGCCGGTCGAGGTGTGCATCCAACCCGTGTCCTCGTTGAAGCCCTGGTAGACAAAGAACTGCCCCCAGGTCACGGCGCCATAGGCATTCAGACCTTCTTCGCTGACCACATGTACTTCGCCCCGGAAGTAGAACGACGTATGCGGATTGATGAGCAGCATGGCGTCACCGGAGCGCGTATGCTCCCCCGAAATCGCGAAGCCGTTGGAACCCCGGGGCTCGCCGTCTCGCGGTGCGCCGGCCGAGCTCAGGAGTGCCTGGGACGACGCGCTTTCACTCTCGCCACCGTAGAAACTACGGATCCCGTCGAGCGGGATCTGCTCGATGTCACCGCCGATGGATCCTTCGAAGAAAAACATGGGCATCCAGGGCTCGAAGCGGGTGAGAACTTTTGGAGTCACCTCGGGGTGGGTGGCGAGATAGTAATTGAGCCCGTCGGCGAAGGCGTCACACAGCGCCTGCAGCCACGCCGGCGCCGCGGCATAGGCGGCCCGCGCCTCATCCGTCGTCATGTACAGCCGCGCGCGCAGATCGCTGAAGAGTGAATCCTCGCCCTCGGCTTCGGCGAGACGACCAATGGCCCAATAGTAGTTGCGCTCGACCCGAGGGAAGTCGTCTTCGGCTTGCGCGTAGAGCAGCCCGAATACGGCGTCGGCATCGGTCTGCGCATAGATGTGGGGTACGCCGAAATCGTCGCGGATGATCGTAACGTTCTGCGCCCGTTGAGCGAGGCGCTCCAGCTCCGTGTTCGATGAGCTTGCTGGAGGCACAGTAGGTGGCGTTGCGGTTGTGGAGGACTCACGAGAACAGCCTCCCAGCACGAGCATGGAAAGACTGAAAGCGAGGAGAGAAAGCGATCGCAGTTCGCTGAGTATTTGAAGCATCGGCCAGCACACAAGTCAGAAAAGTCAGGGGCACCACCATACCGCAAAGCCAAGCCCTGCTGCCGCAGCGATCGTCGCGGTCAGCGCCTCGGCGATGCTTCGTTTACATTCCCTCGGGGCATGTTTAGCATCTAGGGCAAATACAAGCGCTCATCGCGTGCAGCTCATCGAGCCGCGCGAGGTCAATTCGCTTGACGAGGGCAGGAACCCGGGGGAAGGGACGTTAGTCTTGGCGTGAATAAATACCTGGCGATCATTGACGGCAAGACGGCGGCGATCAGCGCTCTTTGCGTGGGTGTGACCTACGGCTGTTACTACTTCGACATCGCCTATGACATCAACATCACGCTGTTCAGTATCGCGGTTGTTTTTCCCCTGGTTTTCACGATTCGCGAGGCGTTCAAGCGTCGTGACAATGCGCTCAAATTCCTTAGTCAGTTCAAGTCCGGTGTGTTTGCGGTCGCATACTGCCTGGAGCAGTGCAAAAAACTGGACTCTGCACAACGCCGCGAGGCGACCGGACTGCTTAACGCTGTCTCGGAACACTTTTTCCAGGCGCTCGATACGGAGGACGGCGACATCCGAAGCGCTGAAGACGCCGTGAGCGATCTTATTCAGTTTATCCGGCGCAATAGCAAAGCCATCTCCAACGGCAATGCGCTGAAGATCATCCGCTTCATGCAGGACATTCACGAAGGGATGGAAAACACTATCTGCATCAAGTCGCACGGTACGCCGATCAGCATGCGCGCCTACTGCCTGGTCTTTGTGTTCCTCTTCCCCTTTGTGTTCGCTCCGACCATCGTCTACCACCTCCCCGATGCTCCCGGGGTACTGATCTACGGCATCGCGATTCTCCATGGATTTGTGCTGATCTCCCTGTTCAACGTCCAGAAGCAGATGGAGAATCCCTTCGACCAGGTGGGCCTCGACGATATCCATCTGAAGGAGTTTCACTTCCACGTCGAGCCGCATGGATCACTGCCCCCACCATCACCACCACGTCCCGGGGCAACGGATATGGCCACGGACTCCGGCTGACGCCGGTAATCGCATCGCCCGTGCATCTCGCATGATACGTCTACTGCTTTCGCTGTTCGCTTTGCTCCCAGCCCTTGGCTTCGCTGAACCGCTCTTCGACAACCGCGACGTTCTGACGCTAGAGCTCCGAGCGCCCTTCAAGCTCATCGATCGCGAACGCGACAAGGACAAGGAGTACGAAGGCAGCCTGAGCTATGAAGACCCGGCACTCGGGCCTACTACGCTGCAGGCCAAGTTTTCCGTCCGCGGCAATTTCCGCCTGCGCAAGGACATTTGCGGGCACGCGCAGCTATGGGTCAATCTCAAGAAAGGAGAGCTCAAGGGAACACTCTTCGCCGGGCAGAACAAGCTCAAACTCGTCGTGCAGTGCCGAGATGCGGCGCGCTACGCCGAGTACCTGGCCCGGGAGCGGCAGGCGTACCTTATGTTTGAGGAGCTGTCGGAACTCAGCCTCGCGACGCGCGCCGTGAAAGCGAGCTTCGTCGACAGCGATGGAGGCAACAGTCGCGAGCAGATGGCCTTCTTTATTCAGCACCAGAAACGTCTGGCCGCAAGCTGGGACATGGATGTCTTCAAGGAAGAGCGCGGCGACAGGGCACGCCTGGATCCCGGACAGAGCGCCCTCGTCAGCCTTTACATGTACCTGCTTTCAAACACCGACTACTCGCTCATCGCGGCGGCGCCGGGCGAAACCTGCTGTCATAACATCAAGCTCCTAGTTGACGGGAACGGCACGCTGTTTCCCGTGCCCTATGACTACGACTCCACCGGCTTTGTAAACACCAGCTACGCACAGCCCGCCGGTGGTATCGGCCAAGAGGACGTCCGGGACCGTGTCTATCGCGGCTACTGCCTCCCGGAGGAACAGGTGCTCGCCGCGGTCGCGTTGTTGCAGGAAAAGAAAGACGATATCTACGCCATCATCAGCGCCGATGCCCAGATTCCCGAGCGCTCCATCAAGCGGACCCGCAAATACGTCGACAAGTTCTACGCCGTTCTCGACAATCCCAAGAAACTGAAACGCGAAATTGTTGAGGGGTGTCGCTGACCATGGCCGCACAACCGATGTTCCGATTGACGGCTCCCTATGTCGCCGCAGCGATGCTGTTTCTGAGTGCCGCCCTGGCCCTGGCGCAGCAGGATGACTGGCAGGGTGTGGAGCGCATCGTCGTCGTCGGTGACATCCATGGGGACTACGACAACTACATGGAAGTTCTCAAGCAGGCCGGCGTCGTCAATAAACGGGGCAGATGGATTGGGAAGAAAACCCACCTTGTGCAGCTAGGTGACGTCCCCGACCGCGGTCCCGACACGGCGCGCGCGATGCGCCACCTGATGAAGCTCGAGTCCCAGGCCCGGCGCGCGGGAGGACGCGTGCATGTACTGATTGGCAATCACGAAGCGATGAACATGCTCGGCGATCTGCGCTACGTACACCCGGGAGAGTATGCGGCCCTGAAAAGCAGCCGCGCATCTTCCCTTCGCGAAAACTACTTTGAACGGGTACGGGATTACCTGGCGTCCCAGGACCCGGAGGCCGAACTGGGCGATGAGTTTCGCGACCAGTGGATGAGTGAACATCCTCTGGGCTATATCGAGCATCGCCAGCACTGGAATCCCGCGGGCGAGTTCGGCGCCTGGGTAGTCGAGCACAACACCTTGTTGCGCATTAATCGAACTCTGTTTGTGCACGCTGGCGTGAGTCCGGCGATGCTTGGTCGATCGATCAGCGAAATCAATGAACAGGTTCGCGCGGAGCTTGCATCAACGGAGCCTGGGCCACGTGAGCTCGCGGACGCCGAGGACGGCCCGCTCTGGTACCGCGGACTTGCGAGCGGTGAGGAGACTCCCGAACTGGCAGCACATCTCGACGCCGCTCTTGAGGCGTTTGACGTGGACCGTATCGTTGTGGGACACACACCCGGTTTCGCTACCGTGGTGCCCCGCTACGACGGGCGCTTTCTCGTCGCGGACTCGGGTATATCGGCCTACTACGGTGGCTATCAGGTAAGCCTGCTCATCGAAGGCGATGACGTGTACACGATCCAGCGGGGCACGGATGTTCCGGTACCCGGTAACGACGAAGAACTCCTCGACTACTTCCGCCGCATCGACGAAATCCAGCCGGAGGTCAACAACGTCCGCTTTATGATTCGGAAGCTTGAAGCCCGGGCTGCCGGTATCGAGTTTGGCGTCGACCCCAATAATCCTGTCGATCCCAACGACCCGGATAATCCGGTGGAGCAGAACTAGTCGCGGCGGACCGGCTCGCGTCAGGCCGACGCATCCCCCGGAGACAGGCTCATTTCCCGCTCTTCGATAAGATGATCGTTGCGCCTGCGCACGTAGTCGACGTGATGCAACAGCGTGTACGCCTGCTTGCGGTAGGTATTGGGTAGATTGGCGCGCAGCAGGCGCCGCTCGATGTCATCCAGTTCGCCACGCAGATTGCGAAGCTCCCTCTCATCCATCTCCCCGCCCCGCTGTACCAGCGCCTCGTCGATCTCATGCACGCGAGCGTAGTGCCCGTACACCCGGCGATTGAGCACCGCCTGGTACAGAGCGGGAAGCAGTCGCAGCAGAGGCAGTAAAAGCAGAAGCGCGGGAACCAGAACCAGGAGCACGCGATTCAGCTGCGCCACGATCCAGTAGGGCAAAAGACTCTCCAGCGGACTGAAACCGTCGCTAAGGAGCTGCTCGGCATAGTCATTTACCGGCACGCCCAGGTCCCGGGAAGATGGATACTGCTCCCCGGCGGGGAGGACTCCTCGCTCGCCGTGCACCTCGAGGACCGCGTGCATCAGGCGGTTGACCAGGGCCGGATGAATATCCTCATGGGCGACGAGCCGGGTCACGAGAGCGACAAGATCCAGATCCTCGGGCGGAAGGGCGCGCGGGTAGCTGAGAATGCCCGACGGGAGGCGCACCAGCCGCGCACCGCGAATACCGAGCGCGAGCGCTTCACTGTGAGCGAGGCTGAGGATCTTGAGCTGATCGGAGGCCAGGAGATCCTGGAGATAGCTGGCTGTGGCCGGCGCAACGAACAACGCTATATCAACCTCTCCGTCGAGGAGCGCCTCGGCGGCGGCCATACCCCCGCGGGCGAAAGCTACGGATCGATCGAGGGCGGTAGCGCCGCTGATCTCCTGTAAGCGGTCGGCGACTAGCCGCGTACCGCTACCTTCGCCGCCGGCAGCCACACGCAAGGCATCCCATCGGTTGGGCTCCTCAATGTCGCTGCCCGCGGAGAAAACCCACAGAGGCTCGAGATCCACGGCGGCGAGACCCACGACGTCTCCTTCCAGGGGCACACCACCTTGTACGAGCGCCACATCGACCCTGTCTGCTTCAGCCAGTAGCAGGGCATTATCGACCGAGCCCTGGCTCTCCAGGAGCTCGAGCGCAATGCCGTCGCGGGCGAGAATGTCGCGGTAGGCCTGCGCCGTTGCGTGGTATGCGGAACCCGGCGGGCCCGCCGCCATGCGCAGGGATTCCGGGGGAAGGAGATTCAACTGCCGCAGAACAGCGGACACGCCCGCCACAAGAAGGCCCACCAGCAGCAGACCCAGCAGCGCAAACGGTAGACTTCTCAGCAGTGCGGACACGCGCGCATGCTAACGCGTCGACGAGCTTTCGGGAATGCGGAAATGCCAAGCCGCGTGGTGCATGGGGGTGGCTTTGGGCCTCGGAAAGCTAGGCACGAATGACGGGTTCGTCCTCGGCCTCCACAATGGTCAGTGCGGCTGATCTGCGCACCGGTTGCGCCGCCAGCGGAGCACCCCACTGACAGTTGGCGTAGATCAGGTCGTTAATAATCCTACCCAGATCATCGTAGGCAAGCCTCGCCTGCGCATCCCGGACCGCGTCGATGCGGGTGCTGTCGGCGCCGTCATCCCATCGGAGACTTGAGGCCAGCAGCACAAAGCCCTGCTGCGTCAGCGCCGCGCCCTCCACGCCTACGTTGCGCGGCTCAAGGCTGCGATAAGACAGCAGTCCCTGCTGCGATAGCCAGATCATTGTCTCGAAACAGGCGAGTGACCGGCGATCCGGCAGACCGGTGATATCCCAGCTAATGGGTCCGGTGATGTCTTCTACAAGCAGCAGGTGCGGCACGGGGAACGCCGCGTAGAGCGAGGAAAGCAGCTCTGCCGACACGTAGTAAAAGTCATCGATGTTGGAAGCGGTCATCGTGGCGCAGCGCCCTTCCCTCGCCGTGGCTGGTTGCAGGCCGATCCTGCGGCTGATCCTGTGATGGTGATGCTACGGGCTCCGAGGCGTTCCAGACCAGTAGGCGCAGAGTGACTGCGTAGGGCAATACGGACGCCCCGACCGCTAACCCGCCTGCTTTTCCAATGGCAGTGAATAGGCATGAGTGCCCTCCCCGCCCCATGACGCGGTGCGCTCCCGCCGAGGCGATAGACTGAGCAATAATATCCCCTGGCAAACATCCACAGGAAACCTCGGTGCGACCGATCTTCGCAACCATTCCCTCAACATTCGCGCCAACAATCGTGGCCTCTATTGCCGCGCTCGTCTGTTGCCTGCCTCTTCTGAGCAACAGCGCGAATGCGGCAACCCGGTTGGTTTACATCAGCAACCTCCCGGACATCGATTCCCGGCCAGGATTGGCCGAGGTGGCCGGCTTGCTTGCGAGCCTGCGTGAAGCCGGGGATGAAGTCTACCTGCTCCACGGCGGCGACTCCCTGGCACCCAGCACTCTCGCGGCATTTGATCGCGGCGCACACATGATCGCTCTACTGAACTCGCTGAACCCCGTAGCCATGGGTGTTGCCAAGCGAGAGTTCGCCTTCGGCGAAGACGAACTCACACTCCGCGCCTACGAAGCCGCGTTCCCAATGCTGAGCAACAATCTCCTCGATCCGGAAACCGGCATGAGTCTCGAGGGGCTGGTGGAGTCGGGTTCCTTCACCTCCGGTTCTCAATCAGTGTGCATCACGGCCGCGGTCTCCCTGGAAGTACACGATAGTTACCTGCCGGATCGTGTGCAGACCCGCGACCCCATCGATGCGACCCGCACAAGCGCCACGCGGCTTCGCTCATCGGGCTGCGATGTTGTCATTGCACTGTTTGGCGCTGTCGAAGAACGTCAGCGCGCCCTCCTCGCCGAGGGTCTCGTCGATCTGGTGATTGGCGCCGAAAGCCACATCGAAACCGCGGTGAAGAATGGGGCGGGCACCTGGGTCTGGTTGAGAACGACCGATACGGTAGCCGTTGTCATAGATATCGGATCCGGAGACGAATGCGTAGTGTGCAACGTTGACTTTCGTGAACTTGACGCCGTCGAGGAGGACGCCGAGCTGCGCGTTGCCCTTGATGTCTATAGGGACAAACTCGCTGCCACCCTGGATCTTCCCGTCGGTCGGACCCTCACCAGCCTGGATACGCGGCGCGATGTGCTACGCACAAGGGAGAACGCCTTTGGAAACCTTGTGGCAGACGCCTTGCGCAGCTCCCTCGGGGCAGACGTCGCCATCATTAATGCCGGCGGTATCCGCGGGAATCGGATCTATCCCGCGGACAGCATGCTCACCCGCGGTGACCTTCAAAAAGAATTGCCCTTCCGCAATCGGGTTACGCTGCTTGAGCTGACCGGATCCCAGCTTCGTGACGCACTGGAGAACGGACTGGCGGGCTATCAGTTGGAAACCGGCGGTTTCCCCCAGCTCTCCGGTATGGCGCTGCGCTTCGATCCCGAGAGACCGGTGGGCGAACGCGTGATCGAAGTCCTCGTTGCAGGGGAGGCTCTCGTTGAGGGTGCAAACTATCGACTTGCCACCGTGGAGTTTCTCGCTCGCGGAGGCGACGGCTACAGCGCCTTGACGCGCGCGAGACCACTCCGCTCCAGTATCAATGCCCTGCTCTGGGACACGGTCCGCGGCTATATCGACGCCAAGGAAAGCGTCGCCCCGACCGTGGAGGGGCGCCTCATAAATGTCCTCGAATAAAGCGCCGGCGGGACTTCGTCGCAGCAGCATCGCGCGGCGGATCAATCGGGCCGTATCGTTTCTCGTTGGGCTGCTGATCGCTGTTGTCCTGATATCCATCTACACCTTTTCCTCCTATCGCGACGTCATCGCAGAGCTTGCCGACGAGTCCTTGCCGGCGCTCGGTGAGAGTGCCGAAATCTCTGCTCGCCTCGGCAGTCTCCTGCTGGTTGCGGAGCGCCTCGCCGCGGCTGATACGCAGGCGCTGCGCCGCATCGCGGTCCTGGAACTCGATGACGGCTTCTCCGCCCTGACATCGGCCATAGATCAGGTGAGGGACCAGGAGGACCGGGAGCAGCTCCTGATCCAGCTGGGGACCCTCCGGGGTAGCATCGACGAACTCGACGGTCTGGTCGCGGCAAAGCTCGCTTCAGAAGCGTTGATCAGTGACCGCTTCGCCGACGTCGAATACCTGATCAGCAGACAGAATGAGGCGGCACTGCAATCATCGGCGGCGGCGAAGGCTGAGTGGATCTATGCGCTCGCCGAACTTCGCGGACGTCTCCATCGCGTTATCGATCTCGAAGGAATGCGCGAGCGGCGTAACGCTCGTGGGAGTCTCGAGACAGCGTTGGCAGAGTTGCGAACATCGACGCCGGACGAGAGCCGCTACGCCGGAACCGAGACCGCGCTTACGGCTCTTGAACAGGCGCTGATCGGGCCTCAGGGCCTGGCCGCGGCGATCGAACAGGATCTGCGACGGGGTATCAGCAGCCGGGCCCAGGGGAATCTTGTCCGCGGTATTGTGGACGACGTCAATGCGGCGTTCGCCGCCAGATTTCTGGAAAGCAACCGGCGGATCTCGGAGCGTGCTCGCAGCCTCCTGGAAAGAGCCGCACTTCAGGTCACCGCCCTCTCGGCAGCCATACTCCTCGCCCTGCTTTTCGGTCTCACCATCCAGTTCTACATGCGCCGCAATGTCTCAAGACGCCTCAGGAACATGGATGAAGCGGTGCGCGAGCGCGAAGCCGGGGGTGAACTCGCGCTCGATGAAGAAGGCGAGGACGAAATCGCCGCCATTGCCCGTTCCATCAATTACTTCACGCGGGAACTGCGCCTGGCCAAGGAAGAGGCGGAGGCATCCAACCAGGCAAAGTCACGCTTCCTGGCCAACGTCAGCCACGAAGTGCGAACACCGCTGAATACGGTTACCGGGATGAGCTATCTCGCGCGACAGCAAAACAGCAACCAGAAGGTCGAGGCCTACCTCAAACAGATTGACAGCTCGGCACATCACCTGCTCAACGTGATCAATGACATCTTGGATGTATCGCGCGCCGAAGCGGGACGCATTGAGCTGGACATCAGTCCCTTCAGTCTCGACGATGCCACTACCAACGTCATCGCCATGATGAGGAGTCAGGCGGACGCCGCGGGCATCGAGCTTCGCTACGACATGCCCAGGTCGCTGCACACGCGCGTTATGGGAGATTCGCTGCGACTTCAGCAGATCCTCATCAATCTCCTCGGCAACAGCATCAAGTTCACCCCCCGGGGCTGGGCCAGTCTGAGCGGCCGCGAAGTAAGCCGCAGCGCGGGCCGGCTCAGCTTCGAACTCGAAGTGCGCGATACGGGAATAGGGATCAGCGAGGAGGTCCAGAAGACGCTCTTTCACAGCTTCGAGCAGGGCGACTCCTCGATCACGCGCCGCTACGGCGGGTCGGGGTTGGGACTCGCCATCAGCCTCGGGCTCGTCAAGCTCATGGATGGCGAACTCAGTCTCGAAAGTGAAGTCGGAGTTGGCACATGCTTCATCCTGAGTCTCAGCCTACCCATCGCCGAGACCGCGAGCCTGGACGCCGATGCGCCAGCGCAGAGTAGCGACGCGCTGACTGGACCGGACTTCGCGCTCGACCTCTCTCATTCTCCGCTGGTACTCGTTGCTGAAGACCAGGACATAAACCGGGAAATGCTCCGCGAGATACTCGAAGGTCTGGGTGCGCAGGTACTTCAGGCCAGGAACGGCGCCGAAGTCATCCGTCTGCTGGAGGACGGCGAAATCGCGGTCCCGGACCTGATCCTCATGGACGTGCAGATGCCTGGCGTCGATGGTGTCGCGGCGACGCGACACCTCCGCGAACGCTGGAGCGCAGCGGAGTTGCCCATCGTGGGTATCAGTGCCCACGCCCGGGATGTGGATCGCGATCGCTGTATCGATGCCGGAATGAACCGGTATCTCACCAAGCCCATCGATGTCTCAGCGCTGCGGGCTCTTTTTGCCCCAGCGCCGTTCCGCGACCCAGAGGAGCAGGAACTGGCGAAGACCCCGCCCGAGCCCACGGATACGTCCGAACGCCTCTTCGATGTTGATCGGGCGCTCCAGCGATGCGACGGCAACGGCAAACTGTTGGGGGAACTCCTGACACGGTTTAAGGAACAACTGGAGGGAATGCCTCAGCACTATGACACTGTCGACAGCGCAAGCCTGGTCCATGCTCTGCACGGTCTACGCGGTGTGAGCGCCAACCTTGGGGCGGAACGGCTTGCCTCAGTCACGTCAACCGCTGAGACGCGGCTGCGCGGCGGTATGCCTCTCGACGAGGCGTTGTCCTCAGAACTGCATGCGCGGATCGCGGCCACACTCGAGGCCATCCAGGTCGCCCAGGGCGAGCTTGTCGATCGCGGTGCACAACTTGACGACGAAACCAGCGCCACGGCCTCCCCATCGACCACGCTGGGCGAGCTGCGCCGGATGCTCGAATCGCGCGACCTCGCCGCCCGGGAACGGTTACCATCTATGGAGCAGACGCTGAGGACCCGGCTTGGCGACGCGGCCGGCGAGGAAATCAAGCAGGCGGTTTCGCGTTTGGATTTTACGACCGCCCTGGGCATCCTCAATAAGGCAACAGAGAGTCAGGAGCCGCTTCTTTGAACTCGGAATCCAGCATCCTCCGTGATGTCACGGACGCATCCATTCTGGTGGTCGACGACAACCCGGCCAACGTCGAGCTTCTGAACGAGATTCTGAAAACACAGTACCGCGTGCTGTTTGCGCTCAATGGCGACGACGCAGTGCGAACGGCCAAGGAGCACCAACCCGACCTCATCCTTCTCGACATCATCATGCCCGGCGGCGACGGTTACGAGATCTGTCGAAGACTCCAGGAGTCGAGCGAAACCAGAGACATCCCCATTATTTTTGTGACGGCCATGGACCGCATCGAAGATGAGGAAAAAGGTCTCGCTCTCGGCGCTGTCGATTACATCGCCAAACCGTTTTCACCGGCTATCGTGCGGCTACGGGTCGCCAACCATATTGAACTCAAGCGCCAACGGGACATCTTGTACTCGCTCGCGCAGTTGGACGGTCTCACCGGCATCGCCAACCGCCGCGCCTTCGACGGCAGTTTCGAGCGCTTCTGGCATGCCCAGGCTCGTAAGGGCCTGGCACTGTCCGTAGTGATGCTGGATATCGACCACTTCAAGCTGTTCAACGACAACTATGGGCACACGGCAGGCGACGATTGCCTGCGCCAGGTGGCAGGGACTCTGGTAAAGACCGTGCAGCGCGGGCAGGACACCATAGCCCGCTTTGGCGGCGAAGAGTTCGCCGCCCTGCTCCCTGACGCGGATGCCGCGGGGGCCAGGTCCATAGCGCAGCGAATGCTGGAATCGGTGTCGGCCCTGCAGATAGAACATCTGGCTTCCCCGGCGCCGGAGAAGGTGCTCACTGTGTCCCTGGGTGTGAGCAGCTGTGTTCCCGACGCAACGCGCGCTCCCATGTCGCTGCTCCAGTCTGCCGACGAGGCGCTCTACGCTTCGAAAGACGCGGGGGGAGCTCGGGTTACGGTAAAACCCCTCCCGAGCCTCTAGACACGCTGAGTGACGCCAGTGAGGCGGAATGCGGTATCCGCCGACTGATTCCAGCTTTGCAAACCAAGCTTGCGATCACGGCTCACGAGACTCCATCCCTGCCTGACTGCGCACGTAGCGTGCAGCTTCCTCATGGGTAGCGAACCAGACTCCGTCGCGCGTCTTGATGTGTTCGATCAACCCTTCCAGGGCGACCATGCGGGAGCGGTGGCCAATCACGTGTGGATGGAACGTCATCAGAAACATAGTCCCTTCTTCCCAGGCCCGGTCGAACTCGTCGATCCATACCTGCATCACATCGCGGGGATTCATGTACCGGTCGCCCAGGGGATTGAACAGGGGAGCATCGTCGAGAATCCAGTCCACCGGCAGCTCCACGAGCCCCGTCGCTTCACCGGCCTGAACAAGCTCGTAGGGCCGGTCGTCCGCCATGAGTGAACTCTCGTAGAGGAAGTCCAGGCTGCGCACAATGCTGAGCGTGCTTGCGCTGTGATTCCAGGATGGCGCCCGATATCCGACCGGACGACGACCCGAGATTCTCTCTATCTCTTCCATAGCCTGCCGCAGCAGCCTCTCCTCCGTCGCGGCATCGAGCAAGGTGTTGCGTTCGTGGATCCAGCCGTGCACCGCTATTTCATGACGATCCCAGCTCTTGATCAGCTCGGCCTGCTGCGGTGCAAGCTTCAGGCTCCAGGCCGGAAAGAAAAAGGTCGCTGGAATCTGCTCTTCGTTCATCAGCTTGACGACGCGGGGCAACGCAACGCGATGGCCGTACTGCCCCTGCGAGAGAGGGCCGATGTTGACCTTGCCGTCGCGCAGGCCCATCACCGTCTCGTTATCGACATCGAAGGAGAGAAGCACCGCCACGCGCGCGCCGCCGGGCCATTGGCTGGGCGTCAAATCACGCCCGGCGCGAACCTGATTCACGGCCTCGCGGACATAGGCGTCGGACCAGTTCCAGGGTTCCGCGGGATCGGAGGCTTCGGCCAAGGTCTCATTTGGGCAAAGCCATGCCGTCGTCGTGGCCAGGAAAAGGGACAGCGCGAAAACGCTGAGGTTTTTGCCGACGCGTGGGCGTAAGGCGCAAACAGGAGGCAGGGTCATCGGTTATTTCTCTCAGTCCGGGGGCACGATTTAAGCACAAGGCACCTCAGCTGCTTAAGGCTGCGCGCACGGAGCAGGTCGCGGTGTTACATTGCGTGTCTGCGGGGTTTTCTTCTCGAGGTCCTTACGCCTTGACGGCGTCGCCCCCCACGGAACCCCAAGTCACTCGCCAACGAGGTAGCGCGATGTTTCGCTTCGTAACTCTCCTGACTCTGGTAGTCGCGTTCGTAGTCGCGTTCGTCTGGACACCAGCCCTCGTTGCAGAAGATCTGGAAGCGGAGCTGGATGCCTACTGGTCTCGCGTTGCCGCCTACCTCGCCGCCGGTGACTACGAAGGGGTGGTTTCCACCTATCACCCGGAGGCGGTACTCGTCAGCGAGCGCCTGGACACCAGCTATCCCATCACGCAAGCCCTTGAGCGCTGGAAGCCGGGCATCATGGACACGCGAGCCGGCAAGACCACATCCATGGTCGAGTTTCGCATTACTCGTCGTCTATACAGTGAAGACACCTCGCATGAACAGGGTATTTTTCATTACCGCGCGGGTCCCACAGACCCGCAGGCCACAGAGAAAGAATTCGCTGAGGACTACGTCCACTTCGAAGCCTTGCTTCTCAAGGCCGACGAATGGCAGATGGTCATGGAGTACCAGAAAAACTCCGCGACCTCCGAGGAATGGGCGGCGGCGCGCAGCGCTCCGCGAGATTGAGGAGTAACACCATGGGCACAGTCATGATCACCGGCGCCAATCGCGGCATTGGCCTCGAACTTCTCAAACAGTATGCGCAAGACGGCTGGCGCGCGATCGGAACGTGTCGAAACCTGGCATCGGCGAACGAAGCCAACGCGCTCGCGGGCAACAACGCTTTGGTTGCACTTCACGAGCTTGATGTCTCGGATAGCACGGCGGTTGCCGGCCTGGCGGACGAAGTTCGCGACGTCGCGATCGATGTGCTTATCCTGAATGCGGGAATGATGGGAAGCCATTCCAACAAGCTGGGCGAACTCGAGGCGGACGATTTTCGCCGCGTGCTTGATGTCAACGTGGTGGCTCAGGCGATGTGTCTGCAGGCCTTTGCGCCCCACGTGGCGGCCAGCGAGCAACGCGCTATCGTCGGCATGGGGAGCTTCCTCGGCAGCATGGGCTGCAACAGCGACGGCGGAAGCTACAGCTATCGGGCTTCCAAGGCTGCCCTCCACGCCATCATGGTTTCCGCCAGCCACGACCTGCGCGAGCAGGGCATCACGTCCATAGTGATGCACCCGGGCTGGGTGCAAACCGATATGGGCGGCCCCAATGCCACCGTCGACACGCCGACGGCGGTGCAAGGTATACGCCGGGTCATCGAGGGACTCACCCCCGCCGACAGCGGTCGTCTGCTCACCTACGAGGGCGCGGAACTACCCTGGTAAGCTTTCCGCGCGCGTGCGCTGATCACCGAGGCCAGCGTCATCGGGCGGCGATCGCGGTCGGGATCAGCGCTGCGAAACCTCAACGATCATTTCAATTTCTACGGCCTGCCCTCGCGGCAGTGAGGCCATACCCACGGCGGCCCGGGCGTGTCGACCGCGCTCCCCGAACACTTCCACGATCAGGTCAGAGAAGCCGTTGATTACGGCGGGCTGCTCAATGAAGTCCGGATCGCTGTTGACCATGCCCAGTACCTTGACGACCCGGGTTACGCGACTCAGATCGCCAAGCATCGCCTTCAGCACGGCAATCTGATTGATGGCCGTGAGGCGCGCGGCCTCGTAACCTTCCTCGATGCTGAGATCAACGCCGAGTTTGCCGTGGATCTCTGAGCCATCGGCACGCTTGGGGCCCTTGCCGGCCAGAAAGATCAAACGGCCGGTCTGCACGCCATTAACGTAATTGGCGACGGGCTGCGGCGCCGGGGGCAGCACGATTCCCAGCTTTTCGAGCCGGTCTTCCGGGGTGGAAGGCACAGGCACCTGAGCCTGTACGGCAGCCATATGGGTGAACTGGGTCAGTGCCAGGACCCCGATAAGCGCCGTCAGCAAGCGTTGCGAACTTAAGCCCCGTCCCGACGTCGCGGTTTTCCTGTTCTCTGCGTAAAGCATACGTGCGCTCCTTTGGTTCGAGAATTTGCAGACGAGCGTATTCTCCATCATGCCGTGGGCTCTCAAAATCGACAGGCGGGCCGCCATTAGTACGCAACCCTTCATCGTCATGCCCCAAACGCGGGATAACGATGCTTTGCAGTCCCGGTTAAATCAATAGCAAGTAGAGGAACCACAGTCGCGGGAACACGAGAGCTCCGCGGTGGATTCTCTGTTGTTCGAAAGCTGTCGCAGTCGGAAACCGACGATTCGTTTCCGCGTTGGCCTGGTGCAGACGAAAAGGCTTATGGTGCTGCGGCTGAGGTTCGGGCATTGCAGGAGAGTAGGTCGAATAAGGCCTAGCAAATTTGGGGCGGTTGAATATGACTGCATAGCTGACACCGAAAGGCCCGCGAGTTAAACCCAATCGTCGGCGTAGTCATCGGAGGGCCTCAAGGTGGTTCCGACTTTGCCGCCCTGTGGCTCGACTGGATCGTGGCGTATTCCATCGGCGCTCCTAGGGACGGTCTCACAATCATCAACTCTCCCACGGGGTTAGCTTTCCTGGATACGCGCGGTACTACCTTCGATTGCGATAGCCTGCCCGTGAATCTTGAGCTTGCAAGCTTTGATCAGATATTTTTTCGATCGCGAGGGGGACCCCCGGCGTCGTTTGGACGCCCCTGGAACCCTATGAGATCGAGAAATCCAGTGGAAACTGAGCCGTCGCGATAGGAGCAGACTGGGCCTACCTGTCGCTCATGCCGCTGCTGGCTTTCCTAAAATGATAAGTACAATCACCTCAAATGCTATTTTCCACGAATCCAATCCTGTCTAACCTGAAAAAAAATAGCCAATCCCGTGTCTTGCCGAGACTATCGATACGGGGGCAATAAAAAGGAGCGAGGGGACCAGTGATGACGTTAGAAACGCCAGAAATCCCGGTATTCGAGGGAGACCTCTTCTCTGAGGAAGCACTGAAGACCCCATTTCCGATCTACAAAGAGATCCGCGACATGGGGCCGGTGGTCTATTCCCCGAAGCACGACTTCTATGCGATCGGCCGCTATGCGGATGTAAAACTGGCGCTGCGGGCGGCGGAGACACTGGTTTCCGGCAAGGGTGTAGGGCTCAATCCGATTATCAATGCGCCACAGGGCGAAAGTGCGCAGATCATCGCGACGGATGGCGAGAAGCACAAGCGGATGAGGAAGCCCATCATTGAGGCCATCGGTCCCAAGCCGGTGCAGCAATATAGGGACCGACTCAAGGAAATGGTCAGCAACCATATCGAAACGCTGAAAGGCGCTGGTTGGGTCGAGGGGGTCACATCGATTGCGCACTATCTTCCTGTCTCGGTCGTCTCGCATCTCGTGGGCGTTCCCGAGGAGGGTCGACAAAACCTGTTGCGTTGGGCCAGTGCGGGTTTCGATCTGGTCGGACCGGATTTGGACGCCCTGGGACCTCAAATTGAGGTTTTGATGGAGGCCATAAACTTTATGGCGACGGTCGAGCCCGGCAGTCTCAAAGCAGGTAGCTGGTCAGAGGCTTTGTTCCAATGCGTCGAACGTGGCGAGTTATCAGAACTTGAAGCGCGCGCCGCATTGGCCGCGTACATCCTGCCGTCGCTTGACACGACCATTTATGCCAAGTCCAACCTGCTGTTCAATCTTGGTCAAAACCCGGATCAGTGGCAAAAGCTGAAATCCAACCCCAGCCTGGTGCTGAGCGCCGTGCTGGAAGGCGTCCGCCACAGCGCCATCGTCAGGTTGTTTACCCGTTTTGCCCAAAGCGACTATTCACAGGGTGATGTGAACCTGCCAAAAGGTGCGCGGGTTGCACTCTTGTATGGTTCTGCAAATAGGGATGAGCGGCACTACGAAGATCCCGATGCATTCCTTGTCGACCGCAATCCCCGAGATCAGCTGGGTTGGGGACATGGGATACATATGTGCGGTGGGATGCATCTTGCGAAGCTTGAGATGGAAGTATTGCTTGAGGCAATGGTCGAACAGGTTGAAATGATTGAGGTTGACGCACCTGAGATTTCTACAAACTTCGGACTGTACGGCATCGAATCGATGCAGGTCAGACTGACTTGAGCTCAACCGATTGGCGTTGATGCTACAGAGAGTGTGTACCTCGGCGTGCTGAGACTCGAATAATGCACATTGTTGTTCGATTCCAATTCTGCGCTAGTTTGCTCTTATCCACGGCAGGCTTTTGATCAAGTTTTGCGAGCAGTGACTTTCCTCCACGACGCAGCAACTCTTTCCTAGCTGTTTTTACGAGTTGGATGGGTAAGCGCGTAGCGCGATAAAAGGAACTTCGCTGCTCAAGGTCGTCGAGCAGGAGTTTGACGCCCGCCGAGCCTGTGACAGCGATCTGAAGGTTATAGAACGACCGATACGGACGTCCTGCGATGCTGGCTTTGCCCAAAAATGGATGACCTACACGAACTGGTGTATGAGGGTTTGGGAAATTGCGCTAATCGCGGGAGGCGGTTAATACACGATTGCGCAGACGGCCACATCTTGTGTTCGCAGCTTGGTGAAAGCTCGGGAAGCGCGTTTATGAGAGCTTTCGAAATGCAAGAGCCACTGCAAACCGGTCGATGCTTGCAAACGCGGAACCTAAAACTCTACATCGACTTCGGTTGGCCCACAGCTATCGCCGTCCAGGATCACAACCCGAAGCCCGTCGATCTGTACCGCTTCATAGGGTGAAAGCGTCGTCGCAGAACGTCTGCATTTCTTGCCGCTGGGTTTCTTGGCGCAACTCGAGGATTCAAAAGCCTCCTCGGTAACGCAGAACTGAAACTCGTAGGCGTCGCCGTTAAACCGGAAGCCGCAGGGTGCTTTCGTCTTTTTCCGATTGCCGTTTCCCTGGTAGTAGCAGATCTGACGGTCGTCCGGTAGGAGCAGGTCCACGTAGGCCCACTTACTGCTCGGTTGACCGGAGGTCACCGGTAGGAACCCGGGTACGTAAACAGTCTGCGGCGTCGAAAAATCCTTGATGAAGTCCACCGCCGTGGTGGGATCGTAGCGACGCTCGGCACGGGCATTCAGGACACCACCGCTGCCTGAAGCGGGTTCCTCGGGTGTAGTACCGCCGCCACCGCCTGGATCGGGGTCGGGGTCCGCCGGATCGGTATCGCCGGGTGGGTCATCAGGGCCGGAGTCCGGTGGGGAATCGACTGGACCTGGGTCATCGGCAGTTGTACCGCCGCCGCTGCGGCAAACGGATTCCAGAGCTCCGATGTCAGGTTCACAGCCTTGTCGCGTGGTGCCACTGAAGTCTGCAAGGATAGACGGCGTAGACGGGAATCGGCCGGCGAAACCCGGAGCGAGGGCGAGTAGATCGGTATTTGCTGCATCAATGGCCGCTCCCGCTGCACCCGGGCTCCACGGCAGACTTTCTCCGGCGCCAAGCTTCGGATCCGCAATCAGATTCCCGCTTTTCACCGTGCCTTCGAGCGAATCGACCTCTTCACTGCGGCGCAGACTGCGGTTGCCGCTCCACACCATCTTTATGGCATTGTCGTCGTTCCAGAACAGGTTGTTGTCGAGCTTAACCAGGAGCGCATCGCTGGATTCTCGGAACACCAACGACTCATTGATTCCTACGAACAGATTGTTGGAAACATTGAGATCCCAATCCGTATTCTTCTTCTGGCGGATTCCACTGTTCATGCGAAGCAGGGTGTTGTGCACGAAATTAACCGCCGCGCCAGACTTCTCGATGATGAGCCCAGTGTTTTCGAGATCGTGAATATAGTTCGAGGAGATCAGCACTTCCTGACCCTCCTCCAGTCGAATCCCGTTGCGACTGTCCAGGATTTCGTTGTATACGACTCCAACATCGACAGGGCCGCCGTCAGATCCAATCACGATCGATGAGCCGTCGGAACCGCTGCTGAACACGCCGCAGAAGGAGCCGTCATCGAAGCACCACTGCTTGTTTTTCTCGGCGACACGATGTCGGTAAATGCGATTGGCGGCGATAATGACGTTGCGTGCAAACTTGATGTCAACGCCATTCTCGCGATTGCTGTAGATGTCATTGCCACCGATATAGACGTAACGGGGCGGATCATCGGTACAACGGTGACAGAACTGAATGCCGTCTCCGCTGTTGTGATTCAGTTCGTTACCAACTACCCAGATTCGGCGAGAGCCGCGGGCAACAAACACGCCGTGAAGGTCATCGCCATAGTTGTGGTGAATGTGACTGCTGGTCAGGACCATGTCCTCACCATCGAGTTTCACAGCATTGCGTTCGTAGTTTCCCGTCACTTCTACATCACGCGCAATCACATGGCGCGTGGTCGAGCTTTCGCCGATAACCAGTGGCGTGCCCCTCAGTTCCAGGGATTCGACAACAAAGTGCTCACCCGAAAGTTCAAGCCAGGTGTCCTTGAAAACCACTGCACTCCCACCGCTGGCAACGCCGCGCAGAAAGACCGGTTTAGCTGAACTTCCTCGCAGGCGCAGTGTTCGCCCCCGGAGGGCATATTCGGCATTCGTGTATGGGCCGCCGTGGACTTCGACCACAGAGCCAGCGGGAACGTCGAGGGGCAGTCGGCAAAGGGGTCGGCTGTCGGTTCCGGGGCCGCGGTCGTCGCAGTTCGCTGCGCTGTTGTCTACATAGTGCGTATAGGGCCCGTGGCCCGCATCCTTGTACCCGTTATCATCGGCGTATCTCTCATGGCTCAGGGAAAGGTCAACGGTAGGTTGGGGAAGACCCAGCAGTTCGTTGGCACTTGGACTCAAGGCGACGGTACAGCAGTACGCCACTATTGCTAAGGTAATGGTGTGACGTAGATAGTCTGCGGCAGATCGAAGTCCAGCTTGAAAAGCCATGATGGGCTCCTGGCCTTATGGCGACGCTTGCGAGTTGGAGAGGATCAGTGTGGAAGTACTATTGCTTCTCTATACGGAGCTGCTTCGGGAGCAGCCCAATCGTGAAGCGCTGGCGGCGTTTGTGGACCATCCGGTGAGCGTTGCGGCGGCGCTCTCTTGTCCCGGACCTTTAGTGCTACACCAGCGCTAAAGTAGCAGTAGAACGGCAAACTAGCAAAGGTATCTGGCTGGCTTCCCTGCGGGAATGGCTGCGATGGCAGGGAAAGGGGCAGTTGTAGCTCTCCGGGGTCAGTTGTCGCTCTCCGAGGTCAGTTGTTCCCATTCGATTTCTTGCCAAACTTCTTACCCAACACACCTTGCAACGACTTCCGCACCTCCGTATCAACGAGGAGAAGTGCAGCCAGGTAAGCCAACACGACAGATACAACCACGGCCACGATCAGCAGATCATTGCCCTCGAACGCCCTTCGCGCCAAAACTGCAACGACAGCTCCGACAAGCGCGAGCAACAGGCTTAGGTAGCAGGAAAGGAGCACGTCCCGGGGCGAAATCGACACGCGTCCCAGCAGCCAGAGGCCCCGGTAGAGAAGGTAGAGAGAACTGCAGCCCGAGTACACAGCCAGAACGATCATTTCATTGTCGATAAATGCCGCGGGCACAAGGGCGACGACAATGACAAGAATATTCTGTATGGCGTAGATCCCTCGCTCTCGCTGAATGCGCTGTACGAAGAAAATTCGATTGAGTGGCCTCAGCAACAGCGTCAGCATGAAAATTGGTGACACTATCAGGGCGTACCAGCCGGCGATTCGCCATTTTTCGCTGAAGACGACGGCAAACAGTTCCGGCGCACAGCACATACCCAGCAGAACCGGTAAAGCAATCAACTTGAACAGCGTAAATGTCATAGTCGCGGTGACACTTCGCAAAGCGGACTCGTCGTCCTCCTTTGCAGCGAGTTGGTAGTAGCTCTGGGCCAGGGCCGATCCCAGGATAATCGCTGGCTCGGCGAGCACGCGACGAGCAAGGGCGACCCCTCCGGCAACGGTAGGTCCCAGCAGTGCGTTGATCATGATTACGGGAAGCTGTTGTGCCGCGTTATCGAGGAGGTTCGCCCAAGAATAGAGAGCAAACTGTCGATACTCGCCGGCCAACGCCTTCATATGCTCGCGCCGTGGCTGATCAAGACTCAGCCTCGGAGGGTTCCCGATGACTCCGCGAAGCATCGCCAGAACATCGCACAATTGCCCCGTGAGGCGGCCAATAACCAGTCCGTTGGGCGTCCCTGGTGATAACCAGAAGCCCGCGATGGTTGCGACGCGATCTGCCAGAGCTTGGCTCACCTCGCCGGATGCGATATAGCGATTGCCGTGAGCCCGCAATAACCAGCGCCGTAAAACCTGTCTGAGCCCTCCGAGAAAGATCGCGAAAGCGAGGATCGCGAAGTAGATTCCGTAGGGCTCGATACCGAAGAATTGCGCGAGCGGGGCAGAAAAGAGCAGGCCCACGGCACCAATGAACACAGCAAAGAACGCGACAATCGTGATCGCTAGCTGGGCAGCGGCTTCGGCGTCTTCCTCGCTGGGTACGACAACGATCGTTTCGGCGAACTGCAGGTTGGAGACGCGGATGATGATGTTGGCCAGCGCTACAAATACCGCGAAGATTCCGAACATTGCCGGGTCGTAGAGACGTGTGATGACCGGCATCAGTGCGAGGGTGATCACCTGTGATGCCGTGCTTCCAGCCGACAGCGTCAGGATACTGGAGAGGAACCGTTTTCTACGTCTGTTGGCTTCGCCTGCTTCGGGCGCGTCGATACTTAATCCCTCCGCGCCATCGCCAGATAAAGTGTCTCCAAGTACTTGGCCACTGCGCCCGCCTCGTAGCGCGACCAGGCAACTTTGTAGTTGTCTTCGCCAACGCGGGCACAGTATTCACGGTCACCGACCAGCATTTCCATGGCATCGGCGATGGCTTCGGGTTCGGTGGAATCGAGAAGGATGCCGCCTGCCGGCGGGTTTACAATATCTGGGATGCCGCCCACTCTGGTGCTGATCACAGGCATGGACGCGCCCATGGCTTCCAGGAGGCAATTGGGACATCCCTCGCCGTGGTACGTCGGGAACACGAACGCGTCGGCAGCGACGAGCGTCTCGCCCTTTGCCCCACCCTTGAGATAACCCGGCGTCTCTACGGTATCGCGCAGATCGAGAGTGTCGATAATCTTGTGTGCCGTGGCCTCAAAAGGTCCCGAACCGGCGAGTACAAGCCGAAACTCCACTTTTCTGTCCTTGAGGATCCGCGAGGCTTCAAGTAATTCAGCAATCCCTTTCTGTTTGATAAAGCGGGACATGAACAGGAACGTGAAGGGCCCAGCCTTCTTGGCCTCTGGCGGAACGGTGCGGAGCAGGCTTCCGTCGAACGTTGTATGGGTGATTTCAATCCGCTCCGCGTCGATCCCCAGATTGATGAGATCGTCACGGATTGACGAACCCAGAACCAGAATTCGATCGCCCTGGCGACAGAACCATCGGAGTAGAAAGCGGGAAACCCGGTTGGAACTCAGGCTGCGATAAAAGTCCTCTTCCCAACCTCGAAAAAAAATAAGGAGTTGGGCCCGCGAAAACGCGGATATCACAACCATGAAGCACAGGTCTCGCATAAATGCGGGTAGATTCAAGGACGGGTTGAGATGAATGATGTCAAATCGTCGTCGCGCAAGCAGTAGGGCGAGACGCAGACAGTCAAAGAAAAACTGCAGTGGGTACAGTAGTTTCGTGCCCAGAAACCCAGGGCGGCGGCCGATAAGGAACGAGTCGATAGTCACGCCCGGACCGAATCGCTCAAGCACAACACTAAAGTAATTCGCGACTCCGCCCGGAAGTCGTGAATCGGGACGAAACAACAGAACCGTCGGCGCCGTACCGCCCTGCATGACCTCAGGATCCCGTGAGACGGTTCCGGAGGCGGCGGCCTGTTTTGCGACGTGCTTAGGAGGCTCGGCGTTCATCAGCGGAAGGCGCTGTCGGTATGGGCTTCACCAGCTCGAAGAGATCCACGCCCCTCTGAGCCTTGATATGAGAACGGACGTTGTTGCGGGCCTCGTCGGTCTCTATGCCAGAGCGGTCGATCCCTCCGATCTGCTTGTTAGCTACCACGTCGATAATCAGTTCGAAACTCACCGTGGCTTCGTTGAGCGCGTAGGCGAACACAAGGCCCGTATCGCATAGGGTGTTGATCACTCGCGGCGTGCCCCCACTGAAATAGTAGATTGCCATCATCGCCGTCGAATCGAAGATACCTTCGTCACCATTTGCAGCCGCCAGACGATGGCGGATATAGCGGATCGTATCCGAGAGAGACAGGGGCTCGAGGTGGTGTTCCGCCGAAACCCGTTGCGCGAGCTGCGACATCGCGGGATCGTAAAAAGCGGTGAGCAATTCCGGCTGCCCCACGAGAACGACCTGAAGTAGCTGGCGTTTGTCTGCGTTCAGATTCGTGAGTAAGCGCAGCGACTCGAGATCGTCCTGCACGATATTCTGCGCCTCGTCTACGATTACGACGGAGCGGCGTCCGGCAGCATGCACTTCTTCAAGATGGCGCCGCAGGACCTGCAACATCACGCCTTCATCACTGCTGTCCACGGGAACCTCAAAGGCATCGATGATCCAGCGCAGGAGGCTGCCGTAGGAGCGGTGTGCGGTTGTGATGAGACCGATGTTCAGCGTGTCGTCTTTTATCTTGCGTAGCAGGTGCCGGATCAGCGTTGTTTTGCCGATCCCTACGGAGCCTGTGATCAGAGTGATACCTACGGACTCGAGAAGCCCGAACTCAAGCATCGTGAAAGCTGAAGAATGTCCCGCAGAAAAGTAGACCGCGTCTGCATCGGGTATCAGGCTGAAGGGTTTTTCGGAAAGCCCGAAGTGCTCCTCATACATCTGACGCGTCCGCCTCCTAAGGAGCCTTGTTCAGCACGGTGCCAAGCAAGCGAGTATCGGCCAGCAGCCGCATGCAGCTTTGCACCTGTGCAACGGTAGTCACGTCGTCTTCCACGACGAACAGGCAAGCATCAACATTGGGCAAGAACGCCATCGCATCATCGTTTCGAAGCAGCGGCGGAAGATCGAAAATCACCAGCCTGTCGTGGTAGCGCGTGGTGATGTCGTAGAACAGGTTGCTCATTTCCGGTGAAGTGAGAAGCTCGGACAAATTGCCCTCGACGGGCCGCCCACCGAGAACGACGAGACGCTCGAAGCCTGGGTTTATCAGAACGTCTTCCAAAGGAACCCCGTCACACAGGTGATCGATGAGGCCGCAATCGATATTCAGGCCAAGTGCTTCGTGCACGCCCGGGGCGCGAAGATCCAAATCCACGAGCATCACGGTCTGATTGAGCTCCATCGACATCGAAATCGCCAGATTAATGGCCGTGAGCGTTTTTCCTGCGTCTTCGTGGGCACTAGTGATAGCGAAGTTGGTCAGCTTGTGTTTGCGCATGCGGTTCAGGACCTGACTGCGCAGCTGACGATATACCTCGACGCGCTGATCCGCGACGGCGTGGGCGATAATTCGATTGCGCTCAAGCCAGTCTCGATCCAGCTCAAGAGTCCGTGTTGTGGAAAATCGGATTCGGTCGCGCAGCCTCGAAGCGGTACGCGACTCCAGCTGCTCCGGGGAAAGGCCCAGCTCCGCAAGGACCGCGACGTCGTCGTCCGGAAGCGACTCCGCAGAAGCTGAGGACTCGGTCTTCCCGATACTCCCGTCGCCCTTCTGCCGAGCACGCTGAACTGCTTTTTGCATGCTATCCATCTAACTACCTCTTCCGCTCAGAGACCGATTTCCATTCCCAGGTAGAAATAGGCTCCAAGAGCCGCGCCAAGGGCTAGCGCACAGACCATGGCGGCATAGAGCAGACGCTGGCGACGCTGCATCTCCTCGGCCGTCTGGAGATAGGGTACGACGGCAATGGGCGGCGCACCGACGTAGCGCATTACGTCCGCGGCACCGTGCATCGCACCCTTCAAGGTATCTCGCACCAGGGCAACGCCTATTCCGGCCCCGAGCGCGAGAACGACACCAATGAGGACGATCGCTGGCCGGTTCGGGCTGATTGGGTGGATTGGCGCAAAAGCCGGCTCAATCACAATGAAGCGCTCACCTTTTTGCTCGACCTCAAGGTTACTTGCAACCGACGCTTCCCGCGCTTTGGCCTTGACGTCCTGATACTTGTCGTTTGCATTCTCGTAGTTTCTTACCAGGGTGTTGTATTCACGCTCGACGTTAGGCGCGCGACGCAACAGCTCCTCAAGCTCCCCGATGCGACTCTCCATGGCAGCTCGCTCCACCCGAACCGCTTCTAGCTCGACCTCAACTGATTCCAGCTGCGAGGCGACCAGAAGATAGGCCGGGTTGTTTGGCGTGCTCTGCTCCTGCACACGTTCTCGGGATTCGGCCCTGGCTTCACTCACCCGGGTCTCAAGTTCGCGCAGCACCCGCTCGGCATTTCGGACCTCGAAAAAATCGTCAGCGTACTTCTGCCGCAGCTCGGCGAGGGAGGCCCTCTGTTGCTCAAGCTGCCGACTCAGGTCCGCAACATCTGTGCCAACACCCAGAGATTGCTGGAGATCGGTGATTTCGCGATTGAGGCGAACGATGTCCGGATGGTTGTCCTTGTAAATAGCTGCCTTGCGCCGCAACTCCGTCTGCAGCGCTCGAAGACGATCGATGTCGTTCAACGAACTACCCGCCTTCTTGGAGTCGGCAGCGACAAAAGGTTCGATACCGGCGAGGCGCGACCGGAATTCGATCTGCTGTTTTTGCAGCTGCTGCAGTCGAAGACTGGACTGGGAGAGCTTTGTCTGTGCTCGGGCCAGGGCATCGAGATTGAATTCGTACTGCTCCGGCAGGCTGCCGTCATTGGCAACCTTGAAGTCGGCAAGCTCCTGACCGAGTCCCTCAAGCTCTGTGTTCAGTCGGGAGGCCTCGGCGGTAAGAAACTCCGAAGTGTTTGTCGCAACGCTGCTGCGATCACGCTGGTTTTCATTCAGGAACAGCGTTACGAGTTCATCCACTACGTTTTTCGCCTTGTTCGCCTTGCGCGCGCGGAACGCAACGGTGAACGCGATTGTGATTTCCTGCGGCCTGAAGCTCTTCGGGTTCATGGTTTCTGCGCTTACGAGTTCGATACTCATATCACGGCGAAAACGTCGGGAAA
The DNA here is from genome assembly GCA_039818725.1 of Pseudomonadota bacterium. Classification (GTDB taxonomy): domain Bacteria; phylum Pseudomonadota; class Gammaproteobacteria; order Pseudomonadales; family Halieaceae; genus Congregibacter. The sequence continues at coordinate 44,418 of JBCBTK010000031.1, forward strand.
GCTCGGGGCTGGCTACGCGCGGCAATCCGTCGCGCTTGCGATAAAGGCGGTTGCGGTTGACGATATCCGCAACCGTATCGACGGTCAGCACGCGTCGGCGAATCACTTCTATCTGTTGCGACGCGAAACCGGTGTTTGTTGCACGCACAAAATCGGCTGAGACGGACTGGTCTTCCACAAGAATGGTTGCCTTTGCCTCATAGACCGGGGGCGTCGTGACCGCGTGGTATACAGCAAACCCGTAGATCGCCGCTGCGGTGAGCAGCAGCGAAAACTTCCAGCGCCACAGAAATCGTACGCGCTCAATAACGCCGCGTTGTACAGACGAAGCTTCGTTAGTGTTCATAGATGCGCGCCCCTCACCAGATCGATGCCCGCGGACGGTACACGAGGCTGAGGCGAACCTCGTTGGAAGTCGCGGTGCCAGGAGTATTCTCTCGATCTTGGCGCGAGTAGATATAGCGGCCACTGAGCACCAGAGACTCGCTTAACCCGAACTCCACGCGCACGCCGGCGCGCACATAGTCGCGATCGTTGTTGATCCGCTCATCCAGTATGGCGCGACGCCCACCGACAAGATCAAAGATCAGTCGAGAACGCTCCGCGAGCTTATAGCGATAGCGGAGCGTGAGCTGATCGGTCGTTTGGAAGCCACCGTTGCCACTCGGCAGCGGGGCGCTGATCCATGCCGCGGTCAAATCGTATCGCTCGCCCTCATAGCGATAGTTGGCGTCGATCAAATAGGTTTCCGTAGTGGTGTCAGAGAGGTTCAGGTTGAATTCCGGGTCGTACTCAGTATCCACGCTGATCCAGCCGGCAAGGAGCTTCAAGCGGCTGCGTTCCGAGGTCTCGGCGCGCAGACCCGCCTTGAACCCTATACCCTCGGACAAATTATTGAAGAACTCGTCGGTCTCGATGCGATTCGCGTGGGCCGCTATCTCCCAGCGAAACCGATCGCTGGCCTGGAAGATCCAGCCGAGGTCCGCTTCAGCGAACTCGAAATCCTGCAGGCGTTCCGCCTCGAAAGTTACGTCCGTGTAGTCGATCTTTGCGAGCAGCCCGTGGCGTTCCGTGAAGAGATAATCCCATTCGCCGCCCGTTTCAAAGGCTTCACGCCGCGATGCAGAGAGCCCCACGATGCCCGTATCAAGGAACTCGCTATCGCGCGTCGTATCCCTGTTTATGAGTCCGTAGCCCTGGATATTGCCGCGCTCGAGCTTGTAGCGGGCCCTCCCCTCGAGCCGCTGATCGTCTGAGTCGTACTCGGATTGATCAAAGCGGGATAACTCGACGCGCCCGATAATCTCACCCAGAAAACGCTCCGTGCGCGATTCGAAGTTCACCGGTACCGCGATCTTGCCTCCAGAAATCTCAATTTCCTGCGCGCCCTGGCGCAAACGCACGTTATCGTTGAACTCATAACCTGCTTCGATTTCATAGCTGAGCCGGTTTTCGTTCGCATGCGAGCTGCAGGCGAGCAGCGATGTCGCGACGCAAAGCAACGTGGCCCAGGCGTGGAGACTCCAGTCCGCAGGATGCTTCCTGGCGTCGACGACCCCGTCGCGCGACCTCGGCAGAGGTCGGAAAACGGGGCGACGTTCGCTGGATATGTTCATGGCCGGACTCATGGGACAACGATAACGTCGCCGCTTTCAAGGAGAATATTGGATTGAAGAGCGCGGCCCGATTTCACCTCGGAGTAGCGAAAGCGAATCGCACGCTGTACTCCCCGCTCATCGCGGCGCAGTATCTGAATATCGTCCTCATCCGCAAAGCTGTTCAGGCCACCGGCCAAAGCAAGTGCCTGCATAACGTCCGTTGCCGCACCGATCCGGAAACGCCCGGGCTTGTCGACCTTCCCCAACACGTAGATCTGGTTGCCGCCGGCTTCAGCGAGAGACACCACAACCCGCGGTCGATCCTTCATGAACTCGCTCAAGGCCTCGGCGACTCTGTCGGCGACGGCGGCCGGGGTCTGGCCGCTGGTGTCAATCTCGCCGGCCATGGGCAGGCTTATGATCCCGTCCGGGCGAACGAGAACTCTGCGGCTGAGAGACTCCTCGTTCCATACATCGATTTTCAGGCTATCACCCGGATTTACCCGGTAGGCCGCCGTTTGCGCTCCTGCGACGCTGGCCGTCAGCCCCAGGGCCAATGCAAAAAGCCACCACGACAGGCTGGCGCCGTTGATACGGTCGGGTTTCATGGAAGTCGCTCTACCGCAACATCGGCGGTCTGTCCGCCGCCGCTGAAGATACGATCATAGGCGTGCAGTAGCTTGGGCGCCTCGTAGGACCACTCGAGTTCGGTCGTCACACGCTCGCGACCGAACGCACCCATGCGAGCGCGGCGCTGCGGATCATCCAGCAATTCCACAATCTTTTCGCCGAGATCAACGACGTCGTTGTGGCGAGCGTAAAGGGAGGCTTCCCGCGCTGAAAAGCGGCCTTCGGTAAGGTCAAACTGCACGATCGGCTTCGCCAGCGCCATGTACTCCATAATCTTGTTCATGGTGGACTTGTCATTCATCGGATTCGCGATGTCGGGGTTGACGCAAACATCCGCGGTATTCAGCATCGCCAACAGATCGTCATCGGGAACGCGGCCCGTGAAGGTTACATAGTCGCCCAGCCCGAGTTCGAGAGCTAGCGCCTCCAAATTGGCGAGCTCCGTACCGCCGCCTACAAGGCCAAAGTGCACGTCCCGACGACCAAGATCGAACACTATGTAACGCGCCGCCTGCAGGAGGAGATCAATGCCCTCCTGCTTACCCATGACGCCGACGTATCCCACAAGGAAGTCTTTGCCACATTTTAGCGCAGGCTCGGGATCTTGGATGCGCAATCGGTCCAATTTAGGGCCGCTGCGGACAACGATCACATCATCCGCGGACATGCCGCCTCGTTCTATGGCTATCTCGCGGTAGGATTCATTGGTAGCGATCGAGACATCGGCCGTCCGAAAGGTCATGCGCTCCAGCCATACCATGAGCTTCCAGAAAAAGCCGCGCCGGCCGAACTTGGCCTCATAGAGTTCCGGATTGATATCGTGATGATCGAACAGGAACCGTTTGCGAAAGAACAGTTTGAAAAAGCCGCCCACCAGGAAAATAAGGTCCGGCGGATTACAGGCGTGCAAGACATCGAAACCGTGTCGACGCAGCACGCGAAAGGAGAGGAAGAACTCCCAGAACAGCGCCGTGGAATACTCCAGCAAATAGCCCAGGGCCCCGTCGGCTTCAAAGGGCAGCGGGTGCCGGTAGATGTGGATGCCCTCGAGACACTCGTAGCGCTCGTCGTGCCCCTTGCCGGTAGGACATATGATCGACACGGTATAGCCGTTTTCCGCGAGCGTTGTCGCTTCCTGCCACACACGGCGGTCAAAGGGTACGGGCAGATTCTCAACAACGATCAGAACGCGACGATCATCACCAGCAGATACCGTCATAGCGACCCTCCTCGGATCTGTGCGCTCCAATACGGGCGAGATCGACTATCACCTGGCCGTCTTTCAGCCCGTCCAGAACACCCGCAAACTCTTCCGCACCATTACCGATGACGATGGTCTCCGCGTGTTCGAGCGCCTCCTCCAGGGAGTCGGTCATAAGTCCGGAAATGTGCGGTATCGCATTAAGAATGTAATCACGGTTGGCTCCAAAGAGCTTGGCAAGATTCACATTCCGGTCGTATAGACGCACGTCATAGCCCTTGCCGATCAGGCGCTCAGTCAACTCGACGATCGGGCTTTCACGGAGGTCATCGGTGCCAGCCTTGAAGCTGAAGCCGAGAATCGACACCTTGCGATTGCCCTTGTCGAGCACCATGTTGAGGCCCCGATCAACCTGAAGCTGGTTGTTGATGAGAATGGACGACATCACCGGTAGCTCGAGGTCCAGGGACTTGGCCTTGTAATTCAACGCCCGGACATCCTTGGGAAGGCAGGATCCGCCAAATGCGAAACCGGGTTTCATATAGTAGGGAGACAGGTTGAGCTTGGTGTCCTTGCAGAAGATCTCCATCACCGAGTGACCGTCGATGCCTATCGCTTTGCAGATATTCCCAATCTCATTGGCAAAACAGATCTTTAGCGCGTGCCAGGCGTTGTCGGAGTACTTAACCATTTCCGCGGTGTCGATGGTGGTGCGGACCAGCGGGGCATCAAGATGCTCGTACAGTTCACACAGCAGATCTCCGCTTTGCGGGTCGGTCTCTCCGATGACCGTTTTGGGCGGATGGCGGTAGTCGTGAACCGCACTGCCCTCACGTAAAAACTCGGGATTGTTGCACACGCCGAAGCCTTCACCGGCTTGTAGCGCGGAGTGCTCTTCCAAGGTAGGAATCACGACATCCCGCATGCTGCCGGGTAGCATAGTGCTGCGTGCCACCACCACGTGTCTGCCGTCCTTCTCGGCCAGGGTTTTCCCGATCTCCTCGCAAACGGTCCGCACATAACGCAGTTCCAGACTGCCATTGCTTTGACTCGGCGTCCCCACGCAGATAAAGGAAACGTCCGTGTCGAGGATGGCGCTCCGCGCATCCTGTGTCGCCGAAAGAAGTCCGTCGCGAACCGCGGTTTCGAGAAGTTCCCCGAGATCCTTTTCGACGATTGGCGATTGGCCTCGATTTATGAGCTCGACCTTGGCGGGATTTGGGTCCACACCAATGACGGTGTGACCATCACTCGCCAGGCATGCCGCCGAGACGGCGCCGACATAGCCCATGCCAAAAATACTGATCCTCATGATCCGTTTGTCTGCCTCGTGAGCTCGATGCGTGTCACCAGCGTCGTGTTGCCTCGGATTGCGCCAGCGAATCTGAGCGTTGTCAGCGGCAGTTTTACGTCGAAACGCGGAGAGACCCAGCCCAGCGGTGGGTCGTCTTCGCCGCGGTGCACTGACAAAGCCAGGGAACTGGATTCCATGTACAGTCTGACGGAGAACGGTCCCGCTGCAATTATCGTTTCGTCGTAGTTGCGACACACATCGCAGTTAGGGTCGACGTGCCAGTGTAACGCGACGTCGTGCGTCTCCTGGCAGATAATCTCGTCTCGCACCTCGAGGCTTAGCTGCGCCTCATCAAAGATCAGGCGACGCCGGTGCACCACCGGATCGGACAGCCTCATATAACCGCTGTGCTCACCCTCCCAAATCTGCGTCTGACCTTCGCGACGACACTGCAGTAGACGCGCTGGAGCGTGCGCAAGCCACATGAAATTTCCGGCTTGCAGAGACTGATCCTGGCCATCGACCTCTAAGGTATTGTGTGCTGAGGTACCGCGAAAATAGCGTCGCCAATGGGCCTCGGTATGGTAAGCATAGGTACCGGGATCGATGAGAATGGGACGGCCGGCCGCGCTCAGCAGCACCGCCAGAGCGTCCGCGTGGCCATGGGCAGCGATCGACAAAAAACCGAGTTCCCCTGCGTCGGCAAGGATTCTAATTTCCTCGTCCTCATGGAGTCGTGATCCCAGAATCCAGTAGCCTGCGTCGGGTAGTGCGACGGGCAGCGGTGTGTTTGGGGGACCGGCTTCGCCGGAGACCGCAAACGCCTGGCGGGCCTCCGAGCCCGCAAGCCATTGGCCACGATCCGGCAGACCGCCGGCGCGCTGCCAAAAATCGGCACGCTTGAATTCCAAGGCTCCCAATCCTAGAAGGTTGCGATATACCTCGCGCTTCAGCCCCAGCTCGAGATACACGGCGTCGTCGGAGTCTCCAAGTGCAGGCACGTTTCCCGCGGGATCGATCAATAGCGCCAGAGCCTCAAGCATCCGCTCCAGGGACGCCCAATAGGCAGAGCTGAAGTCGAACCCGGCGGCCCGGCCAATGCGACCGCAAAGAAAAAACAGCTCGGCGACCTCATGGTGATACCAGATGGCCTGTTCGCGGTTGAACCCGTCGGGGAAGTTCTGTCGCTGTGTTTGCGCCTCAAGGCC
>JBCBTK010000032.1:0-49437 GCA_039818725.1 Pseudomonadota bacterium
AAACCAAAATATTATAATACCTTTGATTAGCCCCTTAACAACAGGGAATCGTGCAATGCTGCCCAAGCGAGGCTATATTATTAATGACCGGAAGTTGCTTAGGGGGTTAATCAAAGGTATTATAATATTTTGGTTTTTCCAGTCCTCCGATAATAAGTCTAAACTACCCCTGGCAGCTTCGTTGTATTCGGCAATCTGTTGCTCATCTAATGCAACCACGAAGTCATTCTTTATAATATATCTTTCAAACTCAAAAACCGAAAATTTATCGTTCTTTTCCTCAGCTTGATTGACTCCCAATAAAGCGGCCAGAGCAAAGCCAATCATAATCAGCAAGGCAAGCCCTTTTCTCACTTTCTAAGAGTTTCCGTTAATGTTTGCCAAAAAAATCCGTTTTGAAACGCTATTAGACTAGCCACAAACCCATCAGGATGGGCCGCCAGCATGGAGAATGTTGGATTAATTATAATTGGGCTGATTAACAAAGGTGGTGCAACCATCTTCCACAACGGTCTCTCTTTTCTATTTGCATAGTCCAGAATCGCCTTAGAAAAAACACCCAGTATTGTAAAAATCGTTACTATGATCGCTGGATAATTTCTCTCGACTAGAGTTCCTACATAAGGTTTGAATTCTTCGGGCAAAGAAAAATGCCCACCTTCTAGGCTTATTGCACTATCGACAGTTTGGTCTTCTTTGCTGTTGAAGAAATACGAGTGCATTGTCATAGATATTGCGATTGATAATGCTACGAACAAGGCGACTCCAAAAAATGCGACAGCGTTTTTTTTAATGGCACTCATTAGTAATATCGCTCCGATGATGTTTGGAAGCTAACAACTAGATAGCGAGCACAGGTGAGTTATATTGAGTCGCGTTAACACCGGCGCACCTCGCCGCATGAATTCGATAAACGTATGTTACATTGGAAACTTGCGCAAACTTAGCGACGTAAGGTCTGCGAGCGGCCCTGCGTTTGGTCCGCATCTGGCCGACTGCAGGCGTCTGCCCATTAGCTTATGAGCGGCCGATCCTGAGACAAACGCCGTTCGCGCGAAGTATAGCGGCGAGACTAGTTCAACTCGTTGCAAGCACAGCCGTGGGCTGCGTTGGCTCTACGGCACGGCGCTTGCATCAGCGTTCTCTTTGGGCGTCCATGCTGGACGAGCAGTTACGATTCTTCGAAAATCTTCGAGCCACCTATCGTAATCCGTGGCATCCCGCGGATATCCGTTGTCCTCAAAGTCTTGAAGCGTGGCCTCAAGGGTGGCCTGCATTCCCTCCAGCAAATGGGCGTAGTCGGCTTGTCTGTGAGTGGCCGTAGCGACTGCATAAAGAAAATCCGGATTGGCTCGCGCAGCCGTCCAATCGATGCTCGTAATGTACCGATGGCCCCATGCGGTGCGCATATCTGATTCTCGAACCGCTGCAGATACTTTCACAAAATCACCGAAGCTTCCTAGATCGCGCACGCCAAGGGACGTATGCCCCTTCGAGGCATTGACAATACCCAGTTGGTGAAGTGCGGTGGCGTACCAGAGCAGGGTGATAAGGTTATTGCGGATCTCTGGTATGCGCCAATCGTTGAGACGACCCGAATGCTGCAGACTGCGGGTCGCATCGAATGGCGTGGTAATCGGCAAAGGGTCTACAGCGTGCGATAGACCCTTTAACAACTCCTGCTCCGGGTAGTCGCGGAGTCTCTCCTCCCCTTGGAGTATCAACAGCGCATCCCTGAGGTATCGGAGATTACGCCTCCGAGTATCGAGGCCCCGGTCGACGGTGTCCTTAAATGACCGGATCTCTCCCAGAATAGCTAGCATTGAGTCGCGGAAGCGCGCCTCGTCTCTTCGCCTGTCTAGTGCTTGTGAGAACCGAATTGCGAACACGACGCTGCCGAATACGACAACCACGTCTATCGGTACCGCAAGCCAATTTTGCTCGCGAACGTGAACCATGAAACGACGCAGAAGCATCAGCCCGTTCCGACAACGATCGATCTCTTATCGTATTAGGTTGCGGTGTTGATGTCTGCTTCTGGCCGAGAGCCGGAGTTAGCCGGCGCTGCTCCGAGCGTCTGCTTTCAAGAAAGCAGTCGTTCGCCAGAGTGCAGGTTGAACGCACATTCTCGGCCCATAGCGGCCGGTGATTCGATCTACTTCCGGTATGGGGCTTGATTTAGGCTGGTTTTACCGGGGCGATCATGCCTACTCGCTCACTCAATACTGCTCCATGGTATTTTGAGTTACGCTGACTATTTAAATAATGAATTTTCGATTCGCTAAACTTGCGGACCTCAGTGAGGTTATCTCATGGATCGACTCACTTGAAGAGGCTCAGACTTGGGCAGGGCCTAGTGTTTCATTTCCAATCCGAGTTGATCGAGTGGCTCGCGAAATAGAATTTAGCCCCGAAACAGGCTTCGTTTGCGAGGACAACACTGGGTTATGCGCTTTCGCTCAGCTACTCAACCGCTCCGAGGGACAGTTGCATATATCGCGACTGATCGCGAACCCCAGAAGCCGCGGCAAAGGTGTAGGACGATTTATGTGTAAGCTGCTAATCAGCGAAGCCAAAGCATGCAAAGCGACCTCAATCACTCTAAAAGTATATGCTTTTAATAATCGAGCTTTGCGTTTGTACCAGAGCCTTGGTTTTAAGGAAGAAAGAAATCATGGAGAACCTGAGATAGTCGACATGATCCTTGATCTCTCCAAGACTTAAACCTGAAAGGGAGTCGGTTGAACGAACAAAAGGTTAAAAAATTTTAAGTCGACTAAACTAAGGCAAGCGGAACAGTGTCAGTCTTGATGGACGCCTGTCAGCCTCAGCTAATTTGCTAATTCAATTGAGCCGTCCATCTAAGTGAGAAGACACCGTAGCGTACGTAGGCTTATGCTTACACAGCGCAGCGTTTTTCGCTCCTTTTCCCGGCCAATGCAGTAGGCTAAGTGCGCTAGCCCAGCCAAGGCATCTCGCCGTAACTGATCCAGCCCTCTACCGAAGCGGCTTCAATTTCTTTTTGGTGCGAATCAAAGATCGCCTGGCGCCTTTGTAGAAGCGGACAGGGCATTCCGAGCATAGGCGGGAACTTGGAATCGTTTTCTGTACGCAGCTGGTGTGATGCCGACTACACGCTTGAACAGTCGACGAAAAAAAGCGGGATTCTCGTAGCCAACGGTATGGCTGATGTCATCTACAGAATGCGCCGTGGTTTCTAGCAAGCGCTTTGCGCGCTCCACGCGCAAGGCCTGGAGGTATTGCAGGGGGGAGTATCCAGTGGCCGAGCGAAACCGGCGCTTGAAGCTACGATCGGATATCGCAAACCGCTCAGCCAGCTGATTAACTTGTTGAGCGTCACGATAATGGCGGTCGAGCCAAATCTGAGCATTGCTGATCAGCGCATCGCCATGGTCTCTCGAAGGAACAAATTCCGCATAAGGCGACTGACCGTCTTGGTGCCAGTCGACCATGAACCAACTGGACGCCGAGCGAGCGGCGGCCGGTCCCGCGTATTTGGCAATGAGGTACAGCACGAGATCGTGCCATGATCCGCTGCCGCCAGTAGTTATAAGGCGCTTGTCCGTACCTCCGGCAACGAACACCTGCTCTGCTCGGAGCTTAACTTTGGGAAAGTACCGGCGGACCTGGTCGATGTAGGCCCAATGCACTGTAGCTTCTTCTCCGTCCAACAAGCCTGTCTCGGCAATGAGCAGTGGGCCCGTACAGGCTCCGCAGAGAATAGCCCCGTCTTCATATTGATCCATCAACCAAGTCACAGTCTCGGGCGACAAGCCAGGCCTGTAGCCGTCGCTGTCCCACAGCATTGCAGGAACCACAACAACGTCACAACGACCCACTTCAGACAAGTGCTTGTGTGCAACCACAGAAGACCCCAAGGGTCCGTTGATCACGCCGGCCTCGGGACCCACAACGTGAACGCTAAATCCTCTCTTCCAGCCCGTCACCCGGCCCGTGCCAACTAAATACTCCGCCACACCAAGCACCCCGGCTCCTGACGTTTGAGGTACTGCTACGACGGCAACCTGGATGGGCAGAACATCGCTGTTAGCCATGAAAAATTGTCCAAATCGGGTCGTTTTAGGCCGTTCTCGACCTTATCCCGGCACTCGCGGGATCGCAGAATAGCGCCCTCTCAAGCACCAACTACAGGAAAGGCTAATGGAAATGACACCCGAGTTGGAGTCCTTTGCCAATCAGACTCTAGAGGATCTGGCGGCGGGCTACGCCGGCGTACTCATAAGCATTGGCGAAAAGCTTGGCCTCTATAAGGCCATGGCCGGCTCAGGACCCCTCAGCTCAATCAGCCTCGCGGAACGTTGCGATTGCAATGAGCGGTACGTGCGCGAATGGTTAAACGCACAAGCGGCATCTGGCTATCTTGATTACCACCCCGAGTCGAACTGTTACGAAATGCAGTCCCACCAGGCCGCTGTTCTGGCCGACGACACAAGCCCTCTTTATATCCCCATAGCCTGGAACATACCCGCGTCGATGTGGCACGACGAAGCAAAAACCGTGGCCGCATTTAAAAACGGCACAGGCGTGCCCTGGGGCGACCACGATGGTCGCCTTCATTGTGGCGTTGCTGCGTTCTTCCGAAACGCCTACCGAGCGAACCTCATACAGCTTTGGCTGCCAGCCATACCGGGTGCGGTGGAGTTACTGAACTCTGGTGCAAAGGTGGCAGATGTGGGTTGCGGATTTGGATACTCCACCGCGCTGATGGCGAGAGCGTTTCCGAACTCAACTTTCTATGGGTTTGATCCGCACCAAGAGTCGATAAGCGCAGCGCAAGAACACGCAAGAGAACAAGGAGTCGAGGAACGGGTTCGCTTTGAAGCACACGGCGCGAAAACGTACCAGCAAAGCGACTTCGATCTAATCTGCTTTTTTGATTGTCTTCACGATATGGGAGATCCAGTTGGGGCCGCTGAGCACGCACGCTCAGCGCTTTCTGATCGCGGAATCGTCATGTTGATTGAGCCATTCGCAAACGCTGAACTGGAAAAAAACCTAAATACCATTGGGCGCCTCTACTACTCAGCTTCCACCACTTTGTGTTGTGCTCACTCTCTTTCAGAAGACGTAGGCCTCGCATTAGGAGCACAAGCAGGTCCGGAAAGGCTTCGGAAAGTATTTATAGAAGCTGGTTTTGAGACATTCAATACAGTGCTTGAAACTCCTTTCAATCTAGTGATTGAAGCTCGCTGAAGGCGAGGTTGAGCTGTAGAACGAAAACCTAGGCTCAACCCACAACTCCGAGTTCCTGTTTGCAGGTGTTGCCTTTAGGTGGCGTCGCAACTCCTGGTTTCTTGTGAACACGGACAACTACGGCGGCAAAAGCCCGCCAAGACCACAAAGGGAGAAATAGAAAGTGACATTGCTAGTCTCTGCATCGAATAGATGCGGGCCACATAGATGGAATAACGTTTCAACTATAGAAACAGGTGCACAGCGGGCCTGGCCTTCCAGAATATGCACAACGCTGATTGCGCTGCTGCTATCAATCGGCAGTGGTGCGCTATGCGCCCAGGAAACCGGAGGCGGAGAAATGGAATCACTCGTTATTGACGAGCGGTTACAGCTTCCGGTGAAACCCCTGCGGCATTTCTCGCACGCAGCGACCATGTGGTGGGTGATCTTCAATCGTCCCGAAGCCTGTCTCGCAAACCCCGGCGGGGTGGAGAAGTGCGGCGCCACGGACGTCTTCGGTCAACCTTACCTTGACTCCGTCGCCGCGGGAGTTCCAGACCCGTCCCTGATCGTAGTAAACACTTCAGCCGAGGTCGGGGTGATTTATGCGACCGGAGGTGTGACGGACCCGCGCAATGCGAGGATCCGTCTAGCGGCTGCAATCTACCGTAGCCCAAATGAGGTGCTCAGTTTTGATGGACAGCAGGATTTGGACCCCATGAGAACAGGTACCGGATTAATCAACGTTGACGCCGAAGTACACCTTGTTGTTCGAGATCACGGTCGTATGCGCCGCGATGGTCTGGTGACTCAGATTGGCAATTTCCTCGAGCCCTACTGTTCGGACCCTCTGTTGGGTCACGAAGGCGGTAGGAATCGCTGTGCCGATATCCAAGCCGCAGTGTTCGCCCAGGGCGAAACCGGATTGGATGCGGTTCTTCGACTAGCAGATGGGCTGCCGTTGTCCTATTCCACCGCGCACCTCTATCGGCAAGGAGACGTGATTCAAGCGATTATTGATACGCGAATTCCTGACCGTCGTAATCAGTTCTTCATTCAGGGCAGTCCATGAGTTTCGTTGCGGGCGGTCTCTCCCTGCGCGTTCTGATGCACTCGTCGGTTTTCCCGGCGAAGCTTGATGGATAGGCATAGACCGGCGCCATTCGCTCGTTGCGTAGAACTATGAAAGTCGCAATCGTGAGTTTCGACGGCTTCAACGAGATCGACTCGATTATTGCTCACTCAATGCTGAATCAAGTCGGTGAGCCCGATTGGACTGTATCTATCGTGGCACCTTCCGAGACTGTAACGTCAAAGCATGGAACCACAATGCTCACTCAGCGACCGCTCGCATTTGCAAACGAAGCGGACGTCGTACTCTTTGGTAGCGGCGTTGACTCGTTCAGCGTCGCCCAAAACGCGAAGCTGATGTCAACCTTCCGCCTTTGTTCGAAGCGACAATTGATTGGATCTCAATGTTCGGGCGCGGTCTTCTCACATACCCTGGGTATATCGACAAACTTGCCTGTGTGTACGGATGACGAAACTAAACCACGTCTACGTGCTATGGGTGCACGTGTCATCAACAAGGCGTTCACTGTTTCGGGAAATGTCGCGTCGGCGGGCGGTTGCTTTGCATCGATATATCTAGCAACGTGGGTCATCGCTCGTGTCGCGGGGGTCAATGAAGCCAAGAGAGTTGTTCGTTACTTTGCGCCCGTTTGCCAGAAGGATGTGTACACCGCTCAGACACTTGAAGCTGTGTTTGAGGGGTTCGATAATCGCTAAAAAGGCCGAAACGATTCGGCGAACAGTAATTTCGTTAGCAACTCAGCACACCGGGGAAATACTGCTGGGAGCGTAGTTATGCGGCGTAAAAACGTTTCAGTATTCATCGAGCAGTCAGCTGATCCCGACATCAACGGCAGTATCTTTAGCCGGCGGTGATAGGTGTATAGAAGCCAACGCAGTAACGGTACTTTCGGCTCAACTTGCTGCATACGTGAGTCGCTACTCCAGCCCCACGCTACTCACCGCCATCGGCCTGTACCGTCAGGTAACCGCTTGAAGGCAGTTGATTAGACATTTGTCAATGACGCGCAGCGAACTCAACTGAGAGCCAAACTGATGCTGATGACCGTTACACAGCTTCGGCCGATTGTGGCAAGCGAAAGCTGTGATTCTGAACGTCCACAACGCAAAATGATCTAGCACGATACTGTCTTACAGCTCACGTCTAAGCTCTTTGACTTGACGGCGAGCACAGTCCTGCGCCGACAGTTATAAGCGATAGCCAAGCGATGAGCGAGTCAGCCAAAGCATGCCTACTCGTAGTTATAGCGCTGCAGCTCGTCGCCAAACTGCCCGGTACTCTGCACCGGGTTGAAGAAGGTGTCGTTGGTGCCCACGTACACATCGTTTGGAAGCTGATAGCTGCGGCTGTAGGCGCTGGGCATGTACACGGTCTGTCCGCTCGTGTTGCTGTAGGCCTGACGTTCGTAAATGCCATCGACGCTGCGCGATTGCCCGGCGCTCGTCATGGCGTCGCGCTTTTTCCATCCTTCGAACTGGATGTCGAGCACATCACTTCCGGATGAACCCGCGGAAGCCGCCGGCGCCGAAGCAGCCGCGGCGGCGCGCCGTGCCGCGAGGTATTGCTGCTGCGCAGCTCTGCGACGCTGCAGGGCAGCGGCCATCATCTGTGTGCGCTGCTGGTAGTAACGACGCAGCAGTTGTTCATAGGCCGGGAGCATCGTCATGCTCTCGGCAACGCGGTGCATCCTGGCTTCATTAACTGGCCCGTCAACAGTCGCTGTCGAGATGGTGCCCAGCGCCTGGGCGGTCAACGTCACACCGTTCATCCCGCCATAAGGGTCCGGCCCCGCCATGGTGGCAAACATCATCGAGGGGATGAGTATTTCATTGACGCGCTTGCCGTCGGCCTCGTAGCTGATCTCGAGTTCAACAACGTAGATATCGACCTGTTGCCCCGGCGCATTGAGCGCGGGACCCGCCGCGTCGCGGATCTGCTGGGCGAGATCGGGGCGTGAGCGGCTGCCGCGGATCTCGGCATCCGGGCGAATCGAGGGGAGATAGGCGTTGACGAAACCCTGGGGATCGACGATCCGGCGTGCCGCGCAGCCGCCGATACTGGGCTGGCGCATTTGTGGCATCGCGTCGTAGAGCGACATCCAGCCCCAGGAGCCACCGGGAATGAACTCGATGCGCTCCAGGCCATCGGGAGACGTCGCCATGAAATGCACCTTATTGCTGTCGATCTGGCAAGCCGCCTCGCCATACCACTGGACCGCTCCCTTCAGAGTCCAGTCCTCCGGGAGTTCGACGGCATAGGCCTGCATGGGTTGCTCGAACCCGAATTCATCATTGATCGTGTGCTGGCGCCAGTTCTCCGCCAAAACGGCCGGTGAAAGCACGAGGTTCGCGAAGATGAGCAGCCTGATGCGAAGCGCGGACAGCATGGGCTGAATCTCTCAGGGATGAGGGCTCATGAGTTAAGCCGCCCTCGCCAACGCGGTCAACTGACAATGTGACTCAGCTCTGAAGCGATAAGCAGTTTGCAGGGTATTTGCTGCGGTTTTTGTGGCCTCGTCAGCATTTCTGTGAGTTTCCTTATGGCTGGAAGGCGGGATAAACTGAGGCGTTGGAATCGGAACCTCGCCCCTACTGAACCCCCCGCGAGATCGGCATATGATGCGAAGGGCAGCAAGATCGTGTTTTTCCCCGGCGATGGTTGCTGTCGTAGCCACTCTGGTCGCCTGCGCTCCCGCGCCTACGGTGGAAGAAACGGTCCCGGCCCCGGTAGCAGCAAAGCCCCGCAGCTACGAGCCGACGCCGGATCTCACGCCGCGGCAGCGTCTGCTGCGCAGCTTCGAGCTCCTGGAAGAAGGTGACGCGGACCAGGCTCGCGTCGAGGTCGTGGCCTATCTGGAGCGGGTGCCAAACAGCTCGATCGCCAAGGATTTGCTGTTACAAATTGATACCGATCCCAATGTCTTCTACCCGGCCGCCTATCGCGAGATAAGACTGCAGCCAGGCCAGAGCCTGTCCAACGTGGCGAAGGAATACCTCGGAAGTGCCTTCGATTTCTATGCCCTGGCACGGTACAACAACATTGAACGTCCGCGCCGGGTCGTGCCAGGGCAGATCGTGCGCGTACCCCTGACTCCAGAAGCGATTGCCGTATTTGCAGGCACCGCGGACGCGGAAGGCGCTGACAGCCCGATGGCAACCGAAGCCGGCGCGGAGGCGCTGGCAGGCGACGGTACCGCCAGCGAGGCTCTCGACGCGGGACTCGGAGAAGCCCTGGGTGAACTCGATTCCCTTGAGGGTGGGGCAGCCGGGGAGGCGATAGCCAGCGAGGCCGCGACAGAGGCGGCGGCGATTACCGAGGAAGCGCTCGCAAGTGAAGAAGCGCCCGGCGCCGTAATCGACACCGAGAGTTCTGAGATGGCTTCGGAAATAGCTCCGGGAATAGACACTGAGCTGGCGTCTGAGATCGCCACCGAGATAGACGTAGACATGGACGCCGAGCTGGAAGCAGAAATAGACAGCGCGACCAGCGATATTGAGAACACTGAACTGGAAACCGCCGTCGCGGCGCCAGACCCGCAACTCGATCTCGATGCCTTGCACCGCGAGGCCATTAACGCTTACCGTTCCCAGGATCTCGACCGTGCTATCGGCCTGTGGAATAGGATTCTCGCTGCGGATCCGGGCTACGAGAGCGCATTGCTGTACCGCTCTCAGGCCGAGGCACTGAAAGAGCGTCTGAAGCGGCTTCAGTAGGTACGGCACCATCATGCAACAGAGACCACAGGCAGTATCCACATCGTTTTTCAGTGAACTGCGCCGTCGTCAGGTCCTGCGCACATGCGTCCTGTACGTGTTGCTCTGTTGGGCGATTGTTCAAGTGGCGGAGATTCTTGCGCCGCCCTTGGGCTTCGACAGCGATATTGTCATTCGGCTGCTCTTGATTGCTGCGTTCCTGGGCTTTCCGGTCATCGTGCTGATCTCCTGGTTCTACAAAATCACCACCAGTGGCCTGGAGCGGACCGACGCCTTTGTCGAACGCCGCGTTCTCAACAACATCGCTCCCATCAACGATCGGCGCCACGCAAGCAGTGGCATGGTCTTCGGCAAGGGCAAGGAAAAGCCTTGCTACGATTGGATCGTCTCCGTGGAGACGGGCCCGCTGTCGGGGCTGAGCTTCGGAGTGGGCGCCAACCTCGTCCTGGGCAGGTCCCTGGACTGTGATCTCGCCGTGGTTACACCCCACGTATCCCGGCAACACGCAAAGCTGATGATCGACAACGGGCAGTTGTTCGTTGAAGACCTGGGTTCCTCGAACGGAACCATCATCAACGGTCAAAAGGTGAACGGGCGCGTAGCCCTCAATCACGACGACGAGATGCGCCTGCATGACATCGTGTTCCGCGTATCCGAGTCGTTCACCCGGTCGAACAGCGAGCGTCAGGCGATGAACGAAACCACGTTCGTGTCGAACAACAACCTCGACTAGGCCGTTTCTCGCGCTCCTATCGGGCTAAGCCGCAGAAACCCAAGCGCCGCAAAACCCAAGCGCCGCAGCACTTAAGCGCCGCGGATACGCTCCAGATTGTTTTTCAGCTTCTGGGCTTGTTCGAGTTTTTGTTTTGCTGCCAGGTTCTTTGGGTCGTAGAGCATCGCCTGCTCAAAGTGTTCGATGGCTCGCGCCAGATCGGTTTGGAGTAGCTCGAGGCCGCCCTGATACGCTTCATCGCTGAGGCTTTCGCGCAGGGCTTCTTCCCGGGCCATCAGTTTCCTGTCTTCTCCATTGGCCAGCGCGACCGCCACTCCAAGGTGGTGGAGTTCACCGTCGCGGTCTCCGCGCTTTCCCGCGCGATCGGCCAGTCCCAGATGCGCTCGCTGGGTGAGATCGCGCATGGCGGCCTCGCTGCCCTTTGCCTCTGCGAGTACCCGCTCGTAGTCCCCGTTGGCAAGGGATTGCTCCAGCACCGCCAGGGCATCCTGCATGGCCGCCGCCTGCTCCTCGTCCTCCACCGCAGCGCGCTGCGCGTATTCCGCCGCCACCTTCTTGTCTTGACGACCGTGTGCCGCGACGGACTTGCTGGCCCGCAGCGGCGTGAGCGCCTGCTCCATGCCCGGCCTAAGCGCCAAGGCCTCGAGCATGGCGGCATCACCCGCCTGGGTGTCGCCCCGCTCGTAGGCGGCTTCCCCGCGCTCCACGGCTTCACCGGCACGCGTAGCTATCTGTGCCTTGAGCGAATCGATCTCCGCACGGGTGCGCTGGTCGTCGGGATTCAGCATGGCCAGCGTGCGCCAGTGCGCAAGGGCGACGACGAGTTCATCGCCTGCTTCGGCAGACTCGGCGGCAGCACGCTGCTGCGCCACGAAATCATCCACACTGCCAGGGGGTAGCAGCAGGCCGCATCCACCGAGTTGCACCGATGCAAGGGCCAGTGCCGTGGCCGTCTTTCTTGCCATGCGAGTCAATGTTGGCGGCTCGTGCGCAGAAACGTCTTGAGGTCGTCGATCGTATGATCGTCGTAGATCATGGTGCGATGGAGCAGGAAGGGATCAACGAAACTGCCATTCGCACCGCGGGTGACCGTGGCCGCCAGCTCGTAGCCGACCTCGTCGAGCATCCGAGCAATTTCCAGGCTGCTGTTTCCATAAGGATAGGAAAGGAAGCGCGGGGAGCGACCTAGGCGCGCCATGAACACGGCTTCGGAACCGCTGAGCTCTTTGGCGAGCCGCAGGCGGTAGCTGTCAACGCTCGTATCTTCGGCGATGGGCGCGAGGCTCGCATGGCTCTTGCCGTGAGACTCGATCTCGATGAGTTCGGAGGCATCCATTTCGCGGAGTTCCTCCCAACTCAGGGCCGCGGCGGCGCCTATGAAATCCGTATAGATAAACAGCGTTGCACGCGCGTTGTATTTCTTAAGCAGTGGCCAGGCGACGTCGTACACAGATCCATAACCGTCGTCGATGGTCAGTACAACGGATTTTTCCGGGATGGGTCGCTTGCCCTGCATGATTTCAGCGAGGTCCGCAAAGGAAAGAAACTGGAAGCCTTCCCTGCGCATGTAGCGAAGCTGTGCCTCGAAGTCCCGGGCGCTGAATTCAAGGCGCTGGCTCGCTTCGTCGCCACGGGTGAACTGGTGATAGCAGAGGATGGGCACGGTCCGGTATGCATCCGCATACACTCCCGTCGGGTTCAGAGGCTTGAGCGGCACGGCGACAATACCACGCGCTTTCGCCGCTACACCGCCGTTAACCTCGCGGATTTGCCAGGCCTCACCTTCGCTGCCGAGGAAGATACGCGCCAGGTCTTCCACCTTTTGGCCACGGCGCAGGCTGACGATCGCAAAATCGTCGTCGCTCTCAAGGACATTCAGATCCGCGCGCGTTACCGGACCGCCTCCGCTGCCCATGCAGGCCCCGAGCAGGGCGCCGATCAGAGCGAGGAGGCCGGCGCGCCGAACACGCTGCAGCATGCTTATCTCACTACTCCTCGTCATTGCGGACCACGGTCCGGCCACTCATGATTGTCTGCGAGATACCGCTGATATCCGTGTCGGCGCTCTCCGCCAACTCCTCAAGCAACTCCGGGTCCGGGCGTTTTCCTTCTTCCTCCAGGAGGTTCTCGATCGAGTCCGCCATATTGTTGAACGCGCTGAACAGGTCACCGAATTCGTCGCTGCTTTGTCGGGAGATACGCACCTCGTGGTGGTGCCGGCCGAAAAGGCGCAGGGCCTGGGTAACTTTGGCAAGGCTCCGGGAAGTCAGCTGGTTGAACAGATAGACGGTGAAAGAAACGGTAAGCACCATGGCCAGGGCCAGTATCGCCAGCATCCGCGAGGTTGTGCCCAGGGCCTCTTCGATGCTTTCGGTGCCGAGACCAACGTCGACGCTGCCCACGCGCGTCTCATTGAAGAGCACCGGCACGCTGAAATTGTAGGTGGCTTCACCAATGTCGCTGACGCGGATGTCTTCCTGTTCGTACACCGTTTCCCAGCCCTCGTGGGACGGAGTTCCGGTGCCGATGAGTGAGGTTTCCGTAGCGCTTCGCACGGTGTCCGTATGGTCCGATACCACCAGGTAACTGAAGGTATCGCGGCGCGACGCATCGAGCACAAGTGCTTCAAGCGAAATCCAGTCCTCGCCGAGGACGGGCAAGGCCGCCTGCACCGAAATGAACTTGGTCAGGGCGATGCCTGAATCCACCAGTTGCCCGGTGAGAGTGCTGCGCTGGGCTTTGAGGATAAAGTAGGAAGACGCGCCCATGGCCACGGCGACCACGACGGCCATGATGGCCGTCCATTTGATCTGCAGCGGGAGGTAGCCGGTCTTGACGTCTTCGTCGCGCAGCGTCGCGAGTTCGCGCAACGCGGCTTTCTTCAGTTCCGCGCCGGTCTGGAAGCGCTTTTCCGGGCGCTTCTGCAGGAGCTTGTTGACGATTTTCTCCACGCCGATCGGCGCGTCGCTGTCGGTCTGGCGGATCGAGACCGGATCCTTCTGCACGATCTGAAGGATCAGCGTTGTCATGGTGTCGGCGTCGAAGGCCTTTCGACCCGTAATCATCTCGTACATCAACACACCGACGGCAAACAGATCGGAGCGGCCGTCCACTTTGTCGCCCGTGGCCTGTTCCGGTGACATGTAGCGCGGGGTGCCCAGCATCATTCCCGCCTGCGTGCTGTCGCTGATGTCCTGCTCACTAAGCCTTGCGATACCGAAGTCCGCGATTTTCACGCGCCGGTCGGCCTGATTGAAGATGATGTTGTCGGGCTTCATGTCACGGTGCACAACGTTCTGACCGTGGGCGTAGTCGAGCGCGTCCGCAAGCTGGATGACGCACTCAAGCATCTCTTCCATGGAAGGACGCTCGCCGGAGACGAGGAGATCGCCGAGCGTCTCCCCGGTGAGCATCTCCATCATGATGTAGGGGGCGTCGTCGATCGTTCCGACATCGTAGATCGTCACGATATTGGGGTGGGTCAATGCGCCGGCGGCGCGTCCTTCCCTTATGAAGCGCTTCGTGTACTCCTCGTGCTGACAGTGTTCCTCTTTGAGAATCTTGAGGGCGACGGATCGATTGATTTCCCGGTCGAAGGCCCGGTAGACCTGCGCCATTCCCCCCTCGCCAATAAGCTCGACGATGTCAAAGCGTCCGAGTTTGCGTCCTACAAAATCCATTCAGTGTGTAACCGTTAGAGGAGATGATTTAGCGCTGCGGCAGCGACCGCCGCGGCGATCAGGGCGAGGAAAATCAATCCCAGGCGAAATGACGGACGCCGCTGTGACGCCGCCGCTGTGAGCCCGGATACGTCCTGAGTCGTTTCCAGGCTGGATGACTCTTTGTGTTTATGCTCCCGACGCGACGCCGGGGCTCCGACAACCAGCAAGGTGATGTTGTCCCGGCCCCCGCTTTCCAGGGCAGCCCGCTGCAGCGCTTCGGCCTGCGCTTCCGGTGTTTCGTTGATGCGCAGTTCCCCAAGGATCTCCGCATCATCCAGTTCGTCCGTAAGCCCGTCTGAGCACAGCAAAATCTGATGCCCGGGCTTCAGCTTGCCCGAGACAACTTCCGCAGAGCTGGTGTTGTGTTCGGAAACTCCCAGGGACCGGGACAGGGCGTGGCGCTGCGGATGGTTCGCGGCCTTTCTGGCGTCGATGACACCCTTGGCAAGAAGCTCGTTCACGGCGCTGTGGTCGGCGGTCAGGCGCCGCAGCTGGCCGTCAAAGAGGTAGGCCCTGCTGTCGCCGACCCAGGCGATTTCGTAGCGATTGTCGATAAGGCGGAGAACGACCACGGTCGTTCCCATAGCGCCGCCGCTGTCCACGGTGCGGGCCTTGTTGACGGCGTCGGGAGTCGCAGGAGCGTCTTGCTCGAGGGACTTGTGCGCCCCTTGCTTTTCGATTTCCTCAAGCACCGCCTGATGTGCGTGAGCGATTGCACTCTGCAGCGATACGCCGCCGCGTATGTCGCGGCAAATCACATCGCAGGCCAGGGCAGAAGCGACCTCTCCGTCGCTGTGGCCACCGAGACCGTCGGCAACGATCCAAAGCCCCAACTCCTCGTCGACGGTATAGCTGTCTTCGTTGGCCTCGCGATGGAGGCCAGGATGGGTTCTTGCGGCGTAGGGAATCATGTGCCGGTTTTGTCTCTTGTACTCCCGCGGAGCCAGCGCGCAGTCTAGCTCAAGTGTCGTCGATACCGTAGCCAGCACTGCGACGCCCTACTCATCTTTGGTGTTCTTAATCGACTCGCGGGTGCTGATGATGGCCATCACGATGAGCCCCGTGGGAACGGCGAAGACGCCAAGGCCGAGCATTAGAACGAAGAAGGTGAAAACCTTGCCACCGACGGTGATCGGGTAGACGTCGCCGTAGCCAACCGTGGTCAGCGTTGCCAGCGCCCACCAGAACGCGTGAGGAACGGAGGCGAAGCTCTCGGGCTGCGCCTCTCGTTCGAAAAAGTAGATACCGACGGAGGCAAGGTAAAAGACGAACAGGGCGCCGATGCCAAAGATCGCGAGGTCGATCCACACCATGCGGAACGCATCGGCGATGCGCTTGGCGGCATCCACGTAGCGAACGAGCTTGAAGAGGCGAAACAGGCGGAACAGCCAGAACACGCGCAGGCTGCGCAAGTCCACGGCGAACTGGAGGTAGAAAGGCAGGATGACCAACAGGTCGATGATGCCGAAGAAGCTGAATATGAAGCGCAGCCGATGCTCGGCCATCCACAGGCGCAGCAGGTACTCGGCGGTGAAGATGCCAATAGCGAAAGCTTCGAATCCGTGGAGGAGCTGTCGTGTCGCTGGCGACAGCGTGGGCAGTGTCTCGATCGTGAACGCGGCGATCGAAAGCACGATGAGAATCTGGATGAAACCGAGGAACCAGCGAATGCCGGGGTGCGCCTGTGCTTCGAAGGCGTGGCGGACCCGGCTGCGCAGGGAGCTGTCTTTGAGAGCTTCCGGTTTTACCGTCCCCGCCGCTGCGGTTGGAGCCGCTTCCGACGTTGGCGTGTCTTCGCTGCCTTCCACGGGTGTGCTTCGAGGTCAGCCTGGGGCGGGTATGTCAGCTGCGCGTGGGCGTCTCGCCGCTGTCAGTTGAGGCCCATACCGATAACCAGTCCCACCGCAATCCCAAGCCCGACGAAGATCGCGGCCACGACGATGCCCACGGCGCGATTGTCATTCCCGAGTTCGGCGTTGATGTCGAGGGGATTGAGGACGTCGAAGATCCAGTAGCCAAATATCATGAAGAACAGCGTCAGACCCGTGCCGAGGGTCGCGTAAAGGAAGTTCATTCCGACGATTGTCCAGTCCATCAGTGTATCGCTTCCTTTATCTCGAAAATTCGTTCGACGTAATTCAGGGTTTCTTCCGAGCGCCGACCGGTGACGAGCGGCAGGGCCTCGTGCATGGAATCCCATACCCGGGGGTTGAGCCCCCGGTTGATCGCGTGGCGCTGCGCTTTGCGCAGTGTCACTCTGCCCGCGTTGTAGGATCCGTACATGAACTTCAGGCGCTCGTCGAGGGCGCGTCCCTTCTGCCAGTAATCAAACTGATACTTGTTGTACCAGATGCCCGCCGCGATGTTCCAACGCGGGTCCTCGAGTGTGCCCGAAACAAATTCTGATTTGTTGGAGACTTCCTCAAAGGTTGCCGGCATGAGCTGCATGATGCCGATAGCCCCGACGGGACTCTTGGCTTCGGGGTTCAGATTGGATTCGGCGATGGCCTGCGCCTTGAAGTAATGCCAGTCAAAGCCAATGCCAAAAAAGCGCTTCGAATACTTGCGAAAATGCGAATCGTAGTCGGTGACGTCCCGGTACTTCTCGAAGCCCTGGGCGCCGGCGCCGCCAGCTACGGCGCAGCCAAAAAGGACAACGAGGAGCGCCGCTCCGATGCGGGCGCGCTGAGCATGCAGCGGCGTTTTTCGTGTGCTGGCCGGGGCCGAGCCGAAAGGGAGTGACATGCGGTACTCGCGGTGCATTCTTACAACATACGCAAACAGTGAATGAAGCACCAACTGGCTTATCTGTAAAGGGTTGGCTTCGACCCGCGGCATAGCGGTGTGTACGGCCCGCCTTACGCGGTTGGTGGTATTGCGCTTGCCGCCTCGCCGGCATTCTGCCTTACTCTGCAGCGATGGGCGATTGAGTCGTAGCTATGATCAGCGCAATGCTACTTTGCTACCTGGGCCCCGGAGTATTGTTCGGGCTTTGGTTTTTCCTCCGCGGACACCGAAAAGTAGACGCGACGTCAGCAAGCGCCGGGTTCTTCACAAGACTGCTGTGGTTGCCCGGCGCGGTGCTTCTCTGGCCGGTGCTCACGGCGAAGCTTCTGCGCAAGGGCGCGGAGGTGGATGTATGAAGCGCCTGCATCGCCGCGCTCACGCGCTCATCTGGTTGCTGCTCCTCCCGGCCCTGCTCTTCGTGATCTACTGGGCTGACTCCGGACGCCTGACGCCACCGCCGGCCGTCGATGCCAGCGACGCAAGCTCAGCCGGAGTGCTGCCATGAGCCACGATTACGTACCGGTCCAGTGGAACCGGTTCAAGCTGATCTACGACCTCGTCCTGTGGGCTTCGATCGTTGTTTATCTCGCGGCATTCATCGGGATCAGCAGCGTCACGGTCTCCGGAAAGGAAGCGCTGTCGTTCGAAATCCTGCTGATCCGTGCCCTGGCCACCTGCGCCTTTGTGTTGCTGACGCTGATTGTTTGTATTGGTCCCCTGGCCCGACTTAGTCCGCGTTTCCTGCCGCTCCTGTACAACCGGCGCCATCTCGGAGTCTCCATGTTCCTCGTCGCCCTCGCGCACGCGGGTCTGGCAACGCTCTGGTATCACGGTTTTGGCGTCACCAATCCCATCGCCTCGATTTTTTCCTCTCCGGGCAGCCTTTCGCATATCTCGGACTTTCCCTTTCAGCCCTTTGGCGCGCTGGCCTTGTTTGTTTTCTTGCTCATGGCGGCGACCAGCCACGACTTCTGGAACGCCAACCTGGGCGCGCCCCTATGGAAGGCCCTGCATATGCTGGTGTACCCCGCCTATGGCCTGATTACCCTTCATGTGGCCACGGGGGCGATGCAGAGCGCGAACACCGGATTCAGTCCGGTCCTTCTTGGCGCCAGCGTGACGGTAGTGGGCGGGCTCCATATTGCAGCGTTGCTCCGAAGCCGGGGGGCGAACAGGAGCGCGCGGAGCGAGGAGTGGGTGTCGATCGGCTCCTGGCGTGATATCGCTGATAACAGCGGCATCGTGGTGCGTATCTCCCGTGATGAACGCGTGGCCGTTTTCCGTTATGAAGGAAACAAGCTCGCAGCGGTCTCGAACGTCTGCAAGCACCAGGCCGGTCCCCTGGGCGAGGGTCGCGTGATCGACGGTTGCATCACCTGCCCCTGGCACGGGTTTCAGTACCGGCCGGAAGACGGGCGTGCTCCTCCGCCGTTTACGGAGAAGCTCGCGACCTACAATTTACGGCTCGAAGGCGACGTGCTTTTTCTCCACACGGTCGCCTTGCCGGAGGGCACTGCCCGGCCCGTACTGGAGGTACAAGCATGAGCGAGCGCGAGTTTTTTGTCGGCTATCTCGCCGTGCCGTCTCGTCAACGACGCTTTCTGATCGCGGTGGTTGCGGCGCTGCTGTGTCTGGCACTACTCGTTGCCTACGCCGTGGGGTCGGCGCAGCTCGCCGATGGCGAGGGGCAGTGGGACCCTTACAGCACAGCAAATATTCAGGGCTACCTGTCTCTGGATCCCTATCCCGTTCTGCACAGGGTCGATGGCAGCAGCGTGCTCCTTGTTCGAGCCGGGAAGCTGTCGGCGACGGAATACGTCCGGGACTTCGATGGGCGCCATGTCGCGATTCGCGGCGCACCGATAGAACGCGGCGGCTGGCACATGCTCGAGCTCTATGCCGCCGAAGACGTGCAGGAACTGGCACCGGCGCAGAGCTACGATCTTCCCGCGCGGCGTGCGGGGAAGGAAATCGAACTTGCCGGGGAGATCATCGATTCCAAGTGTTTTCTCGGCGTCATGAAACCGGGCTCCGGTAAGGTCCATCGCGCCTGCGCCGCCATGTGCCTCACCGGGGGTATGCCGCCCATGCTGGTTGTCACCGATGCCGGCGGCGACCGTTACGGCTACATGCTCGTGATGCCCGATGGCGCGTCCGCCTCCCGGCACCTCGTGCCGGACGTGGCCGTACCGGTTTCGGTGCGGGGCCGGCTTGAGACGCGGGGGGATCTCACCTATCTCTACCTTCTAGAAGACGGCGTGCGACGCCTCGGCCCCGCGGTCCCGGCTACGAAGGTGTAGCGCAGCGCCGAAGCCTGCCACCGATCGAGAATTCCATGGACCATCTCCAGTACATCCTCGGCGAACTCGCGCACTACATCGATCTGGTGGGCATTGCCATCATCCTCTACGGATTCTGCCTGGCGTTCATCGGCTTTCTGGGCGCCGAGGTCGAGCGCTTCAGGCAGGGCTTTATGCCGCAGCAGCTTCTCAGGGTTCGCATCCAACTTGGGGGCTACATCCTGGCGGGCATCGAGTTCATGATCGCCTCGGACATAATTAATACCGTTCTTTCCCGCGAACTTATGGATCTGGCGTTTGTCTCTGCTCTGGTCGTGATACGAACCGCGATCAGTTTCTTTCTTGGGCGCGAAATCAAAGAGCTTGTGGAGACGCCCGCGAACCGGAGTGAGTGAAATGCTAAAACGTATTCTCGTCGTCCTGTCTCTGTTGGTCGCCGCGACCAGCGCGTATGGCAAGGACGAAATCAATTCCAGCCTGTTTGGCAACCTGGCCATCAAGGGCACGGACCCCGTCGCCTACTTCGACAACGAAGGACCCGTGAAGGGCAAGAAGGACTTCGAGTACGAGTGGAAAGGCGCCAAGTGGCGGTTCAGCAGCGCTGAAAATCGCGACCTCTTTATCGCGAATCCCGAGCGCTATGCCCCGCAGTATGGCGGCTATTGCGCCTATGCCGTGTCGCAGGGCTACACCGCCGGAATCGATCCCGAAGCCTGGTCTATTGTGGATGGAAAGCTGTACCTGAACTACAGCCTGGACATCAGGGAAGACTGGGAGCAGATGCGCGACGCCTACATTGAAGCCGCCAATAAAAACTGGCCAGACGTGCTCAAGTAGCATTCAATGAGCAACCCCGAGACGAGCACAACCATGACCGGCAGATCGCGAAAAATCCAGATTGCGCTAACGATCTATATTTCCTTCGTCTTCATCCAGTCCCTGTTCTTCAAGTTCAGCAACTCGCCGGAGACCCAGCACATCTTTTCGACGCTGGATGCCTGGGCGGCGGATAGCTTTGGCGCCTCCGGCCTGTTCCTGCCGCCCGGACCGTTCAATGCCTATGTGATCGGATCCGCAGAGCTGGTGGCCTCGCTGATGCTCCTGATCGGCCTGGCCGTGCGCTTCCTGTGGGTGAATACCCTGGGAGCGCTGCTGGCGCTGGGAATCATCAGCGGAGCTATCGTGTTTCACCTCTTCACACCGCTCGGTGTGGACGTGCAGGGCGACGGTGGCCTGCTGTTTGGGATGGCCGTAGGTGTGTGGTTTGCGGCGCTGACTTTGATCGCGATGGGTAGCAAGGCCCGGAAGGCGGGTCTGGGCAGCGCAGGGCCGGCGACCGCCGCATAGCAATGACCAGCGCAGCAGATATCCCGGAGCGTACGCACACCCTGGCTGAGTGCAACGTTCAGTACCTGGAGCAGGGCGCCGCGCTGCTTGGCGAGCTCAGCAATGCCGAGTACGGCGACCCGCTCCTGCCCGCGTTTTCGCAGGGTATTGGCCCCCATGTGCGTCATATCATTGATCACTACACGACCTTCCTCGAAGGCGTGGGGAGCGGCCGCGTCGACTACGACGCTCGAGAGCGCGACCCATTAATCGAAACCGATCGGGACGTCGCGATCACCCGCCTGCTTGAACTTGCCGCTCAGCTACGTCTCCTCCCCGACGGCGAGGGCGACAGGATGCTGGAAGTGATCATCGACTGTGGCACCGGCGATGCCGAAGCGCGACAGCCTACCCGCACTTCCGTCGCTCGCGAGCTGCAGTTTCTCCTAAGCCACACGGTGCATCACTACGCGCTGCTGGCCGCCGCTTTGACGCTGCGGGGTAAGGTCGTACCCGCTGAGCTGGGTATGGCGCCTTCGACGCTTCGGTACCAGAAAAGCGCAAAATGACTAGTCCCCCGGACCCGCGGCGCGGTCCGTGGTCGCTGTGGCGACTTATCGCGATGTGCTACGTCGCGCTGCTTGTCGTCTCGAATACCGTTCGCCTCATCGACCCTCCCAAGCGCGTCCTGTCGCCCGGGCAATTATCAATCAGCCTGCCCGTTCCGGGTCGGGACGCGGGGAGCGATGCCACGGCGACCGTCGCCTACCGCGATCTCGGTCCAGCCGATGCGGCGCCGATCCTGCTCGTCCACGGTACGCCAGTCGCAAGCCGCGCCGTCGAACCCCTGGCGCGGCAACTCGCCGCGAAGTACCGCGTTATCGTGCCCGATATGCCGGGTTTTGGCGCTTCGGAGATGCATATCCCCGACTACTCCTATGCGACCCATGGCGTATACATGCAGGCGTTGCTTGATGCGCTCGAGATCACGTCGGTCCACGCCGTGGGCTACAGCCAGGGTGGAGGAGTGATCCTCTCGCTAGCGGACCAGGCGCCAGAGCGCGTGCGCTCGCTCGCCATGGTCTCGGCGATTGGCGTGCTGGAACTCGAACTGCTCGGCGACTACCACGCCAACCGTGCCGTCTACGCGGCACAGTACGGGCTGATCGTTGGCGCCAAATGGCTGTTGCCACACTTTGGGGTGCTGGACGATATGGTTCTCAGCGTGCCCTATGCACGCAACCTGCTCGACTCGGACCAACGTTTGCTGCGCGATGCTCTTGAGGGCTACGCGGGGGACATGCTGATTACCCATGGCCGCAGCGACGGCTTCGTCCCGCTCGAGGCCGCCCTTGAACACCATCGCCTTGTGACCCGCAGCGAACTGGTCCTGTTTGACGGCGGCCACCTCATACCCATCTTTGAACCTGCAAGGATTGCGGCCGCGATTGTTCCGTTTATCGATCGCGTGGAGGCGGGCGAAGCGTTGTTCGATGCGACCCTACTCGCGGAGCGTCGCCAGCAGGCCGCCGAACCTTTTGACTGGAGCACCGTTCAAGCGTTTTCCGGGATCCGTCTGGCAGTAATGCTTCTACTGCTTGCCGTTGCGACCTATGTGAGCGAAGACCTGGCCTGCATCGCGGCCGGCCTGCTCGTCGCGCGGGGGATGCTGGAGTTCTTTCCGGCGGTGGGTGCCTGCCTCGTGGGGATCTTTACCGGTGATGTACTCCTCTATCTCGGCGGTCGACTGTTCGGAGCAGCGGCGGTAAGCCGTGCGCCGATCAGGTGGCTGGTGAGCGCCGAACGGCTGGCGCAAAGCCGCGCCTGGTTTGAGCGCCGCGGGGCCGTGGTGCTGCTGGTCAGCCGTTTTGTCCCGGGAACACGCGTTCCAAGTTACGTGGCCGCGGGCGTCCTGGGCATGTCGATCTGGCGCTTCTCGGCACTCCTCCTGCTGGCTGGCGCGATCTGGACACCGCTCATTGTCGGTCTCGCCTGGGCCGCGGGCTCAAGCGCCCTGCCCATGATTGAGAGCTACCAGCGCTACGGCCTCGCGATTGCGGTGGGTATTGCGGCGCTGCTCTGGCTTGCGCTGCGCGTGGTCCTGCCGATCTTCGGTGAACGGGGCAAACGCTGGCTTCAAGTGGGCGCAGCGTCGCGGCAGAGCGAGTCCCGGTGACCGACGGTGTTGAAAGCCCCGTCGCCGCGGCCGGGTCCGCGGCGGCGCTCCATCGACGCGCCCGCGGCGTGCTGGACGCCTTATGTATCGTTTACGGAGTGGATGCGCAGCGCGTTCATCTCACGTCCATGGGTGGACGAAACGGTGGCCTGGGCAATGCGATCCCCCTACCGATCCCATTTCGCCGCCGCTACCTCCTGCGTTACCACCGCTGCATGCACGACGCGGAGCCCCTGGCGCTACGCGGACTCTTTGCCCATGAACTCATGCATGTTGTGCACTACTCCCACGCCCGCTACGGCGAACTCCTGGGTTTCATGGGTCGCTATCTTCTGTTCCTGGCTACGGCCGGCACGCGGTTTCCCGCGGTCGCGGCCTGGGCTCGCGCCCTGGAACAGCTGACGGACCTGATGGCCGTACAGCGTGGAGAGGGCGCGAGCCTCGCGGCGTGGAAACGTTTCAAGGCCCGGGCGATCGAACGCGGGGATATCTATGATGGCCTCGACGATATGTACTTAAGCAGCAGCGAGATCGACGAACTAAGTGCATCGGAGGGCGCTCTCCAGATGGCCTTGGAAAACTGCGTCAGGACGCTTGCCTGCGAGGATGCGCTGCACCCCTTTCGAAAGCTGGCGTCATGAAGCGCTGGGAGTATCGCAACATCCATGTGCTCCTGGCGCCGGTGTATCTGCAGATGCTCGGCTGGTGTCTGCGCTACGGCGTGACGCCCATGGGGATCTTCAAGGCCAACTACGGCCTGGATCACGGTGGCGCTACCTTTGCCTCGAAGTTCGCCATCCAGATGAGCTTTCCCCAGGATGCGTTTCCGCCGACCACGCTCCTGGGCGGCGACGGTGAGCGTTCGAAGCGTCTGGCCCAGATCACCGAGTTTGCCCGGGCGCACGGTTATCCCGTCGTCCTCAAGCCTGACCAGGGCCGCATCGGCTACGGCGTCACGCTCCTGCATAACGATCAGGACGCTGAGCGCTTTGTCGATGAAATCGCCGTGGACTATCTGCTGCAGGCGCACGCGCCCGGCCCTCTTGAGTTCGGTGTGTTCTACGTGCGTCAGCGCGGCGAGGAAAGCATCTTTGCCATCAACAGCAAGGAGTTTCCCGCGGTCACCGGCACCGGCGAACACAGCGTTGCCGAGCTCATCGATCGCGACACGCGCCTGGCGACGTTCAAGAGCCTGTTCAATCGGCGGGCATTCGACGATGTGCCCGCGGCGGGAGAGTCCGTTGTGCTGTCCTCCGTCGGCAGTCATACCCTGGGCTGCGTGTTTCGTGACGTGACGCAGCTGCGTACGCAGGAGATGCTCGCTGCGGTCCATGCGGCGGTCGGCATCGACGGCTTCAACTACGGCAGGCTCGACGTCCGCTGCGCCAGCATCGAGGCGTTTCAGCGCGGCGACTTCGAGGTCATCGAGGTCAACGGCGTGGAGTCTCTGGCGACCAACGCCTTCGACCCCGGCTTCTCCTATCGCCAGGGCCTGCGCTGGTTCCGGGACCAGTATCGCCTGCTTATCGAGATTGCCGCCGAACACAAGGCTGCGGAGATGGATTTGCTGGGCTACCGCGAGTTCTATACGCGCGTCGTCCGCGCTGAGGACAGCATCGCCCGGCTCGGGTCCCTGGTGCACTTCGCGCCGGCGGCAAAGAAAAACAGGCCCTAGCTCAGGCTCACATCCTCCGGCGAGCGTAGGGCCACCCTAGGTAGCCAGGGCCTGCGCCATGATTCCGCCTAGCGGAGCACGTCCATGATGCGGCTGTACTTGAGGACGAACTCCTTGCGCGGCTTTTCGAAGCCCATCTCATCCACTTCGTTGTACACCAGGAAGAGGCCCGCGTTGGCGCGCTGCAGCAGGGAAAAGCGTAAGTTCATACCCACACGATCGCTGCGATCGTCGTACTGGAACAGGGCCTGCAGAAGCATCTTGGGTGTGAAGGAGTAGGACACGCGGAGCTGGCCCGCATTGATTTCAACGGTGTCTTCTTCCGTTGGCAGATCGATCTGGTTGTAATTCCAGGACAGTTCCGTGGAGAAGGTTTCACCGATGCGGTAGCGGACGGTCGGGCGCAGCGTGTGCCGATCGCCGTTGAAAAAGCCGCCGTGAAAGCTTCGCAGTTCAGCATAGAGCGCCTTGCCCTCATCCGACTGAAAAACCAGCTGGGCCTCGGAATTTCGATAGACGCCGACGGGGATCTCCACGCCGTCCACAAGCTCGAAGGGCTCCTTGACCCGTTCGAAGGTGTAGTTCACCCCGGTGTGAATTTCGGCGCTGGTCCTCCACTCAAAGTGATTGTCGATGTGCAGGAAACCGGATTCCTGCTTGCCTTCCAGATCCCACCAGCCGCGATAGGACACGTGGGGCCTCAGTTCCAGAAGCCCTGCCATGTCCTGCGGGCGATAGCGATAAAGCACCCGCCCCTCGATCTTGCGATAGTCGTCGCGATTGAGAAAACCCACTTCGGGATTGAAGTCTTCCGCCACCTCGGTGAAGGCGATGTTGTTGGACCACTTCGGCGAGTTGTAGTCCACGCGCAGGTTGAAGGCGTGATCGTCTCCATCCAGCCCCGGTGTTTCGGTTTTTCCGGCCCAGCCGCTGAAGGTGCCGTAGTCGCCAAAGCCCCAGCGCCCGTCGATACCGTAGGTGCGGTTGTAGTCGTCCTCGCCGTCGGGCATGAGACTGCCGTCTCCCTCGCGATTGATGAATACGGCGCCGAAGGAAGAGCGATTGGCCAGCTCCTGGTTCATGCGAATCACGGTGAAATCGTTTTGCGGGGCTTCTCCGGGCACCGCCTCGGAGCGCATCTGCAGCAGGCCGACGTTGGTAGCACGGCCAATCTTTCCGGATAAGCGCGCACCGCCGACAATGGGCGTGGGAAGGCCGTTGTCGTCGATACCTATGCGACGGCTGAAGAAGAACTCGGCCTCGCGCGGCGTGCCTACGGTGTACTGACCGGCGTTCTCAAGGAAGAAAGGTCGCTTCTCGGGGAAGAAGAGGCTGAACCGATCGAGGTTCACCTGCACATCGTCCACCTCTACCTGGGCAAAATCCGTGTTGTAGGTGAGGTCCAGCGTAAGGCTTGGCGTGAGCGTGTATTTCACGTCCACACCGAATTCCTCTTCCTGTTCCGAGCCATCGAAACCTTCGCCGCGGCCCGTGCGCACAAGGCCGTAGGGCGTTACCAGCAGACTCCGCTGGGGTGGGGGTTCGATACCGGTCAGATTGCCGGCGTCGAAGATGCGCAGGATGTTGAACTGTCGATCCAGGGGGGACCAGAAAACGATCTCGTTGTCGTTGCGGCGTATGTTGCGCTGGAAGTTGATTCCCCAGTCCTGCACCTCTCCGCCACCGTAGCGCAGGGAGCGGAATGGGATCTGGAACTCCGCAGACCAGCCAAAGTCACTGATCTGTGCTTCAACTTCCCAGGGCGCATCCCAGTTGAGGTTGAAGCCCGAACCGCTGGCGCTGGTGAATCCCGTGGATTCCTTCACGAGCTGCCCGTCGTACTGAATCCCCGCCGGGTTGGTGCCGAACACCAGACCGTTCTGCCTGTCCTGGAAGCCGTCGATGATCATCTGGAAGCTGTCCGAGTCGTCCAGGCTGGCGTCGCGGCGGCTGTCGGAGACGATGATGGCCTCGGGATTCGTGTCGTAGGCGACCACCCCGACGTAAAGCGTGTCGTCGGTGAAGCCCACGAATACCTCGGTACGCTGCGTGGCGGGTGCTCCTTCGTCGGGCTGGATCTGCTGGAACCCGGTCGCGGGCACAAGACCGAGCCAGGCGTTGTCATTCAGGACATTGCCGTCGAGGGTCGGGGCCGTGGCGAGGCGTTGTGCGCGGAGACTGGGCCGTGAGTCACTCTGGGCGTAGACCATGGACGGTAGGACAGCCGCCAGAACGACAAACATATGAATGCGCAGCTGAATTCGTCGATGACCCCGGGACGCGTTGAAACTGTTATTCGCTTTCACCTATCTGCCGCCCTGCGCCGCTGGTGTTCCTTGCGCTGGCGCGGTATCCGTTCCGGGCCGAGGCAGCACATATCCACACGCATTATACGGATATGTCCGGATCCTGTTTGCGCACGACGCGATTGGACAAATCGGGAATTGGGGTCAATGGTGGGTAGTGCGACTTCACTGAACGAAAGGACACAAGATGCCCACGCTTGACCGCCGCACGCTCCTCCTCGCCGGTGCCACGCTCCCGGCCGTCACCATCAGCACGCCCCAACTCCGCGCGGCGATTCCCGACGGCAGTCTCAAGCCCTACGCGGACAGCGTGGTCCTCGGCGCCGAGGTGCTCACGATGGATGAGGCGCAACCGGTCGCCGAGGCCATTGCCATTCGCGGCGACCGGATCCTGGCCGTGGGCAGTGTTGACGCCATCCGCGAGTTCATGGGTCCGGACACTGTGGAGATCGATGCCGCGGGTAAGCTCGTGGTGCCGGGCCTCATCGACTCCCACAGCCACCCGCTGCTGGCGCGGGAGGCAGTTGGCGTCGACGTCAATCTCCGCTCCATCGTGGATGTACAGCATGCCCTCGCGCGCAAGGCGGCGCAGTCGCCGCCCGGGGTCTGGGTTATCGGTGTGATGTACGACGACACCAAGTTCATCGAGGGCCGTCCACTCACGCGAAAGGACATCGACGCCGCCGTTCCCGACAAGCCCGTATTCGTCGCCCACCGTGGCGGGCACACTGCAGTGGTGAACAGTGCTGGCTTCGCTGTTGCCGGGATCACGGCGGATACGCCGGATCCAGAAGGGGGAAAGTTCTACCGCGAGGACGGCCAGCTGACGGGGAAGGTTGCCGAGCACGCGATGGACCCGATTCGCGTGGCCGGCCGCTGGCCCGCCGTGACCCGCAGGCTCATGCAGGAGTCGGTGCGCCGCACGTCGGCCAAGATGGCTGCGGCGGGCCTGACTTCGACCACGGACGCCTTCGGGTCGCGGGAAGGTTTCGTCGCCTACCAGGACGCCCTCGCCGCGGGGGAGATGCACTTCCGCCTGTCGTTTATGCCCGGCGCGATGGATCGGGGCATTGGCCGGGGGAGTATCTTCAGCGCACTGAAGGACGCCGGGATGCGATCGGGCTTTGGCGACGAGATGCTCCGCATCGGCGCCGTGAAGTACTCGGCCGATGGTTCCGCCTCCGAGCGCACCATGAGCATGAGCACACCCTACGCGGGGCGACCCGATGACTTCGGCATTCTGACTATGAGCCAGGAAGAGATCGACGCCGCGGTGGAAGACGCCTTCGAAAGCGACTTCCGTATCGGGATACACGCCAACGGGGACGTCGCGATCGAGCGCGTGCTCTCAGCTTATGAGCGTGTGCTGGCGGGACACACGGGAATCAACCCCCGCTGGCGCATCGAGCATTGCTCCCTGGTGAACGACGACCTGCTGCGGCGTATCAAGGCCATCGGCGTCGTGCCAACGCCGTTTTATACCTACGCCTATTACCACGGCAACAAGTGGGTCGACTATGGACCGATGAAAATGGAGGCGATGTTCGCCCACCGTTCTTTCCTCGACTACGGTATTCCGGTAGCACCGGCGTCTGACTTCACGCCGGGCCCCTACGAGCCGATGATGGCAATCCAGAGTATGGTCACGCGCAAGGATATGCAGGGCCGCGTCTGGGGCGGCAGTCAGCGCATCAGCGTCGAGCAGGCCCTGCGCATCTGCACGATGCACGGTGCCTATGCGTCCTTCGAAGAGGGCATCAAGGGCTCGCTGACGCCGGGTAAGCTTGCAGACTACGTTATCCTGGATGAAGACCCGCGAAAGATTGATCCGGACCACATCGTCTCGATCAAGGTGCTGCGCACGGTGCTCGGCGGTCGCGATACGCACATCGCCTAGGGACTGGAGGAACCGGGACCACGCCGCGACACCCCAAAGGCGGGTCACTGCCCTATACTCGGCGCCCAATCCCAGTGCTGGACCCGGTACCGTCATGTTAACCGTCTCGTTGAATAGACCCGCTCGACTGCTGTTTGCATCCCTGCTCAGCGTTATCAGTGCCAGCGCCTGCTCCCAGGCCCGCGATGCCGCCACCTTCCCGTCCGATACGGCGGGCAGGCTGAGCAACGAAGCCATTTTCACGACCGAAGACTTCGAGGCGAAGAAGCCCGGCACCACGCAGTGGCTTACCGCGGAAAACGCCTACACCGTGCTCGAGGACTCTGCTGCAGCTTTGGAGGCCCGCCCAGGGGCCGCCGCCGCTGCGGAAGGAGACGAAGACGAGGCGCCCGTGCCTCAGGATATCGTCGCCTATGACCTGGATACGCTGGAGCGTCGCGTGCTCGTGAGCGCGGCGCAGCTCACGCCCGAGGACGCCGATGAGCCGCTGGCGGTAGATGACTACGCCTGGTCGGACGATCGCCAGCGCCTGCTCATCTACACCAACAGTGAGCAGGTGTGGCGGGTGAAGAGCCGGGGCGACTACTGGGTGCTCGACCTGGAAAGCGGCAAGCTTCGCCAGCTTGGTGGCCCCGACGCCGAACCGTCGTCTCTGCAGTTTGCCAAGTTTGCGCCGGACGGCCGCGCCGTTGCCTACGTCCGCGATGCGGATATCTACGTGGAAAGTCTCCAGGGTGATATCGACAAGCTCACCGAGCGCGACAGCGACGATGTGATCAACGGCATCATGAGCTGGGCCTACGAGGAGGAGTTCAGCATCCGCGACGGCTTCCGCTGGAGCCCCGACGGTCAGCGCATCGCTTATTGGCAGTTTGATACCTCGGGCGTGCGCGATTTCATGCTCATCGACAATACCTCCGAGCTGTACCCGACGGTGACGCGCATTCCCTATCCAAAAGTGGGCGAGACGCTCTCCGCGGCGCGTATCGGCATTGTTTTGGCGACCGGCGGCAACACGGTGTGGGCGAAGACCCAGGGAGATCCGCGACAAAACTATATTCCGCGCATGCAGTGGGCGGGTGCAAGCGATACGGTGCTGCTGCAACAAGTGAATCGGCGCCAGAATCGCAACGAGCTTTTCTACGTGAACGCGGAGAGCGGCGCGCTGACATCGGTGCTCGTCGACGAAGAAGCAGCGCATCTCGACGATTTTCACGATGTGGAGTGGCTGAACGATGGAGGCGCATTTACCTTCATCAGCGAGCGCAGCGGGTGGCGGCATATCTACCGTGTGTCGCGGGACGGCCGCTCCATCGTCGACCTCACGCCCGGGGACTACGACATCGCCAGCCTCGTGGCGGTACACGAGGACTCCAACGCGCTCTTCTTCACGGCCTCCCCCGACGACATGGCGGCCCGGTACCTCTATACGGCGACTTTGGACGGCCCGAGTCCCGCGCGACGGCTTACGCCGGAGGGCTTCACCGGCGACAACGGCTATGACGTTGCCGACGACGGACGCCACGCAATCCATCAGCACTCACGCATGCTGCAGCCAACGCAGTACCGTCTGGTCTCCCTTCCCGACCACAGGGAACGCCAGCTGCTCGAAGGGAATGAGGCGCTGTTCGAACGCCTGGCCGCTCTGGAGATAGCTGCGCCTGAGTTTTTTACGGTAAGCGCTCGGGACAAGCTTGGTCTCGACGGATTCATGCTGCGGCCGGCGGATTTCGACCCCGCTCGTTCCTATCCCCTGATCGTGTACGTGTATGGGGAGGTCGCCGGGCAGACCGTTCGCGATCGCTGGGCCGGGGATCGCAATCTATGGCATCTGCTGATGACGCAGCGCGACTACGTGGTGATTTCCATCGACAACCGGGGCACGCCCTCGCTAAAGGGTCGCGACTGGCGCAAGGCGCTGTATGGCGGAATCGGCATACTGTCCTCGCGCGATCAGTACGACGGACTCCAAAAGCTGCTTTCCAGGCACTCCTACCTGGA
This sequence comes from Pseudomonadota bacterium, assembly GCA_039818725.1. Classification (GTDB taxonomy): domain Bacteria; phylum Pseudomonadota; class Gammaproteobacteria; order Pseudomonadales; family Halieaceae; genus Congregibacter. The sequence goes on from JBCBTK010000032.1 coordinate 30,947, forward strand.
CCCGAAGCGCGTTGGCATCTGGGGCCACTCCGGTGGGGGCTCCATGACTCTGAATATGCTCTTCCGATACCCCGAGGCCTACACGGTCGGTGTTTCCCGGGCTCCAGTCACCGATCAGCGGCTCTACGATGCGATCTACCAGGAACGCTACTCGGGCCTTCTCGAAGAACACGCCGAAGGTTATGAGCAGGGATCTCCGATCACGCATGCGGACGGGTTGAAGGGAAAGCTGCTCCTCGTTCACGGCACCGGTGATGACAATGTTCACTATCAGAGCAGCGAACGCCTGATCAACGAACTGGTGCGCCTGAACAAGCCCTTCGACTTTCTTTCCTACCCGAACCGCCGCCACGGTATTCGCAGCGGGGAGGGCACGGAGTTGCACCTGTACTCGACGATGACGCGCTACTTTGACGAGCACCTCTGAGCATCACGATTCGAGCGGCGCTATATCCTGGCCGCCCTAGGGTCTGGCTCCGTCAAAGCTACCTGCCGTCCCAGATGAGGTTGAGCTGCAGCAGGTGGTCTCCGCGGGTGATCAGCGAGCTGTCGATATAGCCCCATTGGTAGCGGAACTCGGCGCGCCAGCGGTCTCCAAAGCGTTGGCCGAGCGTAGCGCCGATCCGGTTCTGAACGATGCCCCGCTCAAGGCCGCCCTTCTCACTCAGGGATACAAACACCTCGTTGCGTAGCTCGATATAGCGCCCGGTCTCGGAGATGGGTCGGCGATGGGCCAACAGGTAGCGCAGGCGGTAAACCGGATCGTCGAGAGCGACGAGGTCTCGAAGCTCAAGGCGTACTCGATGGCGAAACAGGCCACCACCCCAGAAGTTGCGCAGCTGCACCTGTCCCAGCCAGCGGTCTTCCAGCCGTTGATCCCGGGAACGAAACTGCTCGTAGCCGCCCTCGATGCGCAGGTTGTCCCGCAGGTAGTGCGCTGTCGTGAACTGGTATTGGTAGAGACTGCGTTCCTTGAACACGCCGGAAAACCGCGTTCGGAAGCGGAACCCGACGTCGCTGTGCTCGCCGAGCGGCGCCAGGAATCGAGTGGTGATCCAGGTCTGGGATTCCTGCTCGAGCGCCAGCGCAGATTTGGTAGCGAGAAGGACTGCTATCACTGTACACCGCAGCCATCCATGGCGGGTTCTCGACGAGGCGCCTCGCGCCCGGGAGGAGGGTGGGTACGCCGCGCGGCTCTTCGCGAGCGAACTCTGCCAGGAGACGGATGTTCGGGAAGGAGCGCCAGCGTTTTGCATGCGCCAAGCGTACCGCGCGGGTGTGAGGCGGCGCCACGCGGATGCAAGCCCCGGTGTAGTATCTCCACTTCCAGGACAGTGCCGAGCGTCGATCATGTACATGCCCGCCCATTTCGAGGAAACGGATCAGCGCAAAGTTCGGGATCTGATGAACGCACGGCCCCTGGCGGCACTCGTAGCGCATACGCCCGGCGGCCTTGTCGCGAACCATGTGCCCGTGCTGCTGCGCGACGACGAGCAACTCATCGGCCACGTGGCCCTCGCAAACGAACTGCATACGGTACTCGATGCGGGACAGGAGGTCCTGCTGATCTTCCGTGGGGAAGATAGCTATGTCTCTCCGAACTGGTATCCGAGTAAAGCGCAGCACCATCGACATGTACCGACCTGGAACTACCAGGTCGCGCATGTGCACGGTCGTATCAGCTTTCAGCACGATGAGCAGAGCAAGCGAGCCGCCGTGGCCCTGCTCACCCGGCACCACGAGAGCATGACGAACGGGCAGCACGCCTGGAAGATGAGCGATGCGCCAGCTGACTTTATGGCAGAGATGCTTGCGGGTATTGTGGCGTTCCGGATCGCGGTGGATCGCATCGTTGCAAAAAGCAAACTGAGTCAGAATCGCGAGCCCGGGGACCGCGCCGGTGTCGTCGATTCACTGGAGAATTCCGGTAAGGCGGAACTCGCGCGGAGCATGCGCGGTCTAGCTAGTCCGTCCAACCGGCTACAACAATAATCTGGGAAAAACTGCTATGCGAAACACCGTCGGAATAATCATCGCGCTCACCGTTTGCCTATCTGCACCCGGAGCGATGGCACAGGAGATGGACGACGTGGTCATTGAGGCTCAGGCGCTGCGCGACGGCATCTACATGCTTACGGGTCGCGGCGGGAACATCGGCCTCAGCGTCGGCGAGGACGCGACCTTTATCATCGATGATCAGTTTGCACCGCTGACCGAAAAAATTGTCGCGGCGATTGCCAAGATCAGCGACCGCCCGGTGGATTACGTGCTGAACACACACTGGCACTACGACCACACCGGCGGCAACGAAAACTTTGGCAAGAGCGGCAGCCTGATCCTGGCTCATGACAACGTGCGCACCCGCATGGTGGCGGGCCAGACGATGGGCAGCGGTCGTGTAATTGAACCCGCACCCGATGCGGCGCTGCCCGTCGTTACGTTCAATGATGAGCTGGGTCTGCACGTCAACGGCCAGACGGTCCGCGGCATCCATGTGAAGGCCGCGCACACCGATGGCGACATGATCATCCATTTTGCCGAGGCGAACGCCATGCATATGGGCGACATCTTCAATCACGGTAGCTATCCCTTCATCGACCTCGGCAGCGGCGGAAACATCAACGGCATTATCGACGGCTGCGCGAAGGCGCTAGAGCTTGCCGATGACGACACGCTGATTATTCCGGGGCACGGCGTGCTGGCGAACAAGGACGATTTGCAGCGCTACCACGACCGCCTCTTCGCAATTCGAGACCGTATCGCAGAGCTTATGGAACGGGGTAACTCGATTGAGGAGATTCTCGCGGCCAAGCCGACCGCGGACTACGACAAGGAAGTGAACACGGGCGGCTTTGTGAAGCCCGAAGGCTTTATCAAGGCTGTGGTGAGCTCCCTTGAGAATCAGGAGACCTGATTACTCGAGGCGCCGAGCGAAATCCATGGAGTGCCGAGTCGGCTGCGCGGCCTGCTGCGTCGCGCCTTCCATTTCCTCACCCCTGCCCGGTATGACAGAGGGCAAAGCCGCGGGTGTGCGCTGCGTAAACCTTGATCCCCAGACACGTCGTTGTCGAATCTGGGGCAGCGATGTTTATCCCGATGTGTGTCGAGATTTCCTCGCGGTATGGGACGCATGTGGGGACTCCACCGAGCAGGCTCTGAATCGGCTGTCCCGGTTTGAAAGGGAAACCACGCCTACGACCATCGCGGTGTCGCGGGAGTAGAGTCAATTGATTGGCCGTGGCGCGTATCGCTTCGCATTATTCAAATGCGTCTCGATAGCATTAAAACCCGGGTAATACCGTTGAAACTGCGGTTCTAATCGTCGACCCGGGCTCGGGTTACGAAAAACTCTGAATTAAGTACCGGCCCCGTCTAGCGGGCCCTCGCTGGAGGGCTATACTTCGGCGCCTGTTTATCCCGAGGACGCCACCATGAAGCTGACCATTAACGGCCAGGATCAGGAACTCGACGCCGATCCCACCATGCCCCTGCTCTGGGTGCTTCGCGATCTTCTGGACATGACCGGCACAAAGTTCGGCTGCGGAGCGGGTCTCTGCGGCGCGTGTACGGTCCAGCTCGATGGCCTCGCCATCCGTAGCTGCATCACGCCGTTGGCTGCGGCCGAGGGCAGGGCGGTGACCACGATCGAAGGGCTTTCCGAGGACGGCAGCCATCCCGTACAGCAGGCCTGGGCCAAGCATCAGGTGCCTCAGTGCGGCTATTGCCAGCCGGGCCAGATGATGCAGGCGGCATCTCTATTGGCGGAAAACCCAAGCCCCGACAGCGAGGACATCGACAAAGCCATGCAGGGCAACATCTGCCGCTGCGGCACCTATCCGCGTATTAAGGCCGCCATCCTCGATCTCGCGGAGCCAGCGGCATGACTCCTTACTTTGATCTTTCTCGTCGTCGCTTTCTCCGCACCACCGTAGTTGGCGGTGCGGCCGTGTTAAGTATTCCTCTCCTCGGTCGCCAGGCCGGTATCCCGGGGGCTATCGCCCAGGAAGTGGCCACCACAAGCGATGCAGCCCTGTTCGTTTCCCTTATGGATGACGGCCGTGTCGAAATCACCTGCCACCGATCCGAGATGGGGCAGCACGCGCGGACGGCTGTCGCGCAGATCGTGGCCGACGAGATGGAGGCCGACTGGGATCGCATCGTCATTGCCCAGGCTCTCGGCGACAAACGCTACGGCGATCAAAACACCGACGGCTCGCGCAGCATCCGCTTTAACTTCGAGCGCCTGCGCCTCGTTGGCGCCAGCTTTCGAAGCATGTTTGCCGAAGCCGCTGCTCAGGGCTGGGATGTGGGCGCCGAGACCTGCCGGGTAGAGCAGCACCGCGTGTATCACGACGACACCGGTCGCTCTCTCGATTTTGCTGACCTGGTCGCTACGGTCAGCGGCATGGAGCCGCCGGCCGCAACCTCCCTCACCCTGAAAGACCGTGAGGCATGGCGCTACATTGGCAAGGGCAAAGCCACGGTCGACATGCAGGACATTCTCACCGGCCGCGGCCACTTCGGGGCCGATGTGCGCCTGCCCGACACGGTTGTCGCCAGCATCGAGCGGCCGCCGGTGGTCCTGGCGAAGGTCGAGTCCTTTGATGCCAGCGAAGCCCTCAAGGTGCCGGGGGTGGTCGACGTTGTGGAGATGCCGGCCCTCACCGAGAATCCGGTGCTGTTCAAGCCTCTGGGTGGCGTTGCCGTGCTAGCGACCAACACCTGGGCCGCGCAGCAGGCTCGCTCGAAGCTTAAGATTGAATGGAGCGATTCGCCGAACCAGGGCTACTCGTCGGATGCCTTCCGCGCGGTTCTTACGGCGGCTACGGATGCCGCCAGCGACGTTCACACCGATCGCGGCGATGTAGAAGCTGCTTTGGCTGACTCCCAGCGCACCCACTCAGCGCGCTACTACGTGCCGCACCTGGCCCAGGCGCCCATGGAGCCGCCCGCCGCGACGGCCCGGACGACGGAAGACGGCGTGGAGGTGTGGTCCAGTAGCCAGAATCCGCAGGCCGATCAGCAATTAATCGCAGGATTCCTGGGACTGGACGAGAGTAAGGTGAAGGTTCATGTCACGCTGCTCGGCGGAGCCTTCGGACGTAAGTCCAAGCCCGATTTTGCCGCCGAAGCCGCCTATCTGGCGCGGGCGACCGGACGCACGGTGCGCGTTCAGTGGAAGCGCGAGGACGATATTCGTCACGGCTTCTACCACACGGTGAGCGAGCAGAAGCTCGAAGGCGGAACGGACGCGGATGGAAAGCTGACGGCTCTGCGCCACCGGTCAACCTTCCCGACCATCGCGGCCACCTTCTCTCCCGGCGCGGAGGTGCCCAATTTCGAGACCGATCTCGGTCTTTCCGACGCTCCCTACGCCATCGACCACACGCGCGCAGAAACCGGCCGCGCTCCGGCCCAGGTGCGCACCGGCTGGATGCGCTCCGTGGCCAACATCTACCACGTGTTTGCGCAGCAGTCTTTCATGGCCGAGCTCGCGGAGGCGGCGGGTCGCGATCATCTCGAGTTCATGCTCGAATCGATCGGCCCCGATCGCGCGATCGACTTTGCGGCCACGGGTTCCAAGTTCAACAACTATGGCGCTGACTTCGACGAGTACCCCTTTGAGACTGGGCGCCTGAAGCACGTCCTCAAGCGTGCCACGGCCAACGCCGGCTGGGGCCGTGAGCTGCCCGAGCGTTCAGGTCTCGGCCTTGCGGTGCATCGCAGTTTCCTCACCTACGTCGCGACGGTCGTCGAGGTACAGGTCAGCGAAAGCGGCGAGCTCTCGATCCCCGGCGTATGGATGGCCGTGGACGCGGGCACGGTGGTGAATCGGGACTCGGTACGCAATCAGATGCAGGGTGCTTCCGTCTTTGGCCTCAGCCTAGCTTTACATTCGCAGATCACGTTGGCGGACGGTGCCGTTGAGCAAGCCAACTTTCACGACTACAAGGTTGCGCGTATGCCGGAGGCTCCGGCGTCGATCGATGTTGAGGTGGTGGACAGCGACGCGCCCCCCGCCGGTGTCGGCGAACCGGGCACGCCGCCCTTCGCACCGGCGTTGTGCAATGCGATCCATGCGGCTACCGGCAAGCGTATCCGCGAATTGCCGATCGGAGCACAGCTTCGCGCCTAGAGGAATTCAAGGTATGGCTTGGGCGTCGAGGCCTCACTCGGCGTCCAGGCCGCTCAATACAAAACTGTTAAGACCAGCGATCAGCTTCGCTATACGCACTTCGCTCAACACGCTTCGGTACGCCGTTCCCTCGATCAGCTCCACGATCAACTGAGCGGCCTCGCGCGCGTCGAGGCGAGTTTTGAACTCACCGGCGCTGACGCCGCGTTCAATCACCTGCGCGACGCTACCTACCAGCTCCTCCCGGTTGGCGAGGAACAGCGCTGCTATGTCGGGCTTGCGCAGAGCTTCGCTGGCAATTTCGATGCTCAGGATCACGTTTTCCGGCTGCGCCAGGTAGCGGGCGTAAGCCTTTAGGAATTTCTCCAGCGTTCGTTTCGCAGGCCTCTCCCGTCCCAGATCCTGGATGAATGCCGCGAGATCGGATCGCTCCATCGCCGCGATCTCTACCAGCACATCATGCTTTCCGGGGAAGTGGTTGTAGAGGTTCCCAAGGCTGACTCCGGCGCACTTGGCGATATCTCGCACTCCCGTCTGGTGATATCCGCGCTCCAGGAAGCATTCGAGGGCCGCCTGGAGTATCTGCTCGCGGCGCCTGAGCACGTTCGCTTCCCGTTTGCCGCTGGTGATTTCTGCCTTCTTCGTCATCATCCTGGATCATTAATTGAACGAACGACCGTTCATATTGTACACTGCCGAACCGCGCCATACACGTCGCCCGCGAAGGGCGTCATCGACTCGAGCGCGAAACATGACAGAGGTGGAAGGCTGTTGAAAGACTCGAAATACACGTTACCCCGGCGCTGGCCTGGTATTGCCGGCGCGTTCCTTATGCTGTTGCTCGCGGTTCTTCTGACTTTTGAGGCGGAAGATCCGGTACGCGTCAGCGCATCTTCGGGGGAGGCCGCGGCCCCGCCCGTGTCCGTTATCTCGGTGGCTGCCGGCGACACGCGGGCCAGGGTCAGCGCCTTTGCCGAGCTTCGGCCGCGGTGGAACGCGGCCATCCGTTCCGCCGTCAGCGGCCGCATCACAGCTGTGTTCGATGCAGCTCTCGCCGGGCAGCGGATCGAAGCAGGGGAGACGCTGTTCACCATCGAACGGACTGCTTTTGAGACGGCGGTCGCCGCCGCCGAACTCCAGCTCGAAGAAGCGCGTCTCGTGCTTTGGCAGGCCGAGAACGCGGTGACTCTGGCGAAAGGAGAGTTCGCGCGCAGCGGGACCGAGGCACCGAACGATCTGGCCCTGCGCTTGCCGCAGCTGCGTATCGCGCAGCGGAGCGTCGCATCCGCCGAGGCGCAGCTGAGGGCCGCGGAGCGTCAACTGGAGGACACCACCGTGATTGCGCCCTTCGCGGGAATCGTAACTCAGCGCCTGGTCAGTCTCGGACAGACCGTGAGCGCCGGTGAGGCTCTTCTGCAGCTCTCCGACGACCGGGAATACGAACTCACCGTCGAGCTGGAGCAGCGCGACTGGGACCTCCTGGCTCACCCTATCGCGGGCACGGAGGTGGCGCTCTTTCATCGCGATGGTACGGCCATGGGGGCGGCCCGGGTGCGCCAGGGCGGCGGGTTCCTGGACCCGCAAACGCGTCAGCGACGGGTCTTTCTTTCGGTCACAAACGGCGACGGCAGCCTGCTGGCGGGGGACTTCGTGCGTGCCAGTTTCAACGGCCGGCTTATCCCTCGAACGCTGGAGCTACCCGAGTCCGCCCTCACTCGCACCGGCCATGTCTGGTTCGTGGACGCTGACAATCATCTACAGCGCCTCGAGCCGGACATTCTCCTGCGTACGGACGAACGTCTGGTGATCAGGGCACTGAAAGAGCAGGACGAGGCGCTGGTCGCCCTCACGCCCCTCGCCTCGTTCTTGCCCGGACAGCGCGTGAACCCGCTGACCCGGGGCTGAGGGTCTCCGCATGCACGCAATTACGGCATGGTTTCTGCGCAATCCGGTCGCTGCGAATCTGCTGATGGCCCTGATTCTGTTCCTGGGGGTACAGACAGCGCTCACGATCAGGATCGAGGGATTCCCGCGCATCCCCGCGGAAACCGTGGAAATCACGGTCGAGTATCCCAACGCCAGCGCTGAGCAGGTCGCGGAGCTCGTTACCGCCAAAGTGGAACAGGCGCTGGAAGGACTGGAAGGAGTGCGCAGCATCACCTCCCAGTCCTCCAACGGCCTGGCGCTCGTGTCCGTGCGTCGAACCGCCGGTGAAGAACTTCAAGACGTTCTGGATCGCGTACGCCTGCGCATCGACGGTATCCCGGATTTCCCGCGGCGGGCGCGCCGGCCGGTCATCGAAACCTCGGAGTTCACCTTGCCCGCGTTGTACGTCAACCTTCACGGCCCGGCGGATCCCTCGAGCCTTCAGACCCTGGCGGAGCGGCTCAAGGAAGAGCTCACGGCGCAGCCGGAGCTTTCGAAACTGCGGATCTGGGGGTTGATACCCCGTCAGCTACGTATCGAGATCGAGCCGCAGCTCCTGCGCCACTACGATCTCACCGTCGAGGACGTTAGCGCCGCAATCCGGGCCAACTCGCTGGATTTTCAGGCCGGGGAGCTGCGCACAGCCGGTGGTTCAATCCTGCTCGTCGCGGATGATCGCGCGCGTTTCGCGCCGGAGTACGCCGCATTGCCGATTATCGAGCGCGCCGACGGTTCTCGCGTGAATCTGGGCGATATCGCACGCATCGAAGACGCCTACCTTGAAGGCGATTATCTGTTCCGCTTAAACGGCGAGCCCACCGTGGGCATGGAAATACTCGTCGGGCAGAAGGAGAACCTCCTGGAGATCAGTCGCGTTGTTCGCGATGTGGTCAAACGCTTCGAAGCCCAGCTACCCCCTGCGATCTCCACCACCGTCTGGGGTGATAGTGCGGGCTATATCTCCGAGCGACTGGCGCTGCTGCGCTCCAACGGCATTCAGGGACTGCTGCTGGTAACGCTCATGCTTGCCGTGTTCCTGAACATTCGCCTCGCGTTCTGGGTGGCCATGGGAATTCCGGTTTCGGTAGTGGGGGCCCTCGCTGTCGCGGGTACGGATTGGGTGGACTATTCGCTCAATGACGTGACTACCTTCGGCCTGATTATCGCGCTCGGCATTCTCGTGGACGATGCCGTCGTCGTAGGGGAGAGCGTGTTCGAAGAGCGACGAACTACGCCCGACCCCATCGCCGGCACGGAGAGAGGTGTAGCGCGGGTTTCCCTTGCGACGGTGTTTGGCGTACTGACCACCGTTGCCGCCTTCTACCCCATGCTGCTCATCGACAATGCGCTGGGCAAGGTGCTCGCCGGATTCGCCGCCATAGTGATTTTTGCCCTGCTGTTTTCTCTTGTGGAAAGCAAGCTCATATTGCCCGCGCATCTCGCTCGCGTACCCCTATCAGAGAGCAGGACGAGCCTTGCAGGACGACTCTGGGGCCACGTACAGCGCGGCGCCCGGCGGACTCTCGCGTGGGTGCGAGATCGACTTTACGCACCGCTGCTCCAGCATGCCCTACGTCATCGCTACGCCGTGTCCATCCTGTTTCTCGCCGCGGCCACAGCCGGGCTGGGAATGCTTGCGAAGGGCAGGATAGAGACCGTCTTCTTCCCCGACGTACCCGGGCAGGTCATATCGGTACGGATGGAGATGGATGCGCGGGCGCCCTTTGCCCTCACGCGGGACAACGTGGATCGCATCGAGGCGGTGGGTCGCGAGATCAATCTGGAGTTGCAGCAAGAGACCGGCATGGCCGAAGCGCCCATCGAGACTTTCTTCGCCATCATCGAGAGCCCGCGAGGTGCGCAGCTATTTGCGGAGCTGCTCCCGGTGGAGCAGCGTCCAGACGTTCCGGTCCTTGAGATCGTGCGACGCTGGCGCGAGCGTGTGGGCGCCGTGGAGGGAGCGACGGAACTGGAGTTCAGCGGTTCGGAAGCCCTGGCGGGAGGATTCCAGCTTCGGCTTGTATCCAAGGATCAGGAGCTGCTGCGTCGTGCCAGCAAGGAACTCCGTCGCTATCTCGCCGGCATCGAAGGTGTATCCAATGTGCGTGACGGCCTGGATGGAGGGCAGCCGGAGCTCCGGCTGAAGCTGCGGCAGGATGCCCGAAATCTTGGCTTTACCGCGGAACTGCTCGCGACGCAGATCGGCTTCGGTTTTGGCGGGGCGGAAGTGACGCGGATTCAGCGCGACGGGTCTGAACTGCGGGTGCTCGTTCAGAACTCGCGGGCCGCGCGCGACACGGTGGACGATCTCATGGGCACTCGACTGCGCAGCAGTAGCGGCGCCTGGGTGCCCCTGGATACGGTCGCGGAAGTCACCGGGTCTTATGCCCAAAGCGCCGTGATGCGCCGCGATGGCAAGCGCATGAACGTGGTGCAGGCGTCTATAGACCGTTCGCTGGTTGCCCCGGAGGAGGTTGGCCAGGCGGTCTTCGAGCGGGTCGTGCCCGATTTGCGCAAACGCTATCCCAGCGTGGAGGTTCTTGCCGCGGGCGAACTCGAAGAGATTGGTGAGATTCGCGGTGGGCTTGTGCGCGCGCTCCTGCTCGCCGCTGTGCTGATCTACATACTCATGGCGGTGCCTCTGAAGAGCTACTGGCAGCCCTTTGTGATTCTCACGCTCATTCCCTTTGGTTTCGTGGCGGCGGCCTTCGGACACCTTCTCATGGGCGTCTCTCTATCGCTTTTCTCGTTCTTCGGGATGCTCGCGCTCAGCGGCGTGATCGTGAACGACTGTCTGGTGCTCATCACCCGCTACAACGAGGCGAGATCCGAGGGTGAGGCGGTAGCTTCAGCGCTGAAAACCGCCGGCGTGCACCGCTTTCAGGCGATCTTTCTGACCACCGCAACCACGGTCATCGGACTCCTTCCTCTCCTGATGGAAACTTCGGAACAGGCCCAGTACCTGATCCCAGCCGCGGTTTCGCTGGCCTTCGGCGAACTCTTCGGAACCGCCCTCATGCTGGTGCTCCTGCCGATCCTGATCGCCATCGCCGAGGACGTGGGTGGGCACGTTGCCCGCCTGCGGTATCCGACATGATCGAGCTCAGGGCGCTGACTATTTCAGCATTAATTGCGGCCTTTCGCGGCCGCGTGTTGCTGACCTGGGCGCTGGTATTTGCCGAGACGGCCCTTACCGCGCTGCTACCACTCCTGATTGGACTGACCATCGACGGGCTACTGGATGGATCCAGTAAAGAGTTCGGGCGTCTTGCCATGGTCATGGGTGCCTTGATCGGTGTTGCGATGCTGCGGCGAATGTATGACACGCGCGTGTACGGCACCATGCGAGTCGTCCTCGGTGAAGCACAGACAAGAGCTGCGCTAACCGTTCCTGTCTCGGCGCTCAATGCGCGTCTTGGGATGGGGCGTGAACTGGCGGACTTCCTTGAAGAAACCGTTCCCGACGCGATGTCTGCCTTCGTTCATCTCTGCATCGCGCTGGTGGTGCTGTACAGCTACTCCCCGACTCTGGCGCTGGCCTGCGTTATCACGGCCACCGCCATGGCCCTCATCTACGCCCTGTTTCACCGGCGCTTCTATCGACTCAATGCGAGTCTCAATCAGCAAACGGAGCGGCAGGTGAGTGTTCTGGCAACGCGTCGCGAGCGATCCGCGTCTGTTCACCTGAGACGTATTCGGCGACTGGAAGTGGGGATCTCGGATACCGAGGCCGTGCTCTACGGAGCCGTGTTTGTGGTGCTCCTGAGCCTGGTTCTTTTCAATCTGTGGTTTGCGGCCACGGCGCTGACCGTGAGCGTGGGTATGCTCTTCGCCGTAGTCAGCTACTCCTGGGAGTTTGTGGAAAGCTCTCTCGCGCTGCCGGTAACGTTTCAGAGTTGGTCCCGGCTGTCGGAGATTCAGCGGCGTATTGTGAGCGAGCAAGACCGGACGGACGAGCTGTAGATCCTACTTTGCGCCCTGCTCCCGTGTAGGCGCACGAAGCCTGAACTGTCACCGAAGCTACTGCCCTAAAACTCGAGGGGGCGGTCTGCGTTTGGTCATTCTTGATCGGCGACTACGGATCCAACTCGCTAAGGAACGGCCCGTCGACGCATATGCGGCGCCCGTCGGGCGTAGCGCAGGCTCCGCAGATTCCGACACCGCACTTGGTCATGTAGTCCACGGCGGAGAAAATCTGATCCTCGTCGACGAACTCGCGCTGCACGTCAATCGCCGCTCGCACCATGGGTTCCGGCCCACAGTTGTAGAAGATCAGCTCCCCCAGGTCGTCCTCGTTCATGCCTTCCAGCTCGGTGCGCAGAAGCTCGGTGACTCGGCCGTGGAAACCTCGACTGCCGTCGTCCGTGGCGATGTGCAGATCCGCGACCTCGTCACATTCATCCAGGAAGTAGAGCCGCTCGGCACTGCGCGCCCCGGCGAAGATCGCCGCGTTACCCCAGTCGCGGGCGAGCTGATACACCGCGGCCAGGCCCGTGCCTCCGGCGACGGCCATGATGCGAGCGTCCTCCGGAGGGTCGACAGCAACGCCGTGTGGTCCGCGCACGTATGCTTCGGTCCCCGGCGTCAGCTCCATAAGCGCATGAGTAAACTGGCCGACGTCGATCACAACGAGAGTGAAGGGATCGTCCACCAGCGCCGAGAAGGGTTTCTCTCCGACGCCGGGAATCCAAAGATGTATGAACTCACCGGCCTGAATGTTCACGCTGCCGTCGAAGGTGAGAAGGGCGATGTCGTCGCAGACGCGCTCGTTGCTCACCAGGGTGACCGGGGCGAAGCTCATATCGATGTCGTAGCGCACCATGGACGCGGCGTTTTCGCTCTCGCCATCGAGGTCCTGTTCGAGGAGCTCGAAGTAGCGCCCGATTTCTTCGCTTGTAAGGCCGGTGAGTGCCGAGCCGATACCGACCACATCGGCCCCGGCCTCAATGGCCGCGTCGACGTCCGCAGCGCTGGAAAAGCCGCCGCAGCCAACGATGGGTAACTCGCTCACGGCGCGCACGTCGCGGATGCACTTGAGCGCGATGGGCAGCACGCCCTTTCCGGACATGCCGCCCATGCCGTTGGACAGCACGGGCTCGCCATGAGCCAGGGTATAGCCGGGTCCCACGGTATTGATAGCGCAGAAACCGTCGGCGCCGGCCTCTTCGGCGGCGCGGGCGATGGCGCCGATGTCGGGAGTGTTCGGCGTGAGTTTGGGGATCACCGGTACATCGACCTCGGCTTTCACCGCGGCCACGATTTCAGCGACGAGCGCCGGGTCCTGCCCCATGGCCATGCCGTAGCCTTTCGCGTGGGGGCATGACAGGTTGAGTTCCAGGCCGTCGGAGACGGGCGCCAGCACGCGAGCGACCTCCACGAACTCCTCGACGCTGCCACCGAAGATAGAGGTCAGAAGAAAGCGGTCGTCGGGAACCTCAAGGGCCTCCAGTCCTTCGAGCGCCGCCTCCGCACCCGGGTTGGTCAGTCCCACGGCATTCACAAAGCAGCCCGGAGCGTACTGGGAGTACACCGGCTCCCGATTGCCGGCGCGTGGCACGGGCCCGATGCTCTTGGTAGTGATCACGCCGATCTGCGGGACCTCATCGAGGAAGTATTGGATGATCGACGGAGCCGTGGTCACAATACCCGAGGGGATGGTGAACAGGCCCGAAAGGGACTTGCCGAAAAACTCGTTGCTCAAACTGGGCGACCGGATAGGCGAGATTGGCGCGGATTATACGGCCCGTGGATGACGCTTCCCAGATCGAGGGCGAAGGGAGACCGAGCCCGGCACTCGGTGAGACAGCGCGAGTGCAGATTGTGCGTTTGAGAACCCACGCGGACCGTTATTCGTCATCGACGGGTGCGGCGGAGTCCTGCGCGAAACGGGGTGGCCTCTACCTGAATGGCGCGGTCATGGCGTGCGCCTTCAGGCTTGGGGCCGCACTCGATCTAAGTTCCACAGAACGTCCGCAGCACCGCCTCCTGTGGTGTGGCGGGAAGTGCCAGCTCGCGATCCGCCGGATCGTAGCGCCCCGGTTCCGCGAGGCGTTCGACGAGGCGGTGGAACAGGCTGAAGTCGCCTTCCTCGCCGTCCTCGATGGCGCGCTGGATCAGGTGATTGCGAGCTATGAACGCGGGGCTGGCCGCGAACATGACCGCCTGGCGTTCGCTGGCCGGCGCTTCTTCCCGCGCCTGGCGCTGCATCCATCGCGGCAGCCATTCGAGGAGCTTGTTCCCAGGGCTGAACAGCGACTCGATGCTCTCGGCGACCTCCACAGGCTCGATCTGCTCGGCGAGAAAGCGGAAGGCGAGGGTAAAGTCGGCCTTGTCCGCCGCTAGGGCGGTGAACAGGTCGTTGGCGAGGGCAACGTCTTCCTCTCCGAGGCTCGCAAGGCCCAGCTTGCGTGCGACGCCGGCGCTGTGCGCATCGCCGAACAGCTCCGGGAAGCGCTGGATCGGCACCTTGGCTTTCTCCACGGCCGCGTCCGCGTCGTCGTCGATAAGCGGCAAGAGCGCCTCGGCCAGGCGCGTGAGATTCCAGTGTGCGATGCCCGGCTGGTTCTGGTACGCATAGCGACCTTGCACATCAATGGAGCTGTACACGGTCTCGGGCTTGAAGTTCTCCATGAAGGCGCAGGGACCGTAGTCCACGGTCTCGCCGCAGAGCAGCATGTTGTCGGTGTTCATGACCCCATGGATAAAGCCCAGCAACTGCCACCGCGCAATCAGAGACGCCTGGGCCTCAATGACGGACTCGAGCAGCGCAAGAGCCGGGTTCTCGTCGTCGGCGCGATCCGGGTAGTGGCGCTCCAGCGCGTGTCTGACGATGCGAGAAAGGGAATCGCGGTCGTCCCGCGCAGCGAAGAACTGCAGCGTTCCCACGCGCAGGTGGCTGGAGGCAACGCGCGCAAGGATGGCACCGGGCTCAAGGCCTCCGCGGATCACCTGCTCGCCCGTCGTCACGGCAGCGAGCGCGCGCGTGCTTGGCACTCCGAGCGCTGCCATCGCCTCACTGACAATGTACTCGCGCAGCACGGGGCCGAGGGGCGAACGGCCATCGCCGCCACGGGACCAGGGCGTGCGCCCGCTGCCCTTGAGCTGCAGGTCGTAGCGGTGGCCGTCGCCTGCGACCACTTCACCCAGAAGCACGGCACGGCCGTCGCCAAGCTGGGGGTTGAACTGGCCGAACTGATGGCCCGCGTAGGCGGTCGCGACGGGCTCGGCGCCCTCGGGTAAGGCGTTCCCGGCCACAGCCGCCACGCCAGCCTCGGATTCAAGCCAGGCGGGATCGATGCCAAGCTCGCGCGCGAGCGTTGCATTAACCCTGATGAGTGCGGGTGCTTTCACCGGGTCGGGGCTTTGCGGCAGGCTCAGGGGGCTTCCGAAGGCGGCGTAGCTGTTGTCAAAGGCAATCTGCATCTTGGCTTGTCCCGCGGTGGTCGTTACCCTCTGGGCAACTTCTCGAATACCTGAGTTGGCGACGAAGGCCTCTGCGAAGGTCTCTACAAAGGCCTCGCTGTAGCGGCCCGTTCGCCCATCCCGAACATAATAGGAGAACAGCCGTGGAGACTGTCGGTCAGGAGCGCGCGCAAGACTACCGCTGGGACGTCCTGTTCCGCAATGCGCTGGTCTTTGACGGTACCGGTGAGGCACCGGAAGTTGTCGATATCGCGATTCGCGATGGGAAGATTGCCGCCCGGGGCAACAACCTGCCACCCAACACCGCCGAGCGTGAGGTCGATGCGCAGGGGCTCTGGCTGATGCCGGGATTGTTGGATATTCACACCCATCTCGATCTTGAGGTCGACCTCGACCCACGCCTTCCGGAAGTCGTGCGCCACGGCACCACAACCGTACTCTTCGGCAACTGCAGCCTGGGCACCTGCTTCGGAACGCAGCGCGACGACAGCGGTCAGGATCCGATCGTCGACTGCTTCACCCGCGTCGAAAACATCCCCAAGCCCGTGCTGCGCAAGTGCGTAGACGCCATCACCTGGGACGACACGGGCGGCTACTACGACCACTTCGCGGACATGCCCCTGGGTCCGAACGTCGCGGCCTTCGTGCCTCACTCCATGCTGCGCATTGAGGCCATGGGCCTTGAGGCGGCGATCAGCCGCAAGCCGACGGAGTCCGAGCTGCAGAAGATGGAGGAGCTCCTAGAGCGCGCGCTTGAGCAGGGCTATCTTGGACTGTCTACGGATGGCCTGCCGTTCCACTATCTCGCCAACGAGCCGCACACGGACAAACGCATCCCCACTCAATTTGCGAGCTTCGGCGAGTTGCGCCGCCTGCTAAAAGTCGTGCGCCGCCATGACCGCGTGTGGCAGACCACGCCGATCCTGGAAAACCGTCTCACCGCGCTGCTGTACTTCGCCCTTACCAGCGGCCGACTGTTTGGTAAGACGCTCAAGGTATCTGCGCTGTCCGCGATGGAACTGGTGCTCGCACCGCGCGCCACCAAAGCCTTCCTGGGCTTCGCCGCGCTCATGAACAGCTGGCTGTTCAAGGGCAATCTCCATTTTCAGGCCCTGGGCACCAACTTCCGCGTCTGGTCCGACGGCATCGTGAGCCCGCTCTATGAGGAGTTGCCCTCGACCGCCCAGCTCATCGCCCTGGAGTACGACGACGCCGAGGGCCGCCATGCGCTCATGCACGACCCAAGCTGGGTCGAGCAGTTTCGCGAAGACTGGATGCACGGTCGCACTGGCGGTGATCTCGCCAGCTTCAAGGCGCGCATCGGCTTCCCCGACCACCTCGTCATCCGCGATCTGCATCGCCTTGTGTTCGACGGAGCACCGGTCGCCGACTGGGAGGGCGAGACCTTCGAGCAGGTCTATCAGCGCATGCTGCGCTTCAAGGACGGCGAAGTCGGCGCTGCCCGCTCCGACGCCGAGCGCGAGGCTTTCATGAGCCTGGAAGAGCGCCCAAGAGACGATGCAGACTTCATGCTCTGGCTCATGCGCCGCTACGACAAGGATTTCCGCTACTGGGCGGACGTCTCCAACGTGGGCAACAAATCCACGATGGACTACCTGCTCCATCCGCAGGCGCTACCGGGCTTCAATGACTCCGGGGCGCATATCACGAACATGGCGTTCTTTGATGCGAACCTGATGTCTCTCAAGCTGGCGCAGGCGCAGGGAGAGGCCGTGGTGGCGAAGATGGTTCGACGTCTTACGCGAGAGCCGGCCGATTTCTTCGGGCTGGATATCGGGCGACTTGATATCGGCGCTCAGGCCGATGTTGTGTTGATCGATCCGGAGCAGCTACGCAGTTGGGACTGCAATGACACGCGCGAGTATGTGTACCGGGACTTGTTCGAACATCACCAGATGGTGAATCGGTTACCAGCTATCGTTCGCGAGGTGATGATTAGGGGGCAGGTCGTTTGGCAGGAAGGGGAGTTCTCTGAGTCTTTCGGGCGCGATTCTCTTGGTCGGGTGCTGCGTGCCGCGTGATGTGAGCAATAAGATCGAGCGGATGCCCAATCCACGCCGCCAAATATGAGTGTTGGTGAGTCTCTAACTAGCGATGATTTGCTACGGCCGATTGCAATTTAGCACGAGCGACGCAACACGCTCGTGATCGGCATCATTCGCTCACCCACGTACCATTCACGTTGATGATTTTGCAGGGATAAGCGGATTCATGCGCCTTATTGTTTGTTTGACAGGCGACCAAAGCATTGGTGATTGCATGCTCAACCGATGTGCGTGCCGATCGTGCAGCCCACGCTCCAGACACTGATTGGGCAAAGGCTTTGTTGTTTTCCGCTTTCGCATATCGTTCGCTGTAATACTTCAGGGCATCTTTGCCCATGATGCTGTCAAGCCCGGAAAAGCTATTCTCGTAGCGTACAAGCTGTTCCTCAGCAACCGGCTTTCCGTCACCAATACTTACACTGCTGGCGCAGGACGTCATTGCAACGGCCACGCATACTATCGCTATCGGTTGTCTGACCATCTTCCCGCCCTGTTCACCACGCTCAACTCAGTTGTGCCGAAATCGCTGAAAAATCCGGCGCTCGTGGCGCAGCGCGGCTTGTTGTTTCATCCGGCCCGCCCCTGATTTGGCGCGAGTTCTGCACATCACTGTTCACTGCAATTCGGGCTGAGTCAGTTGGTAGCGCGACACGAAAACTTGAGGATGCAATTTCGCTGCAGTACCAATCGTTGAGACCCTGAAGAAAGGTGTCGGTTGAGTCTACAGCCTCTCACCCCGCCACAAGGATCCGCGGCTAATTCCGACGGCCAGCTATCGGGGAAAGCAGCCGTTCAGGAGTCTAGCAGCCTGTTGAAAATATCTGGCTTTCGTTGAATCGAGCAGTTCTCAGCGTCGCCTTGCAACATGTGTGAGCCTCAGCGAGAGAAAGCCGTCCCGCATTCCCGATCATGGATACGTCGCCGTATAGATGCACAAGACG
>JBCBTK010000033.1:0-42567 GCA_039818725.1 Pseudomonadota bacterium
CCGGGACCGAAAGCGCGCCCAACTGGGATTTGCGTGCCGGGAGCTTCGACACGGCAAGAGAGGCAAGTGAATGATAACGGTCGACTACTGCCGCACGATGGCAGACTACAACGCCTGGATGAACGATCGGCTCTACTCGGTCTGCAGGTCGATACCCGACGACAAACGCAAGCTGGATCAGGGCGCATTTTTTGGCTCGGTTCACCGGACACTGAATCACATCATGTACGGCGACCTGGCGTTTCTGTCTCGGTTCACGGGCGATCCACCGGAAGTACCTGAGTTTGGCGTCGATTTGTACGACGATTTTGAAGAGCTCAGTCGTGAACGCAGGACCCTCGATCAGCGGATGCTGACCTGGGCCAGGCACGTTGAACTAGAGTGGCTTGAACAGGAGCTGACCTACACGAGTAAGGTCGACGGTGTTACCCGAACCGTTCCCAGGTGGGTTCTGGTAACTCATATGTTTAACCATGAAACCCATCACCGAGGTCAGCTAACGACTCTGTTGTCACAGATGGGTTTGGACATGGGGTCTACAGACATTCCGTTCATGCCCAGATTTCAGAGCTAGCCTGCATTTGTTGTTGGCTTAACGCGGGCATCGACGTTGCCAGACCCAGCGTCGCTGTCCCTGATAAAACGGTCGTTCGTGCTTCAAGTCGTGATCGCACGTAGTCAACCCGGAGCCGACCTTCGAACTCACGCATCGGCGAACGCTTCAAAGAACGGTTTGTAAAACAAGCCAAAAGTATCGAAGTCCTCAGTTTTTGTGTTCGTGCAGAACGCCATGGTCATCCGGTAACCCGGGTAGATAAGAAGCCAGCACTGTGAGCCCCGCGATACGCCACCGTGATTTGCATTCGCGACGTCGCTTGCCCCATTAAATTCAAATTCGCGCCAACGCCACCCCAGTGCGTAGTTCTGCTCGTTGACCGATCCATCGGCAAGCTCCTGAGGTGTCCAAAAGGCGTCTCGCGTCTCTGCGCTTATACGTTGTCCGGTGAGGTAGATCCCGCCCACCTTAACCAGATCCCGCGGTGTCGAGATGTACCCACCGCCGGGTAATCGTTGGCTCAGGTCAACGGGTCGCCAGGGCCGAAATCGCGTCCCGTCCGTGTAGTAAAACGTGGCCAAGTTATCGGCCGCTTGATGCCGGTCACCGTCGGGATACGTGGTCTCCATACCTGCGGGCTGGAAGACCTCTCGACGCATTAGCGCGCGGTAGCTGATACCCGCCGCATCGCTCATGACCGCTCCGAGCAGCACCGTGCCCAAGGAGGAGTAATGAAACTGCCCGCCAGGTGGGAACAGCAGAGCACTTGAATCGAAGATCGATAGCGCATCGCGAACGTCATCATAGTGGTGCGCCATCTTGACCGTTCGATAGAGCCCCAAGATGTCTTCGTTTTCTCCGTAGTGAGGGGTGCCGGCTGTATGTGATGCGAGCTGTCGAGCCGTGAGCTTCGACCAGATCGGATTCTGGGCGCTGCTCGAGTAAGTTGAGATCGGTGCATCGAGGTCAAGCTCACCACGTTCCACGAGACTTGCAAGAGCCGTCGCGGTAAGCGCCTTAGAAGTGCTTCCTATTCGGTAGAGCGTGTCCGGCGTTGCGGGTATTTCGCCGGCAATATCACTAAACCCAACAGTACCGGCCCAAACAAGCCGGTCATTGATGGCTACCGCTGCGGATAAAGATGGAAGACTGTTGGCCTCTCGATACGTGACCATCGCAGAGAGTGCCTGGTTGCCAGCGATCTCAAACGCTGGGTCGGACAAGTGCTGCGTCTTCGGAACTGGGCGATCTATGGTCACCCAGCCCCAGGGCGGCAGCGGAGCCTTCCCTCGATGTGCGAGGAAGCTATAAAACGGCGCAAACACCCACAGGCTGACGGTGATAAGCGCGACGCTGAACACGAGTAAGTAACGCTTCAAGCAAGTTCCTTGTTCCGCTCTCGCCACCAGGCGCCATCAACACGCGTATTCTAGCGCCAGGCCCCTGTAGAGCCAGGCGGTTTTCTAAACTCTATCCGCACGACTCCTCCTGGCTGACTTTCGTCGATTCCATCCACGCGAATGAACGATAGTTTCCAGGGAGCAGAAATACAGAGCAGCGCCGCGGGGCTCGTGCTATCGAAATAAAGCGGCCGATTGCTGTGGATTTAATGGCGCTTTTCCTCAACAACTGCTGCTACGCCAAAACGATCCCGAAATGGAACGCCGTAACCGTGACGTCTACCTGCTCACCAACACCATCGGTGTCGACGATGGCTGGACCGGGGCAGACGCCGCGGCTTCCTGGTGGCAGCGAAATTTCCGCATGTATGCGCTGCTTCAGCGTGCCGCTCAGCCCGGTACGCGGGTGATCGCAATTGGCGGTACAGGACATATGGCCATTATCAAAAACTTTGCCGATACAGATGGACGTATCGATAGGGTGCCTGTGGGACCGTTCCTGCAGCCTTAATGCTGTACATCAAGTCTGCCATTCTAGTTAGCCTCGGTTCCGCGACGCCCTCACTATAGGCCAAAGGTGATAACTAGCCTGGAGTTCTCAGGCAACCGCTCAAGGGTCATTTTTTTGCCGGGAGCCAACGTCCAGGAAAGCCAGTGCCAAATGCTGTGTCCGACTCAACGCAGCTTCCCGTCACGTGTTGTGAGCGCATTTAAAACCTCATCGACCCGGCGCTTCTGCGTCGGTGGTGTCTTGGCGCCAGCTACGTGATATGCCAATGCACGCTTCTTTCCTGGTGTGAGCGTCTCCCATACCCTCTTCGCCGCCTTCTCATGTCTGAGAGCCTGTAGCAGTGCGTCTGGAGCCTCTACAAGCGTCTGATCGCAAATGCGGAAACGCACAGTGACGTAATCGCCTTGGGCGACCCCCGCGGTCTTAAGTACTTCGGGAGAGACAATGAGATACCGTCGTCCATCGCCGGTAGGCATAAAGGCCAAATTGGCCGGCACATCGGCGATTTCGGCATCGATACGTAAACGCGGATATGTTTTGAACGGTAGCTCATCCTCCAGCTCGGGCGGCATAAACACCACGCGGTACCAAACTACGCGACTCTTTCCGACGCCAAACTTTTCGATCCTTGTTTCGAACGAATGAGTGAAATAGGACTCCATTGCTATCGGAATACTCTAGGTGACCTCTGTTCGCACTGGGATCCCGGTGTACGTCTCATGCGGTGGTTCGCAGAAGCGCTTCAGCCCGTCCAAATCTTTCCGATGCATGTCTCGTGTCCATCGAACGACGCCAAACGATCGAAGAAAGACATGGAAGGGCGGTGAGATGTCGTTGACGAAGTGCAAGATGACTTGAGTGCGCTTGTCTTCCAGAGGGGCTAAGTACAGGTTGAGGGTTGGCTTGTGGGGTGGACCCTTGCTTTCGAGTGTGAATTCGATGCCTCGGTCTCTTTCGAGGCGAGTCACTTCTTGGAAGCCGAACTGACGTCCTTTCTTATCCAAAAATACTGTCCTAGCTCCGATTTCCCCATCCGAATTCTCAACACGACAATCCGTGCCCGTTGTACTCGGCCAAGCGGACCACCGCATCAGATCGCGTTGGAATCGTATGGCGTCGTACACATTGCCTACGGGAGCGTCGATGGTCTGAGTCTCCACGTACTCCACGATACGCGGCGTTATACCAGCAGCGATGACAAACCCTAACCCGAGTGCGCCGAGCGCAAAATGGAACCACTCCATGACCGCGCCTCCTGTATCTTGATCTGTATATTGCTTGATTATCAAGCTATTTGCCAATCCAGTAAAGCTGACGCATGATCGCTGCATGCCAAGATCGTCAAAAAAATCGGGAGCACCCGCCGCGCCTTTTGATGACTTTGGATTTGTGGAAGCTTGTCGAGGGCTGCATGCTGCCATCGACGAGCTCGATTCGCGGGTTGCGAAGATGGTTGGCATAGCGCGCAATGACCTGCGCTGCTTAAACCTTCTCGAGAGAGAGCCCCGTACGCCGGGGGCTATTGCCGCCGCTCTGAAGCTGACGACGGGGAGCGTCACTACATTACTGGACCGGCTGGAGTCTCTAGATCTTGTTGAGCGTCGACCCGCGCCACATGATCGTCGAGCGCTATTGATCTACCCTACGGAGAAGTGTTTTCGGGAGATCGGTCCGGTCTACAAGAGCTTCGCTCTATCGCTGATAGAACACGCCAACGGCTACTCCCGCCGTGACCGAGATGTCGCCCTTGCTACCCTGCGTGATGTCACGGCTCTTTGCCTAGAAGCCTGCCCCCCGGTGGAAGCTTAAAGATCCCTGCATGTCTCCAGGTTACGCTGCGCTGAGTCGTCGCGCTGTTGCCGGTTGCTGAGTGCAGGGCCAGTCCTTTGATAAACGTCCGGTCCAGTCCGATAGCACGCCTGCCCGATTTGCACGATGGCGGCTGCTTTCCGCACTTTCGTCCGAGTATTGCAGCTCTATACAGGGAGCATCCGATAGCAGAGCTTAGCCGGTAGGGTGTCTGAAGATGTGATAGTCAGCCCCGCGGAATCGGTGAACGCGGCTGAAGGTCGCGCCTATCGCGGTCGCTAGCCTCTTGGAGGGTTCATTCTCCGAGTGGATCAAACTGATCAGGTGTACTTCGGGTAGATGCTCGCGGCCTGCGGACTGCACGGCCCTTGCTGCTTCACTCGCGTAGCCACGCCCCCAAAACTCGGGCGCGAGTGCCCACTTTATTTCGGGTTCGGGCCAGTCGTTCGGGAACCAGAACCCACAGACGCCGATAACCTTGGAAGCTTCCTTCTCTTCAAGGGCGTAGGGTCCGTAGCCTCTTAGCTGCCAGTGACCCAGCATTGAGCAGAGAGCCCGCCACGTATCCCCCTCGGTCAGCTCGCGACCGAATGTGAATCGAGTTGCTTCCGTGGAAGAGCAGTAGGCGTGAAGGTCTCCCCAATCCTCTTCCCTGAATTGTCGGAGAAGGAGCCTCTGTGTTTCCAGCTGTTCCGGAACTCTCCGCTCCATGGTGCACTCGCTTAGCTTGCCGCAAAAAAACGCATCACGGCACTTTCCGTTTCGAAGGAAAGCCTCAGCACTTCTGCGCGCCAATGGTCCTTATCGCAGTAAAAGGCGTCCTTCAGTTTCATTGAAATCGCCAAGCCCTTCTTCGACTTCGGATCTCCATAGGCATGCAGGCAGTGATCTGCCCGCAGCGCTTTGAAAACCGCAATTTTGCTCAAGGTGCCGAACTCGTGAAAGCCCCAGAGAACGTTCGTATCGGGGAGTTCTTCGTAATAAGCACCAGGTATAACGCCGGTGGCGTCATACGCGACCGTATCCTCATCAAACAGGGAGAGGTAACGATCGCCAAAACAGTCTTGCTCCTGAATATGAGCAGCGGAACCCGGGCGAGCCATGCCTATTATTTCTCCCGTGGCGTAGTCACCAATACCGGTGTGATAGTCGATAACGGCAACGGTGCTGGCACGAGTGAGATTTTCACGAATGATTGTTCGAAGCGTTTGGTTGGACCAGGAGGGCTTTGCCCCGCCATACATCGGAGCCAGGGGGTGATCGTACTGCCCGCAGGCAATGGCGAGCTTCAATCGCTCTTCGCCGTACTTGAGTTTGGCCCGAAGCAGGCTGAGGTCCGCCTTCAGGGTGCCGTAGAAGCCCAGCGTCTTCGGTAGCAGTGTGCCTTCGACCAGCTCGTCAAAGAGTTCTCTGCTTGGCGTAGGCATTGTGAAATCAATGAAGTTTCGGTTTAGATCGACGCCGTCTTCATTGACTCGCCGCAACCAGGAAAAGCCCCAGGGATTCACGGCATGAACAAATAGCAGAGCCGTTGAGTCAGGAAGAGAGTCGTAGTGCCCCAGGCCAAGCGCTCCCACCTGGACGGCCGAGCCCATAAACCCCTCTACCCCATGCGTTCCACTGGAACTGACAAAGACCTTCGACGCGTCTCTGGGCCCCAGCCATGCGGTGTCGATTGCCAGATCTTCGCCACGAGCGCCTTTTAGTTCGTGCTCATACGATGTGATCTCCGCTGTCTTCTCGCGAGCCACCTTAAGAAACTTCTCTCGCGCCTGTTCGTAGGAGCTCGAAAAGTATAGCGCTGGGTCCAAGTTAGCTTCCTCACATGAATCCACTGTGCCAGCTCCGGGCGGCCGCTTTCTCGGACGCCGTAGCACCGCGACCCGGTCCCGCACGCGGGTGCCGCGCCAAAACCGCCAACCAGCAGCCACAGCGGCGCAAACCCGCCCGCTGCCCAGGGTTCCTAGAGCATAAATCATACCGGCTGTATGGATAGTCTGATTGGCGGTGTTGAACCGGCAGACAATCCCGGTGCCCGGGAACGACTCAGTGCTGGCCAGTGTATCGGTCGTGAAGCTGGCTGGCTGAAACCGCGATTTTCGTCACAGCACACTCGGGTGAGTGAGTGATCGGTGAGACCACCGCGGTGGTTGGTGGTAGCGTTATCTCCCCATCGCCTGAGGCCTGGGAGCCCGCGTGATTTGAAAAGAGAGCTACGATGGCGATGAGTCCAAATCGCTGGCCCCTTAGGTACGTGCCGCTGGTGCTGGGGTGCCTGGCCATGCCGGCCTGGTCACAGATCTCGTGCCAGCAGCTCGATGGTGCTCAGGTGTTCAGTGATGCGGGCAGGCGACATGTGTATCTCGGATTCTTCGGTACCAGCAATGCTGCCGATTCCATCATGAACAGCGGAGGTACCTATGGGGATTCCAACAACCTGACCAATAGCGTGCGCGGCGAGGGTCGATTCGGCACTGCGGAAACATGCGATCCCAGCGAGGACGTGATCCTTCCGACCTGTGAACGGTTCGGGACACCACCTCCACCTACACACGCAGCGCGTCGTGTAGAGGCAACAGATCCACCGATCATCGTGAAGGACGGCACCGTGCTGGGCAGGTTGACCAACAACGCCGCCATCGATCCCGCAATCACCCTCGACTTTGCCGATGCCTGCACAGGCGTCGACGCGTTTACAAGCAGTGTGTCCAACAGGGCCAACCACCCCTCACCCGTCGGCGACGTTTC
Source organism: Pseudomonadota bacterium (assembly GCA_039818725.1). Classification (GTDB taxonomy): domain Bacteria; phylum Pseudomonadota; class Gammaproteobacteria; order Pseudomonadales; family Halieaceae; genus Congregibacter. The sequence goes on from JBCBTK010000033.1 coordinate 7,025, forward strand.
GGTTGCCGCGCCGGTGAGCAGTGATTTCGATCTCATTGGCACATTGCGGGTTCGCTGGAGTACCAGCGGGCTGAATAGCGCCTTCCCGCCTGCAACGCAGTTTCTGATACAGACTTCCCTATCTCCCGACGGCAATCGAACAGACATCGATCCCAGCGATCTGTCCGAGCTAAGCGCCGATGGGGGCAACGGCTCGGCATTGATCAACGGTCTGGATCATGAGCAAAGCTACTTTGTATGGGTGACGGCGGTCAACGACGCAGGTCCATCGCAACTGAGCTTGTCTGATGAGGGCCGGCCGCTGTACGTAAGGGCGGGTCGACCTGAAAGACCGCTCAATCTTCAGGCTACGCCCGGTCCTGAAAAGATCAGCTTCCGCTTTGACCCACCACTGGAGAACGGGGGTAAACCGATCATTCGCTACGACTACCTGTTGCAGGTGGGTGACGACCCCGACAGCTGCATCCGACCCCTGAGGCAAGCTCAGGTGAGGGGCGATGCGAACAGCGTCATCGTTTCACCCATTGTGATCGATGAACTCGAGTCCGATACGCGCTACGCCTTTTGTGTCAGCGCCTGCAATGTCGATGAATGCAGTTTCGAGAGCACCACTACGTCAGTGGCAGGCCAGCCAGCGGACCCGCCCGACCCGCCTACCATCGATCGTATTGAGTTTGACGGAGCCGTTCTTTTTGTATTCTTCACGGAAGGCGCCGCAAACGGGGACGCTATTTCCTCGTTCAGCGTCCACTGCGGAGAGGGCGTTACGGGCTCTGGTGTGACATCGCCCTTAACAGTGAATGGTGTGCGGGAAGGTGACAGCTATGACTGTACGATTACAGCAAGCAACGGGGCGGGAACGAGCATACGCTCAGAGGTGACAAGTATTACCGCGGAACTTGTCCCAGCTGGCCTCAACGTACCGCTAATCATTGAAGCCATCCGAGAGACACCTTGATGTGTCCCTTACCTCGTTATGGGGGACCAATACGGCGCGGCAGTTTTCCGATCGGCAAACGGACGTTTTCACCCGGTTGATTTCAATCTGTCCTGCGGATTCAAGTACGTTCTTGCCCGACCTCCAAAACCGACAGAGTGGCAGCGCCAGCGTTCGACATGCCTAAACCATCACATTCAACAAATCCCGATACTGGAAGTCCGCGTTCTGTTCCCTATCCCGACGCCTGGCTTCCAAAGGGAGTCCGCTCTCGCTTCGTTGACGACGTCAATGGATTGCGGATGCATGTCTTGGAGGCGGGGTATGAGACGCCCGGTCGGCCCGCAGTGATGCTGTTGCACGGATTTCCCGAGTTGTCCTACAGCTGGCGCAAGATACTGGTGCCCCTGGCGCAGGCTGGCGTTCACGTGATTGCACCAGACCTCAGGGGTTACGGTCGGACCACGGGATGGGACAGTGACTACGACGCAGACCTGGCGCCCTTCGGACTACTGAACAAGGTGCGGGATGTCATTGGCCTGAGCTACGCGCTCGGGTACGAGCAGCTGGCCGCCGTAATCGGCCACGACTTCGGGTCTCCGCTGGCTGCCTGGTGCGGCCTTACTCGACCGGACATATTCCAATCGGTGGTCATGATGAGCGCCCCATTTGGCGGGCCCCCGGCTATCCCGTTTGCAGCGGCAAACAGTCCGAAGCCCAACGATGCGGCCGGGTTCGGTATTTTCGAGGATCTCGCCACGCTTGAGCGCCCACGAAAACACTACGTGCTGTACTACACAACGCGGGGCGCCAACGAAGACATGTGGCATGCGGCCCAGGGCCTCCAGGATTTCATGCGCGCCTACTATCATCACAAAAGCGGCGATTGGAAACAGAACAAGCCGTTTCGGTTGGCTGCAGGCACCGCAAAGGAGTGGGCCAAGATGCCCACGTACTACATCATAGATCTTGAAGACGGTATGGCCGAAACGGTCGCGCGGGAAATGCCTTCACCCGAGCATATTGCCGCGAACGCCTGGTTAACCGACCGCGAACTCGCCGTGTATGCGCAAGAGTTTGGACGCACCGGATTTCAGGGCGGATTAAACAGTTATCGCGCAGCTGTCGGGCAAATAGAGTCCTGGGCGCAAGAGCTCTACAGCGGTAAAACCATCGACCAACCGAGCCTCTACATCAGCGGTGCCTGTGATTGGGGAACCTATCAGAGTCCCGGTGAGTTCGAGCGTATGCAGAACAGTGCCTGTACGGATATGCGCGGCGCTCACTTTATTGATGGTGCCGGTCATTGGGTTCAACAGGAAAAGCCCGAAGACGTGAGCCGTCGGCTCGTGGCTTTCCTTGAGTCACTCGAATAGGCCTCGGACCCTATCGGCCCTAGTTCGCCTCCGAATCCCCCAGCAAAGCCTCGCGCAGTGCGGGCCGAGTGCTGTCTTCAGACAGCCAGATATCCACAAACTGGGGGCCGAAGTCCGGATCCTCGATGCGGCCCAGCCGTTCGCCGTTATAAAAGAACGTCGACCGGTTTTCTCCGTCCAGCTCGATGCTCAGCACGTCTTTTTCTTGAATATCGGGCCACAGCTCATTGAGGCGGGTCAGCCACACCTCCTTGTGAGGATGGCGGCGCCCCATGGCATCCCACTCGTCGCCCGTACGTTCCACAAGCGCGGCGCGACGTACGTTGATCAGGTACTCGATTTCCAGGCGCAGCGGCCGATCTCCCTCGCGATAGCTGCCGCTCGGCGTGTACAGGCGCGAGTTGTAGATCGACCACAAAAACACGCGAAGCCGGGCTTCGCCGACCTTCTTCAGCTCCAACTCGTCCGCCGCCGCGATGTTTGACGGTGCCTGGAACGTCACAGCAAGCGCGGCGATCAGCCACAGCGCCGCGGTTATCTTGCTGGTGAGTCCGATTCTTCTAGGCGTGTTCATCTGCGACTTCTACGGCTTTTGCACCTCTTTAGATGCCGTCGTCTTGCAGGTGTTCCCTCTTGAACTCGGGTGCGGTGCTGGTCTGAGGTCGCCGAGGAGGCCCCGGGGTGGGGCCTTGCTGCACTGCTGCGCTTTGACGTTTCGCAAGACCCCACCCCGGAACCTCCCCGGCTCGCACTCTGTAGAAGCGCAACGCACTGACTAGGGTGGGACCGCCTCCGGGAAGAGGGGAGTGCTGGGTGTGCCTTTGCGAAACGTCAAAGCGCAGCAGTGCAGCAAAGGCATACCCAGCGCTCCCCGGGTTCGGTGGCACCATCTCACTAAGAAAGACTCGAACTATCCCCTGGCCTAGCACAAGGGGTTCAGGAATTGACCCCGTAGTGCCGAGCCGTTGCATCAAGCGCCTGCGTAAGTTTTTCCATGAGGATATCAACGTGCCCATGCTCGCATATCAGCGGTGGCGCGATGATCATAGCGTCGCCGGTCTGGCGCACCATGAGGCCGTTGTTATTGGCGGTGTCGCGGCAGAATACGGCGGCCTCGGATTCCGGTGCCAGGCGCTCCCGGGTCTCCTTGTCGCGGACGAGCTCCACGGCCGCAAAGCTGCCCTTGCCGCGTACCTGCCCCACGATGGGGTGGTCGATCAGCGGGGCCAGGCTGCTCTGGAAGTAGGGTGCGAGCTGTTGTGCCGCGCGCTCCACGATGTGTTCCTCGCGGAGGATTTTCAGCGTTGCCAGACCCGCCGCGCAGGAGGCCGGGTGTCCTGAGTAGGTCAAGCCGTGGGCGAACTCGCCGCCGCCGGCAAGGAGCACGCTGGCGATCTGGTCGGAGATCAGTACGCCGCCGAGGGGCATGTAGCCGTTGGTGACAGCCTTGGCGAAGGTGATCAGGTGCGGCTTGATGTTGTAGGTCTGGCTGCCCCACCACTCGCCGGTGCGGCCAAAGCCGCAGATGACCTCGTCGGCGATGAGGAGGATGTCGCGTTCGTCGCAGATGCGCTGCAGCTCGGGCCAGTAGCTGTCCGGCGGAATGATGACGCCGCCCGCACCTTGGATGGGTTCGGCGATGAAGGCTGCCACGCGATCTTCGCCGAGCTCGTCGATCTTTGCTTCCAGTTCGCGCGCGACGCGCAGCCCGAAGCTTGCTTCGTCTTCGCCTGGTTCGCCGACTTCAAACCAGTGCGGCTGGTTGATGTGATGCACGTAGGACAGACCCAGCGCCTGCTCGTGCATCGCTTTCATGCCACCCAGGGACGCCGCCGCTACGGTGCTGCCGTGGTAGGCGTTCTTTCGGCTGATGATGAGTTTCTGTTCCGGCTTTCCAAGCAGGTCGAAGTAGCGGTGCACGAGCTTTATGTTCGTGTCGTTGGCCTCCGAGCCCGAGTTGGTGAAGAACACGTGGCGGAAGCCCTCGGGAGCCACTTCGGCCAGGGCCGCCGCGAGTTCGATCGACGGCTGGTTCGCGCAGCGGAAGAAGTTGTTGTAGTAGGGCAGCTGCTGCATCTGCTCGAAGACCGCCAGCTTGATGGCGTCCTGCGAGTAACCGAGGTTGCAGCACCACAGCCCGGACATGCCGTCGAGCATGGCGTTGTCGTCGCTGTCGTAGATGTACACGCCCTCAGCGCGGCTGAAAATGCGTCCACCGTGTTCTGAGTAGTCCTGCAGGTCGGTAAACGGGTGCAGGTGATGCGCCTGGTCGAGGGCACGGAGGCTTTCCGTATTAATCCTGCTGGTCATTCAATTCTCCGTACCCGCTCCGGGGTTGATTAATAACCCGGCTGAGTGTGTCACAGGCCCGGGGGCTAGCCAGTAACCCAAAGGTGTTGCGCGGTGGAGTAAAACTCCGATGCAATCGGACCCGCGGGGCGATGCGTACTTGTCCGGGTATTGTCCTGGACCGTCTGCCAGACGGGCCAGGCCAGGAAATTTCAGTCGCCGCGCCCGGCGCGGCAAGTATCGGAGTCGAGCATGAGCTTTTTCAACTGTGAGGAGGCGGACTGTACGGACAGTGAAAGCCGTGTCCGCCTGCGCATCGAGCCGCGCGAAAAAGACCTCGGAGAATTCAGCGTCCGTCGCGTTCTGCCGGCCTCGCGCAAGCGTATGCTCGGACCCTTCGTGTTCTTCGATCACATGGGCCCGGCCGAGTTTCCCCCGGGAAAGGGCATTGACGTGCGACCGCATCCGCACATCGGGATAGCCACGATCACCTATCTCTTCGAGGGCGAGATCCTGCACCGCGACAGCCTTGGTGTCGTGCAGCCGATCCACCCTGGCGCGATCAATCTCATGACCGCGGGCAAGGGCATCGTGCATTCGGAGCGCCCCGGTGACGATCTGGATCGCCTGTCGCGCCTGCACGGAATCCAGTCCTGGATTGCCCTGCCGTCGGAGCAGCAGGAAATCGAACCGGACTTTCTGCACTATCCCGCCAGCGACCTTCCCGCCTGGGAGGAGCAGGGCGTGGCGTTCCGCCTCATCATGGGTGAGTTGCAGGGGAAGAGCTCTCCGGTACGCACCTACTCGCGGACGCTCTACGTGGATCTCGAGTTTTCCGAAGGTGGCCACTGCACGCTCGATCTTGCCGAGAAGGAGCATGCACTCTACGTCGCGAGCGGCGAGATCACCGTTGCCGATACGATCGTGCCTGCGGGGGTCATGGTGGTTTTGGAGCCGGGCGGGACGCTCGCCGTGAGTGCCGCCGAGGCGTCTCGTGTGCTCCTGATCGGGGGAGATCCCCTAGGCGAGCGTCACATGTACTGGAACTTTGTCAGCGACTCCATCGAGCGTATCGAAGTCGCCAAGCAGGACTGGCGCGACGGAAACTACGCAATGGTTCCCGGCGAGCACGAGTTCATTCCCCTTCCCGGCGAGGAGTAAGCAGCTGTGGCACAGCGGCGAATCCTGCTTCTCTTTGCGCATCCGTCCATTGAGCGGTCGGAGGTAAACCATCGTTTGCTGAACGTGGCACATGAGCACGACAGCGTTACCAGCGTCGATCTCTACGCCGAGTATCCCGATTATCGCATCGACATAGACGTGGAACAGCAGCGACTGCGCGACCACGAGGTCGTGGTATTTCTTTTTCCGCTGTACTGGTACTCGACCCCGGCGATTCTCAAGGAGTGGCAGGATCTCGTTCTTGAACACGGCTTCGCCTACGGCCATGAAGGGCACGCTCTGGACGGCAAGTACTTCATCGCGGCCTGCAGCGCGGGCGGGCCGGCGAAAGCCTACGCAAAGGATGGCTACAACCACTTCACGCTGCGCGAACTGCTCAGACCGCTGGAGCAGACGGCGAATCTCTGCCGCATGCGCTATCTCCCACCCTTTGCGCTCTTCGGCGCCCGCACCGCGGTGGAGGAACAGCGTCTCGGCGAGCACGTCGTGGCGTTCCGGGATCTGTTGGAGACCTTGCGGGAAGGCGACCTCGACAATTGGGAAAGCAGCCCGGTCTGCACGGTCAACGAGCTGTTTCCCGAGGCGGCGTCCGGGGAGGCTTCCGCGTGACGGGTCTGCTTCTCGAAGCCTTTATCTATCTCGCTGCGGCCGTGGTCGCCGTGCCGCTGGCCAAGCGTCTTGGTCTGGGCTCCGTACTGGGCTATCTCGTGGCTGGCGTGGTCATCGGTCCGGTGCTTGGGCTGGTCGCCGCTCAGGAAAGCGTGGAAATCCAGCACTACGCCGAGTTCGGCGTGGTCATGATGCTGTTTATCGTGGGGCTGGAACTCGAGCCCGCGATGCTGTGGCGCATGCGCGCGCGGCTCATTGGTTTGGGCGGGCTCCAGGTCACGCTTACCGCTGGCCTGATCGCCTTTATCGGCCTGCGTCTTGGCCTGGACTGGCGCACCGCGCTGGCCGTGGGCCTGCTGCTCTCGCTTTCGTCGACGGCGATAGTGCTTCAGACGTTCCAGGAGAAGGGGCTAAGCCGGGTAGAGGGTGCACGCAGCGCTTTTTCCGTATTGCTGTTCCAGGACATCGCCGTCATCCCCATGCTCGCCGTCATCCCGCTTCTTGCCCTGCCCGAGCTTGCCATCGAAGCCGGGGCCCATGCCGACGACGGACATGGTGAAATGAGCCTGGTCGCCGGTCTCTCGGGCTGGCTCTACGCCCTCGCCGTGATATCGGCCGTGGCCGTGGTGATCGTAGGCGGACATTTTCTTTCCCGGCCGCTGTTTCGCGTGGTCGCCAACACGGGACTCCGGGAGGCCTTCACGGCGGCCGCGCTGATGCTGGTGATCGGCATCGCCGTGCTTATGAATCTCGTGGGGCTGTCCCCGGCACTGGGTACTTTTCTCGCTGGCGTGGTGCTTGCCAACAGTGAGTTCCGTCATGAACTCGAATCCGACATCGAGCCCTTCAAGGGCCTGCTGCTGGGACTGTTCTTTATCACCGTCGGTGCCGGCGTGCAGTTTGCCGTGCTGGCCGAAAACCTGACGGTCGTCCTCGGGCTCACCGGAGGCGTCATCCTCGTTAAGGGGCTGCTGCTTTTTGGTCTGGCCATGCTGTTTCGCATCCGGCGCTCCGACGGCTGGTTGTTCACCTTGAGCCTTGCCCAGGCCGGTGAGTTTGGCTTCGTGCTCATTAGCTACGCGTCGCAGAACCGCGTGCTGCCGGGTGAGCTCGTGCCGCTCCTGTCCGTCGTGGTCGCGCTGTCCATGTTTCTCACGCCGCTTTTGTTCATTGCCTTCGACCGCCTGGTTCTCCCGCGCTACGCCTCCAACATCGGGCAGCGGGACTCAGACGACATCGATGAGCGCGGCTGCGTGATCATCGCGGGCATCGGGCGTTTCGGGCAGATCGTCAATCGCATGCTGCGTGCCAACGATGTTCCTACGGTGGTCCTCGACCGGGATCCCCAGCAAATCGACAACATGCGCCAGATCCGCATGAAGAGCTACTTCGGGGATGCGACACGCCACGACCTCCTGGAAGCGGCCGGCATCGAAGAGGCAGCGCTGTTTGTTGTCGCCATCGATGAGGAGGAGCAGGCTCTCGAACTCGTTCGCGCCCTGCGTCGCAGCTACCCGCGGCTGCGCATCCTCGCCCGGGCCTACGACCGCGGGCATCTCTATGCGCTCCGCGAGGCGGGCGCGGACTGGGTCGTGAGCGAAACCTATCACTCGGCGCTGGAGATGGGGCGTCAGGCCCTTTGCTCCCTGAGCTATCACCCTTTCCGGGCGACGAAGCTGGCTGCATCCTTTGACAGCGAGGAAGCCAGAAATCGCAATTCCCTGTACGAGGCCTGGCTCAACAAAGACGACGGCGAGCGCTTCGGTCGCGACTTCCGCACGCTGTACATGGAGCTCGAAGCGGCCCTGGGAGAAAAGATGCTGCGCGACCGCGCCGATGGCCATGACGCCGGCGAGCGCGGCTGGACGCCGCCGCCCAGGAACTACGCGAGCGAACTCATCGAGGACGCGGAAGCGAGTGCGGCGCGCCCCTGATCAGGATGCGTGCCGCTTGGAGACCAGACGCAGGCGGCTCCCGAGGGCCATGAAGGCGTTGCGTTCAACGAGGCGCCCGAGCTCGTCCTCTGCCTTATTGCACTGATCGCGGAGGGCTTCGTAGATCTCGTCCGTAGCCCTGGGCATGGGCGTCTTCTGCAGATCGCCCAGCAACATGGTGATGCTGTTGTGGCAGCGGTGCAGTTCCAATACCTCCGGCTCTCCGCGCAGCGCGCGAGCCGCCGTTCCTTTCAGCCAGCCACCGAGACCGGTGGTGCTTCTCGCGGTAAAGGGCGGTGGGCCGCCGCCCTCCAGATAGGCGCCGATGAGCTCGCGCCAGTTGCGCATTTCGACCTCGGCATAGAGCACGAGATGCTCTTCCCGGGGTATCGGTAGGGCCCGGGTCCAGGAATCCGGCGCACGCCAGCTTTGGTGCCAGTCGCGCAGCTCGGAAGCGGGGAGCGCCTTGGCGATGGCGAAGCCCTGACCGAGTTCGCAGCCCAGGCGCAGCAGCAGTTTCCCATGCTCTTCGCTTTCAACGCCCTCGGCGATGCACTCGCGGTTGAAGGCCTGGGCCAGGCCGAGTACGCCCTGGATAATCGATAGATCGTTCGGGTCCGTGAGCATGGACATGACAAAGCTGCGGTCTATCTTCAGCGTTTCCGCGGGCACGCTCTTCAAATAGCTCAGCGACGAGAATCCCGTGCCGAAGTCATCCAGGCTTATGCGCAGCCCCATCTCGCGGCAGCGACGCAAGGCGCCGCTGGCCAGCACGTCTTCTTCCAGCGCGCCCGTCTCCAGGATCTCCAGTTCCAGGAAACCCTCTGGGACGCCCGGGTAGTTGCCGAGCAGGTCCGAGAGGCGGGTGGTGAAATCCGGGCGTTTGAACTGCAGAACGTCGATATTGACAGAGACGGGGCACGGGAAACCGTCGCGAATCCAGCGACTGCACTGCTCAAGAGCTTCCTGCAGGACCCACTCGCCAAGGCGGGTGATATCGGCCGCGGAATCCAGGAAGGGCAGGAACTCCCCGGGAAGCAGCAGTCCGCGCTCCGGATGCTGCCAGCGCAGGAGAGCTTCAACACCGATCAGCTCGCCGCTGCGCATGTTCACCTTGGGCTGGTAGTGAAGGCACAGCTCCCGGGCGTCGATCGCTTCGAGCACCGCACTCACGGCACGGCGTCGATGGCTGGCGGTTTCAAGGCTGCCGACGTCAAAACTGCGAATGCGATTTTTACCGCTGTTCTTGGCGTCGTACATCGCCTGATCGGCCTGGCGCAGGAGCTGGTCCGCATCGAGACTATGGGCCTGGGGATAACGCGTCGTGCCCATGCTGGCGTTCAGATGGATGCGGTGCTTCCCAATCGCCACCGGCTCCGATGCCGCCTGAAGCAGGCGCTTGAACAGCCCCTGAGCCTCGCTTTCGTCTCCCACATCATTGATCAGGGCGACGAATTCATCGCCGCCGAGGCGCGCGACCGTATCGCACTCTCGCATGACGCCGAGCATGCGCTTGCCGATACTGATCAGTATCTCATCGCCAATTATGTGCCCATAGCGCTCATTCACGGGCTTGAAGTCGTCGAGATCAATGAAAGCGATGGCGAGCTGTTGCCCGTTTTCGTGCGTCGCCTCCATTGCGGTGCGAAGGCGTTCGAGCAGCGCCGTGCGATTTGGCAGGCCCGTAAGACTGTCATAGTTGGCGAGCTGGTAAAGATGGTCCTTCCTGCTCTTCCGGCTGGTGACATCGCGCATGGCCCCGGCCAGGAGCAGGGCGCGACCGCTGCTGTCGCGGCGCACAACGCCGCCGTGCAGTTGGAGCCAGATCCAGTGGCCGTCGGAGTGGGCAATGCGCAGCTCATCGTCGATGTACTCACTCACACCCTTGAGATTCTCGATCAGTGCGGCATGTATCTTCTCGACATCGTCTTCGTGGACCAGCTCAGCGATATCCGCGAGAGTTTTTGGTTCGCGGCTCTCTTTCTGCAGGCCGGTCAGGCTTAGGAAGCGCTCGTTTACGACAAGCTCTCCCGTGTCCACGGACAGCTCCCAGGTACCGATGTCCGTAACTCTTACCACGTTGTCCAGGCGCTGCTTCTCCTCGCGGAGATCCGCCTCGGCGCGGAGTAGCCGGCGCCGTCCGATCCAGAGATAGAACACGAGCGCCAGCGCAGCGAGAGCGATGCTGCCAAGCCCGATCTCGATGAGCCGGGATGATTCGCGTATCTGATCGACCTGGTAGGCGATCGTGGCTTCGGACTGATTTTTGAGCCGTGCGAGCGCGGCACTCAACTCCACGCGCTCGCTGATGTCCGTGACGACGAAGATCAGAGTCTTGCGGCCCGCCCAGCGCATGGCACTGTTGCGCAGCTCTACGCTGCGCACGTCGCCATTGGCCAGCCTATGGCGGTATACCAGGTGATCGCGCTGCTCCCGCGCCGCCAGCGCCAGCTCATGCTCAAGTTCGTCTGGCGACTGGGCGTTCAGGTCATCAATTCGCAGCTTCTCAAGCTCGGCTGGGGGGTAGCCGTAGAATTCGCTGGCGGCGCCATTGGCGCGCAGAATTTCACCGGTGTCGGCATCGACCAGCAGCAGGGCCGCGCTGTGTCGGTCAAAGAGGCGCGCCAGCTCAAAGCTGATGCCCTCGATGGTTTGCTGGGCGCGGAGGGAACCGCTGGAGAGGCAAAGCATGCCCAGGGCGAGAATGGCGCAGCGTAGGCTCAGAGAGACTCGCATTCAGAAATTTCTCATACTTTCAGTTTATTGCGCTGCACTCCTTAAGTATAAAGTTAAATCCCATCTGCGGCGCAAGCCCAAAACCAGCAGCAGATTGCAGACAACCACGCCGGCGGCGAGTCCCCACCAGAGGCCTTCGGCACCGTAGCCAAACCCGAAGCACAGCAGGACACCGCTCCCGAGGCCCACGAGCCAGTAGCCGACGAGGGCAATCCACAGCGGTGTCCGGGTGTCGCGCAGACCGCGTAGCGCGTTGGCCAGGATCATTTGCACCCCGTCGAGGAGCGTAAACACACCGGCGGCAGCGCTGAGACTGATGGCTATGGTCAGTACGTCCTGCTTTTCCGAATCCGCAGGATCCAGGAACACGCCGACGAGCAGCCGTGGCTGGAACCACAGGACGAGGCAGGCGAGTGCTGTAACGAGCGCGGTGAGCGTGGCGGCGAGGCGCACCGAGAGGCGCGCCGTCACGGGATCGCCGAGCCCGATAAAGTAGGCGACTCGCACGCGAACGGCGTCGGCGAAACCGCTCGCGGCGCTCAGGGCGATGTAGAGCACGGCGTAGATAACCTGCTGTGCGGCCAACGTGGCGGCACCGATGCTGCCCACAAGCACCGCCGCCGCGGAGAACATCGCGCCATTGAGAATCTGGGTGAGAGCCACCGGCGTGCCCAGACTAAAGAGTTCACCCAGCAAACGGCGATCAACCTGCCGCGGGGGCAGCCTCAGCCGGTAGGTTTCGAACTGCGGCGCCCGGGTGACGTGGCGCAGCAGCGTGGCGAACATGATCCAGTTCACCACCGATGTCCCGATGCCCGCCCCGACGACCCCCAGCGGGGGAAGGCCAGCAATGCCAAAAACCAGGGCGTAGTTGAGGCCGAGATTCAGGAGCAGGGCGCCAAGGGTGATCCAGCCGATAATCGCGGAGCGAGCCAGAGCCGTGACGAAATTGCGCAGCGCCACAAACCACATGGCCGGAATAACGGCCAGGGTCAGCACGCGCGAATAGTCCGTCACGAGCCGCACAACTTCTGGGTCCTGCCGGGCGTAGCTGAGAACAGGACCCATGAACCAGACCGCCAGCATGATCGGCAGGCTGGTCAGTGTTGCGGCGATAAGACCCTGCTCGCCGGCGGCCGCGGTCTTTGCGGCGTTGCCCTCACCGAGGCTCTGCGCGGCGAGCACGCCGACGATGGATACCACGCCCATGCCTATGAGCAGGAAAACCCAGAAAAGGTCTCCGGCGAGACCCACGGCCGCCAGTTCGTTGCTCCCCAGGCGACCGACGATGATCATGTCCGTGATCACCATGCCCATCTCGGCGATATAGGCGGCCGTAAGGGGAACGGCTATGTGCAGGAGGGTTCGCCCCTCGTTTCTAGTTGCGCGGCTGCTCATCTAACGGGGATCGGATAGAACTGCGGGTGCAATGGGAGCGAGTCAGTTCACGCTCCGCTGCGGTTTTTGCAGATAGGTGAGCAGCGTATCGCCACCGCGATAGTCCGGGGCGCTCATGAGTGAGTCCAGAAACAGGTAGAACAGCTCGGCTTGAGAGCCGACTTCAAGCTTGGCGTAGGCGTGTTTGCGATGCAGCTTCACCGTCTCCACGGAAATGTTCAGCCGCGATGCGACAGACTTGGTGCTGTGACCGTGCAGCACGAGATTGATGACCTGGGTCTCGCGCACGGTAAGCAGGCTGGAGCCGAAGTCGTCGAGGGCCAGGTGGAGTTGGCGACGCAGGCCGTCGCCGCTGCTGCTGTCGCCGCTCCAGTGCTGCTGGCAAAGGGCCTCGACGGCGGGGCAGATGCGTCGAAGGGTCTGCTGTTGCGTCGCGCCGAAGCGAGCGCTACCTAACCTTCCAAGCGCGACATTCACAAAGGCGTCGCTGCCGAGTTCGATAACGTAGCCGCATTCGTCGCTGAAACCGCAGTTGCCGAACCAACTGCGGTAGTACTCGCTCTCCCGGAATCGTTTTGGGGCAAGCTCGCTGAGGCGGAACAGGCCGAAACGCCGCTCTTCGGTCGCTGCGCGGTAGAACGGATCCAGGAGAAAGGCGCCGGCAACGAAGCGCTCCATGCTTTCTTCGCCGCGGGCTTCGGGATTCTCGCGGTAAACGATCTCTGGCAGATCCCCCCGGGCGTAGTAAAGAACGCTGGCATCATCGATGGTGACGAGTTCGCGCAGTCCGCGTATCAGTTGGGGTGCGAAGCCCGCGCGGCCCAGCTCCGGAAGGCAGCGCGCTACGAGCCTGGTGAGCGCATCGAGTTTGTTTTCCGTGGGAGCCACGAAGCTGTCGAGCCCTTTACAAGGTAATAGCGCATCATAATACGCCGGACCTCGGCCAGCCGCCGCCGTCCGTTTACAGCGAACCTGCCCCTAAGGTCTCTCCCTTGAAGCGTCTACTGATCTTCCTCACCCTCCTTCTCCTGATCTTTGTCGGGCTCCTCACCTGGTTCCGCTTCGCCAACCCTCCAGAGCCGTTCCCCTCCGGCAGCGAAAGCGCCGATCGAGTACGGGCCGGCCCGTGGCCTGTGCATCGCCTTGACGAAGACTTTGTTGACCAGGACCGCGTGACGCAGCCAAACGGAAGCTTTCCAGGCTCACCGGAACGAAAGCTGCCGGGCAGCGTTTGGTACCCGGACGGCGCCGGGCCACGCCCGCTGCTGTTGTTCAGTCACGGATTTACGTCCATGCGCCAGAACGGCCGCTATCTTGCCGAACATCTGGCCAGCCACGGATATGTAGTGGCCGCGGTGGACTATCCCCTGACCTCCTACCGCGCCCCCGGCGGAGCTCGCTTTGAAGATGTGGTGGCACAGCCGGGCGACATCTCTTTTCTGATCGACACGCTGTCTTCCTTCAACTCCACGCCGGAGCATCCCCTTTACGGCAGCGTTGACGCGTCACGCGTCGGCGTTCTCGGCATCTCCCTCGGCGGTCTTACGTCCACGCTGGCCGGCTTTCACCCCGAGCTTCGGGACCCGCGTATCGGCGCCGTCTTGAACATCGCAGGTCCGACAAACTTCTTTACCCCACTGTTCTTCGCACAGGCGGATCTTCCCCTGCTCGTGCTGGCCGGTGAGCTCGACGCCCTCGTGCCCTGGTCGAGCAACGCTGAGCCCGTACCGCGAAAGGCGCCAGGAGCGCGTCTGGTCACGGTCCTGGGGGGCTCGCACACGGGGTTTTCGCACGGCACAGCCTGGCTCCGCATGATGAAAAACACCGACGCCGTGGGCTGTTATTCGGTGATGCGCTACGTGGAAGCGAACGCAGCGAGCGAGAACGAGGGCCTGCTGGGCACGCTGGAACAGGGTATCGATTACGACGTGCCGGACGAGCTTTGCAAAGTAGATCCGCTCCCACAGACCATCGACGTGCTGCGGCAACAGATGATCTCGCGGGTGGTCGCGCGGGCATTCTTCGACAGCGTATTTGCGCGGGATGCCGCCGAGCGCCGAGCGGCGACGCGTTATCTCGATCTTACGCTGGACAGCGAGTTGGAGGACGTGAACGTGTCCGGAGGCAATTGACGCCGGTCTGCTTGTAGTGGGTGCCTAACTACGCGCGGCGGCACTCGTGTATGGCACCCGAAGTGTGAAAGGAACGCGAAACTCAAGGCATCAAAGCATCGCTCATCTTTAGCGAACAATGGTTATCGGCGATACGGCGGCATACTCGCCTTTGGGATTCAGCTGACGCATCTCGGGTACGAGTTTCGCAAGGGCAGCCTGGCGGTTCTCCGGCGCAGGGTGTGTGCTCATGAATTCCGGAGGACGCTGCTCGGACAGTCCACCCATCTTCTCCCAGAGCGTGATCGCGGCCTCCGGTTTGTAGCCGGCCCGGGTGGCCAACTCCATACCGATGGCATCGGCTTCTGATTCAGCGACGCGACTGTTGGGAAGCTCGAGCGCAAACTTCGCCGCCATAGCGGCCCCGGCCAGCGCTACACCGTGGTTGTCCGCAGCCACCCCGGCCGCGATGACTCCGGCGTTGATCGCGATGGCCCGGGACATGCGTTCCGCCGTGTGGTTGGCGAGGGCGTGGGAGATTTCGTGGCCCATGATCTGCGCGAACTCATCGTCGGTGAGTTTGAGTTGCTCGAACAAACCCGTGTAGGCCGCCATGCGGCCGCCGGCCATGCACCAGGCATTGACCGTTTCGTCATCGTCGATGATCGCCACGCTCCATTCCCAGTCCTTGGTATGCGGGTACAGGGTGGTAGCCTCGGTTACCAGCCTGCCGGTGATGGTCGCCACGCGGTCGGCCATCCTGGGATCGTCGATCAGCTTGTCCTCTTTGTTGAGCTGGTCCACGGTGCTCAGATAGGCCTTGCGCGATTCCACGATCGCGGCCTCGGGAGAAATCAGCATGAGCTGGCGGCGCCCGGTGGGGCTTGTCGTGCACGCAACCAAAATCGCCGCAACGATAGCAATCAGGCTTGCGCGCTTGAGCGTGATGTTCATGGTGCGAATCTCCCTTCTCGAGTTCGGGGCCGAGGCGAAACCGGGGTTTCGGCGCGACCAGAGCCGCGCCTGCGCGACGTATTGTTTGGGTCGCGGCTGTCCCGGGGGGACAGATGGCACGAGCTGGCCTTCGGCGAGTGTACCCTGTGAAGTTTAGAGCGCCGGGCGGGAAAAAGATTCCATGGTGGGTTAGCGAGCCTCGGCAATGCGTCGCGCCGCTGCCTGCTCCCAGTCCGTTGCCTGCAACATGACATGGAACAGGCGATTCTGCTCCTGCACGCCCATCGCCGCGCTGGCGCCAGGCCCGGTGGCGTATACGGCCACATCTTCACCGCCGTGTGTTTCCGAGCCTAGGGGGACCAGTGCTTCCTGGTGGTAGCCGGGCCGGGTCGTGTCTACTTCGCTCAGGTTCTTTCTTCCCGCGTCCGGCGGATCCCAATAGCCGCGATCGGCGTTTAACTCTTCGCCAAAGTCCCGGAAGCCGCGCCCATTCATGTAGCCCAGAGTTGTGTAGGGCATGCCGTTCTCGTCGAGGGCCTCTTCGCCGGTTCTTGCCGGCACGACCTTGCCGAGAATCGGATTTCCACGGCGCGGATAGCCGGCGATGGTAAACACGTGGCTGTGGTCCGCGGTGACCATGATCAGCGTGTCATCACCATCCGTGGCAGCGCGAGCCACGCGCACTGCCTCGGCGAATTCAATCGTGTCGTTGAGGGCATTGAAGGCGTTGCCGGCGTGGTGCGCGTGATCGATGCGCCCGGCCTCCACCATGAGGAAAAAGCCCTGGTCGCTGGAGGCGCGAAGAAGTTCTATGGCCTTACGCGTCATCGCTGGTAGCGAGGGCTGGTGTGTTTCGGTCTGCGCTCGTTCCGATGCATAGGCCATGTGGGAGTCGGAGAACAGGCCGAGCACGGGCGTACGCGATGCCTGTGCAAGTCCGGCCGCGTCCGCGGCATAGTGGCCGCCGGGATAGAACTCCTGCCAGCGGGCGATAAGGTCGAGTCCATCCTTGCGCCGTCCGCCGCTCTCGGCATCGCCGTGGAAGTGGCGGCGACCCCCCCCGAGCGCGACCTCGATACCGTCGCTGACGTCGGCGCCGAAGGCGCTGTCGAGGCGTGCCTCGAAGCCGACGAACTGCCTCGCTATGTCGATGCACCCCGCCGCCTTTGCCGCGTTGGAGAGCTGCGAGTCGTCTTCCCAGTCGCGATCGGCGGTTTTTGCATAGGTGGCGCCGGGGGTCGCGTGGGTGATCCGGGCCGTGCTGATAATGCCCGTGCCGCGCCCGGCCAGCTCGGCCAGTTCAAGCAGGGACACGAGTTCGTGCCCGCGACCGCTCTCGCAGTCGCCGTAGTCAACATTTTCGTCAATGCCGAATACGCCAATGTCGGTTTTTACGCCCGTGATGATCGCGCTCATGGTCCCCGCTGAGTCGGGGGTCTGCGCATTGACGTTGTAGGTCTTGGAGAGACCCGTTACCGGGAACGATTCAAAGCTTAGGCGGTGTTCCTCGCCGCTTTTTCCAGCCTGCTGCCCGGCCAGGATACGCGAGGCGGTGACCGTGGAGACGCCCATGCCGTCTCCGACGAAGAGGATAACGTTCTCCGCGCCCTTTCCCGCGCGAGCGGCTCGCACGCTGGCCTCGGCGTCGCGATACCAGGGGTTCGTGCGCTGGTGTTCCGGCACGGGGCTGTCCACCGACAACGGTTCGGGCGCAAGCGCTGGCGCGCCACCGCGCGCGGCTCCCATGGCATCCGTACTCGCGCCGCCGCTAAGGAGGGCCAGGACGACGATGGGGGTGAGCGCGCGCATCAGGAATACTCCAGGGGTTCTTCGTTGGCCGGATCAGCCCGGTTCCGCCTCCGAGCCCGCCGCCGTGCGCAGCAGTCCCCGGTAGGCGCCCCGGGCCGTGGTCTCACCGCTGATTACGCGGTAAACGTCGCGGGAGATGGGCATATCGATGCGATGCTCCTCGGCGAGGGCAATAACCGCGGGAGCACTCTTGGCTCCTTCGGCGACCATGAACATTTCCTCGGCGATCACGTCCATGGTCTTGCCTTTGCCGAGTTCCATGCCGACGTGGCGATTGCGGCTCTGCGGGCTGGTGCAGGTGGCGATCATGTCACCCATGCCCGCAAGGCCGGAAAAGGTCCGCGCCCGGCCGCCCATGGCCACACCCAGGCGTGTCATCTCCGCGAGGCCGCGGGTAATCAGGGCGGCGCGCGTGTTGTCGCCAGCTCCCTGACCGTCACCCATGCCGACGGCGATGGCGATGATGTTCTTGAGCACACCGCCAAGCTCGCAGCCAACCACATCTGTATTCGTGTAAACGCGAAACAGTCCGCTGGCAAACACGGTTTGCAGCGTTCGGCAGATGACCTCGTCGTCCATGGCGATAACGCTGGCGGCGGCCTGTCCCGACATGATTTCGCGGGCGAGATTGGGCCCGGAGAGCACGCCCGTGGGATGGCCCGGGAGAAGCTCATCGATGATTTGCGTCATGCGCATGCGCGTGTCCAGCTCCAGTCCCTTGGTCAGGCTGATGACGGGAACCCAGGCGCGGAGATGGTTGCGCACTTCGTCGAGAACAAGCCGGAAATTCTGCGACGGGATACCCATGACCACCACGTCGGCGCCGCCAACGGCTTCGCCGATATCGTTAGTGGCTCGCAGTGTGTCGGGAAGCGTGGCGTCGGGCAGGTAGGTACGGTTGGTGTGATCCCGGTTGATCTCCTCGACGGTATCGGGATTTCGCGCCCAGATGGTCACTTCCGTATTGCGCGCCGTGAGCGCGGCCACGGTCGTTCCCCAGGAACCACCTCCCAGGACCGCTACCTTGAGCTTGGCCATATCCTATTCTCCTTATTATTGCTGCGTAGGGTTTCTGTGCCGCGCTCTGTTCCGATGCGGGGGCAGGGCGCTGGGTGACTGCACTGTTCGATCCGGCGGTACCTTCGCGTCGCGAAACGAGACCGCAAGGCCTGCTCGCGATCAGCTGACCACGCTTTTGGGACGTGCCTTGGGTGTGGCGCTCCCGCTACGGCGACGCGGTCGCGGCGTGGCTGCCTTGCTTTTGGTGGCCGCTTTGCGCTTTGCCTTGGCCGCGGTTCCGTTCGCACTCGCTTTGCCGGTCTTGGCCTTCGCGCGTTTCTCCGTGGTGGGCGACTTTTTCTTAGCGGCGGCTTTCTTCGCAGTGGATTTCTTTGCAGGGACCTTGCGTCTTACCCTTGCGGCTTTCGCGCGGCGGCCTGCAATTTTCTCCGTGGTACTCATCTCGAGGAGCGCAGCGTCCGTGTCTGATCCCGTATCTTCTGGCGCTTGCCCCAGGGTACGCAGGAACATGTTGCGGACTTCGCGCACATGCTCGTCCAGTGTCCTCGCCGACCAGTCGCTGGTATCCACGGGCGGAAGCACGTCTACTTCGACCGTGGCGGGGCGGAAAACGAAGTCCCCTTTGGGTGCGACATCGCCGGCATTGTGGATCACGATAGGCACGATGGGCACGCCGGCCTGCATCGCGAGATGAAATGCGCCTTTCTTGAAGCTTCCAAGCAGCGGAGATACGGACCGCGTTCCCTCCGGCGCCAGGGCCACGGACTTGCCCTCGCTGCGCATGGCATCGACCAGCGGACGCATGGCTTCAATCGCCGACGCCGCGTTCTTGCGATCGATCATCACCACGCCGCCTAGCTCCAGGACGCGGCCGATGACGGGCATCTTCTTGATTTCCTGTTTCCCCACTCCCGCGAGATCGCGACGCAGGAGCTTGGCGCAGATCACGATGTCGGCCTTGCTCTGGTGATTGAAGATGAACACCGCGGGGCGTTGCTTCCACAGGTTGTCTTCGCCGCGAACGCGCAGATCGAGGTTGATCAGGGCGCTCGCTGTTTCCGCGAACAGCGTTATGGAGAAGTTGGTCGCCTCGCGGCGCGAGCCCGTAAGCGCGTAGATTGGAAGTCCGGCAGCGAAGGTCGGCACGAGACTGATCGTTGCGGCAACAGAGCGAATGAACTGGCCCACGGTAGGGCGCCCGCGGCTGCCGAAGCTGGCGGTGGGCCAGGCGTTGTCGCGGGCGACGGCGCGCAGCTTTTCGCTGGGGTTTAGCGCGACTGGGTTACCGACGCGCTCCAGGAGCAGCTGGTCGTCCGTGCTGTCGGAGTAGAAGAAGCTCTGCCCGAGGTTGGCGCCGACGCCGTCGGCGAGCACCTCGGCGGCGTCGACCTTCCCCTGGCCGAAGCAGGTGGGGCGCACTACCTGACCCGTGAACACGCCATCTTCGACCTCAAGCTGAGTGCACAGCACGTTCTCGATACCGAGGTCGGCGGCGGCGGGCTCCACCTGGTAGGGCGTCGCCGAGGAGATGATGGCGAGCGTGTGCCCTTTGGCCCGGTGCGCGGCGATGAGTGCGCGCGCCTCGGGGTAGACGAGGCGGGCGATCTGTTTGTCAAACAGGTCTTCGCCGAGTTCGATATAGGCCGATTCCTCGATGCCATCGAGGAACTGCGTGGTCGCCGCCATCATGGCGGAGAACCCCATATTGCCCAGGCCGAAGCTGGCCATGGCGCTGGCGAGTTCGAGGAAGTCGCGCGCGGACAGATCGCCCCGTCGCAGCTGCTCGCGAATAAACGCGGTGGCCGAGTAGCCGGAAATAAGCGTGCCGTCGAAGTCGAAGATCGCGCAGATGCGCGGTCCCTCAGGCGATTGTTCGATTGCCTTCAGCAGAGGTTCAAGGTTGCTGCTCATTGTGCGCCGGCCCCGTTGTTGCCTGGAATTCAGGGACCGCCGAGTCTAGCACGCCGCCGTGACCGACAGCCGTCGCGCACGCCTCTGATAGACTGGCTCTACCTCAGCGAAGATTTGTGGCTCTTGTCAGCAGACAGCTTCTCTTTTTCTTCGCGCGCCGGGGTCTGCCTCATTCTCCTGGTGCTCACGGCGCTCGCCCTGCGCGCCGTTCCCGCGCTGGACTACGGTCGCGACTGGTGGGCGCCGGGAAGCTTCACCCTGGTGAACTTCGATGAAGGCGGTTCCTGCCGCGCACGCCTCGGCGCTTTCAACTACTCGAGCGTTGTAGGGCACCAGACCGTTGCGCTGGCGTCGCTCTTCGGCGATGCGCCGCGCGGCGAAGACTATGGTGACCGCCGCGCGGCCAAGGCCTACTGCCACAGTCGCGAGCATCTGACCGTCGCCCGTCTTTACTCTGCCTTTGTCGGGGCGCTTACCGTTCTGTTGCTGTACTCCCTGGGAAGGCAGCTGTTTCCCGCGTACGGAGGAGTCGCGCTGGGAGCCTCAGCGCTGCTTGCGCTTTCGGGCTGGCATATCAATGAGTCCCTCGTGGGAACCGTGGATGCCGCGTCCATCTGTGCCATCTACGCGTTTTTCAGCGCTGGTGTCTGGGCCAAGCGACGCGGGTCCTGGCGTTGGATCGTTGCCTTGGCGGCGTTGGCTTGCGCGGTGACCGTCAAGTATTGGGTGTTTGCGCTGGTCGCA
This sequence comes from Pseudomonadota bacterium, assembly GCA_039818725.1. Lineage (GTDB taxonomy): Bacteria > Pseudomonadota > Gammaproteobacteria > Pseudomonadales > Halieaceae > Congregibacter. The sequence continues at coordinate 28,035 of JBCBTK010000033.1, forward strand.
CTCGTGGCTCTGGTACCGGCGGGCTTCTTGCGGGCTTTGTGCGGCGGTGTCACGCGGCAACGTCTTGTGTTACTCGTCGTGCTGCTCACACTTGTCTTCGCCTACGCCACCGGGTTCTTTCTTCACAGCAAGCTGGTCTGGTTTCTGCCCGTTTTGTTCTACGCCGCTGTCCCCTGGCGATCAATCAGCCCGGCTGCGATGGCGCTCTGCGTTCTACTGCCCCTGGGGGCTCCCTTAGCTTTGTACTCGGATACCTTCGTTACCTATACGTCCGGGGAACCGCTGGGTCGCTTTGGCACGGGCTACGCGGCGATTGGCTGGCACAAGTGGCTTCGCAACCCGATCAACCTGCCGATCATTGCGCTGATTGGCATGGGCGTACCCGGTTTCTATTTCGCGATCCGCGGCACCATCGCGCTCTTTCGACGCGAAACCTTCGAGGGTTTCTGGCTCGTACTCCTGCCGCTCCCGGCGTTCGCGCTATACATGGCGTTCCTCGCTCCCGTCACCTACTACCGGCACTACCTGCCGCTGCTTCCGGCCCTCTGCCTGCTTGCGGCGCTGGGAATCGCACAGCTCGAGAGGAGGCGCCGTCGTCTGGCCTGGACACTGGTGCTGGCATGGCAGGGCCTACTGGCCGTGGATCTTGTCTCGGACTATCACTTTGATCCGCGGAGGGAGTTGCAAAGCTGGGTTGCGGATGCGCGGCCGACGACTATTCTAAGCAGCTACTACGTCAACGCGCCGCCGGCGCCGGGGCTTCGTCGCGGCCTGCTGAGCGCTGCGCGGGCCGCCCCGTCGGCGCACAAGTTTGCGCTAGCCGACTACGTACTCCTGAGTGAGAACTGGTACGACACGGCGTTTGCCAACGAGCTTAACGGTCCCCTGGTGAACCATCCCGATCGACTGATCAAGACTACTCCGGCGGCGGTCTCGTTCTATCGCAGCGCGCTCGCCGGCGAGCACGACATGCTCAAAGTGGAAAAACGTTTCCGGCTTCCTACCTACATGCCCGAACTGCTGGTGCATCGCCTCGCCTATGGGAGCTTCACACAGTTCGTTGGTGATCTGGTGATTCTGCGGGTGAGCGCTCCCCGGGGCGCGGCTGAGTAGGGAATCAGACTCTCCAGGGTCGTCGCTATGGTCTATGCTGCGCAGCGACCGGCAGGATCAATAATAAAGGGCTGACCTATGAACTACTTCGTTACCGGCGGCACGGGCTTTATCGGACGCTTTCTCGTACCAAAGCTTCTGGACCGCGGTGGTGTTGTCTATCTTCTCGTGCGTCCCGGGTCGCTGGGAAAGCTGGATGGTCTGCTGGAGCTCTGGGGCGCGAGCAAAGGTCAGGTTGTTGCCGTCGAGGGCGATCTCGCCAAGACGAGACTGGGCGTGAAGCCCGCATGGGTTAAGACCCACGTCGGAAAAATCGACCACTTCTTCCACCTTGCGGCGATTTACGATATGCGCGCGGACGCCGAGAGTCAGCGCAAGAGCAACGTCAACGGAACGAAACAGGCCCTGGCACTGGCGCGGGGTCTGAACGCCGGCTGCTTTCACCACGTCTCATCCATCGCCGCGGCCGGGCTCTACGAGGGAAGCTTCACCGAGGAAATGTTCGAAGAGGCCGGTGAGCTGGACCACCCCTATTTCCTCACCAAGCACGAGTCCGAGGGCCTCGTGCGGAGGGAGACAAAGATACCCTGGCGGATTTACCGCCCGGGCATGGTAGTGGGCCATTCCACGACCGGAGAGATGGACAAGGTCGACGGCCCCTACTACTTCTTCGAGCTGCTGCACAACCTTTCCCGCGTCACGCCCGAGTGGCTGCCCCTGGTGATGAACAAGGCGGGGCTCCTGAACATCGTTCCCGTGGATTACGTCGTTACCGCGATGGACTACCTGGCGCACCTGCCGGAGCACGACGGCGAATGCTTCTATCTCACCGACAAGGACGGCATCCGCGTCGGCGACGTACTGCAAACGCTACTTGAAGTCGCGCACGGGCCGCGCCTGCGTACCTTCAATGTTGGGCTGGTCGACAAAGCGACGAAGCTCGCGGGGGAGGGGATCAGTCGTCTGCCACCGGTCAAGTCGCTGGGAGAGAAAGCGCTGTCACGCCTTGGGATTCCGCCGCAGGTTATCGGCTACATCAACTATCCCACGGAGTTTGATTCAACTCGGACCCGCTCCCTCCTGGACCCCGCCGATATCCATTGTCCGGAGTTTGCCTCCTATGCCCCGGTGATCTGGGAGTACTGGCGGCATTTCCTCCGCGGCGATCAGGAATCGCTGATTCAGCAGGTCGACGCGGTGTTCAACCGCACCATTGGTCGACCTTCCCTGCCGGCGCTGCGGCGCAAGGTCAGGGAGCGTGTGGTCGTGGTCACGGGCGCGACGAGTGGAATCGGGCGCGAATGCGCGCTGCGGCTTGGACGCGCCAGTGCGCAGGTTGCCCTGGTAGCGCGCAGTATCGACAAGCTTGACGAAACCCTGGACGAGATTGCGAAGAAAGGAGGGCAGGCGCGCGCCTACTCCTGCGATATCTCAAGCGAGGAAGACTGCGCGCGCCTTGTTGAAAATGTGCTCAAGGACCACGGACGGGTCGATATCCTGATCAATAACGCGGGCCGCTCGATCCGGCGCTCGGTGCGCCACAGCTACGATCGGTTCCACGACTTCGAGCGGACCATGGATCTCAATTACTTTGGCGCTCTGCGCCTGATCCTCGGTTTTCTCCCGGTCATGGAAGAACAGGAGAACGGCCACATCATCAACATTTCCTCGATTGGTGTGCTCGCCAGCCCGCCGCGTTTCTCGGCCTATGTGGCGTCCAAGGCGGCGCTCGATGCTTTCTCGCACTGCGCTGCTCCGGAGTATGCGGCCAATGGCATCCATTTCACGACGATCCATATGCCCCTCGTACGTACGCCCATGATCGCTCCGACAAGTCTTTACAAGGCGTTTCCCACTTTGTCGCCAGCGCAGGCCCGGGACCTCGTGATGAAGTCGATCATCGAAAAACCGATCCGCGTATCAACGGGACTGGGTGTTACCGGCGCCGTCGCCCAGGCCACGCTACCCAGCGTCACGGAGGCATTCCTCAGCCAGGCCTATGCCCTGTTCCCGGATTCTGCCGCGGCCCGCGGTCTCAGCGAGGAGGAGGCGGCTCGCGAACGCGCCGATCTTCCGACGACCAAACTTGAACTCGCGCAGAAGCTTTTTGCCCAGGTGATGCGTGGCGTGCACTGGTAATCGCCGGGACTGCGTCGAAAAGTCGTGACCGCGATGCTCACGGTAGTCGTGCCGGTATTCAATGAGGAGTCCGTACTCGACGCTTTTCATGCCCGCCTCACCGCGGTGCTCGACGATGCCGACGAAACCGCGCACGTGCTGTACGTGGACGACGGCAGCAGCGATGGATCTGCGTCGCGGCTGGAGGCTCTCCAGGCCAGTGATGCCAGGGTAGAAGTCCTTCGCCTGTCGCGAAACTTCGGCAAGGAGATAGCGCTGTCGGCGGGATTGGATCACGCCGAGGGCGATGCGGTTGTCGTGATTGACGCCGATCTCCAGGACCCACCGGAACTTATTCCCGAGCTCCTTTTGCGCTGGCGTGATGGTTACGATGTGGTCTACGCGAAACGCGAGTCCCGCGTCGGCGATGGCTGGTTCAAGCGGCACAGTGCGGCGCTGTTTTATCGCGTCATGAATCGGCTTTCGGACGTGCCCATTCCTCGCGACACCGGGGACTACCGCCTTCTAAGTCGCCGCGCCGTGGATGCTCTGCTGCAGCTGCGCGAGCAGCATCGCTATATGAAGGGACTGTTTGCCTGGATCGGCTATCCCCAGACTTCCGTACCCTACGCTCGCGCACCCCGCATCGACGGGCAAAGCAAATGGCGGCTGTCGGACCTGTGGAAGCTGGCTCTCGAGGGTCTCACCTCGTTCACTACCGCACCGCTGCGCCTGGCTACCTGGCTGGGGATGCTGAGCTCTGCCGTTGCGCTGGCGTATGGGCTGTACTTTTTTCTACGGACGCTTTTCTTCGGCAATCCCGTACCGGGCTATCCCTCGCTGCTGGTGGCCATTCTCTTTCTCGGGGGCGTGCAGCTGATCTGTCTCGGGATCATCGGGGAGTATCTGGGGCGCACCTATGCGGAGAGCAAAAGGCGCCAGCTCTACTTCGTTCTGGAGCACCGGCCCGCGCGAAGGTCCGGATCGGCGACGGCGGACGTAGACGTCGGCAACCCTGCCGACGCCGCCGGGGGTTCCTGAGCGTTGATGGGCTTGGCAAGCCCCGGGGCGGAGGCGCGTGAGATAGCGCCAACGCCGGGGTGGCTGAGTTTTCCATGCTACGCCGTGGTCGCGCTTCTGGCGGTGTCCTATTCCTTCACCGAGATGATGGGTTCCGATCTGTGGTGGCATCTTGCGGCGGGCCGGGAGATGTTTGAGCGCGGAACGATTCGCCTGGTCGAGGACTGGTCATACACCGCTGCCGGAGAAGTCTGGCGCAATCACGAGTGGCTTGCAGATGTGGTCTACCACGGCTGGGTTTCCGCTTTTGGCGTAACGTCCCTGGTGTATTGGAAGTGGCTGATGCTCGCGCTTATCTTCGGCTTCCTCCAGCGCGCGCTCCTGCGTCTTGGAGGCCCCGCGGCGGCGCTCCTCGCCTGCCTCGCCGCGATGGCTATCGCAGCGCCCTTCATTGATATCCGGCCTCAGCTCTACAGTCTGCTGGGCATAGCGATTCTGCTGAACATCGCACTGCTGAGACCACCGAAGCTTGTGCCGCTGCTTGTGCTGTTCCTGGTGTGGGCAAATGTGCACGGAGGCTTTTTATTCGGGCTGATGCTGCTCTCGCTGCTCGTAATTCCCTGGGGTGCGCCCGTACCAGGAAATCTGCTGCGCGCGGCCGTGCCGGTGCTGGCGGCCGCCACAGTTGTGCTGATTAACCCTGACGGCATAAACGCCTACGCCTATCCCCTGGAGTACGCTCTGAATCCTGATTCGCCCTACCGAAGTCTGGGCGAGTGGCGGCCGCCGTTCGAGCGTGGGGGTATTCGTTCCCCCTTCTACGACGATGCGCTCCTTGCGGCCGCCGTTCTGGGCACGCTGGCGCTGCTCGCTATGCTCCCGCGGTTGCCCATGAATGCCGTTTCGAAACGTCTCGCGGGTGTTCTTGCTCCGCCGCTTCGCCGCCTGCCTCAGGTGCCCGTGGAGGTGCTTGCCGCCGTCCTGCTCACGACGGCGATGTCTCTCACAAGTCGTCGTTTCGTGATTCTCTTTGCCGTGGCTTTCGCGCTTCTCGCCACGCCATTTCTAAGCGCGCTGTTCCGTCACCGCTGGCGGACCGCCGTGCAACTTCTTGTTGTCGCGGCGGCATTGATGTTCGCGGGTGTCCGCCTGGCGGCATATCCGCTGCGCAGCGACGCGAGCTTTCACTACCTCACGGGAGCGTACTCCTTTCCCGAAGCCATCGCGGACTACCTGGAGGTCAACGATCTGAAGGGGACGGTGTTCGCCTACTACAACTGGGGTGGCTATCTGCACTGGCGTACGGCGGGCGATCTCCAGGTGTTCATCGATGGGCGGGCGAACACGATCTACTCGGACGAACAATACCTCGAATACATAGCGGTGCTTCGTCAGAAACCCGGTTGGGCGGAGCGGGTAGAGGCATCGGGAGCAAAGTACTTTCTGTGGTCGTTTCGGCGTGGCGGCCCACGCTTCAAGCAGGAGTTACTGCAGTCGCAGCGCTGGGTACTGCTGTACGAAGACACGGCCGGATTCCTTCTGGCGCGTCGAGATCAACGCTTTCCGCCCAGCCTGCGCATTCCGCGACAAGGTGTCGCGGCCCAGGTGGCGGTAGCGCGCGATGCACTTCGTCGCCGTGACTTCACTACGGCGCTCGATTACGCCCGGGCGGCGTACGACGAGCGGCCCTGGGACTATCGAGCCTGTCGCTGGCTCCGGCTGGCGCTGCAGAGGCAGGGAGAGGCCGCGGAAGCCGATCAGATCTTGAGCGACTGTCGTGCACGGTTTCCGAGTCGCTACCTGCGTTGATTGCGCAGACCACGGTCGCTCGCCGCCCTATCTCACCGATTCGGCGACCAGACGCCCATGGAATCGGCTATCGTCTCGTGAAATGCCTGGTTGGTTTCCCGCCGGATCTTGCATGTTGCAGCGAATTTTCTTCCTGCGGCAATAGCTACAACTATTGCCTTGGGCTGAAAATCCCCCGCAACGCACAATCGCTCGCCGAAAATCCCAAGTACCGGTGAGATATGTCGGCCAGGGTGGTCGCGAACTGTTGGAGGTTGCTATGACGTACCGTTTGCTCGTGTGTCTCGTTCTGGTTGTGGCGACGCATACGTCGGCCGCCGCGACGCTCATGTACAACGTGCATGGTTACACGATGAGCGGCGGGCAGAGGCACGAGTTTGTGGCTCTGGAGTACGAGAACGGCGTTATCACGTCGGTGTACGAAAACACGCAGTCGGTAGCGGCCAGTACAGCGACGATCCGGATCGATGGGAATGGCGCCACGCTGCTTCCCGGGCTTATCGATGCGCACGGCCACATCCCAATGCTTGGCGAGGCCTTGGCCAACGTCGACCTTACAGGCAGTTCCTCGGAAGCCGAAGCGGCCCGACGCGTGGCGGCCCGTGCGGCCCAGGTCCTCGGCGACGGGTGGCTTATCGGCAGCGGCTGGAACCAGGTGTCCTGGCCCGGCGGTGCATTTCCGACTCGCGCTTCGTTGGACGCACGGGTGCCCGATCGACCGGTGTTGTTGCATCGCGTGGACGTCCACGCCATCTGGGTCAACAGCCGGGCGCTGGAACTGGCAGGCATCGACGCAGCTACTCCTGATCCTGAGGGTGGCGTAATTCTGCGCGACGAGAACGGTGAGCCCACGGGGGTGCTTGTCGACAACGCAAAGAATCTTGTGGAAGCGGCCAGGCCCGCAAAGACCCTGGCCGAGCACCGGGCCGACATTCTTCGCGCGACGCGACATCTCCTGAGCCTTGGCATGACCGGCGCGCACGATGCCGGCGTATCGGACATGCAGATGCAGGCCTATGAGAGCCTGCTTGCCGACGATGCCCTGCCCATGCGCGTCTATGCCATGCTGGCTACAACAGATAAAGCAAACGCTCAGCGTCTGCAGGCCGGCCCGCGTGAGTATCCCGGCGGACGTTTCACCGCACGCAGCGTGAAGGTATTCGCCGATGGAGCCCTGGGCTCTCGGGGCGCGGCGCTGATCGACGACTACAGCGATGCGCCGGGGAATCGCGGGCTGCTCCTACAAAGCGACGACGCACTGCATGAAACCATGCACGGCGCTGCAGATGCTGGCTTCCAGGTCAACGTGCACGCCATCGGTGATCTCGCCAACCGGCGAGTCCTCGACGAGTTCGCGCTTATCAACGCAAATCCAAAGAAACGCGCCCTTCGCCATAGGGTCGAGCACGCCCAGGTCCTCACGCTGGTAGATCTCGTCAGGTTTCGATCCCTGGATGTGATTGCTTCCATGCAGCCCACGCATGCCACCTCCGACAAGAACATGGCCGGGGACCGTCTGGGCGAAGCACGCCTCGCCGGGGCCTACGCGTGGCAAAGGGTCCTCAAGAGTGGTGCGCGTATGGCAGGCGGCTCCGACTTCCCCGTGGAACCGCCGAACCCACTCTACGGTTTGCACGCCGCGGTCACGCGAGAGGATCGGGAGGGCGATCCTCCTGGAGGTTGGCGAGTGGATGAGGCTCTGAGCCGGGAGCAGGCACTGTCACTCTTTACCGAGGATGCGGCTTACGCCGGGCACGTAGAGGATCAGGTAGGCCGGCTTGAGCCCGGCTATGCGGCGGACTTCATTCTGATCGATAGGGACTACTTCGACGTGCCGGCTGCGGACATCTGGAAGTTAAAGGTGCTGAAGACCTTTGTTGACGGGGAGATGGTGTTCGACGCGCAGTGATCTGCTAACCGTGTTCCATGTTGAACACGGACGCAGCGACCTCGTATAATCGCGCGCCCAATAGGACCATAGCTCAGTTGGTTAGAGCGCTACCTTGACATGGTAGAGGTCGGCGGTTCGAATCCGCCTGGTCCTACCACTTCTCAAATAAGTCGGCCTCACGAATCGTTCGGTGAAACTCCCACCTCTGCGGCAAACCGGTACCCCATTGCCTGGTATCCGCGTCGGCGCTTGTCCCACATTCGGAGCAGTGCTGGATGACCGGTATCGACAAAATCGACTATCCGGACACCAGTCTTGTAGTCTTGTAGTCGTGTTGTCGGTGGAGGCGACCGGCGTATTGCTGCAGGCTGCCTTTCCAGGATATCGGCATTGCGAGCACTAGCGTATCGAGCGGAGGATGATCGAAGCCCTCACCTATCAGCTTTCCGGTAGCCATCAAGATGCGCGGGGCGTCCGGCGGTAAAGCATTAAGCTTTTTGATAACCGCTGCGCGCTGCTTTTTCGACATCCGTCCATGTAAAACCAACGGAGCGGGCTCCCGCCCATTAAACGCCACCAGGAGAGCGTCGAGGTGTGCGGCGCGCTCGGTCAGAACCAGCACCTTGCGTCCTTCTCCTACTGCACGCTGGATCTCCTCGGCAATCGCCCGCGTGCGCGCCGGGTCGTCGGCAAGCTGACGAAAAACATCCTGTATCCCTGCGTCAGGCCCCAAATCGATCTTGTCTGAGCGGGACCGCGGCACCACCTCCAGATCGAGAGGCGCATCGGCGGGTGTCGCCGCGGAGTGACGAATCGGCCCACACTGCATAAAGATGATCGGCTGCTGCCCATCGCGCCGAATCGGCGTCGCCGTGAGGCCAAGGACGTACTTCGCCCTGGTTCGCTTCATGATGGCTTCGAAGGAGGCGGCGCCGACGTGGTGGCATTCGTCGACGATCACCTGCCCATAGTCTTCGACCAAGGCCTTGACCTCGCCCTTGCGCGACACGGACTGCATCACCGCGATGTCGATCTTTCCAGTGGCCCTGGCCCTACCACCTCCAATCGTTCCTACGTCGTCCTTTGCAGCTCCCAGAAAAGCCTTCAGGCGCTCCTGCCACTGTTTGAGCAGCTCCGTACGGTGGACGAGAATCAGAGTATTCACTCCCCGTCGGGCGATAAGCGCAGCGGCGGTGACTGTCTTGCCGAAGGCGGTGGGCGCGCATAGCACGCCCGTGTCGTGCTGTTGCATCGCAGCAACCGCGACCTCTTGATCGTGCCGCAGCATGCCAAGGAAGCTGACATTCAATGGCGCACCATGGTAACGCTCGTCATTCAGATCGGCGGTGATGTCATTGTTGCGAAGGAGTAACAGCGCCGCGTCCAGGCAGCCGCGAGGGAGCGCGATGTGCTGCGGATAGTTTTCAGCACAGCCGATAACGCGCGGCTTGTCCCAGACGGACAACCGCATCGCCTGTGCCTTGTAGAACTCGGGGTTCTGGAAGGCCGCCAGGCGGATCAGGCGGTTGGCCAGCGCTTGCGGCAGTTGGACTTGTTCGAAGTAGACTAAATTAGCCAGCGTCACGGTCAGCGACGCCGGCATAGTTCCTGGTAAGGCTTTCGGTATACCAACCTCGCGCCTCCAGGGTGTAGCCAGATCCTCGTCGTCGATAAACGTCAAGTCGAGCGGATGAACACCATCGGTCGCTCTTTGGATAGTCGGCTCGATATCGCTTGCGGCCATGAGCTCTATGGACGACAGAAACGCCCATTGATCCGGAAAGGGGCAAAGATCGGCGTCAACGAATTCGGTGCATCCCTCCTCTCTCGGCCCCTTTTGCAGCGGTAAGGCGATCAGATTGCCGAAGCCACCCTTCGGCATGGTGTCCTGGTTCGGGAACAAGCGGTCGTAGGAGGTTAGCTGCAGCTGCCGTGTGCGCACGCAAGTGTGACTGATGATGGCGGTGCCGAGCCGCCGCGCCTCGCGGGCCGGAACGCGGCTATCGAAGAACACCCAGGCATGCGCGCCTTTACCTGAGCGCGAAATTTCTAGCGCGGCTGGCACGCCGAGCTCCTCGCAGGAGCGCATGAACGCCTGCGCATCGGCGCGCCACTCGGCTTCGTCGAAGTCGACGGCGAGAAAGAAGCAGCTGTTGTCCTCCAGCAGCGCGTACACACCAACGGTGTGCTCACCGACCAGATGCCGGTAGATAGCCGATTCCGCCAGTGGAATAAAAGAACGGTTGCTGCAGTCTGCGCACTTGATGCGCGGCTTCTCGCACACGCCCACTCGCCATTCGTTGGCGCAGGCCGGTGCGTAGCCCGACTTGCCCGTGGTCTTGCTCTCCCAGCGTACCGCGTATACGTCGCTGCGCCCTCGGAACAGCCGTCGGAACAATGCGACCTTTTCTTCGGGAGAGAGGCCTATCCGCTCGACCGGTGGCGACTGCGTGGCCGGCTCTCGCCACTCGATGCCGTGTGTCTCGAGTAGCGCGACCAGACGCGCATTTTCGGCTTGCACGGCCGCCAGTTCGTCACGATCTGCCATTGGGCTTTCCCTGATCGGGTAGCACTGTTGTTCCTCGCGTGGGATTTGTGGCGAGCAAGACTACTTGCTGCCTGACACTCTGCTTGGACGCCTCATATCACCCAGCACAATAAACCTTGCATATCTGGATCACTAATCCATAATTGCAAGGATGCTGAGCCGCCGCCTATTACCCAAACTTACCGAAGCGCTGAGCGAGGCGCCGGCCGTGGCACTGCTCGGCCCCCGCCAGGTAGGTAAAACAACTCTGGCGCTGGAAATCGCGGACACACGTCCGTCTGTCTACCTCGACCTGGAGTCCGATGCTGACCGGGCCAAGCTGGCTGAGCCGGAACTGTACCTCGAACAGCACGCCGACAAGCTGGTCATCCTCGACGAGATCCAGCGCACGCCGCAGCTCTTCCAGGTCTTGCGCGGCCTGATCGACAAGGGCAGGCGCAGCGGAAAGGGCAAGGATCGTTTCCTGGTCCTCGGCTCTGCCTCCATCGACCTGCTAAAGCAGTCCAGCGAGACGCTCGCGGGACGCGTACGCTACCTGGAGCTGGCACCCATCGATGCGGGCGAGGTTGATGACAATCTACTCAACGCCCTCTGGTTACGAGGTGGGTTTCCGGAAAGCCTGCTGGCCGCCAGCGACGTCGCCAGCCTGCGTTGGCGCCGCGACTTCATCCGCACCTACCTCGAGCGCGATATCCCACAGCTCGGTCCGAGGATTCCCGCGGAAACGCTGCGCCGCTTCTGGACCATGCTGGCGCACCAGCAGGGTTCGCTTCAAAACGCCGCGGCGCTGGCGCGTGCCCTGGCCGTGGATGGTAAGACCGTCGCGAACTATCTCGATCTGCTCGTTGATCTGCTGCTCGTGCGTCGGCTGCAACCCTGGCACGGCAATGTGAAGAAGCGCCTGGTTAAATCACCCAAGGTCTACGTGCGCGACAGCGGACTGGTACACGCCCTGCTGGGCATCGAGGATCGAGAGGCGCTTTTGGGCCATCCGGTGGCCGGGGGCGGCTGGGAGGGACTGGCCATCGAATCCCTTATCGCGGCGGCACCGGAAGGCACCGAGGCTTACTTCTTCCGCACCTCCGCCGGAGCCGAGATTGATCTGCTGCTTCAGCGACCCGGAGAGCGCAAACCCTGGGCGATCGAGATCAAGCGGGGGCTGTCGCCGAAGCTGGAGCGCGGGTTTCATCACGCCTGTGAGACGATGGAGCCACTGCAGCGACGGGTGGTATACAGCGGCGAAGAGCGCTTCCCGCTTGCAGACGGTGTGGATGCGATCCCGCTACCTGAACTCTGTAGGGAGCTTGCGTCGTCGTGACCCCGCGCGGCCGTCGGAATCACATCGCTATGCATACACGAATCTGAGCTTGCGCCAACGTTCACGGTCTCATGAACATGAAAGAATAGATACATGGTGAAACGAACCCAGAGGAAAGCAGAACCGACAGACAAATCCCTCGAATCCTGAATCTGGAACTCTGCTTGCTCCATCCGCGGCGCTAAGGATGTGCCCAAGTAAAAGGATTTCATCCTCCCGCTCATCTTCACCAAGCGCCTGTGCGACATCTTCGACGACGGATTCAATCGCATCACAGCCCTATCACGGGTTGGGTGTTTCTCAGCGAGCGCGTGCATGGCAGAACACCTGCTGATAGCTTTCTGCGTGTATCACCGTCGCTCAAAGTGTGGTTCTAGCCTTGACATGGTATTCGGCGGTTCGAATCCGCCTAGTCCTACCAAATACAAAAGACCGCTCTGTGAGGTGTGTTCAGTTGCAAAGCAATTGAGTCGCCGGGCTCTCCCCGCCCTTTAGTGCGAGACTGAACCCGGCCGCCGGGTTGGTATGCCCGGAGGATCGTTCCCAAGCCCAGCTAGGAGGCGCGGATGCTCGACACGCATCGATCACAACCTCGGCTTGCTGCACGCCCCTGGATTGGACGGCGTGCTTCAAGCGCGGGCGCGGCGCTGATTCTTGCCGTGTCAATGTGCGGGGATTTAACAGCGCAAGGTCTCACGCAATTCAACAACGGCGGGGTGGCGGATGCAGACGAACTGAACGCCAATTTTTCGGCGCTGGAGTAGCGCATCAATGAGCTCCAATCATCCTATGAGGCGAGCGTGGCGGCAGACGGCATCCGGGCGCTGGCCATCACGAGGATCGACCAGACGTCGATGCTTAATCTCTGCGGAGATGCTAGCGGATGCACCGTGCGCCTTTGTCGTTTTTTCCCAGACGATCCTGATCTGGAGATTGATTTGCCCGAGTGCCAAAGCCTGCGCCACGTTGCCTATGTTGCCCCGTTGAGTCGATGGAGAGCCGGTTCGCGCAACGATGGCGGTGTGGGCTACAGCGTCAGAACTGACGGTGACAGTACTACGTCGAACCTGCTTAGCTTTTTCGATTGCGCACTGAGTGACGGTGATTCGTTGCTTCTGACCTTGAATGACAACACGAACGGCCTCAGCCTCTTAAACAGTTCCACAAGTGCAGGGTATGTCTGCTCGATCGTTTTGAGCGACTAATGGAAAGCTGGCACTGTGACACGAGCAAGGTTCGAAGCGGAAATACCTTGATCAGTAGAAGAAGAATAAACCGCCGATGAAAAGTAGAGACCCTCTCTGATCCTGCTGACTGGGCTTGCTGATCTGGCGGCGTGTGTGTCGATTGTCGGAAAACTGCAGCATGGCCCTTGCCTTACGGCGGGGGCATTTTGTGCCCTAGCAGCCTGTTGAAAAAAGCTCGATCAGGGATAATACGGTAACTAATTGCAGAGGCGCCGACCCATGCGCGGCGAAAGCAATCCGCAGCCTGAGATGTTCAGCTACGTGAGCCTGGAGTCCAGGATTCCTGCTTCACACCCAATTCGGACCATTCGCCGGATTGTCGATGAAGCGCTGGTCGAGCTGGAACCTGCCTTCAATGAGATGTACTCCGACCGGGGTCGCCCGTCGATACCGCCAGAGCAGTTGCTTCGAGCATTGCTGTTGCAGATTCTGTTTTCGATCCGCTCAGAACGCATGCTGATGGAGCGCATCGACTACGACCTCCTGTTTCGGTGGTTCGTGGGCCTGGAGATCGACCAGGCCGTTTGGAACCACTCCGTTTTCTCCAAGAACCGCGATCGGTTGATGGGCTATGACGTCGACATCTTGCTGTTCGAAGCCGTCAAGAAGCAGGCGTACGCGAAGCAGTTGCTGTCGCAAGATCACTTCTCGGTCGATGGGACGCTGATTGAAGCCTGCGCGTCGCTCAAGTCCTTCAAGCCCAAGGATGGCTCGGGAGATGACGATGACGGTGAGAACTTTCATGGCCAGAAGCGCAGCAACGGCACGCACGAGTCCACGACAGACCCCGATTCACGGTTGTTCCGCAAAGGGCCGGGCAAAGAAGCCAGGCTGGGTTTCATGGGGCACGTCCTGACGGAGAACCGCAATGGATTTGTCGTTGGGACGTTGGTAACGGAGGCTGGGACACGCCAGGAATGGTCGGCAGGGGTTGAGTTGCTATCGGAACTGCCGTGTCGATCCGGCCAGACGGTAGGGGCCGACAAAGGGTATGACGTGGGTCCGTTCGTTGCGCCGTGTCGCGAGATGGGTATCACGCCGCATGTGGCCTCCCGAAAACAGTACACCCGCATGGATGGCCGCACGACTCGGCATCCGGGATATGCGGTTAGTCAGCGACTGCGAAAACGCGTGGAGCAGCCCTTCGGCTGGATGAAGACCTACGGGCAGTTGCGCAAATTACGCCATCGAGGCCGAGACAATGTCGACTGGTTGTTTCGGCTGACGGCGACGGCGTACAACATCACACGGTTGAAGGGTCTGATGACGTGATTGCCGAGCGGGAAGCGGGTTTCGGATGCTGACTGACAACTCGGAGGGCGATACACCGTCTTGTGCATCTATACGGCGACGTATCCATGATCGGGAATGCGGGACGGCTTTCTCTCGCTGAGGCTCACACATGTTGCAAGGCGACGCTGAGAACTGCTCGATTCAACGAAAGCCAGATATTTTCAACAGGCTGCTAG
>JBCBTK010000034.1:0-36038 GCA_039818725.1 Pseudomonadota bacterium
GACGTAGTCAGTGCCCGCCAGCACCCAGCGCTGCACGCCCTGTTCCATCAGATAGTCCACGGCGGGGATAGCCTGCTGATTCGGCGCTGCCCCGGTGTAGAACACATTTCTGGAGGACTCTTCGCCTTCGTACTGCACGGGGTAGAACAGCAGCCCGTCCAGCTCTTCGAAGACCGGCAGCACGGATTTGCGAGATACCGACGTCCAACAGCCGAACACGACGTCCACTTTCTCGCGCACCAGCAGTTCCCGGGCCTTCTCCGCAAACAGGGGCCAGTCCGACGCGGGGTCCACGACCACGGCTTCCAGGGGACGACCCAGCAAGCCGCCGCGCGCGTTCTGCTGTTCAATGAGCATCAGCACCGTGTCTTTAAGCGTCGTTTCGCTGATGGCCATGGTGCCGGAGAGGGAATGCAGCACGCCGACCTTGATCGGCTCCTCATCCTGGGCGCGGGAGGCGCCGCTAGTAAGGAGAGCTGCGAGCAAAGTTAGGCAAACTGCGGCGGCGTACGTGGGGTAGGCGCGAGGCATCGGGAAAATCCTGTCCATCGTTTTGATCCGGGCACGCCGGGCAGAGCGCGCAAAACCAATGGATCAGCAAATCGCGGGCCAACACAGCGTGCATCCTTTTAGAGCCGGAGCATGAATTCTGCGAGCGTTACGCACCAGAATCGCGCTCACAGCATGGCCAAGCTCACCAAAGCGGTGCGTCGCTCCGTGGGCTGAAGGAGTTGGTGGTGTCGCGGGCTGCTCACGAGCCGCGCTTTAGCTCAGCATTTCTGCTTGGCCACCCAGGCGAAATGACGGGCCAGGAGCGGATCCCGCCGGAGCAACTCCAGACTGCTGAAATCTCGACCCAGGGTCATCTCGTCGTAGCTGCGATGAATGCCACGGTGGCAAAGGCGGCATACGTGGATGCCCTGGTTGTGCATCTCGCGGGAATACCTCTTCTGAAATCGCGTCCGACGGTGCAGCTTGCGTGGGATCAAGTGGTGAAACGTGAGGGCGGTCCTGCGACCGCAGGTCGCACAGCACTCTGGACGCGCTTTCCGCGCGGCGCCGCAATCGTCATTCAAAACACCAGTCTCCCCTGCTGGGGTTCTTCGGCGACGCCGTCCGCGGGCGTTGATTGCCCGTCGCTGCCATGCACAAGCCCCGAGAGCGTGAGTCCGAGCAGGCGCACACCCAGAGGCACGGGCAAGACCCCATCGAGGAGCTCATGCGCGAGCGTGGAGAAGGTTTCACGGGAAGCGATTGGTTCCGGCTGCGAGCGCGCCCGGGTGATCTGTCGAAAATCAGCGTACTTGAGCTTCAGCGTGATCGTCCGCCCGCTCGTGCCGTGGCCCTCGATGCGTGTCCATACGATATCGATGATGCCCTCGAGGGCCTCATGAAGCTCGTTGTCCAATTTGAGATCGTCACTGTAAGTGCGCTCGCCGCCAATGGACTTGCGCTCTCGGTCCGGCCTGACGGGTCGCTCATCCTCGCCGCGACAGGCGCGATAGAGGTACGCGGCCGACTTGCCAAAGTGCTGTTCGAGGAACGTCAGCGTCTGCTGCCGCAGGTCTGCCCCGCTATGGATGCCCAGCGCCGCCATGCGTTCGGCAGTTCGCGGCCCCACGCCGTAGAAGCGCCGCGCTGGCAGATCGGCGACAAAAGCGGCCCCCTCTTCCGGGCGAACCACGCAGAGGCCGTCGGGCTTGTTCTGATCGGACGCCACCTTGGCGAGGAACTTGTTGTAGCTGACGCCCGCACTCGCTGTCAGGTTCAGTTCTTCGCGGATGCTTCTGCGGATATGCTCGGCCGTGTGCGTGGCGCTCCCCAGCCCCGCGAGATCGGCTGAAACATCCAGGTAGGCCTCGTCCAGAGACAGCGGCTCAATGATGTCGGAGTAGCGGGTAAAAATCGCGTGGATCTGTCGCGAAACAGCGCGGTACACCTCAAAACGCGGACTCACGAACAGCAACTCCGGACAGCGTCTTCGCGCCGTGACTCCCGGCATCGCCGAGCGAACACCAAATCGCCGCGCCTCGTAGCTGGCAGCCGCCACCACGCCACGGCGAGATGAGCCTCCCACGGCCAGCGGTTTTCCGCGCAGCTCCGGGTTATCGCGCTGCTCGACGCTGGCGTAGAACGCGTCCATGTCGATGTGGATGATCTTTCGAATGGGTCTGCCCTGTGCGATCTGTCGCTCGCAAAGCACCAGATTTCTCTTCGGGGCGCGGCAAGCCACCACCATGGGAGGCCGACAAAGAAACCCGGTGCTCGCTCCCGCTCTGGGACGCCATGCTAACCCAAGCGCGACCCCGGCAAACGTGGCGCCAGGCCAACTGATCCGCGGTGAAGACGGCCCCGTAGCGACCCCCGAAACCCGCGGCCCTGAGCCTCTGGACAGTGAACGCCCGGCATCAACCCCCTCGACTTACACCGCGCTTGTGGTGAAACTGCGTCGAGACGAGTAACGAGGACGCTTTCGTGACCCATAAGCCTGTCGCCCGCCCTTCCAAGCGAGCACACACCAGCCCAACTCACCTCGCGCTGTGCCTTGCCCTGACGGCCGGAGTGCTGCTTTCAAGCGCTGCGGCAATCGCGCAGGATACGGCCAAACCGGTACTCCACGGCCGGCACTGGGCGGCCATAACCGGCAAGCCTCTGGCCGCGTCCGCCGGCGCCATGATGTTCGCACGCGGCGGCAATGCTATTGATGCGGCCTGCGCCATGCTCGGCGCCACGTCGACGATGTGGGATGTGCTGAGCTGGGGCGGCGAAACCCAGGCACTCATCTACAATCCCAACACGAAAAAAGTCATCGGTATCAACGCCCTGGGCGTGGCTCCCACCGGGGCGACGGCAGAGTTTTTCCATGACAAGGGCATGATCTACCCACCCGAGTACGGTCCCCTCGCGGCGGTCACGCCCGGTACCCCCGGCGGCCTTATGGTGATGCTCGCGGAGTACGGCCGCCTCAGCCTCGCCGAAGTGCTTGCACCCTCGATGCAGATGGCGGAGGGCTATCCCATCGAGGCGGCCCAGGCGAACAACATCGAGCGTCGTCGACCGATCATTGAACAGTGGGAAGATTCAACCCGGGTGTTCCTGCCGCACCTCGATCCGGAAAACCCGGATCAACGCGCCGCGCCCTATGCCGGCGAAGTTTTCCGCCAGCCCGATCTGCTGGCCACGCTCCAAAAGCTCGTGGACGCGGAGGCCGACGCCCGGGCGGCCGGAAAGTCACGCAAGGAGGCGATCTACGCAGCCTATGAGCGCTTTTATCGCGGTGACATCGCCGAAGAAATCGTGCGCGCAAGCCAGGCCGCCGGAGGCCTGTTTACGAAGGAGGACCTGGCAAACTGGCAGGTGTATCTTGAGGAACCGGTAAGCACGAACTACCGCGGCATCGACGTGTACAAGCTCACGACCTGGGTTCAGGGGCCGGCCATGCTCCAGGCTCTGAACATACTCGAGGGCTTCGATCTCAAGGCCATGGGCTACAACAGCGCGAACTACATACACACGCTGTACCAGACCATGAACCTCGCTTTCGCCGATCGCGACTTCTACTACGGCGACCCCTACCTGCCACCGGCAGAGCCCGTCGCCGGCCTGCTGTCCAAGGAGTACGCCGCACAACGCCGGGCACTGATCAACGCGGAGCGCAATGACGAAGGCGCAAAGCCCGGCGATCCCTATCCTTTCCAGGGTGAGACGAATCCCTTCAGCGAGCTCCTCGACGCCTGGACCCCCATCCCGCCGTCCGCGGAAGCCGATGGCGCCGATGGGTTCCAGCAGGCTCTGCTCATGAGCCACGACGAGGGCTTTCTCGCCGGCACCACGTCCATCCAGGCCGCCGACGAGGACGGCTGGGTAATCTCGGTCACGCCCAGCGGCGGCTGGATCCCGGCATTTGTTGCCGGGAATACGGGTGTGGGCCTCAGCCAGCGCATGCAGAGTTTCGTTCTCGACGAGCGCATCAATCCTTATAACGTGGTCGCTCCGGGTAAGCGTCCGCGGGCCACACTCACGCCGAGCCTGGCTCTCAAGGACGGGGATCCCATCATGGCGTTCTCGGTGCAGGGTGGAGACTCCCAGGACCAGAACCTGCTGCAATTCTTTCTCAACGTCGTCGAGTTCGGCATGAACGTTCAGCAGGCGGCTGAAGCGCACAACATAGCGAGCTACCAGATGCAAAGCTCCTTCGGAGCGCACAAGAGTGAACCCGGGCGTCTCGGCATCACACGCCAGATCCCGCCGTATACGCGGGACCGGCTCAAGGCCATGGGCTACGACGTCGACGTGGTCGATCGTACCTACAGCCCCATCACGGCGATCCTTATCGACCCGGAACGCGGGACCTTCCAGGGCGGGGCCAGCGACTACGGCGATGACTACGGCATAGCCTGGTGATCGCTCGACGGGCTGACCCCGGTCCTACGCGGTGTGTCCCAAAGGACTGGAGTCGGCCCTTTGTGCTGGCCGCGCTGCTTACGCTGGGAAGCCACAGCTCAGCGAATGAAGACGTCGCGGCCACGCTGGATGATTATCTTGGGCTGACCGTCGTGCGCGACGCCGAGCTCTCGCCAAGCGGAGCGCACGTGGCCTGGCGCCAGTTCCGGAACGACTTTGAAGAGGACAGGCAGGACGAGCAGCTCTGGGTAGCGAGCGTTGCAGACGGACGGACCTGGCAGTTAACCCGGGGCGATGAGTTTGTCAGCGACTACGATTGGTCTCCGAACGGCGAATGGGTGGCTTTCACCCGAGACAATGACGTCTACGCCATCAGTCCAGCCGGAGGAGAGGCAAAACACATCGCCTTTGACGGCGTAGGCGGCATCAGCAGCCTGCGCTTCGCCCCAGATGGAACGGCGCTTTACCTGTTGGGCACGGCGGAGCCGGATGAGTGGACCGAAGCCCGGGAAGAACGCTACGGCGACTATACGGTCTTCCGTGAAGAGGGAAGGCACGTCCATCTTTGGCGCCTGAACCTATCGGAAGAACTGGAAGCGGACGAGGATCCGGAACCCATTACCGAGGGCGACGAGTTCTCGGTGACCGAGTTCTCACTGGCCCCCGATGGGTCGCAGATAGCGTTTATCGCACGACCTACTCCCCACCTCGCCGACCTGCTGGACAGCGCGGTTTATCGCGTCGCGGCGTCGGGTGGCGACGTCGAGATGCTGGCCGATCCTCCGGGAGCGGAACGCTGGCTTACCTGGCGGCAAGACGGCGCCCGGCTGGCGTTCACGGTATTGGAGGGCTTTCCGGAATACGCTGACATTGCCACGGTTTCCGCGGATGGCACTGACCTTCAGTTGCACGCAATGCCGGGCCACAACGCCAGACTCATTGGCTATGACGCGTCGAGCGTGCTCTTCGAGGCCGGTGTTCGCACGGACTACGGGCGCTTCACCATCGATCTGGGATCGGGAGAGGTCCGCTCCCTGGATGAACCCGGGTTTTTCTCGAGCACCACGATCAGCGCCGACCGATCGCGCAGCGCCTTTCTCGGCTCCGTTTCCGGGGGTCTCGCGGAAGTGTTCGTGGACGACGCCAAAGGAAGACGAGCCCTAACGAAACTTCAGGGCCAGTTGGAGCATGTCTGGCAGCCGCGACAAACGCTGCTTCAGTGGGAGTCATACGACGGCCTGGAAATCGAAGGCATCGTGACCTGGCCGCGCGGCTACGTGGAGGGCAAGACCTATCCTCTGTTTGTCCGCACCCACGGAGGTCCGACAGGGACGGATCGCCCGGGTTTGCGCATCGCGCCGCGGACCATCTACCAGCCGGCGGTGCTCGCCGCTCACGGCAACGGCGCCTTTGTGCTGCAGACCAACTATCGCGGAAGCGCGGGCTATGGTGCCGCCTTCCAGAAAACCAACCTGCGGCAGCTCGGTATCGGGCCGGCCCGCGATATCATCGCCGGCGTGGAAACGCTCATTGCCCAGGGGCTGGTCGACCCCGACCGGGTCGGCTGTCTCGGCTGGAGTCAGGGCGGCCACATCTCGGCAATGCTCGCCACCTATTCCGATGTTTGCACGGCCGCGATCATGGGCGCTGGCATCAGCGACTGGCGAACCTACTACTACAACACCGACATCACGCAGTTCACCACCGAGTACTTTGGCGCCACCCCGCTCGAGGACGACGACATCTACGCCCTCACGTCCCCGGTCACCTACATCGATAGAGCCAGCACGCCAACACTGGTCCAGCACGGCGAAAACGACCAGCGGGTGCCGATCGCAAATGGATATCAGCTGCGCCAGCTGCTTCTCGATCGCGGCGTTGAGTCACGCATGATCGTGTACGCGGGGATGGGACACGGTCCGCGAACGCCCCGCCATCGCCGGGCGATAACGGCGCATGCGCTGGGGTGGTTTGATGAATACCTGTTCGGGGCGGACCCGGCGGATTTCGTCCGTCCCGTGCAACCCGAAGCAGATGAAGACGAGGACAAGGACGAGGAATAAGCTACTCGGACTGAGACTCTTCCAGGGCGCTGAGCAAGCGCTGCGCGTAGCGCGTCACCTGATCCCAGTCCGTAAACTCGTGGTCCCTCGAAGTCTTCTCCATGTGACCCGCTTGCCTCGCGATCCGCTTCATCATCCACCTGACCGGAAACGAGTACCTGGAGTAAGCCAGGGCGCCCGCAACCATCTCAAAATCGGTGAACTGGACGGGGAGTTTCTGCTGCACTTTGCGTCGCGCGTCCGCAAGCCACGCCTGCCGCTTCTCGGGATCCGTTGCTGCGGCGCTTAGCAGCACAAGAAAGAAGGACCTGTTTTTTGCACCAATCCGCGGCGAGTGATGCTGCAGGAAATCAAGCATCTCGCGTTCAACCGAGCCGGCATGCATGGACGCTCCAAACACGAGCAGCTCGAACGCGTTGAGATTCAGTTTCTCAAGCGTTGCAGCGTCACTGGCATTGACGAGCGTAACCTTGGCACCCGAGCTTGAAAGCTGCTCGCGCAGGTAATTCGCGACCTTCTCGGTCTGCCCTTCCCGGGTGGCGTAGGTGATGAGCACTCGCTTCATAGAACCGACTCCACGCTGTATGAGCGAGCGGTACGCCCGCCAGACTGCAGCGCTTCACGATAGCAGTTGCGGTTGCCCCAGCGGCAGCATCTCGCGCTGAGCTGTTCAGCGTAATCGAGTCCAGGAAATCATGGTCGGCACGCCGCGGCGCTGTTCTGGTTGCGCCAGCCGCTGCCCCGCCGCCAAAAAGAGGGCGTTATCTACGAGGCGCCGTGCTGCTTCGCAAAGAGATCCCGCACGGTGTCAACGGTGTCGGCGTCCGCGCTGCGTTTGTCCTCACGAAAGGCCTTCACCCGGGCAAAGCGCAGCGCCATGCCCGCTGGATACTGCGGACTCTGCTGAATCTCGTTCACGGCAATCTCAACCACGAGTTCCGGACGCACCTGCACCGCGTGGTCGTCGCGACCGGTCTCCAGCGTCAGAAGATGCTCGGTCTGCCAGCGCAGCATCTCATCGGTGAGTCCCTTGAAGGTTTTACCGAGCATCACGAAGCCGCCGGCGGGATCGCGGGCTCCGAGGTGCAGGTTTGAGAGCCAACCCTCGCGACGACCCGAGCCCCATTCGGCGGCGAGCACTACAAGGTCGAGGGTGTGTACCTGTTTGATCTTCTGCCAATCCGCGCCGCGACTGCCGGCCGCATAGGGACTCGCGAGGTTCTTGACCATGACACCCTCATGGCCCGCTTCGAAGGCGCCCGCAAGAAACCGTGCCGCGGCCTCAACATCCGCGGTGCGCAAGCGCGGCGGTGCGAGTTCCGGAGCAAGAGCATCCAAACTCGCAAGACGATTTTCGAGCGAACGATCGATGAGATCCTCACCGTCCACGTGGAGGCAGTCAAACAGAAAAATGCTGAGGGGCAGTTCGCCGCGCATGCGATCGACGTCACTCCGGCGACCGAAGCGGCGCATGGTGACCTGGAACGGATGGGGCAAACCGTCTTCGCGCAGGGCAATGGCCTCGCCGTCGAGTATCAGCTCGCGGGCGGGAAGGGATCGAACGGTCTCGACGACCTCGGGCAGACTCGCCGTCACATCGTGCAGCGCTCGGGAGAAGATCCGTATTTCTTCACCCCTGCGGTGTACTTGCACCCGGGCGCCGTCGAGTTTGTACTCCACCAGATATTCTTCCGCGGTCTCGAAGAGTACGTCCAGTTCGCCCGGCTGGGCAAGCATGGGCTGCAGGGGTTGGAGCAAGGTAAGACGAAACGCAGCGATGCCCTCGGCACCCTCAGCGAGGGCCGCCACGGCGACAGGCACGGGAGATCCGGCAAGCATCGTGGCCCGGCGCACATCCTTTGCGGGCAGCTCGGCGGCGTCGGCGATGGCATCCACGAGCAATCCCTCGAGGGCCCCCTGGCGCAGCTCACCCAGGAGCAGGCGGTAGAGGAATTCGGCCTCTTCGGGCGTCGCTTCCGTCCAAAGCTTCTCCAGCAGGTCGCGGCGCCTGCCTTTAGCGCCCTTACCCGCGACGGCGGCAAACCGATCTACCCACCGGTTGAGGTCATCCAGACTCAGCGAAGCATGCACCGCTCTGCCCGGACCGAGATCGCGCAGCAGGGCGGGTCCCAGACCGACACGCCCCTGGGGCAGTCGGCCGCTCAGATAGCTCACAACGAGGCCGACGCGATCGGTGCCGGCGTCGCGTAGCAGGGTGGCCAGGAGTTGACGTTTCTCGAGCCGTTTGCGAGTTGCCGCGACCTGGCCAGACACGGAAACGAGTTGCGCCAGGCGCATGGGGTGTTTAGGAGCCGTACAGCGTGTTCATTTCAGCGGCCAGGTCCGTATCGCGTCGGGTTAGACCATCGGCGTCATGAGTCGTCAGCCAGACTCTCACCCGGTTGTACACGTTGAACCATTCCGGATGGTGATTCGCGCGCTCGGCACAGAGCGCGACCGAGGACATAAATCCAAACGCTTCGATGAAATTCGCGAAGGAGAACTCCCGGTAGAGCTTTCCTTCATCGAGCTCCCAGCCGGGAAGCCGCGTCAAAGCATCCTGTAGCTCTTCACTCGTAAGCTGCATAATGTCGTCCCCGCGTTCTGAAGTCGGGCCGCACTATAGCAAGAGCTCGGCACACGGCAGCGCTGCGTCCCTGCGCAGCTTGCTTTGAATTTTTGGCGCGGGTTGCCCTACACCCTTAACAGTAAAAGCACTTCGCGGAGAACCATCCTATGAACGCATCCCGATCTCTCGCCATTGCTACATGCCTCACCGCGCTCGCCCTGCCTCTCCACGCCCAGGACATGAAAGCCCTGGCCGAATCCGTGGACACGGAGAAAGCTATGGATTCCGTTGATATGGACAAGGCCAAGGACGCGGTCAGCGGCGACGGCGTTGACTACAAGAAAGCAGCGGAAGCCGTTGACGTCGACAAAGCCGCGGAATCTGTCGACATGGAGAAGGCCAAGGCCGCACTCATGAAGAAAGAAAAGCAGTAAGGAGCGTCGCGCCCCCTGCGGGGCGCGCTGATCGGCCGGCAGGACTAGGCGCTGTTAGCGCTCGAAGTTGTACTTGACCGTCAGCCCGTAGGTGAGCGGCGTATTGGGGTATCCGAGGAGAGAACCTTGCTGAGCCGGCAGCGGCGCGGCGGACAGGAGGAACTCGTCTTCGTTGATGTTCCTGCCCCAGAGATTGAACTCCAGGCCATTGGAGAAGCTCATGCCTGCGCTCGCGTTGAACATATTGATCTCACGCGACGCGAAGGACGAGGGAATGTTGTCGATCACCTGCACTTCGCTTTCATAAACGTGCTCAAGCCGCACGTAGCTGTAGGCCCCACCGAGTTCGAAGTTGTAGGTTATGTTGGTGTTTGAGGAGAACTCCGGGATGCCCGCCGGCTCCTGACCGGACAGGTCCGTCGGACCGTCCGGTCCCTGCGCGCCTTCGAAAGAGTCGTACAGCGGATCGAGCCAGGTCGCGGCAAAACCGATGCGCAGCCCGTCCATGGGAGCCCAGGTCAGGTCCAGTTCGACACCGTCGGTGGACTGGAGCTCGGCGTTTGCCAGGTTGAAACCCGTGCCGTTGAAGATATTGCTCTGAAAGCCTTCCAGCTCCTGGGTGAAGACCGCGATGTTCAGCGCGACCGTATCCCACTCGCCCTTAAGACCGATCTCGATGACCTCCGACTCTTCCGGACCCGCAAAGCGCGTGCCGGGGACCAGGTTGGGAACGGTCAGACCCGCCGCCTCGAGGGCTGGTATGTCGCTCGCCAGGGGCCGGGCGTCCCGGGACAGGTTCCATGATGACGCCTTGAAGCCCGTGCTGATGCCCGCGTAGACACTGACGCTGGGCGATAAATCGTACGAAAGACGGAAGGTGTAGGTGACATCATCATCGCTGGTCTCGCCGTTTTCGACGCTGTTGGGATAGTCCACGAAGGGTGGTGTAAGTTGCAGCAAAGAGAGCCCTTCAAAGGGTGTGCCCTGCAGCGGCAGCGCGGAAAACACGTCGTTGGATACGATCGCCGCCGACGCTTCCTTGTCGGACTCGGTGTAGTTCAGGCCGAGGGTAACGGTCAAAGAGTCGGTAACGTCGTAGTCAAACTGCGTGAAGAGCGACAGCGTGTCGTCGTCCAGAGTGTAGTTCTCGTCCGGGAAACCGGTGCCTTCGGGAAAGAAAGTCCCCGCGGGGAAGCCCAGGGTCTGCTCAAGAAGATCGAGAGGTCCCACGATGGTCCCATCGGGCAGTACGGTGCCCCCGGTCAGCAGGTTGGCGTAGTCGCGGAACTGCGGTCCCCACTTCAGCGCGGCATCGATGTTGACCTCTTCCGTGAAATAGAACGCGCCTACCATCCACCGCAGGGGACCGTCCGTCGCCGAGGTGAGACGAATTTCCTGGGTGAAGGTTTCGATGTCCGTGTCGCTCAGGTTCCCGCCGTCCGGGGTAACCAGGCGTGCACTGGTGAAGTCGCTGTCGCCGAACTGGAGCTGATCCAGGGTACGGAACGAAGTGATCGATGTGAGCGTCATGTAGTCGAAATCGTAGTCGAACTGCAGCGAGGTCCCCTGGGTCTCGATCTCGTTCCCCGGCTCTACATCCTGAAAAATTTCGTAGGCGAAGGGCGCATTCGGCACGTTCTGGCCGCCGAGCGCGCGGATCGCGTTCCCCGTGGGCCCGTCAAAAAGATTGGCGACACCGCAGCACAGTTCGTCGATGTTTTCCGCATCGACGATCAGCCGAAACTCGGCGCGGTCGGTCGGGGCCCACAGCAGTTGACCGCGGAAGTTCCAGCGATCGAGTTCGTTGAGCTCGCTACCGGTTTCCAGGTTGTCGAAGTAGCCGTCGCGCTCGTTCATGCTGCCGAACAGGCTGAAGGCCAGGTTGTCACCGATCGGGCCGGTGACGTCGCCGCGCACAATTGTCTGATTGTAATTACCCAGTGTGCCGCCGACGGACCCGCTGAATCCGGTGAGGTCCGGCTTGGCCGTGACGACGTTGATCACGCCGGCCGAAGCATTCTTTCCGAACAGCGTACTCTGGGGGCCGCGCAACACTTCAACGCGCTCGAGCTTCGGCAGGTCCGCTAGAGCGCTGCCCACACGGGAGCGATAAACGCCATCGATGAATACGCCCACGGACGGTTCGATGCCGGCGTTGTTGGCGCCGTTACCGAAGCCGCGAATGATGAAGTTCGTCTGAGCACTGCCCTGCAGCTGCGTCACCCGCAGGCTTGGCACAAGCGTCTGCAGATCCTTGATGTCGAGCACCTGGGCCTGCTCGATCGACTCGGAGGTAACCACTGACACCGCTACCGGTACTTCCTGCAGCGTTTGTTCGCGCTTGGCCGCAGTCACAATCACTTCTTCGAGCATGCCGAGCTGCTGCGCATGTACCGAAGGGGCGAGGGTTGCGGACAAGGAGGCGACGGCCAGGGCCAGTCGAAGGGGCGAGAAAGCGGGGCATGCGGACACACTGCGGAAAGCTGCAGTCATGGCGGTTCCTTTATTAAAATTTAGGTTGGGGAATGGCAATTATTTTCGAGACTCGGCCCACACCGGTCAACGTGAATTGTTGCCAACGACGGCGTGGTTCACGGTCCTCGGTTACACTCCCGGCCCTGCGAAGCAATCGGATTTTTTTATCATGGCCAAGCGCGTTTACCTGTTCTCCGAGGGCAGCAAGGAAGATCGCGATCTCCTCGGCGGAAAGGGCGCCAATCTCTGCGAGATGACCAGCCTCGGACTGCCCGTACCCTTTGGCTTTATCATCACCACGCCAACCTGTCGCGAGTATTTCGACAACGGGAACAAGCTACCCACGCTACTCGAACAGGAGTATCGCGTCGCCCTCGATCTCGTCGAGAAGAAGATGGGCGCGCGCTTCGGCGATCCCCAGAATCCCCTGCTCTTCTCCGTACGTTCCGGAGCTCCGGTGTCGATGCCGGGCATGATGAACACAATCCTCAATCTGGGAATCAACGACGAGATCGCCGAAGGTCTGGCCGCCCGGACTGGGAATCCGCGCTTCGCCTACGACAGTTACCGCCGCTTTATTCAGATGTTTGCCGATGTGGTCCTCGGCGCCGATGCGCATGCTCTGGAAGCTCGGATCGAGGCGCACAAAGAGAAAGCGGGCTACAGCACGGATGTGGAAATGCAGGCCGAGGACTGGCAATCGGTCATCGCCGAGTTCAAGGCCATGGTGAATTTTCCCGAGGACCCCTTTGAGCAGCTTAAGCGCGCCGTGGAAGCCGTATTTCTATCCTGGTACACACCCCGGGCGAACGTCTACCGCGAAATGAACAACATTCCCGACTCGCTCGGTACGGCGGTGAACGTTCAGGCCATGGTCTTCGGCAATTTCGGCGAGGACTCGGGTTCGGGCGTCGCCTTTACGCGCAATCCGGCCACCGGGGAAAAACTGTTTTTCGGAGAAGTGCTTTTTAATGCCGCCGGCGAAGACGTCGTTGCGGGCATCCGCACGCCGGAGGCCGTCGATGCCCTCGAGAAGCGCCTACCTGAAGCTTATAACGAACTGTATCGCGCCCAGGAGCTGCTCGAGCAGCACTATCGTGACATGCAGGATATTGAGTTTACGATCCAGGAGGGTCGTTTCTTTATTTTGCAAACGCGCAGCGGCAAGCGCACGGGTAGAGCCTCGGTGCGCATCGCGGTGGAAATGGTGCGCGAGGGCCTCATCGATGAGAAGGAGGCGTTGCTCCGCGTGTCTCCGGATCACGTGCAGTCCTTCCTTCACCCCATGGTGGACCCGGACGCCGAACGGAGCGTCATGGCTACCGGCCTTCCCGCCAGCCCCGGCGGAGCCACCGGCGTGGCCGTGTTCTCCGCCGATGAAGCCGTGGAAGTGGAAGCCGAAGGCAAGGACGTGATTCTCATACGCCGCGAAACCACGCCTGAAGACATCCATGGGATGCGCGTCGCGCAGGGCATCCTTACTGAGCTTGGCGGCATGACCTCGCACGCCGCCGTAGTTGCCAGGGGTATGGGCGTGTGCGCCATTACCGGCTGCGGCGAACTCAAGGTCTCTACCCAGGAGGGTACGGCCACGGCACCGGACGGCACCACAATTCGCCGGGGTGATGTGGTCACCCTCGACGGTTCCAGCGGTGAGGTCATGCTCGGCGACATCGCCAAGGTCGAGGCAAGTACCTCCGATGATTTTCAGACCCTGCTGTCCTGGGCTGACAAGCACCGCCGCCTTAAGGTACGCGCCAACGCCGAGACCCCGGAAGACGCGCGCAAGGCGCGGGAACTGGGCGCCGAGGGCATCGGGCTGTGCCGCACCGAGCACATGTTCTTCGGCAGCGAACGCATCGATCACATGCGCGCCATGATCCTGGCCGGAGATCGCGACGAGCGGAAACGACATCTGAAGGTTCTGCAGAAATTCCAGCAGAGCGACATGGCCGAACTGTTCCGGGTGATGGACGGCACCCCCGTCACCATCCGCCTCCTCGATCCGCCGCTGCACGAGTTTCTGCCCCATGAGACGGAAGACGTGGAGGCGCTGGCGGAACGCCTGGGTCGGGAGCCGGCGCAGATCTGGCAGGCCCGCAACGACTTGATCGAAGTGAATCCCATGCTGGGTTTCCGCGGCTGTCGCCTATCCGTGGTCTATCCGGAGATCACCCGCATGCAGGTGCGGGCCATCATCGGCGCGGCGCTCGAGGTCATCGACGAGGGTCTTTCTCCCTACCCGGAGATCATGATTCCGCTGGTGATCAACGTGCGCGAGATCCGCCTCATCGGCGACATCATCGACCGCGGTATCCGCAAGGTTGTGGGCGAAAAATCCGTATCTCTGCGCTACCGCATCGGCACAATGATGGAAACACCCCGGGCCTGCCTCGGAGCGGATCGCCTGGCGCCCGCGGTCGAGTTCATGAGCTTTGGCACCAACGATCTCACCCAGATGTCCTACGGCTTTTCCCGGGACGACGCGGGTCGTTTCATTCCCCAGTATCTGGACGCCAAGCTCATCGAGAACGATCCCTTCGCTTCCCTTGATCAGCGCGCCGTGGGCCGACTCATGCGCATGGCCGTGCAGGAATCGCGCGCCGTCAAGCCGGGGCTCAAGTACGGCATCTGTGGCGAGCACGGCGGCGACCCGAACTCCATCCGCTTCTGCCATAAGCTGGGACTGGACTACGTAAGCTGCAGCCCCTATCGCGTTCCCGTGGCGCGCATTGCCGCGGCTCAGGCGCGCGTGCTCTCCGAACTCGAGGACTGACGAGACAGGCCCACATCCGGAAACAGGGGTGCACGGCGTTTTTGATTCACGGCGCTGTCGTCCAATACCACCACCGAGGTAAGACATGAAGTTCGATAACCGCGTGACACGCATGACCGGCGCCGCACTGCCGATCGTGCAGGCGCCCATGGGCTGGATCGCCCGCTCCCAACTGGCGTCGGCGGTATGCAACGCCGGCGGCCTCGGCATAATCGAATCCTCCTCCGGTGAACTCGATGCAATCCGCGAGGAAATACGGCGCATGCGCGAGCTCACGGACCGGCCCTTCGGGGTCAATATCGCCCAGGCCTTCGTGCGCGATCCCGATATCGCCCAGTTTATTATCGATCAGGGAGTTCGCTTCGTGACCACGTCGGCAGGGTCACCGGAGCGCTATACGGAACTCCTGAAAAACGCGGGGCTTACGGTTTTCCACGTGGTGCCGAGCCTCAAGGCCGCGCTGAAGGCGGTGGAGTACGGCGTCGACGGCCTGATCGTCGAAGGCGGCGAAGGCGGGGGATTCAAGAATCCCCAGGACGTCGCCAGCATGGTGCTTCTCCCGCTGGTGCGCTCGCGGGTGGACGTTCCGATCATAGCCGCGGGAGGTTTTGTGGACGGCAGTTCCATGGCAGCCGCCTTCGCCCTGGGCGCCGAGGGAATACAGCTTGGAACGCGCATGGTTTCCGCGGCCGAGTCACCGGTCCACGCCAACTGGAAGCAGGCCATCGTCGACGCGGCCGAAACCGACACGGTGTTCCTCAATCGATTCCAGTCTCCGGGCCTGCGGGCGCTGCGCACGGAGCGCACCAGCGCCCTGGAGCGCGACCCCGAGGTCAACGCCATGGCGCAGTTCGGCAGCCCGAAGGACCTCTACTTTGGCGGCGACATGGAGGCCGCGATCCCGCTCACGGGCCAGGTGTGCGGGCGCATCGATCGCGTGCGGCCCGTGGCTGACATCCTGGATGAGATCTGCCGCGAGTTCGAAGACACCCTTCGTGGGCTCGAAGAGCGCTATCCGAGCTGAAGGCCAGCACTCGTATGCTGGCCATATTTTCGATCGCGGGATCCGACCCATCGCGAAAACCCCTTTAAGTTCAGGGTTTTAGTCGGTTTTTTCGCATCCGCTGGGACATCCAAACTCCTGCCCCGGGCGTAGATGTCGGTATTCAAGCCATTGTGTGTGTTTTTCCCATGATTGAGCGCAATATCGGCCTGCCCGAGCGCATCATCAGGTTTCTGCTGGGCAGCGGCCTCATCGCCTGGGTTATCACTGGCAGCGAGTTTTCCTGGCTCCAGGGCATCGCCGTCGTGGCGGCCTTCGCCCTGTTCTGGAACAGTATTTTCGCCCGATGCTACCTGTGGAAGTGGCTGCACATCAGCAGCTGCGATCCCACGCGAGAAGACTGTCCCGGTACCGGCGGCAGCTCCGCGGGTGCCTGATTCAGCGACTCGGGACGAAGCTGTCCAAGCCACGGTCCAAGCCCCTTCCTGCGATACGCTCTACTACGACGGGCGTTGTCCGCTCTGCGCCGCTGAGATCGAAGCGCTGCGCGACCTCCGGGGAGAGCAGCTGGCGCTGGTGGACATCCACAGCGGCGCAGCGGTAAGCCCTGAAGACGCTGCTGCACCCAGTCGGGATGAGCTCCTGCGCACTCTGCATCTACGTCGAGCCGATGGACGCTGGTTGACCGGGGCCGACGCCAACGTGTCCGCCTGGGCAGGAACGCGCCGCGGCGCCGCGCTCCGTGCGCTGCGCTGGCCTGTAATCCGACCCGTCGTGGATCTCGCCTACGCGATCTGGGCGAAATGGCGCTACTGGCGCCTTTACGGCAAGCAGTTTGTCGATGAGCGGCATGCATCTCGACCGACGGACCCTTGATTCCCTGCCGCGCGAGCGCGGTATTGCACTGGTTAATTCCCTCTCCGGGTTCAAAACCGCCGCTCTGGTGGGGACTCGGAGCCGGGACGGTCAAACCAATCTCGCCGTTATGAACTCGACTATGCACATCGGTGCCCGCCCACCGCTCCTGGGTCTGATCTTTAGGCCGGATACCGTCGCACGCCACACCCTGGAGAACATCCGCGCCACTGGCGCCTATACCATCAGCCACGTGCCGGAATCCCGCATCGAGGCCGCGCATCAGACCTCCGCGCGCTATCCCCGCGACTGCTCAGAGTTTGAGGCCACGGGCCTGAGCGAGGGATGGTGGGAGGACTTCGCCGCACCCTACGTCGCCGAAGCCGGTGTGCGTATCGGCCTCCAGGCGCGCGAGGAACTGGCCATCGCGAGCAACGGCACCTACCTGGTGATCGGTGAAGTGATGCAGCTCGACTGTCCAGACGACGCCATTGCCAGCGACGGGGGCCTGGATCCGCAAGCCGCGGGGAGCGTCGCCTGTGTCGGCCTTAGCAGCTACTACCGGGCCGAACTCGTGCAACGTCTGCCCTACGCGAAAGTTGCCGGCGATACTGATTCCTGCCGCTGAGTCACACGGTGAGGCCTCGTGGCGCACTGAAAAACAAGACTCGCGCAGCATATTCTCGCACCGATTAATGGTTCTGCGCGAAAAGGCCTCGGCCCCGACGGTCGCCGACCTGAGAGAGCGTCGCGACGACCCCGCCTGAAGCCCGAAGCCCCGAGCGCCGCGAATGCGCAGGCGGCCCCAGCATCGCCATCCCCGAGGCGATCCCCTAGAATCGGGGTTTTGCCGGAGCCGGGAACCATGCGCGCCGAACAAAGGGACCGTATCACTCAGGCTGACACACAGCGTCGGCACAGTACGCAGACACTGCTCACGGCCATCGCCGTGCTCATCCTCGCCGGCGCCGTGTATCTCCTTTCCCCGGGTGATGATGAGCGCGACTCCGAAGAGATCACCGCCGATGCCTCGCCGGAGGAAAGCATTCCCCTGCCGAGCGCCCCGGAACCCGAACCCGATGACGCGATCCTCGCTGCGCCTGATATCCCCGTTGTCGAGAGCATGGACGAGGTCGCCGAAGAGGACGTCACTCCCGAGGCTGAGACCGGCACCGAACCGCTACCAGTGGCGGAACCCGTCAGCGAACCGGAGCCGCCAACGCCGGAAGAGATTGACGCCGAGCTTCGCCAGGCGCTGGCCGACGCAGGTATCGAGCCGGCCGAGCTGATCGCCCCCAGCTTTAACGCGCCCTATCTGCTCGATCGCGGCGTCAGCAGCGCCGACCAGCTCGCCCGGGGACTGGTACCGCGCCGCACGCTGAACCTGGCGCCGCCCCAGGGGCGCTTCTCAGTGCAGCGCGAAGGGCAGCGCTACCGTGTCGACCCCGCCGGCTACGGTCGCTATGACCCCATCGTGGCTGCAATCACGGCACTGCCGGCCGAAAAACTCGCCCGGCTGTTTCAACAGTTCCGACCTCAGCTCACGGACGCCTATGCCAGCCTTGGCTACCCCGCGGATGCCATGGACAACACAATAATCGCAGCCCTCGACGGTGTGCTGGCGGCGCCACTGGTGGAGGAACCACCCTATCTGCAGAGCCGCGGTGCCCTTTGGGCCTACGAAGACCCGGCGCTGGAAGGACGGAGCGATCTGCACCGACAGCTGCTGCGCACCGGTCCTGAGAACACCCGGGCATTGCAGTCCTGGGCCCGGCGCCTGCGCGAGGCTCTCCTGAACCCCTGACGATCCCGCGAGCACGTCATATCCAAACGAATCGGGAGTCAGAAGCGGTGACCACGACGTCCCCCAGAGCGCTTGTGCTCTGTCTGCTGGTGCTCCTCGGGCTACCAGGCGCCGCCCAGGAGGCCGCTCCTGACAGCACAGCCGTTGAGGCATTGCGTGAGTCGCTGGCGGCCGACAGCAGCGTTAGCGACGAAGAGCGGGCGCGGCTCTCCGAACGGCTCAGTGCCGCGGCCCGTGACCTGGATCTCGCCGCTCAGGCCGAGGCCGAAACCATTCAGCTGCGGGACCGGTTGGAACGCAGCGCGGCTCTGATCGCCGACTTTGAAACCCGCGCCCGCGATATTCGCAATGCCCCGGCGACAATCGAACGCCAGCTCGGACGCGACCCCACGCTGAACGCGCTTGAGGCGGAGATTGACGTCGTGGACGGTCAGCGAAGTGAATGGGCCCGGCAACGCAGCGAGGCGCTCGATGCCAGCGCGAGTCTCGCCCGCGAGGACGGAGATCTGCGCCGACGTCTCGGCGAACTGCAGGCTGAGGATGACGACGACCCGGTGAACGGGGAAGGCGAGTCGGCCATCGCGGCCCGCGTCCTGGAGCTGGCCATCGAGGCTCACGACGTCGCTCGCGACCGCCAGCGCGAACTCATCGAGCTGAAGCTGAGGGGCGGTGCGGACCTCAACAGTATCCGCACCGCGAAGATTAGCTGGCTCGACGCGGCCATCGCCGAGGCGGATGGACTCCTCACCGCCCTACGCGAAGCCGCCGCCGCATCGCGGGAATCCGCCGGAGAGCAGCGCAGCGCCGAAACGCGCCGCATTCTTGCGCTTATCGACAATCCCCGCGCGGAGCTCACGGCCCTCGCAGACGGCAATATCACCATGATCCGCGAGTTCCGAACGCTGGGTCGACAGATCGAGGCCACCCGAGCGGCAGTGTCCGCTACCCGCCAGAGCATCGAGGATGTCCAGCAGGATGCGCAGCTGACGCAGCGCCGCCTCGAGGTGGCGGGACTTGGGGCCGAGCTCGGCGACGTCATGCTCTCGCGCCTGGCGAGCCTGCCCAATCCCGCTTCGATTCTTTCGCTCAGCCGACAGCGCAACGAAAAGATCGCCAGCGTCTCGACCTCGGCCATCGATACTGAACAAAGCATGCGCGAACTGAACAACGCCGACCTGTATCTGGAGAGCACGCTTGCGGATATCGACGACTGGAGCACCAACGAACGACGGGCCGCGGATCAGCTGATCGCTCAGAGCCGTACGCTCATGCAGGACAACCTCCAGGCCCAGAACACCCTGCTTCGGCTGCTGGTGGATGAAAATCAGGCCGCTGAGGAACTGGCGGAAGTTACCAAGGACTACCAGGCACTGCTGACCGGCAACCTCCTCTGGGTTCGAAACTACAACTTCCTGCGTACGGATCGACTGTTGCAGCGCGTGCAGGAGCAACTCAGAGCGTTCCTGGCATCCGATCCGCTTTCGCGCTGGCCGCTGCTCCTGCGCGACGTACCCCTGCTCCTGGCCTTCCTACTGCTGCTCCTCTCCGTGCTTCGCTATCGCGCGGTAACCGCCGCGCTGGACAGCATGCTCGGGGTACCGATCCGCCCGCGCGACGAGAGTGTCGCGCTGATACTGAAGGGCCTGCTCCTGACTCTCATCGCTTCGCTGTCAGGCCCCCTTGTGCTGGCGATCAGCGGGCGCGCCCTGAGTCTCCTGGGGAATGGAGATTCTCTTGCAAGCGGCGCCGGCTTCGCGCTGCTCAACGGTGCACTTGTACTTTTGGCGCTCTCGCTTCTGCGTCGGATGGTGGGACGGCTGGGTGTAGGGCGCCGCTTGCTCAAATGGAACTCGCCAAAAGCGGATCTGCTGCTCAGCGAAGTGCGCTGGTTCAACACCGCCTTTGTGGCAGCCACCATGCTCACCGTGATCGGGGTCCGCGTATCGCCCACAGACAGCGGCGGGGCCGTGGGCGCGCTGGGGAGCATCTGCATGGCGGCGCTCTTGCTGCTGGTCGCCCACAGCCAGCTGAAATCAGGGCTGTTCGAAGGCGACCGCATGATGCGCTATGCCCTGCGTATCGTTGAATTGCTGAGTCTCGCGATCGTCGTCATGCATCTCAGCGGCCAGCTCTTCGCGGCCCATCTGTACTTGCAGGCGCTGGTGCTCTCGATAGCGGCGGTGATGGGCGTCCTGTTCATCGCCAGCATCCTGCAGCGCTTTCTGATCATTTATCGCCTCGGTCTTGAGAGAAAGACCCGGGAAG
The DNA here is from genome assembly GCA_039818725.1 of Pseudomonadota bacterium. Classification (GTDB taxonomy): domain Bacteria; phylum Pseudomonadota; class Gammaproteobacteria; order Pseudomonadales; family Halieaceae; genus Congregibacter. Next base: position 20,649 of record JBCBTK010000034.1, read on the forward strand.
AACGCCGTGCGAGGGAAAGCGAGGGCGACGAAGAAAACGCGTTTGAAGAAGCGGACGCCATGGACGCCGTGTCGTCACTGTCGGAAGCCTACACCCAGCTTCTCGGCCTGTTGCGACTCCTGGGACTGGGAGGACTGCTGTGGCTCATCTGGTCACCGGCTCTGCCCGCGCTCAGCATTCTGGACAGCGTCATCCTGTGGACGACCACTGACCCGCAGCTCCCCGCCGGGGAGTTGCGCGAAGTGACGCTGGCAGTGATCCTGCTTGCGGTGCTGGTGCTGGTAACGACCCTGTTGATCACCAAGCACCTGCCACCGCTGCTGAACATCGTGCTGCTTGAGTGGACTCAGGTCACCGCGGGGAGTCGTTACGCGGCGGGAATGCTGCTGCAGTACCTCATTATCGGTGTCGGCTTCTCTGTTGCGCTCGCCATGCTGGGCTTTCAGTGGGCCAAGGTGCAGTGGCTCGTTGCCGCGCTCGGCGTCGGCATTGGGTTTGGGTTGCAGGAAATCGTCGCCAACTTCATCTCCGGTCTGATCGTGCTCTTTGAGCGACCTATTCGCGTTGGCGACATCATCAACGCCGGTGGTCATGACGGCACCGTCATCAATATCAATCCGCGTGCGACAGTGATCGAGACCTTTGAAGGCAAAGAACTCATGATACCCAACAAGGAGCTGATCACCAGTACCGTTACCAACTGGTCGCTCAGTTCGACGCGCCTGCGCATCGTCGTCCCCGTCGGAATCGCCTACGGTTCCGATGCCGAGGACGCCAGTGCACGACTCAAACGGATAGCGGATGCTCATCCGGACATACTTCAGGACCCGGAGCCGTTCGTAACCTTCGAGGACTTTGGCGACAACGCTCTCATGCTCTGGCTGCGCTGCTACGCGCTGGGCGACTTTCTGCGCATCAAGACCGAGCTGCGCCAGAGCATCTACAGCGACTTCAACGAGGCGGGTATAGGTATTGCCTTCCCGCAGCGCGATGTACACCTCGACGCCAGCGAACCCCTGCCGGTGCGGATTCTTGGGGGCACTCCGCAAAGCGAGGCATAGGCCGTGAACCGAGGGCCGTGAAACCAGGGCCGTGAACCCAGGACCGAGAATCTAAGGCCGGGAACAAAGAGTGGAGAACACAGGGTCGAAAACGCTGGCTCTATCCAAAACTCTAGTACTCATCGTCTGACACCACGTCGGCATAATCGTCAGCCGAGAAGCCGCGCTGGTACAGGTAGCGTAGACGCCGCGCTTTTTCTTTCGCCACTGATGCACCTTCCGCGGCTTCCGCATCGTCGATGCGAGATTTCCCTGCGTCACCAAATCTGCGCCGCAGCGCCTCTCGAGCTTGCCCGGACCAGGAAACACCTTCGGAAATCGGGACGCTTTTCAGAGCGTCGTCGATCACATCGGCCGCTACGCCCCGCTGCTGAAGCTCGGCGCGTACGCGCCGCGGACCATAGGCTTTGAGAAGCCGCTCCCGGGTAAAGCTCTCCGCAAAGCGAACGTCGCATTGGAGACCCTCCTCCGCGAGCTGCTCCAGTGCACGATCCAGCCCATCGGCCGTAAAGCGTCGCTCGAGCTTGCGCCGCAGTTCGAGGCGCGAATGCTCGCGACGTGCGAGGAGATCCATGGCCGCGTTGCGAGGCGAGGGCTTGGCGTGTTCGGACGCCGTGTCACGGTCGACCCGTTCTCGCGGGCCGTTTTCGTCACGGCGCTTGCGCGGTGCAGAATTCATACGAGAGAGGCACAGAAGACGAATTTGGAAGAGAAAAAAGGCACTGGGGCTGCGGGATGGGGAAGTGGTTGCCCCAGTGCCTGGATCGCGGAGTGCAATAGCCCGTGGGAAAGCCGAACACCCCCTGCGATTAGAAAATCTCGTGAACCTGAAGTCGGTACGGGAGCCCGGGAAGACGTCCCAGGTCCCGCTACGGGCACTCCGCTAATGCTTTGAAACCTTCGACTTCAGGGGCTCGAGACTCCGGTGATCAGACTTCGGAATCTCCAGCCGCCTCTGCCTGATCCTCGACCTGATCATCGGCTTCCTTCACCGTATCGAGGAGCTGGGCACGGATCAGGCCTTCAATCTCGCTGGATACCGCGGGATTGTCCTCCAGGAATTTCGCTGCATTCGCCTTGCCCTGACCGATCTTGTCGCCACGGTAGGAATACCAGGCGCCAGACTTGTCCATCAGATTGAGCTTTACACCCCAGTCGATCACCTCTGCCATACGGTAGATACCGCGACCGTACATGATCTGGAACTCAGCCTGCTTGAATGGGGGAGACACTTTGTTCTTCACCACCTTCACCCGGGTTTCGTTGCCTACCACCTCATCTCCGTCTTTCACGGCACCGATACGACGGATGTCGAGACGCACGGAGGAGTAGAACTTGAGCGCGTTTCCGCCGGTCGTGGTTTCCGGAGAGCCGAACATCACGCCGATCTTCATACGGATCTGATTGATAAAGATGACCAGGCAATTAGTTTGCTTGATCGTTGCGGTGAGCTTGCGCATGGCCTGGCTGAGAAGACGCGCCTGAAGGCCTACGTGCGAATCTCCCATTTCACCTTCGATTTCAGCTCGGGGCGTCAGCGCCGCCACGGAGTCCACGACGAGTACGTCTACAGCGCCTGAACGCACCAGCATCTCGGCCACCTCAAGGGCCTGCTCGCCGGTATCGGGCTGCGACACGATAAGGTCATCAATCTGTACACCCAGTTTTTCCGCATAGATCGGATCGAGGGCGTGCTCGGCGTCGATAAACGCAGCGGTTCCTCCCGCCTTCTGAGCTTCGGCGATAACTTGAAGAGTCAGCGTGGTCTTGCCTGAAGATTCCGGACCAAAAATCTCACAGATGCGCCCTTTCGGGAGGCCACCGATACCGAGGGCGATATCGAGACCGAGTGAACCGGTGGAGATGGAGGGTATAGCCGCCCGCTCGCTATCGCCCATACGCATGACCGTACCCTTGCCGAACTGCCGCTCGATCTGTCCCAGGGCGGCCTCGAGAGCCTTTTCACGGTTCGCCTGCTGATTGGTGTTGCTCGCCTTCATGTTCCCTCCGCTTTCACGCTTTGCCGATTTACCGCGTTCCCGCATGTTCGCCTCGCCGTTTTACCGGCCCCTGCAAAAGTACTGTATATATGATCAGTGGTCTGCTCGACGAATGCAAGCATCATATGCAGCTGATTTCGGGTAGGGACCTGCCCCCAGATGCGGCCTGTCGCCTCACGCGACGCATGATCCGCCATGCGCGTCTTCACCTGCCTGCGCAGGGCCGCTAGACCGGCAGTTCCGCGCTCAGTGCTTCACCGCTTCCGGCCACCGCGTAGAACAGACAGTCGCTTTGCGCAATGCCGGCGTTCGTCGTGATCATGAACAGCTTGAGGTCACGTGTGGGATACAGGGCGCCGGCTTCACTGCGCACCAGTGTATCCACGGCGCAACGCCCGGCGGCGTCCGTGGCGCGGAACAGCTCCTGCGGCTCTCGCCGCACCCAGCCGAGGCAGGTTTCCCGGTGCACCACGCCGAAGTTGTGGTGCTCTATGTCGGTACAAAGCGTGATGTCGTGGGCAGGTCGGGGACTTTCCGCATAGGTCAACGAAACTCCGTCGCGCAGTTCAAGGCGAATGGGGTCGCGCAGCCGCTCGATGCCCCAGCCACCCTGATCCTCCGAGGCCAGCACGCGCGGCGCAAGCGCATATCTCCGCAGCCCTTCCCAGGCAAGCACGTGAGCTTCGTCATCCTCGCGCCCACCGACTTCGATGGTGACCGTGGGACAGCGTTCATCACTGATGTCCATGAGTGCACCCAGGTGCAGCTGGGAGACAACCAGGCGCCGGGTAAAAAGCGACACCAGGGCGTCGTGCTGGCGATCAAGGTGCGTACAGACTCCGAAAGAAGGCCCTGAACCCGAAGTGTTGTGCATATCCACAACGGCCTCGGGGCGATGCTCAGCGAGAAGCTCGAGAATTTCCTCGGCAAGCCGACCCTGCTCGTCGGCAAAGGGGGCGCGAAAGCAGCGATTGAGATCCCGCGCTCGCGGCAGCATGCGATGGGTAAATGTCGGCGTCTCAAGCGCGGCGTGAACGGAGGCGACGATACACAGCAGATTTACGGCGGGTTTGGGCCTCTCGAGCAGAAAACGGCGCAGGGCAAGAGCGCCGGAGGGTTCGTTGCCATGCAGCAGCGTGACGAACGCGCGCGTGCGTCGGGTGTCGTCGCCGGAAAACACCATAGCGGCCGGACCGCCCAGGCGCTCAAGGAAATCTTCCCCGTCACGCCCGGCGATATCGGGTCCCGGATCATGGAGTAAGCGGAATCGTTTCATGGACACATCTCAGCGACCATATTAGCGGTCACTGGCACCGGCATCACATAGGCCATTCCGCCACGGGCAGGTTTTCGCCGCTGTGTTCGATGTAACGCTCAAGCATCTGTCCCAGCGCCGCGGCCTTGCCCTGACCCTCGTCCACGAGGCGATGCAGACATCGGCGCTGCCACTCCGCGCCGTTGCGGCGCGCCGCCAGCCGGGCGTCAATGACACTCAGATAGCGATCACGCTCAGCCTGCGAAACGCCCAAATGGCGCAGACCGTCGTCCGCCCGGGGCAGAAGTTCCTCGAGTACCTGCGTCAGCGGGACGTCGCGTAGCCCCTGCTGCCGCGGCCTTGGCCACACCACGCGGGCATTCAGTCCCTGTTGCGCCGCGCGATAGAAATTGTACTCGGCAAGATTGAACGGAAGCGCGGCAGCCAGTCTATCCATGTCGTCCCGGAGTGCCCGGGCGAGGCCGAGCATCAAGGCTGCCCCGGCGACCATATCCACGGCGCTGGGCCCGGCGGGAAAGGAGCGCATCTCTACGCGCAGGTGGCCGCCGTCGGCGTCGTCGTAAACGGGACGATTCCAAAGCCAAACGGTGCTCTGGTGCAGTCGCAGTTCGTCCAGAGGGGGCGGTCCTCGTCGGCCAAGGTCCACCGTGGCACAGACTGGCAGCAGCGGACGGTATAGGCGAACCGTCTGCTCGAAGGGCTCGCAGGGATCGTGACGCAGCCAGCCGTGCCCAAAGCAGACACGCGGCGGCTCGCTCCAGCGGTAGCGGTCCGTCTGCCGTGTATCAATGCTCTGCTTGAAGAGAGGCACGCGGGTTTCGTCCCAGAGTTCGTGCCCAAAGAGGCTGGGACTGTTGGCGCTGATCGCCAGGGCCAAGGGCGTGGCGAGCTGAATCGCATTGAAGGTATTCACGTAGTGGTCAGGTTCGACGCGCAAATGCACCTGGAAAGACGTATTGGCGCCTTCTAGCGTGATGTCGGTCATACCAAGCTGCAGCGGCTCGGCGCCGTTGATGTGGATTTGGAAATCGGAGCCTCGCCACTCCAGTAGCTGCGCGACAAGGGCCCGATAGCGCTGACGATTGGTGATGCAGTGGCCCCCAAAATCATGCTCACGAAGCGTGGGAAGAATTCCTATGGGCACAACGCGCGCATCAAAATCGGATAGCAGCGTGCCGAGTCTTTTCAGCTTGTCCAACACCTCGCGCTCCAAAGCGGCGAGGGCACCGTCCCGTAGCGCGCAGGGCGAAAGGTTGTACTCGAGATTGTAGCGATTCAGCTCCAGCGTGAGCTGAGGGTCCCCCGCGAGCCTGTGTACTTCCTGGTTCAGATAGGCCGGCGCGCCATGACGATCCACCAGGTACAGTTCGAGTTCGGCGCCCAGGCTCGGCACCCCGCGACCGAACGCCGGAGCCGCCAGCATGGCTCGAAGTGTGCCGAGCTGGTCCTCGAGGCACTCGGCAAACCGCTCACGGTCTTTGTCACTGAAGTTGGAACTGTGAATTTCGATGCCCATGACCACCCCCTGACCGACCTGGCCGCGATGCGAGCCCGGACCGGGGTCCGTCACGAAGCCGCATCATAATGCGGCCTAGGGCAAGGGAACACTGGACCTTTAGCGAAGCTGACAGCGGCGCCGTCGCCAGTCGGCGATGAACTCTGCTGTGCGCTCACCGGCCTCGAGCGAGCCCAGGTCCGGCCACCGCGGTTCCGTCACTCCGCGAGTTTCTTAAGCGTGTTGCGGCAGCGCTTAAGTGTTTGTTCCGCGAGTGCCAGCTGTCGCTCGAGTTCAAATTGTGTGTGGAGAGACGATAGCCATCAGCTGTGGGCGTGAGGAATACCGGGTCGCCCTTGTCGACCTGGAGCTGTTGTAGAACCTCGCGAGTGAGGACAATCCCTGCACTATTGCTGATCGCACGAACGTTGGAACACACCGAGCCAGCCGTGACGGTCGCCGTCGCTACTGCTTGTTTGTTCGTGGGCTTGGAGCGCGTTTTCATTGGCCGCTTTTTCCGAACCGCTTTTTTTGGAGGCGCATGTTGTGAAGGTTTCTTCGATGCAGCCGCCTGTTTTACCGACGCTTTCACAGTTTGTTTCTTGGTTGCTTTCTTCGGTGCAACGGCCTTCTCTGCAAAGCCAGCTACGCCAGGGGTGTGTATCCCATCCTCAATCGTCGTTACTGCACGTCGAATTTTCTTTGGTGGCGAGTCACTGCTTTTTTCCTTAGGCATTCCAGCTAACAGCACCGCGAAAAAAACCAAAGTAACATCTCGCCCTAGTTCTGGGCGCTTTCCGCTTATCATGCGCCCTCGCATCGACCATTTAGCGCCCGAACACCACAGATGTTTTCCAATTGAACCAAGAAGCAACACACACCCCGATGATGCAGCAGTACCTGCGCATCAAGCGAGAGCACCCCGACGAACTCCTGTTCTACCGCATGGGCGATTTCTACGAACTGTTCTATGAAGACGCGCGCCGGGCCGCGGAGATTCTGGATATCACGCTGACGGCGCGCGGAAAATCAGCCGGTGAAGACATTCCCATGGCCGGCGTGCCCTACCATGCGGCGGAAGCCTACCTTGCGCGCCTGGTGAAAGCGGGTATCTCCGTAGCGATCGCCGAGCAAATCGGCGACCCGGCCACCAGCAAAGGCCCGGTCGAACGCCAGGTAGTGCGCATAGTCACTCCCGGCACCCTCAGCGACGAAGCGCTTCTCGACGAGCGTCGGGAGCAGTTGATTGCCGCCCTGAACGCGCAGCAGGGACGCTATGGCCTCGCGTACCTCGACCTTGGCGCGGGGCGCTTTCGCGTCATGGAACTTGAGAACGAGGAAGCTCTGACCAGCGAGCTCGAGCGGCTCTCGCCGGCGGAGCTGCTGTACCAGGAAGAGCTCGCCGGACATGCGGCCACAGCGCGGCCCGGTGCCCGCTCCCAGCCGAGCTGGGAGTTCGACCTCGACAGCGCGCGCCGCAGTCTCACGGAACAGTTCCAAACCCACGACCTCAAGGGCTTCGGCTGCGAGGATATGCATCTTGGCCTCGGCGCCGCCGGCTGTTTGCTCGCCTACGTGCGTGACACACAGCGCAGCCAGCTTCCACACATAACGGCGATCGCCACGGAGCGTCGCGAGGACAGCGTGGTCATGGACGCCGCGACCCGGCGCAATCTGGAACTCGATCGAAACCTCGCCGGCGGGGATACGCACACGCTGCTCTCCGTGCTCGACGGTTGCCGCACGCCGATGGGCAGTCGCCTCCTGCGTCGCCGCCTGCACCGCCCGCTCACCGATCGAAGCCTGCTCGAGGGGCGCCTGGATGCCATCACGGCACTGACGGACGACTTCGCGTTCGAAACCCTTCGCGAGCGCCTCAAACCGATCGGCGACATCGAGCGCATCATCACCCGCGTTGCCCTCGGCAGCGCCCGGCCGCGCGACCTGTGCCGTCTGCTGCTTTCCCTGCAAGCCGTTCCCGGACTGCGAGCTGCGACACCCTCAGGTGCAGAAGCACTGGCCGATGCGGCGGAGAATCTCGGTGAGTTTCCCGATCTCACTGCCCTGCTCAACGACGCGATCGTTGAGAACCCGCCGGTCGTCATCCGCGATGGCGGCGTGATTGCCGAGGGCTTCGACGCCCAGCTCGATGAACTGCGTTCCATCAGCGAGAACGCCGACGGTGTACTCCTGGCCATCGAAGAGCGTGAGCGCGAGCGCAGCGGCGTCTCTTCCCTCAAGGTCGGTTACAACCGCGTGCACGGCTACTACATCGAGATCAGTCGCAGCCAGTCGGACGCTGCACCGTCCGACTACCAGCGCCGTCAGACCCTCAAGAACGTCGAGCGATTCATTACGCCCGAGCTCAAGGAATTTGAAGACAAGGCCCTGTCTTCAAAAAGCCGCGCCCTCGCCCGGGAGAAGCAGCTCTACGACCAGCTTATTGTCCGGCTTCAGGAAGACCTGCGTGAATTGCGGGCCTGCGCGGCGGCGATGGCCGAACTGGACGTCTTCGCCAATCTGGCCGAGGTCGCGCGCCGGCTCGGATTCTGCCGCCCCGAGTACAGCGACACCGCCCTCCTTGAGATTGAACAGGGTCGCCACCCGGTGGTGGAGGCCGTGCTCGAGGAACCGTTCATCGCCAACGACACGCTCCTGGATGAACAGCAGCGCATGCTGCTCATCACAGGTCCGAACATGGGCGGTAAATCCACCTACATGCGCCAGAACGCCGTGATCGTTCTGCTCGCTCATATCGGCTGCTTCGTTCCCGCCCAGCGCGCCCGCCTGTCCATCGTCGATCGCATCTTCACGCGCATCGGCGCTGCGGACGATCTGGCCAGCGGGCGCTCGACCTTTATGGTGGAGATGACAGAAACGGCAAACATACTGCACAACGCCAGCGAGCGAAGCCTCGTGCTCATGGATGAGATCGGCCGCGGTACCAGCACTTTCGACGGGCTTTCCCTGGCCTGGGCCGCGGCTCTCGCCCTGGCCCGCGAGCTGCGTGCGTTTACGCTGTTTGCCACTCACTACTTCGAGCTCACCGCGCTTGCCGAGGAACTCCCCACGGTGCGCAACGTGCACCTCGATGCCGTGGAGCACCGCGACCACGTGGTGTTCATGCATCGTATTCAGGAGGGGCCGGCGAGCCGCAGCTTCGGTCTGCAAGTCGCAAAGCTCGCCGGCGTCCCCGCGAGCGTGCTCGCCCAGGCAGCGGCGAAGCTCCGGGAGCTGGAAAATACGCCCACGCTGGCGAAGACGGAGCACAGCCCCCAGCCTGATCTATTCTCTGCCGCTGACAACCACCCGGTTCTGACGCTGCTCCGCGAACTCGAACCGGATGAGCTCACGCCGCGGGATGCCGCGCAGCTGATCTACCGGCTCCGCGAGCTCCTGGACTAGGGCGTCGACGGAATCGCCAGGTAATCGCCGCGAAGCTATCGCGGCTGAAACTATCGCGAATGCTGACGGCTCGACGAAAGAGCAGGCGGGCCGCGCTTCTCTTCCCCGGGGCATGTCGCTAAACTTCGCCCAGCGCAGCCGGCTCAGCGCCGCGGCGCCACCCGTTACTGCCAAACAATAGCTAGTCAAGGATCAGCGGTATGACCTTCGTTGTCGGTGAAGACTGCATCATGTGTAAGCACACAGATTGCGTGGAAGTGTGCCCGGTGGATTGCTTTTATGAGGGGCCGAACTTCCTCGTGATACACCCGGATGAGTGCATCGACTGCGCACTTTGCGAGCCCGAGTGTCCGGTCGACGCGATCTTCTCCGAGGACGAACTCCCGGACGATCAGCAGGTCTTTATTGAGCTCAACGCCGAGCTGGCCGAGGTCTGGCCGAACATCACCGAAATGAAAGATGCGATGCCCGAGGCCGAAGAGTGGGCGGGCAAGCCGGGTAAGCTCGAACTCCTTCAGCGCTAGGCCGCGGTAATTCGGTAATACGCCCGGCGGATATTTCCGCTGGGATTGCTACTGGGATTGCCGCTGGGTGTTTCGCAAGTATCGCCACACTGGCGTCAGCGCACTGTCACCAGGCTGACGTAGCCGCTTTGACGGGGTTCTTCCGCAAGCGCCGGGCTTACTGCTGTAAGAGCGTGTCGGCGGAAAGCCCCTGACGTTCCAGGACGCGCCGCAGTCGCTTGAGTGCTTCCACCTGAATCTGCCGCACCCGCTCCCGGGTAAGGCCGATTTCCTGACCGACTTCCTCGAGGGTGCTGCTGTCGTGGCCGAGCAGGCCAAAGCGCCGGATTACGACTTCCCGCTGCTTGTCCGAGAGCTGATTCAGCCATGTGGCGATGCTCTCGTGCACGGTGTCTTCCTGCAGCTGCTCCGAGGGATCGCGACCGTCGTCGTCTGCGATGACCTCCACCAGGGAGGCGTCGCTGTCGGGTCCCAGGGGCGCATCGACGGAACTCACGCGTTCGTTCAGTCCCATGAGGCGTTCGACCTCTCGCGCGGGTTTCTCTATGCGTTCAGCAATCTCGTTCGTCGTGGGCTCATGATCCAACTGCTGGGTCAGTTCACGCGCGGCGCGCAGGCAGCCATTGAGGTCTTTGACGACGTGGATGGGGAGGCGGATGGTTCGCGCCTGATTCATGATCGCGCGTTCGATAGTCTGGCGGATCCACCAGGTGGCATAGGTGGAAAAACGGAAGCCGCGTTCGGGATCGAACTTCTCAACCGCCCGCATGAGGCCCAGGTTGCCTTCCTCGATGAGGTCGAGGAGGCCCATGCCGCGATGCTGGTAGCGGCGCGCGATCTTGACCACCAGGCGCAGGTTGCTTTCGATCATGCGCTTGCGCGCCGACTCGTCGCCCCGCTGCGTCAAACGCGCGTAGTGTTTTTCCTCGTCCGCGGTAAGCAGAGGGACAAAACCAATCTCATTTAGATAAAGCTGGGTGGGATCCAGCGTTATTTCACTGCGTACGACGGGCTCGTCGTCGGCGGCGTCGTCCGCCGCGTCCGCGCCGGTCTGCAGCGCCGGGTTATCGCCGTCCTGGTCCCGTGCGGCGGCAAAGCTGGCATAGCCTTCGTCGCCGTCATCCGTACCGGGAGATGTCGAGACAGTTGTCGCCATAGCTGCACCCTGCCCGGCCGGCGCGCGACTCGCGCGCCCGCTCGCTTTGCCGGAGGCACTTCCATCGGAAGTACCGCCCGAAATTTGGCCCTTGCTTCGAACCACGTACCCGTGCTCCTAGCCTTTCACCGAGGTAATTGCATTCGCTACCACCTCGGCGTTTACCGCAGTCGTGGACCAGGCCCGGGGGCTTCGTCCAGCGGGCAGCTCAGGTTAGCCGAATGCGGGCGCCTAAGACAAGAACTGGACAAGCGCCCAGCACAGAGGCTTGATCTGCCTCAAATCACCTACGCGCCGGAAGGATACTGCGGGGGTCGATGGGCCGACCGCTGCGTCGGATCTCGAAGTGGAGCTTCACAGAATCCGTACCGCTGCTGCCAAGGCGAGCCACAACGGCGCCGGCGCGGACCGTATCGCCCTCATTGACGAGGAGCTCGTCATTGTGACCATAGGCACTCAAGTATTCGTCGTTGTGGCGCAGAATCAGTAGCAATCCATAGCCTGCGATACCGCTGCCGGCGTAGACAACACGGCCTCCAGCGGTGGCCCGCACCGCCGCGCCCCGGGCACCGCCGATATCGATACCCTTGTGCAGATTTCCATCAAAGCCCCTGATCACCCGTCCTCCAGACGGCCACAGCCAGGTGGAGACAGGCGCTGTCGGGCTTGCCGTCGACGGACTCAGGCCAGGCTTCGGCTCTGGTGCTGCTGCCTTGGGTGTGGCCGCAGACGTGGGTGTTGGCGCCGGTGTTTTCCCAGACCGCGTCGCGACCGGAGGCGCGGAACTGCTTTTGATCGACGGAGCCGGCGCGCGCGCCTGCACTGGTGGCGGATTGGCCTCACGCAGCTGCAGAGTCTGACCGGGGTAAATCGTATAGGGCGAGGCGATACGGTTGGCGGCTGCAAGTCGCCGGAAATCAAGACCGTAGCGAAAAGCAATGGAGTACAGCGTGTCACCGCGCAGGACCGTATAGCGTTGCTCGGGACGGTAGGTCCCCCCCGCCGTGCGGTCCTCGATCGGCGCCGGAGGTCGATTCGAGCACGACTGAAGAACTGCCAGAAGCATGACGCAGAGGGACAGACGAAAAATCCGGGAAACTTCCCCGGTGGCTCTCATATCAAGCCGGCCCCCCAGCCTGCCCACGCTTCAGCGCTCGGGTCCGCCCCAGCGACTCTCAAGCAGCCAAACGAGTGCAAAGCCCACGGCCACCATCGAGACGCAGAGCGGGACATGGCTGTCACCTACCGTCAGGACATAGTCCCCCGGCCAGACCGGCTGGGCGGGCACCTCATCGACCGCGTTGAGCTTCCAGGGCCAGACCACGGGAAGGGAGCCCACAAGAAAGCCGGTGAGCGTAGCCATCGTGGGTCCGTGAAACTGATCGAGGAGGAAACGCAGCGCCCGGCTGAAAGCGAGGAGTCCGCAGCCCGCGCCAAGGGCAAATAGCCCCATAGGCAGGAGGTTGAAGCTTTCGATGGCCGCCAGCACGCGCGCGTACATACCCAGGAGAACGAGTATGAAACTTCCCGAAATGCCGGGCAGGATCATCGCACAGATGGCGATGAACCCCGCGAAGAAGAAGCCCGCGGGACCGGCTGGAAACGCGAGGGCCGGGGAAAGACCGACGAAGGCCGCCGTTGCCGCGCCGACCAAGAGGCCAAGAACAACTCCGGGGCCGAAGCGCTCGATGCGACGCAAGAGCAGAAGCGCCGACGCAAGAATCAGCCCGAAAAACAACGACCAGAGGATGAGGGGCTGAGTCATCAGCAGGTAACTGATGAGCTGTGCCAGGCTCAGCACACTGATGAGGATTCCGGTGACCAGGGCGGCGAGGAATGTTCCGTCGACACGGCGCCAGGCACCGGCCCAGTCGCCCTTGAGCACGCGCCGCAGCAGCGCCAGGTCGAAGGAGGTGATCGCGGACAGGAGGCGAGCATAGATGCCGGTAATGAATGCCATGGTCCCGCCGGAAACACCAGGCACGATATCGGCCGCGCCCATAAGCAGACCGCGGAGCACGATGCCTGGCAGGGACTGTCCGTCAGCGCTCATTGACGAAAACGGGGCTTCGGCGATCGGAGCAGCTGCCCGCGCTCATCAGGCATTGGTGGTGCCCGGCAGGAGGGGCACGAAGCGTACGGCCTCGACTCGTTCCCGGACGAAGTCATCACCTTCCCGTCGCACCAAAAGCAGCTCCTGTTCGGCGCCGCCTACGGGAATCACGAGTCGTCCGCCCGGAGCAAGCTGGTCGAGGAGTGCCTGCGGCACACGTTCCGGTGCCGCCGCGCAGAGAATGCCATCGAAGGGGCCCTGCGCAGCCCAGCCCTCGAAACCGTCGCCGTGGCGCAGCTGGACGTTGCGCAACTTGAGGTGGCGCATTCGTTTTCTGGACGCCTGCAGGAGCGGCTTAACGCGCTCAAGGCCGTACACCTCATCCACGAGCTGGGCCAGGATCGCCGTCTGGTAGCCCGAACCGCTGCCTATTTCAAGAACGCGCTTCGGTTCGGCGTCCTGAATCAGCAGTTCACTCATAAGCGCAACAATGTAAGGCTGGGAAAGGGTTTGCTGATACCCAATGGGTAGCGCCGTATCTTCGTAGGCACGGTGCGCCATGGCCTCGTCCAGAAAGAGGTGTCGCGGCACGTTTCGCATCGCCTCGAGCACGGCGATATTGCGAATCCCCTGTTCTAAAAGGCGTTGCACCATGCGCTCACGCGTTCGCTGAGACGTCATACCGATGCCGTTCACTTTGAGTGCGCGGCTCATTGTGGCTCCAACAGCACCACGGCGTGCACCGCGATGCCCTCTCCCCGGCCGATAAACCCCAGCCGCTCCGTCGTCGTCGCCTTGACGTTCACCGCGGATTCACTGACCTCCATAGTTTCGGCAATGCGCGTACGCATTAGGGCGATATGGGCTGCGAGGCGCGGCGCCTGCGCAATGACCGTGAGATCCGCGTTTAGCGGCCGGTAGCCGGCGTCGCGCACGGTAAGCAGAACGCGGCGCAACAGTTCCCGACTGTCGATACCCGCATTCGCCGAATCTGTGTCGGGGAAGTGATGACCGATGTCGCCGGCGGCGACAGCGCCAAGCAATGCGTCACAAAGCGCGTGCAGGACCACGTCACCGTCGGAATGGGCCAGCAGCGCGCGCTCGTAGGGTATGCGCACACCGCCGAGGATCAGCTCGCTGTCCGGCGCTGGAGCGGCGAAGGCGTGAACGTCGAACCCATGGCCGATGCGCATCAGGCGGCCTCCCCCGACTGTCGCTCCAGCCAGAAGGACGCGAGGGCGAGGTCTTCCGGATAGGTCACCTTGATGTTGACCGCGGAGGCTTGCACCAACTGAATCGGAGCTCCGGCACGCTCCATCGCGGATGCTTCGTCGGTAAGCTCGACGCCCTTCTCAAGCGCGTCATTGAGAGCGTCGCGGAGGGCGCCCACGGGAAACATCTGCGGCGTGAGCGCGCGCCAGAGAAGCTTTCGGTCCACGGTCTCGGCGACGCGCGCATCATTGCTCTCGCGCTTCAGCGTATCGGTCACGCGACACGCGAGGAGACCACCCACACCGGTGGCGGTAACGCTCTGCACAAGGTGTCGGATGTCTTCAACCGGCACGCACGGACGCGCCGCATCGTGGACGAGCACCCAGTCGCCGCTTTCCGCCGGGAGCGCCGCGAGGCCGTTGGCGACGGACCTGGCTCGGCTGTCACCGCCGGCACAGAAGCTGACGCGGGAATCGGCCAGCACTTCGCTGCGCTCAAAGTGCCGAACTTCACTTTCAGCTACCGCGACGACGACGCCCTGCAGCGGAACCGCATCGAGAAGCGCGCTGACGCTCCAGTCCAGGAGCGAACGACCCTGCAACTCAAGAAACTGCTTGGGGCGCTGGGCACCAAAGCGCGATCCGCTGCCGGCCGCGGGCAGCACACCCCAGAGCGCGCTCATTCGCGCGCATCCTGTTGACCGCTCCTGCGATCGGCAGCGTTCGATTCGTCGACAAACTGGTAGAAAAGCTCGTCCTCCGCGGTCAAACCCAGCTCTTCCCGGGCGCGCTGCTCAAGCACCGTGGTACCCGCCTTGAGATCCAGCACTTCGCGGGCGAGCTCTTCATTTCGGGCGCGCAGGCGTGCGTTCTCGCGATGGTAGTCCGCGGCCTGTTGCTCAAGGCGCTGCAGTTCGAGACGTCCGCCCTCGCCCCACCACAGGCGCCACTGGAGTAGCGCCACCATCCCCACGAGCACGACGAGAAGCGTGCGCTGCGCCATAGCTGCTGAGCCGCGCCTAGCGGTCGAACTCCGCACGCCCGCGGTACGGTGCAGCGGCGCCGAGTTCGGCTTCGATTCGCAGGAGACGGTTGTATTTGGCGACGCGGTCGGATCGGCACAGCGATCCGGTTTTGATCTGGCCGGCCCCCGTGGCCACCGCGAGGTCTGCGATGGTGGTGTCTTCCGTTTCCCCCGACCGGTGCGAA
>JBCBTK010000035.1:0-35081 GCA_039818725.1 Pseudomonadota bacterium
GATAGACGGGGAGGCAGGTGGCCGAGTCCTTCGAGATGCTCGCGTAGCTCCAGCAGAATCAGAGCTCTGGCTGAGGCACTCGACGGACGGTCGAAGGACACGGCCACCTACCTCCCCTGCTCCGTGCCACGCTCGGGTCGTAAACAGTGACGTAAGCGCCACATCCCGACGCTGGGTGGCAGACCGGTCCCGTTCTGCTTGAGCGTCCGTCGAGCGCGCTATCAAGAACCGTAGCGCCGATGGAGCTACGCGAGCAGCTCAAGTAGAGCGGGGCCGGTCTGCCGAAACCACCTACGGAGTTTCGGTTACTGAGCATCTGATACTGCCGAAGACGAGTCACAAAAAAGCCCTCCGAAGAGGGCTTTGCGGCACTAATCAGTCGCTCAGAACTTGTACGCAACCCGGGCCTGCCAGTTTTGCGGCAGTTCCGGCAGCACGATCTGGCTTCCGAACAGGTTGGGGAAGTTGGCGCGGAAATAGCGCTCGTCCGTCAGGTTTTTGCCGTTCACCTGGAACACCCAGGACTCGGTTTCGTAGGACACTCCGGCGTTGACCAGGGTGTAGGCGGGGAGCGTCACGGCACCGGAGAAGCCGGATACGGCGTCTTCCACGTCCACGATACTGCCGAAGATCGCGAAGCCGTTGTTGAAGGCGTAAGTCGCTGTGAGCGTGTAGATGTTCTCCGGCACGCCGGCGCGACGTGAGTTCAGCGGCGACTGGATGTTGCCGCTGTAGTAGCCTCCGTAGAAGATCGACGGGTCGTCGATCAGCGGGAAGTCTTCGGCACCGAAGAAGCTGAAACGCGCGTCCGGGAAGGGAGCGCCTGCGCCCTCCTGGGCATTCAGGTTCTCGACTGTGATATTGGTCCAGCCCGCGGTCACGACGAGGTTCTCGTTGACCACCCAGCGCAGCTCGGCCTCGATACCGTCGGTCTGGTCCGCGGAGTTGGTCACGATCGACTGGGCTGAGAAGTCGGTCCGCTCCTGCTCGTAGAACGACAGGGCGAAGTACAGGCTGTCGTCCAGGAAGCTGCCCTTGATTCCAACTTCGATGAGTTCGGAAACGTCGGTCCAGCCGCCGCCAGCCACGTTTCCGGTCTGCAGTTCAGCGCCCTGTCCCGCGATCACCGTAGCCTGTTCCGAAATGGTGACGTAGGGAACGAGACCGACCGGAGAGTCCCAGCTGGCGCTGAACGACCAGGAAAATAGACTCTCAGTGTCGTTCTGGTCTTCAAACTCGCCCACAAAGCCGACACCGCCCAGCAGCAGCTCAGGGCGTGTGTATACATCGGCCTCAATCCAGTCGTTGCGGATACCGGCGGTGATGGACAGGCCATTATCCCAGTTCAGATTCGCCAGAGCGGCGAGTCCGAAGTCGAGATAGTCCCCGGCGTACCACTCCGTGTAGTCGCGATTGATGCGCGTGGCGAGCAGGCGCTGGTCCAGAGACGCGTCGCGCTGCGCGGTCGGAATACTGAGGTCGCGGCGATTGAAGTACTCGTTGATATAGTCATCGCCGTGTTCAAAATCCGTGTAACGAACCGAGGGCGAAAGCTGGATCTCGGCCGTCATGGCCCCCAGGTCATAGGTGTTGGAGAAGACCAGCTTGTTTTCGATAACCCAGGAGTCGTGAAACTGGGAAAAGCCGTAGGCGTTTTCGTTGAGGTTTTCATAGGACTCGTAAAACAGTTGGTTGGTGATTTCCCAGCCAATTTCGTCCCCGCCGTACATCAGGTCGAGATAGAGCGTGGTGACCTCGTTCTCCAGCGTATCGTCCGGCGATACCAGCACGTTGCTCTCGTCCAGGGTCGTGGTTCCGACGTTTACCAGGGCCATCTCCGCTGGAACGTCCTCCGGCGTGATGTCATTGGGTCCTCCAAAGGCGAAGGGCTGGATCGGCGAGAAGCGCGGGTCACCGTCGCAGGGATTGCCGCAGTACTCCTGGTGCGAAATCAGGCCGTCACCGTCAAAGTCACGGACTTGCGCGGTACCGGTGAGGTAGGTTCCATTGTCGATGAGATCCTGCGTGAGACGGTTCCAGCCCGCGACCTGGTTGCCTGTGTAGTCGTGGTACATCCCGCCGACCTGCATGTGCAGGTTGTCAGTGAGATCGATATCGAAGGAGCCCTGCAGGATGGTCTGCTCCGTGGCAGTGTTGTCGTAGAAGCTGTCGGAATCTTCGAATTCACCGTAGAGGTAGAAGCCCGAGCGGTCGGAGACCGGGCCACCGACTTCGGCCGTGACTACCTGGCGGCTCCAGCTGCCCGTCTCGTAGGAGACGGCTCCCGTGGTCTGATCGAGGTATTCACCGGTGCCGGCGCGGGACGACTTCGGATTGAAGTTGAGATAGCCGCCGATCTTCGCCGGGCCCATGATGGGCGAGGCGGGGCCGCGAATGATGTCGATGCGGTCCGACGCGCCGATGGGCGTTGGGTAGTTGCCCGGGTTGTCCAGACGACGAACGCCGCGGAAGTACACCTCGCCCGGCGTGCCGCGAACGTCCAGGGCGCCGGCAACCCCGAAGAACGACTGGGTGAAGGTTCCCGGCGCGAAGACTACGAGTTCGTCGATGTCAGAGATGTTGAAGCGATCCATCTGCTCGACGCTGATCGTCGAGGCCGAACGGGGTGTTTCCAGCAGCGACTTACCAAAGCCAAAGACGTCGACATCCTCTCCGGGCAGACTGCGGAGGGAGCCGGTAACGACGACCTCTTCCATTTCCAGCGCCTCGTCATCCTGGGCCAGCGTGACGGACGGCGCGGCGAGAATCGCCGCAATGGAGACTGCCAGCGGCAGGCGTCGGGTGTTCAATGGCTTCATGAGCTCTCCTCAGCTTGGATCCCGGGCCAGGGGAAACGGCCCGCTGCTAAGCGTTAGCAGGCTTTATGCCAATGGAGTTTGCGTAAGCGGTGACAAATTGCCCCATATTTCGCAGGGTTGGGGGCTGGATCAGCGAGTCCGGGTCGTTCTCGACGCGTTTTGTGCACCTGAAGCCGCAGTTATGCACCAAGTTGGTGCGATCAATGTGAACACTGAAAACGGGCTGCGGTCAGTTCTGCGGTGGTCCCTCGCGGCTCAGGGCCCTGATCAGCGCTTCGTGCTGCGGAAAATCTCCCAGCAGCTCAGAGGTCTGACCGAGACTCATGTCCGCGTAGTCGAACCCGGGCGTCACGGCCTCACTGATCAGGCCATAGCCGGTCGGTCCGGCCGTCAGTCGTGAGGCTTTCCAGATTCCTCCCCTCACCGTGAGCTGGAGCTTCTGTCCCCGGGTGGGATCCGCGCCCATGATGAAGGTTTCCAGACGCCCGTCGGGGTGGATCAGGAAGTACTCGATGGGATCGCCGAGGTGATAGTAGTGGACGATATCCGAGCGGTTGCGGTGGAAGTGGCCGATGGGACCGCCGGTGGTCAGCAGATAGTAGATCGAGGTCATGCTGAAGCGCTCGCCGTTACCCTCATCGACACGCGGTTTGTCCGTCGCTTCAAAGGTGCGGCGGAAAAAGCCGCCTTCGACATGGCCCTCCAGTTCCAGCGCTTCGATGAGTGCTGCCGCACTGGGCGGCACTGCGTCGCTGATAATTTCCTCGGCCATCAGCGCCAGCGGGGTAAGGCCAAGAAAAGCGAACGCGGCGATGCGCCCACCCCACATCCACGGAGCTCTCGGGCATCGGTGTGCCTTGATGCCTTGTTCTGTGACGAGGCTGGGCCGCCATCGTGCGCCAGAAAACAGGGTGCGCCGGGTTCTGGAATTGAAAGGCAAGTGGTCATCCTTCTTTCAGCTGCGGGTCGGGGTGGTAGTGCTCGTGCCAGTGCCGCGCGATGTCGAGGCGACGGCACAGCCATACGCCTTCGTGCTGCATGACGTGATCCAGGAACCGCTGAAGCGCCAGGAAGCGCCCCGGCCGACCCACAAGGCGACAGTGCAGCCCAATGTTGAGCAACTTCGGATGCTCACGGCCTTCGGCATACAGCACGTCAAAGGCATCGCGAAGATACTGGAAGAACTGCTCTCCACTGTTGAAGCCCTGGGGACTGGCAAAACGCATGTCGTTGCAGTCGAGGGTGTAGGGAATCACAAGATGCGCACCGCCGGGCGTCGTCAGCCAGTAGGGCAGGTCGTCCGCATAGGAGTCCGAGTCGTACAGGAAGCCCCCTTGCTCAAGCAACAGCGAGCGCGTGTTGGGACTGTCGCGGCCCGTGTACCAGCCCAGCGGACGTTCGCCGGTCAGCTCGGTGTGCCATTCGATGGCGCGGCACATATGCTCCCGCTCGGTTTCCCGGGGAATCTCCTGGTAGCTGATCCAGCGCAGTCCGTGACAGGCGATCTCCCAGTTTGCGTCGCGCATCGCCGCGATCGCTTCCGGGTTGCGCGCCAGGGCCATGGTGACGCCGAACACGGTCACCGGGACTCCGCGCTCGGTAAACAGACGGTACAACCGCCAGAATCCAGCTCGGCTGCCGTACTCGTAGATCGACTCCATGCTCATGTGGCGATCTTCGAAGGCACTCGCGCCAATGATTTCCGAGAGGAAGGTCTCCGACGCGGGATCACCGTGAAGGACGCAGTTTTCTCCACCCTCCTCGTAGTTGACAACGAACTGCACGGCGATGCGGTTGCCGTCCGGTAGGGCGATGCGCGGCGGGCGCTGGCCGTAACCAACCATATTGCGTGGATAGGCGCCGATGGCGTCTTCGGAGGAGCCGGCGGCTTCCGGTGGCTGGTTGTCGGTGGGCACAGGCGGCTCTCCCCAGGGATCCGTCAAAGAATGCACCGCGGGAGCGGCCTGCTCAAGGGAAGGCGACGACGTAGTCGCACTAATTATGTGCCTGCCGCGCATCGCTGCAGTGCCGGCGACGGTGTCGCCCACAAAGCGGCAGCGCAAAATCCCTCAGCTACGAGGACCGCGTCGGTCTCGCCGGTTGTCTCCAGCGGATCACCGGCAGGCCGTGGCATCGAACTTGCCTTGCGGAGACTCGCTCGCTCGTCGATGATGTCGCCGGCGTCGCAGCCCACAGTCATCAGAGCACAACGGTGCCGCAGGATCAGGATAGAAGCATGGCGGGAAAGAAGAGCACTGGCCGACAGCCCTCCGTGCTGCGTGAACCTGCCGCGACGAGGGCCGCTGGCGTCGAGCGGCCGGCTGATGTGGAGCGCGACGAAAGAGGCGCACTATTCCGTCGCCAGCGTCTCCCCCGCTGCGCCTTCGCGTTCTTCTTCCTCGTCGGCCTCGCCATGCCCCTCCGCGCGGCGCTGCCTCCAGCGTCACCGGTCATGGCCGTCTGGTTCGAGCAGTTCAAACTGAGCGCGGACGATGAAGAGCTCTATCGCTTCCTGTATGCCATGCCGAAGGGAGGTGATCTCCATAATCACCTCTCGGGGTCTATACGCAGCGAGTGGTTCTACGACCTGGCGCTCGCGCAGGCCGAGCGCGGCTATCGTTTTTACACCAAGGTGCGCATCAACAACTGCCGGCCCTACGGTGACAACGCCTTTGGCTTTACTCCCTATCACCTGCTGTTCGTGAACGTTCAGCAGAGCCGCTACGAAACGCTGAGCGACTGTGAGAAGGGCGAGTTTGTGGTGCTTGAGGATCTGACGGCCGATCAAAAGACGGGATGGCTCAACAGTCTGCGCCTGGATAAGCCCCATGAGGGCCGGGACGAGTTTTTCCAGACGCATTGGCAGCGCATGGGCGACCTCTACTCGAACCCCTATCTGGCGGCCGATGCGCTTGTTTTGAACATGCGGGAATTCGCCGAGGAGGGACTTGCCTACCTGGAAAGCATGATTGGCGTGCTTGGCTTTGTCCGGCCCGATGGATCGGTGATGGAGCCCGATGAGGTCGCAGATATCTACCGCCAGCGCCTGCGAGCCAGTGATGCGCGGGAGACCGGGGTAGAAGTACGGCTTCAGGTGGCCATACTGCGCTTCGCGCCGAATGCCGAGGACACGCTGCGTCAGCTCTACGAGTTTGTATACCGAAATCGCGATCTGTTCGTCGCGGTGAATATGGTGGGGCGGGAAGACAACGACAAGGGCTACCCGGCGCGCTTCCTCGACACGCTGCGGGAGCTGCGTCGCCAGTATCACAGCGTACGTCTGTCGATCCACGCCGGAGAAGTGGACGAGCCCAACTTCCACGTTCGCGATACGCTGCTGCTTGGGGCGGACCGGATCGGGCACGGCATCAACCTGATCACCGATGCCGACACCATGCGCCTCATGCGCCATGGGCCCTACCTGGTCGAGATCAATCTGGTTTCAAACCTGCTGCTGGAGTACGTGGAGGACTATTCCCAGCATCCTTTCCCGGAATATCTGCGCACCGGGATCCCGGTGGCGCTGTCCACCGACGACCGGGGGATGTGGGACAGCAACCTTACGGACGAATTCTTCGTCGCGGTGAAGGAGTACAACTTGAGCTGGGACGAACTCGTGACCCTGAGCCGGAACTCACTCCTCTATTCCTTCGCCCCGGAGTCGCTTCGCGATAGCCTTCTGCTGGGCCTGGAGCGCCGCCTGGGTGTTTTTGCGGCACTGATCGCCGACACCCCGAAATCCGCGCTCGCCGCTGAGGCCGAAAGCTATGGCTTCACCTGCCGACAGTACGCCCTGTGCTCCTGGTGACTGGAGCAATACAGTTCCGGTCAGGCCAACGATTGACCCGACGCTGCGCAGCGCTTGCCGCACCAACTTTTTGAAATCGAGAGAAACTGCCATGGCCTTCCTACGACCCGTCCTGCTATCCCTCGCCCTGACCACGGGACTCGCGGCCTGCAGCTCGAAGGGTCCTCCGGACGCTCCGGCCCCGGATGAATTGGCCCCCATTCCGGTGAAGGCCGTGGTGGTCACCATGTTCGAGATCGGAGAAGACACGGGTGATCAGGCGGCCGAGTTCCAGCTGTGGAAGGAGCGGCGAAATCTCGACACGGTGTTTCCCTTTCCCGCTTTCCACGATCTGCACTTCGACTCCGAGAACGGGGTTTTGGTGATGGTCACCGGTATCGGTACGGCGCGCTCCACCGGTTCGGTGATGATGCTCGGCATGGACCCCCGCTTTGATTTGAGCAAGGCCTACTGGCTGGTCGCCGGAATCTCCGGCGTCGATCCGGAGGACGCGTCTATCGGCAGCGCGGCCTGGGCGGAGTACCTGGTCGACGGCGATCTCGCCCATGAGATAGATCCCCGGGAAATGCCTGAAGAGTGGAAGCACGGGTACTTTGCCCGCTATACGAAAGGTCCCCTGGACGACACCGTGCCCGAGCCTACGGGGGAAATGTTCCGCACCAATCCCGAGCTCACGGAGTGGGCCTACCAGCTGACGCGTGACATGGAGCTACCGGATTTCGAGTCCCTGGACGAGACCCGGGCCCTCTACACCGAGCATCCGAACGCGCAGCGTAAGCCCTTTGTCCTCAAGGGGGATCACCTTGCCGCCATGACCTTCTGGCACGGCGAAATCCTGAACGACTGGGCGAATGACTGGGTCAAGTACTGGAGCGATGGCGACGGCGAATTTGTCACCTCCGCCATGGAGGACACGGGAACGATGCAGGCCCTGACCTGGCTGACGCGCGCCGGACGCGCGGATCGAGACCGACTCATGGTGCTGAGAACGGCGAGCAATTACACCATGCCACCTCCGGGCGTAGACGCCGCGACCAATCTCCTCGCCGAGAACGAAGAGTACGCAGGCCTCGATGCGTCCCTGGAATCGGCCTACGCCGTGGGGACAAAGGTCATCGATACGATCGTGGCGAACTGGGACCGCTACCGAGACCGGACGCCGACGCCGGCGGACCTGTTGGAGTAGGCTGGCGTGCGAGTTGATTGTCATGAGGCGTTAAAGGCGCGGGGGATGCTGCGCGGGCTGGTGGGCTGGTTGCTTGGGCTGACTCTCTGTATTCCCCTGAACGCCGCCGGCGCTGACGCAACCGGTGAGCCGCGGGTGATCAAAGCGGTAGTGCTGGCGATGTTTGAGAATGGCGAGCCCACGGGCGATCGTCCCGGCGAGCTGCAGCTGTGGCTAGAGCGCAATCCAGAGCTTGTCCCCGTCGAGTTTTCCCTGGGCGAGTACCCGCTGTACTACCGCGACGACGGCCTGCTCGTCGCCTGTCTGGGCGGCGGCATTCCCAATGCCGCCGTTTCGACCATGGCCATCGGCCTCGATCCGCGTTTCGATCTGAGCAGGGCCTACTGGCTTGTCGCCGGTATCGCCGGTGGTGATCCCGAGGACCTGTCCCTGGGGTCCGCCGCCTGGGCTTCGCACGTGGTGGATGGCGATCTCGCCTATGAGATCGACGGACGGGAGATTCCCGAGGACTGGCCCTACGGCTTTATCCCCCTCGGGGCCAAGGAACCCGCTGACGGACCCCAGGACGTCACCACGGGATGGACGCTCGACACGATTCACTTCGCGCTCAATCGCGAGCTTGCCCAGTGGGCCTGGGAACTTACGCGCACTACGGCGCTGATGGACACGGAGGCTATGCAGTCGTTTCGCGCCCAGTTCACCGACCACCCCCGTGCCCAGCGTCCGCCGTTTGTGACCCGGGGCGAAACGCTGTCGGCCAGCACCTATTGGCACGGGGCGAAACTCAATCGCTGGGCCAACGACTGGCTCCACGCCTACGCGGGCGAGGACGCCAACTTCATGACCTCCAATATGGAAGACTCGGGTACGCTGACGGCGCTTCATCGACTTGCGCGCCGCGGCCTGGTGGATCCACAGCGCATCCTCGTGCTGCGCACGGCGAGCAACTACACCATGCCGCCGGCGGGCAAGTCAGCGGCATGGAGTACGACGGCGAGCTATCCGGACAGCGGCCTTGGCGCTCTGGATTCGGCCCAGCGCGTTGGTCAGCATGTGGTCGATGCCCTCCTCGAAGGCTGGGAGCGCTACCGCGAAACACCGCCGACGCCCGCCCCGCGTATCCCCCTGGTTTTCGATACCGATATGGCCATCGACGACTGGGCGGCGCTGCTCTTCCTGGCCCGGCATCCCGGCGTTGAGCTGCTCGCCGTCACCGTCGCCGCCAGCGGTGAGGCCCACTGCGAACCCGGCATGCGCAATGCACTCGCCCTGCTGGAGCTCGTTGATCCGCACAGTCGCGTGCCCGTAGCCTGTGGCGATGCCTATCCGCTCGACGGTTACTTCGTTTTCCCGGAGGCCTGGCAGGAAGATATGGACCGCCTTTCGGGAGTTGCAGTGACACCGGCGCTCGCCGCCGCCGACGATCGCCATGCCGTTGATCTGCTCCACGATCTGTTCCGTTCGCGATCGGCGCCGATCACGGTCCTTGCCACCGGTCCCCTGACCAATATCGCTCAGTGGCAGCAGCGCTTCCCCGGTGACGCCGCGGGAATGGAGCGTCTCGTAATCATGGGTGGCGCCCTGGACGTTCCCGGCAATATCATCGTGCCGGGATTTACCGACGACAATCCGAACACACGGGCCGAGTGGAATCTCTACGTCGACCCGGTCGCTGCTGACAAGGTTCTGGATTCTGAATTGCCCGTGGAACTGATCGGCCTGGACGTGACGAATACGGTGCGGGTCACGACTGCCTTCGCCAAGGCATTCAAGGCCCGGGTCGACAACCCGGCGGCGGTGTTCTGGGACGCCGTACTCGACGCGAATGCATGGTTTATCGATTCGGGGGAGTACTATCTCTGGGACGTGCTCGCGGCGCTTGTTGTGGTTGATCGCGAGCGGTTCTGTGCGGGAGAAAGGTACTCGCTCGGCGCCGCCTACGAGGTTACGGACACGCCCTGGTGGCCAACCTCGGACAGCTCCATGCCGGCCAGTACAGACACCGGGATGCCACGTCGTCATTTCTCTGCCGAGAGCGCCGGGGTGGTGGAACGCCGTCGGGGTAGCGCCAATACGCTGTTCTGTCTCAAGACCGATGCAGCCGAAGCCTTTGCTCTATTCACGGATACGCTTACGACGCCGGACACTGCGTCCGATCCCGCGCGGGTGACGACGGCATTGCCGGGCGCCAGGGCGGTGTTTCCAGGCGCTGAGGTCTCCATCGCGACTCCGGAAGCACAGCCGTGAGCGGCGCCTACGGCCCCGTCACGTCCTGGCTGGCGGGTATGCCCAAGGCCGAGCTGCACCTGCATATCGATGGCAGTCTGCGCGCGCCGCGGCTCCTCGAGCTCGCTGCCAAGCATGACGTAAGCCTGCCCTATAAGAGCGTGGAGGAGGTTGAGGCGGCCTACGACTTCAAGGACCTGCAGAGCTTCCTCGATCTCTACTATCTCGGTGCCTCGGTGCTGCGCGATGAGAAGGATTTCTATCTGCTCATGCAGGACTATCTCGCGGTATGCAGGGCGCAAAACATCGTGCACTGCGAGATCATGGTGGAGCCCCAGACCTACCTACCCCAGGGCGTGGAGCTCGCTACCGTGCTGGCTGGATTTCAACGCGCCATCGCGGAGGCGCGCGAGGGCTGGGGTCAGTCGACGGCGCTGATCCTGAGTTTTCTCCGCCATCTGCCCGAGGCCGACTGCGTCGCGATGCTGGAGGCGGCGGACCCCCATCGGGAAGCGTTTGTGGCCATCGGCCTCGCGAGTTCCGAGCGAGACTTCCCACCGACACATTTTCAGAAGCTGTATCGCGAGGCCGCCGAGCGCGGCTACCAACTGGCCGCCCATGCCGGCGAAGAAGGTCCGCCGAGCTTTATCCGAGACGCCCTGAACCTGCTCGGGGTGCGCCGCATCGACCACGGAGTTCGCTCCGTTGAGGACGAGGCCCTGCTTGCGGAACTTGCTGCGTCACGGATTCCGCTCACCGTCTGCCCACTGTCGAACGTACGCCTGTGCGTTTACGACAATGTGCGGGAGCATCGCATCCTCGATCTTCTGGATCGGGGCCTCTGCGTCACGGTTAACTCCGATGACCCGGCGTACTTTGGCGGCGACCTGCTCGAGAATTTCGAAGCGCTGGAGCAGTCCTTGGACATGACTTATGAGCAGGGGCTGCAGTTGGTGCGTAACGGCTTCGAGGCCGCCTACCTGTCGCCCGAGGCGCGGGCCGGGTTCCTGCGCCGCGTGGACGATTACCTTGTCACAAACCCCGGAAGCTGAAGCGGCTGCGCCTCGCGGTGGAGTGACTGCGACTGCCATTGCGGCGCTCCTGGTGTGCTGCACCGTGCTCGGCCTTGCCGGTACGGATCTTGTGCTCCCGGCGATACCCACACTCCCGGACATTCTCGGTGGCACCATCACGCAGGCACAGTGGGTGCTGGCGAGTTTCACGGCGGGCACCGGCATGGGGTTGTTGCTGTTCGGCGAAATTGGCGCCCGGGCCCGAACGAGGCCTTTGCTTGCCGGGGCTCTCCTGGCGTATGCGGCCACCTCCGCGGCAGCCGCCCTGGCGCACAGCCTCGCGCTCCTGGTGCTCCTGCGTTTTTTGCAGGGCGTCGTGGCGGCATGCGCGGCGGTCGTCGCGCCGGGAATCGTACGTGCCCTGTTCGACCGGCAGAGCGCTCTGCGCGCCATTGGCATCCTCGGCAGTATCGAGTCTCTCGCGCCGGCCATAGCGCCGCTTATCGGCGTATGGTTGCTCAGCATCGGCGGTTGGACCGCGTCGTTCTGGGTGACCGCGGTGCTCGCCGCCCTGCTGGCCTTTCTCGTGGTGCTCACCGGCAGCCGTTTCCCGGATCTGCCGGGAAATCGCGCAAGGACGGGCTACTTTCAACTCCTGCGCAGCCGGATTTTTCAGCGCTATGCACTCAGCCAGGGACTCGCCCTGGCGTCCTTGCTCATCTTCGTATTCGCCATGCCCACGGTTTTCGTCGTCGCCCTGGGCAATGAAGTCCGAGAATTCATCATCATGCAGATTCTCGGGATCTCCTGCTTTATCGTCGCGGCGAATCTATCCAGTACGCTGGTGCAACGGTTCACGACGGATACGGTTATCTTCTGGGGAGGCGCTCTCGCGTTCACCAGCAGTACGGCCATGTTCCTCTACGGAATTCTTGGAGGGCGCGAGCCTCTCGTGATCTGGTTGCTCTTCATGCCCATGAACATGGGCTATGGCTTCCGCGGCCCGGCGGGCTTTCTCGCGGCGCTGGAAGCCTCGGACGGCGATGATGGCCGGGCTTCGGCGCTGGTCGTGCTCTACGTGATGCTGGCCACGGCCCTCGGTACGGCGCTGCTGTCGCCTTTCGTCGCCCTCGGGCTATGGCCCGCCGCCGCCGCTTCCGTCGCGGCAAGCCTTATCTCAATCATTCTGCACCGCATGCGGCAGGGCGCTCTCAGCGACGATTGAGCGACCAGTCGTAATCGAGGAAGCGCAGCTTCAGGTCGCCGGATTCGAGGTCGCGCCCGGCGGCGTCGTCAAGACCAAGCGCGTTGGCGTACAGACCAAGAAACGCACGCAGATCCTCGGCACCCCGCCAGCCCGCGCTGAAGTCATCGCCGTACCACTTGAACAGCGAGGTGATTTCCAGGCGTTCGTTTCGGAGTCGGTTGCGGCTGCGGTCTCCCAGGAAGCGAAGGGTCTGATCCTCGAGCTGCTCCTCGAGACGGTCACCACGGTAGGCCTCCCGCCGCAGCGCGGGACACCCAATGCTCGCGCAGTTCACGGCAAAGTGGATACGCGGTTCGTCGTAGCTACCGGCCTTACGGATCATGCCGTGCTCGATGTCGTCGAGGCTCAGCGTCGTTCCAAGCAGCGGTATGAATTCCTTCTTCCACGGCGAAGAAAACAGGCCGCCGAGATCCCGGATCGAGTCAAGGTCGGGCCACTCCGTGAGAATGAGTTCGACGGTCCAGGCGTTATAGGCATTAATGAGAAAAGCCAGGCGGTCGTCGCGGGGGCGGGAAGCGAAGGTTTCAGCGTCGACCTGGGAAAGACTGTCGAGGTAGCGGCGCAGTTCATCTCTTCGAGCAGCGAAGCAGTCGTAATCAACGGCCGTACTGGCGCCATCGTTGATGTCGTGGACGCAAGCCTGGAGCAGTTCGTCCCAGCTCTGCGTCGACGCCTCGATCGCCAGCGCCGGCCGACCCAGAATCAACAGGACAAGCATGAGTAGCGCAAATAGCATTCCCCGCCGCGCCGCGCGGTGGGAGTTTCGGAAGCGGGAAAGGACTGCTTGTAAGCGGGTTTTCATACTCAGCTCGCGGGATGGGCATACACCCCGCACACATAGCGGGATTGCAGTGTGGACCCCGCTGCCGCCGTAAAGTTCGCGAGATCAGGCCGTTTCGGCGGCGGACGGATGGCGGTGGGCGTGCTGAAGATAGGCAATTCCGGGAGCTAGCGTAAGGCGCCAGGCCAGTTCCACGTCGCTGTCGAAGGCGGGATCAAATTCGCTGACCGTTCTCATTAAACTGTCGAGCCAGAGGACGTAGAGCGAAGGTTCTACGTTGCTGCGCGAGGGACCATGCACCTGTCCCAGATGGCGCATCTGCGGTGTAACGCGGCGATGCTGGTTGAAGTCGATCAGCGTGGTGAATGAGTCGTGGAGCATGGTTTTCTGACGGCTCATGTTCGTATCGCTAAAGCGAGCCGCGATCTCGGGGGAACTGGCCAGAAAGAGGTCGTAGAATCGGCCGATGAACTCGGGGTTGTAGGCGCCGGTCCCCATGATCCGGGAAAAGCTTGCGGCGAAGGCGTCGTCGTAGGCCTGCATGCTCGTGGCTCTCTCTATGAGTTTTCTGCGGCTTTTGCGTTCAAGTGTGGCTGCCGGTCAGGCACGCTCGGGCCGAGCTCCAGGTGCCGCCGCCACGATATTTTCCCGATTCCTACGTCGGGTCAATGCGTCGATAGGCGAGGGTACATTCGCGTCAGGGCGCCGCCGTGTCATCCAGGAGCCGGGCGATGGCCGCGAGGCGGTGATCTTTCCAGCGCTCCCCGATCAGTGAAATGCCGTGAGGCAGGCCTTCAATTTCCGCGAGCGGCAGCGTGATATGGGGATTGCCTGCGACGGCCGCGGGTCCGGCCATGCTGCGACCGAAGGACGCGTCGCCGTTCACCCAGTCGATGAGCCAGCCCACGCTGGTACTGACGCCGATAAGGGCATCCAGCCGGTTTTCCGCAAAGAGGCGGTCAAGACCCTCGGTACGCATGGCGGTCCGGGTCCGCTCGCGCTTATCCCGATAGGCGTCTTCCGTGAGCTTCAGTGCCTGGGAACGAAGAAAGATCGACTGATCGAAGCGCTTAAGTTCCCGGTCTGCGTTCTCGTCGTTGAAACGAATAATCCCATCGAGGCTGAGCTGGTTGAGCGGATTCGGGAGCGCTGAGAGGTAGGCATTCAGATCGCGTCGGAACTCCCAGAGCAGGACGTCGTAGCTGTCGGCTCCATAGCCATCATAGGGGTCGATGCGCAGACCGGGAACTATGGTTGCCCCCGCGGCCTGCAGCAGGGCAGTAACGCGCTCAAGGTTCGCGTCGCGTCGTACATCGTAGCCCAGGGTATTGGCATAGATGCCGAAACGCAGGCCACGCAGATCCGTTACGTCATCGAGAGCAATAAGACCGCGGCGGATGTCCTCGGCATCGCGGGCCGACGGATCCACCATAACGGCCAGAGTGCGTGCGGCGAGTTCCACGTCTGCGGCGATCGGTCCCGCCGTGTCCTGGGTCAGTGCCAGGGGGACGATGCCGTCGCCGCTGACGAGTCCGTGGGTAGGTTTGAAGCCCACAACGCCGTTAATGGATGCGGGACAAATGATGGAGCCGGAAGTCTCGGTGCCAATGGCGACCCGGACATAGCCCAGGGCGACGGCCACGGCGGAGCCGGAGCTGGAGCCGCAGGGGGTGCGCAGAGGATCTATGGCGTTGCGCGTTTGACCACCGACGGCGCTCCAGCCCGAACTCGAGTGCTCCGAGCGGAAGTTTGCCCACTCGCTGAGGTTGGCCTTTCCCAGAATCACCGCTCCCTCGCTGCGCAGGGCACTGACCAGGCTTGCGTCCCTGCCCGTGTTGTTTTCGGCGAGCGCGAGGGAGCCCGCCGTCGTAGGCAGGCCGACCGATTCAATGTTGTCCTTGAGCAGAATGGGCTCGCCGTGCAGCCGGCCCGGGGCCCGCCGCTGTCGGTCGAGCATCCGGGCCGTAGCCAGCGCCTGCGGGTCCAGGGTGATAACGGCGCGGTAGTCCTGATCCAGGTTCTCGATACGCGCAACGGAGGCGGCAACGCGTTGTTCTGCGGGTCCGGCGGGCTGAGCCACCGCGCTCGGCGAACCCGACGCCGCCGTCGTGACCGCAAGAACCGCGGCTGCGATCACTCCATGCAGATGGCAGCTGGCGGGTCGGAGGGAGCTGGGGCTGCAGTACATGGCGTGGGTCTCGCAGTAATGTCATCGGGTCCAGAGGCTAGCGCGATTCTCGCATTCGTGCCCGCCTCAGTGGCGCTTAGATACGGAGGTAGAGGGGTGCCTTGCTAGCCGGCGTTGCGAAGCTGCGCGGCCATGACCTCCACCGTTCGAAAAACACTCTCGGGGTCCTTGCGTTTGAGGTCCAGCAGATCTACTTCAGGACCGCCCACGGCAATCTCGGGGTTCCCCTCCTCGAAGCCGCGCACGATAACGGCCGCGCATTCTTCGACGTCCATGCCGCCCTCAATGTAGCCGTCGCTCGCGCCCATGGGCCGGCCGTCGCCACCCAGGGCGTTTTTCGCCACGGCGGTGCGAATAAAGCCCGGGGTGATCGTCGTCACCCGTAGCCC
The DNA here is from genome assembly GCA_039818725.1 of Pseudomonadota bacterium. GTDB lineage: Bacteria > Pseudomonadota > Gammaproteobacteria > Pseudomonadales > Halieaceae > Congregibacter. The sequence continues at coordinate 15,678 of JBCBTK010000035.1, forward strand.
GTCGGCAGCGACTTCCGATCGAAGGGCGTCAAAGAATCCCATAACCGCATGTTTGGCGGCACAGTAGCCCGTGCGCAGCGGCGCCCCCAGCTTACCGGCGACACTCGAGGTGACGGCGATATGCCCGTCACCACGCTCCAGCATCGCGGGCAAAACGGCCTGGGTCAGGGCGATTTGTCCCAGTACATTGATCTCCATCATCTGCCGATAGACTTCGAATTTCGTGTCGCGGCAGAACGAGCGCTGAGAAACGCCGGCGTTGTTCAGCAGCAGGTCAATGGCGCCAAATCGCTCAAGAACGTCCCGGACCGCCCCGTCCATGGCGTCGTAGGCCGTGATGTCCAGCGGCAGTACCATGGTTTCAGCCGCGCCGGTGTTGGCGCAGGCCCTGGCCACGCGCTCAAGCTCAGCGCGATTGCGGGCCGAGAGCACAAGCTGGGCGCCTCGGGCGGCCAGCTCCAGGGCTACGGCTTCACCGATACCCGAGGACGCGCCGGTGATCCACACTACCTTTTCCCGAAAGTCGATATCTGGATACATGCGTGAGCTCCCTCGATGATTTTCGTCAAGGATATCGGAAAGGTATTCCGGGAGCGTGGACCAGGCTGCCGCCAGGCGTTAATTTATGCCGCTCAAAAGTACGGGAACCCACCACCATGCCGACGCCGAGCACTATCCGGGATTGCATGCGCCGCAATCCTCTGACGATCAACTGCAATGACAACCTGGTTCAGGCTATTGAGATGCTTGTGGAATACAAGCTGACCGGTGTGACCGTCATCGATGACGATGGCAACCCCGTGGGTGTGCTGTCGGAGATCGACTGCATCCGGACGGTGCTTAATGCCCTGTACAACGAGGGCGACCCGGAACACGCCCTGGTTCGCGACGCCATGACCCACGAAGTGATCAGCTGTTCGCCGGGGAACAGTATCGTCGAAGTCGCGGCCGATATGCTTGCGACCCGTCAGCGACGTCGTCCCGTGATTGAGCAGGGACGCCTCGTTGGGCAGGTGAGTTCCAGCAACGTGCTTTGGGCGCTCATGGAACACTCGCGGCGCAGAACCCACCCCAAGGGCGAGTGATCGTCGAAAGAACCTCAGGAAGCACGGAAGGCTATCTGTGGCAGGCGCGAAGGCGCCGGCGAGTAACGGGATCTTAGTGCAGCTGCAGGGCCGCTCGGCGACTTCCGCGCGAGCCGGATTGGGCCCAATCTCTTTTCAAGGCCAACTCGTCGCAATTTTTTTATGACGATGTCTTTCTTTTGGGGAATATGAGGCGCTCTGACCCGTCCCTTCGTTAGAGGTGGAGTGAAACACCCCGGCAGGGAAGGCCTGCGACGTTCTTGGGTGCCTTGAAACCGTTCTTCAGTTCAAACTTCGACTTGATGGCGCTCGCACCTAATGAGCGCGCAAATGGAAGCCAATCGATCATGACCGCTGTTCCAGATGGCGGGGCGGGAGCGATTCAGAACGAGCTGGGGAGCGACAGAGGCGGCGTCCTGGCCTTGCCTAGCCACTTTCCCTTTTTGCCACTCTTCTTCTTCGCGGCTTTCCAATTCGCCACCTTCCACTCGGTAGGTTCTAGCCTCTGTTCCCGAGTACCCTTGAGCGTTCGTCGTCAAGATTTCTAGGCCTGAGCATCGTCGCGTGGATGGCGAAGTTTGCTCACCCGGTATACCGCCGGGAAATTTGAACTTCGGCGTGCACTTAACCGTGCACCTGACGTTGGCGGACGTCAGCGCAGGGCTAAGCTGTAGGGGCTAGAGGCAGGAGGTAAAGAAATGGAGAAGCTACGGACGGCCAAAGCTGTGCTTCTACGTTTGTTCTCAGGCGAAATCAGCCTCAACGCGATCCAACTGGGTGAGAAGGGGCACCTAAGCTCGACCTAATGGCCCCACTGTTCGATCAATTCGCCCTCGGCAGCACGATCCAGAGCGATATCTGCGGCATGTTGACTGATGAAAACAGCTACCGGTGCAGCATCTTCAGCACCGGCCGGACGGTAGGCATTTCCGGAGTCGATGTATGACTCCAATCCGGCCGCCTGCGTAACCCAGCGTCCACCCTCGCGACAGGCCACGGCGCGCCAATCTGCGCTGCCGCCACGGAGCAAGTACTCCCGACACCAGCTGCCGTCCTGGTGAGGGAAGGTCAGCACGGGCTGCAGCTCACGTCCGTCGGCCAGGCGAGCCCAGCCATCACCGGATGCCTGCCTGTCCAGGGCGTCACTGACAAGCCGATCATTGCCGGGAAGACTGTTCGAGGAGGTGTTGCCGCCGTCGAGGCTCACGCCCACCGCTAAGGCAAGAACGACAGAGGCCGCGATCGCTGCCGGCCACCGCAGAGCGTTGCGTGAACGGGACGGCGCGGGAAAGGACAGAACGTTGCTGTCAGAAACCACACTGACTCTGGCGTCGCCGGAGCGCTCCTGAGCGATGCTATCGCCAAGATCGACGCGCTGCTGCAGCATTGCCTCCACTCCAGAAGGTACGCTGGCATCTTCACCGAGAACATCGCGCAGGCGATGGTTCAGTTCCTGAAGCTTGACCAGTCCGAGGCGAAGCTCGGGCTCGACGTCGAGTCGGCCTTCAAATTCGCGCGCCGCCCTGGGCTGCATCTCGCCATCGAGATAGCGCGAGAGTAATGCGATGTCCTGTTCTGTAATCTGTGGCGCCATGGCCGCCCGCTCCTAGATATTCTTTTGCTTGCTGTTTCTACTTTGGTCTTTTAGTTTTTTGCTGAGTTTTCGACTTGTTTGTCTGTTCTAGTTCATCTCTTATAGCCGTTGCGCCCTAATCCCGTAGCACGTTTGTTGACGGCTTCCTTGACGTCATCGCTGCCGCTCTCGGTGCCAACGCCGCTTCCTGCCGTTAGGCGGTGGACTCAAGCAACTGCTTTCTCGCCCGCGCGATCCTGCTCATAATCGTTCCGATCGGCACCTCAAGAATCTCCGCAGCCTCGGCGTAGCTCTTGCCCTCCACGGCCACGAGCGTCAACGCCATCCGCTGCTCCTCGGGGAGCCGATGCAGCGCCCTGTTCACCGCCGCCAGTGTCTGCTCCCCGGCGGATTGCGTTTCGGCCGAGGGAACCACGTCCACGGCCTCCCCTGACTGAACCGCCGTTTTTACATGCCGCACCCGAACTTCACGGGACCGCAGTTCGTCGATCCACAGGTTTTTGCAGACCCGGTATGCCCAGCGCGCCGTGTGCGCGTCTTCGGGTATGCCGCGTTCCAGCAGTCGTTCAACGGTCGCCTGCAGCAGATCATCGGCATCCGCTGCGCTGGCGGTCAGTGACAGGCTGAAGCGCTTGAGGCCCTTAAGCTCTCCCATGAGCGCTTCACTCTGGCTGTCACTGAGTTTTCGGTTCCGAGGCGTGGCCATGCATTCCCTGCTAGACTGTTCGACGTTTAGCTGAGGCTATTATTCCCTAGTCCAGATTGCTCAGAAAAGTCTATTTTTTTCAGCAACTTGGAGCTTGCATCAAGTCCCCACGGGGGCTATGACAAGGGGAAATCGATGCCTGAAAGCAGGTCAATTGGATTTCCGGCCCGTACATCGTGAAGGAATGGCGCTGGAATTGTGTGGGAATAGCCCTGTAATAGCCCTGAAAACAGCCCGGGAATAACCTGGGAGCAGCACCGAAACAGCGAAGACGTAGCCCGAAAGCAGGCCAGATGTATCTGGCGCCGAGGGAATCATGTCGATGGTCATTCGTTATCTTTAGCAGACCGCAAGCGAGTGCCAGACAACTCTGCTGGTGTCTATCAACTGACAAGAGCTGACAGCACAGATGATCCAAAGAATCATGCTTCAGGCACAGGAAGACGGCGAAACCGCCCGCGCAACCGGAGGCGCAATAGCGGCCGATACGAGTCGCGCACACGCTCCTCTCCTGGAGAGTCGTCGATCCACAGCGTTCCACCGTTGGAAAAACCCTATCTCCACGTTCCTGATGCTTCTCATCGCACCGGGTGCTTTGGCGCAGCTTCCCGTGGGCGGCTTTCTCACCCTCGACCGCATCGAGGAGACCTTGGGCGAGAGCGTCGAGCGGCGTGTCGAGGATGCCGTCGAGTTTGCCACGGAGCAGAACATCCAGGAGAACATTGAAGACAATATCGAAGAAACCATTGAACAAACCGTCGATGCCAGCGTGGAAGACAGCATTGACGACGCGGTGGCGGCGGCGCTGGACGAGCAGTTGGAGCGAAATTTCGAAGACAGCGTTGTCGAGGGTATCGAAAGCGGAATCGAGCTCGGTGTGGAGGACAGCCTTGAGCTGGCTGTCGAGGACTCCGTGGAAGACAGTGTCGAAAACGCCGTTGAAAGCGACATCGAGGCCGGCATTGAGACCGAAATAGAGGGCGCGATCGAAAGTGTTATCGAGTCTTCGGTCGAGGCCTCCGTCGCGGCTAGCGTCGAAGCCGGTGTGGAGAACAACGTTGAACTCGCCGTGGAAGCGGTGGTGGAGGACGAAGTTCTTGCCAGCGTCGAGGCCGGTGTCGAAGCGGTCGTAGAAGCCGACATCGAAAGCGCGATCGACGATAGCGTGGGCGAAGTCGTTGAAGCCGGCATTGAGGCCGACATCGAAGAGAACCTCCTCATTGCTCTCGAGGAAGCGGCGGAGGACGCTGCCGTAGCTGCCGTGGAACAGGCCGCCACCGACGCGGCTGAGGCGTCGATTGAAGCTGACGTCGCTGAGTCCGTTGAAAGTGCTGTAGAAGGCGCGATCGAGGGAACGATCGAAAGCACAGTTGAAGTCGCGGTGGAGAGTGCCGTCGAGGGCGCGGTAGCAGACGCGGTAGGAGACGCGGTGGAAAGCGCAGTAGAGACCTCCATCGAAGGCAGCATTGAAAGCGCCGTAGAAGAAAGCGTGGCACAGAGCGTCGAGGAGTCTGTGGAAGACGGTATCGCCGTGACAGTGGAAGAGTCTCTAGAAGACAGCATCGCGGCCACTGTGGAAGAAGATGTCGAGTCCGGAGTACAGGACGCCGTCGAGGCGTCGGTAGAGGAAGACGTCGACAGCCGGGTCATGCTTGCCATCGAAGATCGACTGGAGCAGGAGATCGATGAGATTGTCGATAGTCTTGAGAGCGACCTCGAGATTGACGAAAGCCGTATTCTCAAGGAGCAGTGGCTGGTGATGGCGGAGCCCGCCGTATTCAGCGAACTCACGAGCAAGGGTTATCTCTTCGATACCGTCACCGAGCTGCCGGCCCTGGGTTTGCGGCTCGCGGAAGTTGCAGCCCCGTCGTCCTTCGACATCTCCGACGTTCGCAATGGCGTCATCGACGTGGTCGGCAAGGACCGCGCTGAGGTGGACCTGAACCACTTTTACACGGCCGGGACGCCGCGCCCGGCAGCAGAGGACGGCGTCGCACCACGCGCGGCCATGGCCTTCCCGACGGACCTGGATGAGCTGGAGGTCCGCGTGGGGATGATCGACAGCCGCGTTGACACGGAGCATCCGGCGTTGCTTCGGTCGCGCATTGAGGCCCGCTCCTTCGCGCGCCAGGGCGCCGACGCGCCTGATTTTCATGGCACTGCGATCGCTTCCATCATCGCGGCAAATTCCGATGAATATCAGGGTCTCGCGCCCAATGCGCAGCTCTATGCGGCCTCGGTTTTCGAGATCGACAAAGACCGGGGAGAGATTGCCAGTACGGTAAGTCTGATTCGGGCTCTTGATTGGCTTATGTCCTCGCAAGTCGACGTGGTCAACATCAGTCTCGCCGGACCTCCTAACCGATTATTGGAAAAAGCCCTGTCCCGTGCCTCTGAGCAGCACGTCGTGGTGATGGCAGCGGCGGGGAATGGCGGGCCCGTGGCGAGACCCATGTATCCCGCCGCATACGAAAGCGTGGTCGCGGTAACAGCCGTGGACGCGACGCAGCAGGTGTTTCGCCTAGCCAATCGTGGCGACTACCTGGCGCTGGCCGCGCCAGGGGTGGATTTGCGCCACGCCCGTGCCGGAGGTGGCTACGCGACGTCGTCCGGCACCTCGTTTGCTGTGCCCTTCGCCGTTACGGCGGCCGCCCGCCTGAGCAGAATGATGCCCAAAACAGACATCATCGCGTCGCTCCTTGAAAACGCCGAGGACATCGGTCCGCCAGGGCGTGACTCCATCTACGGCTACGGTTTACTGCGCCTGAGCGCTCTCTAATTCGGCGGTGAGTCGGTCAGGTCCAGGAGCAGCTTCAAACGACCTGTTCCCACCGCTGAGCCTCTGTTCCCCCTAGGACCCTACCAGGTGTACTGCAGCCGCGTGCCAAATATCGTCTGTATGAAGTCCGCGCGCGGCAGATTGGACTCATAGTCCCCGTAGCTGTAGTAGGCCTGCCAGGTAAACTTGTCGTTGATCGGTATCTCGAAGTCCAGCTTCAGGCGGAGGCGGTCATCCTGCCGCCGCTCATTGATCGTCGGTTCCTCGGAGCGGTAGTCCCGCACTTCGTAACGCAGAGCGATCTCGGTCTTTGCCTTGCGCTTCCACAGGTCAAAGCGACGGATGTAGCGAAACTTCAGTGAGTGCGCCAGAAAATCCAGTTCATCGGCCACGGCGTTCTCATCGCGGAAGCGATAGCCAACGTTGGCGTAACTGCGCAGACCGCGGTGGAAGTAGTACAGGTCCGCTTCGGCGCTGTGCGTGTTGGCATCGCGCAGGGGGCGGGAATCAATATCCCGCTCCGAGTACACATAAGCGCCGCGCGCAAACCAGCGTTGCGATAGAAAGCCGGACATCGATGGCGACACGCGGAGAAAATTGAGAAATGCCTCTTCATCGAGGCGCGAGTCGATGTAATAGATGGAGAGACCCGCGCTGCTCTTTCCCAGATCGGTGCTGACATCAGCGCCAACAATATGCGTAAGCCGGTCAACGCGGGAGAACTCGGCATAGTCGCTGCGCCCTACGTCGTAGGTGAGGGTGCCGACCGTCGCTGAGTCGAAGCGATGTCGGGCACTCAGCTTGAAGTCCGCTGTGATTGCGTAGTCAGACTGCCCGCTTGAGAGATCCACCTCGTCTACCGACACATTGCTGTCGTATTCCACGCCGGCGCCGGCTTCCAGGCGCCAGGAAGTTGCCGGAGCTGTGCCACCGCCCTGGGCATGCCCCAAGCTCGCAGAGCACAGGCAGAGACAGGTGGCGGCCAGACGCTTGAGTCCGAAAGCGAAGCGTTGCCGCTGGGAAAAGACTTGCGGGGTCGATAACACGGAACGACTCAAGCCCGAAAAAAGCGCTGCAGGCTAAACAACAGCCCGCTGCGGCACAAGCGTTGCATCGTGAGCCCGGGCGTGCATCGGGAGCGCGTTCAGCGTGCTTTGACCACCGTTCCTCGTTTTGAGCAGTGCTACACTGCGCCGCCTGTTGAAGTGCACAAGGAGCCACGTAGTGGCAGAAGAAAAGACTACGCAGCACGATGCCTGCATGCAGCGATTCATCGAGCTCGCCAATGACATGAAAGATGAGGGTATCCCCATCAACGTTGTGTCCTGGTCATTGATGACGGCCTGCGGAATCTATGCAACCTACTCGGTCGCGGGTAATGAGGGAGGACTCAATCCATCGGGCGTCGATAAGATGGTGGATGCGTTCCGTCAAAACCTGACGAAGGTTCAGGCCCTTAGAAAGCAGCAGCAGGAAGCCGCCGCGAGTCAACGCAAAAGTGCCGCAGCACAGGAAGATGGCACGCAGTCTTAGCGGGCTCACGCTTTGTGCATATCGAGCTCGCCGTCCAGGTTTTCCTGGTATACGCGCGCCAGATGCTTGTTGAAGTACCCGGGCACAAGCAGGCTCCGCAGCTTGGCCACCGGGACCGGCGGGCTGAACAGAAAGCCTTGAATCACGTGCGCTGACTGTTTGCGGAAGAACTCAAGTTCTGGCACCCGTTCCACGCCTTCTACAACAATATCCAGCTTCAAACTTTTCGCCATGGCGATAATCGCGCGCAGCAGCTCCACGTTAGCCCCGCCCAGGCTCAGGCCCAGCACGAAGCTGCGATCAATCTTTATTTCGTTCAGTGGCAGTCGCGTCAGGTAATTCAGCGACGAGTAGCCGGTACCGAAATCGTCCACGGAAAGGCGAACTCCCAGCGCTTTGAGCTTGTTGACCCGCTCCAGTGTGTTCTCCTGATCATCGACCAGAATTCCTTCCGTGAGTTCCAGCTCAATCGAATCCGGACTGATTCCAAAGTCCCCCAGCACGTCGGGCAAGCGCAAGATGAAGTCGTCATTCAGCTGTAGCGGCGACACGTTCACGCTCAGCTTCGGGAGCCGGATACCGTCCTTGCGGAGCTGGTGCAGATCGCGGCAGGCCTGGCGCAGGACCCAGTCGCCCACCCCCTCAATCAGGCCCAGATCTTCAGCGATGGGAATCCACTTAAAGGGCGGGATCATGCCGTGCTCGGGATGCTGCCAGCGCACGAGCGATTCGGCGCCGCAGACTTCGCCTGTCTCTGCGTCGACCTGCGGCTGGTAATGGAGCACCAACTGGTCGCGCTCCACGGCCTTGCGCAGATCGGTTTCCAGCTGCAGCCGTTCGCGATTCGCGGCTTCCATCTCCGAATCGAAGATGACGACACGGTTCTTGCCGCGCTCCTTGGCGGAGCCCATGGCGGCCGCTGCCGCTCCCATCAGGGCTTCCACTTCCGCGCCGTCATCGGGGAAGAGGGCGATACCGATACTGCAGGTGACGATGACCTCCTGACCGTCGATGTCCATGGGGGCGGCGATGGACTTGCTCAATCGTTCGGCGACGAGCCTGGCGGCATCGGTGCTTTCCAGATTATTGAGAACGACCGTGAACTCGTCGCCGCCCATGCGCGACAGGTCCATGATCGCGCTGTCGCGCTCGGCGCCGCGATGCAGTACATCGCTGTCACGAACCCCGTCTGCAAGGCGTTCGCTGACGGCCTTGAGCAAACGATCTCCCGCTCCAGGGCCCAGGGAATCATTGACGCGCTTGAAATTGTCGATATCGACGAGTAACAGGCCGAGTCTCTGCTGCGCACGTCTCGCCAGCCGCAGCATCAGCGTCAACTGCTCTCGGAAAAGTCTACGGTTCGGAAGCGAGGTCAGGCTGTCGAAGTAGGCGAGATGACGGGCCCGGTCCTGCGCTTCACTGACGCTGCGGTTCGCCTGGGTCAGCGCCTGCTGTTTTTCGCTGAGCTGTTGAGTTCGCTCATCCACCTTGAGACTGAGAATCTGCCGATCGGTGTCCATGCGTTTGGTGTACTGGTGCAGCCCCGTGATGATGCCGTTGAACACTTCCGCGATGTCGCGCACTTCACCACTGCCCTGAAGCGGCAGGGTCTGCGTCTGGCGGCCGGCGACAATCTCGTCGGCAGCCTGCGCCAATTCACCCAGGGGGGCCATGATGCGACGTGTCGTGATTCGGGCGATGAGCCAAAACAGGAACACGATGAATAGTCCGAATCCCGCGGACAGCGCGATAGTCGGCAAGGTGAGGTTCCAAAGCAGGGTGCTACTGAGCGCCACGTTCAGGTAGCCAACCACGTGGAGACTGCTGATCTGCCCGGGAAAGGTCAGCGCCGAGGCAAATTCCTCGCGGCTCAGTTCCTGATCCTGGGGATTGACCACGGATACGACAGGAATCGTCAGATAGAGCGTACGTTCGCCGAAGCTGGCCCGGCGCAGCATCCCCAGCTCAGCTGGCGCTCTACCACCTTCTCGCCAGGCCAGGCCCCGGTCCAGGGGAGGGAGGTCTTCACGAAGGCTCGCGAGGTTGGGCGGGACATCAAACGACTCATCGCCACGAGCGCGTCCGGCGAGCACCGCACCCTGGCTGTCGTGCAGCGTAACCTGTTTGATTGCCGGCGACAGCTCCAACGCTTCGCGCAGCGTGCCGTCTATCTCTGCTTCATCGCGGAAGTAAAGGCTGAGTGAGAGGCGTGGCTTTGACCCCACAAGACTAGACGCCGCCAGGGTTATGGCGTCACGTTGATAGGCGAAGTCGCGCTGCCCGACAAATACCGTGAGGATGAGCCCCGCAAGGATAGCCAGCGTTGTTATGAGCAGGTTGATGCGCGCGGAAATGCTCATTGCCGACTCTTGGACTGCGGAATGTGGCGGGACCGATTTTCAAGCGAGAGCTTTGTGTGCAGGCGGTTCGCGTGCAGCAGAGTCTCGCGAAAGTTGCGCATGGCTTTCCCCAATACCCGGGACAGTTTCTCAGGGTGAGGGAAGCTGGCGCGGTTGAGCCGTACCGTCCCCCTCATTCGCACCGTAGACATGCGGCGGTGCCGGGGGCTCAGCCTTGTCCTGTCAGTGCAGCCGGGGCTGGACAACCTCGGAGCTCACACCAGGGAGTAGTTGCCTTGACCCCGCGGCGGAGATCCCTGGTCAGGCATCTCCAATCGGTGCCTGCGCTGTGGTCCCTGCACGGCGCCTGACACGCGGTCACGCTAACACGCGTCCAGATCGATGGCCAGCCGGCTCCGGCGCTGTGTGATCAGCGGCCGACGCAGGTGTAAACCAGGCCAGCACGCTCCATGAGCGAGCGCTCGTAAACATTGCGCAGATCGACAAACGCGTCTCCGCGCATCGCGGCGCTGAGCGCCTTGAGGTCCAGACCCCGATACTGGTTCCACTCGGTCATGAGTACGACGGCATCGGCGTCTTCCACAGCCGCCTCAATAGTCTCGGCGAACTCGATGCTCTCGGGCAGGAGTTGCCGGGCCTCATCCATGCCTTCGGGGTCGTGGGCGACTACAAGCGCGCCGCGGTCAGCGAGGGCGGGAAGAATGGCGAGGGCCGGGGCATCGCGCATGTCGTCCGTTTCGGGTTTGAAGGTAAGGCCAAGTACCGCGATGCGCTTGTCCGCCTCGGATCCTCCCAGGGCGTCGCGAATTTTCGAGACCATCCTCGCCTTCTGGGACGCATTGACTTCGACGACGGACTCGACGATCCGGCTGCTTACCCCGTGCTCCTGGGCGATGCGGTTCAGAGCCAGGGTGTCCTTGGGAAAACAAGATCCACCGTAGCCCGGTCCGGCATGCAGAAACTTGTTGCCAATGCGCTTGTCCATGCCCATGCCTTTGGCCACGGCGTTGACGTCGGCGCCGGTTTTTTCGCAGAGCTGGCTCATCTCATTGATGAAGCTGATCTTGGTCGCGAGGAAAGCGTTCGAGGCGTACTTGATGAGCTCGGCGCTTTCGAGATCGGTGACGAGTATGGGAGCCTCGATCAGGTTGAGGGGACGGTACAGCTCGCGGAGCAAAGCTTCGGCGCGCTCGGATTCGACCCCGATGACCACGCGATCCGGCCGGAGAAAATCGCCGATGGCGGAGCCTTCACGGAGGAACTCGGGATTTGAGGCGACGTCGAAATCCGCGTCGGGGTTGGTCTTACCGATGACTCGCGCTACTTCCCGGGCCGTGCCCACGGGAACCGTCGATTTGTCGACGACCACCGTGTAACCGTTCAGATTTGCGGCGATTTCTTCCGCGGCCGCGTAGACATATTTGAGGTCGGCGTGGCCGTCACCGCGTCGCGTGGGCGTGCCTACGGCGATGAAGACGAGGTCGGCGTCAGCAACGCTGCTGGCGAGGTCAGTGCCAAAGGACAGTCGGCCGGCGGCGACGTTGCGCTCCACCAGGTCGTCGAGCCCAGGTTCGTAGATGGGAATACGACCCTGGCGCAGTGCTTCTACCCGCTCTTCGACTTTGTCGATACAAGTCACGCGCGCACCGAATTCAGCGAAGCAGGCACCGGATACGAGTCCCACGTACCCCGCACCGATCATCACCACATTCATTGAGTTTCTCCTTAACTAATTGCCTGGATGCACAAATGCCCGTGTTTGCCCGGCGGCGCCTGCGCTTGTCGGTGAAAAGATGGATCTATGTGTGCGCGTAGTACTCGCGATACCAATCCACGAAACGGCCGATGCCGTGTTCGATGCTCGTTGCCGGGCGATAGTCCACGTAGTCGCTTAGCGCGTCGATATCGGCATAGGTGGCCGGTACGTCTCCCGGCTGCATCGGCAGCAGGTCTTTCCTGGCTTCGCGCCCCAGCGCTTTTTCGATAGCCTCGATGAACTTCAGTAGTTCGACCGGCTGGTTATTGCCGATATTGAAAAGGCGGTAGGGCGCGCTGCTGCTGCCCGGGTCCGGGTTGCCCGCTTTCCAACTGCTATCCGGCGTCGCTGGTTTCTTGCACAGGCGAACGACACCCTCGACGATGTCGTCAATGTAGGTAAAGTCGCGGCGCATTTTGCCCTGGTTGAATACCTTGATCGGTTCATCCGCGAGAATTGCGCGGGTGAACAGGAATAGCGCCATATCGGGACGTCCCCAGGGCCCGTATACCGTGAAAAACCGCAGTCCCGTGGTGGGCAGGCCGTAGAGGTGTGAGTAGGTATGGGCCATGAGCTCGTTGGCTTTCTTGGTGGCCGCATAGAGCGACACCGGGTGGTCAACGTTGTCGTGCACGGAGAACGGCATGTTCGTGTTCATGCCGTAGACGCTGCTGCTCGATGCGTAGATCAGGTTGGCTGTACCCGCGTGGCGACAGCATTCGAGGACATTGGTGAAGCCCGTGACGTTCGCGCTTATGTAAGCCTGGGGGTTTTCCAGCGAATAGCGTACGCCGGCCTGAGCGGCGAGGTTGATCACGCAGTCGAAAATATTGTCTCTGAACAGAGCCTCCATACCCGCGCTGTCTTCCAGGGCGAGGTGCTGGAAGCGGAAATGGACGTTTCCCTGGAGCAACGCCAGGCGGTCCCGCTTGAGCTGCACGGAGTAGTAGTCGTTGAGACTGTCAATGCCGACGACCTCGTGTCCCTGCTCAAGCAGGCGGCGGCAGGTATGGAAGCCGATAAAGCCGGCTGCGCCAGTGACGAGAACGAGCATCGTGGAGATTTCCTGGGACGGACCGCTCAATACTAGCAAAGGACTTCGTTAAAGCTTTGATCTGATTGGGGCCGCTGTTAGCTTTGGCTGGCGATATTGAGGATCAGGTCACATGGGCAGGGGCAAGCGCGTTCTTCTTACCGGCGGCACCGGATACATCGGGTCTCACGCCTGTATCGCCTTCGTCGAGGCGGGTTGGGAGGTAGCGCTTCTCGATAACCTCAGTAACAGCTCTGAACGGGTTGTGGCGCGCCTCGATACCATTCTGGGCCAGAGGCCTGAGCTGTTCCGGGTTGATATTCGCGATGAGGTTGCTCTGACCAAGGCGCTCAATGCCTTTCAGCCGGATGCCGTTGTGCATTTTGCCGGCCTCAAGGCCGTGGGCGAATCGGTGAGCAAGCCCGTAGAGTACTACGACAACAACGTCGCCGGCACGATCAGCCTGCTGCGGGCGATGCGCTCCGCTGGCACCGGTCAGCTTGTATTCAGTTCCTCTGCCACGGTGTACGGCGACCCCGCGAGCGTACCGATTACCGAGAGCTTTCCCCGCTCGGCGACCAATCCCTACGGTCGCAGCAAGCTGATGATTGAGGATATGTTGATCGATCTCGCCGCAGCGGATCCGGATTGGCGGATTGCCCTGTTGCGCTACTTCAATCCCGTGGGCGCGCACACCAGCGGGCTCATCGGCGAAGATCCATCCGGAATTCCCAACAACCTTATGCCGTTCGTGGCTCAGGTAGCGGTCGGGAAGCGCGAGCGGCTCAGTGTTTTTGGGGGCGACTATCCCACGCCGGACGGCACCGGGGTGCGGGACTACATCCACGTACTCGATCTCGCAGCGGGGCATGTGGCGGCGTTGGCCTCCCTGCTGTCTGTCCCTCAGGGCCAACCGTTGATCGTGAATCTCGGCACGGGTCAGGGCTACAGCGTGCTCGATGTGGTCCGGGCATTTGAAGAGGCCAGTGGGCAGTCAGTGCCCTACGAAATCGTTGCCCGCCGGCCCGGTGACGTTGCGGAATGCTATGCCGATCCCCGCCTGGCAAAGGAGCGCCTGGGTTGGGCCGCGGAGCTGGGGATCGAGCGCATGTGCGAGGATTCCTGGCGCTGGCAGTTGAAGAACCCGCAGGGCTTTCGCGATTAGTTGAGAGAGCGGTCTCACTCCCTCACCGTTTAGCCGGCCCTATGGGCTTACGCCTTCGCGTGGCGCAGGAAAAGAATGCCCTGGGCATTGAGTTGGGCATCGGCCTCCAGCGACTGCGCGGTGATGCCGGCTTGCTCCCCGTCCACGATACGCCGGAGTTCGGCGACGGTAATCTGCATGATCGCGTCTACGGTTTCTTCCACCCCCGGGTCTTCGTCGGCCGTAACGAGATCGGCGTAGGCATCGATCTGGCGGCACAGGGCATCAGCATGAGCGCTGACGAAGGGCAGGGCGCTGTAATGCGTGAGGTACATTTGCCGTGGCCCTGAATCCGCCAGCCTTCGAACCGACTGCTTGTAGAGCTGCGGATTGAACTGAGTCGGGGTGGTGGCAGGCATGACGAAGTCACCTCTCGGGAAGCGGGTTCTCGGGTAACTCACGCCAAACATATCGCCGCTAAACCATCCCGCGGTCTGTTCGTCGTACAGGCAGTAGTGATGGTCCGCATGCCCCCTAGTATGCAGAACACGCAGAATCCGTGAGCCCAGGGTGACTCCGGCGCCGTCTTCAAGTGTCTCCACCCGGGACTCCGGAACCGGCAGTATCTCTCCGTATAGTTTGGCGAAGACCGATTTTCCGTAGACCTGCTCCGCACTGGAAACAAGGCGCCGTGGGTTGATCATGTGCCTGGCGCCGCGCGGGTGTATCAGCAGCGTTGCCTCGGGAAAATGCTGCATCAGCTGTCCGGCGCCACCGGCGTGATCCAGATGCACGTGTGTAGGGATGACGTAGCGCAACTGCTCCGCTCTGACGTCCAGTGCGGCGAGGGTGGCGAGTATGTTCTCCAGGCTTCGCGCCGTACCGGTCTCGATCAACGCGTACTCGTCCGCGCCACGCAGGAGGTAGCAGCAAGCCAGCTCAGGGGCGATGTAGAGAGCATCGATACAGTAGATGCCTTCGCCGAGATCGTGAAAATGGGGAATCTTCATGGCGCACATGCTAGCCCGCCACAAAGAGGGCTGTCGTGTATTCGCAGTTTCGCTGGCATCATCAAAAAGGTTTAGTGAGAAACGGTCTGTCCGCCTTTAAGTGGGGACCCCGTTTGACGCATGCTTGAATAGTGGTACCGGAGGCCGGACTCGAACCGGCACGCGTTTTACCGCATCGGATTTTGAATCCTTCTCGTATAATCATTCCTCAGTGTTGATTGAAGTTCCTTAAAGTTGATTTCCGCTACTCAAGTGGTTGATATATAAGGATTTAATGCCTTATTCTTTCCTGGATCGTCAATTTTCACTGTTACTCGATATTTCCTCTGGGATACAAAAATTACGCTGTTTTGTATCCCAGGTGTATCCCAAATCTAGCCCCATCATCGCCTGAAAAGGAGTTCTTGTTCATGGGAAGATCATCAGAAAACCGGATCAAATTCAGCAAGCCAACCTTAACCGCAATTGAGCGCCGAATTAATAGCGGTGAGTTTACCAAGGAATCATACCTTTACGATAATGGTAGTCATCTGGCTATAAGAGTCAGGCCCAATCAATCATATTCAGATAGTGCGTTCTGTCTATATGAAAGGATTCGTATTCGCGGCCAGCAAAAAAGTAAGCTGTATAAACGGCAAATTATGAAGGTCGGCGAGGCGAGAAACGCGGAAGTGCCGGTCTCGGAGTTGAGGCAGAAAGCGGATAGCCTGTTCCTGGAAATACAAGAAGGGCGTGACCCTCAGTTGCTTGCCCAGCAGCTAGCCGCAGAGCAGAATAATGAGCAACAGCTATTCTCGGCTAAGCGATCTTTCAGAGACATGATATTTGGCTCACCAACAGATCAGGAAGGGGAGTATTTACCCGATGGCTTTGTTGCGGAGAGGCGTCCCGGTGACCGTTATTTGATAGATATCAAAAATAAATGTGAGGCTTTGTTGGTGGACTTACTGGATGAGCCTCTGTACAGCATATCGGCAGAGCAGGTGAAGGCCGTATACCTCCAGCAAGTGGGTAAAGGCGAAACCCAATTGCACAATGCGATGCGCATATTGAGATCAGTATGGAACTGGGCTCAGGCGAAATATGACGAGTCGGACCTTTTTCTCCGAAATCCGGTTAGCCGGGCGATGAAGCAACTGGGTGTTAACATCAATCGCTCTAACCGTCGCACCGAGCGCCTGGATGATGGCGATTTCAAACCCTATCTTAAAGCGGTGCTGGGCCTCCGGGAGCATGATCACACTTCCGCCTTTCGGAATGGGCGGGATGCTTTGTTATTTATGCTGTTCTCGGGTGTAAGGTTGACGGGTACGGTGACTATCCGGATCGCCGGTATTGATCTCAATAGGCATACTTTCAAGATTATCAAGAAGGGCGGCAAGCAGGTGGAATTACCCCTGAACACTGCCACCGAAACGATTGTTCGTAATCGATTGGCGAATTTACCTGAACAGACGGAGTATCTATTTCCGGGAATTACTGGCAGCGGGCATTACAGGGACACAAAGGATGCCCGAAAGATCGTTAGAAACGCATCTGGAGTATCTGTTACGAATCATGATTTGCGTCGAACCTACAAGTCTATTGGGGCAGAACTGGAAATCAGCCCAATCCTTATTGATGAATTATTAAGTCATGCCAGGGAAGGCGTGGATGCACACTATATTCACCCGTCCATGACAAAACTTCGTGAGGCCAGCCAGAAAATCGCTGACTATATGGTTGAGAAATCACAGCTCAATGTTATTGATCAGCTAAAAGCAGCTTGGTGAAAGCGCAGTCTGCAATCAGGGTTATGTCTCGTAACGCCCCTCCCGATTAAATGGCGGCCAAAGGATCATCGGGTTTAATAGAGTGTCTCACAAGCAAATACTGCCACTTGCCACTTGCAATCGCACTGTGTAACCCCCATATTGGGTAGGAATGGATAACTTTATTCATTCCTACCTAAAGGCAACATATCATGCCGTCCCAAGATAATGATGACCCTGGAGGTCCTTGGGGATCCCAGTCTCAAACACCCCCCGATCTTGAATTGCTCATAAAGCGCGGATTAGATTCCCTGAAGCGGCTATTGCCTGGCGGTAGTCCCAGTGCGACGCTGGCACTTTTTATCCTGATTATTGTTGGTCTGGGTATTTGGTCATCCTATTACACCGTGCCCAGTGACTCTGTGGCTGTCGTGCAGCGTTTTGGTATGTATTTAAAAGAAGTGCCACCTGGATTGCACTTCAAACTGCCACTTGGCATTGATAAGGCAACGACTGTTCCTGTCAAACGCCAATTAAAACAGGAATTTGGATTTGCAACGCCAGGTGCCAGTGACCCCTATCAGGGGGCTCGCAATGGGGGGCGCGAAACGCAGATGGTTACAGGTGATTTAAATGCTGCCTTAGTTGAATGGGTCGTTCAATACCGCATATCAGACCCGGTCAAATTTTTATTTGAAGTGCGTGATCCCGGTGAAACGCTGCGTTATGTGTCCGAGTCTGTGATGCGCGAAGTGGTGGGTGATCGAACTGTAGATGAAGTTATCACCATTGGTCGACAAGAAATTGAAATCGATGCGCTGGTCAAGATGCAGGAACTGTCGAGTAAGTATGTGATGGGAATCAGTATTGATCAGGTGCAGTTAAAGAACATCAATCCTCCCAAGCCTGTGCAAGAATCATTTAACGAAGTGAATCAGGCGCAGCAGTCGAAAGAAAAACTCATTAATGAAGCGCGGCGTGAATACAACAAAGTCATTCCGTTAGCTGAAGGTGAAAAAGATCAACGCATTCGTGAAGCCGATGGATACCGACTTAAGCGTATTAATGAAGCCGAAGGTGATACAGCACGATTCAATGCGCTATTTACCGAATTCCGTAAAGCACCTGAAGTGACTCGCCGTCGCATCTATATCGAAACCATGCAGAATGTGATGCCGAGTATCCAATCAAAAATTCTGGTGGATGATGAGATGCGTAGCCTGCTGCCGTTACTCAATCTAGACGCCCAGAAGGAGGTACAACGATGAAAAACATTAAGCAGTTTGTATTGTTGTTACTTCTAGTTGCTGGTGGGTTTATATTAGTGAGCTCGGTTTACACAGTAGATGAAGTTGAGCAGGTGATTATTACTCAATTTGGTAAGCCTGTAGGCGAGCCTGTTGTAGAAGCAGGTCTAAAATTTAAAGTCCCTTTTATCCAAGAAGTTAACCCTATTGATAAACGTGTACTTGAGTGGGATGGTCCTCCTTCGGATATGCCGACCAAGGATAAATTGTATATCTCTGTTGATCTTTTTGCTCGTTGGCGGATTGTTGATCCCCTACAGTATTTTTTGCGCTTACGGGATGAACGCAGCGCGCAATCAAGGTTAGACGATATTCTCGGCAGCGAAACGCGAAATGCCGTCGCCAAACACGAATTGATTGAAATTATTCGTACTTCTAAAGATCGAGTGCCACTGCTTGATACCACCGTACTTGGTGATGCCCTTATGTCATCAACAACAACGTCATCGACAGCGTCATTGCCAGAGCAGAAATCCAATATAGGCGCATTGGTCCCTATCGAGAAAGGACGCAAGTTGGTTGAGCAGGAGATATTTGCGGCTGCCGCAGAAAAGGTGGGTGTATTTGGTATCGAGTTATTGGATATCCGCTTTAAACGCATTAATTATAACGAAAGCGTACGTCCCAAAATTTATGACCGCATGATCAGCGAACGTAGGCAGATAGCAGAACGTTTTCTTTCTGAAGGTAATGGCGAAGCCGCAAGGATACGCGGTAATCGAGTGCGTGACTTAAACAAAATACAATCCGAAGCCTATCGAAAGGTCGAAGAAATTCGCGGTCTGGCGGATGCCAAAGCCACGGAAATATATGCGCGGGCTTACAATCAAAGCCCGCAGTCCGTGGAATTCTATGAATTTACCCGCACCATGGCGTCTTATCCGGCGATGATCGGTGAGAGCACAACCCTCGTGCTATCTACTGACAGTGACTTGTTTAAATTTTTAAAGGGTATGAAACCTACCACCAACACCGCTTCGGAATAAGGGTTGTAGCTCGATAAGTAATTTTAAGCAGTTTATAGCTGACCCTTTAGATAACTACTTTTTTGCTGAGGGAAACATTGCGTAGTGCAAAGAGGTGTTTGATGGCAAATGATCCAGAATGGCAACGTCGCTCCGATGAGTGGGTAAAAATGCTTGATCAATCACGGTTGCGTAAAGAAAAACGTTTGGCAGATAAAAAAAGCACTCCTGAAGCTCACGTCGAGAGAAAGACAGAGAATCATGTTCGAAAACCAATCGACACTTCTTAATGGGTATTTGAATTGAACGAGTGAAGTACTAATCAATCATCGGAGACAAGGTTATGAGCAAGGAACGAAAAGGCAACAAAGAAAGTAATAA
>JBCBTK010000036.1:0-33942 GCA_039818725.1 Pseudomonadota bacterium
CTGATCGTCCCGTCTTCGTAACCCTGTTGCAGGTCTCTAAGGGCGATCTGCTGCTGGATGAACTCTCGTTCTACAAGCTGCGCTGCCTTGGCCATCTCGATGATTTCGCCGCGCAGTCCTGTGGCATCGAAGACCCGTAGACCTGAACGCTCGAGACGTGTCAGTTCGGTGTAGGTATCGGCCAGTGCTTGCTCAAGCTCGCCCAGTCCCTCTGTGGCTTGCGGTTGGCCAGTGACCAGGCTCTCCCACATCTCTCGAGCCTTCGGTCCCAGCTCTTCGACCTGAGCGGTGAAGGCGGCAATCGCCTTCGTCATAATTTCGTAGGCCGCGCCTCCACTGACACCCGCCTCTGTGACAACCTCCGTGGTCTGCTGCTGTTCTTGTTTGAGGCGCCGCACAGCGTCGGTAGTCGCGTCAATACTCCCGCTGAGCTGTTCCTGTTCGCCAGACTGCTCTCGCAGCCTCTCATTCGCGGCGGCTACTGCCTGCTCATACTCCTGCCAGGAGATTGTGCCGGCGTCGACCTGTTCTCGAAGGGACGCCAGCAACTCATCACGACCGGCCTCGGTCTGGATTCGTTCAAGTGCGCCCAGGAATGCGGCGAGGATCTTGCGGCTCGCGACTTCCGCGCTGTCTCCGGACGCTTCGATTTCGCTGGCGACCAGTCTGAAATTATCGATGCCGGCGCGACCGGCCTCACTGATACCTGTCTCCGCAAGCTCGATGTCGACACCGAGCTGTCGGAGTGCTGAGCTGACGGCGCCGTCGATCGTGCCCGCGAATGCCTGGGCATCGATGCGCCCCTGCTCAAACGCAAGCCTTACATTGGTGGTGAATACACGAAGCTCCGCCGCGGAAAGGTTGGACAGCGCACCACCGATCGCGGTCTCTATCTGCTCCCCCGTTACCTTCGACTGGTTTTCCAGCTCAATGAGGGCGGCGACGATTACGGCCACGTCTTGCGTCGCAGTAATGTCGTAGTTTCCGAAAACGGACTCAAGGGCTTCGCGGCTCGACTTGCCCTTGGCGATAAGCGCGTCGAACTGTGTGATCACGGTGTCTACGGCGCCGGAGAATGCCGTGCGAGTGATATCCGCGGTGCGCTCCGTAGCGTCCGCCGTGCCAAGAAGCTCCTCGCGGTACGCGGCGACTGCCTCGCGGCCTACGATGAATTGATTATTCGACCGATCGAAGGCGACCTCGCCTGCCTCCTGGAGTGCGATCAGTTGGTCGAGGCTCTCTGCGGTCTTACCGGTCTGCTCAGAGTAGAGCGCGAGCAGGTCTGCGGCTTCTGCCTGGCCCTCAGCGAGGCCGGTCTGGCTTCGCTTCAGTGCCTCGTTGGCATCTCGTAGTTGCAGAAAACTCGCGACGAGACGGCCGACCTGCACGCCTAGGTTTATCGCGGCGCCGGCAAGGGATGCCAGCTTAAGGCCGTTCAGAGACAGCGCAGCCGCTCGCGCTCCGGCCGGTATCTTCGTACCGAGTACCGTCGCCATACGCCCGAGGTTGGCAACAATGGATCCGATCTTGATGGCTACCCAGGCCGCCCCGAACGCTTTTATCGCTGGAAGTACAGCGAATAGCCCACGGCCAATGGCGACCGTGGTAGTGATCAGTTGCTCAATCGCACGGCTTGCGTTCAGCGCCCAGCGCTCTAGTGTTCCGTCCTGGGCGATGCGATTGAGGAAGCCTTGCAGGCGTTGGAGTTGGTCGCGAAGGACGTCCAGGGCGCCGCTCGTGGCCACCTGATTGAGGAATCCCGTCCACGTGTCACGGAGGTTGCTAATTACCCCCGAGAGACGACTCATGTTGCGTTCAGCAGCGCCCGTGGCATTTCGGCCCATGGCCTCGATGAGCTGCTGGATGACGTCGGTCGTCAGCTCGCCGTTACTGCTCATCTCGTTAAGTTCGGCGGTCGTGCGTCCGGTGGCGTCCGCGAGTAGCTGCCAGACGGGTACCCCTCGCTCGATCAGCTGGAGGATCTCTTCCCCCTGGAGCTTCTGCTTTGCGTTGGCCTGGCCGTAGGCGCGGACAATACCGATGAGGCGCTCGTAGCCGCCGCCCAGCAGCTCGTTCTGGTCGACGATCGCCTGGAGCGTGCCGGCCTGCGGATCCAGGCCGAAGTTCTTGAGGGTGACGAAGGCCTCCGTGACCTGCTCGAGCTGGAGCGGCGTGTTCCGCGTGAACTCGCGGATCCATTCGACGGCTTGCTCACCGCCCTCGAGGCTGCCCATGACGCCCTCAAGCTGGAGCGCGAGCCCTTCGAAGCGATCGCCTGTTCTAAAGACATCGGTCAGTACCCGGCCGATCTGCCGGAAGCCGAAGAATGCGGTGACTGCTGCCGTCGCCTGACGCGTGAGCTTGCGGAGGCCTCCGTCGGCGGTCTTCTCGGCGTCCTCGTCAGTGTCTTTGAGTTGCTTCCGGAAGCGCTCGAGCACACGCGTTGAGATGTCGCGTGCGCGGATCAGGATGTCCAGGCCGGTCTGACGAAATGTCATCGCTCGCTCCCCTTAGAGGCAAAAAAGGCGGCCACGCTGGGCCGCCTCTCGTTTCAATGCGCCGAAGCGCCCAGGTCGTCGTGGTCTTATAGGACCTGACGCACTCGCATGACCTGGCTTTCGTCTGTAGCCGTGATCGCCGGGTCGTTAAGTGCCGTGAATGGAACCTCGAGGTTGCCGAACTCATCGCTGATAAAGCCGACGCCCGTAGCGGGATTGAACTTCACGCGCCACAGGCGGACCGTGACCAGCTTCCCTCCCTGTGCTTCGTTGAGCCCGTTGAACAACAGCTCGTATTCGAGTCCGGAGTTTGTGAGCGCCTCCAGATTCTCGTAAGCAGCCACGGTGTAATTGACGAGGATTCCGGTGTTATCGATACCGCCGCTGCCGATGATCTTGATGCCGCCGTTCTCGCGGGTGTAATCCGTGCCTTCGACCAGCGCCGTCGCGTCAGTTTTGCGAACCGTGATGGGCTGAGTGACATCTGGCATTTCGTCGAAGGGAATGAACTCGTCGTCGGATCCACCGATTGTGGAGTGCGCCTCGTCGGTGACAGCGCTCGCCGGGACAGCTACTGATGTGCCACGTAGCGCCAACGCAAGGTTCGCGGAACTGAAATCGAGCATGGTCATGTTGCCGGTTGCGTCGCCGACGCGGGTCACCTTGTTGGCGGATCCTCCGCCGGCCCGTGTGAAGTCGGGCTGCGTGACCTCCTCGTCCTCGAAAGACACCTCGAGCTGCGAGCAGTTGCCGATGGCCTGCATGCCGCCGGACGCCCCTTTCACCTTGATGTAGATCGGGCCTCTGCCCATGAAGCTACGGTCGGCCATTGTTCACTCCTTGTTGTGGACGCCTTGCGTCCATGTGATTGCCCACCAGGCGATGGCCTTGCCAGCCAATTCGCCCGAGTAGAGGTTGTTTGCGGCGATCGTTGCCGGCGGGACGGGTTTGAACTTCTCTTGGTCGTCCCAGCGCGCATACGCCAGGATGGCGAGCACCTGCTCGGTGATTGAGAGCGCGAGTTCGTGTCGGTCCTCGCCGCGGTCGTCACCGCAGATCACGTGGGCCGCGAACTGGATTTCGGCATCACGCACGCCATCGCCTTGGACGTTCAGACCGGGGATCTCCTCGATCGCGACGCGCAGTGCCCGCTTCTTTCGCACGATCTTCGCGAGTTCGTCCTCGGTGAAGCGACCGGGATGCGTGTCGACGTCGACGTCGGGGAGACGCGCGTCGATGCGATCCTTGATGGTGTCGAGGGCTTCGGTGAACATCGGGCCTGCCGCGCCGGGTTTGAGCTGTTTTAAGCCCGGCAGCCTCCACGCTCTATCCGCGTTTTTTTACCTGGCCTCGAAGATCTCCTCGGCCCAGTCGTCGATCAGCTCGTTAATGCGCTTTACCTGTCGGTCTTCGATGCCCAGGTATTCACGGGCCGGTAGGTTCATGTAGCGCTCATAGGGCTCGACAGTCTGGAACACGGGGAAGCGCAGCGGCCGTCCGAAGGCCTGCGTGATGCGACGCGTATGGCGGCCGACCGTGACGTTGCCCTGGAAGCCGTAGTTCTGCGCACGCGCGTATTCCACATTGGTGCCGACCCGGACTTCGTTCTGGCCGAGCCGGTAGGCGATCGACCGATATAGCCGGCTCGTGTCGCGCAGGATCTGACCGTCTCGTCTGATCGGGGCCAGGGGTGCTCCGCGAACGTCTCGGCCCAGGCGAATGTTGACCTGGGCATCGCGTACCAGGTATCGGCCGGTACGCCTCAGCAGTGGTCCGAGTCGTCTCTGGACGATCGCCGTGTTGATGGCCTCGGTCGTTTCCCGGGCATCCAGGTCGAATCGCTCGAACCGCGGCATTAGAAGTCGTCCAGGCTCTCGCGCGTGAAGGTGCGATCGTCTGCATCGCGCATGGCGTGAACCGTCGTCGAGGCCGCCGTGGCGCCACTGGGATCCAGCGACGCTGTGCCCCTGGCGATGTCTTTGAGGAGCGCTACGGCGTCCTCGTAGCGCTTCCTGGCCTCGTCCAGCGGCTGATCGTCCTGGAGGCGGTACCGCGCGATCTCAGCGCACAGGCGCGTCAGGATGTCCGGAGCGGGATCCACGGGCACCGTCATCTGTGCGGCCAGGTAGGCGTCGATGAAGTTGCTGGCGTCCTGGAGGGCCTGGTCGACTCGAGCGGTGTCGATCTGGTCGAGGTCGTCGTCGAAGGCGTAGGTCTCCAACTCCGACTCGCCGTAGCGGGTCACGAGGTCTTGCTGCGTTGCGTACATCGGGGCCTCCAAAAAAAAGGCCGCCCAAACGGACGGCCAAAGCTCTCAGGGTCTCACCTCACTGCTCCCACGAGCAGCTACTTGTTGCCGCCCTGGCCTCCATTCGGGTCAGGGTTCTTTCCAGCATTCGCGTCTGGATCCTTTTCCTTGGTCGGATCCGGATCCTTGTCGGGATCTTTGTCGGGATCTTTGTCGGGATCTGGCTCCTCGACCTCGGGAGGCTCCGGATGCCCGGGCACGACGCAATGCATCACGCCTTCGAGTTCCTTGGGATCGACGGTCAGCAGCGTCCCTATCGGCCGGAGTTTCCCATCCAGACGGATTGGGTGGCGGACCGTGTACTTTTCTTTCTTGGTAGCAGCCATTACGCAACTCCCTCGATCAGATAACCGCAGTCATTGGCGAGGACCAGCTCGTCGAGCGATTCGCCGACCTTCATCACGGTGGCACCGCGCAGGCCGACTTCGTCGTCGAACTTTGTCATCGCCATCCGCGTTCCGTACTGGGCCGTCAGGCCATACGTGAGGCCGCGGTTCGGCATGGCATTCGGGTTCCGGTAGATCATGATCGCGTTGTTCTGCCAGAGGCGATCGATGACAATCGGCTGCCCTTTCTTGGACGTGTTGTACTTCGCTCGGCCGACGATGATCTGGTCGAGTTCCATCGCCTGGCGAATCCACTCCATGGGCACGAGTCCCGAATCGCCGAGCGTCCCGTTGTACGCCTTCACGACCTCGGCATTGCGACGAAGTGCGAGGGCTCCCGCGGGGTTCAGCAGGAGCACATTAGGCCGCATGAAAGGCACTTCCATGGCGTCGCTCAGCTGAACAATCGGGTTGCCCGTCGTAGCCGTCCAGCGATCACCTGCGGACAGCGTCTCGCTGTGGCCGGCGGCGTAGTTCGCCGTGGAGTTCATGATCGTCGATACCCGCATCTCGCGGTCGAGCAGCACCAGGTCGGTGAGTCCCTCGGTCGCATTGCCCAGGACGTCAAAGTTGGCGCGGGCGCCGGCATCGATGTCCTTTTGCGGGATGACGTCCTTGAGGCCGTAGTCGTTGGTCATGCCGGCCTTCTCCGTGCCACCGAACTCGACCTGGTTCAGCTCGCCCTTACGATCGACCAGCGTTTCCGGCACGGTGAAGCGGTCGGCCTTGTTGTACTCCGTCCACTTGAACTCTTCCGCGCCTACGGGGCGTCTGGGCAGGATGTCATCGGCGACGAAGGCCTCCTGCGTGTACTGGATTGCGATCGCCGTGCGAATCGGATCCGTTACAAACGGTGCGTTAGCCATGGTTCATATCCTCCTAAGGATCCGATTAGCCCTGCAGAATGAGGACGTCGATGATGTCGTTGGCCACCGCGTTCTGCATCGCGATGCCGATGACGCTGTCCGTGCCCGCGCTCACGGCCACCGCCTGGCCCTGCGCGTTCACGGTGAGCGCCATACCGCGGGTGATGTTGCCGCCGGCAACGACCTCCGCGATGCCCGAAAGGATCACGTCGACCGTCCCGTTATCGCGGCTGCCGATCTGCTCGGCGACGCCCAGCAGTGTGTTGCTCACCGCGGATGCCGCGACGACTTCGCCGTCAGCCGCACCGAAGGTGACGATCGCGCGCGCAGCTACGGGAGCCGGGGCGCGGAAGGTAACGATTTGTCCTGGTCTCGCCATTGCGGTGTCCTCCGGTTAAGACGCTTGAAGCTTCTTGGCCACGGCGTTTGTGGCCTCGGTAATCGTGAGCACGCGGCCGGCCTTGCGAGCTTCCTCGCGATACTCGACCGCCATGTCCGCGAGTTGCTCGGCGGTGGTCTCGTCGGGCAGGCGCTCGTGGTCGTCGCCGCTGCGCTCACTGAAATCGACGCCGGGCTTCCGGTTGGTGAGCAACTGGAAGAAGCTGTCGACCGAGGAGCGCGTGGTCTTCGTGTCACCCTCCCCGAACTCGACACTGCCGTCCGCCGGCAGGCTCTCAGCGAAGGCTGAGACCTCAGCGCGCTCGCTGTCGGCGATGGTGCCGTCCTTGACCAGCTGCCCGACTTTCTCGCGGATCCCCGCGATTCGGGTGGCCTCGGCGCGGGTCGCGGCGTCTCGCTCGCGTTCAGCGAAGTCCGTTTCCTTCTGCTTGAGCGCGGCTTCCTGGTCGTCCAGCTCCTTCTGGCGAGCTGCGATCTGTTCTTCGGTCAGGGGCATGGTCTTGTCTCCCGGGGTTGGTTCGGAGAAGGCAGGGGTGGGGTCGTCTTCCCGCATAGGTCGACGCGCTTCGTCCTCCGCTCCCTCCACGAGGTAGCTGGGGATCGCTTTGTCGGCGTCCTCGACGCCAAATTTCTCGATGAGGAACTCGCGAAGGCGTCGGAACACACCAGCGACCTCCCAGTCGGCGCTGAACTCCACAACGCCCTCGTCGTCGGCGCTGAACTCAATGCCTTGCAGGCCCTTGATGGCCGGCGGCTGAGCGCCCAGGAATCCGACGTGGCGCAGGTAGTGGACGCCCGGTACCGGATTGCTCGGCGAGTCCGGCAGGTACCAGCTCGCGCTGATCTTTTTGTAGGCACCCGCCTTGACCTGCTCGGCGAAGTCGTCGTTGATCTGCCGGGGATCCGCGAACACGTTGCCCTCGGCGAAGCTCATGCCGCCTACCCACCCGAAGGCAGGCCCGTTGTCCTTCGGATGCCCGACGACGATCGGTGCCTCGTGCTTCTCGGGGTCGTAGGCGGCCACCGATGCCTGCAGCATTTCTTCGGTGAACGGCAGCGTCTGCCCAGACGAACTGGTGTGCGTGCCGGTCTTGAAGATGTGGATGGGCTTCAACGAAAAAACCCCAGGCGATGAACGTGGGGCCTATCGTTGGTCAGGGGCGTCGGCGCGTATATCCGAGTTTTTTTACACAAACGCGATCGCTAGTCGTGACCGCTGGTTTCGATGCGCAGGCGCTGGTGGATCTCGCGGCTCTGGTTGGTGCTGGCCTTCCAGAGCTTGGTCATGAGGTGGTATCTCCCCGGGGGCAGTGCATCGGTGAGAAGGCGGTCCTCGACGGCCGTGTTGGATCCGTTGCGGCCGAGCACCAGCTCGTCGATGAGGGGGTTCTCGGTCTTGTCGGCCGCCACGCGCACGCGGCACTGCCAGCCGGTGAGATCCTGGACGGGCTCAGGAGCGGCGTAGATCTCGATGGCATCGCCCTGCTTCGCTTCAACGGTCTTCATGATGCCTCTCCGTGTGGGGTGTGTATGGACCTCGAGGAGTGCGAACGACGTCTCCAGGCGGTCCACGCGGTAGACGATGGCGCCGGGGTCGTAGGCGTCCTCGAGGAAGCCCTGGCCGCGTAGGCTGAGGTCAGCGAGAGTGATGGCGGCGTTGCCTTCGCGCACCTGGACAGCGCCCGCGGAGAGCGTCGTGGCCTCCAAAGTGACGACCAGGTCGCCCGCGATGGGATCCAGGGGCGTGGCGATGCCGGCGGATGCCAAGCCCGTGTCCTCGAGCACGACGTCGAAGGCCGCGCGGATCTCCAGGCTGCCGTCGGCCGCCAGTGTGAGCTGCTCGAGGACGTTGGTGGCCTGGCCGCCGATGATCGACTGCGAGCTGCTCGCCAGGGTGATGTCGTCGAGCGTCAGCGCGGCCTGGGCTGTGATGCCGATCTCGCCGGCCGCGGCCAGCACCAGGTCGCCCAGTGCGATCGTGGCGCTACCGTTGCTCTCCGGCGTCGACAGCGCGCCACCGGCCGCCAGCGTGGCGTTGTCCAGCGTCAGGGCAGCGGATCCCGCGATGCCCGCCAGGACGATCCCGGAGGCGCTCAGTGCGATCGCATCGAGGCCGACGGCCGCGGCCGCGGTGATGCCGATCGAGCCCTGCGAGGCAAGGCCTACGGTGTCCAGGATCATCGTGCCGCCGGCACTGATCGCCAGGCTGCCCTGGCTGTCGATCGCCACGCCGTCGAGAGCGGCCGCTGCGTCGCCGCCTATGCCGGTCAGATTGTCGACGACGCCGGCCGACGCTACCGTGGTGTCGTCGAGAGTGGTCGACGCATCGCCTGCGATGGTTGCCGGACCACTGGCTGCGGGTGGCAGCGCCAGAATGTAGAGCGTTTTGTTGGTCGGGACGTTATCGGTAACGCCAAGGGTGATGGTTTCGCCGTTGGCGTACAGCGTCGGGTTCGCGCCGACCAGACCCGTCGGCCAGTTTGATTGCGGGCTATTGACGGCCTGGTGCCGCTGAAGACGACTCGCTGGCGCCTGCACGTCGACTTGATTGAAATTCGCCGCGGACGCACAAAAAACGATCGCCAGCGTACCGTCCGCCGGGGCGGCTACAGAGCGAGTCAGCGGCGATACCACCGAATTGATGAAGGGTTTTTGGAACGCAAAAACAGGGTTATCGATGTCGAAATCGGCCCCCTCTACCTCGAGTCCGATAACCACGGCCCGAGCAGACGCGCCAGCAAACGGCGGCGTCGTTTTTTCGGTGCCGTCCGATATGCGCCGGAACAGCGCCATGTTGCCTTTGGTTGCTGGCCCGCCATCGTCACGTTCTAAAAACGGGGCGTAGCCCTCTATTGTGGGATCGGAGCCAACCGAGCCATCACAAACCATGACGAAGATGTCATTGCCTGCGGTGCAAGGAGCATCGAAAGTGACAGACCGGGTGCTACTGCCGCCGGCCGTCTGGACTATCGAGGGCATTTAACCCACCTGAAATACCGTCACGATGCCGCCGGCCGCCAGCAGGTAGATTTGATTGGCGTCGCGGTCGAAGTAGGCCCCGAGGATGCGGCCCGGGTTCCTGTCGACCAGATCGTTGAAGAACGTCCACTCAGCGGGCTCGGGATCCCAAGGCTTCTCCGCGACGAGGATCTCTGACATCGGCCAGATCCACACGTAGTTGCTCATGTCGTGCAGCTGCTTCGATTCGCCTGCGGTCTTAGGAATACACCAGTCCGCTTGGTCTTCGTCTTTCCAAGCGTTCGGGTTGCAGTCGGGATTCGTGACGCCTACTGGCATCTCGAGCGGATGTCCGGTGTGGGTGCCCTTCTGCACATGCGTCTTGGGTTGATTTTTGCTGGGGCCGTACCAGTCGCCGCTGTTCTGCCCAGCGATGAGCCCGACGCACACGTAGCTGTCGGTTGTCATCCAGATGAAGCAGCCTTCGTAACGCGCGAGGCGATTAAAAATGGGGTTGCTTACGCGCTGACGAACCTTCCACTCGCCGCCCTCGGGATTCCTCGCATCAGGTACCCACTGCAGGTTGCTCGATCCATGCTGCCCGATCGTGTGGTCGATCGGGTAGTACATGTGGGCGGTTGGTCTCACTACGCCATCGTCGTAGGGAAAGTCCGGGTAAAAGCACGTCAGCGACGGCCCTGCAGAGTAGCGGCCGATGATATTGATCCAGTGTTCGCCGTGCATGCACAGCGATCCGCCGAGCTGCTCGACCATTTCGGGTGGCGGTTCGAAGAAGCTGCCGGCTGACATCTGGCGCCGCCACTCGGGCGCGTCTTTCGCCGGTATCGAGAGGCCGTGACACGGCTGCTGGTCGCTGCCGTCAGGACGCACTACGAAAAAGTAACACCGGTTGTCGTCGCCGCCGTCATAGGACGTGGTATTGCTCGCCAAGATCCAGTCGCCCCAGCGATACACGTTGGTCAGATGATTCCCGCCGACGCCGGCAAGACTGAAGAACGGGACGACGTTCGTGGCTACGGCGTTGTTTGGGTCGTCCGCGAGATCGGGCAGTGCGAACGCACCGACATTCCGGCTGTCGTTGCGATTCCCGCTTATCCAGAGCGTTTTCTCTCCGCTCTCTCCGATCTGAACGCTGAAGCCGCCCTTGGTGGACTTGATGCTGGAAACACCGAAATTGCCGTCTGGAATGCGGAAGCCACCGACGTAGGTGAACGCGGGGATGCGTGAGTCGGTCGCGACGTAGGGTCCGACTACGTCGTCGTTGATTCGCTGACCACGCGCCCCCAGTTCCGGCCGCCCGGTGTCTACCGGATCGGGATCCGGCGCGGGATCTGGATCGGGTTCGGGGTCAGGATCTGTCTCCTCATCGGGTTCGGGAGGAGGCGGCGCCGCCTTTGGGCTGATGACGTAATCGCCGGCCGGTAGGGGCGCGTCGATCGTGATGGTGGTTTGGGAATTAGCCATCGCGCTCGCCAGTAACACCAGCGCTGCGAGTACTGCCTGGTAGAGATTGCGTTTCACTGCATGACTCCTTCGGGGTGGGTTGCGGCCAGCGGGATAGCAGTGCCGCGCTTACTTGTGGTCGTCGCCAGCTGAGCGGTCACCGGTCGCGATCGCGGTCACGAGGTTTCGGACGTGGTCGACGGCGTCGAAGAGGCGATCGAACTTGGACTCGGCGTCGCCGCGCGGCATGTAGTTCTGCGCCACGGTGACTTCCAGCTCATTGATCTTGTCGGTGAGGCGGCGCTCGGTGTCCGTGATCTGGTTGCTTAGCGCCTTATCGTCTTGGCGAAGCGTGGATACGCTCGCCGACTGCTGCCGGAGAAAGACCCCGATGAGCATGACAACGATCGCGGTGAACGCGCTGAGCACGTCGCCAACATCGAGGTCCTCCACGTCACGCGTTGCCTTCTGTGATCGTGAAGGTGTTGATCGTGATGGGCTGGCCGACGGCCGCGTTGACGTTGTCGAGCTCCATGTCGCCACCGCCTCCGGTGCCGGTCACGCTGCCCTGCATGTCGCACTGCGAGTCGGCGTTGTCCTTGACGCGGAAGTGCCCGATGGCGCCGGCAGCGGCCGCGGCGCCTGTCCAGGATCCGTTCTTGGCTTTCACGCCGTTGACAGCGGCCACCATCCATGACGCGGGCAGGCCGAGCTGCGAGACCTCGATGCCCGTTTCAGCCGCGGCTGGATTAGCGGGTTGAGCGCCGCTGCGAAGCTCCATCTGGGGGCTGGCACCGATCGTGGCATCGATGGCATCCGCGCGTGCGTTACGAACTCTAGTGCTGAACTGAACCGTCATGGCTTATCCCCCTCCACCTCGGGCGCAGCTTCTGGCTCATCGCCGTCCTGCGTGCGCACCTGGTTCATCTGAAACTGGACACCGGGGTCGAGCGGGACGATGCGGATCTTCCCTTCGGCCTCCCAGGTCTTGCACTGCTCGCGCAGGTGGTCGTGGACGGGCTGGCGCGTGCAGTTGTAGCCGTTGCCCGGGAAGTACCGGGCGACGAGGCGTTTGCTGCCGTCGGGGTTCTCCCGCGTGTAGTCAAACTCCTCCAGGGGGTAGAACTTGAACTCCATGGGCGGGCTCCTGTGCGCGTGACAAGGTGTGGCGTGCTGTGAGGCCACATTCTTGGCAGCGCTCAGGCGGAGCGACTATCCGTGATTTTTTCACGCGGCTGGATCGCCGCATTCGGGGGACTAGCTGTTGGGGGGTTTGAGCGTGACGCCCTTTTCCTTCAGCCGAGCCCTGATCCTAGCTCTCGCCTCTTTCGCGACTCGCCGCGACAAGGTTTGTTCGGATGGTGTCAGCATCCGGGGACCGGACGAGGTATCGTCCTTCAGCCTCCGTAAGTGCGCTGAAACCGTATCCGAATACGCCTGTCCACCAGTCTTCGAGGTCGCCATGCTTCTGCCTGAGAGCGCTCAGGGTCTCCTGTGAGATGGCCAGCCTGGCACTGCGCCGCTGACCTCCGAGGCCAATCATACCGACTACCTCGCCACCATTCGACTGGATGTAGCCGCGCAAGTTCGCCAGGGTGCCGCCCTGCCCGATGAAGTCGTCCACGAGCAAGTACTCCTCACCGACGACGACATCGCCATCGAACAGTGGCGGCGTAGCCAAGCGGTGGTAGCCGCTGGACCTGGTGTGGCCGACACGATTGACCTGGATGATGTCGGAATCGACACGCAGGCCCCGGGTACTGGCCAGGTACTCGGCCATGGCCAGGGGGATGTAGTTGTAACTTAGGCCCTCGAGGGCATGTACAGGGACGACCACGGGGTCCGTGCTGCGGATCTGGCGGCCGATCTTTCCGTCGGCGGCCGACGTGCTCATGAGGATCTCGACCAGGTCGGTGGCGTCGTCGGTATTGCCAGTCTTGGCACCGCGATACTCGGGGCGGCCCTGCATGTCGTCAACGGACGTGATCAAGGCGGCATCGCGAGCGTTGCCCCAGGCCACACGGTCGGGCTTGCGTTCGTTGGTGAGGACAGACACCGGCGCCTCGGGTAGATCCATCTCGCGGACCCTTTGACGGTATTCGGCGTTAAGCGCTGAGCGCCGAGCCAGGCCCCGCAGGTTCGCCTCACGCTGCTCCCGGGTCAAGGTCAGCGCCTTCTCCTGGGCCGTGTTCTCGAGCGCTTCCCGACGAGCGCGCCCGGGGTTGTGATCCCAGCCAGGATCCACGTCGGCCGGTACTTGCCTGGTGCGGCCTGTCCTCGGGTTCGTCCATTCCCGGGTCGGAATTCGCGCCCGCGGCTGGATGTTGCCCAGCTCCCGGGCCTCTTCCTGCGTCAGTTGGATGACCCCGCACCGGCAGTTCCAGCCGTTCGGCGGGAAGTGCGTCTTCCAGAAGTCCGAGGTCACCGCGTGAATCTCGCCGTCTCGAGCAGCATGCTCCGGCCTGGTGCGATCGTCGTCGACCGCGTCGTAGAGCAGGTAGGGCGCGTCCACGGCGCTCTCCTGGATCTGATCCCACTGGCCGACGCTGTAGGCGGCCTGCATGTTGCTCCGAAAAATCGTCTCGAGGCGCGACGCGGATCCCAGCTGAGCGTTGACCACCCTCCCCGTCTCGGGATCCACAACGTCGCGCTTGCCCCACCAGCCAGCCGCCTGCAGCTCGGGAATCAGCTGCTTACTGAAATCCTCGAGGGTGGTGCCGTCGGCGATCGCCCGGTCCAGTTTGGCCTGGACGGTAGCGAGCAGGTCCGTGTCCATCATCTTGGCGAC
Source organism: Pseudomonadota bacterium (assembly GCA_039818725.1). Lineage (GTDB taxonomy): Bacteria > Pseudomonadota > Gammaproteobacteria > Pseudomonadales > Halieaceae > Congregibacter. The sequence continues at coordinate 13,668 of JBCBTK010000036.1, forward strand.
AGTGAACGCCGTGTCGTGCTCCTCGCCGAGCATGTCCTGCCAGGCAAAGCTGCCGCGGAGGCCCTTGTTCTGGAAGAACTCGATGGCGCGCTCGGGCGGCAGCTCGAAGTCGACGGCCGCCTCGAAGTAGTTGACGATCTTCATGCCCATGTTGATTTTCGGCGCCCCGTTTAAGTGTGTTCTGGCGTCAGTAGTGGATGCTTGCCAGCCCGAACGAGACCACGACGCCGACGACCCAGACCTGCCAGGGCAGTCCCATGAAGTGCGCCACCAGGTGCTGCACGAGATCGCAGATCACGAGCGCTGTCCTCGGAACAGGCCCATAAGACGCGCCCCGAACGAGGCGCGCTGGACAGCGTCGATGGCGTGGGCTGGCGGTGCTTCGGCCATCATTTCGGTGATGCGCCGCTTGAACGTCTCGACGTCGCCGCTTTCCTCGAGGTAGCTGAGCAGCTGCTCGACGCGCTCGCCGTAGAGCGCCTGGTACTGGGCGGCGAAGCGCCGAGCGCCGTCCTGGAGGAGCTGCTGGTCCGCTCTGTGCGCCGCGCGCTGGTCCAGGAGCGGGCTGACCTCGTTGAACTCGGCGGGGAGCTGCCCAAGGCCCGTGGCGGCCGTGAGTGGATCCACAGCGGGCGTCTCCCGCCGCTCCCATCCCGGGCCATAAGTGTCCTCGATGTACTCCTCGGTGGGCTGGAAGCCGAGCGCGTGGATATGCTGGTCACGTTCGGCCCGCTGGTTCAGGTCTTCCTCGGGCTCGGTGTCGCGGACGACGTTCGGAAGCTCAGCGCCCGGGAAGTTCCAGTCGCGCAGCCAGCCGAGCACCTGCCGGCGAAAGCTGTCGTTGAGCAAGTCGGCGTCGGCGTCGATCACCGCCTTGCTGACGTCCTCGTGCACCTTCGCCTGGCTAAGGCTGGATCCGTCGTCGGTGGTCATAGTCTGGCTCAGCACGACCTTGCTGATCGCCTTGTCCATGCGCTCGACGAGGGCATCGTAGTCGGCGGTGCCGCTGCGTGCGGCCTCGATGAGGTCGATGACCATGCTTTCCGGAATCGTGACCCCGCTGTCCGCCTGGATAGATTCGATTACGTCTCGGGCGCGATCCATCGTCTTCGGGTCGTCCATCAGGCCGTCCTGCACCCGCACACCGACCGTAGGCATGCCGAACTTCTCAAGAAAGATCAGCCAGAACTTGATGTCGCTGCGCTTGAAGAACACCGGCCAGTAGAGGCTATGCGCCAGGCCGAGGCCGTAGGGGTTGTCGTCGTGGCTGGCACCGGCGCTGTACGTCCAGAACTTGCGGTCGGGCATCGCCTCGCCCTGAGGCTTGTCGGTGCTGATCAGGTGCAGCAGGTGGTCCTCGTCGAACTTGAACCGGCTGCGATCGCGGACGCGTAGGTCGTCCAGCACGATGTTCCGGCCGTCGCGCGCCCACATGCACTCGGCGACCGCGAATCCGTAGAACACGCCGTATAGCATCTTGTCGCACTTATCGTCCCAGCCGACGTGCTCGAGCTGCTCGGTCACGAACTCGGCGAACGCCTGGTCGTTAGGCGCATCACTGGCCGCCTCGACCCGCCATCCCTTGCTGGTGAGACCCGTGCGCCGCTGCTGGAACGTGGATCCCACCTGGTCGTCGCGCAGCAGCTCGTCGTAGATCCGGTACTGGCGGCCGCGGGCGCTGAGGATGGTGTCGGGGTTCTCGATCAGCAGCTTGGTAAACGTCGTGGACGCCATGAGGCCGTGATCGGCTGGCGCGAGTTCCTGGATGCGGGGTGCCGCCATTACATGAATCCTCCATAGCGTTTTCTGCGGTTTCCTCGCACCGATTTCCTGCCCTCTTCGGCGAGGCCGGCGCGCTCTGTTCCGGTGGTGCGGACGTCAATCATGGTGCGCGATTCGTGCGCCCATTTGAGGAACTGACTGGTGGAGTCCACCTGGTCGTCGTGGGTCGTGAGCGGGAAGCCGAAGAGTTCGCTCTCGTAGTCGGGCAGCCAAGCGGCCTGCTCGGGAAGGTAGAGCTTTCCCGCTTCGATGATGCCGCTGACGCCGACCAGCCTGTCGATCTTGCTGCCCTCGGGCTCGATAGCGATGACGTGCGGCACGAAGATCTGGTCGCCGACCTTCACGCCCTCGCGCAGCTCCTGGATGAGGCTCTGGCCGCTGGCCTTGTCCTCGATGAGCACGGCCTGCGGCTCCCAGGCCAGCGCCAGGGATACCACGTTGCGCTTCACGTCCGGATAGACGAGGCGATCGCGGAAGACGTGCAGCAGGTAGTAGCCGAATCGGGTCTCGCCCCATGTCGTACACACACTCGGGTCGTTGATTTCCTTTTCCTTGTAGGCGGTGTCCCAGCTTTGAACTATCCGCAAAAATTCCGCCGGCTGTAGGTTGTAGCGCTGGATCCACTTTCGCTTGACCAGGGCGCCCTCCGCGGGCTTCGGCCGCTGCTGGAAAAGCGACGCCCATTTCCGGGACTGATTCCGGTGCGGTGCCCAGTGCTCCTCGTCGAAGTAGTCCGGCCACAGCATGTCGCCTATCTCGCGGCCGAGCGGGTCATCCAGGCGTGTGCATTCGGCTTCGATGCACAGGACCTCCCACACCAAGCCATCGCGGCACAGGATCGGTCCGCTTTCCCCGTCCCAGTCCTCGGGCAGGATGCGGCCGCTTAAGTCGTCTTCGTGCCAGCGGGTCTGGATGATGACCTGCCATCCGCCGGGCCGAAGTCGCGTCAATATGTCGTCCTGGTAGGCGTCCCAGGTCTTATCTCGAATCGTTTGGCTGTCGGCGTCCTCGCGACCTCTCACAGGGTCGTCTATCACCACGCCGGCGGCCCGGTTTCCTGTCATGCCAGAGAGGATCCCGCCGCACATGAAGGTCGCGTCGTTAGTCAGCCCCCAGTCGTCGACCGCCCGATTGTCGGCACGCAACTGGGTATCAAATACCCTCGAGTAGCCGTCGCTCGAGGTAATTTGTCGACATTTCCGGCCGAACTTCTTAGCGAGCGTGGATCCGTAACTGGCGAGGATGATGGGCTCACCCGGGTGGTTGCCCATGTAGAACGTCGGGAAGGTAGTACTCGTGTAGGTGCTTTTCGCGCTGCCCGGCGGCATGAACACCATCAGGCGTTTCAGGTCGCCGTCGTTGATCTGCTGCAGCTTCTCATTGAGAAGATCGTGGTGTGCGGCCGGGGTGACGTTGTCGGGGTAGAACTCGTCGCACTCTTCGTCGTCATTGACGGGTGCGCCCGGGATGTCGATGTAGCGGCAGTACTCGTGGAGACTCCGGCTTATCCGGTTGAGGCGCCTCGCTTCGAGTTCTTCCAGGAGTTCCCAGGGATCAATGGACTGCGCCGTCATCCCTCGCCGCTTCCCTACACAGCTGCGACATCTTCTCCAGCATCTCCGGATCGTTCTTTAGCAGCTCGCCGATCCGAGCGTCGCGCTCGTCCTCCGACATCTCGTGCACCGGCGTGTAGGGCTCGTCGCCTTCGGGGTTGGTAGGTGCCACCTTGAGCGGCGCATCGATGCCTAGGAGTCGAGCCCGGCGCTCCATGATCTTGAGGATCCGGTCGATCGGCATGTGCTGGCCATTCATCGCCTTGTCCCAAAGGGCATCCAGGAGCATGTCCAGGCGCTCCAGCTCGAGCGTCAGCAGAGTCTCGGTATCCTCCATCCGGCGCGTCCGGATCTCTTTCATCGCCTTCTGGACCGCGGCATGCGCGGACTGCTTCGTGATCCCCAGCTCGTCGGCGATGAACTGGTAGGTCTTCCCCCGCTTGCGGAGCCGGACGGCCTCAGCGCGGTTTTCCTCGGCCTGGAGCTTCCTGGCGCGGCGTTCCTCAGCGGTGGTCATGTCAGTCACTATGCGTCAGCCGTTTAGTGCAGCGTGTCAGGCGGATGATGCTTCGAGATCTCCTCGTCGACGAACGACTGCAGCTCGTCGGGCGTCATTCCTGTCAGGTGCATCGCTATAACTCCCACGATCTTCATGAGTGCCTGGTCGAAGGCCTCGCTCGAGAAGGCTCCACCGCTAATTGTCGCCAAAATGGACGCCAGGACGTCTTGCTGCTCAGGCGACAGCTCATCACGATTGCCCCGGCCGGTAGTGTGCAAGGAAATGGCGCTCAGGATGTCCTCGAATAGATCGCGCTCGTCCGGACCCAGCTCCCGTCCCGGCGAGGTCACAGACCGATCCCTGTCCACCTCGCCAATGGGTACCCGTAGCGGACCCCGATCCAGATATAAGCCCGACGCCACCATGGCGTCCCGGCCACCTCGAGCAGCCACATGAAGTACTCGTCGGCCGCCTTGCGATGCTTCCAGTCGAGCAGGCCCATGTTCATGGCCTCGTACAGGGCGTCGTGCGGTATCGAGGCGTAGATCATCCCCGGGGTGTCGATCGCCGGACCGCTGCCCAGATCCCAGATAAAGCCCTGTTTCACGACGAGCTTTCCGAATCGGTCCATGCCATGGGCGGTGTGGCTATACCCGTTGTCCGGTCGGATGCCGGTATCGAAGACCATCTCTTCCTGGAGGACCGCGGTTCGCTTGCCGGCGATGCGCGAGTATTGGAAACGCGGGACTACTACGGTCATGCCGAGACCCTCGTATCGGTCATCGTGAAGTGCACGCCCTGGTCGTCGTATTCGTCGTAGAGCGTGTACGTGAAAAAGTTGCCCCATCGCAGCCTGGCTCGAGCGATCAGGCACATCAGGAGGTTGAACTCGTCGTGCTCGGCGATGACCTGGCAGCCGGCGCTCCATTTATCGACGGGATCATTCGATATCGTGTGTCGCCCCGCTCGGTGGAGGTTGATCCCCACGTTGGCGCCGTTGCGCGGGCAGAGACTGTTGATGACTGCGTCGCGGTTGTTGTCCCGCCAAATCCTGATCAAGCCAGCCTGAACCAGCGCCGGGTATTCGCCTTTGTGCTTTCCCCACTTCCACACGCTTCGGTACTGCCCAGGCACAACGATCGCTGTTCCTCGAACATGCATCGGGTGCTCAAGGAAGTACGTGCTAGGGTCCGTCGTCGCCGCGAACGTCCAGATCTGCGGTTTACCGTTCTGCCGGAAGGCCACGGCGATGGTGTCGTCGAAGTTCTCGGGCTCGGGGTTTGAGTTCCGGATCCCCACGATGTTCAGGTTGTAGTCGCCGCGGTCGAAAAAGGCGTAGCCGTGGATGTCCGCGGCCATCTTGATGTCCTGGTAGCTCAGATTCATAGCTGTTGCCTTTGAAGCGCCTGGATCATGGCTCGTCGGCGGATCCGTTTGCTGCCGTACACAGGCCTTAGGTGGTTGCGCGCGATCTGCCGCACGTATCGCCAGCAGATGCCGTGGCGTTTCGCGACGGTCCGCACGTCGTCACCCAGCAGCACATCGCGCTCGACTTGCAGGTTGCGGCGGGCCGCGGCGTATCGGCGGCCGATGTAAATCGCGCTGCCGCCGTAGTGCTCCGACAGCAGCTCGAGGCTCTCGAGGCCGATTGTTCGAGCGATCGGGTGGTCCGCGGTGGGATTAACCGGGATGTGGACGTGCTGCCGACCCATCTCCACCTGGAGGTCGGTCAGCTTCTCCTTCCCCAGTATCGCGATCAGTTCCCAGGCTGCGGCCATCGCTTAGAACCTCGGTATCGAATGGATGCGCTAGGTGTCGGTCGCGTCAGCTCGTTCGTCGGCTTCCCGTTCGTGTAGCGCCTCCTTAAGCAGGTATCCCTCAAGCGGCCAGATCTCGCGGCGTGCGTTCTCTAAGGCGATCCTCTGGCCGAGTTCTTCATTGAAGTTCTCCGGGCTCGCACATGCGCTCGTGCCAGTGACGGTGAAGCCGTTCTGGAGCGTGATGCAGCACACGGTAAGCATGCTGCCTGGGAAGACGTGGTATTGGACGTTCCGGATGCACGCGGTGATCCGATCGGGTGTCACGCGCGGCGCGGTGAGGCCTTTGTCCTGGATTTCTTGCTCGACTGCTTGCTCGTTCACGATGTGCTCCTTGCCTCTCTGAGGCGTCGATAAAGCCGCGCGCGGCGGCGGAAAATGTCAGCGGCCCGGCACAACCATTCGTCTGAGTACTCACGAGGCTCATGCGGACCTTTGAGCCAGTCGACTCGCGCCTGCCCGATGCGCTTCACCAGGTTGGCCTCGTACTTCGCGGGCGTCGTATCTCGGTACTTCTTGCGGTAGTGAGCGCCTCGATTCGATGAGCGCTTCTGCTTGTGGATGTTCCACAGGTTGAAGCGCAGCGCCGACGTGACCTCGACACCGATGAAGTGACCGGCGTCGTAGAAGTCATTGGGGTCGTTGGTGCCGTGGACGATGCACGGCTTGTCGTAGTCGCGCTCGCGCACGAATCCGTTGATCGCCTGCCTGGCCTGCGTGTAGAGGCCGCCGCCGTCGTGGTTCTTCGCAGGCTTGCGACTGGCCCGGTATTGGCGTCGCGCTTCCTCGGCTTCGCGCTTCGCCTGCTTCCTGGCGGCCTCGCGCCGCTTGTGCCCGGCGAGATCGATTGCGCACTGCTCGCCGCAGACCGAGTGCCGACGGCTGATCGGCTCGAAGTCTTTGCCGCATACGACGCAGGCCTTCAGTACGACGGCTTCGGTCACAGCTCGACCCACTCCCCGGCGTCGTCGAGCATTGAAATCTTGACTCGGGGGCGAGTTTTGCCTCGCTTCCAGCCGGTCTCTTTCTCCAGTTCGTCCCAGTCGCCCGGGTCGGGCAGTACGCGCAATCGACCGGTACGTGCGTGCATGTTTTCAACGCAGAGAACAGTTCCCACCCAAGGGACCTGAACCTTAAGCGCGAGCACAACACTACCTGGGTAAGCGTCCGAGGCTTCCAATACCTCCGTGCATTTTCCAATCAGCTCAGCCCAGAAGGGTGCAGCAGACACGATCTGAACCCGCGAGCCCACTCGGATCGGTTTGCCGTCACAGTCTTTGCCCAGGATCGCGCTCATGCGGTGACGTCCTCGTCGACCTTCGGCCGCTGCCACTGCAGGATCTGCTCGATGTGGTCCCAGGAGCCGGTGTCGTCGTTGACGACGCGTAGTTCAGCCGGCAGCGCATACCAAGCGTGGCTGGGTTCTATCGGCTCAAGGTCGAGCTCTACCTGCTCAGACTTCAACGGGTCTACCCCAACCACTCGACAGATTTTGCCGGTGAGTTCGGTGTGACTGATCGGCTTTGCGACCTGAACCCAATCCCCCACCCGCACCGGCTTCCCGTCGCAGTCGTAGCCAAGGACGTCGCTCATGCTGCAAAGGCCTCCTGTTGCCCGCCCTCGTTGAAGTAGCACTGCGTACAGATCTCGTACCAGTGATCGAAGCGCCACTCGCCAGTGATCCGTGCCGACTCCCAGACGGTGCGCCGGTCTTCGGTTTTGACGGTCCCGACCTCGGAGAACGGCGCGAGACGGGTATGCCCAGACTGGCGGTGCTGAACGCACACCAGGCGCAGGACGACGGGAGCGCCGCAGCGACACTTGCCGGGTGGTGCTGGTACCGGGTCGTCAATCATGAGACGAGCGCCTCCCTGAGCGATGCGATGCCGCTGGCGATGACCTGCGGATCCCGCGGTGGTGGTGGCAACGCCAGGCGTTCCTGGGCGAGGCGATCGGCGTGCTGGATCCGCTCGTGCTCCCAGGTGTCGATCTGCAGGCAGAGCCGTCGAAACTCCGGAGCGCTAGGCGGGAACGTGTCGCCGGATCGGACCATGGTGCGTATCCCCTCCCCCACGATTTCGGCGCTGATGCCGTCGACGGCGTATGCCCAGGCCATCTGCGGCTCATCAGGCCAGTTGATCGTCTGGCCGGGCCAGGCGCTCCGGATCGCGTCCCAGACTTCCCAGGCCAGGTGGTCATGGGGAACTCTCGCTCTCTCGGCGTCGCTCCTGTCGGAGTGCTCGAGTTCGCTCAACGCCCGAAAGTCGCCCCGCGTTCTGATTTGTCCCAGTACCTGATCGGGGTTGCGCATGGTGTGCCTCCTGGAACTGGGCGTAGAGCTTTGGGAACTGTTTGCGAAGCGTGGCGGCGCACAGGATGTTGGCGCGCCACCAGTTGCCCTCAGCGTTCGCCCAAGCGAAAACGCGACGGACGTCAGCTTCGGTTCGGCCGTCGGCGGTGGTGAGCAATCGGAGTTCGCGAGCCCAGCTGTTGAAGTTGGGCTCCTTGGTCTGCTTGGTGATGGGCTCGATCTTGTCCCACATGTACCGTGCGAATCGCAGGTACTTTTCGTCCTCCTGCTTCGGGATCCTGGACGATTGTTTTTTAATAGGTTTTTTTTCTTCTCTTAAACTGTCACCCGTTTTTGGGGGTGGTCCTGACCCGTTTTCGGGGGTGGTCCCCACCCGTATTTGGGGGTGGTCCGTTTTTGGGGGTGGTCCCACGAAATCGACCTGGACGCCCTCCTCTCCACCTACCCCGTTTTCGGGGGCGGTTGAGTCGTCCCGACCTGCCCCGTTTTTGGGTAAGGTTGCGCCGCGATCACCTACCCCGTTTTCGGGGGTGGTTGCACCGATGTTCAGGCCGTAGCAATTAGTAGTGCCTTGAGATCTGAGCCGGACAATGAAGCCGCCTCTGACCAGGTGATCGACCGCCTTCGGGATGGTCTTGATGTCCAGCTCAGTCATGCGGGCGAGCTTGGAGGCCGAAGCCTTCACCTGCGGCTCGAGGTCCCTGTGCTCCCACGCCAGTGCTAGGAGCACAGCCTTCGCCCGGGAGTTGCCGACGGTGGTGGAATTGGCCCATTTCATCGCCTGGCCACTCACGCGCCGCCGCTGGCCTTCCGGATCCCGGCCACTTCTTCGAGCACCCGGCATCTAGCCTCGGCCGCAGCCCGTCGGTCTTTCTCCTCACGGAGCTGCTTCTCGATTTCAGTCTCGCGTTTGCGGAGCGATTCCAGGTCATAGCCGAGCTGGTGAAGCATCCAGAGCACCGGGGCGTGATTGCCACACAGGTCCATCAGCTCCCGCAGCTTCTTCCAGTGGATTCCTTCCCCATCTCGTTTCCAGCGAGAAAATTGAGCTTTGTCGACCTCCAGGTCGGTCTGCAGTTGCTTGTCCAGCTCGTAGCCACCCAACTCTGCGCACAGGACCATGGCGGCCCCGAAGGTTCGCTTTCTGGCTATCTCTTCAGCGGAGACTTCAGTCGGTAGCGCAATCTGGTTGCTCATCGCCACACAATTCCGTTGAGTAGTGTTGAGGGACTAAAAGCGGGCATAAAAAAACCCTCGTTATCAGAGGGTTGGGGCTATGCGGCGTCAGAATCTAGGGACTCGAAGTAGAGCCGTCTTATGGCATCGCCAACGCTGTAGCTCGTGTCCTTCCCACGCAGTATTCGGTGGATAGTTGGTTGTGTGCATCGAGCACCAGAAGCCGTGACAGCCTTCGCAAGCGCCTCTTGACTAAGGCCCGATTCGAGCAGGTGTTTGGTCATGTTCTTTAAGTCCATGCGCACGAGAATATACGCTTATGTATTCATTGGCAATACGCATGCGTTTTCGACACGGCGGCGCCTTCGGAAAACAATGCGCTTGTGAATACTTCAACCTTCAGCGAAAGGCTGCGTCATCTTCTGACGGAGGAGGCGGTTGTCCCGAAGAAAAAAGACGGGACGTTAAACGTGGCGCAGACTGCGAAGCTGCTGGGCATCGAGCAGCCGACGCTACAGAGGATGCTCGCGGGGCAAAGCGATCTGCCGAATCGGTCCAACGCAGAAAAGCTAATGAGACTTCTGAACGTAAGTTTCGGTCAGCTAGTAGGTACCGAAATACTCCCAGACAGGGCGACGCGGGATGTTCTAAATCCGCCAGCGGGCACCAAGCTGCTCACCCAAGAAGTTGGTGTCAGTTGGAAGAACAGGAGTTCGCGAGAAGATCAACGGGCTGAATTGCAAACCATGCTTGAAGCGATGCCCACCAAGGAAATCAAAGCTCTGATCCCGAAGCTGCTGGAGCTTCTGGATCCGGTCGACCGCGTGGATGTTCTTTCGAAGACCTTGCTAACTCTTCGTGATGCCGTTTCACCAGATCGTACATAGCGCTCTGCTTGTGGTCGGAAAGGTGGTCATAGAAATCCATGATTGACGCAATCAGCATGCTCCGGGCGACCGAGTCTTCCGGGTTAGCAGTAGTGTTTAGGCTTGTGTTTCGATCCTTTTTTTTGCGCACTTTTGCATCTGTCCCGAGCACGACAGCCCTGGGCGCTGCGGAGGCTCGTCTGAGCTTTTCAATCAAGTGCAATCGAAGCTAGACGTGGTGATCAGGTTTTACAATCGCAAAATTCGTGGCGACGATGTAGTTGAGAGCGGATGCACAGTGCAGGCTTCACAAAATACATTGGTGGGAGACGGCTGCCCATAACCTCACTTCTTACAGCCAACAGGAGACGAAAGCCAGGAACCAAGTAGCTTATGGAAGAGTACACAGAAGGTTGGCCAGACTGGCTAAGCTGGCTGATCATTATAGTGGTGTCGATCTGGTCGACTCTGAGCTTTCTTGCACCGTATTTCTGGTATCGCACGAGCAGAAACACACGCGAGATCAGCGAGAAAATGGACGACCTAATCGCGCTAGGGCAGTCAATTGCTCACCACAGATCGACGAACTCAACATCCGCAAAGGTCCAGTCGCCCGACTCACCAAATAAACCGCCCGGCGCCAAGGTGCCGATAGAAAAACGAAACGTGCGAGACGGTTGGCAGACCGGATAAACACTTCCTCACCGAGCCCCGCTTCTGCGGGGTTTTTTTTGGCCCGCACAATTTATATACGCTTGTGTATTGACTAAAGTATTCACATGCGTATACTTTTATCCATGCCCTCAAAAACGGACATGGCAATGACCGCAGTTCAAGCCAGTTGGATACCACCGAACGACCGCACAAAAAGGTGCGTCGCCATCCGGCAGGACAAGTACAACACGGACGTACCCGGGCAGCGCTATCGCTGCAAGAACCGCGCGTGCATCGAACTCAATGGGATGGCGTTCTGCGCAAGACATGGTGGCGCGATGGCGCTGCGTCTGCTTGCTGGCCCCGAGCCTGCATTTCTCCCTCAGCTTGAGCCGGAAAACGCTCAGGAGCAGGCAGCATGACCCCTTTCGGAAAAAAAGACGTTAGTGACGGTAGGCGAATCGCCGATCTGGAGTCACGCGCGTTTGATATCGAGCGCGCCCAGGAAAACCTCGGCTCGCAGATTTCTGTGGCCAATGCGAAAGCCAAGCAGGTGGCGCCGCTCCGCGACCAGTTTGCTATGGCGGTGATCACCGGTCTGCTGACGAGCGAAGCGCTTATCTCCAGGCATCCGAGCGTCGACTACGCGGCGGAGATGGTGAAAAAGGCCTACCGCATTGCCGATCTGATGCTGGATGAGCGCGAGAGCGGGGGCCGGCGGTGATCGATAAGCACCTCTTCTTCCACATCCTGTTTCTTCTCATGAGCGCAACCCTTGGGAACGTCATGGGCAGCATATGGCTTTGGCCAATTATCGAGCAATGGCTTGCGAGGTAGACATGACCGCAGCAATCCCAAACCAACCGCTGTACTCCGCAACAGTCTTCGGCAAAAAAATCACGGCCCATTCGCAGGAAGAACTCGACCGGCTCGTCGCTGGCGCTGAGGAGGATCACCGCCTCGACCAGGCCATACGCGACGCAATGAAGGCGGACCGGCGCCGTGTTCAGCGCGCTCGGCTGGCCCGCGAGCTGGGGGTTCTGTCATGAACGACGCCGCCATCCGAGACGCCCAGAGCGAAAACGACGCGGTGTGCGATGCACCGGAGCCCACGGTACCCACCAGCTACGAACTGGCGCTGAAGTTGAGCGATGAGCAGTTCGAAGCTGATCAAGGCGACTACCTGATCTGCCCGAAGCAGGGCCAGGCGCGCGATCTTTTGGAGAAGCTGCAGGCTCTACTGCTTGCCGAGTCCAAAGGCGACCGTGTTGCGTTCAACGGTATCGCGAGAGACATCGGCCACATGATCGGCGCCAACTTCACCGCAAACCTGAACGAGCTACATGGGGAGGACCGGCTGTGATCGTTGGTCCCCTTACGTCTGGGATCTACGTGGCCGAGCAACGCGTGGGCGACTACGTCGTTAAGGTCAAGGCGCCGGAGCGTCCTGACGCGCTTCGCCTTCTCACGATCGCATCCACGGCGCTGCTGGCTCACCTGCAACGCGAGGCCCGCCATGCTGAGCGCTGAACGACTACAGGCGCGCCGCGCCGGCATTGGCGGGAGCGACATAGGCGCGATCCTGGGAAAGAACAAGTACCGCACTCCGCTCGATGTCTATCTCGAGAAGACTGGCGAGAAGGACCCGGACGACCTGAGCGGCAACGCCGCCGTTGAATGGGGCATCCGCCTCGAGGACGTCATCGCCGAGAAATTCGCGGACGATACCGGACTGAAGGTGCGCCGGAACAACAGGCTGCTCGTCGGTGATGAGCCGTTCATGCTCGCGAACATCGATCGCGGGATCGCCGGCAAACCCGAGGGCGTGAAGGCCGGGCTGGAGTGCAAGACGTCTGACCCCTACGCGTTCCGCGCCGATGAATGGGGCCCGGGCGCTGAGTTCTACGGCCGCGGCGATGCGCTTGAGGTCGTGCAGGACGATGACCGCGTCCCTGATAGCTACCTGTTCCAGTGTGTCTGGTACATGGCGATCACTGGCGCCGATCTGTGGTTCCTATCCGTCCTCGTTGGCGGCCGCGACTTTCGCACCTACACGATCCGCCGCGATGACGAGCTGATCGACATCGTGAAGCGCGTTGCCGGCATCTTTTGGCGCGAGAAGGTACTTGCTCGAGTCCCCCCTGCCCCGCAGACCCAGGCCGACATCGAAACTTTGTACGCGATGGACAACGGCAAAGCCGTGGAAGCGTCTCCGGAACTCCTGCACACCTGGGCGCGCGTTAAGGAACTGCAGACGCAGATCAAGGCGCTGGAGACGGAGCTCAACGGCACCAAGATTGGGCGCACCTACGTCGGCGGCCTAAAGGATCAGCTGCGTAAGGCTATCGGCGAGCACTCCGAGTTGCTGCTCAGCACTGAGGGCAAGCCGCTCGCGACGTGGAAGCAATCGAAGTCGAGCAAGGTGTTCGACCTCGAAAAATTTAAGAAAGACCACCCGAAACTGCACCGTGAGTATCAGGTCGAGCGACCAGGGCCGCGCGTGCTTCTGATCAAAGGCTGAGGAGCACTGACCTATGGGAACTGAAGTAGTTGACCTGAAGACCGCATCGCCGAGCCAAGCGATCGTGTTCAGCAACATGCAGGACATGATGAAAGGCGCCGAGCTGATGGCCAACGCCAAGCACATGGTCCCCGATCACTTCATCGGAAACCCTGGCGGCTGTATGGCGATCATCATGCAGGCGCAGCGCTGGGGAATGGATCCGTTCGTCGTCGCCAGCAAGACACACATTGTCTCGGGCAAGCTGGGCTACGAAGCACAGCTCGTCAATGCCGTAGTCCAAAACTCCGGCATGATCGTCGGCGGCTTTCATTATGAATACCGCGGCGAAGGCGCGGAACTGGCGTGCCGTGTCGGTGCCGTGAGGAAAGGCGAACAGGACATTACCTGGGGCGAATGGCTGGCCCAGAACAGCGTCAAGGTCCAGAACTCGCCGTTGTGGAAGACCAACCCAAAACAGCAGCTGTCCTATCTTCAGGTGAAGAACTGGGCTCGTCTCTATACCCCAGGCGCGATCCTTGGCGTCTACACATCCGACGAGCTGCGCGACGGCCCAGCGGCCGAGCGCGACATCACGCCGGCCTACGAGGCGCCTGTGAGCCGCACTGCAGCGCTCAAGCATGAGTTGCGGCAGTCGGAGGCACCGGCCCAGGACGAACCCTCACCGCAGGACGAGGCACCGCCCTACATGGGTCTGAGCTACGCCGACGTGTGCGCGCAGATCAACTCCAGCGATTCGCCTGAGACGCTTAAGGCTGCGGCTGCGTCAATCGAAGCGTTCCTCGCTCATCCGGACAACGAGAAATTCCGAGCGGAGCTGAAAGACGCTTACGCCAGCCATCGTGATCGACTGAAAGCCGCTGCCGCGCAGGAGTAAGCCCATGTTCCAACTCGAGAACACACAAGCCCTCGTCCGTAGCATTAACCCGAGGGTAGAGATGCACGGCGACGAAACAGAGCTGGCCTGCGACATCGGCCTCGAGTTCGCGCTCAGCAATAAAAAGCTGCAGCTGCTCGACGAGTCATTGCTGTCGTGTCTGTACCGGGCCGAGCCCACGGAAAACAGCGACTCACAGGAAACGCTAGACATGGGCGAGGAGATGCTGCCGCACCTTCGGTTTCCCCTCCTGATCAAGTTTCCCTGGGACTACGAAGGCGCGGGCTACACATTCGAACTGGTCGACGATGGCTTATTCGGCGATCACTCGGTGAAGATCGGCGGCTGCAAAGTCAAAAAGTTCGAGGTCGAGCCCGAGGAAGGCGGCACTATCAAGCTCAGGCTCCAGGTCCAGGCGCATCCCAGCAACGACGTAATCGGCGAGCTGTGCGAGTACATCAAGCAGAAGGTCAAGGTGTCGCTGATTCCACCGAGCGAGGACGATGCGCCTCAGGGCGACATCGAGGATGAGGTCGGCGAGGCCGCATGAACCTCGAGGATTTCATGAGCCTGGTCCAGCGCATGCGCGATGCACAGACCGAGTACTTCCGCACGCGCGATCGCAATGTCCTGCAACGTTCGAAGGCTCTCGAGCGCGAGGTCGACGAGGCCATCAGGACTGCGACGCAAATGGGGCTCTTTCAATGACCGAGCAAATCACCGCCTACCCGCTCGCCTGGCCGGTCGGATGGCCGCGAACCGATGACAGTGATCGCCGCTGGGGCAACTTTGGCACACGCGACAGTTCCGGCCAATGGCCGCGAAACAAAGACATCACAATCAACCAGGCGCGCATTCGTGTACAGGAAGAGCTCGAACGCTTCGACGGCAAGCAGCGCAACTGGTCGCGTATTGACCCCGACGAGATCGTCATATCGACGAATCTCAAACTGCGGCTTGATGGCAATCCCAGGAGCGACCAATCCCGGCCAGACGATCCAGGCGTCGCGCTGTATTTCGAGCTGGACGGCAAACGGCAGTGCATCCCGTGCGATGCATATCTGAAAGTCGAGCAGAACATCGCCGCCATTGCCGCGACCCTGGCCGCACTCCGCACGCTTGAGCGCCACGGCAGCGGGATCATGGAGCGCGCTTTCACCGGATTCACCGCCCTACCTCCGCCCGTTGCCGGCGAGGCGCCGTGGTACAGCGTTCTCGGCGTGGATCCGGACGCCTCGCCCGACGTCATCAAGCGCGCCTACAACAAACGCCGATCGCTCGCCCATCCCGACAAGGGCGGGCACGCCGATACGTTCGACCAGGTCGAGAAGGCCTGGGCGCAGTATCAGGAGCAAGTCGGATGACTGATCTAGTAAACGCCCTGCCCTGCCCGCACTGCGGGAGCACCGATCTGGTCATGGGCTCATGGTACCTCGACGATCCCGACGCATCGGACCTCGAAGGGGAAGTGCCGGCGATCGAGTGCAAGGGATGCGGAGCCGGTTCGCCGGCGCACGTTTGGAACAAACGCCACACGCCCATCCCGCGCCAGGTGCAAGAAGCGCTTAACAGCGGTGACGGTCGATACGTGCCATGAACCACCGTCGCCCTCTCGAAGCCGAACGTTTGCGACTTCTCGCCGGGATCGTAGCGTTCGAGCTGCTCGTGGTGGTGGCGTTGACGTGCATACCGCTTTGGGTTTGGTGAGGCCAAAGTGAAGCTCACCGCACATACGAAATGGCGCCGCGAGTTCTTCGAGAAGGGTGATGGCCCATCGAAAGCGGAGATCCTCGAGGCCGTCCAGTGTGGCGAGATCCCGGGCCGGATAATCCGGGGCAAGCCGTACATCGACGTCCCGCGGTGGCTGGGGAAGCCGAACGGCACTGTACAAAACCCCACTACACCCGATCTGCTTGCTTGAGGTAGTTTCGGTGTCGATGGCTCGCCCACGCAAACACACTGGCTATGTCGAAAACCTTTACCGCGATTGCCGAAATCGCGAGGGTTACTACCGTTACCGCCGTCCCGATGGATCTTTCAAGTTGTTCCAGGCACCAAGCCTGGCCGAAGCGAACCGGATTGCCGAAGCGAACAACGCCCGCCGCGACGAGCCACGCTTGGCAGTCCCGCTGAACCGGGCCGAGCTGGCCTTTCATATCCCCGAGTACATCGCGTACCGGCAGAAGCAGGACGCGAAGCTCGAACACAAGAGCAGCTGGAAGAACCGGGCGGGAGCGCTGCGCGCCTTCGGTGATTACTTCGAGGGCACGCACGTCAACGAGATCATCTGGCCGCATCTTTCCACCTGGTGGGAAGGGCTGACCTACCACCAGCAGAAGCTACGGCACGCGGAGTTCCGCCGGCTGTTCAACTGGCTCATGGGCCAGGGTCTCTGCCAGCAGCTCACCTACAACCCGTTTACCACTGACGACAGCAAGGTGCGGCTCCTCGTCACCGGCGAGCCCGAGAAGGCACGGATGCGCCTCTCGCGGGATGCCTTCTGGTCGATCTACGACGCCGCCGAACACTACCCCGCCCTGCAGATCGCGATGGGTATCTCGCTGCTGACGTTCATGCGCGAAAGCGATATCTGCACGCTTCGGCTGTCGGAGAACGTCGAGGGCGAGCTGCTGAAACGTGTGATCGGGAAATCGCTGAACCAGCGAGGAAGTGCGTCAGCCTCTCGGCTGCAGTGGGATTTGGGGAATGACTCTTTCCTCAAGGCGCTGATAAAGCGCGCTCGAGAGGAAGCGATGAGGAACTACCGCTGCCCCTTCGTGATCTCGCACACCGGCAAGACGAAGAAGACAGGGAAGACCAAGGAGCACGGCTGCCAGGTCACTCCGCGGCGCCTGATCGAAATGTTCTCCGAGTGCCGTGACGCGACCGGGCTGTACAAGAATCTACCCCAGGGACGCACCGCGCCGACCTTCCATGAGATCCGTTCCCTGGCCTCAAAACTCGCCACCGATGCGGGGTATTCGGACCAGCAAATCCAGCTCGCTATGGCGCACGGTGACGTCGCCACAACGCGGAGCTACAAAGACGAGCATCAGCTGCCGTTCGAGAACGCGGGGATCGTTCTAACGCCGGAAGTTCTTGGCCGAAGCTTCTAGAGTTGCGCGATGACGATTGAGGAACTCTCCCGACTTGGACTATTTCTATGTGCAAGCGTCACGACAGCCATCGTTCTGCACGATTTCTATAGGTTCCGGAGAACGAAACGTGAAAAAGAAGCTCTTGAGCTTTTCAAGCTCCGTCTTGAAACATTGGACCTATCGACACGGCTAAAGCACCCATTCGGCAAACCGGAATTCAAGTCAAACGCATGGCCATACGCTCAGGGTAAGCCGGAGCGGACTCTCAGTGATGGTATTGCTGACAGCTCAGTCGCCAACTCGACCGAACCGCGCAGTGGTGTTGCTGCCAACAAAAGCAACTCTCGCCAGCTTGTCGGGCCTGTGATTGATTGGTTCGTATCCACCCTCATAGCAATAACTCTCGGATTTGTAGCATTTGTTTTTTACGTCTTCGCAACTGACGAGGGCGATGGGGTATCAGCAGCGTTCGCGGTTATCAGCAGCAGCATGTCGATAGCGGCCGCAATCAATGCGGGCAAGTGTATCGGTCTGATCTGGTCGGCATTGACGAAAGCCAGCGCAATCTAGTTTTGTTCGCGGTTTTGTTCGATCAAAACCCGGCGCCAGGCCGGCACCGCTAAGGTACTGACCAGAAAGGGAAATTGGTGGAGCCAGGCGGGATCGAACCGCCGACCTCAACACTGCCAGTGTTGCGCTCTCCCAGCTGAGCTATGGCCCCATAAAAGGAGCGCGAAGTTTAATGATGGGGTAACCCGATTTCAATAGGCGGCTTGAGGCTCATGAGCGCGTCGCGCGCGCCTCACAGGGCCCATCGTGCGCCGCCCTACCCACTGCTATCATCTCCGCCAGACACCCAGGATAGCTGTCCATGAGCAACACCCGCGCCGGGCTTGAGGCGATAGCGACAGTTCCAAGCATTTCCGCCGAAGATTGGCGCAAGCTCACCGTTCCCGTACGCTGGCTGATTGCTATACGAGCGTCTGTTCTGCTTATGACCCTGATGTCCGCCGCCCTCGGCGGGCTCCTGGCCTGGCGCGACGGCGGTGGTGACCTTGTGCCCTGGCTGTTATGTGTGCTCGGGCTGTCGCTTGCCCACGCGACCAATAACCTGCTCAACGACCTCACAGACACCAAGCGCGGTGTGGACCGGGGCAACTACTATCGCAATCAGTATGGTGTGCACGTGCTGGAAAGCGGCCTGCTCAGCGAGAGGCAGTTTTACGCCTACCTTGCGCTCACCGGCAGCGCCGCTCTCGCGGTTGGCCTGCTACTCGTAAACCTCCGCGGAGGCCTGACCCTGCCGCTCATGGCCGCTGGCGCCTTTTTCGTTCTCTTTTACACCTGGCCCTTGAAGTACATCGGCCTGGGTGAGCCCGCTGTCCTGCTGGTGTGGGGGCCGCTGATGGTGGGCGGCAGCTACTACGTAACTACTGGGCAGTGGAGTACAGAGGCGGCCTGGCTGGGCGCGCTCTACGGTCTTGGTCCTACCGCCGTGCTTTTTGGTAAGCATATCGACAAGATCGAGCTCGATCGCGAAAAGGGGGTGCGTACCCTGCCGGTGCTCCTGGGAGCCGCGAAAGCCCGGCTAGGCGCCAAACTGCTTCTGCTCGCCCAGTACGCGGGGTGCATCGCGCTGGTGGTCGCGGGCAAGGAACATTGGAGCCTGCTCGCGGTGCTCGCGATCGTACCGGCGCTACTCAAGGCTCTGCGTGTACTGTCCAGCGACAAGCCGAGGGAAAAACCGGGCAGATTCCCCGATAACCTTTGGCCACTCTGGTTCGCTCCGCATGCCTTCGCACACACGCGCCGCTTCATGCCGGTGTTCCTGCTCGCCCTGGTGGCTGCCGAGTGGCTGCCGCGCTAGGTCTCTCGGCTTGCCCAGAAGCGAATCCGGAATCACGTAGCCCATGACGCGCTTTCGCCCTTCCGTTGCCGCCGCGATCGTTATCGCGAACATGATCGGCACCGGCGTATTCACCAGCCTCGGCTTCCAGCTCGTTGAGATTCAATCGGCGCCGGTAATCCTTTCCCTGTGGGCCGTGGGTGGGGTGGCGGCTCTCTGCGGCGCTCTGTCCTACGCCGAGCTCGGAGCCGCTCTGCCCCGCTCCGGCGGCGAGTACAACTTCCTGACCGAGATCTACCATCCGATCGCGGGCTTTATCTCCGGCTGGGTATCCGCAACAGTAGGCTTCGCCGCGCCCACGGCCCTCGCCGCCATGACCTTCGGAAGCTATCTTTCCGCGGTCTTTCCCCAGCTGTCCGCCATCTGGCTGGCCACCGGCCTCATCGTCGTGCTGACCTTCGCTCACAGCCGAAGTCACAAAAGCTCCGGCAGCACGCAAAGCCTATTCACCATCCTCAAGATTCTGCTGATCCTGGGCTTCGTGATCCTTGCCCTGCTCTTCAACGATGCCGGGCAGGAAACGCGCTTCGCACCGGCTGCGGGCGACAGCGCGTTATTGCTCTCCGGGGCCTTCGCGGTGTCGCTGATCTACGTCAACTACGCCTATTCCGGCTGGAATGCCGCCACTTACATCACCGGTGAGCTCGAGCACCCGCAGCGCTCCCTGCCCTGGGTGCTCGTCGTCAGCACCGCCCTCGTTGCTCTCTCGTATCTGCTGCTGAACACCGTGTTCCTCGCGGTGGCGCCGATGGAGGCGATGGTGGGCAAAGTGGAGGTGGGCTTCGTGGCCGCAACCTACGCGTTCGGCGACGCCGGCGGCACGATCATGGGCGTCTTGCTGGGACTGCTCCTTATCTCCACGGTGAGCGCCATGATTCTTGCCGGTCCCCGAGTGCTCCATCGCATCGGAGAAGACTTTCCCCTGTTTCGGCTCCTGGGCCGCACGAATGGAGACGGGATTCCGTCCACCGCCGTTATCGTGCAGGCGACGCTGGCCCTCGCCTTTCTGTGGAGTTCGTCCTTTGACCGCATTCTTATCTTCTCGGGTGCGACGATGGCGCTGAATACCTTCTTCACCGTGCTTGGCGTGTTTGTCCTTCGCTGGCGCCAGCCGGAGCTCTCGCGGCCGTTCAAAACCTGGCTGTACCCTCTGCCACCGCTGCTCTTTCTGCTGATTACTGGATGGACCCTGCTCTACGTAGTATTGCAACGACC
>JBCBTK010000037.1:0-29549 GCA_039818725.1 Pseudomonadota bacterium
CGATGGTGGTCACGCCGTGCTCGAAGGCAATCGAATGGCCTCGACGCTGGAGTCTGCGTGGCACCGTCTGCGCTACTTCGTTACACGAATCCAGCGTTGGCTGAAGAGCTGAAGCTTTTTCAGGAAATCGTCTCCCGGCGTTTGCCCTCCGCATCGGCCTGGGTGCTATCGCGACTGACCCTCTAGCAAACGTGGAGTGCAGCGCAGGCACATCAGACTCCCGCAAGCGCCTGTTGCCTCAGGTGTTTCAGACGTTTCCATAGGGCATCGCGAATTAACGATACGGGAAGCAGACGATGGACAACCGCGGAAAGCAGGGCGAGGGTGATCAAGACGAAAACTATCATCAGAGAGCGCGATAGCAGCGGCACGCTCGAAGCGCTGTAGACCCAATCGGCGGAAGCGTAGATCAGCGGCATATGAAGAATGAAAACAAAGAGCGTGTGTCGTGCGATAAAACGAACCGGGGCCGGCGCACGAAAGCAGCGAAACACAAAGAACGCGAACGCCGTGTTTACGAGATACATGACACTTACGAGTGCCGATACGAGCCAGGGAGAAAGCTCTCCGCTTTCACCAAAGCGGGTGGGAAAGCTCCCGTCGAACGCCATGACCTCGTGGCCGGAGTTCCAAAGAAGGAGAACGCCGATCCACATAACGAGAAGCGTTAAACCTACGAATGGCCTCCTGCGGTCGCGCCAGGCTGCGAGGAGGAAACCCAGCAAGAACACGCTGACCCAGTTGCTGACCAACATATAGGCCGTGAATGCGCGATCGGCTTCAAGGACGAGCGCGCGAACCGCAATCTCGATTGCCAGGGCGGCCGGGAGCATCCATAGCGAGACGCGCTGCGGCACCAGCCACCACCACAGCACAATGAGCTGGGTGTACATACCGATGTACCACGTGGTTGGGTTCGCCGGGAAGTAGTTGAAGAAGACATTGGCACCGAACATCAGTGGCAAATAATTGCTTTCGGCGAGATCTTTGGTCTGCACCCAGGTGACCGCACTCATAAACACCGCAAAGATCACGCCGAAGAACAGGATATCGAAGAGGCGTCGATAGGCGGTGTCCGCGCGGTCTCTCTGGTTGTGTGCCAGGCCCCAGCCGGCGATGAATATAAAGAAGGCGACGCCAAGCTGCTTGCTGTATATCGGCGCGGTAACCGAATTGAAGAGTACGTAGGGGCTGCCAAACACGTGGCCCGTGAGGATCAGAATCATACCGGCGGCTTTCATCCAGTCGATGAAAGACTCATGGTTCTGGCCGCTGTTATTACTCTGCACTTGTCGCATCCACATCGAGGCGGCGTACAAAGCGGGCGGGATTTCCCGTGACTACAACCGCCTCCCGAACCGCTGACGTTACTACAGCACCGGCGCCGACCATGCTGCCAGCACCGACGTCCGCAGAGATAACGGCGGCTTCGCCAATCCACACATGAGCACCGACGTGGACGGTTTCGCGTCTCTCGGGCGCGTAGGACGTCCAGCCTCCGTTTTCATCGCGTTCGTGCAGACTGGCGCCACTAAGTATGCTTACGCGGCTGCCGATCAATGCATGGGCGCCGATATCGGCGGAACCGATGAGGGCGTAGTTCCCGATATAGGCGAAATCTCCGACGTTCACGTTGCGGTGAGAGAACAGAGTTCCGAAGCCGATGTGGCAGTGCGCCGAACAGTGGTCCAGCGTGAGCGAATAGAAGGCTCGCCTAAGGAACGCACCCGGTAGCCCGGGGAACACGGCCAGCAGCTGAGCACAGAATCCAAAAACCCCTTCGCTTTCCGAGCCGGGAGCGTGTTTCTCAAGCCAGCAGAGAATCCCCAGGGGAGCCACCACGACCTGGCAAACTAGATGAAGCCCCGATTTCAGGCTGGCTCGTAGCATTGCTTATCTTCTACGCATGCGCTTGAAGCGTTCGTTAAACAACGCCTCGTCAGTGAGCGCCACGCGTGCCGGAACTTTGTAGCTCTGCAGTCGATCCGAGAGGGCACGACGCATTCTGGCTTTGAACTCCCCAGCACTTTCATTGGATGAGAGGGTCACGGTGGTCTTAACATGCTGTCCCGTGATCGGGTTTGCCTCGCCGTACACTACGGCGTCGGTTACGTTTTCCAGTTCCAGGAGCGCGCTCTCAACCTCGGCGGGATACACTTTCTGGCCGCCTACGTTAATGATCTCAGATTCCCGACCGAGGATCCTAATCCACTCCCCGTCCTGCTCAACGAGGTCTCCGGTGTCGAGGAAACCCTCTTCGTCGAAGGGATCGGGGGCGTTCAGGTATCCAAGCATGGCGGAGCGAGAGCGTATCCAAAGAGTGCCATTTTGAATCTTGGTTTCGAACTCGTCACCACCCACCTGCATCCACAGCGAATCGGAACCGCGGCTCCGGGAGCGCAGTATGCCAACCTCCGAGAGACCATAGGTTTGCTGAAGACGTACGTGCGGAAGCGCCTTGCCAAGCCGTTCCAGAGTGCTTGCCTGCATGGGCTCGGTGCCGTAGGTCACCAGTTTGAGCGAGCTGAGGTCGTGATGCTCGATAGACCCGGAAAGCAGCAGCAGATTCAGGAACGTCGGTGAAGTCGGAAGAAGCTCAACGCGGTGCTTTTCGACGGCGGCTGCGATGGCATCGGGCGCGCGAGAGAGCGGTGTAACGAGCGTTCCCGCGTTCGCGAGGGAGTAGAGCAGCGAGTTTACACCGCCAATGTGGTCAAGCTGCAGAAAGATCAGCATGCGCTGCGCTTTGCCGGGCTTCTCGAATTTCTCGATGAGTCGCGCGAGATCCTGAACGATGGCCTTGCTCTTTCCCGTCGAACCGGAGGAGAACAACACGAGGCCGGGAGCATCCGCTGCTCGCAGGCGTTGGTACAACTCGGCGCTGGCTTCCCTCCCGGTGTCTTCCAGCAGCAGCTCTTCGCCGTCGACCTCGATCTGTAGCTCGACTTCGGCTATCTCGCGGTACTCATTGAAATGCGCACGTGAGTCGGACGACAGCGGGACGATGACGGTGCGCAACCGCAGGAGCGCGAGAAACAGGGCGACGGCGTCAACGGAGTAGTCGCCGCTGAAGGAAACGACGGTGCCGGCGTCCACTCTCCCCGTAAGCTGGTGACAGAATGCGTTGGTCCGGGCAAGGAGCTCGTTGTGGCTGGTGCTGCGGTCACCGTGGACCACGGCGGGCCCGTCACCGCCGCTTGCGAGTCGCTGAAACAGAAAATCGCTCATCCGTATCCCCCGAGGTACAGAATCTGTCCCGTGATGTGCCGGCTTTCCGGCCGCAAAAAGAAATCAACCGCGTTTATGACGTCTTCCGCAGTAGCCTTTTCTTTTATGGCTTGTTGCGCTAGCAGCCGATCAATCTTTTCCGTAGGCACGCCGGCGATGAGTGCCGTATCGATGGGCGAGGGACCTACGGCGTTGCAGGTGATGCCATAGGATCCGTACTCTCGGGCGATGATCCGCGTCAAGGTTTCCACGGCGCTCTTGCTCGCAGCGTAGAAGGCTTCTCCACTCAATCGCGTCGGTACCGCAATCGTCGTGAAGTTTACTATGCGCGGGTGCGCCGCCTTGCGAAGCAAGGGCAAGGTCTTTTGACAAAATAGCGCGGTGCCACGCACGTTCACGTCGAAGATACGGTCGAAGCTGCTCATGGGCGATAGCGCGAAGGCGTTCATTGCAGCGATGCCCGCGTTGTTGATGACGGCGTCAAGCTTACCGGGGCCCTCGCGACGCACCGCTCTCACCAGTCCGGTCACTTGCTCTTCGTTGCTCACATCTATCGCGTAGTGCTGATAAGCAGCGTGTGAGATGCTCGCCTCGGAGCGAGAACATCCGATGACCGAGTGCCCGAGCTCCAGATAATGCTCAGCCAGGGCCCGGCCCAGGCCCCTGCTGGTGCCCGAGACAAGCAGCGTGCGCGAATCCACGGTTCAGCTCAGCTGCTTTTCGATGTAGTCCGCTAGCGTCTGAACATCGCGGAATGGACTGTTCTTCTCGGACATTGCTTTCTCATCGCTCAAGGCAACTTCGTGGCCCTGGTCGACGAGCGTATCCTCAATATCGAGTAGGAGGGCGACCAGCCCCATGGAATCCAGATAGGCATCGCGGCCAAAGAGCGGAGTATCACGGGCAACCGGGATCTGTTGATCCGGGAGCCGGGCCTCATTGCACATACGCAGTGCGTCCAGAATGATTGCCTCAACGGCTTGGCGGGTGATTTGGCTCTCCATTGCGAGAGGTCTCCGAGGGTCGGTTACTTGAGGTCGGTTTCACGGGGAGTGGTCGTTGCTTGGGGCGACCGTGTCCGCCGTGTCTGGCCTTCCACCGGCCACCGCTGCCCCCGCGACACCGACTATACCGTGAACGGCGCGGCGCGCCAGTCTTAGTGCCAACACTCCGGGATGTTCCTGTGATGCAGTGCAAAAAACGCGCCGCCGCAGCGGCCCTCTAAATCGCTGGACCGATCTGTCCGAAAGCGAACTCCGCCTGAAAAAGTCCAAAAAAATTGCACTGCAATAAGGCATCTGAACAACGAAGACGTCCTTGCATGTTTATCCATGGGAGCCTGAATACGTCGAATCTCCGACCCTTTAAGAAGCCGCTATGGCATGATGACAATCCTAGAAAAGGCGGGGAGCGTCGTGAGCAGCGAGAAAACCAAACTTGCGCAGATGTTTCATGAGTATTTCGATATCGGGATCGCGTCGACGCGCGAGGAACTGGAGAAAACCTATCGGGTCCGCTACCGCGTGTACTGCGACGAGTTTGAGTTTTTGCCGAAAGAAGAAAACCCGGGTGAGCTTGAAACGGACGAATACGACGATTTTTCCCATACTTGCCTGATCATCCACCGCAGGAGCGGACTGCCAGCGGCCTGCGTTCGTGTAGTGCCAGCCGTTGATGCGTCGGGAGCCAGTTTTCCTCTGCCCTATGAGCTGCTGGGTCGTGAGGTGCTGGACAACGAATTCCACGACGCCCTCGATGTTCCCAGACCAAAGCTCGTCGAGATCTCACGACTGGCGGTGGATGGCGCATTCCGCCGGCGTCAGGGTGAAAAAGAAACCCGCTTCGGTGAAATCGAGGCCTTGAGTATCGATAGCGCAGAGCGACGGACTTTTGGTTTGCTTTCTGTCGCCGCATTCCTTGCCAGCAGCGCGGTCATGGATGCGAAGAACTACGTCGGAGCCTTCGCCATGATGGAGCCGTTTCTCCCTCGCCTCATGAACCGCTCAGGGATCAACTTTAAAAAAGTGGGTGAAGACATCGACTACCACGGCGTCAGAGCGCCGTACTATGTGCTTCTGGCGGATGCTCTGGCTTCCATGCATCCAGACCTACGGGATTTCTACCAGTCCATTTACGAGTGCATTGAGTAGGTTCAGGGCGCCAGGGTACGACTGTGCCAACGACCAGCCTGGACCCGCCCGCATGCCAGCCCAAGACTGAACTGACATCGATCCAGCCCGCTCTCTGCCGCTGGCGCGGCGTTACAGCTCTGTCCACGGATAAGCGATTTGCGGAGGAGCGAGAGGTGTCGTCTGCGGCGCCGCTTGACGCCGCTGGATTGACACGCAAAAAAAAGCCCGCCAAGTGGCGGGCTCCATCTACTTCTCAGCGTCCTTAGACGAGCTTTCTGCGACGGCGTGCAACCGCTCCCAGGCTAAGGAGGCCTGAGGCGAGAAGCGCGATAGCGCTGGGCTCAGGGATTGCAAACGTCGTCGTAGCACCACCGTTGATGGTGAAGGTTGTCTCGACGCCAATACCAGCGGACAGTAGCGGATCGATGTCCGTGAAGTTACCGGCCGTGTTGATCTCGAGGTAGAACGGATCTGGCTCGATAAAGTAGGCCTCGCCCGCAGGGGTCAGCATGGAGTCGTCGAGGACGATGCGGAAGTCACCGAAGTTGTTGCCGACACGGCCATTACCCGTACCCGCGACAAGATCCATGGACTCCAGAAGGAGGACATCAGCACCGTTCTGTGTGACCGCCGGGAAAGAGGCACCGGTCGCATCCTGGACCGAGGTGCTGTCCTGATCGGGATCGCCCCAAATCTGGATGGACGCCGAAGACGCCTGGAATGTGAGCTCTCCCGTTGTGCTCAGCGTCTGAGTTCCTTCAAACTGGAACAACGCGTACATGAAGTAACCGCCCGGTGACCCGAGGAAGCTAACAAGAGGCCCGCCGTTAGAAAACGAACCGAAATTGAGAATACCCGAAGTAACGAACGGGTTCGACGCGCCCGGGACCAGCGTAGTAGTAAGGACTTCGATGTAGTCACCGACGATGGTGTCAGCGGTGAGCAAGCTAGAAACGCCGGCGCCACAGCTCAGGGTACACTCTTCGATAATAAACTCGGGGGCCGCTTGCACCCCGAGGCTGGCGCTCGTGAGCAGCAACCCAGCAGCCCAATTCTTAACATCACACAACTTCTTCATGACAATCTCCACGTTTTTTCTTGCCACCTAATGGTGCCCGAGCAGGCAATCGAATCGCACTTGCTGGGTTCAGGGAGGATAAAGCATGTGCTGTGCCAGCGCGTAAAAGTTCAATAAAAACAATATTTTAAGTAGTTTCTCCGCTGGCCCTGTGCGCATCTTTGTAAAAAGTTTCGACACATGGATATGCAAAAGGCGATGTTTCTCACCATTTACCGTAGACGCGGGTGTAGACTCTCGATCCCTTCCGAACACAAGCGCTCTGAAGTGAACAGCATCCCCGGCAAATCGAAAGAAGAGATCGCTGCGGCATACTCTTCATCCCCCTGGTGGTACGACCTCCGGGGCTTCATGATCCTGACCTTCGCCTACCGCGACACCCTGTGGGGTCAGGTTCGCTTTTTCGGCGACAACATCGCTGCCGAGCATCTGGAGGTCGCCATAGGTACGGGCACGCTATTCAGCTTCGTCCGACGCTGGCGCCGACGGAAGAATCGTCCGGCGGCCGCGGTAGTAGGTATCGATTACGCGATGCCTATGCTGGCGGGAGCCCAGCATCGCTTCAAAGACGAACCGGGTATTACGCTCGAGCATGCTGATGTGGGAGCTCTGCCCTATCCTGAACACCGTTTCGATAGCGTAAACATCGCCAATGCCGTGCATTGCTTTCCCGATGTGGACTCGGGCTTTCGCGAGGTTTTCCGTGTGCTGAAGCCTGAGGGCCGACTCGCGGCCAACGTCCTGCTCTATCCCCGAGGCCCCGCTCCACTGCGTTGGATCGCGCAGAAAATAGACGACTGGGGTGTTAAAAAGGGAATTCTTTATACCCCTTACGAATATGAAGATATTCGTTCGCGAATAGTAGCTGCCGGATTCAGCATCGAATCTGAGGTAATAACTGGCAATACCTATAACGTCGTGGCGCTTCGGCCGGAGTCCGAGGCTCCGGCCTCGGCTTAGGGGTTATAGAGTTCGTCAAATAGTGTAGGCCTCTTTTTATAGGCCCAGGCGCGGATTCAGGCGCGTTTTTTCAGAGAGCGACGCGCGACGGCGATAGCCAGCTGCTGAATGATGTTGCGATTGCCGCCGGGGCGCCAGGTCCGCACGAGCTTGTTGCGATAGGCATCGAAGTGGACGCCACGCGGTGCCGCAACGGTTTTTCCGCGTTTCAGAAGGATCTTCAACGCCTCGGTCGTCGCTACCCCCGCCGCCAGCGCCGAACCTATCGGCGTGGAGGGGACGCGTTCGGCGGCCAGGTCCGTATTGTTCGAGGCGACGAGGTATTTGATCTGCAGCATGGCGGGCGATAAGCCAAGCAAGAAGCGCATCGCTTTCTCTTCGTGCGGGCACCCCTCCCACGCGAAGTAGTCTGCGAAGGTCATACCGCCCGGCATGAAATTGAGCAGCGATGCCCCCATACCGACGGGTGCGACGATCACTGCCGGTATTTTCCGGGCGTGAAGTTCGGCGAAGACGACGTCTCTTGCATCGAAGGCGAAGAAGTCGAGGCCGTCCACGTAGAGATCCACATCCTCGAGGAACGCACCGGCGTTGGCCTCGGTGACGCCGTCGTCAAAGACGCGAATGTCCAGCTCGGGATTGATATCCCATGCCCTCTCGGCCATCGCGGAAGCTTTCGCAGCTCCCAGGTTACTCATGGTGGCGCCGGCCTGGCGGTTGAAGTTGGCAAGTTCAAAGGTATCGTAATCAGCGATATTGAAGGCACCCACACCCAGTCGAGCCAAGGTCTCCAGGTGAATGCCGCCCACACCTCCCATGCCCGCGATGGCGATGCGTTTGCTGCATAGCGTCGCCTGTTCCTCAGAGGTGACCCAGCCCGCATTGCGGCTGAAAGCTGTTGAGTAGTCAAACGCGGAGCCGTTCGTCATGGGCTGTCCTTGATAGGCTGAACCGTGGCTGCGGGCCGTTCGGCCTCATCTCTGTCGCGTAACGTGGACGTCATACCTCGATACACCAGCATTAATATCGCAGGGAGCAGCAACAAATCAAAGAACAGCGCTGCGAGTAAGCCCGTGCTGGCCAGCAATCCAAAATGACGTATGGGCACAAAATCCGAGATAGTCAGGATCAGGAACTGCGCACACAGAATCACCGTCGTTGTCGTGACGGCACGCCCAGCGTAGTGATACGTGCGGCCGATAGCGAGCACCGGACTCACGCCCGCGCGCACTCGATGAATGAAGCCGTGGAAAATATGAACCGTGTCATCAATGGCAATGCCCACGGCTACGGAAGCGATCATGGCCGTCGCCACATCCAGCCAAAGATTGAGCACGCCCATGAGGATAAAGATCAGAAGTACCGGCGCCAGGTTTGGGAGCAGGCACACCAGCGAATCACGTAGTGATCGCCACTCAATCCACATCAACACAAATATGATGCCGATAGCGCCCAGTATGCTGCGGAGTTGTCCACTTATAAGCAGATACACCTGATCCGAGAACATGCGGCCAAGGCCGGCGACCTTCCCCTCGATGCCCGCGACGCTCATAGTCTCGAGTCTGCTATCGAGGCGATTTAAAAGGCTCGCAATCGCTCGAGCGCCGTGAGCATTCAGATTCAGATGAATGCGCCCGACCTGGAAATCCGGATCGACAAAGTCGTAGATATCCGTTCCGTCGTAAACAAACAGGTACTGGCTGATCAGGTCCGCGCTTTCCGGAAGCCGAGGAAATGACTCGCGATCGCTATTGAATGCCTTGTGCATTTGCTCGACGTGGTCAACGAACGATGTTGCGCGGTCGACTTCCTCCTGGGATTCCGCCCAGGCCATGAGTTCGTCGATCTGGGCCAGAGCGTCAGGAGCGATGAGCCCCTCCGTCTGATTGCTTTGCAGCAGGATGTCGATGGACCCGGTGCCCGCGAGCTTCGACTCGAAACGCTCCGTGGCCACGCGCGTTTTATGGCCGGGGGCAAAGAACTCGAGAAGATTGGTTTCGACGATGATCCTCCCCGCCAAAGGCGCGCTGGCGCCGAGCGCCAGGGCCGCAATCAGGAGAGTCGTACCCGGACGTCGTGTGCCCGTATGGAAAAGCCCTCGTATGAGCTTGTCGGCGAGACTCCAGCGAGAGCGCTTAGTGTCCCAGGATGTGTGGTCAAAGTGCTCGATAAGAGGCGGCAACAGGTGGAACGCAACCACGTAGTTCAGACCGACCCCGAAGGCGCAGATCAGCCCGAGATGGCTGATCGGTTGTATCTCGCTTAGGCCCAGGGCGCCAAAACCCGCCATGGTGGTCAGTGCGCTGTAGAGTCCGGGTCGGCGGATATGCTGGAGTGCGCTTCGCACCCGCTGCGAGCCGCTCAAGCCGCGGCGGGAGGCGAGCTTCAACCCCGTGTAAAGGTGGATCAGTGCGGCTATGGACAGGGCGCAGAGCAACGGCGGAAGAATGCTCGATATGAGGTTGAAGGGAAGATCCAGAATGCTGTAGAGGGCAATCGTCGGCGCTACGGTAGCGACGATGCATACGAGTCCGAGGCTGACAGCGAGAAGCCTTCTGAACAGCAGCCAGACCATGATGAGGCCGACCGCGACCGTGATGGGGATGAACAGCGACATCTGCACGAGGAACTCGCGGGTTTGCTCCACATCGGTCGTGATTAATCCGGCTTCCGCCGTGATGTACTCCGATAGGCTATGGTCGGCGAGCACTTCGTAGATGGTGGTTTGTAGCGCTAACCGCGAGAAGCTGTCGTCGAGGGTCTCTGGAATCACTACAAGCGCAAGGGCGCTTCCGTCTTCGGCTACCAAGGTGCCTCTGGCAAGGGGGTCAGAAAGTGCCCGATCCCGGCGCTCACTCGGGGATAAAACCGATCGCGCACTTACCTTCAGCAGCGGCTCGATGCGAAAGCCTTCGGACGTCGCTTGGATATGGTCCTGTCGCGTCGGGCTGTAGACCTTTTGGATATTGGGTAGGGACAGCAGCGCCGCGGAAGCTTCGTCGAGGCCGAGCAGCAGTTGCTCCGAGTAGAGGTCGGGCCCTTCGAAGAGGAAGGCAATCCCCTGGTCGTTGGGAAAGAACTCCCTGATGAGGGTGTCGATCTCTACCGCTGCCGCGTCGGGTGGAAGGTACACCTTCGGGACATTGTTGATCGTCAGGTTGAGCAGTGGAAAGAGAGGCGCGAACACCAGGGTGAGCAGGAGCACGGTCGAAGTCAGGACCGGGGCTCTGGAGCGTGCGCCGGGCGGTGGGCCCCCAGCCGTCGGGTTTGTTGTTTCGATCATGCTGGGCCTGCTCGAGTGTCGAGCCTGTTTACTGCGTCACATTCTTCATACTGCGCTGTTGGATTGTCCAGCACTTTTTGCCTCGCGTGTTGTACCCTTTGACGGCCAAGAATTGCCACACGCTAGTTCCCCGGACACCTTCACTATGTCTAGCGCCAAGTTTCCAGCCCTCGCCTTTTTACTCGCTGTTTTTGTATACGGTTGCGGAGATCGTCAGACCGCCGCAGAGCACGTGGCCGAGGCGGAGGCCCTGCTTGCTCAAGCGGAGTTCCCGGCTGCGATTATCGCGCTGAAGAACGCGCTCCAGAGCGAGCCGAACAACTCCCGCGCACGCCAACTACTCGGTGAAGCCAGCTTCGCGATCGGCGATACGAACAGCGCTGAAAAAGAGTTTCGCAGAGCCCTGGCGCTGAGCGGAACCCCCGAAGACATCTACCCTGAATACGCGCAAGCCCTGTTGGTGAATCGAAGCTTCGAGGATTTGGACGCGCTGCGCGCGGAGTTCGTTGGGGGAGAGGGCAGGGCGACGGTGCTGGCGGCGCAGGCCTTGTCTACGCTGGAGCAGGGAGATAACGAAGCGGCGTATGTCGCGATGGACGAGTTGCTCGCATACCCGACCCTGACTTCCTATGCCTACGTTGCCGCAGCGCGCATAGCACTCAATCGGGAAGATGCGGATGAGTCGGTGGATTCGTTGTTGGAACAAGCGCTAGCTCTTGAGGAAGACTACGCGCCCGCCTGGCGGATGAAAGGCTCGATTGCGTCCCGGCAGGGCCAAACGGAGCTTGCCGAGCAGGCCTTTTCCCGGGCTATTCCAACAAGCCTTAAACCGTTTAACGATCTCTACAACCGAGCATTGTTGCGGATTGGTCTGGGTCGACTGGACGATGCGGCTGAGGATCTGCGGGAGCTACGCAAGATCGATGCCCCGCACCCCGGCGTGCAGTATCTGGATGCGGTGATCGCGCTGGACAAGAAGGACTATGCGCGCGCGCTAGAGTCCTTTACCAAGTCTGCAGCGGCGGTTGGACAGTATCCTGAGTCTCTCTATTACCTCGCCGCGCTGCACTTCCGGGAAGGGAATGCGGTGCTGGCACTGGGGTACGCTGATCAGTATCGATTGACTGCGCCGCGAAGTGTACGCGCACGCAAGTTGACCGCCATGATTGAATCGGAGCTCGGTAACCACAGCCGGGTGATCGAGATGCTGGAGCCCGTGGTTGCAAATTTTTCGGATGACGTGGACTCGTTGAATCTACTTGCCAGGAGTCTCGTCGCCACAGGCGAGACCGAGCAAGGTGTAGAAATGCTCCGCCGAATCGCTGAAATCGAACCGGATAACACCGCAGCTCTAACCAGGCTCGGCACTGGACTCATGGCTACAGGGCAGGTAGACGAAGGTCTCGACAGTCTGTGGGCGGCTCAACGAATGAAGCCCGGTGATGCCGAGGTCGAAGAGGCCCTGGTGGGTGCCCTTCTACGACAGGGCCAAAGGGATGCTGCGCTCGAGAATGTTGAGGCTTTTTCTGAACTGATGCCTGATGCGGCCGATCCGCTGAAGCTTGAAGGTCGCATATACCTTGTCTCGGGTGAACTTGAGCAGGCGCAGGGTAAATATGAAGAGGCGCGAGAGGCGGATCCGAGCGATTTGGAGTCCAGTCTTGTGCTCGCTGAGCTGGCTGCGAATCGGCAAGACTTACCGGCGGCGCGCGCTCATTACGGCTTTGTCTTGGATCAGGATCCCAACAACCTGCAAGCGTCCATGGGTTTGGCCGCCATCGAGGCCCTGGAAAACAACGTAGATGCGATGGTTGCTATCCTCACGAGTACGATGGAGGCGCACCCTAACGCAGTGAAGCCTCGGGTTGTGCTCAGTCGGTACTACCTGACGGAAGGGCGCTACGACCTGTCTGTGGGGCTTCTGGAAGACCTGGGTGAGATAGACGCAAACCAGTCTGATGTACTTTTGGTGCTGGCCGAAGCCGAGTTCGGCCGCGAGCGCTTCTCCGCCGCGGAAAACAACCTGCGTCGGCTGGTATCGCAGCGGCCAGACGACGCCCGCGCCCACTACTTGCTTGCGAGCACGCAGCTCAGGCTGAACAGCGTACCGGAGGCGATAGCGTCCTATGAGAAGGCCGCGTCGCTTAACCCCGACTTTTTGCCGTCCCGCATCACCCTCGCTCGTCTCTACCAGCGCACGGAAGCTGCTGAAAACTTTGAGTCGGCCGTCCTGAGCCTGGTGGAAGATGCGCCGGATAACGCCGATGTCATGCAGCTCCAAGCCGCACTGGCAACTCAAAATGGCGACAGCGAGCTGGCGCTAGCAAAGCTCCAGGAAAGTTTTGACACTACTCCGACCCGCGGTGTGTTGATTGAACTGGCCATCGCTCGTCGAGCCGGCGGTGATGGAGCCGGTGCGATTGAGTTGCTGAAAGCGTGGACAGAAGAAAATCCGGACGACTCGTTCGCCAAACAGGTCTATGGCGATTTTCTTTTGGCAGCGGGGCGGGACGATAGTGCTTTGGCCGTTTACAGTGAGGTTGTGTCCCAAGAGGCGGACAACGTCGCCGCTCTGAACAACCTCGCGTGGATGCTGCGCGACCGTGATCCCCAAAAGGCGCTCGACTACATCGATCGGGCAATTGCAGCCACGAGCGATCCTTCCGTCAACCTTCTCGACACCAAAGCCCAGGTGCACCTGGCCAATGGCAATTTTCGGCAGGCACGACGCGCGATTGATGAAGCCCTGGGAATTGCGCCGCAGAACCCCGATCTGCGTTTCACCAGTGCGCAGGTCTATGTCGGCCAGGGTGAGGGCGAATCCGCTGTCCGGGAGCTTGAAGGATTGCTTGCCAACAACCCCGACTACTCAAAGAAAGACGAGGCAGAGGCGCTCCTTGTCACCATCCGGTGACCGGTTGACTCAGGCTTAATCGCCGAGCTAGTTGTCAGCTCCCCGCACCTAGAAGCGCCCTCGCCATCCGAGCACGATCATGGTGTTTTCGTGGTAGTAGTCTCCCAGCGTGCCTTCGTCGCCATTGAATATGTTCATTCCAAGGTAGATCTCACTGGGTTCCCATCCTGAGAAAATCAGCTCAGGATTGATATAGTCGTCCCGCCGGTTCAGCCCGAGCCACCATCTGATCCGGGCGCGCCATCGCCGATCGGGGAGCGGTGTCTCGATAGCGCCCGTCAACCCAAGTGTGTTTTCCCGGTCAATGGCATCTTCCGCGTCGAGGAGGTGAGTCCCCACCAGCTGCAGCGTCAAGCGCGTGTCCCGGTCGCCCGGAGACACGTCGCCACCGAGCACCCAGTTGACCGCATCGCTCGTCTGCAGCGAAAAATCGGTAGCGGAGGTATAGGGTGCGTCGCTGAGCCAGGCGCCCTCGAAGCGTACGGTCCAGGCACCCAGTGCGGCTCCGAAGTCCCCGCCGACGACCCAACTGCGCGGGTAGACGGCCTCGACAAGCGCCACGCCTGGCGCCACCGTCTCTGCAAGGCTCAGATACGGATCGGGGTTTTTGACGCGCTGAACGGTGAGGGCGAAATCCAGGCTGTCGCCAAACCGGCTTACGCGCAGACCGCCGCCACCGTCGCCCGATGCATCGTTCTCCAGAACGACGTCCTCGAACATGCCAAGGGTCTCTGGCGGAATACGCAGCCCCGCGACCTCCCCCCGTTCCCGAGAAATCGGTGACCAGATGCTGTCGAGCCCCGGCAATTCTGCCTCGCGAAAGAGAGGCAGGTACACGAGGTCAAATGCCCATTCATCGCGCGTGAACTCCAGGCGCGCCGCGGGGTTGGCGCGGCGTCGGTTGGGCAGATCGTCGAGTATGAAACGCGTCAGGTCCCGGGTGCTGAGCCGGTCCGTTGGCGAAATTTCGTCGGCGCGCCCCCAGATGATCCGTTGCGCGCCCAGGGTGAGGCGAAGGTTGCCGCTGTGATAGCGCAGCCAGCTCTCGTCGTAGTCGAGTTCGGTGAAGTCGTAGCTCGCTACTTCGCCGCCCTGGACCTGCGCGTCAATGCGAGCTCCCAGGCGAAGGTCCAGGCTGTCATTGAGGCTGCGCGTCAGCGTACCCACAGCCTGAATATGGAGGTTCCCACTCGTTCGCGACTCGTCCGCGACGAGAGCCCCTGACTCAGCGAGGCCCCGCGTGAGCCGGGGCACCCAGGTCCTTGCCTCCAGGCCGGAGACGCCGTCCCCCAGGGCACTGGATCGCGTTGCCGTGGATGCGGAACGGGCGTTCCCAAAAACAATGGTGCTGCCCTGAAATCCATCGTCCTCAGCTTGTTCTACAGCGATACTGTTACTCGTGCTCGTGCTCGTGCTCGTGCTCGTGCTCGTTTCCTGTAGTGAATCAGGGGAATCTGTCATGGCAGCCGCCGTTGCATTTCCAGCGGCAACGGGAGCGAGAGAATCGTCGGACTTTCGTTGCGCTCCAGCGCTTAACATGAGATGAACGCGATAGGCCCCCGATGGTGTTTGCTCTGCAAACACGTCACCCTCCAGCGTTGCAGGCGCCGCCAAATCAAAAACAATCCGGAGACGCCCATCGTCGTGAAGACCCGACCGCAAGCCCAGCAGCACTGAGTTTTCACCGGCCGACGGCAGGCTGAGGCCTGCGGCGGGAACCGTCGATGCGAAATCGACGACGTAGCGATAAGGCCCGCTAAGGCTAAACTCAGAAACGTTCGCGAAAGAATCAAGCAGGAAAGTGGCGTTAACCATCTCCGCATCACTATCGACCTCGACGCTTGTCAATTCAGCGGCGTACGACGTGAGGCACGTCAAGGCAAACGGTCCAGCGCTCAGCAGTCGCAAAAGAGTTGGGAAATGATTCACGCGCTTGTCTTACGGTAGGAGGAGCGCTTCCGCCTGCGGATCTTGCAGACTGCTGGTGTCGAATACGGATTCCGGGAACTCGACATCGTAGCTCGTTGTAAGGTTAGTGAGGATGGTTTCCTCCGAATCTTTCGGGTGTGTGATCACGGTTTCTGTCGCCGTCCAATAACCCTGAATTCTATCCAGGCGCTTTACCTCAAGATACTTGATCGGTTCTTCGCCGCCCTGAAAATACTCGATGCGCAGGGGAAGCAGCGTCGGTTCGTGAATCCAGCTTACCTTGCGACTATAGACTGAGCTGGTCGGGTCTATCGGTGTGCTTTGCAGTAGCGTCACCGGTGTGCCCTCATAGTCACCTTCGCCCAGGACCTCGTGGCGGTCCTTCTCAGGTTTGCGGTCTCGCAAATCTTCGTAGTAGAGGCCCGATTGTACAAAGCGTCCCCCACGGTTCTCGCTACTGATCCGCCTGATACGCTCCAGAGCCGGCAGAAAGAGCCACTGATCGTCTGCAGCCTCGGCCTTGCTATGGACCAGTAGACCAACGCCTGCCACGTTGCCTGGGAGAGTGAAGCGAGTGAGGGAGCGGACCTCGCCTTCCGGGAAGTCCATGCGGAAGCTGTAGAATTCCCGGACCCGGTCGCTTCCCCGTGCCCGGCGGAGCGTCATTTTTGCCAGGACGACGGCCGAAGCGCCATCCGGACGGTTGTAAACCGCTTCTGCGAGCACAGAGCCGGGGCCGTCTGACGAATCCGTCGCCTGCTGTGCACCTGCTGTATCGGGGTGCAGCCACGTCAACAGTCCGAATCCCAACGTCAGCAAAAAGGAACGCATTCGCCCACTCGACCGTTCCATGGGTACTCCGCCAGGGAATACAAAAGCTTGCTTTACATAACCGGGAGGCAGTGCAGAAAACTCGCTGAGTACGATCGGCCACGCACGGCGACGGTCCGCCCTTCCGATCGGAGGCGTCGGCAGTTCTGGCTGGGACTGGTTCGGTGTTGCGGGGCGCATCGCGGAGCACACCTGTGACTGCGGGTGTCGAAGTATGCTCGTCTCCGTGCAGCGATAGAAGGATTATTGATGCGTGCTCCACGGCGAGTGTGGACTGGTTCATACCCCAGCCCGGCCTTGAACGCATCGACGTTCTGAGCCACCCACAATTTCGCGAGCCCGAGCAGGCTCGTTCCGACAATCCTAGAGCTCCGGCTTGAGGCGCTGGCTGAACTTCATGTAGGTGTGGCGCAGCAGGGAATACCAGGGCATGCGCATAGCCTGTGCTCGCATCCATACGTAGGCCGCTGCCAGACGTTTCGCGTAGCTTGGCGCACCTCTCTCGTCAAAGAGCAGATGGCGTAGAGACCAGGCGACCAGTTTTCGAGAGATTCGGTGATCGCCATCTTCCAGAAACGTAGCGTTTTCCTGATAACGTGGACCGAAGTGTGTCCGACACGCTGTGAGGGCCTGGTGCACGGGTTCGTAGAGACCTACATCCCGTGCGCGGGATAGGATGTCATCAGCACTTATCTGCCGGGCTGCAAGGGCTGCTGCAAGCTCCTGAATATCGTGCAGATCGCGTAAGCCTCGTTCAACCTCTTCGGCCGTTAGCAGATGCGTTGCGCTGTGAACAATCTGGTCCACCTCGCCCAATACGAAGAACGCTGAGCCCGGAACCGGCACGATTTCCTGCAGCACTGCATCCATGTCTACGGAATAGCGGTGGGTCGGAGCGATCACGCTGTGGTGAACATCCAGTTCAAAGTCGAACTCTGGATGGCGCATGGGGGGCAGCTCGTGAGAGAGCGTGCGGTAGTAGGATTCGTCGTAGCTCGTCAGGTCTTCTTTGTAGCCCCAGCCTTGCGCGTGGAGGGTGTTTTCCATTGTATCCAGGTGTTCTCTGGCGACAAGTATGTCAATGTCTCGGACGGTCCGTCCCGGCGCGCAGGGCGCGCCCGTGACGATATACGCCGATCCCTTCAGCAGTACCACGGGGAAGTCGACATCGGCCGCGAGCGACTCAAGCTGAGCTACTTCGTAGCGAAGGCGACGATGTATGTAGTCCACGTAGTTTCGAATGCCATCCAGCACCTCGCGAACGGTGTCCGGCGCCGTCGCGATACGGTTATCTGCGCGTAGCCTGGTATCCAGCTTCGGCAACATGCGAGTCCGTCGCGCGTGACTAAGCGCTACCGCCCATTCCCGAGGCTCGAACGAGTCAGACCGCGAGGCGTCTCGAAGGAGACGTAGAAGCGGGCTCATGGCGTCGCCGAGTCAAACAGTTCGGTGATTTCGTTCATCGCCTGATCAATGTTGGAATAGGTCAGGTTATAGCCCGGAACGTTTTGTACCAGGCGGGTGGCGGTGGTGAAGCCAGCTTGTCCGCAAACCCGATAGTTGAATGCGTTGTTCGTAAGCCGCGTGAACGTTACGTGGGGAGGCTCTTGTCGAAGGTTGAACGCTCCCGAGGCGCTGTAGCGCGGGAACACGATAAGCGCCGGAGGGGCATCGACACGCTGCTGTGCCAACGCGGAAGCTGGAGGGAAAACGTGACAAACCGCGCCCTTGCGCGTCTTTGGGTACACGGGCCCCATGCGCATCTCCATGGACCGCTCTCGGAATACGTCGATGGACTGATTTTTAAGTGGAATAGCCCGTGGCATGGGCATGACGGCGCCACTGTCGTGATTCACAATACCGAACTCATCCGAGAGCAGGCGCCATCCATGGGCGACCAAAAACGCCGCGAGCGTGCTCTTTCCAGAGCCAGGCATCGCCGGCAACAGCATCGATCGACCGTTTCTTTCGACCGCGGCACAGTGCAGCATCAGGAAGCGGTGTGCAGTCGTTGCTATGCACCAGTTCAATCCCCATTCGAACATCGGGAAACCCTGTGACGCGGGGTAGGGCTCGAAGGGATAGGTATCGTCAACGCTGAACTGAATCTGTCTGCGCCACAGACTCGCCAAGCGACTCCTGCGGCGAACACCGATCTGGTAGTGGGGGATCGAATCGGCGGGCTCTATAGGCAAGGTCCCGTAGCACGATCTGAACGTGTCCCGAAAACTGCGCTGATTACTGGCTACGAACGCCCTGAAAGGCCCCAGGGTAACTGTGATGCCCTTGCTGAGGTCAGCATCAGGATCAGCGACATTCAATGTTGTCACTACCGCTAAGCCCAATCAGGCGAAGATCCAACAGCTGCTGCAAAACTCCCTCAACCGTGGTCCGGGGCACGGATTCACCGATCTCGCCATCCAGAAATGTGCATATGGCTTCTGCGCCAGCACCAGGGTGCGCTTCGATGTACCCCAGCACCGCGGCGGGTAGCGCGTCAACAATGTGCGTCGATCCTGCTACCGTGGAAAAGCATGCGGTTTGATCACCGAGTTCACGGATCACGGCGTGAGTGATGAAGTGCATAGCAACGGTTTGATTGCGAACGAATGACTGCGGTTAAAACCCAGACGCCGGCCTCAATGTAACGGGTCTATCCATTCTATGGCGTGCTACGCGATCCAGGCGAGAGCGCGCCACAAATTCGGGGATAAACTCTTATAGCGTCGGCGACCCAGGCATTCGGGCGACTGCTAAGGACATCCGCCGCCCGGTGACACCAAATCGGCTGTCGAGCGCTTGCCCTGAAGGCCGTCGCCTTTTCTTTGTTCTCGGGTCGGGTTTTGGACAGTTTCAGGCTGCTCTCAAGTCAGCCTTGCAACAGGCTAGATAGGATCCGAAAGGGCAAAAATGAGCGAGTTGAGGCAGGATTCGGATACCGGGTCACCGCCGTAAGCAGGCTTGGGGCCAATAAGGTATGGCCCGCTTGGATCGGATAAGTCATAACCGGCGACAGCCGAATGGTAGTTTTTTGTTTCCCTGTAATAGGGTTCGTCATCGTCATCGTCATCGGAACCCCTATCGCCATACAGGTCGCCGTAGTACGGCTCCCAATCATGCTCATCAATCTCTCTAAAATAATGGCCCTCGTATTTGTACAAGCGCTCGGGCAGGTGGTCAGGGGCCCAATTCCTACGTTTCCACACCTTGGTTTTCACGGTAATCGCACTGTCGCCGGGCTCGGCAATACACGCGTACGAGGCGCTGCTCATCGCCATCGCGCTGGACGGATGCAAGGTCGCGATTACCGGGGCAGCAACGGAGGCCTTGAGTAGCCGCCGACGGTTCTGTTTTTCGGAGTCATCCATGGGGTAATCTCTCACAGGCGACATAACGCCAAAGACGTGGTTTGTCGGTCCGATTCCGGTATTGATGTTTGGTTCACCAGCAGCGGTGAAACCCGAATCATTTCCCCCTACGAAGCAAGAATCACACCAGCGGAAACAATCTGTTAAAAATCAGTAGCTTACATCTCATCTTGGGCGGACAAGCTGATTCGCTTTGTAAAAAATGCCGACGGTGCCCGCCGTGGGCCTCGATTCCTTTATTTTACACCTATTCCACCTGACGTTGGAGGTCGGATTTAGTGAAAGAGAGATGAACGTCACAGTGAGAGTCTTAGCTTGTTCCTGGGCAGGAGAGAATGCACTACCCCAAACTTTCACAGCCAGCTCATCGGATCGTTTAGGTAACTTCTGGTAGTACCGGATGGAGGATCCAGCCTAAATTGCAAGGAGAGATGGTAGCGACGTGAGCGCATAAAAAAGGGCGCGGCTGATCAATATCGAACCGCGCCCGTTTTTGTCGTTCTTCGACTCTGATTACTTCACGCCAACGCCGTACCACTCCCGCTCTTTACCTTCAGCACCTCTCCACGCGCCTTTGGCTTGCGGAGATAGGCCATACCCAGCATAAAGAGTGCGATCGTCGCGGGAACCGGGATCTCGCCAGGAGGAGGCGGTTCCGGCTTTCTGAACTTAACGGTGAGGGCCTCGAGCTTTCCGGCATCGAACCACTTCTTGTTGAAACGGTCGCTCGGCGTGAGCTCAGAAAGAAGCAATGTTGATACCGCCCAATAGCGGGCGTAGGTGCTTGTCGACACCGTAGTTTCAACGTCTTCCTCTACGTTTGAAAGGTGGCTCACCAGATCGAAACCGCCCTGCGTGCTCGTCACGCGGTTGTTGACCAGGTTGTCCAGACTGGTGACCCCTCCGCCCGATAGAATGGTGGTGTCCGCCCATTCGTCGAGACCGTTATTGTCATTGAGTTCGCGAGCATAGCCCCATTCGAACGAGTGCAGGTTCACGAGGTGGTCCTCGCCATCATCAGACTCGCCGAAATCGAAGACCAGGAACTCCTCGCCGGAGTAGGAGCGCTCAAAGTCGCCGTCGGAATCGCAATAGCCGCTCGGTTGTCCCGGATCGGGTGTGCAGTTCTCCGGGTTGTTATCAACCCCGTGCCAGGGCGGATCTTCGTTGCTTACCTGCGAAAAAGGTCCGCTGTTGGAGCCGACCGAAGCGTCCCACTGCTCGACGCCAATGCCGCTGCCGTTGAACTGTACTATGAACTCCGACACCTCGGTGTTTTCGTTCGAAGACGTCGCACCGTTGATGGGCCCCACGGGCCGGCCTTCTACGCGCCACGCCGACACTGTGACGGTTTTTTCGCCGCCAGAACCGTTTGAGCTGTACGCGACGCGGTCGTTGCCCAGCACTGTTCCGCTTCGATTGCGAAAATCAAACTTGTATGTGTGCGTGTCCGACATGGCCAGAGCGCTTCCGGCAGTCAAGAGAGCTCCGGCTGCTACAACCGCCGATACCCATCGTGGACTCAACTTCTTGGTCATGGAAAAATCCTCGTTCGATGCCGGTTAACAGCAATTTCCTGGCCAAAATTGATTAAATGCCTTATTAATCATGCGCTTAGCGTCACTGAAAATTTCAAAAAAAATCGGAACGTTAAAAATTCTGACACTCCGCGCGGGCACTCAACGCGATTGTTTACATCGCTTCGAGTTTTGCCTGAAGTTCCTTTGCCTCCTCCCGCTCAGGGAACAGGTTATCGCTCTCCAGTGCGAAGTAAAGCTCGGCCAGCGATTCCTGGTTCCGACCAAGATCCGCAAGGACGCTGGCTAGATGGTAACGTACGCTCTGATCCGTACCCATGCGAGCGCTGGCCTCGCGTAAAAAAGGCAAGGCGTCACGAGGGCGTCCCGCGGTAGCGAGAATCCAGCCGAGGGTGTCATGGGCCGGAGCATAATCCGGCCTTAGTTCTACGGCGCGCCGCGCATCCTGCTCGGCCTCGTCCAGTCTGCCAAGCCGATAACGAGTATAGGCTCTGTTGTTGTAATGCGCCGCCGAGTCGGGCACAAGTTCCAACAGTTCGTTCAGTCGTATTTCGGCGTCCGTCCAGCGCGACAGGGAAATCATCAAGTCGCTAGACGCGGCCAGTAACCGTGTGTCCTGTGCCGCAAGCTCGCGTCCCCGGGTGAGCGCCGCCTCGGCTTCAACTGTGTTACCTAAGGATAGGTGGGAGCGGTAGAGCCCGAGACTACCCGGAGCCACGGCTCCTCGACTCACCGCCTGCTCGAAAGCAGCTATGGCGGCTTCAAATTTCTCCTGCGCCCAGCGTGCCTCGCCGAGCAAGATCCATGACACGGGGTCATCCTGGGTAAGAGCGAGCTGTTCCGTCGCGGTGGTTTCCGCGTCTTCGTACTGCTCCAGTTCCATGAGGACGGACGCAAGTTCCAGGCGTGCCGCTCGATATTTTGGATCCTTTTCCAGGGCAACGGCCAGGGCGAGGGCAGCGGACTCCGTACCCTCGGCACCGCGCTGGAGCTCGGCGATGCGAAACAGGTCAGACGCGTTGATTTCAGGCCTCCGCGCCATCTGAGCGTAAACCAATCGTGCCTGCGCGGGTTGCCCGACGAACTCGTAGGTCTGCCCGAGAATTGCCGCCGCCGGCATCGAGGCCGGACGCCGTGAGGAGAAACTCCGCGCAAATTCAAGAGCTTCGTCCGGCCGCTCCAGCGTCAGGAGTGCCCGAACGTTCTGCCAGGCAGCCTCTTCGTTGTCACCATCCAGATTCAGAGCTTTTTCAGCGTCGCGAAGCGCCGACTCCGGGTCGTTCATTCGCATGCTCAGTTTTGCCGACATCGCCAACGCCAGGCTGGATTCGGCATCGGCGGCGATTGCCAGATCGAGCATGGCTCTCGCCTCGGCGTATCGTCCGCTTTCTATCAGCGACGTCGCCACGTTCAGCATCACGCCCACGCTCTC
This sequence comes from Pseudomonadota bacterium, assembly GCA_039818725.1. GTDB lineage: Bacteria > Pseudomonadota > Gammaproteobacteria > Pseudomonadales > Halieaceae > Congregibacter. The sequence goes on from JBCBTK010000037.1 coordinate 22,694, forward strand.
GGGCGACGACCGGAGCAAATCGAGCCACAGGCCCTCGGCGGCGGATTGCTCGCCCAGGCTGGCGAGCGTTACGGCGCGGAGATTACGCACTGACGAAGAGTCGGTGAGCGATTGTGGTAGCTCATCAAGCAGGGCCAGCGCCTTACTGGCTTGGTTGTTTCTCAGATAGGCAACAACGAGCTGAACATTGAGGTTTGACTGTTCCGGATTACGCGTACGCAGGTCTTCCAGGTTGGCGATGCCCTCGTTCAAGGCGCCCGCGTTCAACCGCGTCATTGCAAGCTGCAGCTTCAGATTTTCGCTGTCATAACCGGCCTCGCTTATAGCCAGCAGTATTTCTTCGGAACGTTTAAAATTGCCTTCTTCACTGTAAGCAGAGGCCAAAATAGAGGCGGTCGCGGGGTCCCGCGGATTACGCTGATACTGGGGCAGCAGGGTACGGATCGTATTGCCCGTATCACCCAGTGCCATGAGCGTGCTCGCTTTCAGTCGTATCGCGCCGGGGTCGTCCGGTTGCTGCCCGAGGTACGCTTCGATATAGCTTGCAGCCGCTTCGTAGCTGCCGGCGCCATAACTCGACAGAGCAGCGAGCATGAGAAGCTTGGGGTTCGTTTCGATTCGAGACTCATCCAGCGCGGCAAAGAGCGAAACGGCCACGGCCAGTTCTTCGGACTCTTTTTCGGGGTCGCCGCCGCGGGCAGCATGGAGGGCCGAGTAGTAAGCCGCTCTGGGGTCGTTAGGGTAGTTCTCCCGCAGATACTCGATGTGCGGCAGGGCCGGGGTGTCCTGCCGTCTTTCCATATGCAGGTCGATGAGCGCGAGGCGCGCATCGACATTTCCCTCTTCCGCCCGGATCGCTTCCAGGTAGGCTTCGGCCGCTTCGTCCAGCTTTCCCTGAGCATGGAGCACGGAGGCGTGACTGCTCCAACTGCGCGTGTCTTTCGGAAAGCTCTCGATCAAACGACTCGACACTCGCAGAGCTTCGCCGAGTTCGGCTTGCTGAAGGAGGTATACGATCTCGGCGACCGCAGCCCGGTAGTTGGTGGGATCGATAGCCTTCGCATTCTCGAGAGTAGCGCCGCCGGGAACCGTACGGCCCTGGGCAAGAAGCGCCTGGGCGCGCGCCGCGTAAACCTCGGCCCGAAGCGATCGCGGCACATTCGAGGGTATGAAGTTGCGCAGCAGTTCCGCGTAGGCTTCCGCCGACAGGTAGGCATCGGCAAGGTACGGTATAACCTGTGCAGATTCTGCGCCCATCAGCAACGCGTCGCTCAGGACCAGGGCGGCTTCCGAGGCCTCGCCTGTCTTGAGCAGTTCTTTGCCCAGGGCGAGCATGGAGGGGATGTGGTCTGCCTTGATCTGAAGCGCATTGCGGAGCTGTATGATCGCCGCGGCATCTTCGCCCGCACTGATGCGGCCAATGGCGTCCTCGAAATACTCGTCGGCGGTATCGAAGGAAGACTGCGCACGAGCCTGCGGAACAGGCCCCATCAGGGACACCTGCAAAGCGAGGACAAATACTCCAATCGAGACGCGACTCACCCAGCGGTCTGCCGGGATCGCGCTCGCTGCGACACGGGTCCGGTTCATCAATCTGGCTACTTCAGAATTGCTATAAGTTTACACTCTGGCCGCTGTGATTCCGCGCGATAATCCCGCGCCAGTGCATAGGTGAGGATTTCGTCACGTTTCGCTTGCAAGCAAGCGACTATTTGCACGTCACAGTGTAGCTTCCCGGTGCTGTAGTTTTGCATGTTCCACATTCCGCGAACCCAATCCCGTTCACTGTTATCATTTAAAAAACAACAAGTTGCGAAAACCGTGGACCATCCGACACCCCAGAGAGCAGCGCCCGAGAGCGACGCCATGGCTGCCGAGCAGCCGCCGCCGTCTGGCGCTGCCACCACCAGTGACGAAGCGGCCACGCAGGGGCCGTCGTTCGACGCGCTCACGGCCTGTCTTCGTTACCTCGCGCGCTACCACCATCTCCCGTCTACCGCTGAATCTCTGACTTCCGGCCTTCCTCTGGGCTCGCAGGGGCTTACACCGGATCTGCTGACGCGCGCCGCCGCGCGCGCCGGCCTGAATGCCCGCCTTTCGCGTCAGGATGTCGCTGCGATCCCGGATGCCGTATGTCCGACGATCGTTCTACTCGAAGAAGCTTCGGCCTGCCTCTATCTTGGCCGCAACGATGATGGCAGCGCTCGCGTGGTTTACCCGCAGTTCATCGATAGCGAGGTCCGCGAATCCTTCGAGGCGCTTGCGGATAAGAGCACAGGTCATGTTCTCCTGGCCCGCCCGCGCTTTCAGGTCACGAAGCAGATCTCCGGCCGGAGTGCGGCGGCGCGGCGCGAGGGGCACTGGTTCTGGTCCGCCATTCGAGCAAACCTGCCCGTGTATCGCGATGTCCTCTTCGCCGCGTTCTTTATCAATGCGTTCGGGCTCGCGTTGCCGCTGTTCACAATGAACGTCTATGATCGGGTCGTACCGAACGCCGCCTTTGACACACTGTGGATGCTGGCAGCCGGGATGCTGGTCATCCTGATCGGTGACGTCGTTCTGCGCAGTTTGCGCGCTTATTTTGTCGATCTGGCCAGCCGCCGGGTCGATGTCGAGCTCTCCGCACGCCTGATGGAGCAGGCCCTGGGGATGCGCCTTGAGCATCGGCCTGCTTCCGTGGGTTCGTTCGCCGTTACGATGCGCTCCTTCGAAACGCTGCGCGACTTTATTGCGTCGGCAACGGTAACGAGTCTCATTGACCTGCCTTTTGCCCTGCTTTTCTTTGCGGTGATTGCCTGGATCGCGTGGCCTGTGCTGGTCCCGGTCTTGGCCGGTATCACCTTACTCCTGTGCTTTTCTTTGCTTGTGCGCCCGCGCCTGCAGCGTCTTACCGAGAGCACTTACGAGGCGGGGGCGATGCGCAACGCGACTCTCATCGAGTCCCTTACCGGCGTGGAAACCCTCAAGTCCATGGGCGCGGAGTCGCTGATGCAGAGCCAGTGGGAAAACACGACCCGTTTCCTCGCTGGCGTGGGCATACGGCTGCGCATGGCGACGTCATCCGTTAGCCACGCTGCCCAGTGGTGTCAGCAGGCCACCGCCGTGATGGTGATCATCACCGGCGTGTATCTTATCGCCGCCGGCGAACTGACCATGGGCGGCCTTATCGCCACCACCATGCTTGCCAGTCGTTCCCTGGCACCTTTTGGGCAGCTCGCGAGTCTCATTGGACAGCATCACAACGCACGTATCGCCCTGCGAACGCTGGACGAACTGTTCGCCAAGCCCACGGAGCATCGTCGCGACGGTGCCTTTTTGTCTCGGGAGAGTTTTGCCGGCGCAATCGAGTTCAAGGACGTAAGCTTTTCCTACCCAGGAGCTGCCAGCGCGTCACTACGGAGTCTGTCTTTCTCGGTAAAAGCAGGCGAGCACGTAGCCATTCTGGGCCGGGTGGGCTCGGGCAAATCGACGCTGCAGAAGCTCGCGATGGGTTTGTATCAGCCCACGGAGGGTGCGGTGCTCATCGACGGCATCGACCTGCGCCAGCTAGAACCGCGGGAGTTCCGAGCGGCCGTAGGGTATGTGCCGCAGGACGTGACTCTGCTGTCCGGGTCGCTGCGCCGCAACCTGGCTCTTGCCCATCGCGATATCAACGACGACGCCCTCCTGCGCGCGGTCGAGCGCGCCGGACTGTCTGATTTCGTCAATCGCCACCCCCGCGGTTTTGACATGCCTATCAGCGAGCGCGGCGACTCCGTGTCCGGAGGTCAGCGTCGCTGTATCGCCCTGGCCCGCGCCCTCGTCCATGAGCCGGGCATTCTTCTCATGGATGAACCGACTGGCTCCATGGATAACTCGACGGAAAAGCTGGTCATTGAGCAGCTCCGCCAATTCGCCGAGGGCCGGACGCTGGTTGTGGTGACGCATCGCAACTCTCTTCTTGAACTTGTCGATCGCATAATCGTGGTGGATTCGGGACGCGTGGTGGCGGATGGACCACGGGATACGGTCATAGCGGCTTTGCAGCAGGGCCGCATCGGGAAAGCGTCATGAGTTCTTCCGCGACGCGTTCCCTGGGCTGGAGTGATCTCGCCGACCAGGCCGTCATCGAGCAGGAACCCCTGCGCGCGCGAGGATTGCTGTATGGCATCGGGCTTGTCACGGTGCTGCTCCTGCTCTGGGCGGCCTTTGCCGAGATCGATACGGTGACGCGCGGTCAGGGCAAGGTCATTCCCTCGCGGCAATTGCAAGTGGTGGGCTCGCAGGACGGTGGGGTCATCCGGGAAATCCTGGTTCGCGAAGGCGATCGGGTGAGCGCCGGCGATCTTATGCTGCGGCTTGACGAGACCCGCTCCCAGGCCTCCCTCGGTGAAAATCTCGCGGAACTGGCCGGGCTCGAGGTAAAGGCTGCAAGATTGCGAGCCGTCGTGGAGCGTTCCCCGTTCGCGCCGACAGCGGCCATGCTCGCCGACGTCCCGGACGTTGTTGCCCAGGAAAGAGAACTCTTTTCCTCGACCATGGACGGTCTCGCTGTGGAGGAAGAGATAGCCCAGCAGCAGCTTCGACAGCGCAATGAAGAGTTGGTGGAACTTCAGGCCCGGGAGCGGCAGCTCGATCGTGAGCGGGACCTTGCCGACGAGGAGCTGTCCGTAACGCGGCCCATGGTCGAGTCTGGCGCTGTGTCCCGAGTGGAGATCCTGCGGTTGGAGCGGGAGCTGAATCGCGCCCTCGGTGAGCTGGAGCAGACTCGCGCCCAGATCCAGCGCGTAGCAGCAGCTATCGCCGAGGCGCGGGAACGCGTCGAGTCCGTTGGCCTGGAGTTCGCGACAGAAGCGCGGGAGGAACTCACGGCGACGCTCACGCGCATCAATGCCCTTCGCGAGGCCGGGGCCGGGCTCTCGGATCGGGTCCGTCAGACCAACGTGGTCGCGCCGGTCGCGGGGACCGTGAATCAGCTCTTCTTCAATACGGTCGGCGGGGTAGTGCTGCCCGGGCGCGATATCGTCGAGCTCGTACCCGCCGACGACACGCTGCTCCTTGAAGTGCGCGTACGACCGCAGGACATCGCCTTTATTGCCCCGGCCCAGCCGGCGAATGTGAAGGTCACGGCCTATGATTTTGTGGTTTTCGGCGGTCTTGAAGGGAGGGTTGAGCAGATTGCCGCGGATACGGTCCTTGATGAAGACGGCAACGCCTTTTACGAAGTGACGGTACGGACAGCGCAGGCAGACTTCGGTGCCGAGCATCCCATAATCCCGGGGATGACCGTGGAGGTGGACGTGGTCACCGGCAAGAAAACCGTGCTTGCCTACCTCATGAAACCTGTTCTTCGGGCGCGGCAGCGGGCGCTTTCCGAGCGTTAATGAAGGCTCTCTTCGTCAGGCCGGCGGGCGTCGAGCGACCGCGCTGGCGAGCTGCCTTTCCCCAGCTGGAGCTGCGCGCGGGTCCCGATCAGTCGCCGGGCGACGCGATCTACTGGATAGAACTCGGTGCTTACGCGCCCGGTGAGGCGGACCGAATGATTGCGCGACTGCTGGACAGCGGCGTGCCGGTTGTTGCCCTCAGCGATGCGCCGTCTGAATCCGAGGCATTTGCGCTCCTAGCCAGCGGCGTTCGTGGCTACTGTCACGTAGAGGCGCTGCCCGATCAGCTCCGCGAAGTGGCAGCAACGGTAGCGGCGGGCGGCCTGTGGATGCCACCGGGGCTCGTGCAGCGGCTCGCCGAGCTCGCCCTGCGCACGGCGAAAGAAGCGGATTCGGGGCTATCGGCCGCAGACCTTTCGGACACGCTGACGCGACGTGAGGCAGAGGTAGCCCGAATGGTGGGCAAAGGAATGAACAATCGCGAGATCGCCGGTGTTCTCGGCGTCAGCGAACGAACGGTCAAGGCCAACCTTACGGAAGTCTTTGCCAAGCTGGGATTGCGTGACCGCGTGCAGCTTGCGTTATACGTCAATCGCCTGCCGCTTCATTCGGACTGACATGTGCAGGGTTGGTCCCACGGTCTCATTCTGCGGTCTGCGTCGGCGAACTCGCGTAAAGAAGGGCGTCCGGCGGTCAGTTTTGAACCCGGTCTGTGACCTGCGTCATGTTCCGCTGCGCCTCGCTGCCCAAAGGTACCTGTTTCTGCGTTGAGTGTTTCGGCAAAGTCCACGGCATAGAGAAACAAACTGGACTTCGCAGATGGCGCAGCAAATAGGAACGGTAGACAAACTCGAGGGTAGGGCCTTTGCCCGCGCCGTAGACGGAACCTTGCGAGAGCTGGCGCGCGGCGACGCCGTGTTCCAGGGGGAAACCCTGATCACGGGCCCCGGCGCCGTCATCGAAGTCACCACCCCGGATCAACCGTCGCTGGTGCTTCCCGGCAATCGAGAGGTCTTGCTTAGCGGTGAGCTGCTCGCGGAGCAGCGTAGTACTGTCGATGAATCCACGGTTGCTGATGAGACCGTCGCCGCCGTCGTGGCGGCCCTGGAGGGTGGCGGCGATATCCTCGACAGCATCCCGGCGCCGGCCGCGGGGGCGGGACTCGAGAACGAAGGTTCCAACTTCATCCGCCTTGCGCGTATCGGTTTCGGTCTATCGGAGTTTGAGAATCTTGATCCGGCGAGCGGCGAGCGTACTAGCAGCTTCATCGACGCCGGCGTAAACAATCTTCAGCAACTTTTGCTCGACGACGATACACCCGTCGATCCGGATCCGGTGGTGGGCGACGGGACAGGTCAGGATCCGCAACCCGTACCAGATCCCGATCCCGTACCCGAACCCGAACCCGATCCCGAACCTGAGCCAGATCCGGAACCCGAGCCGGAGAAAGAACCAGAGCCAGAGCCAGAGCCAGAGCCAGCGCCAGAGCCAGA
>JBCBTK010000038.1:0-28483 GCA_039818725.1 Pseudomonadota bacterium
ATGCCCTGATCAGCGAAACGGAGATGGGCATACCCTCGAATATGACGTTCCCGGTCGTGGCAAAAGTCATCTCGCCGGATATTCCGCACAAAACCGAGGCCGGCGTGGTGCGAGTGGGAACGTCATATTCGAGGGTATGCCCATCTCCGTTTCGCTGATCAGGGCATAGCTGTGCGTACCGACACCGCGTGATTCCAGAAAGCGTCGGGATGACACCTCGTCAAACGTTGTGGATTTCGTACTGCCCTCGTCGCATACCTGTGCACTGCGCCCTACCTCCAGCCCGGCTGGCATCTGGGTCGGGGCTGGCGTGCAAAGCAGCGTGGTGATGGCGTCGGCACAGCCTTCCGGTGTTCTGAACGCAGCTATTCCACTGTCTCTCAATAGCGACAGCGCCTCGGGAGCTTCTGGCGTCAGAAACACCGCCAGAGGCCGGTTCGTGCTCCCGGCACGTACGATGCCGTCGACCGCGAGCTCGGCGTGATGCTGCGCGGACGAGCCGACCACGGCGAGCACCAGATCAATATCGGGGGCACGCAGGGCAGCCTCCAGTACGTCCTGGTAGACCCCCTTCCGCACGCCCGCCATCGTCAGGTCGATCAGGGGGCCTTGTCCTAGCGTTATCCCGTGATGCGCAGCGGCATCGCGCACAGACTGCGGCGGATTCGTGATCTCGATCCCGGCCTCGCCCAACCTATCGACAACGATGGCCGCTCCCCCGCCGGTCGTCGTCAGTACCGCAACTCGCTTTCCGGAAGTCGGGGCCGAGTACTGAAGGAGCGGCACGATCTCGAACAGCGTCTCAAACATGTTGACGCGACGGATACCGTGGTGCCGGAAAAAAGCTTCGGCTGCCGCATGACTACCTGCGACGGCGCCGGTATGCGCTACCGCCATATCTCGTCCCACAGAAGAGCGGCCCAGCTTGTATGCAACGACCGGCTTGTCGGCGGCGTGAGCGCGTCGCACGGCCTGCCCCAGCTTTACCGGATCCGAAATTGCTTCGAGAAAAAGCAATATGGTCTGCGTTTCAGGCTCATCGACGAGGAGATCAACGATGTCGGCAACACTCAGATCGGCCTCGTTGCCTACGGAAACAAGTGTTGAAAAGCCCAGGCCTCGTGCAGACCCGCGGGACATGATGCTGCCGATGAGAGAGCCGCTCTGCGAAACAACCGCTGTACTTCCGGCCTTGATGTCGACGCCTTCCAGGCTTGCGATGGCCGACAGTGTGAGTGCAGATCCAAAGTTCACGATTCCAATGGAGTTTGGACCGATGACGCGCATACCCGCCTGCTTCGCAACGGCCATGACTTGCTGTTGCTCTCTCTGGCCGGCAACCCCCGCTTCCGCGAAGCCATCGGTGTAGATAGTGGCCACCTTGACCCCGGCCGCAGCGCAGTCCTTGATTGCCATCAGGACGGCGCTCTGAGGAACCAGAATCAAGGCGTGATCCACCTGATCAGGTATATCTGCAATCGCCTTGAAAGCGCGTCGCCCCTGAACCCGTTCGCGGTTGGGGTTTATGGGATAGACCGTGCCCTGAAAGCCGTGGGCATCCAGATACCTCTGGGGCCGGCCCGTGTTTTTCTTCGGATCGTCCGATGCTCCGTAAATCGCAATCGTCTTTGGACGCAGCATGGGCTCGGCAAGCTGTGCAGTCACGACGGGGCCCGTTGCGAGAATCGCCTTTGAAAAACACCCTCGGCAATACGATTTTTCAGAATCTCGGTTGAACCACCCGCTATCTGCCACCCGCGCGTGCGTCGAAAACAGTACTCAACCAGGTTGTCCTGCGAATATCCCGAAGCGCCCAGTACCTGCATTGCCTCATTCGCCGCATTGAATCCCGCCTGGTTGCAGGCGTACTTGGCGATCGTCGTCTGCTCTGCGGATGGGAGTTCGCCGGCAGCAACAGATGCAGCTCGATAGAGCAACAGTCGTGCGGAATCCAGTTGCACCTTGATGTCCGCAAACTTCCATTGCAGCCCCTGGAACTCACACAACGCACGACCGAACTGTTTACGCTCCAACGCGTATTCCCTCGCGATATCGAAGGCCAGCTGGCCGAGGGCCAGGGAGCGAGCCGCATTGCCAATGCGTTCGACGTTGAATCCAGCGATCTGCTTTTTAAAGCCACCCTCGCCCAGCAGCACATCCGAGCTCGGGATTTCAACCTCGTCAAAGTAGAGCTGCACCCAGTCCTCTCCACCCATGTAGCGGATAGGCTTGCCCACGGTGAATCCTTCCAGTCCGCGCCTCAGGATCACCGAGCCAATGCCAGTCACACCGGGCGCGAATCTGACATAGATGAGGAAGTAGTCGGCCTCCACGCTGTGCGTGCCAAACACCTTCGTGCCATTGATGCGGTAGCCATCGCCATGTGGCGTAGCGGTCGTTGCAAGGTCGGTGACAGCCGAACCGGCTTCAGGTTCGCTCATGCCGACCGAGATAACCTTTTCGCCGGTCAAGAGAGATTGGAGATACCTGTCGCGTTGTTGTTCGTTGGCGTACTCCGCAAGCGTTCGAATCGCGCCGAAGTTGCCTGCCTGAACCACGTCCGCGCTTCGGGGACAGATGGACGCCACAGCTTCAATCGCGAGGACAGCATCCATCAGAGTGCCGCCTACACCTCCCGAGGCTTCCGGAATGGTGATCCCAATGAGGCCCTGCGCGGCCATCAACTCGGCGATTTCGCGGGGGTACCCATCTGTGTGAGCACGTTGCAGAGCATCAGAAGACAAATGGCGATTTGCGAATCCAAGAACCGACTCGCGAAACATGCTTTGCTCTTCATTCAGTTCAAATTTCAATCGCTCTTCCTGCCTCTATCACTCGCCGCATTCAACGCTACTGCTTTCCCCAGGCATCGCCCCCACAGCATCCGCCCCCTTGCGCGGGTCGACGACCAAAACCCTTACCCGTCCAATCGGCCCTCTGCCGCGGACAATCCGGCGCATCGACTTTGATGCGAGCCCTGCCAACGCGGGACTCCGCGGCGCCATCGCCTAAAAGGTCTCGTCCACCGCGCCAACCTCGGCCCAGAAATCATTCGGGTAGGCGTACCAGACGCTGCGATACCCCGAAGACTCCACATCGATATCCACTTCGATCACGTTCGTCTTTCCAGAATTGATGGATTCGGTAACCGCGGAAGCGAGTTCTTCGGGGGTAGATACCTGCATTGCGTTTACCCCCATCGCTTTCGCAAGCATCATGAAATCCGGATTCCAGGGGGCTTCTGTACTCTGCACCTTGTAGTCTACGTAGGCGGATCGGCCGTACACTCGGCGCATCAGTTCCCGTTCGATTTGCAGTGAGCGATTGCTCAGGACGATGACGGTGAGCGGCTTGTCATACTCAAAACACGTCGCCAGCGCCGAGTTGGAGAACAGGAACGAACCGTCTCCCATGAGCGTAATCACGGGCTCATCCGGATTGCGGAACTTTGCACCCAGCGCCGCGGGCAAGCTCCACCCCATGCAGTGGAAGAAGCCGCAATGATTGAACTTCTGACTGGTCAGCGTCATGAAGGCCGGCGCAAACGACAGCAGATGCCCGGTATCGACAAACACCGTTGCGTTCGGGTGGTCCTTCGTCAATACAGAACCGACCGTCTCACAGACCTTTGCGTAACCGAGTTCTGAGGCGTCAGCGAGCAGTTCCGCTTTTTCAGTTTCCCAGTCCTCTCGCCAGCTAGCTATGCCACCTAGCCATTCCGTGGAGTCGCTGCCGGTGCGAGCGGTACTAGCGGCCTCTTCGTTTCTCAGTTCGGTCAGGAGCGCTTCGATGGCAAGCTTTGCATCGGACCAGATACCGACCTCGGTGGGATAGACACGCGCTATTTCGGATTCATCGATATCGATGTGGATCAGCTTGGTGGAGCCGGGAATGTCGAAGAGCGTCCAGCCGCCCGTATCGATGTCGCTGAAATGCGTCCCAATGCCGATCAAAAGGTCGCATTCCCTGGCTGCCCGATTCGCGAGCCCACTGCCTGAGCGCCCCAAGACACCCAGGCTCATGGGCCTGTCTTCGGGGTAGCTCGCTTTCCCCATCGTGGTGGTCACGACAGGAATATTGAATTCCTCCAGAAACTCCTTGAGTACCTCTCGAGCACCTGCCTTGCTGACGCCGCCACTGACCATCACCAGCGGCTTCTGCGCCTGCTTCAGCAATTCCACGGCCCGCTTGATGGCGTTTCGGTCAGGGCCCGGCGGCGCCACCTCCGTAAGCTGTTTTGCACTGGAGAATGACCTGGCGGATATCATCGAATTCTGGATATCGAACGGCAGCTGGAGTACGACCGGACCCGGTCGGCCAGTCACCGCCGTCTTGTACGCACGAAGCACCGCATCCACGGCCGTATCCGGCCTGCTCACCATCACGACTTTCTTCGTGTAGGTTTTAACCGTCTGAATCCACTCATCGGGGCCGTAGCGGTAGTACTCCTCTATTCCCCCACGATCCTGCCAATGCGTCGCACCCCCGCCGGCCAGGACGATCATCGCTGAGGATTCAAAGAAGGCGTTGGACAAGGCGGATGCGATGTTCATATTGCCGGGGCCGACCGACGTGCTGACGATGGGTATCGCACCGCCGCTTCGGGCACGGCTGTACCCGTCTGCCATATGAACCGCCAGACCTTCACCCCGGCAGGAAATCCCGCGGATGTTGCTCTCGTACTTGAGCGAGTCGAGGAGCGCCCAGTTTCCGTGCCCGTTGTAGACAAACGCGGTGTCCACACCGACTGACTCAAGTGCTGCGATGACTGCGGTGGAACATCTCACTTTGTCGGTCATGGGGTACTCCGATTGAAGTTTTGGTGCTTAAGCGAGTTTGTTCATTCTTACACCTGAGAGCCAAAAATCAAGACTAAATCCCACAATATGATATTTAATATTTATTTAGGGTTATGAATTTGAAGCTCTCGTGTCTTTCTCAGCGGTTTATATGCGTTTTAGTTATTAGCGCGTGTAGCGAGAGTGATGATTCCAGCCTCGATAGCGTAGAATTCCGGTAGCCGAGCTTCGGGATCAGGAACGAAGGTTTGAGTAAGGAGACAGACGCTTCAAAAAAGGACACCCAAAGCACAAGCCTTGGGAAAATGTTGACGATTCTCGATATGTTTACGCCGGAAACACCGGTACACCCCACCACGGAGATCATTGCCAGGCTTGGCACTTCGAGATCCACGGCCTATCGCTATATCCAGAACCTCAACGATTCAGGCCTGTTGCAGGCCGTCGGAAACGGCAATTACATCCTGGGTCCGCGCATCATTGAGCTGGACTACCAGATTCGAAATTGTGACCCGATGCATATTGCAGCGGACGGTGTCCTTGATCAGCTTGCCGACGATACCGGCGAGTCAGCCCTTCTCTGCATGCTCTACAGCAACTCCGTACTCTGCGTACGAGAAAGTCATTCAAAGCCGAGGTCGAGCAAGCTTTTCAGCCGAGGCCAGAGTCGATCACTCTTCCGTGGCGCGATGTCGAAGGTAATCCTTCCCTACCTGCCGTACCACCAACTGAGGAAGATGTATGCGCGCAGTGAAGACGTCATAGAGCAAGCCAACCTCGGCACGGACTGGTCGGAATTCAAGAGAACCCTCAACGACATCCGAAAAAGCGGATGCATAGTGACGTCCGGTGAGTTCTACCCCGACGTCACCGGTGTTGCTGCACCCGTGTTTAACGGCAGTGACTTGATCGTTGGCAGTGTTGGCGTGGCAGGCCCGACACACGAACTGCTCACGGAGGGGTTGGAAGACACAAAAGAGCTCGTGAAGACGGCGGCCGGCATCATCACTGAGCGACTCCACGCCGAAGTACTGCCACCGCGAGCGGTTGGCTGACGCTCAGTCCGGACGTTTCTCCCGTACCTTAACGCCGACCAGTTCCTCAAGAATAGTGACGATCACAGGGTGATAGTTCGCCTCTGAACCCTTCGCCCGCGCCATCTGGTACACCTGATCGGCAACGCCACCGAAAACGAGAGGGACTTTCAGCTCGTCCGCCATTTCCATGGCCAGCTTGAGATCTTTCCGCATGTAGTCTACGGAGAACAGGCCTTCCTCTCCGAAGTCCCCCTTCAGCACGTGCTGCTTGTAGTGCTTGCGCAGTGCATGACTGTCACCCACACCATTTTCGATGGCATCAACCAGCGTAGAAGGCTCGATTCCCGCCTTAACGCCCAGCACCAGCGCCTCGGCGGTGGCCGGCACTATGATCCCGAGCAAGAGGTTATTGATGATCTTTACCGCCTCGCCGCTACCGGTGCGACCCACATGCCGTACGGTCCCAAGCTGCTCCAGCACCGATCGACAGCGCTCCAGCAGACTACCTTCGCCACCCGCGACGATCGCAAGCTCTCCTGTCATCGCTTTGGATGGCCCGCCATTGATCGGAGCGCCAATGACACCGGCACCCCTGGAGGCAAATGCCGATTCAATTTCGACAACCACGGTAGGCGCGCAAGTACTCATATTCACAAAGACCGAGTCAGCCTGGATACCTTCGATAACTCCGTTCGCGCCGAGGGCAACCTGCCTGACCTCATTAGTTCCGGGCAGGCTCACGAGAATCAAATCGGATCGTCGCGCCAGTTCCGCGGGCGATTCCACAACATCAACGGAGGCCTTGGATCGAAACCGTGCTGCGAGCTCATCATTGATATCGTAAACGGCAAGACTGTGACCACCACCGTGCAGGCGCTTGGCGATCGCACCCCCCATGGCACCCAGGCCGATAATGCCAATCTTCTTAAACATGCTTCACCCGCTTTGAATCCACTTTCTTCAATGACTCAGCAGTTCCGCCCTGCCTGTCAAATTTCCCAAGCAACTCAAACGCTCGGCCGGTCACCGGCCTCGCGACGTTTGCAAGGGCCGCAAAGGAAGACCATCGTTCGCCCTGGCTGTCGTGTCGAGATGCGGCGCCTGGATGAACCGGGACGTCTCTCGGGCATCTCCTTCAGATGCAGATAAGCCCAGATGCATTCAATGCTGCCTTGCCGCCCCATCCCCGAAGGCATCCGACCCTCCGCGTTCCCGACCGCTCTTTCGATTTATATTTAATTATTCTCATATTATGATATTTTCTATATTCTACACGCCATACCAATAAGTCAAGTCAACAAGTCGTTGGAGCTGAGCTTGAGCGATCGAACCGCCGAAAGTGGGTTAAAAACCTACCTGGTGAACAGGCGCTGGTACCGCTGGTACGCGCTTACCGTACTCACCCTCGTCTACGCGTCCAGCAACATCGACCGTCAGATCATGGGTATGCTGCTCGAACCCATTCGCCTGGAACTCGGGGCGAGTGACACGGCCATGGGATTTCTGGTCGGGCTGACCTTTGCGATCTTCTACGCCACCCTTGGCATGCCAATCGCGATGCTGGCAGATCGCAGCAACCGCAGGAACATCATCGCCATTGCGATCACCGTCTGGAGCGGCATGACCGCACTCTGCGGCTACGCACAAACCTTTACTCAAATGGCGATTGCGCGCATCGGGGTTGGCATTGGCGAAGCCGGATCCACACCGCCTTCCCACTCCATCATTTCGGATCTGTTCCCACCGCAATTACGCGGTACCGCGATGGGAATCTTTGCCCTCGGTGTAAACTTTGGCCTATTGACCGCCTATCTCGGCGGTGGCTGGCTGAGCGAAAACGTCGGCTGGCGCAATACGTTCGTAGCCGTTGGATTACCGGGACTGCTGATCGCACTGCTGCTGTATCTGACGGTCGCAGAACCTCGCCGGGGCGCCGCTGACGAGACTCCGGACAGCAACGAGGATGAGGATAGTGCGCCACCGTTCCGGGAAGTCGCGGCGTACATGTGGCGCGTTCGATCCACACGACACCTGAGCCTGGGTGCAGCGGTCGCCGCATTCGTCGGCTACGGATTCACTCTCTGGATTCCCACCTTCTTTGTCCGCTCTCACGGGCTCTCGCCGACGGAAGTTGGGCTGGTGTTGGCGCTGATGATCGGCCTGGTCGGTGCGCTCGGGACGTTCGGTGCGGGTAAGCTGGCCGATGTGCTTGCGAGGCGCGACGAACGTTGGCGCACCTGGGTGGTAGCTGGCGCCAAGGTCGTCTACGTCCCGTTCCTCGCCGGAGTATTCATGGTCGACGATCTGACGACCGCACTGCTTCTCTATGTCGTCCCCGCGTTCTTCAGCATGTTCTATCTGGCTCCGACCTTCGCTTTGATTCAAAGCCTGGTTTCCATGCGCATGCGGGCACTCGCGTGCAGCATTGTTTTGTTCGTGTTGAACATCATTGGCCTGGGCCTCGGACCACAGCTCGTGGGAATCTTGAGCGACTACTACGCACCGCAGTACGGCAAGGAATCACTGCGCATGGCTCTTCTAATGATGACGTTTCTGAATCTGTGGTGCGCTTATCACTACTTCACGGCGGCGCGAACGCTAAAAGATGATCTGGCGAATCGCCCAGCATAGACGCGAGTCCTGCAGAGCCATAACGAAAAGTCGGCGCAGGGCGCGGGCGTTGCCGAGACGACGCCGTTAACGGAAGAAAGCTGTCAACGAAAGTCGGTTAGAAACTACTTGCCTCAGACCGAGATCGACTCCCGTAGTTTGAACTTCAATACCTTGCCGGTTGCATTTCGCGGCAACGCGTCCACAAAAACCACATGGCTGGGGTGTTTGAAGCGAGCAAGCCTGTCGCGGCAGTGCGCAAGAAGGGTTTCGGCTGAGAGTTCCGCACCCTCATGCAAAGCAACCACAGCGCAGCCCGTCTCACCCCAACGCTCATCCGGGACGCCAATCACGGCAACCTCGCGAATACCCTGCAACTGGTAAAGCGCATTTTCTATCTCGGCAGGGTAGACGTTTTCTCCGGCGGAAATGTACATATCTTTCAGGCGGTCTTCGATGTAGACGTAGCCGTCGACGTCAATCGATCCAACATCACCAGTACGCAGCCAGCCGTCTACAAACGCTTCTTTGTTGGCGTCGGGTCGTCTCCAGTATCCTGGCGTCACCACGGGACCACGACACCAGATCTCACCGGATTCTCCTGCGGCGGCTTCCGTTCCGTCACCTTTCATGACCTTGATCTGCGTATGCCGGAGCGGTTTGCCCGCTGAACCGATTCTGGCGGGGACATCATCGCGTCCAAGTACTACACAACTCGCTGCGTTTTCGGTCATGGCGTAGCCTTCCTGCAGCACAACGCCCCGTTCGTACCACCAGTGAATGAGAGACTCGGGAACCGACTCGGCCCCCGTAATCATGACTTTGATCGATGAAAAGTCAGCGTCCTCTATCCTCGGATGTTCACGAAGCGCGTTGAAAATCGCGGGAACACCGAGGAAATGGGTGATCCCCAGCTCCGGGTCACTAAAGGCATCCAGCGTGAGCTCAGGATCAAAGGTACGCAGGATGATTGCGGTCCCTCCATTGAAGAGAGCCGGGCAGGTAAACACCTGCAAGCCACCGATGTGGAACAGCGGCATCACCGCCATGCTCACCATGTCTTTACTGCAGTAGTGGGTGGAAGACGCGTTGAACTGCGACCACAGCATCATGCCGTGGGTAATGATTACGCCTTTCGGCAGGCCTGTTGTCCCGGAGGAATACATCAGCATGCATTGGTCATCCGGCGCGAGCTCTGTCATCTCGAGCAGCGGTGGATAATTCGCGATAGCCGCTTCGAAAGGGGACGCGGCCCCGGTCCCCGTCGTTTCAACAGTGTGCGCAACCTCAACTGTCAGCGCTCCAGTAGTCGCCCGCAATTCTGAATCGAAAATCAGAACCTTTGGTTCGGCGTTGCCGATGATGAAATCGAGCTCGCTGGCGGTAAGGCGATAGTTGAGGGCAAGATGCACCGCGCCAATGCGCCAGGTGGCAAAGAGAATGTCGAGGGTGTCTGTCGAATTCAGAGCGAGCACGCCCACCCGATCACCTCGCTCAACACCCAGGGACTTGAGCCACGCTGCTACGTATCCAACCCTCTGGTGCATTTCTGCATAGGTTCGCTGACGGCCGGAGGGGCGTTCGATGGTTGCTACACGATCAGGGGTATTGTGTGCATTGAATCCAATCCAATCGACTACCATCCCATGCATCTGAAACTCCGAACTCGGTACAGCGGAAGGTGTGCGATCCCTTGCGCTTCAAGAAGGGCGCGTGGCGCTCAGCATCCGCATCGGCAGCCCAGGTTGCTTCTCGGTAAGGGCATCGCCTTACCACTCGGTACATTCCTGCAATAGCGAAAAGGCAAGAATGACTCTTTATAGATGGAGTAGGGTGAGATTCTGACCCCTACCGAGCAGCCATGCCAGGCGCCCGCAACGGGGCGCTCATCGAAGTTTGCGCGGCACAACGCGACGCGGTCTCGGACTAAAGCGATACGCCGCCGTCAAACACCGTGAAATCGGGAGCCCAAAGCGCGTCTCGTGTAAGGGAGCTCTGCGGACGCGCCCGGGAATGCGGGTAGCATGGTGAAGCAAAGCATGCCCCAACTTCTGCCCATCCGGCAGTAACTCGCAGCTTCGGAGTTGTATGAAAGAGGCCGCACCTGCGGAGGCGAGAGGGCATGCGGTCATGGCGTCCGCCCCAAGCCGGTGCTCAGGCAGAGGCTCAGCTCGAGCAGGAACTTATTCTGGGACTCAAGCCGCGTCGATTGACGCTTCTGTGTCGCGACGACCCTTGTCGATCAAGGGCCTCGCATGATGTTGGTGCCGAAGGGGGGACTTGAACCCCCACGCGCAGTGCGCACTACCCCCTCAAGATAGCGTGTCTACCAATTCCACCACTTCGGCGTATTCGTGGTCCGGCCAGCTGCTGCAGGATTGCATGGAGCGATCAAACTGCCCAACCGGATTTTTTTTCAGTTCTTTACTGCCCTATCGTTAACGCTATTCTTAGCGCTCTTCACTGCTGTTCCCGTTCAGTGGCGGGAAGACTCGGCAGATCGTCGGCGCCGTCGATCCCCATGGACATATCCGCATCATTGAGCTCCGTGCTGTCCAGGGCCGGAAGGTCTTCGAAGACCGGTGCTTCCTGTTCCTCCAGCACCGGCAATTCGCTCTCTTCCATGAGCGGTGCCGACTCGGGCAACTGCAGATCGAAATCTCCCGCAGAAGACGTCTTGTCCTTGGCGATCACAGCCAGACCAAAGCTGGTGGCAAAGAAAAACGCCACTAGCCAGGCTGTGGTGCGTGTCAACACATTGCCGCTACCGCTGCTGCCAAACAGAGTCTGGGAAGCACCTGCTCCAAAGGATGCGCCCATGTCGGCGCCTTTGCCCTGTTGCAGCATGATCAGACCGATGATCGCCAGCGCGAGCAGCAGGTGCGTCACCAGGATCAATTGTTCAATCAGCTCAGCGCTCATTTTTCCTGTCTCTGTTCCACGCTCCGTTCCACGCTACGACGCCGCTTCAATAATCGCGGCGAACGCGTCTGCGTCCAGCGATGCGCCGCCTACCAGCGCGCCATCTATATCTGCTTCGGCAAAAAGCGCTGCGGCGTTGTCCGCCTTCACGCTCCCCCCATAGAGGATCCGCACACTCTGAGCGGCGTTTTCGTCCATGGCCGACAGCACCGATCGCAGCATGCGATGCATCTCTTGCGCCAACTCCGGCGTTGCCGTCAGACCCGTACCGATGGCCCAAACCGGCTCGTAGGCAACGACCACCGCAGCGAGGTCCGGAAGATCTGCCAGCGCGCCGCGCAACTGTCGTTTGACGACGGCCTCCGCCTCGCCCGCCTCGCGTTGTTCCTGCGTCTCACCGACGCAGACAACCGGAGTCAGGCCCGCCCTCAACGCCGCCACGGCCTTCGCCGCGATAAGCGCGTCGGATTCCTGATGATACTGGCGGCGCTCCGAATGCCCCACTATTACCCAGCGACAACCGCAATCCGCGAGCATCTCCGTGGACGTCTCGCCGGTATAGGCTCCGCTTACCGAGTGGCTGCAATCCTGCGCGCCCGTATCCAGGCCCGTGTCCTTGAGCAGCGATGCCACCTGGCTTAGGTAGGGCGAGGGAGGACAAATGACGCTCTGAACGTCCCGCGTACCGATACCACCACCGAGGCGTTCGCTGAGCGCCTGCAACAGCGCGCGGTTCTCTGCGCTGCTGCCGTTCAGCTTCCAGTTGGCCATGACCAACATCTGGCGCATGGAGAGGACCCGGGTGTTCGAGGGCGCGCAATGTTACCCAAGGAGTCCGGGCTCCGCAAGACGCTGTCGCCGTGAATCCGCCATGTTCCGGCGTACGCGCAGCGCCTGCCGCGCGCGGCTCAGGCGGCCGCCAGGGCGCCTTCCACCGTGTCCGCCAGCGAGCGGCACAGGCGATCGACCTGCTCGCGATTACGGCCTTCAACCATTACCCGTACCACCGGCTCTGTCCCGGACGGACGCAGCAGCACGCGACCGCTGTCACCGAGCTCTGCCTCCACCGCGGCCACGGCATCCTGAACCGCGGGTTGCGCCACAGCCGCGGTGCCATCAGTGGTGGGTACATTGATCATCGTCTGGGGGAAGAGGGGTACGTGGGTCAGCGCTTCCCGCAGACTGCGGCGGCCGTCCACGAGGGCACGTAACACCTGAAGCGACGAAACGATGCCATCGCCGGTGGTCGTCACATCGGAGCAGATAATATGCCCCGAAGACTCGCCGCCCACGTGCCAGCCCTCTAACTCCATTCGCTCGCGCACATAGCGGTCTCCAACCTTGGTCCGGGCGAAGCGCAGACCTTCGGCCTGCAAGGCGAGTTCGAGGCCGAGGTTGGACATGAGCGTTCCCACCACCCCGGCGTCGGACTCTCCCGTGCGCAGGCGGTGCATGGCAATGATGTACAGCAACTGATCGCCGTCGACGGAGTTCCCTTCGTCATCGACAAAGAGCACGCGGTCGCCGTCACCGTCGTAGGCAATACCCAGATCACAGTCGCGCTCCCGGACGGTCTGGGCAAGGCCGCGCATGTCCGTCGATCCCACGCTCGCGTTGATATTGAAGCCGTCGGGAGAAACACCGATCGGTACGACCTCGGCACCCAGCTCGGCCAACACGTTCGGAGCGATGGAGTAGGTTGCGCCGTGAGCGCAGTCGACGGCAATACGCATACCGCGCAGGCTGAAGCCCTCGGGCACGGTCGCTTTGCAGAATTCGATGTAGCGTCCAGCGGCGTCCACGAGACGCTGAACCTTGCCGATCTTGTCCGACGGTACGCAGACCAGGGGCCGGTCGATTTCCTCTTCGATGGCTAGTTCCACGGCGTCCGCCAGCTTTGCGCCCTGGGCGGAAAAGAACTTGATGCCATTATCGAAGTAGGGGTTGTGCGACGCGCTGATGACGATCCCCGCATCGGCGTTCTGCGTGCGGGTCATGAGTGCCACCGCCGGTGTCGGCATGGGGCCAAGCAGCTTCACGTCGACGCCCGCGGCAACAAGACCCGCCTCCAGAGCGGATTCGAACATGTAGCCCGAGATGCGCGTGTCTTTACCGATGATCACGCTGCAGCGCCCTCGGCCCGCGGCGTCGCGGGAGAACACCCGCCCACAGGCCCAGCCTAGCTTGAGCACAAAATCCGGTGTGATGGGTGCTTTGCCTACGAGGCCGCGAATTCCGTCGGTTCCAAAATGTCGCTTGCTCATGAATTATCGGCTCCCTCGACCGCCTCAAGAATGCGCAGCACGTCCGCTGTTTCACTCACGTCGTGCACGCGCAGTAGGGCGGCGCCACGCTGCGCGGCCAGCATGGCCAGCGCGAGACTGCCCGGCAGTCGTTCGTCTACGGCGCGACCCGTGAGTTTAGCAATCAGAGACTTGCGCGATAAGCCAACCAGCAGAGGCGATCCCAGAACTGTGAGTTCGCTCAAGTGCGCGAGTAGGGCGAGATTGTGCTCCAGGGACTTGCCAAAGCCGAAGCCTGGGTCGAAGAGGATACGCTCAGCGGAGATGCCCGCATCCTCGCAGGCAGTACGCCGCGCGAGCAGGTAGGCGCGCACTTCCTTGATCACGTTCGCGTAGTGCGGAGCGGTCTGCATTGTCCGCGGCGAGCCCTGCATGTGCATAAGGCACACGGGGAGGTCGACCTCCGCGGCGACTTCCAGGGCGCCGGGGCGCGTCAGGGCGCGCACGTCATTGAGCATGCTCGCGCCCGCCGCCGCCGCCTCACGCATCACCCGAGGAGTTGAGGTATCTACAGAAATGACCGCGCCGGTCTCCCGCGCAAGCACCTCGACCACTGGCAGCACTCGATCGAGCTCTTCCTGCTCGGGCACCGGGTCGGCACCGGGTCGTGTTGATTCTCCACCCACATCCAGTACCGCGGCACCGGACTCGATCATGCCGCTGGCGACGAGCAGCACCGCGTCGAGATCGACGCCATCGGCGTAGAGTCGGCCGCCGTCAGAGAACGAATCCGGGGTGATGTTGAGCACCCCCATGATTTGGGGGCGCCGGAGGTCGAGCGGACGTCCGCCGCAATCAAGGATCACGGTCATGGAGCGTTTGGGGCGTTAGAGGAGTTCGGGGAAGGAATGGAGACGGGCGGTACGCGTACCGCCCGGGTCACGAGCCTGAGTTCAGTGCTCTCCGGCTGGCCCGCCGATGGGGCCGCTGCGATCCGGAGTTTCCGTTGCCGGTGCGGATCCCGAGCCGCCGTCGCCACGATTGCTCCAGTCGCTCGGTTCACGGACGGACCGGCCCTCCATGATGTCGTCGATCTGTTCGGAATCGATCGTCTCGTACTGCATGAGCGCGTCGGCCATGACGTGCAGTTTGTCGAAGTTGGCCTCCAGGATATCCTGGGCGGTCTTGTAGCATTCATCGATGATGCGCCGAACTTCGGCGTCGATCTGCTTGGCCGTTTCGTCAGACATTCCCTTGTGCGCCTGGCCGGCGCTGCGGCCGAGGAACACCTCCTCGCCACCCTCGTCGTACATAAGCGGGCCCATCTTCTCGGAGAGACCCCACTTCGTAACCATGTTGCGGGCGATTTCCGTCGCGCGCTGGATGTCATTCGAGGCCCCGGTGGTAATGCCGTCCGGTCCCAGGGTCATTTCTTCGGCGATGCGGCCGCCGAATAGGCTGCAGATCTGGCTGATGATGTGCCGGCGGCTGTGCGAATAGCGGTCCTCCTCGGGGAGGAACATGGTCACACCGAGTGCCCGGCCCCGCGGGATGATGCTCACCTTGTAAACCGGGTCGTGCTCGGGCATGAGGCGACCGACGATCGCATGACCCGCCTCGTGGTAGGCCGTATTGCGCTTTTCATCCTCGGACATAACCATGGACTTGCGCTCGGCACCCATCATGATTTTGTCTTTGGCGAGCTCGAACTGGGTCATGCCCACCATGCGCACGCCGGCGCGGGCGGCGAAGAGCGCGGCTTCGTTTACGAGATTGGCAAGATCGGCACCGGAGAAGCCGGGTGTGCCGCGGGCAATCTTGGACGCTTCCACATCTTCGGAGAGCGGGACCTTGCGCATGTGCACCTTGAGAATCTGCTCGCGGCCGCGAATGTCGGGCAAACCAACCACTACCTGACGATCGAAGCGCCCGGGACGCAGCAGCGCGGGATCCAGGACATCGGGGCGGTTTGTTGCCGCGATAACGATGACGCCGTCATTGACCTCGAAGCCATCCATCTCCACGAGAAGCTGGTTCAGGGTTTGCTCGCGCTCGTCGTGACCGCCCCCGAGCCCGGCGCCACGGTGACGACCCACCGCGTCGATCTCGTCGATGAAAATGATGCAGGGGGATTGCTTCTTGGCCTGGTCAAACATATCCCGGACGCGGGACGCACCCACGCCGACGAACATTTCTACAAAGTCCGATCCGGAAATGGAGAAGAACGGCACCTTCGCCTCACCGGCGATAGCCTTTGCGAGCAGGGTCTTACCGGTTCCGGGCTGGCCCACCATGAGCACGCCGCGGGGGATCCGCCCGCCGAGCTTTTGAAACTTGCTGGGATCACGCAGGAACTCGACCAGCTCCTGGACGTCCTCCTTGGCCTCGTCCACACCCGCGACATCGGCGAAGGTCGTGGTGATCTGGTCTTCGCCCAACAGGCGCGCCTTGCTCTTCCCGAAGCTCATCGGGCCTCCGCGGCCGCCGGCTCCACCCTGCATCTGCCGCATGAAGAACATGAAAACGGCAATGATGATCAGAATCGGGAAACTGGCGACAAGCAGCTGCGTCCACACGCTCTGCTGCTCGGGCTCACGGCCTTCTACCACGACCTCGTGAGTAAGAAGGTCGTCGATCAGCTTGGGATCCTCGACCATGGGGCGGGTCGTTTCGAACCGTGAACCATCGTAGCGCTCGCCGAAGATGGTGAGTCCGTCGATCGTTACCTTACGCACCTGATCGCGCTGGATCTCGCTTATGAACTCGGAGTAGACCATCCGCTCCGTCGGCGTTTGCATGCTGAAGTTGTTAAAGATCGACAGCAACACTGCCGCGATAACGAGCCAGAGCAACAAATTCTTGGCCATGTCGTTCAATGCAATTACCTCGTAGCGGCCCCTGGGGGGCTCGTATGTGTAGGACCTCACGGTGCCGCTTCCAGCGCGGCATCCAGTGCGTCAGAGGGCGAGCCTGACTCGATCTCCTGACCGGCGCTGGAGGCGGCCCCAATCGTTACCTTAACGGGCAGTAGTCGACCCGGGGGACAGGGCGGCCTTCCAGTATAGCTTTTTTACGTCGCGATTCCCGATGCGGGCCACTCCGGCCCTGGACGGACTTTAACCGCGTCTCTCCTCGTCATTCCTGCCGGCGAAATCCCCGGGCCACGACATACACTTCCCGGGACCTCGGCCGCGACGCCGCTGGCTTGCGTGTCAGAACCGCGCTGAAATTCTCGCGCAGATTTCGCAGCAGTTCGTCGAAGCCCTCGCCCTGGAAGACCTTGGCAGCGAAGGCACCGTTTTCTCTAAGCGTACGGAGTGCAAAATCAGCGGCGAGCTCCACAAGGTACATGGCTCGCGGCTGGTCTACCGCGCTCATACCACTCATGTTGGGGGCCATATCGGATAATACAAGGTCAGCGCCATCATCGCCTATTTCCCGTAAAATCCGCTCAAAAACTTCATTCTCCGTAAAATCTCCGCGAAAAAACGTGACTCCCGCAAGGTTATCCATGGGCAGAATGTCTGAGGCCAGGACCCGGCCGTGGTGACCGACGAGGTTCGCGGCTACCTGCGACCATCCACCGGGCGCGCTGCCGAGGTCGACAACCGTCATTCCGGGTCGGATCAATCGGTCCCGCTCCTGTAGCTCAAGAAGCTTGTAGCAGGCCCGCGAGCGATAGCCGTCGCGCTGCGCCTGTTGGACGAAGGGATCTTCCCGGTGCTCGCGGAGCCAGGCTTTGCTGGAAGATCTTTTTTTTGCCATCAGCGCTGGTAGACACAACCCCGGAGATCGACTCGCTCGCCGGCTACACTTGTGTGCACACTGATCGAAAACAAGCACAGCCCGGAGCCCGATTCAGGCGAGGCTAGCACGTTTCGCAGCCGGCGCCGCGCGAGATTCGCCGCGAGTGATCTGAATAGCACGGCAGGCGCCGGCCGTGTAGAATCCGCGCCCCGTTCACCGGAGTCCCCTTATGCCCGCCACGCCAGACCAGCGCCAGCTGCGTGCGATCGGTCATCGCCTCAAGCCCGTTGTCACGATTGCCGGCAAGGGACTCAGTGGCGGAGTGAAGGCGGAACTTGAGCGCGCGCTGGAGCACCACGAACTCATCAAGATCAGACTCTCGGTCGGCGACCGCGATGTGCGCGATGCCGTGTTGAAAGAGCTTCTTGCCGCGCACGGTGCAGAGCTGGTGCAGCGCGTAGGCAACACGGCGCTGATCTTGAGGCGCAGCACCCATCCCGATCCCGGGAAATCGAACCTCCTTCGGCCAGCCTAGGCGGGTGCGACGCGAAGGCGTCAGCCGTGGCGCACCTCGCTGATCTCGTACTCCTGGTCGCCCCCGGGTGCACGGACCGTAACCACATCGCCCTCTTCCTTGCCTATCAGGGCACGCGCGATTGGTGAGTTCACCGAGATCAAGTTGTTCTTCACGTCGGCTTCGTCGTCGCCGACGATGCGATAGCTTACGGTGCTGTCGTCGTCCATATTGGTCAGGTCGACGCTGACGCCGAAGATGACCTTTCCCGTGTGCGCGATCGCGCTCACGTCGATCACCTGGGCGTGGGAAAGCTTGCCTTCGATATCAATGATCCGCCCTTCGACGAAACTCTGCTGCTCCCGGGCAGCGTGATATTCGGCGTTTTCCTTCAGATCACCGTGTTCGCGGGCTTCGGCGATGGCCGCGGAAATGCGTGGACGCTCCACTTTCTTGAGTTGCTCGAGCTCGGCGCGCAGGGCCCTCTCCCCTTCGACGGTCATTGGCACCTTGTTCATGCATGCATACTCCTGTGCAGGTCCTGAAGACGACGCACGGTTTTGTCGTCATCCTGCTGCAGTGTAAGGCAAACGGCTTCGGCTGCCGCCAGGGTCGTGGTGTAAAACACGCGCTGGGCTTCGGCGCTGGCCCGGATTTGGGCCGAGTCCATGATGGCGCGGCGACCTTCCGTGGTGTTGATGATGATGTCTGCTTCGTCGTTCTTGATCATATCGACGACGTGCGGACGTCCCTCAAGCACCTTCTTGACGCGGCGCACGCTGAGCCCCGACGCCTCCAGGGCATCGGCGGTACCGCTGGTTGCCGCGAGATCAAAACCGAGCTCAACCATCTTGCGCGCAAGCTCGACGGCGCCGGGCTTGTCGACATCGCGCACGGACATTAGCAGCGTGCCCTTCCGGGGCGGTGGGTCGCCAGCCGCGAGCTGCGCCTTGGCGAAGGCGTCGGCGAAGCTTGCGCCGGTGCCCATGACTTCGCCCGTGGATTTCATTTCCGGACCCAGGATCGGATCGACGCCGGGGAACTTGTTAAAGGGCAGCACCGCTTCCTTCACGGAAAAGAAGCCCGGCACGACTTCTTCGGTCACGCCCTGCTCCGCGAGGGTCTTGCCGGCCATGCAGCGCGCCGCCACCTTGGCCAGGGATCGGCCGATGCACTTGGATACGAAGGGCACGGTACGCGAGGCCCGGGGGTTCACCTCGATGACGTAGACCTCGCCGTCCTGCCAGGCGAGCTGCACATTCATCAGACCCTTCACACCGAGTGCCAGCGCCATCTGACGCACCTGATCGCGCATCACATCCTGCACGTCCGCGGGCAGACTGTAGGGCGGCAGGGAACAGGCCGAATCGCCCGAGTGCACGCCGGCCTGTTCGATGTGCTGCATGATCGCGCCGATCACGACTTCCTTGCCGTCGGAGACAGCGTCGATATCCACTTCAACCGCCGCGCTGAGGAAGCGATCCAGGAGAACTGGCGCCTCCTCCGATGCGGACACGGCCTCGCGCATATACCGCTGTAGATCCTTCTCGTGGTACACGATTTCCATCGCACGACCTCCGAGAACATAGGACGGTCGCACCACGAGCGGGTAACCGATACTCGCAGCGGCCTCCACGGCCTCGGCGGCACTGCGCACGGTGGTGTTGGCCGGCTGCAGCAGATCGAGGTCCTGGATGAGTTGCTGGAAACGCTCTCGGTCCTCGGCGCGATCGATGGCGTCGGGCGTCGTGCCTATGATGGGCACACCGGCGGCTTCGAGGGCCCGGGCGAGCTTCAGCGGCGTCTGGCCGCCGAACTGCACGATCACGCCCTCGGGCTGCTCGACGTGCACGATCTCCAGCACGTCCTCCAGAGTCACCGGCTCGAAGTACAGCCGGTCCGAGGTGTCGTAGTCCGTGGAAACAGTCTCGGGGTTGCAGTTGACCATGATCGTCTCGTAGCCGTCTTCGCGCATGGCGAGGACGGCGTGAACGCAGCAGTAGTCGAACTCGATCCCCTGGCCGATACGGTTGGGACCGCCGCCGAGCACCAGGATCTTCGGCCGCTCCGAGGGTTCGGCCTCGCACTCCTCGTCATAGCTGGAGTACATATAGGCGGTACTTGAGGCGAACTCCGCCGCGCAGGTGTCCACGCGCTTGTACACGGGGCGTATACCCTGCTCCTGGCGCCGATCCCGCAGCTCGGTCTCACTACAGCCCAGGATCGCCGCGATGCGGCGGTCGGCAAAGCCCTTGCGCTTGAGAATGCGCATACGCTGCGCGTCGATTTCTTCGAGGCTCTCTTCGGCCAGCCGCGCCTCTTCGGCAATGATGTCTTCGATCTGCACCAGGAACCACGGATCGACACCCGAGTGGCCGTATACCGTGTCCACATCCATGCCCAGCCGGAAGGCGTCGGCGAGATGCCAGACGCGCTCGGCACCCGGATTGATCAACTCGGCGATAAGCTCGTCGCTGGGACCGGCCTCGTCGCCGTGGAGCTGCGATTCCAGTCCCGAAGCGCCAACCTCAAGACCGCGCAGGGCTTTTTGCAACGATTCCTGAAAGTTGCGTCCGATGGCCATGACCTCGCCCACGGACTTCATCTGCGTGGTGAGACGCGCGTTGGCCGCGTTGAACTTCTCGAAGGCGAAGCGCGGCACCTTCGTGACCACGTAGTCGATCGCCGGCTCGAAGGAGGCCGGCGTCGCTCCCCCCGTGATGTCGTTGGCCAGCTCGTCGAGGGTGTAGCCGATGGCCAGCTTGGCCGCGACCTTGGCAATGGGGAAGCCCGTTGCCTTGGACGCGAGCGCCGAGGATCGGGACACGCGCGGGTTCATTTCGATCACCACCATGCGCCCCGTGTCCGGGCAGGTGCCGAACTGCACGTTCGATCCGCCGGTTTCCACGCCGATCTCGCGCAACACCGCCAGGGAGGCGTCGCGCATGATCTGGTATTCCTTGTCCGTGAGCGTCTGCGCCGGAGCCACGGTGATGGAGTCACCGGTATGCACACCCATGGCGTCAAAGTTCTCGATGGCGCAGACAATGATGCAGTTGTCGTTGCGATCGCGCACGACCTCCATCTCGTACTCTTTCCAGCCGATGAGCGACTCATCGATGAGCAGCTCCGAGGTCGGCGACAGATCCAGGCCGCGGGCGCAGATCTCCTCGAACTCCTCGCGGTTGTAGGCGATACCGCCGCCGGACCCGCCCATGGTGAAGGAGGGACGGATGATGCAGGGGAAGCCAATGGCATCGAGTACCTGCAGCGCCTCTTCCATGCTGTGCGCCAGGGCCGCGCGCGGTGTTTCGAGGCCAATGCGCTTCATGGCCTTGTCGAAGAGCTCCCGGTCCTCGGCCTTGTCGATGGCTTCCTTGGTCGCGCCGATCAGCTCGACACCCTCGGCTTCCAGGACGCCTTCCCGGGCCAGGTCCAGAGCGCAATTCAGGGCGGTCTGGCCGCCCATGGTCGGCAGCAGGGCGTCGGGTTTCTCGACCTGGATGATGCGCTGCACCGTGCGCCACTCGATGGGTTCGATATAGGTGGCATCGGCCATCGCCGGGTCGGTCATGATCGTCGCCGGATTCGAATTCACCAGGATGACCCGATAGCCCTCCTCGCGCAGGGCCTTGCAGGCCTGGGCACCGGAGTAATCGAACTCGCAGGCCTGACCGATAACGATGGGACCGGCCCCGAGGATGAGGATGCTCTGGAGGTCTGTACGTTTTGGCATCGCTAACCCGCCCTCTGCTGCATCAGGTCGATGAATCGATCAAATAGCGCCGACGCCTCGTGGGGGCCGGGACTCGCCTCGGGGTGGCCCTGGAAACTGAAGGCGGGCCGGTCCGTGCGCTCGATGCCCTGCAGTGTTCCATCGAAAAGCGAGCGATGGGTGACCGAGAGGCAGGACGGCAGAAAGTCGCCATCGACCGCGAAGCCATGGTTCTGACTGGTGATCAAAACGCGCGACGTGGCGAGATCCTGCACGGGATGGTTTGCGCCGTGGTGGCCGAACTTCATTTTCAGGGTCGAAGCTCCGCTGGCCAGGGCAAGGAGCTGGTGACCGAGGCAGATGCCGAAGATCGGTAGCTTTGCGTCAAGGAGTTCGCGAATCGCGGCGATCGCGTAGCTACAGGGCTCGGGGTCGCCAGGTCCATTGGAGAGAAACACACCGTCGGGCTGCAAGGACAGCACGTCCCGTGCCGGCGTCTGCGCCGGCACCACGGTCAGGTCGCAGCCGCGTTCGGCCAGCATGCGCAGGATGTTGCGCTTTACGCCGAAGTCGTAGGCGACGACTTTGAAACGCGGCTCATCCGCGGCCGGGTCTGGATATCCGCGGCCGAGGCGCCAGATCCCCGCACTCCAACGGTAGCTGGCTTTTGTTGAAACTTCCTTGGCCAGGTCCATCCCCTTGAGGCCGGCAAATCCACGCGCCTGCGCGAGGGCGGCGTCCTCGTCGATCTCGGAGGTCGCCATGAGGCAGCCGTTCAGGGCACCCTTGTCGCGGAGCAATCGCGTTAGCCGTCGCGTATCGATCTCCGCTATGGCAGCCACACCGCGCTCTTCGAGGTAGGCGTCGAGGGACTGCTGCATGCGGAAATTGCTCGCCCGGAGCGGCAAGTCCCGGATCACCAGTCCCGCCGCCCAGATGCGCTCCGACTCCTCGTCCTCGGGATTCACCCCCGTGTTGCCGATATGGGGATAGGTCAGCGTGACGATCTGGCGGGCGTAGGAGGGGTCGGTGAGGATTTCCTGGTAGCCCGTCATTGCCGTGTTGAAAACCACCTCGCCGACAGACACGGTCTCGGCGCCGATGGAACGCCCGCGGAAGACGCTGCCGTCTTCAAGGACGAGAATTGCAGGACGGATCACGCGGGCCTCCGGGGGCGGGGGCATCGCGCGCAAAAGTCAGGTCGAGGTCCAAAAAAAAGCGAGATGGGCCAGCCTCATCTCGCTTTTTCCTATGCCTGTA
Source organism: Pseudomonadota bacterium (assembly GCA_039818725.1). Taxonomy (GTDB): domain Bacteria; phylum Pseudomonadota; class Gammaproteobacteria; order Pseudomonadales; family Halieaceae; genus Congregibacter. The sequence goes on from JBCBTK010000038.1 coordinate 22,848, forward strand.
ACTGGGTGTCGATGCCGGGCCGCTCAGAAATCTTTAGTCAGTAAACGTGCGGCAGAAAGTGGCTCGCCGCGACCGCGCGCGAGTGTACGATGGCGGGCTACGGGTGTCCACTGAAACCCCGGCTGACGCCGGCCGCCGGGGCGCCTATCATGCCGGCGCCCAAGGTACGAGTCAGACGAGGTATGCCTTACTTCAGGGACAAGCACGCCGCGATTACCGGAGCCGCTTCCGGCATCGGTCGCGCCCTCGCGCAGCAGCTCCATAGCGAAGGCTGTGTCCTCTTTCTCGCCGACGTGAATGAGGCGGGACTCGCGGCGACAACCGCGTCGTTAGGCGGTGAAGCCCCCTGGCACAGCGCCGTCGTGGACGTGGCGCAGCGCAGCGCCGTGGAAGACTGGGCCGTCGCTGTGGCAAACGAAACCACCGGCCTGGACCTGCTGGTTAACAATGCCGGGGTGGCCTACATAGGTGACGCCCGGGCGACGAGCTACGAGGACTTCCATTGGCTCATGAACATCAACTTCTGGGGCGTCGTGCACGGCTGCACCGCGTTTCTGCCGCTGCTCGAGCGCAGACCGCGGGCGCATCTCGTGAACATCTCCTCGCTGTTCGGCCTGATCTCCGTGCCCACGCAGTCCGCCTATAACGCCTCTAAGTTCGCAGTCCGCGGCTACAGCGAGGCGCTGCGCCAGGAGCTGGACCTGGCTGGCAGCTCCGTGAAGCTGTGCTGTGTGCATCCCGGCGGTGTCGCAACGCAGATTGCCCGGAGCGCCCGTAACGCGGATGCCAGCGCCGACCCGGAAGCCCAGCACACCGCCTTCGAACGCATCGCCCGGAGCAGCGCCGAGAGCGCCGCGCGCAGAATCCTCGACGCCGCGCGTCGCGGTCGCCCGAGGCTGCTCATTGGCGCGGACGCCCGCTGGCTGGACCGCTTGCAGCGGCTGTTCCCCGCTCTCTATCCGCGCCTGCTGCGCCCGCTGCTGCCGGAAGCTGACTGATGGAATCCCAGGGGCTGACAACGCGGCTGCGCATCCTGGTCGGTGCGCTGATATCCATTGGCATCGGCCAGTCCCTGATCTTCGCCATCCTGGCGCCGCTGGGACGCGAAGTCGGACTCGTCGAGGTGCAGATCACGTCGATCATCGCCATGTCGGCCCTGGTGTTCGCCATTGCGTCGCCGTTCTGGGGTCGTCTCTCCGATCGCGTGGGACGCAAGCCGATCATTCTGACGGGCCTAATCGGCTACACCGTGGGCACGATATTTTTCACGTCTGTTTTTCTCGCGGGCATCGCCGGCATGCTCAGCGGGCTGACCCTGTACATCATTGCTCTGGTAGCGCGCTGCGCCCAGTCCATCATCATGTCCGCCTCTACGCCGGCGATGACGGCCTACGCCGCAGACATCACCACGCCCGCGGAACGCACCCCGGCGATGGCGAGGCTGGGTATGGCCAACAGCCTGGGCATGATCCTGGGACCGGCGGTAAGCGGCGTGCTGGCTTCGCTGGGCCTGGTGGCACCGCTCTATTTCGCGGGCGCTTTGGCTGCCGTCGCGGGCTTCGTGGTCTGGCGTATGCTGCCGGCACTGCCGCCCGCTCAACGGCGCGAGCACGGTCGCCCGCGGCGCATGCGCTATCTCGACCCGCGGATCCGCCGCTACGTGCTCTCCGCGATCGCGCTGTTCACCGGCTTCTCGGCGATACAGCAGACGCTGGGATTCCAGCTCCAGGACCGACTCGCCCTGGACGGGATCCGCACGGCCCAGTACACCGGCGCGGCGCTGATGGTCTCCGCGCTTTTCACCTTCACCGTGCAGATCACGGTCATGCAGCGACTCAAGCTGTCACCGTCGGTCTTCGTACGCACGGGCCTGGCCTGCCTGGGCATTGGCAGCGCCTTCGTGGCCGCCTATTCGGGCTTCATGCTCCTGGCGGTGGGGATGGCGTTTATCGGCACCGGCGTTGGGCTATGCATGCCGGCCATCAACGCCGGTGCGTCGCTGGCCGTGACACCGGAAGAACAGGGCGGCGCGGCCGGAGTGGTCGGGGCGTGTCCGGCCGTCGGCTTTGTTACCGGCCCTATCATCGGAGGCCTGCTCTATCCGGTGAGCGAAACCGGTCCGGCGCTGTTTTCGGCCGCGATGATGGCCACCACGATCCTCATGTTGGTGACTACCAAAAAACGCTGAAGCCTTGTGTCACCGGACCGCTATGGCCTCAAGCGCCGCGCGCATGTCCTCGGGGATAGAGACCGGACGACCGCTGTCGCGATTCACAAACACGTGCGTGAAGCTGCCATTGGCGCAGGCTTGGCCCTCGCCGTTGAGAAATATCGCGATTCCGTAGGTAACGGAGCTGTTCCCCAGTCGATCGATGCGCAGTGCCCCTTCGAGCGCCTGGGGGTAGGCCACCGGCGCGTGGTAGTCGCAGGAGGAGTTCACGACGAGACCGATGGTTTCACCTTCGTGGATATCGAGGCCGCCAACCTCGATGAGATAGCGATTCGCGATGGAATCGAAGTAGCTGTAGTAGATCACGTTGTTCACATGACCGTAGAGGTCGTTGTCCGACCAGCGCGTGGTGATCGGTGTAAACCAGTGGTAAGCACTGCGCGCGGGGGCCTCGGCCTTGGCCATGGGCGGTTTCCTTGGAGTGAGGTTTGAGTTTCGCTTGGGTTTGCTTTGGGTAAGGAGTTCGAACTGGGTACCAGAGCCAAACAAGCGACCTATCCGGTTCGATTCGAATGGCTCCACACCTGTACTGAAGCTCCGAACGGGTGCCCGGGGTCGTTCAGCTCCTCATGTTGTCCCGTCGCTGCAACGGTTGTCCTGTCGCTTCAACGATAGGCCGCCCGGTACACCGAGAGCGCGTCGTCGTAGCTGACATCGCGGGGATTGTTGATCAGCAGTCGCTCCTGGAGCATCGCGTCCGCGGCGAGGGTTGCGAGGCTGTCCTCGCGCACGCCGGCGGCGGACAGGGTCGCTGGAAGCTCAAGATCAGTAATCAATCCCTCAAGGGCTTCGATCAATGCCATGGCGCGAGCTTCGTCACTGCCGACGGTTTCCCCCCCCGTGACCAACTCCGCAAGCTCGGCATAGAGGCCGGCCGCGGCGGGCAGATTGAAGCGCAGCACCTGTGGCAGCACCAGGGAGTTACTCAATCCGTGAGGGATGTGGTAGTGCCCCCCCAGCGGGTACGCCAGGGCATGGACCGCCGCCACGGGCGCATTGGCGAAGGCCTGGCCGGCCTGCATCGCCCCCAGCAGCATGGCGCCCCGCGCGTCACGCTGCGCACCGTCTTTAACCGCCGTGCGGATGTTGCCCGCCAGCAGATCCAGCGCGTTACGGGCGAGCATGTCCGATATGGGATTTTTGCGGAGCTTTGACGTGTAGGCTTCGATGGCGTGCACCATGGCGTCCACACCCGTCATCGCCGTGATCGGCGCCGGAAGGCCAAGTGTCAGGTCCGCGTCAAGGACGGCGACGTCCGGGAGGAGCACGGGAGAACTTACCCCCGCCTTCGTTGTTTCGCCGGTCGTAATCACGGCAACAGGCGTCGCCTCACTGCCGGTGCCGGCCGTGGTGGGCACAAGGATCAGCGGCAGACGGCCTCCGCTGACCTTGTCGACGCCGTAGAGCTCCGGCAGTTCCTGTGAACCGCCGAGCAATACCGCCACCACCTTGGCCACATCCATGGAACTTCCGCCCCCCACGGCGACGACAGCTTCCGCCTCGTGTTGCCGGGCGGCATCCGCCGCCGCGAGCACGATGGACTCGGGAGGATCTTCCGCCACCTCGGCAAAGCGATGCACCACCGCGCCTGCCTCTTCCAGCGCGGCCTGCACGGGAGCGATCAGGCCGATGGTCACCAGGCCGGGATCGGTTACCAGGAGAATCCGCCGCGCGCCGAGGTCACGGCAGTGCGCCGCGAGCCTGAGCGCCTCACCCGGTCCGCTGACGACGCGGGCGACGCTGTGAAAGCTGTATGACTGCATGCTGTACCGTCGTTACTGTGGTTTCGCCTTCGCGCCCGTCCAGCGCAGGCCCGGGCGAGAGCGCAGATGTCAGAAAGTAAGAATAACCTTACCGCGCGCTCTGCGTTCCATCATCACTTCGTAGGCCTCCTGAAAGGACTCGATGGGGAATACGTCGTTGATCGCAGGCTTCAACTTGCCTTCCGCAAAGAGCCCCCAGAGTTCTTTGATGTTCTGCAGGTGCACCGCCGGCTCCTCGCCGATAAAACGCCCCCAGAACACGCCGACAATGGAGCAACCTTTCAGCAGGGTTAGGTTCAGCGGAATCTCGGGGATGGGGCCGCTGGCAAAGCCGATCACAAGGTAGCGCCCGTTCCAGGCCATGCCCCGCAGCGCCGGCTCGGCATAGTCGCCGCCCACGGGATCGTAGACCACGTCCACGCCACGACCGCCGGTGAGTTCCTTGATCGCGGTCTTCAGGTCCTGCTCGCTGTAGTTGATGGTCTCGTCGGCGCCGAGATCACGACACATGGCGAGCTTTTCTTCTGAACTCGCGGCGGCGATGACCTTGGCACCCATCAACTTGCCAAGCTCCACGGCCGTCGAACCGACGCCGCCGGCCGCACCAAGCACCAGAAGGGTTTCACCTTCCTTGAGCTGGGCGCGCTGCTTCAACGCGTGATAGGAGGTGAAGTAGGTCATGGCAACGCCAGCACCCTGGGTAAAATCGAGCCCCTCGGGCATGGGCATGACGGCGTTCTGATCCACGGCGATCTGATCCCGGAAACAGCCGCTGCCCGTCATGGCAATGACCTTGTCGCCGGGCTTGTAGCGCTCCACGCCCTCCCCCACGGACAGCACCTCCCCCGCACACTCACCGCCCGGGGAGAACGGCATGTCGGGTTGGAACTGGTACTTGCCCTGGATGATCAGTACGTCCGGGAAGTTAAGGCCTGCAGCTTTGATATCGATCACTACCTGCCCCGCTTCTGCGGTCGGCTCTTCATGGTTTGTGACCAGTTCGAGTTTGTCGGGTAAGCCGTGTTCGTTGCATAGCAGTGCGCGCATTTTTTGTTCTCCAGTCTCTCTAGTGCTTGGCTATCTGGTTGCGTTGCGTATTTTTGCTGGTGAGTTAATGGTCTGGTGTTTGTGCTTTGAACTTGGCCCGAATCGTTTGGTGTCTGTGCTTCGAACCGGGCCCGACTCGTTTTGTCTGTGCTTCGAACCGGGCCCGCTCGTGGACTGCTTTGTGAGGGACGCCAAAAAGCGGCCATCCATGGCCAGGCTTATCTCGCGCCATCCATGGCGCTCGGTACCCTCACAAAGCAGTCCACGAGCAAACCCTCGCTCCGGTGCCAGGTTGGCTGCACTCACCTTCGCGATGCCAGGGAGCACTGTTGTGATTGCCTGTCCGCTGTAGGCGAGGTGGACCAGGAGAGCAGGACCTGAGTGGTGTTAGAGAGCTTGTCATTGCGAGGCCGTGCCCGCCCGCGTACTCACCCACTCGCAGGGCTTGTGGGTGTGGTGGCCGGGTGGGCTGCGGTGGGGTACGGCGCGCTTTGGATGGCGCTAGATACGCCGGTCATTGTTGGGCCGCCTTTTGCCGTCCCCGCCGCTGCCCCCCGGGCCACCGCGCCCGCATTCAGATGCACCACAACAAACAG
>JBCBTK010000039.1:0-27843 GCA_039818725.1 Pseudomonadota bacterium
GTCTGGTATTCCGCTTCTGACGGGACGCCAAAAAGCGGCCATCCATGGCCAGGCTTATCTCGCGCCATCCCTGGCGCTCGGTACCCGTCAGAAGCGGAATACCAGACCAAGCCCTCTCCGCTCGTGCATTGTTCGGGGTTGATAGGTCCCGACCTCATCAGCGCAGCAATGGGATCACTGTGTCCTGACTCTTCTGCGATACCGCTATGACTCAGCGGTCGTACACGGCATCGAGCCACTAGACGGGTGGAATGGTGCCAAGCAGCAACTACCGCGCGGGTGTTGTAACGACACGCCTTTACGCGCTGGACACGCGCGCCACGGACTACGCGTCAATTCTTGCGACGCGGCTCGGGGACTCCTCCCTTGAATCAGCGCCGGACTCAGAGGGCTTGGACTCCCGTTGGCCGGCTGGCGGGTACCGAGCGCCTGGATGGCGCGAGATAAGCCTGGCCATGGATGGCCGCTTTTTGGCGTCCCGCCAGCCGGCCAACGGGAGTCCGAGTCCTCGTCGACATGGCACGCCCCAAAACAGCCTCTGAAAAAGCACAAGCGCATAATCAACTGCTAACATGCCCGCTTTTCCAACCCCGCCGGCAAATCACGCAAAGAGCGAAGAAAATCAGCCGGCAATTCGGTGAAACCATGTCCCAACACTACGACCCCCAGACCCTTGAACGCGAGGCGCAGGCCTATTGGGAGGAGCACCAGAGCTTCGCCGCTCGCGACGATCTGAAGGGCGAGAAGTTCTACTGTCTGTCGATGTTCCCCTACCCCAGCGGTAAGGCGCATATGGGGCATGTGCGGAACTACTCCATCTCCGATGCCATCGCGCGCTTCCAGCGTATGCAGGGCCGCAATGTGCTTCATCCCATGGGGTGGGACGCCTTCGGTCTGCCCGCCGAGAACGCCGCCATCGCCAATAAGACGGCGCCGGCCAAGTGGACCTACGCCAACATCGAGCACATGCGCGGGCAGCTCAAGTCCCTGGGCTTCAGCTTTGATTGGCAGCGTGAATTCGCGACCTGTACACCGGAGTACTACCGCTGGGAGCAGTGGTTTTTTACTCGCCTCTACGAAAAAGGTCTGGTGTACAAGAAGATGGCGACGGTGAACTGGGACCCTGTCGATCAGACCGTGCTCGCCAACGAGCAAGTTATCGAGGGCCGCGGCTGGCGCTCTGGAGCGGTGGTAGAGCGGCGCGAGATTCCGCAGTGGTTCCTGCGCATTACGGCCTATGCCGACGAGCTGCTCGCGGCCCTCGACGATCTCGACGCCTGGCCCGACGCCGTGAAGACCATGCAGCGCAACTGGATCGGTAAGAGCCGGGGCGTGGAGCTGGCCTTCGACCTTCACTCGCCCATCGCGGGTCTTGAACGCATCGAGGTGTACACGACCCGCCCGGATACGCTCTATGGCGTGACCTACGTGAGTCTCGCGGCAGAGCATCCGATCAGCCTGGAGCTCGCCCAGGACAACCCGGCGCTGGCGGCGTTTATCGACGAGTGCAAACAGAGCTCGGTCGCCGAGGCCGACATGGCGCAGGCCGACAAGCTTGGCATGGATACGGGGCTGCGCGCGCGGCACCCCCTTACCGGCGAGGACGTCCCGGTGTGGGTGGCCAACTACGTTCTCATGGACTACGGCTCCGGCGCAGTGATGGCGGTGCCTGCCCACGACGAGCGTGACTGGGAGTTTGCACGCAAGTACGAGCTACCTATCGCCACGGTGATCTGTGACGAGAGCGGCGCGCCGGCCGACGTCAGCGAAGCCGCCTACACGGCCTACGGTGCCCTGACCGCGTCCGCTGACTTCGACGGCCTGGATTTCGCAAAGGCCTTCGATGCCATTGCGGAACGTCTCGAAGCCCAGGGGGCCGGCCGCGTCACCACACAGTTTCGCCTGCGCGACTGGGGTGTGTCACGGCAACGCTACTGGGGCACTCCCATTCCCATGCTCAATCTGCCCGACGGGGGCGAGCTGCCGATCCCTGCCGATCGCCTGCCCTCGCTACTTCCGGAGGACGTGGTCATGGACGGCGTCGCCTCGCCGATCAAGGCCGATCCCGAGTGGCGCAAATTCGATCTCGACGGCGTGGCCTGCGAACGTGAAACGGATACCTTCGACACGTTTATGCAGTCGTCCTGGTACTACGCGCGCTTCACCTGCCCTCACTACGACGCGGGCATGCTCGACCCCGAGCGCGCTTCCTACTGGCTTCCGGTGGATCAATATGTGGGGGGCATTGAGCATGCCATTCTGCACCTGCTCTACGCGCGCTTCTTCCACAAACTGATGCGCGACGAGGGTCTGGTGGACTCGGACGAGCCTTTCGCCCGCCTGCTCACTCAGGGCATGGTGCTCAAGGACGGCGCCAAAATGTCCAAGTCCAAGGGCAACACGGTGGACCCGGCGGACCTGGTCGAGCGCTACGGCGCCGATACGGTACGGCTTTTCAGTCTCTTCGCCGCGCCGCCGGATCAGTCCCTGGAGTGGTCCGACTCCGGCATCGAAGGAGCGCACCGATTCATGAAGCGGCTCTGGCGCCTGGTGCAGGAACACCTCGAGGCAGGCTCCGTCGACGCTTTGGATCCAACTTCGCTCAGCGGCGCGCCCCGCGACGCGCGACGCAAGATCCACGAGACCATTTCCAAGGTCAGTGACGACATGGGCCGGCGCCAGACCTTCAACACGGCCATCGCCGCCGTCATGGAGCTGTGCAACGAACTGGGACGCCTGGACAGCGGCGACGCCGCGGCCCGCGCTGTCATGCGGGAGGGCCTGTCTGTAGCCGTCCGCCTCCTCGTCCCCATCGTGCCTCACGCCTGCCATCGTCTCTGGCTGCAGCTCGGCGGGACCGGGGACGCCACCTACGCGCCCTGGCCCGAAGTCGACGAATCCGCCCTGGTTCGCGACAGCGTCGAGATCGTCGTGCAGGTCAACGGCAAGCTTCGCGCCCGCATGGAAGTAGCGGCGGATGCCGACCGGGAGGCCGTCGAAGCCGCCGCCCTTGCGCAGGAGAACGCACAGCGCTTCATGGAAGGCAAAGCCGTACGCAAGGTGATCGTTGTGCCGGGCAAGCTTGTGAACATTGTGGTGGGCTGAGCCATGCACCGACCCGGTTTCTACGCAGCAACAGCCAAACTTGTAAGTCGACTCGCCGTACCCCTTGCTGGCGTGGGCCTGTGCCTGGTACTCGCGTCCTGCGGATTTCAGCTGCGCGGTGTGGACGGCAGCTCGGCGCTCCCGGAAAGCTGGCGCAGTATGCACCTGGTCACCGGCAGCCCGAACGCCGAATTCGCGCGTACCGTTGATGCGACCTTCAGCGCGAGCGGCGTTGTCTGGGAGGCGCGCGAAAGCGCAAGCCACACGCTGCGTCTAGGTCCCGAACGCTTCAGCCAGCGCAATCTCTCGGTCAATGCCCAGGCCCGGGCGGCGGAGTTTGATCTCGTTATGAGCACGGAGTTTTCGGTCCTGGACCGCAGTGGCCAGCTGGTCATGCCGCGGACTACGGCAACGGTCAACAAGCAGATGGAGAACGACCCGCAGAACGTGGTCGGTAAGGCCGAGGAAGTTCGTGTTTTGCGGGCCGAGCTGCGCCGCGAACTCGCCGATCAGATTCTGCGTCGCATCAGCTTCTTTGCCGCCAACGCAGACTGACGGTCCTTGCGCGTCTACCCCGAAAAGCTCGGCGCGGAACTAGGGCGACGCCTGCTCCCAGTGTATCTGGTCAGCGGGGACGAAACCCTGCTGGTGCAGGAATGCGCAGACCAGATCCGCGCCACGGCGCGGCGCGAGGGCTGCACCGAGCGGGTCATCCTCGATGCCGGAGAGCGCAGTTTCCGCTGGCAGGATCTCCTTGATGACGCAAGCAGCATGTCGCTTTTCGGCGAGCGGCGCCTGCTCGAGCTGCGTCTTCCGAGCGGCAAACCAGGCAGCGACGGCAGCCAGGCGCTGATCACCTACCTTGAACAATCCACCGAAGATGTCCTGCTTATCATCTCCGGCAAGATCGACCGCGCCTCTACCAACGGCAAGTGGTACAAAGCCATCGACGGCGCCGGTGCGACGCTGCAGATCTGGCCGGTGAGCGCGGACCAGCTCCCGCAATGGCTGGGGCAGCGCGCCGCTTCGCGGGGGATGCGTATCGAGCGCGACGCCCTGCAGCTGCTTGCGGAGCGCGTGGAGGGCAATCTCCTCGCCGCTGTCCAGGAACTGGAAAAGCTGGAGCTCCTCGGCGAAGGCGCCCCCATCGACAGCGCGGCGGTGAGCGCGTCCGTGGCCAACAGCGCCCGTTTCTCGCTGTTCAGCATGATCGACGTCGCCCTCGCCGGCCGGGATTCGGACTGTCTGCGCATGCTCCACGGCCTGCGCGCCGAGAGCAGCCAACCGGCAGCGCTCGTATGGGCCCTGGTGCGTGAACTGGAGCTCCTACGCGCACTTTGCGTGGCCGTGGAGAGCGGTCGCTCGCCCTCGCAGGCCATGGGAGAAGCGCGGGTGTGGAAAAATCGGCAGAGTGCCATTGGTGCGGCACTGCGCCGGCACGATAGCTGCAGCTGCAACGATCTGCTTGCCCTGGCGGCCCGTCTGGATGCCAGCATCAAGGGCTTTGGCCCAGGAAAACCTTGGGAAATCATGGAGTTACTTCTTCTCGGCATGGCGCGCGGGGGCACCCGGACTCTACCTGTCTGACAAAGCGACAGGTGAGCGCAAATGCGCTTGCAGGATTCTCATTTCCAGACTACTGTTTTTATATACAGTATTTTCCTAAGAGGATCTGCAGCATGCATCGCGATTTTGACCTTGAGTCCCAGGGCAGTCAGCCCTCCAGCGCCTCAAACCGGGCCTCCGCCACGGTTTCCGCGCTCTTCGGCAAGATCGACGATGTGGATTCCACGCAGGTTGCCGCACAGACCGCCCCGGCTGATGCCAGCGAACTGCCCCGGGAACTATCTCGGGACCCAGCCCTGGACCCAGCCCGGAAATTGACCCGCGAAGTGCCCAGGAAAAAGCCCCGGGAGTTCCCCGAGGCTCTGCAGCAGGTCATCAGGCGGCGTGACACCTGGCTTGGGGTTCATGCCCAGCATGGTGTCGGTTCAGAATTTGGCTTTGGCGGCTCTGACAGCAAAAGCAAGGGCGCCGCGGGCAAGGCCGCCAACAATGATCACCACAGCCACCCTCACCTGAGCACGGGCTTCGCAGCCCTTGATGCACGCCTCTGCGAGGGCGGCTGGCCCCTGGGCACCTGCATCGAGGTTCTCACGGACGCATCGGGCATGGGGGCCATGGGCCTGTTCCTCCCCGCCATGCAGACCCTGAGCGAGCAGTCCCGCTGGCAGGCCTTTATCGGAGCGCCCTATACCCCCTATGCACCGCTGCTGGCCGCCCGCGACATCGATACGCGACAGGTGCTCCTCGTACACCCCCGGGATCGGGAAGAACAGCTGTGGAGTACAGAACAAGCGCTGCGCAGCGGCACCTGCAGCGCCGTATTCAGCTGGCTCGGTAAAAGCGAGTATCGCTATGCGGAGCTGCGGCGCCTGCAACTGGCCGCGGCGCGCAGCGACACGCTGGCGGTGCTGTTCCGCCCCCGGGAAGTGGCCCAGCAGCACGCGCCGGCCTCGCTGCGGCTACAGATGCAGGCTTACCGCGAGGTGCAGATCCTCAAGCAGCGCAGCGGTCTGTACGACGTCAATGTCTATCTGCCGCCGGAAGACGATATTCCCCACCAGCCACAGCTCTGGGAACTGCCGGCCGACTCCGCTGCCCAGGATACTCGCGCCGTGTCTTGACGCCAGGAGAAGTTCTGCAATGCGTGAGCGCGACGACTTTTCCAACTCCATTTCGAGCGCATATATCCCGTCAGTCTCCGATCAGACTGTACCTTTCACCGGGCTGGAGCCTATCGCGAGCACCTATTAGAGAGCCCACACGCACATGTCGATGGATTGGATACGACAACAAGATAGGGAGACTCAACGCACTGTCTGAGGTCACTGCCTCAGACAGTAAAAAGTGCGAAAGAGTGTTCGCACAACCGATCGGGTTGAACTTACCTCCGTACCGGAACTGGACGTTTTGCGCCGGGCCTGCAACGGCTGCCATCAGCCAGACGCGGGCCCTAAAATCAGGCTCGAAATTTGTACATGGAATGATGTCATCGAGCACAGCTTGGCGCTAAGCACCGATACCAAACATTAGCTGCAAACTCGGATACTGGCCGTTTTCGGCTCATAGCCCAAGCAGCTTACCTGCCTTCGTTTTTACTCTGCGCACAAGGCTTTGCTGTCCCGGTGGAGGCACGTAAAAAGAGAACTCCTTACAATTTCCTATGCGGACGTCGGCGTCCGTTGTTTTCATAAAACACTTCCATTTCCCTCTTTCTTGAGTCCATACATGCTGCCAATCGTCCGTCAGCTGCATCAACAGCTGATCAAGCAACTTAAGACCCGGAAGCCGCACGTCGTCAACGATTAGAAGTCCGCCTTTCTTGAGACACAGATTCATTCCAACGTAGTCAGCAAATACCGTGGCAATAGCATGATTGCCGTCGATCAACGCGATATCGAAAGCATCTTGTTTCTCGCCATTGGTAAATGGCACGAGGTTCCTTTCACTCTTTCCGGTGAAGCATGTCCATTGACTGGATAGTTCGGGGTATCCGTCACGCAGGTAGTCATGGACAGCGTCTGCTATTTTTTCCAGGGTAAATGACACTACTCTGAACTCATTCGCCAAAAACCAAAGTGTCGACAGCCCCGCACCAGTTTCAACGAAATTACGGGGTTCAGTACTCGGTTCCAATAGCTTCAGAAGCTCATCAAAGTCCTCGAAATCACTGTTCAAGAACCCCGTGCTGAATGCTTGCTGCGCCAAAAATGAAACCTGGGCGGATCAGTCAGTATTTGTTCTCTGAGCTGTTTTTGCAAAACTGGTATCCGTCAAATCTCTGATTAACTGCCCTAAACAAACAGGTCATTTGATGCGCCGAAAACGGTACGAGTCTCTCGCCTCAATCGAACAAAGAGTAAAGTGCGAGCGGCCACAGACACGGTAAGCAACTTGCCCAACAAGGCGTGGATTTAGCGGCCCAAAACCCGCCTCTCACTCATAATCCTTGTGGGATGCCCCACGATTTCGAAGCGTTTGCTTGAACCTTGGGGAAACGACTCAAGATTCGCGGACAGCTTAGGCCGGAGCCGTTGGCATTTGCTGAAAGGATCCTGACAGGAGCTGACAAGTCGGGTCGAGTAGGCGTTCATAGCGGATGTTTTGCGCCAAGCCTAAAACAGGCTCGAACGGTCGGAGAAGGGTCCGCGCCATTTACGTTTCGTGTTTTCGTGCGTACTCTCAAGATGACACAAAGATTCGTGTTATACGCCAGCGTAGCCGTCTTAAAAAAACAAAAACGCTCGGTCTAAACAGACTTAGTGACCCCAGAACTACTCCGATCCTCGATTCCTCATCCCGCCCATGGTACGGGTCTCGATAGCAGTCAATGCAACGACCCTCGAAGCTGTAGCGTTTCACGAAAACTGCAGTCAGAAAACTGCTGCTACGGAGTGCCTCTCGGTACTTGTTTGCGTGACTCTCTCGGCAGAGGTACAGCTTATTCGAGCCCGCTGCGAAAGGTACGATGTCTGACTTAGTGCTGCTTTGCCAAAGGGAGTATCCATAGGTTACGTCGGGCCAGTCTGGGCGACAGTAATCATCCAAAGAAATTACTCCACCCTGCGTCAGAGTTTTTTCCGCAAGTGCTAGATCACTTTGCACGATTGAACTCCAATGCCCGCCGTCGACGCTAAAGAACCGAACTTCACCGACCGACTCGAGAATTTCAGTCGCGGTCACTTCCTCGGAAGACCGACTGATTACATCCACGGATTCACTTTGGATACCAAAGCTTTCGATGTTCTTTGTGAAGAGCTCATAGTCTCCCTGCCCAGAGCGATCACGATTTGCTTCCTGGTCACCGAATATATCGATGGCCAAAGCCCTTTCTCCCTCCGCTAAAGCCAAGCAAAGCGGTATGAATGACTTTCCGTGATGTACGCCTATCTCAGCGCAGCTTCCGCTAATGCCTTCACGTTGCTGAAGTTCCAGTATCGAGCCATACATTTCAGCGTCAACTCGTTGAAACCATCCCTCTAACTTCTTTTTCTCACGCCGAAGATAATCCCATAACGATACGGTCACTTTTCAAACCTCATTTAACAAGAAACAAGCGTGCTGACTGGCGGCTCAATTGCAGAATCAAACCTGCTGCTCACCATACCTGAGCGCATCGATGAGCACGTTGCGCGAATCAGCGCAGCACCATTAATCGATGTCTTCTTTGACCAGCTGGACACCTTCGGTCTGGGACTCAATGCCGAGCCTGCCGACGCAGATCACCCGGGATATCACCCAAGAACGATGCTGAAGATACTGATCTATGGCTACATGGCCAAGGCCCACTCTCTCCGTCGCCTCCAGGCCGAGGCCTTTGGCAATCACCATGGGCTAAAGCCCACTGGCATCTCGCCTTCCCACCGGCTATAACGCGGCTCCGCAGCATCGGCGCCATCAACAAACACCCGATAGCCGGACAAACCGCCAAGAGATGTCTTTATGGAAGCCTTTCCCCACCACTACAGCGTCAGCGGACATGCCACCAGCGACAGCCATGTGGCACTCAAGGCCCCGGATCTTCCCGAGCTAGTATCGGCACCGCCGGCGGAATTCGGCGGCCCTGGAGACAAGTGGTCGCCGGAGACACTGCTTGTCGGCGCCGTCGCCGACTGTTTCATCCTGACCTTCCGCGCCGTGGCGCAGGCTTCAAAGCTCGAGTGGGTACACCTGGAATGCCATGTGACGGGCACGCTCGATCGCATTGAGCGCACCATGCGCTTCACGGGAATCAGCGTGGAAGCCACGCTGCAGGTCCCAGCGGGGTCCGATGTGGAAAAAGCGGAAAAACTGCTCCACAAAGCCGAGCAGGGCTGCCTGATCACCAATTCGCTGATCGCCGAGAGCACGCTGCAGGCAACGGTTCTGGTCGCTTCCTGAGATGGATGCCTGGCTCACGGAATACGGCGTCACCATTGGTGTGGGTGGCCTCATCGTATTCATGGTGTTCATCGTCTGGGACCTCGCGCGCAAGAGCAATGCGGGGGTCTTCGGCACGATGATCCTCTACCTCGCCCTGGCGCTCGGCATTCTGGGTTTTGTTATCAAGACCGCGATCACCTATTTACTTGAACGCAATATGAGCTAGGGCGGCTCGCGGGTTCGCCAATCCCGCGAAAATCAAATACTGTGTAAATATACAGTATTTGATGGAGTCTCCATGCAACTCTGGCTCTGCCTGCGCCTGCCGGAACTGGCGGTGCAGTGCCTGTCCCATAGGCGACCTCTGGCGGTCGCCGTGCTTGAGCAACAGCGCGTTCATGCCATGAACGCCGCTGCAAGCCTGCTCGGCATCGAGGCGGGCATGGATCCGGCGAGCGCCCGGGCGCTCGCCGGTGAACAGCCTTTACAGCTTCTTGCCCGGGACCCAGGCGCGGAGCAGCAGGCTCTCGAAGATCTGTCCTGCTGGGCCTACGGCGTAACACCGTACCTGTACAGCTTCCGCGGTGACTGCCTGATGCTTGAGGTTGCGGGCTCCCTGCGTCTCTTCGGCGGCCTCGACGCCATACTGCGCTACTGCCGACGCGGCCTCGCGAGCCGGGGCTTCAGCGCGGAAATAGCGGCAGCGCAGACTCCCCTGGCGGCCTGGGCCCTGTCCCATGGAAGCACGGGGCGCAGTAACGTGGATACACCGCTCGAAGAACGCCTCGCGGAGCTGCCCAGCAGTCTGCTCAGCCCTCTTGATCCGCAGTTCAGTGCCCTGGAACGCAGCGGGCTGCCCAGGCTTGGAGATATCCTCGCTCTGCCGGCCGCCGCCCTGGGAAGACGCTGCGGCCGCGACTTCAGCGAACTGCTGCAGCATCTACGCGGAGAACGTATCGAGGCCGTGGTGCACTTCGAGCCGCCGAGCTGTTTCCAGGACAGCTACCCCCTGGGCTACCCGGTCCGCAACCAGGATGAGCTGGGACCCGCCCTCGAGCAGCTCCTGGAATCCCTGGAAAACTACCTCCGCCAGCGCCAGCTCCAGACTCGCCTGCTGCTGTGGCGCTTTCGGGGCATCGGCGACTACCAGGAGGAGCTCGAAGTTCGCGCCAGCACTCCGAACACCACCCGCGCGGACTGGTACCGGCTTACACGATTGCGCCTTGAGCGTCGCCCCTTTAGCGATGAGGTGGAACTGGTACAGCTCTGCGTGATGCAGCTGGAGAGCGCCGAGCCGGAGCATGTCGATCTCTTCGGTGCGCGGGGTCAGGGCGTGTCGCCGGCAAAGCTGGTGGATCTGCTCAGCAATCGCCTGGGATCGCGGGCTGTGAGCAGCCTGCGCTGCCGGGATGGGCATCTCCCGGAGGACAGCTACGTCAGTGTCGCGCCCGGTGATGCGCCTTCGGGCGCGACACCCGCAGCGGCGCAACGACCCTTCTGGTTACTATCCACCCCCGAGGCCCTGGGCCAGCAGGAAGATCGGCTCTCATTCTGGGGAAGTCGCCTCACGCTCGTGTATGGCCCGGAACGCATCGAGGACGGCTGGTGGCAGGGCGGCACCAGCCGCGACTACTTCGTTGCCCGCAACGAGCAGGGACAGCGCTTCTGGGTGTACCACGAGCGCCGCCTGCGGCGCTGGTATCTCCACGGTCTCTTTGCCTGACGCGCAGCGTGAGCAAATCACCCACCAAGCCCTGCACGGCGTCATGCAATGCGCGTGGAACGGACTATCCGCCGAGCTAGCGGCATTCGAGCCGAGGAGCGACCCACTTCATAGAAACATGACTGAAATATGACAAAAACATGAAATTTCTGGATTTTTCCGGCGAATGCTGGCTAAATCCACAGTGTGCGGCGCCAGGAATGGCGTTTTTGTTAAGCATACGCCTGTTGTAACTAGAGCTGTAACTACAGCTGCAGCAACTACAGCGCTTGCTCATGAAGCAGCGAGTTACGAACACGCCACAGTAACCAGTCCTTACGAGGGAATGTACCGCCAACGAAAACACCACATCGCCGTGAGGCGAAGGAGAATTACGATGAATAAGCAGATTAATCGCATAACTCGCGATCACGAGCAAAAGACCAATAACACCCGTAACCATAACCGGACTCCTGCCACTGACCTCCCACACGACAGCGGTAGGTTCACCTACGACAGCAACAGGCGCAGGCCAACCAGACCGACTTCACTATCGGCAGCGCTAGCAATGCCTCGGTACGACAGGCGCGATTCAACGGCCACCAACTACCTGCAGGCCGTCGCCCTGATGTTTCTCGCTCTGAGCCTGACCCTGGCCGCCTTGAACGCCAACGCGCAGATCACCGAAGACTGCATTCTCGAAGGCCGCGTAGACATGCGCAAAGCCGAGCAGATCGGTCAACCGATGTACGTACGTTTCGATAAAGCCTACCGCGGCACCGAGGGGACGTGTTCCCTGAACCGAAGCTCGAGTCGGCGGCGCGTGAAGTTCATCAGCAACCCGAATCTTGACGAACTGGATGACGTCACTCACGGCGCGAGAATCCGCTATCGCTACGTTGAGCGCGATGGCCAGCCGGGCAGCTGGGAGCTGATCGAAGTCAGCGATCGTCGCTGATTGAGACGCGGCCTGCTCTAATCGTACTGTTTACAGGGTGTGATCCGGGCAGGCCGCTCTTATAACTCTCGACAAATCTTTTCGAGAGACATACATACCACTACCCCGGCGGACTGTGGTCCACCCAGATCACCTCCGAGATGTCGAAACCGAGTTCTCCGGCACGCTCAAGAAACTCCGTACGCAGCTCCTCGCTCACTTCGGTCTCGCGAGCCAGCAACCAGAGAAAGCTGGAGTTGAAACCGGAGACAAAGGCATAGCTGTAACCCTCGCGCTCCAGTTCGAAGACGACATAGGAGCCGTAAAAAGGTCCGAAGAAAGATACCTTCAGATACGCCTCGCTCTCTTCACCTACGAAGCGCGCGACCCCCTCCACAGAGTCAAACTCGCCCTCCTCAATGTCGTAACCGCTGTTAACAACGCGGATAGCGCCATCGTCACGCAGACTGTATTCGGCGCTCACGTTGCTGAGCCCACGCTCGAAGCTGTGATCAAGGCGGGCAATCTCATACCACTTCCCCAGATAGCGATCCGCGTCGAAGTCTCCGACCGGTTCAACGCCATCAGGCATGCCCAGGCAGGCCGACAAACCGACAGCGATGCCGAGCGTGGTCAGCAGCCTGGTCGAAAGAGCGCACAGTGATTTCATGAAGCCTCCAAAGTGATGTCTCGTCGACACCAGAGCGGCGATCGCGAGCAGATGGTGACTGGTGGATTCCACTCAGTGCGCTCGTCTCAGACAGTCGTTCGCTCCAGTAGAACGCTTCTCAAGTTCAGACGCGGGGTATCGCCTACTCATAGCGACGACCCTCGTGTTCTAGCCAGCCGTCTGGATGCCTGCCCTTTGGATCGTGATGAGTCCAGTGCATGACACCGCCACGCTCGTTCCATTCATACTCACCGTAAAAGGCCACACGATCACCCTCACGCAGCGAAGGAATCCGCGGGGCAAGATCGATATTGTGAGCCACCAGCAGTGTCTGGCCCGACGCGAGCTCGAGGAGAAATCGCTGGTGCTGGCTGCCTTGCGTATCATCGGCCAAAACACGGACAACCCTACCCTCGCCGGCGACCTGCAGATCGCCACGGCGTTCGCGAAACGCCTTCTCCAAGATCGCATCGGTGCGAGCAAAGGCATCACTGGCACTATCCGCGCTCTCTACCGACGCAGACGACGCCGTCGCTGCCTGTTCAGCTGTGTCCGACAGTCCTTCCCAAAGTCCGAGCAGCAGCACGATTAGCAAGGCGGCTGGTGATAGACGCTTCATACGGCGCTTGTTCACAGATACCACGCCCTTCTATCGCAGCGGCGCATCAGATCCATCGGCGCACCCGCGCCCGATACTCGGCGTAGACCTCACCGAAGCGTTCCCGCATGGCCCGCTCTTCAGGCGCGATCTGATAGTGGTTCATATACAGCACGAAGCATGGCAACAGGAGACCGGCGGGCAGACTGCGAAGGTGAACGAACAATGCGGTGAGGCACAGCAGCATCCCAAGGTACATGGGGTTTCTCGAGTAGCGATACACGCCGCCGCTCACCAGCGCCGACGCCTTTGCGGGGAAGCGCGGATCGACGGTTGTCATCGCTCTGCGGAATTCACGCACGCCCAGCACTGCGAGAACAATGCCGAGTCCGGCGAGGCCGCTGGCGACCCCGCGTGCCAGGGACCAGGACATCGGTAAATCGTGACCCGGCAGCGCCTCTCTAAGGGCAAACATCGCTGCTCCGCAGAGCAGTAGAACGAGGGGCGGAGGTACTTTCAGTTCGAGAGACATGCCTCGATTTTATCAGCGATCTCCCTGAAGACGCCGTCCATACCGGTGACAGCGCCGTTCCCGGAATTCGCGCTCGAAGCGTCGCCGCGACTTTCGCCAGCGCTCCATCTGGGCCCCCTTCCCCCCCAGTCGCCTGCGATCGGTGTAAAACTCGATGCGTCCCTGGAGGTAGCGACAGCGCTGTAAGGTTTCGTGCTCCGAGGTGCGCGCCGCAGCTCCACCTGTATGCACTATCCCGAGCAGCAAAACCGGCATGCAAATGTTGAGCAGAGCAGGCGGCAAACGGCGTCCTTCGAATCCCATCAGGTGCTCCCCAAAATTGCATCAGGAGGGCACAGCGTGGATGCATGGGCTCGCGGCGAGAAGCGCTAAAGCGTGCTCGAAACGGTCTAAGCCGGCCGACGGGATCCGCGCGCAAGCGTCAGCGGAGTGAATTCACCGGCTGCTCGAGTTCATACACGGCATCGGAAAACTCATCGACCTTGCGTGCGAAGAGAGCCTGGGCGTCGTGCAATCCTCGATTGTAGAAGTAGGCGCCGATCTCTTCGGCAAAGAAATCGATCAGGAACTCGGCGTCAAACCCCCCGATATCCTGATTAAGCTGATCGCGAAAGTACTGCTTCACTTTCTGAACGATGATCTCTTTCTCATCCGCCGCAAAATCAGGTTTACTCACCGGCGTGTGCCTCCCCGTGTCGCCGAGCGTGGATAGGGCGGCCTACGCACTACAGATGGGTCTTTACGACCGCGGTCTTCTTATCGCCCGTGTTTGGCGTTCCCGCAGGCTCGATGAGCAGCAGCTCGACTTCTTCCTCGGCAACGGGGCAATGCTCTACACCCTTCGGGACGACGTAGAGTTCGCCCGGACCCAGGCGCACGTCTCCGTCACGGAGCTTGATGGTGAGGTGGCCTTTGAGCACCAGGAAGAAGTCGTCGGTATCCGGGTGCGAGTGCCAGGTGAATTCGCCCCGGGCTTTGACCACCATGACATCGTGCCCGTTGAACGCCGACACGATCTTGGGCGACCAGTGCTCGCTGAACGAATCGAGCTTGGACTGCAGGTTAACGGCTGAGGTTTCCACGTTCAGTTCTCTTGCTCTCGCTGCGGCTTAGGCGGCGTCACCGCGCCACCGGCCTCCTGCCAGGCCTTGAAGCCACCGTCGATATGCGCCACGGCCACGCCCATTTCCGAAAGCGATTTCGCGGCCAGGGCCGAGCGCCAGCTCGACTGGCAGAACAGCACGAGGCGATCGCGCTCGGCAAAGACCGGCTTGAAATACGGACTCTGCGGATCGACCCAGAATTCGAGCATGCCGCGCGGTGCATGGAAGGCGCCGGAAATCGTTCCCTGCTGCTTTAGTTCGCGCACGTCGCGAATATCCACAAAGAGTGCCGAGTCATCGCCATGCAGCGCCTGGGCCTCGTCCACGCTCAGGGTCTCTATCACCGCCCGGGCCTCCGCAACGAGATCAGCGGCGCTCTTTCTGAGAGGTACTGCCGTCATTGACCGGACTCCTTTTCAGGCAGTGACTCCTCGTACTCATCATAGGGACCCGAGAGCTGGGCCATGCAGTCGTCGTAGCGGGTGTCCGGATACTTCTGGCACTCGAGCGCGCGATCATTCTGAATCTTGGTGTAGAGCTGCTCTGAAGTGCAGCCGGACATCAGCAGACTCGCGGCGGGAGCAAGCAAAAGTACTGCGGCCGCTTTGAGGGAGACGTTCATGGGAAAACCTGTCGGCACCGGACTCATCGGTAGAGTAGCATCTGTGTGCAGCGAAACAGCGCGATGGTCTTCCCCGAATCCCGACTCGTCACCGTCGCATCCCAGACCTGGGTCGTCCGGCCCACATGAACGGGCCTCGCCTCGCAGTCGATGTACCCGGAACGGGCCGTGCCCAGATGGTTGGACTTGGTTTCAATGGTCGTGAATCCGACCGCCTCCGAAGGCATGTTTTCTCTACAGCCGTAGCCACAGCAGGTATCCGCGAGCGTGATGACTGACCCGGCGTGCAGAAAGCCATTGGGCGCCATGTGGTGTTGCTGTACTTCCAGCTCTGCGCGTACTAGCTCGGCATGGAGTGCGGAAAAGTAAATGCCCAGTAGCCCGGGCAGAAGGCCATCGCCCCGGGCGTTGACTTCGTTCATATCAGCCATCAGCGGTTCAGATCCTACAGCGCGCGTCGGCGCAGCGGTCACTGTTCAGTGAAGTGTTCTTCAGATGTCAGACAGATCACCGACGTCAGGTCCAACTCCAAACCAGCTCTTGAGCGTGGCCTCCGTGCGCCGCTTGACGTCATCGTCTATGTACGGGGCCACTGATACCAACGCCGCGGCCAGGGCACCGAGATCATCGGTGAAACCGGCGATCGGGAGCAGATCGGGAATCGCGTCAATGGGAAGCACAAAGTACGCGAGGGCTCCGTAGATGACCGACTTCGCCCAGGCCGGCGTGCCTGAAGACTGGGTAGCGTAGTAGAGCCACAGCGCTTTCTCCATCAACTCGTAGCCGGCGACGCGCGCGTAGCGCTTTGCCTTTTTCCAGAATGCCTTCTCGTCGAAGCCGTCCTCAAATTCCCCGTTAACCGTGTTGCTCATATCACTCAACTCCTCCCGTTACCTTGTAGGCCATGCCTATCGACACGGGCGCAGTGGGCTTAAAGCCAAACTTTGAATACAGCGCCGGCGAATGGTGATCTGCTATGAGGCAGACGTAGGCGGACTCGGGGGCATTCGCTCGGATGTATTCGGTCACAGCGCTCATGAGCCGCGTACCGAGACCCCGCTTCTGGTAGTCCGGGTGCACCGCCACATCGACAACCTCGAAGTTGCAGCCGCCATCCCCCACCACGCGGGCCATGGCAATGAGTCGTTCCCCATCCCGAATCGTTGTACAGAACAGGCTCCCAGGGAGGCCCCTCGCGGCGGCTTCTTCGGACCTCGGCGAAAGCCCGCAGATAACCCGAAGCTGCATGTACTCGGCCGCCTTTGGAGTTTCGGTCCGCTGTTCCAGCGGCTGTGAAACTGAATCCATACCAGTGATAGTCTATCTGCCCGGCGCTTCGCCGCCAGGATCTAGGTCTCCGATGCGACCCGTTTTGCCATTACCACGGCACTGTCTGGGCATATCGACGAAAACTGCCGACTCGCCCGCACCGCGTCGGGCACCGTCTCCCGGTCTCGGACAGCATAGCCAAGGCCCGCGAAGAAATCGGCAGCGGTTTCGGTCAGCAGGTACAGCTCTCCTATGCCGTGGCGGGCGGCCCGCCCTTCGAGTTCAGCGACCATAGCGCGAGCCCTGCCCTGACCACGCAACCCCTCATCGGTAGCCACGGAGCGCAGGAGCGCATCGCGACCACAGCGCTCCAGTCCGCCAACGCTCCCCAATCCGGCACCAAGCTCCTCTACTACAAACAGGGACAGGTCCTGTTGTTCAAGATCTTCCGTGGGCAGCGCGCTGGCGGCGAGCAGATCAACGATCTTTGGAAGGTCTGCGATTTCAGCGGTTCTCATCCCGGCACTCTCCCGTTTACCGCAGGATCGGTTCAACAAACGTAGCCCTCGGGAAGCAGAGTGCATCCTGGGCGGACCGCGACAATGCCATGAAGTCGCACTGCGCGCGGACTACGGTATGCCAGCATACTATGTGCCTCGGCACCGTTTTTCCCTTTCGCGAGTATCAACGCTGCAACGGATAGCCTTGATGATCGCTTCAATCGTCACCTCACTCTTGAGGCAAGAACCTCTGCGCTTTCCTTACTGTGACGTGGCCGCGGATCATCGAGGTCGGTCGCCGGAGATCTGACCGACGTCGCTGTGTTCGCAGCCGCATTCAAGTGCCGATCACTGAAGCCGTCGCAAAATCAACGGCGCTTTGTGCATGAATGGCGGTCGTGTCAAAGAGCCGTACATCTGTGTCCGCCTGGCTGATCAGCATGCCAATCTCGGTACAGCCCAGGATTACCGCTTCCGCGCCCTCATCAGCGAGGCGGCGAATAATCCGCAGGTACGCCGCCTTCGACTCGGCGTTAACGACACCCAGGCACAGTTCGTCGTAGATCACCCGATGCACAATGCCCCTGTCCTCGTTGTCTGGGACTAGCACCTGTAAACCGAAAGCTTCGCTGAGCCTGCCTTTGTAGAACTCCTGCTCCATCGTGAAGGCCGTACCTAGCAGGCCGACCGTCTCGATACCTTCACGGACGAGAACTTGCGCGGTCGCATCTGCGATATGGAGTATAGGTATCTGAATCTCCACCCCGATCTCCGGGGCGACCTTGTGCATCGTATTGGTACAGATAAGCAGGATGTCCGCTCCGGCGGCCTCGATGTTTGCGGCCGCCTCGGCGAGAACCTGCGCCGTTCCCGCCCAGTTCCCGGCGTGCTGCATTTTTTCGATGGGCTGAAAATCGACGCTGACCATCGCGATCTTCGCCGAGTGCAGGCCCCCAAGCGTGGACTTCACGCCTTCGTTGATCGCTTTGTAGTAGCCAAGGGTGCTTTCCCAGCTCATCCCGCCCAGCAGGCCGATGGTCTTCATCGGGCGAACCCCCCTCTATCAATTGCTGAGTGTTCTGAATACGCAGTGAAGATCGAACGCCGTGCCCGGATCCGCAGCTTCTCGCTTTCAACGACCCGGGCCATCACGAAACAAACTCGCGAATCTGAATATGATTGCCCTCGGGATCGGCGATATTACAAAGCCTGAAAAAGGCGTTACTCCACTCCCCTTCCAACGCCGCGCCACCCTCCTCTACGACCTGTTCTCGGGCCTGCTTCAGGCTAGGGACAGTAAGGAAGAGCTTTACCGTGTTGATCGTTTTCCGCGGAAACTCCACCGGAGCTTCGTGAACAATGACACTCAGCCCCTCCAGGTCCAGTGCAATGAACTCGGGCGTTTCTCTTGTCTGGGTCATACCGAAGAACCGTTGATAGAAAGCCGCCAGTTCTCTGACGTCCCGGGCGTAGACAATGGCGCCGTGTCGAGCCGGTCCGCTCATCATGTTCTCCGTATATGTCAGCGGCTGATATGCCTTGGAGTTAAGAAGGCGCTTCATCGTAAGACCGCCATCGTTACTGCATTTACGCCTTTTGACTGATCTCTGCGAATACGCCACCAACCAGTCCGGCCAGATCTTCGGGACCCAGTTCGATCTCGAGGCCTCTCCGGCCAGCGCTGACGTAGATCGTAGAGTAGCGCAGGGCCGACGTATCCAGGATGATCGGAAGCCGCCGCTTCTGTCCGAGAGGGCTGATGCCGCCCAGCACATAGCCCGTCGAGCGTTCGACGTCGGCTTTCGCCGCCATGCTCGCTTTCTTGGCCCCCGCTGCCTTGGCGAAAAGCTTCATACTCAGCGTTGTTTGCACCGGCACGATCCCTACCGCAAGCGTGCGACCATCGAGGCTTACAACCAGTGTCTTAAAGATACGCTCCGCCGGCACACCGAGTTTCTCAGCAGCCTCCAGGCCATAGGATTCACTGGATGTATCGTGAGCATATTCGTGAATCTTGTGCGCAATCTTTGCTTTCTGAGCGGCGGTGATTCCTGGAGTCATATCGTTGCGCAGGTCCCCGAAGAGCACGCAGTTGGCGAAGCGAATGGTCTCGCAGATCGGCTGCCTGGTGTCCACTCTCCTTCGGAGCGCATACCGTCTTCCCAGGCCCGGGCCCACAGTGGATGTAGCTCCTTGTCCACGAGCTCTTTGGCCACGATGTCCCAGGGTTCGTTGGTGGATCTGGAGTAGACAAGTTGTTTCACGAGAGCCTCATGCAACTCTGGTTTCTGGCGTTGAACCATAACTCATAGGCGCGCAAAGCATCGTCAGCGCACCTGTTCTCTTCTAGCTGCGTCGGATAGTCCGTAATCATGTGCTCCAGGAACGAAGCGACGAATGCCCCTTGCTGTCTTGTAGAGTGCAAGTACAGACGGTTTTCCGGGCCTCCATGCTCAAGGTGAAACAGTAGCTGCTCGAAGTAGAACGCATCCGTATCCACGGTCTCGAGAGACAGACGAACCAGTGCCGGAAAGTAGTAGTCCAGACCTTCGGCCGTACAGAAACTCATCGGATCCCAACCCGGATTGCCCAGCTCCTCAAGACCTATCGTGTCGACCGAACTCTCGCGGAGCGTTTCGTCATGTTCTTCGCACTCACAGCAGTGCTGAAAATTCGTAAAGTGCTCCGGCTTTGGCGCCGTGAACAGCTTTATTGACTCCCCGACCCAGTCCACGGAGCAAGCTAAGGAGATGAGCCCGTGCTGGAATCTTCGCGCAGCACTACTCCGACACTCCTTTGGATGTCAGGGAATGATGCGCCTTCCGGCGTAGCCTCGAACGAATGCCGGCCGGAGATCAGGACCTGTACCGCCAAGCTCATCACAACTCGGCGCTCAGGCGGGGAATGGTGTGGAACAGCGTTTCCGTATTCATGGAGTAGTCCACGGGTACGTCGATAATGTGAACCGCCGGTTCCTCAAGGCAGCGCGTGATGATGGCCTCGATCTCCGGAGTCGCTTCCACGCGCCAGCCCCGGGCGCCGTAGGCCTCAGCGTAGCGGACGAAATCCGGATTGCCGTAGTCGAGACCGAAACCCGCGAAGCCCATATCGGCCTGCTTCCACTTGATCATTCCGTAGGCATCGTCGCGCAAGATCAGTACCACGAGGTGCAATCCGAGACGCACGGCCGTTTCGATCTCCTGGCTGTTCATCATGAACCCACCGTCGCCACACACGCTCACGACCGGACGATCGGGGTATACAAGTTTTGCGGTCATTGCCGAAGGCAGGCCGGCGCCCATGGTCGCGAGCGCGTTGTCGAGGAGCAGCGTCTTGGAATGCGCCGCGGGAAAATTCCGCGCGAACCAGATTTTGTACACCCCGTTGTCTAGAGTCACAATGCCTTCGGGAGGTACCGCCGAGCGGACGGCGCGTACCAGCCGTTCGGGCAGCACGGGAAAGCGCTCGTCGTTCTCGCTGGCGTTGCAATGGGCGATGTCGGCAGAGCGAGCGGCTCGAAACAGGCTGAAATCCCAGTGCTCCTGCGGCGTGACCCGTTCCTTGATCTGCCAGATGCTGTTGGCGATATCTCCGACGACTTCGAGCTGGGGAAAGTAGACCGGGTCGACCACGGCGGAGTCAAAATTCACGTGCATGACACGCCGCGTGTCACCCGGCCGCATGAAGAACGGCGGTTTTTCCACCACGTCGTGACCAACGTTCACAATCAGATCAGCGGCCTCGATCACACGGTGTACAAAGTCCCCGGTAGACAGCGCCGTGTTGCCCATGAAGCGCTCGTCGTGCTCATCGAGCACGCCCTTGCCCATCTGGGAGGTTACGAAGGGAATCCCGGTTTTATCCACGAATTCTCGCAACATTTTCGCGGTGAGTTTGCGATTACCGCCAGCGCCGACGAGCAGCACGGGAGAGCGAGCGGCCTCGATCATCTCCACCGCAGCGTTGATGGCCTTGTACTCCGCGATGGGTCGGCGCACGTAACTCGGCTGGACCAGGAGTGCGCTGGTCTCCTCCTCCGCAATATCCTCCGGCAGTTCGATATGTACAGCGCCAGGACGCTCCTCATGCGCCAGCCGGAATGCCTCACGCACGATCGAAGGCACCCGATCTCCACTGACGATTTGTGTGGTGTACTTGGTCAAGGGCTGCATCATGTCTACGACATCGATGATCTGAAAACGGCCCTGCTTCGAACTCTTGATGGGTTTCTGACCGGTAATCATCAACATGGGCATAGCGCCGAGCTGCGCGTAAGCCGCGGCGGTCACGAGATTGGAGGCTCCGGGTCCGAGCGTGGACAGGCAGACACCAACGTTTCCTGTAAGCCGGCCGTAAGTCGCCGCCATGAAGCCCGCGGCCTGCTCGTGTCGGGTAAGGATCAGCCTGATGGAGGACGTGCGCAGGGATTCGAGCAGGTCGAGGTTCTCCTCGCCGGGAATGCCAAACACGTACTCGACGCCTTCCGCCTCGAGGGCACGGACCAACAAATCAGCTGCTTTCATGAGGCATATGCTTACTTTTCGACTCTAATGGACGTGTACGCAAGCAGGACGGGGGCCGATGTATTCCTCGCTATATGACTCGTTAGATGAGCAGGACAATCACAGCGCATGCAACAGCGATGAGAAAAAACACTTGGCCGAGGGACTTGTTGCCCTGGTGTTCACGGTCCAGCCGCGCCTTCAATTCGGCCAGGCCGCTATCGTCCAGGTCTCCACACCAACGGCATTTCTCAAGGTTCACACGATAGTAGAGGCCACAGCGCCCGCACTTCTTCCTGCGGGGATGCATCGCCTCCCAGGCCGCGCGGGCACCTACACCTCCAAACAAGAGTGACTCCCGTAAAAGCTGCACCCAGCGCAAAGAGCGCGATCCGGCCATCCCGTTAACGGGAAACTAGCCTGACAGTCCGCGCCCATGGCCATGCTAAATTTCGAACTCGAAGGGTGGCCGGCTAACTTGATGCCGCTTGTTGGCTAGCGCAGCATTGATATAGGTCGTTCGTCCATCGACCTGCCTGCCTGAGCTCGCGTGAACATGACCAAAACAATGCAACGTGGGCTGTGTCCGCGACAGCGCCGCTGACAGATGTCTGCATCCCAGGACCATCCCCGAAGAAGATACATCCAACACGCCGAGGGGCGGCGTGTGCGTGATCAGCACGTCCACATTATCGGGGATATCGGCCCACTTACCTGGCAACTCGTCATCATCTTTGAAGAAGGCCTGACCGTAGAGGTCCGGCACCCACGGTGCGCCGAAGAAAACGACGTCTTTGTACTCAAAGCTCTCGCCCTCGAGGAAAACCGCATTTCGAAAGGGTCGGTTCGTGTACAGCGCCCTTTTTTGCAACTCAAAGTCGTGATTCCCGCCCGTACAGAGAATCAGCTCAAAGTCCTGCCGGCCAAACCAGTCATCCATGCGCTCAAAATCATCGTGGGACTCGTCGAACATATTGAACATATCGCCGCAGTGGATCAGCACCTCGCCGGACAGATTTCCGAGGCTCTCCTGTGTTCCATGCGTGTCACTGATAACGGTCAGTTTCAAAGCAGTATCTCGCTAGCCGCCTACTGGTCGCCCAGGGAGTATTTGAGTTCGTAGTAGTGATCTCCATCCTCGATACGCAGATAAAAATCTCCTGAGATGCCTGATAGCTCTCCCGTTCCGGAGTCTGGCACGATCGATATCGCGAGCGCCTGATCGCCCGCCTGCATAGTCCCCGTGTGCTGGAGCACAAACGTGCCGGTAAGCCCACTTAATGACCCCGTAAAACGCTCAATCGCAACGTAGCCTGCGGAACCTTCTGTTGCGGTCCTGACAGTGAGCATCTCCCCTTCAGCTGCTCCGACCAGATCACCCGTAAAGCTCTTCTCAAGAGCGAATCGACCCAGGGAAACACCATCGGCCTCGGCGGCATCTTTCGAGGGCGTAATGATCACTTCGAAGCTGCCTTTGGCTACATACACGACTTCTTCCTTTGCAATTGATGGGACAACGAATGAGATCCAAAGCACCAGCAAGCGCGTTGCGAACGCGGCACGGCTATTGGCTGATATAGGGGAAGCTTTTATGCGGAATCTTCTAGTAACTACTGTGGGCAACGCGGTAATCCTATCCGTAACATCCTGCTTATAGTACGGATTGGGAATACTGGACGTCCATTTTGAAACCGCTTGGCTCCCAACCAGACAGGCTACCCCGATGGATCGGCCAGCACAAAATGCTTAAGTACGGCCACTCGACATCACTGTAGGAAGCTTCAAGCTGGGTAGGCCGCGCAGCGGATGTTCCGACGCGAAGCCTCCTCGCTCGCTTGACTCGTTATGTACCATCGCTGGCCAAATGCGCCCAGCTATTGACTGTGCCAAACAAATAGAACAGTCCGAAAACACAACAGATAGACGAGCTCACTAGCCAGAATGTAATCGAGTTCTGTGCAATAAGCGGATTTTTGCTGATAAAGGGCAACACGAAGCCAGCGATACCCCGGGCCAGGTAGATAAATGCGATTAACGACAGACCTAGTCTGAGCTGTGGAAGCCTGAACACAACGCCAGCCCCCGAAAGCGCATACAACCCCCAGACGAAAAGAAGTGCAGCAATTCCCAGTGTAATTAGAGTCGGTCGGACGCTACCACTCTCCGCGAGCTTGGCCATACCCTCTCCAGCCCCAAAGAACCGATACCAACTTGGCCCACCCAGGACGATCGCTACATGGAGTAAAGAAGCAACAAAGCTCAGAAGCGCAGCGCATACAAGTTGAATGGTTCCACTCATAAGAATTTCTTGTGCTGGACCTGATGCTTTATGCCGGGGCAGCACTGCAACGAACGTTTCGGCGCGAAGCGCCCTTGCAGCCTTGACTAGTTAGAGCGCGCTTACCTCGTATCAGACACATGGGAGCGCAAAGCGCACACTGGTTGGGGCGGCGACGGGAAAGACCACCCAGAAACTGCGTTGCCGGAGCGACAGCGACGGCCCATGCCGAAAGAATGCGGCGCGTCGCTGCGCGAAAGCTTGAACTAGACGATGCACGGTGAGCGCGTGGGCCTCGCCCGAGGTAAGTGAAACGAGAGCCGCAACTAGTAGCACCAGGAACGAACGCGAATTGCCCCACGATCGATCTTGAACTCATTGCTGGAAATCTGGCCGTATAAATCGAACCTTCCGACAACCTCACACCTTGAATCTACCGAAAGAAGCTCCCTAACGCTTCAAGCTAGGGCGGCCGCGTAGCGGACGTCCCGGCGCGAAGCGCCCTCGCAGCCTTGACTTGTTAGGTGATGACATCGTCGTCGGTTTTACTGTTCCTCTTTATAGGCTCACGCATTCGATCGCCACTCATACCCCTCAGCGTCCCTAGCCTCAGACCAATGCCACCAATTGTCAGAAAAGCCCCGGAGAATGACGACGTGACGACGCCGACAATCACATCTCCGTCGGACAGCTTCTGAAGGCGTGCTTCACTCGGGACGCCAAATAGCAATGTGACAATCATGGGGCCTAGAAACAGCATGATGATCGAGAATCTGGTCCAGAAAAGGACCCCGTCGCCCGTATCGCATGCCTGAGCAAGCACCTGCTTTACTGGTGGAAGAATCAGAAGTGCGAGAACAGCGCTTACAAAAAAACTCACTCCTAGAGCAACCGAGAGAACTGTAATGAGGTTCATGTGTACTCCAGAGTCACCTAACGCTTCGAAAAGGGGCGCACTTTAGTGCGTCCCAGCAGCAGAAGGCTGCGCTTTATTCGACTTGTTAGGTGGTTCGGCGTCGCTATAACGCGCAAGGAAATAGAGGGCGCCACCTACGAGAGAACCTGCAAGTCCGAACGCTGCCCATAGCCAGCGGTTGTACCCGCATAGAGTAGAACGGCGGAACAACCATAGGCCGACTGCAATATTGTCGATAAGCCTGGCAAGAACGCCAAGAGACGTGAAAACCAATAGCGCATTTCCTGGATCAGCAGATCTTCCAGTTAGCCTGTCCAGGTTAAGAGTACCGTTCACGCTGGTTAAGAGGTTCAACAAAACCACCAGAACTGTAGCTACAACAAACCACAACGCCAGGCTTTCGATCTCCCTCCTGATCACTGGTTAACCACCTAACGCTTCAAGCTGGGGCGGCCGCGCAGCGGACGTCCCGGCGCGAAGCGCCCTTGCAGCCTTGACTGGTTAGATGGTGCGTAATGTTCGGAGCACATGCTGCACCAAAAGCTTCCAAAAACAAACCGGCCACAGCCAAATGACGAGGAAGTATAGAAAGAGATCAAAACTCAAGAGCATCTCGGCACCTAGCTCGTAGCACTCTCCTTTTGGCGGACACCCGATCAGTTCCCTGAATTCGCTCTCAATACTCAAATGGAGATACGGTAAGGCAGCAACTCCAACCCACCAAAACCAAGCCACGACCCCCTTAACGTACTTCAAGAGCCACCTAACGCTTCAAGCTGGGGCGGCCGCGCAGCGGACGTCCCGGCGCGAAGCGCCCTTGCAGCCTTGACTTGTTAAGGCCGCCACTGGATATCCACCTTCAGATTCTTCTGAGCACATTCGCGTAGGTACAGGTTGATAAGACTCTGATACGGAACGCCTGATTCTTCAGCCATACTTTTGAAGTAATCGATCACATCTTCGCTTAGGCGAATAGTTACTGATTTCTTAAGCTTAGAAGCATACGGGTTTTTACGGGATTTCATTGTGGAGAAATCGTATTCCTTCTTCATGGCGTTTCACCTTCGTAGTACTGTCGCTCAGACTTCGTAGCCTTTCTTGCTGAGATGATCCGAAGCTCCTCTGTCTCTTCTCCACGCTCGCAGTGGACGACAATCAAGATACGCGCTTGGTTGCTCAAGCCAAGAAGGACGAATCTATCCTCACCCAGTGAAGCATCGTCATAGAACTGCAGTGCGCATTCGTCATAAAACACGGACCGGGCCTCTTCAAACGAGACTCCGTGCTTCCTCAGGTTTGACTTGGCCTTGGCTGGGTCCCAGCTAAATCGAATCATACATACATTGTATGTACGCGAGGCGGGTCGTCAAGGCGCCTTAACGCTGCCGGCACCGGCGGCCGAACCGCGCAGCGGTTTGGACGTCCGGCGCGCGAAGCGCGCCCCGGTGCCCGGCCTTGTTAAGTGGACTCATCGCGCAGCGTACTTGCGCCAAGCCCAAACCGCCGAAAGCAACGCAACAGACGCTGGCACGAACGTGACAACGAACCACGAACCACCGATAAACAGAAGATAAGACCAATCCACGTATCCGTCACAATGAATCTCGCACTGTGGATTATGACCCCACGCGATATACATCATCGTGGCACCAATAGCACAAGCAAGGAAAACTGCGATTAGGGTTGGTTTCACGAATGTCCTGCTGGGTACACTTAACGCTTCAAGCTGGGGCGCCGAAACCGCGAAGCGGTTTTGGTGTCCCGGCGCGAAGCGCCCTTGCAGCCTTGACTTGTTATGTGTGAACTCTTCAATCTCGAGCTACCTCGACCGGCAGCAGCCCGCCAACGAGGTACAACAAAGCTACTGGTATAACGACACTGAAGGCGCCTAACGGTGTCAGCCAGTACAAAGATGCGGTGTACGCCACAACTATGATGAGACCAGCACCAATAGATGGAGCAATCGCCGGACGAAGCCTAACGCCACAAGCCGAGCATTGAGGGTGACCGAATAAAGCCGACTTCCAAGTGAACATCCTTCGCCAATAGGTGGGAAGTGGTGTGCCGCAATTTGGGCAGTGGCGGGTCATCGCTTACACATAACGCTGCCGCAACGGGCCGGAAAACCGCGTAGCGGTTTGGAGGTCCGAGCGCTGCGAAGTAGCGCGGTAGTTGGCGGCCTTGTTAGGTGGCATTACAAACCTTGGACTTTTGGACGGAGCACCACGCTAACACAGCGCTAGCGGCGCCCAGACTTCCGCCGGATACGATAAGTATCACGAGTTCTGGCCCTGATTTAGTATCGATGTCAGGTGGGTTTCCATGCACTCCTAGGAAAAGCATCTCGTAGCTAAAGTACGCCGGCACTACGAAGCCTATTATCGTGAAGATCATGAAGGAGAATGCAGGACTCGTGCGATCAGCCAAAGGGATCAGGGGGATCAACAGTACCGCTGCAAACCCAGCCCCAAGCACCCAAAGAAACGGAGCAATCAAAGCGATCCCTGCAAAGAAGTCTATTGAGAACTCCACGCTAGAAGGATCTCCAGCAAAAACAAGGGCGAAGAAGATAAAGACCAGTGCAACACCTGACATCGAAGCGGCGCGGAAGATACGCATGACTCGCCACCTAACGCTTCAAGCTGGGGCGGCCGCGCAGCGGACGTCCCGGCGCGAAGCGCCCTTGCAGCCTTGACTTGTTATTGCGCATTTACTGCAGCTCAAAACAGACCTCCGGATCAGATACCGCGAAGCAGACTTTGCGCTCCTTTTCGTAGACTGTATGAAGCTCATGCAAAAAGTGGAGACCAAATCTATCCGTCCACGCAAAAGGTGCAATGTAGTCCACCACCTTTCTCTCTATGACTTCTGAGCCAAGCTCCGAAGTCCGGTCTATCTCCAATACATACTGACTGTATTGGGAGCACCATTTCGTTACAGGCTCAGCCCAATAAGGTCCATAGCATGCCTGGTACTCCCCATCGATAATGTCGTAACAGTTTACCGAAGACGAGATTGGATTTTCCGTCTCATCACAATTCGGTGAGCATCCGAATACCGGCAGCGAGACAATAACTACAAAGCCAGCAGTCCTAAGCATTACTCAACGTGAAGATATCGTCGGCGAATCTCTGTGTGGACGTGGACAATGCGCCATAACGCTTCAAGCTGGGGCGGCCGCGCA
>JBCBTK010000040.1:0-21228 GCA_039818725.1 Pseudomonadota bacterium
GCCGTCACCGGCCTGCAGTAGGGATTGGAGCTCCTTGCGCAATGCGTCTTCTTTCGCTGTGCGCTCGAAGAACCGGACTACATCAAGGCGATAACCTTCCTCAGCTCTCGGTCTGGCATAGGAAATGCCGCGATACGTCAGATCCAGCGCATCCCAGGACTCCACCGATGGAAGCTCCAGAAAGTCCAGGGAGGCGATGAGTTCGGCTTCTCCAATGCAGCCATCGCGCCACTCCCGCATGCCGAGAACAACCCTCTGTAGCTCTTGCATGTTGAACAAAAAGCCGCGCTTCTCCGCGAGAGCGCAGATCTCTACGGCACGCTGGCCAGCCAGAGCCTGCGCTTCACGCTCGTCGATTTCCCCAGCATTGCTGATGTCACCATCACCCACTCCCAGAACAGACGCGACTTCCTGCTTGAGTTCGGCATCATCCGATGTAGCCTCAAAAAACCTCAACGCTGTCAGCGTAGTCACGACTACCTCCACGGGCCATCTAAGCAAGACAGCACTCATTATTAGTGATTGGAGCAGTAGGTCCCGTACCCAAGCCTACTGGAGTATGCGGATGCTCCAGGTGTATTCCGGCGCCTCGTAATCCACCGAGGCGTCAGTCGCGCGCGTGCCCAAGGTCGGGAGCAGTCACTCTCGCAGGCCGCAACGCGCACCGGTTTCATTCAAGGCCAGCATGAACTTACGACACAGGACGCCTGCATCCTTACCCTGTTTCGTCAGGTCGTAGACCACATAGGTCGTACCGTTGCAGACCTCTTCACAGTGCGCCTCGGTGATAACGACTCAGTACTATCCTGATCAGGTCCCGACGCTGACGTCTGTAACGGAAAAGAGTTTGCGGGTTTACTTGCCAACACCTTGTCCCGGGAAAGCGATCTCCCGGTTTCAATCCCCGCTCGCTGGGTCAGTATATCGGTGTTGACACTGGCATCGCAGATAGGACCGACACGCATGCCGCCGACAAGCAAAAGACACTATTGCGCGCGGGAGCTAACGCAGTTTTCTCGTAATTATGCCGTCTATCTCATTGTAGTTCGATATCGGGGGGTTCAGGAAGGCGAGCCACCGTAAATACCTGAGGTCTCCAGCGACCTCGCTCCTGCCTTATCTAGCGCCGTTGGGCCAGGGTACTTGGTTACTAGCCTGGCGTTCGTATCGCCA
This sequence comes from Pseudomonadota bacterium, assembly GCA_039818725.1. Taxonomy (GTDB): domain Bacteria; phylum Pseudomonadota; class Gammaproteobacteria; order Pseudomonadales; family Halieaceae; genus Congregibacter. The sequence continues at coordinate 1,174 of JBCBTK010000040.1, forward strand.
GTATCAAATGCTCACACGAGAGTGCTGGTATTGAAGTGCAGTATGCAGGTACTTACGCTAGTCCCATGACGCAGGTTAGCTCATTCACGCTTGTATTCCTCGCCGGTCTCGCGACAGGCTGGCTGTTCTGGGGAAAGCAGGGCGGTGTTTCCGAGCCTCCCCCAACACAAGCAAGCACTCTTCGTCCTGCTACGGTGAACGCCGAAAGCACTATTGAAGCGGGTGGCTCGCGCGGGGCGTCGCCTGCGCCCGCCTACACCGCGGTAGCCGAGTTCGAAGACGCGCTATCGAGATTTGTCGCGGCGCTAAAGGCGCAGGGCATTGAGACTGCTGCTGATATATACCTCCAGGCGATACGGCATTCCCCGGAGCGTCTCGCGAGCTTCCGCGCGGAATTCGATGGATACGTCCAGGAATGTCTGCAGCGTTGCACGCCAGAGCAGTTCCTGGCGCTGGCCGATGTCTGGTTGTCGACCTACTACGACGACATTCCGATGCTGCTTAGCCTTGCCAGGTTTCAGTCGATGCAAGCGCAGCCTGAGAGTGCCGCAAGTACCCTGCAGCTCGCGAAGACCTACGCGCTGGAGGCAGCCGAGCAGCGAAACGTGCGACAGGCCATTCAGAGTCTGGCCATGGAAACGGACAGCTGGCTGAGCAGCGAGCAACGCTGGGTGGAGTTGCTCGGATTCTATGAGTACCTCTCAACGCTTGGACTCAGTGCGAAGGAGTTCCGCCTGAGACAGGCTCAGCTGCACAGCGCACTGAACGAAGAAGCACGAGCATCGCGCATCTTGCGTCAGCTACAGGCCGACGACCCAGGTACCGATCCGAAGTGGAGCGCGGCGCTGCAAGAGCTGATGCCCCAGGATCCGGAGCCCGAGGCCATACCCGCGATGGCGCCCAGCACCGCCTTGCCCCTCGAACGCTTACGCGACCACTATCTGGTTGATGTGGAATTCAACGATAGCAGCAAACTGACGCTCGTCATCGACACCGGCGCCTCCATAACCACGCTCAGCAGTGACAGCTTCAGAGAGCTACCCCGCTACGACTTCGAACTGCTCGGCTCGCGAATGTTCAATACGGCAAACGGCCTGACGCGCGGCGATGTGTACCGCGCCCGTTCCTTTCGCATCGGGCCGCATCGTATCGAGGGGCTCACAGTTGCCGTTTTGCCGTACAGGGCAGAAGCGCGTAACGACGGCCTGCTGGGCATGAACGTGCTGCGCAACTTCCGCTTCGAAATTGATCAGGACCAGTCTGCACTGCTCCTGGAACGACGGTGAAAGCTGGGCGTTGTGGATGGTTTCGGGTACCGCGACGTGTTGCGGCCGGTGAACACCTTCTGCGAGATTGAGGACTTCGATCTTGCATGGGGCGATCTCACGGAAAGAGGCACAATTGCCCGCTGACGGCCGGAAGAGCTATCGAGTACGTAGGTCGGCTCGCGCTAAACGGCGAGTGGACCCGGATGGCGGGGCCCTGCGTGTTCATCGTGTCGACAGACAACGTAGACCACTTGCAGTTTAATGTACTACTGGAGAAGCACTTGGGGGGTCGATGATGGAGCAGGCGCCGACAGACCGACAGCCAGTACAGCTACCGCAAGAAGAACAGTCGCCTTACCTCTTAGCGCGGCAGCAGGATTCCGTATTGTGGCTGACGCTAAATCGACCGGAACAACGTAACCCGCTTTCCGGGACGATGATCTCGGCGATCACCGCCGCGATAAGCTCGGCCAGCGATGATCCTACGGTGCGGGTGATCGTGCTGCGAGCCAGTGGTCCGGTTTTTAGCGCCGGTCATGATCTGCGGGAGATGAGCTTGCGCGATGGTGAGTCGCGCGACGACTGCGAGACCCGGATCCGCGAGATCCTGCAAAGCTGTACCCGGATGATGATGGGTATCGTGCACTCTCCCAAGGCCGTTATCGCCAGCGTGGAGGCGACGGCGACCGCAGCGGGATGTCAGCTGGTGTCGGCCTGTGATCTGGCCATTGCAAGTGAAGACGCAAGGTTTTGCACTCCCGGCGTCAACATCGGCGGGTTCTGTACGACTCCCCTGGTTGGTGTGGGGCGGAACATACATCGCAAACACGCCATGGAGCTTGCACTCACCGGCGACATGTTCAGTGCGGAGGACGCCTATCGTTTCGGTTTGGTGAATCGAGTGGTTCCGCATGATCAGCTCGAGGAGGCCACGGCGGCACTGGCAGCGAAGATCGCGTCAAAGTCAGCTCAGGGTATCCGGGCTGGCAAGGAAGCCTTCTATCGCCAGATTGATATGCCCCTGGAAGACGCCTTCAGGTACGCCAACGAAGAGATGTTGAAGGCGATGACGTCCCGGGATTCACTCGAAGGAGTCAGCGCTTTCTTCGAGAAGCGCACGCCGCATTGGAGTGACACTTAAGCGCTATGCCGCTCACCAGCGATCGCGATCTCGCCAGGGTCCTGGCATGCACGCGATCGATTGCCCTGCTCGGCGCGAGCGGTAACCCTGCTCGTCCGAGCAATCAGGTTTTGCGGTTCCTGATCGACGAGGGCTACGAGGTTTATCCGGTTAACCCTGGCCTCGCGGGCCAGGAGCTGCACGGGCGGACAGTCAGCGCTGCTTTGACTGAGGTACCGGCCGCCGTGGATATGGTAGACGTGTTCAGACAGCCGCGCTTTTTGCCAGACATCGTTCAGCAGGCCGTAAAACTCGGTATTGGCATCCTGTGGACCCAGCTTGGCGTGGTGAACCATGCTGCCGTGATCGAAGCCGAGGAAAACGGACTCGAAGTGGTAATGGATCGTTGTCCGGCGATAGAGGTGCCGAAGTTGAGGAGGATGGGTTTGCTCTGATGTTGCCCTCGTGTCAGCGGGTAGAGCCACCGTGGTTAAATCCCTCCGCTCTGAGGGTTCACCATGCAACTGGAATGGGCTCCACTTTATTCCGGGAACACAGGTTATACATTTCGGCATTTGGAGTGCTCTCCAGATGCCTTGGGACGCTTGTTCTCAGATGGACGAGAGGCTTCGTTGGTTGTTGATTTGCAGCGAACGTTGAGCCACTGGCAGGCAATGCTCGCATGTGGACCTGACCTCAGCGGCGCTAAGATCTACGGCTACCTCCGATGAGTTAGCTCTGGCAGACCGGGTAACGGTACGGTGCGATTGGCGGGTCAACTCCGAAAGCGAATCGACAGTCAGCGCTGCGCCTCGCGAAGGAGTAGGGGCCTAACTTCCACGGTCCGCGCGTCGTCGGTCAGCCATAGCTCTCCGCCGGAGATCGTGCACTGGAGGTTCATGGTCGCCGATGTCAGCGCGGCCAGTGCATCGCGGTCTACGTCGCTAATCCTGTAGATCGCGAGATTGCGAAAGCGCTCCAGCGCAGCAGCGTGCTTTTCCCACCACACACTCACGGAACGTTCACCGTAGGCGTATAGCACTACTTTACGCGCTCGACCGCAGGCCTTGCGCAAGCGGTCCGGGCCAGGTGTTCCAAGATCCACCCACAGTTCGATCTCGCCCGTGAGATCCTTCAGCCAGAGATCGGGCTCATCGTCCGTGCTGATACCGCGGCCGAACTCCAGTCGTTCGCTCGCATGGAGGGCGAAGGCAACAATGCGCAGCATCATTCGCGCTTCTGTCTCCGACGGGTGCCGGGCGACGGCGAGGTTGAAGTCGCCATACACGTCGCCATCGAGGTCGGACACGTTGAGGCGAACTTTGCTGATACTTGATTTAAGGGCCATGGCCTTTGGAATCTGGGGTTTCAGTGGCGACAGTGCCGACTTGTATCGAACGCTGAACTGATTGTTGACCGCGAGCCTGACTGCTGCCCATTCATCCCTTGATGGGAATCGCGCCTTCGACAGGCACGGGCGCGCCGTAAAACGATAGATCGAGTTGCCCGGTAAGCAGGTCATCTATTGAGCTGTTCCCGGATCCCAATGCCCAAAGCAGGAGCTCGGCCCCGAGGATCGACGGCTCGCACACCACGCCGTCTGACGGGGCGGCATCGAAGACCTGCTTGATCGATTCTCGGTCTCCCAGGTACCACGTGGGGCCGATCAGCCCGTCGTTCGCCAATCCGAACCAAATGTGGCTCACAAGCTGAGGACTTTGTCTTTCCGCGTTGGTCAGTTCCATTGCGTCCGCCCAGCCCGCATAGGGGATGAAAAGCTGCATGGCCTCCCGGTGCGCAGGATCTCCGATCGACATCGACTTGTTTTGAAAGACGGATGCAACGGCTGCATAAGTGATGAAGTGAGATCTGAGTTGGAACGAAGACATGCTGTCGACCATCCTCGCGATCCTGGCGCCACGGTCGTCACGGCCGTTTTCTGTGCGGGAGGAGGCCAGGACGCCACCAAAGTATTCAATGGCGAGGAGGTTATCCGCGTAACAGCCGTCGTTGATGATGGTCTTGAGTACTTTCGGTGGCACCTGGCCAGGCTGGTCGAGTTTGCTGCCCAGCTTCGCCTCCGCCCTCGCGAAGATTCGCCCCACGTTGTCAATGCGTCGCTGGGTATAGACCTCTAGCTCTTCGCCAAGATATTCAGCCGTCGGGCCCAGTAGCCTGGCTACTCCGTCTTCTTGAAGCTGTGCTGCGATAGCGCCAAGACCTGAGGTCGTTGGTTCAGGCATTGTGAGTCTCCATGGAAGTTATGGTGTGAAGAGGAGGAATAGCGACGCCAAGTTTACAAAGAACGCTGAATTGCATAACCCGGCGCTTCCACAGACGGGACAAAAAGCTATCCGTGGGCTGCACGGAGTTCCCGTAAAGCGTGCCGGTACGATTCAGCCGCCGGACTTTTCCAGCGCCCGCACGAGGGCCGGCTGCGCCATATTGCGATCAACATACGCTTTGAGTGATGGATAGTTTCCCAACTGCTCCAGGCGTTCCGCCATCTGACAGATATAGGTCAGCCCGAAATCGGGTAAGGACAGGTTTTCTCCAAGGATATAGGTCTTATCGCCCAGGCTGTCGGCGATGTAGTCGAGCTGGAGCTTAACCTCCGCTGCTGCGAACATACTGAACAGCGGTGGCTTCGGTTCTTGCTCGCGGCTCAGTAGGAGTGTGATCAACAACGGGGCAAAGGCCGAAGCCTCGCTGTAGTGAAACCACTGATACCACGTGGCGCGCGCCTTCCTGTCGCTCGGCGGACTGAAGCGCCCCGCGCTGTCGTAGTTTTCAATCAGGTGCATGGCGATAGCCCCGGATTCGGCAATAACCTGCCCGTCGTCCACTATCACCGGTGATTTGCCCAGCGGATGTACGTCCTTCAGCTCTGGAGGCGCCCGACCCATTTCGTTGCGTTCATAGACTTTGAGTTCGTAGTCGACACCGAGCTCTTCAATCAGCCACAGCGTGAATAGCGGACGCCCGATCCGCAGATGGTGGACAGTGATCATGGCGGCTCCCCGGTTTTGTAAAAGAAGTGCTAAGCCTACCGCCAATCCCTAGTCGATTGGTCAGAGCCGAGCTTTTGTAAGTCGCTGAATATTCTGAAATGGTGGGCCCAGTAGGACTTGAACCTACGACCAATCGATTATGAGTCGACTGCTCTAACCAACTGAGCTATGGGCCCGGAAAGGGGTGTTGCGGGGGCGCGATTATAGGGCAGCGTTGCTCACGACGTCCAAGAAGTCCTTCGCGTACTTCTCGCACTTGCGGTCCCCCACGCCGGATATGGCGGCGAACTCCTCCACGCTCTTCGGCCGCAGCTCGCAGATCAGCAGGAGGGTCTTGTCGTGGAAGATGATGTAGGGAGGGATGCCCTGTTCCTCGGCGAGCCGGCGGCGACACTCGCGCAGCGCCTCCCAGAGCGCGACGTCGACGTGCTCCGGTAGGGGCGTCTTGGTGGTTCGCTTTGCTTTGCTTGCCTTCGGATCCAGGCGCAGCGCAATACTTACCTCGCCCCGAAGGACGCCGCGCGCTGACTGCTGCAGCCGCAGCGCGCCGTAGCGCTCCATGTCCACGCTCAGATAGCCGCGAGCGACGAGCTGGCGAAACACGGAGCGCCAGCGCCGCGCATCGTGCGCCTGGCCGACGCCGAAGGTGGGCAGGTGATGATGGTCGTTCTGGAAGATCTTGTCGTTCTCGATGCCGCGCAGCACGTCAATCAGGTGGTTCACGCCGAAGCGCTGCCCCGTTCGATACACCGCCGACATGGCCATCTGCGCAGCCTCGGTGCCGTCCCAGGTTTCGACCGGCGTCAGGCAGTTGTCGCAATTTCCGCAGGGTTCCGGCAGCTCCTCCCCGAAGTGGCCCAGGAGAGCCTGGCGACGGCAGGTGCTGATCTCGCAGAGACCAAGCATGGCGCTCAGGCGATTCTGCTCCTCACGCTTGTAGTTCTCGCTGCCCTGGGACTGCTCGAGCATTTGCCGGAGCGTGATCACGTCCTGGAGACCGTAGGTCAGCCAGGCGTCGGCGGGCTCTCCATCGCGACCGGCGCGTCCGGTTTCCTGGTAGTAGGCCTCTAGAGTCTTGGGCAGGTCGAGGTGGGCGACGAAACGTACGTCCGGCTTGTCGATACCCATGCCAAAGGCGATGGTCGCCACGATGATTACACCGTCTTCGCGCAAGAAGCGTCGCTGGTGGGTCTCGCGGGTGAGCGTCGGCAGGCCGGCATGGTAGGGCAGGGCGGTGAAACCTTGGCTCGTCAGCCAGGCGGCCGTTTCCTCGACGCGTTTTCGAGACAGGCAGTAGACGATGCCCGCATCGCTTGGATGCTCGTCACGCAGAAAGCGCAGCAGCTGAGCACGGGGGTTGTCCTTGAGCGTCATCCGGTAGCGGATGTTCGGTCGGTCGAAGCTGGCGATAAAGTGGCGCGCGTCTTCGAGCTGGAGGCGCTGGGCGATCTCGGCGCGGGTGCGACCATCCGCCGTGGCGGTCAGGGCGATGCGTGGAACGTTCGGGTAGCGTTGATGCAGCACGCTGAGCTGCAGGTAGTCCTCGCGAAAATCATGACCCCACTGCGACACACAGTGCGCTTCGTCGATGGCGAACAGCGAAGGCTGAACCTGATCCAGAAGCTCCAGGGAGCGCGGCTGCAGGAGCCGTTCCGGGGCTACGTAAAGCAGGTCGAGGCGGTCTGAAAGCCAGTCGCTCTCTACCCGCGACGCCTCCTCCGGTTGCAGCGTCGAATTGAGGTAGGCGGCCCGAACGCCGAGCTGCTTTAGCGCATCGACCTGATCCTGCATGAGGGCGATCAAGGGCGAGACGACGATGGCGCAGCCGGGCCGTATCAGAGCCGGAAGCTGGTAACACAGGGACTTGCCGCCCCCGGTTGGCATGATGACGAGGGCATCTTCGCCTGCCATCAGGCACTCGATGATTTCGTCCTGCGGCGAGCGGAACTCGGTGTAGCCGAAGACATGTTCGAGCGCATCGAGGGCTGTGCGTGGGGAGGCCGGTGCAATGGATGGATCGAACATGGGCGCTATTCTGGCGGTGCCGCGCTGTGAGTACCAGCGCTATAGAGGACAATTCAATGACTCTATTTCGACCGGAGTTCATTCAATGGCGGAAGCCGGGTTTCCCTGCGTTCTGGACGCGCGATAATGCACGCCCAGCCGCAGCCCGAGCAGTCGAGTCAATGAGAGCCCCCTCAAGCATCCCTATGACAGGAACCGTCCAACGGCGTCTCCAGCGAACCCTGCACGGGGCCCTGGCGGTAGCGCTGACCCTCGTCACAGCACTGATCGCGCCGGTCCATGCCCAGAATCTGGACGAAGCCACACTTTCGAAGCTGGCTGAAAAGCAGGCACGCGCCTCCTTTCCGATGCTCCGAGAGCTCCTTTCCATCCCCAATGTCGCGACCTACCCGGTGGACATCGAAAAGAACATGCGCTGGTGCGAAACCGAATTCGGCAAGCGGGGCTTCACGATGGAGCGCATCGAAACACCCGCCATCCCCCTGTTGCTCGCCGAGCGGCAAGTGCTCGGAGCCGAGAAAACAGTTCTGATTTACCTGCAGATTGATGGGCAGCCGGTCGACCCTTCAGCGTGGTTCCAGGACGACCCTTTCGTGCCAACGCTCAAGCGCCGCAACGCGCTCGGCGAGTGGCAGGCCCTGGATTGGAGCGCCATCGAAAACTACGACGATGAAATGCGCGTCTTCGCCCGTTCCGCGTCCGACGCCAAAGGGCCCGTCGCCATGTTCCTTGCTGCCCTCGATGGCGTAGCCGGCGAGGGCCTGGCGCCCAACTTCAACATGAAAATCATCATGGATTTTGAGGAGGAACTCGGCTCGCCGCGGCTGCCCCAGGCCGTCATGGACAACCGTGAGCGCCTAGCGGCCGACATGCTGGTGATCTTCGATGGGCCGCGCCACATCACAAACCGTCCCACGCTGACCTACGGAGCCCGGGGAATCGCGACCCTGACCCTGACCACCTACGGCCCTATCGTGGCTCAGCACAGTGGGCATTTTGGCAACTACGCGCCGAATCCCGCCCTGCGGCTGGCGCAGCTCCTGGCATCGATGAAGGACGAGCAGGGACGAGTGACCATCCCAGGCTTCTACGACGGCATCGAGATTGACGCGGAGACGGAGGCCCTGCTCCGCGCCGTCCCGGATGACGAGGCTCAGATCCGCGATCGTCTGCAGCTCGGCTCCGTGGATGCCGTGGGGCGCTTCTACCAGGAGGCGATCCAGTTTCCGTCGCTGAACATCCGCGGTATGGCCTCTGGATGGATCGACGAGGAGGTCCGCACCATCGTTCCGGCCTGGGCGCGGGCCGAGATCGACGTGAGACTGGTCCTGGAATCAAACTTCGCGAGTCTGCTGGGTCTGATTAAGGCGCATATTCGCGAACAGGGCTTTTACCTCACCGATACGGTACCGGATAAGGAAACGCGCCTCGCACACGAAAAGATTGCCACGTTGACCTGGGACTTCAGCTACCAGTCCTTCCGCACCGATCAGGACTCGGAGGTTGGTCGCTGGCTACGCAGCGCCCTGACGAACGCATTTGGCGAGGAACCGATCCAAATTCGCATGAGCGGGGGTTCGATCCCGATCTCACCGTTTGTGACTACCCTCGGCGTGCCGGCCGTCACCGTTCCCACGGTTAATCGCGACAACAACCAGCACAGTCCCAATGAAAACCTCCGCCTGGGTAACTACCGCGAAGGTATCCGTACGATGATGGCGATCCTCACGCAGCCGCTCTAGGCGGCGCGAGAACGAGACTCAACGCGCAGGAAGCCCAGGCCCAAAAGCCGCGGAGGGCGCGGTGGGTGTTTCAGTATTCGGAGTTTGCGGTAGCGCGTTTCGGTCTGGCTTTCGGTGTCGCAGCAGGCCTGCGCTTTGCTTCGCTTGGGCGCTTCGCGACGGTTTTAGGGGCAGCCTCTTTGGGAGCGGCTTTCTTGGGGGCCGTTTTTCCCCGCACAACCTTGGACTTTGCAGCGGACTTGTTCTTCAGGGCCGACGCGGCAGGGCGTCTTGACGCCGCAGCTCGCTTGGCGGTCGCCTTGCGTTTCCCCGAAGCCTTTCCAGCTTTCGTCTTTGCCTCCTTACCGGTACCGATGGTGCCGGCCTTGAGCTCGTCGAAGCTGGCCTGGAGGCACTCCTGGTAAAAGCCTGGATCCGGCATCATCTCGCGGCAGCAGGTGACGGAAATCGTGAACTCACCGCAGTAGCTGCTGATGACCTGGAACAGCCCTAGGCTGTCGGCGCAGGGCCCTGCACCGTAGTTGGAAATCATGCGCGCGCCACTGCAGTAGAGCGGAACCTGCGGTCCGGGGACGTTGGTGATTACGCAGTTGTAGAAGGGGTTGATCTGATTGGCGAGGTGCCAGCGGCTCGCAAGGCGCGCCGCCTGCGCTGTCAGCGTGCTGGGAATGAACTGCGCGTAGTCCGTCATCGATTTGGCGCCGATGGCGTTATTGAGCTCCTTCGCGGTCTTTGTTCCCGCGTGCACGGCACGCAGCCGGGCTTCTCCGTCGCCCATCTCGCTGTGAACCTTTACGGCCATCGTGGACACGATGTTTCCACCGGTGCCTTTCTCTGAGGTATTGCGCACGTTGATCGGAGCCATCGCTACCAGCGACTGGGGTGGTAATTCGCCCTTGTCGAGCAGGTAACGGCGTACGGCGCCGCCCACGATAGTGATGGCGACATCGTTTACCGTGGTTCCTTCGACGGCGTTCTTGATTGCCTTGATCTCGGCGAGGGGAAACTTCACGCCAGTGAATACACGGTAGGGAGACACGGGTCCGTTGAAGCGCGTGCGGGGTACTTTCGCGACGCGCTCCAGTCTGCCGCTATTGAGCTGCATGAGGGCACGAGCAAAGCCGGGCACAGTATTGCGCGCCACGGATATGAAACGCAGGGGCTGACGAATGGCGTTGCGCTGCGCCCGGGCCAGGAGCTTTAAGGCGCCTGGTTCCGCCTCGCCGGAACGCCAGTCGCCGATATGCGCTTCCTCAACGTTGGGCTCGAGATCGTGGATCGCGGCTGTAACCTCCATGCCCGAGGCGCCGTCGACCGCAGCGTGGTGCATCTTCGTAAACAGGGCGAAGCTTCCCGGCGGGCAGCCCTCGACGCGATCGAGACCCTCGATCACGTGGATCTCCCACAGCGGGCGGGCCCGGTCCAGCGGCCGAGCGTGAATGCGTGACACCATGATGCACAGCTGGCGCCAGTCTCCGGGCTCCGGCAAGCGCACGTGACGGATGTGATACTCCGGGTCGAAGTCGCCATCGTCGATCCAGTAAGGGTGGTCGAGATCCAGCGGCACGCGCTTGAGCCGGCGAGCCATCGAGGGCAGGCGCTGTATGCGCGAGGCGATGAACTCCAGGATCTGCTTGAAGCGCACCTGTCCCCCGGGGGCCGAATCCTGCGTGTACAGGTAAAGCCCCGAGATGTGCATGGGGGAGTTGGGTGTCTCTAGGTAGAGAAAGGAGGCGTCGAGGCCGGTGAGTTGTTGCATGGCTAGGTCGTCGGCTGTTTTGATTTCAGTTTATACCGGTTGAACATATTTGATCTTCGTTACCGGTGCGTTCCAGGCTAGCCTCCTATTCGAAGGAGGAAGCCCCTGGTGACGCGATTAGGCTTTGATACACTCAGATACTCGCAGCGACTCAAGGCGACCGGGATGTCTGAGCAACAAGCTGTGGCCCAGGCTGAAGCAATGGCCGAGGCCCTTGGCGATCTGGCAGAGGCGTTAGTTACCAAGGAATTCTTCCACGCCGTACTAGACAAGGAGCTCGGCGAGCTGCGCTCTACGCTACGGCTGCATTCATGGATTTTGGGGGTGCTCGTCGTTACCAACCTGATTCCGTTGCTCAAGGGTGCTGGCTAGTGCTCTGAGATACTCAAGCACTTTCGCAAAGCTTAGGATTGCTCGCTTTGATGATTGCGTCAGATGCTTGCATCGGATAACGGCGCCCGGTTGTCGTTCGAAAACCTCGCGGCAATCTGCAAGCTCGATTTGGTCTGCGCTCGGTCGAGCAACCAACCCGATCAGTCGTTCACCGTCTGATCCGACCGACAACACCCGTCCAGCAGCTCCGCTGAACCGCCCCCCTTAAACGTTGCCCTTGAAGCTCGCTTCAAAACGAAAACGAGCGCCCATGGCGCTCGTATCCAAACCTTCATACCTCTGGTTCGTCAAGCTTCGCCGGTACGGCGAACCGTCAGAACGCGCGATCCTTTAGGAGTTCTCGTCGAGGAAACTCCGCAGGTAATCCGAACGCGTCGGGTGGCGCAGCTTGCGCAGAGCCTTGGCTTCGATTTGACGAATACGCTCGCGGGTAACGTCGAACTGCTTGCCGACTTCCTCGAGCGTGTGGTCCGTATTCATATCGATTCCGAAGCGCATGCGCAGCACCTTGGCCTCGCGCGCGGTCAGTCCGGCAAGCACGTCCTTGGTTGCTTCCTGTAGACCCTGGCCCGTGGCTGAATCCACCGGAGACGGGATCGTGAGGTCTTCTATGAAGTCGCCGAGATGCGAGTCTTCGTCGTCGCCAATGGGCGTCTCCATGGAGATCGGCTCCTTGGCGATCTTGAGCACCTTGCGGACCTTGTCCTCGGGCATTTCCATGCGCTCGCCGAGCTCTTCCGGCGTGGGTTCGCGGCCCATCTCCTGCAGCATCTGCCGCGAGATACGGTTCAGCTTGTTGATCGTCTCGATCATGTGCACCGGGATACGGATGGTCCGCGCCTGGTCAGCGATGGATCGCGTAATGGCCTGACGAATCCACCAGGTCGCGTAGGTTGAGAACTTGTAGCCGCGGCGGTACTCGAACTTGTCCACGGCCTTCATCAGGCCGATGTTGCCTTCCTGAATCAGGTCCAGGAACTGCAGACCGCGATTCGTGTACTTTTTCGCAATGGAAATCACGAGACGCAGGTTGGCCTCGACCATCTCCTTCTTGGCGCGCCGGGCCCGAGCTTCGCCCATGGACATGCGGCGATTGATTTCCTTGATCTCAGTGACGGAAAGCCCCGTTTCTTCCTCGATCTGTGCAATGCGGCGCTGCGCGCGCTGGATGTCTATCTTGAAGGCGTTGAGCTTGGGACCGTAGTCCTTCTTGCGCGCGTGGCGTGACACCCACTTAAGGTTGGACTCGCTGCCCTGGAAGGACTTGATGAACTCCCGACGCGGCATGCCACAGCGGCGCACGGCGATCATCATGATCTCGCGCTCCTGCTCGCGCACTTCCGCAAGCGCGGAGCGAGCGGCGTCGGTGAGCGGATCGAAGACGCGCGGTGTGAGCTTGAAGAACTTGAACAACTCGCCGAGCTTTTCCATCTCCTTGATCGCGCTCGCGTCCTGACGGCCCTTCGCGGAGATGGCTTTCTCGGTCTTGTTGAACTGACGCTTCAGCGCCGTGAAGCGCTTCTTGGCCTCCACCGGATCGGGACCGTTGTCGGTGCTCGAATCGTCATCGTCGTCTTTATCTTTGTTGGCATTCGCGGCAGCCTGCTGCTCGGCGATCTGCTGCGCTGAGGGGACGTGCTCGGCGGGGTCCAGGTATCCCACCAGTACATCCGCAAGCTTGCGCTCTTCTTTGGTGACCAGGGCGTACTCGTCCAGGATCTGCTTCACGGAGCCCGGATAGAAGGCGAGGGCGGCCATTAGTTCACGGATGCCCTCTTCGATGCGCTTGGCGATGATGATCTCGCCTTCGCGAGTCAGCAGTTCAACGGTGCCCATTTCGCGCATGTACATACGCACCGGATCGGTCGTGCGCCCGGCTTCATTTTCAACAGCCGCCAGGGCCGCGGCGGCCTCGGCCGCAGCAATGTCGTCGGCGGAGCTGTCGCCCTCGCTCATCAGCAGCTCATCGGCATCGGGAGCGTGCTCAAACACCTGGATGCCCATGTCGTTGATCATCTGGATGATATCTTCGACCTGATCGGGATCGGAGATATCGTCGGGCAGATGGTCGTTGACCTCAGCATAGGTGAGGTAGCCCTGCTCCTTCCCTTTGGCAATCAGGGACTTCAAACGCGATTGTTGTGAAACGGCGTCGTTCATTAGGTACCTTGTTTGGCTGGGTCCGGCGTCAAGGAACGCTGACGCGCGGTAGTTCAAGAAGATCAGCCCGCCATTGTAGCACAACTGGCAACTACGCGCCCGGATAATGTCGAGCTTACCGACTTCCGCTGCCATCCTTTATGGGCGTATCGGCTCGGACGATAGCGGGATGAGCGGCGACTCACCTTTCCTTGCTTTTGCGAGCCCCCTAAAGGGTTAGAACGGACGGGCCCGCAAAGGGCCAGAAGGGCTTGCTGTCACGCTCCGACTTATCAAGCTTCGCTCTGGCCCGGGCTGCTGCGCGCGTCCAGGTCGCGCAGGGATCGTAAGAGTTCGCCGAGGCGCGTCTTGTCGTCGTCCTTCAACTCGCCGTAAGAGCGGCGTTTCAGCTCTTCGATTTCATCGACTATTCGTTTGCGCAGGCGCTGGGAGATCAAGCGGCGCAGAATGTCGCTGAACTGGGCCTCAATCCCCTCACTCGGGATCAGGCGCTCCTGGCCTGCAAGCTGTGCCAGGAGCTCACCCTCGGGCGTTCCGTGCCAGTGGCCAAGGAGCATGCCGGTGCTGGACTCGGGGCGTTTGTGCAGGAGCTCCAGCATGTCCCGAAGCAGCGTTCCCTCGTGGCCATCGAGATGATCAAGCGCGCCGGGCTCGGCGAGTTGGGCTATCGACGGCTTGTGCAGGAGCAGCGCCAATGCCATCTGCGTGATTGTGCCGTGGGGCGCCGCGGGGCCGGGAAGCGGTGTGCGCTTTCGCGGCTCCGGTGTGAAGGACTCCGATGGCGGAAAGTATTCGTCAGGCGGTGGGGGCTCTTCCTCCGGCGGCGCCGGAGCGTGGGGTACTTCCAGGCGGAGCAGGGTCTCGAGTTCGAGGCCCGTGCGATCCGCAAGCGCCTGGAACATCAGTTCGCGGTACACGCCTTCAGGCAGCTGACGAAGCAGGGGCAGGGCGCGCTTGGAGAGGCTCGCCCGGCCATCCATGGTTCCCACATCCAGCCCTTCGCCCTGGCGCTGGAAAAGAAACTCCTCCAGGGGCTGGGCCTGATGCACCAGATCCATGAATGCGTCCGCGCCTTCCTTGCGCACAAGGGAGTCCGGGTCCTCTCCTTCGCGCAGGAAGAGAAAGCGCGCCTGGCGCCCGTCGCTCATGGAGGGCAGCGCATTATGCAGCGCCCGCTCGGCCGCCTTGCGCCCCGCCTCGTCACCGTCAAAGCAGAACACCACTTCCGGCACCATGCGAAAGAGGCGTTCGAGGTGATCCGTGCTCGTCGCCGTGCCCAGCGTCGCCACGGCGAAGGTGATGCCGGCCTGCGCCAGGGCGATCACGTCCATGTATCCCTCGACGACTATTATCCGCTCGAGCTTGCGATTCGCGCGCCTTGCCTCAAAGAGCCCATAGAGTTCGCGCCCCTTGTGGAACACGGGGGACTCGGGAGAGTTGAGATACTTGGGCTTTTCGTCGCCGAGTACGCGCCCTCCGAAGGCGATGATGCGGCCGCGACGGTCGCGGATGGGAAACACGATCCGGTCACGGAAGCGATCATAGCTGCGCCCGGCGTCGTTTTTCACGAGGATACCGGCCTTGTGCGCGTCGTCACGCTCTTTGTCGTCACCGAGGCGGGCCATGACGTTGTCCCAGCCCGGGGGGGCAAACCCCAGACCGAAGTCACGGGCAATCGTACCGCTGAGACCCCGACCCTTGAGATAGTCCACGGCTCGCTGCCGCTGCGGGTGCCGGCGCAGCTCTTCACGGTAGATTGCCGCGCAGCGTTCGAGGAGATCGTAGAGCGCCTTATTGGGCGGTGCCCCATCGCCGCCGCCCGCGGATCCCTGTCCCCCCGACGCTTCCCGGGGAACCTCCAGGCCCAATGCGCCCGCCAGGTTCTCCACGGCCTGGGGAAAGTCGATGTTTTCGTAATCCATGACGAAGCCAATGGCATTGCCGCCGGCTCCACAGCCAAAGCAGTAATAAAACTGCCTTTCCGGGTTGACGCTGAAGGACGGTGTCTTCTCGTCGTGGAAAGGGCAGCGTGCGGAGTAGTTTTTGCCGGTTTTCTTGAGTTTTACCCGCCGGTCGATCACATCGACGATGTCGGTGCGGTCCAGGAGGTCGTCGATGAAGGGCTGGGGGATGCGTCCGGCCATGATCCCACGAGATAGTGTTCAGGCTTTGGGGCGGTCAGTCGACGAAGTATGCCACGGCGTTAGACGTCGCAAGGTAGGTCTCTGAGGGTATTTCAGGCCAGGCGGCGAAAGCTATCGAGGCAGCATGCCGCCCGCGGCCGTCAGGCGGTGAGTCGCGCCTTGACCTTCTGGCTCACAGCGCCCATGTCAGCGCGGCCCTGGAGCTTTGGCTTCAACTGACCCATGACCTGACCCATGGCCTGCATGCCGGATGCATCCGTCGCATCGATGGCCTCGGCGATCATGGCGTCAAGTTCGTCTTCGCTCAGCTGGGCAGGAAGAAATTCCTGGATGATTGCGATTTCCGCGGCTTCCTGGGCCGCCAGCTCGTCACGACCGGCTTCCTGATACTGCGTCAGGGAGTCGCGGCGCTGCTTTACCATCTTATCCAGGATAGCGAGGACTCGATCCTCGCCGAGTTCGATGCGCTCATCGACTTCGACGCGCTTGAATTCCGCCTGAATAAGCCGAATCGTCGCGAGCCGTTCTTTCTCACGGCTCTTCATCGCGTCTTTCATGGCCGCTTTGATCACGGCCTGCGTTTCCGATGCCACAGGGGCCTCAGTAGAGACGAACGCGCTTGCGATTCTCGCGGGAGAGCTTCTTGAGGTGGCGCTTTACGGCAGCCGCTGCGGCGCGCTTACGCACGGTCGTGGGCTTCTCGTAGTGCTCGCGGCGGCGAACCTCCGACAGCACGCCGGCTTTTTCGCAGGAACGCTTGAAGCGCCGCAGAGCCACGTCGAAGGGCTCGTTTTCCTTGACCTTGATATGGGGCATCTAAATCCAGTCCTTTGCCTGATTCTCGCTGCCGGGTGGCAGGGGTTCAGCTATCACGGCAGGTGCTGCGATAACGACCGCGGAACGCTGAAGCAGCACGTTCGAGCGGGCGTAAAAAAGCGCTCACCTGCGTAAGAGGGCGCGCATTCTATACATCACGCCGCTGATTTGCAAAGCGATTTGGGCGCTTCCAGGACACCATTTTCAGCTCGTTTCGGCGCTGTTCGAGGCCTGAAGGAGCGATTAGACTGCGCGCTGAATTTCATGGGCGCCCCTTTGTGCGTCCGGGATCACAAATACGCCCCAATTTCATGATCGTTCTCGGCTTAGAAACGTCCTGCGACGAAACCGGAATCGCGCTCTACGACACGCAGCGAGGTCTGCTGGCGCACGTGCTGCACAGCCAGGTCGAGGTCCACGCCGAATACGGCGGCGTTGTTCCGGAGCTGGCGTCCCGCGACCACATCCGGCGCAGCCTTCCTCTCATCGGCCAGGTGTTGAAAGACGCTGGAGTCGCCTCGAGTGCTATCGAAGCCGTGGCCTACACCGCGGGCCCGGGACTCGTGGGTGCGCTGATGGTGGGCGCGACCCTGGCCCGGGCTCTCGCAGCAGGCTGGGGTATCCCCGCTTTGGGCGTGCATCACATGGAAGGCCACCTTCTGGCCCCAATGTTGGAGGAAGACGCCCCGGAGTACCCCTTCGTTGCGCTGCTGGTTTCCGGTGGCCACACGCAACTGGTGCGCGTGGACGGTATCGGGCGCTATCGTCTTCTCGGCGAATCCCTCGACGACGCGGCTGGCGAGGCCTTTGACAAGGCCGCGAAGATGCTGGGGCTGCCCTATCCCGGCGGTCCGCACATTGCTGCCCTTGCCGAGAGCGGCGATCCGGGACGCTTCGATTTTCCCCGGCCCATGGTCAATCGACCGGGGCTGGATTTTTCCTTCAGCGGCCTCAAGACCCATACGCTTACGGTCATCCGTGACCGGGAAGCTCGCGGCGAACTCGATGAGCAGACGCGCGCCGATATCGCCCGGGCGTTCGAGGAAGCCGTCGTGGGTACGCTGCTGATCAAGTGTCGTCGCGCGCTTGAGCAGGAAGGGCTGGGGCGGCTCGTGATGGCCGGCGGCGTGAGTGCGAACCGCAATCTGCGACGCCAACTGGCGGAATCCTTAGACAGGCAGGGTTCGCGCGTGTACTACCCGGCGCCTCAGTTCTGTACCGACAACGGGGCGATGATCGCCTTTGCCGGCGCCCAACGCCTGGCCGCCGGGCAGCGCGACTCCGGAGAGGTCCAGGTGCGACCGCGGTGGCCAATGACCGAGCTGTCGCCCATCGATGGGGTTTCGAGCGCCGCGTGAGCGATACGGTTTTTGTTCGCGGTCTCGAGATCGACACCGTGATTGGCGTATACGACTGGGAGCGGGAGCTTCGCCAGCGCCTGATTATTGATGTCGAGATGGCCTGGGACATCAAACCCGCAGCGAGCTCCGACAACGTGCAGGATGCCCTCGACTACTCCGCGGTGGCGGGGCGGCTCCGGGAGTTTGCCGCTGCGCAGGAGTTCTTATTGATTGAGCGTATGGCCGAAGCGATGGCGGCGCTGCTCATCAGCGAGTTTGCCGTTCCCTGGCTCAGGCTGCGCCTGTGCAAGCCGGGCGCCGTGCCAGAAGCGGACGACGTCGGCGTGCTCATCGAGCGCGGCAATCGTCCATTGTGAAAGAACTGTTCCTCGGCCTGGGATCCAACATCCGGCCGCAGCATTTTCTTCCCATCGGGCTCAGGGAGTTGTCCGAACTCCTGGGGCCGCTCGCCCGGTCGGCTGTCTACGAGGGCGCCGCCATTGGATTTAGCGGTGATCCTTTCTGGAACCTTGTCGTTCGTGCCGAAACCGCCTTCGGTGTGGGCGAATTGCAGGCCCGGCTCCGCGACATTGAATTTCGCCACGGACGCCCGGCGGACGCAACGCGCTTCAGCGCCCGCACCCTGGACATCGATATTCTCGTTC
Source organism: Pseudomonadota bacterium (assembly GCA_039818725.1). Classification (GTDB taxonomy): domain Bacteria; phylum Pseudomonadota; class Gammaproteobacteria; order Pseudomonadales; family Halieaceae; genus Congregibacter. Next base: position 19,617 of record JBCBTK010000040.1, read on the forward strand.
TCGGCAAACTCACGGGCGTGATCGACGGTATTCGTCTTCCGCGAGCGGAAATCACGGAGAACGCCTTTGTGCTGCGACCTCTGGCTGAACTCGCCGGTGAGTCCCTGCACCCGGAGTTGGCGCGCAGCTACGCGGAGCTTTGGTCCGACTATGATCAGGCGGCCCAACCGCTGCGCCAGGTGTCGCTCTAGCCCCCGGCGCGCAAAGCGGTGAGGCGGCGGATACGTTCTCGTGTTATCGCTTCACCCACGGCCTTGCCCGATACGCCTGGACCCATGACGTCCGCTGCAGTCACCGAGGCCGCAACTTCCCGCGCGCGACGCAGGTAGTCGCCCTGCAGGTAGGGGCGAGCCTCAAGCCCGAGCCGGCCGCGGGAATCCGCTTCGCAGGCGACGAGAAACTCCTCGAAGCGCGTGGGGTTGCGGAGGGCTCCGGTCTGCTCCAGCAGACCGAGGAGCGTGGTCGGACGCAGCTCTCGTGAGCGGTGAGCGTTGAGATGATGCTCGCAGACATTCAGCGCAAGATCACGATAGGCATTGGGGACCTTGAATCGCGCGCAAACGGTGCGCACCAGAGGTAGCCCGGCGGTCTCGTGACCGCGGTGGCTCGGCAGAATCTCCGTCGGAGTAATGCCCTTGCCGAAATCGTGGCAGAGCGCTGCGAAAGCAACGCGGCTGTTGCCGCGGGCCCGCGGTGCGAACGCGGGTTTTTGCTCTGGACTTGCATACACTTGCGTTGCGTCGGCGTTAACGGGTCCGCTGTCGTTCCAGGACAACTGCGCCGCCATCTTGAGCACGATGAGCAGGTGGTGCCCCGTATCCACTTCCGGATGATGCTCGGCTTTCTGCGGTACCCCAAACAGCGCGTCGGCTTCTGGAAGCAGTTCGGCGAGGGCCCCACAGCTGCGAAGAATTTCCACGAAAATATGCGGACTGCGTTCCGCGAGGGCTCGCTCCAGCTCTCCCCAGATCCGCTCCGCTTGGAGGTGGGCGAGTTCGCCCTGCTCGACAATGCGCCGCATCAGGCTGAGCGTTTCCCAGGCGACGCTGAAACCCAGGTGGGCGTAGCGCGCCGCAAAGCGCGCCACACGCAGGACGCGCAGCGGATCTTCCGTGAATGAGACGGACACATGGCGCAGGACCCGGTTCTTGAGATCCTCGCGGCCGTTGTAGGGATCGATAATCCGCCCCTCGCTGTCCCGGGCGATGGCGTTGATCGTCAGGTCTCGACGCCGCAGGTCGTCCTCGAGGCTGATGCCGGGATCGGTGTGAACAACGAAGCCCTTGTAGCCGTGCCCGTTCTTTCGTTCGGTGCGCGCCAGGGCGTGTTCTTCCTTGGTTCGAGGGTGCAGAAATACCGGAAAGTCCCTTCCGACCTGGGTATAGCCTGCCGCACGCATGTCCTCCGGCGTGGCACCCACGACCACCCAGTCTCGCTCCGTGTACGGGAAGCCGAGCAGTGAATCGCGAACAGCGCCGCCGACGAGGTAAGTTTCCATGGCGGTAATTTTACCCATCGAACGTTCAACCGTGATGACCGGCGGCTGTCAAATTGCCGACGCCCGACGCCCGACGCCCGACGCCCGACGCCCGACGCCCGACGCCCGACGCCC
>JBCBTK010000041.1:0-20989 GCA_039818725.1 Pseudomonadota bacterium
GGCGATTACGCGGGCCCGGACAGCTTTGGTTACGCGTCGGTGGATGACGACGGAGTCGAGGATGCGACGCCGGCGACGGTGAGCATCACGGTGACGGACGTGGCGGAGCCGAATCAACCCCCCGTGGCTGATGATGTGACCACGGGAGCTGTTCTCGCCGATGGCACCGGACCCGCGGGTACGCTGAACAATCCGCAGCTTGTGCGCTTCTTCAGCGTTGACGGAGATATTGACACCGGGAACGAAGTGAACCCAAGCCTCGGCGGAAGCGATCTGGAAACGGGCCTGAGCGACCTCGTTTTCAACCTGCGTTCACTGCCTGGCAACGGAACGCTCTATCTCGATGCCACGGGAAACGGCAATTTTTCCGTGGCCCGGGTCGGCGACGAATTCAACAGCGAGTCGAGTTTCTACTGGGCCCAAAAGACCTCTCGGATAACCCAGGACCTCCGAAACGATTCCACGGGCGTCAGCGTTACCGGCTTCGACGGTTCCACGGGTCGGCTCTTCCAGGGCGGCTCCGGCATCGGCGTACAGAGCACGCCAGATTTGCAAACTGAAGTACAGCAACAGCTGGCGTATCGCAACGGCTCATCCGAATCCATAACGGTCGATCTGGGAGGGCCTGCGAGCGGCGCGAGGATAGAAATTGAGCGTCTGTTTCGGCGCGAAGGTGAGGTCGGGCGCGTTGAGGCACTCGATAGTGCGGGGAACGTGATCGAGTCCTGGACCTTCCACGGCTCCCCGGGAGCGACCCTCGACGGCGTGCCGGTCGATTTCAGTATCGGCGGAGACGACGGCAGTTTCGCTATCAACGACGTGGCTCAGCCCTTCTTCGCTCTGCGTTTCACCGCCACCCCCTATGCTGACGGAAACCCGCGGGGTTCGGGAAACGCCGACAGCAGTGACTACTTTATCCGCAGCATCCGCTACGCACCGATCTCTTTCGAGGGCGCCGAGTTTACCTACGACGTCACCGACGCTGACGGCAACGTAAGCAACCTGGCTACCGTGGTCATTGCGCCGCCGTCCCTGGCGCCGGTTGCCCTAGATCTGGACGGCGACGGCGTTTCGTACCTGGCTCGCGCCGCCGACGTGGTGTTTACCGACCAGTCCGATGGCGCCGCCGTCAACACCGCGTGGGTGGTCCCCGAGGATGGCCTCCTCGTCATCGACGCCAATCTGTCCGGGAGCATCGATGAACTGCGCGAATTCGTGTTCACCGAGTGGTCGGAGCAAGCTGCAACCGACCTTGAGGCGATCGCCGAAGTCTTTGATTCGGACGCAAATGGTGTGCTCGATGCGGGAGACCAGGCCTGGAACCAGTTTGGTGTCTGGCAGGACGCAAACTCTAACGGCGTGACCGATGAGGGAGAACTGCGCTCCCTTGGCGAGCTCGGTGTAGAGAGTATTGCCCTCAGCTACAGCGACGGAAGCGTACCGGGAAGCGCGGCCGACGGGGATGTTGTGATCCACGGCCAGAGCGAGGTGACCTGGAACGATGGCAGCATCACCACGGCGGAGGACGCAAGTTTCGCCATTGACGTCGCCGATGTGCTGATCGACAGCGACGAAGTGAGTCTCCCTGCAGCAGGGGATGATGACCGTGTCGTCGAAGGCGGCGAGGAGGAAGTATCGGCTCCGTCGTCAGATTCTTCCGGCGCCGACGCTGCAGCACTTGAAGTCGGACTCATGCTTTCGAACCCGGAAGACGACAGGACCGATGGCGGCGGCGTTGAGCACTGAGTCCATTTCCGGGGCGCGGCAAGAGCCGCGCCTGGATTGATGTTCCAGGAGTAGCGACATGGTATGGGTTCAGCGCGATGCCCGGGGCAAGCTCAGTGGGGTGAGTCTCGAAGAGATGCCGGGCTTTACCGAACAGCTTCCTGACGATGATGCGGAGGTTCTCGCCTTCGTAGCCGACCTGGATCAGAGCGGCCTGGCGCGATCCGACCTCGATTTCGTTCGCGTGCTTGAAGATCTGCTCGAAGTACTTATCAGGAAAAATCTGCTGCTATTTACTGAACTCCCGGAGCAGGCACAGCAAAAGATTCTGCAGCGACGCGCCCTGCGTCGTGGAAGCGAGGCCCTGGATCTCGTTGACGACGATCTTCAACTTTAGCCCGGAAATTTCTGGCCAACGGATTCGGCCGCAGTCTGCACTCAAGGGCGGAATTGGAACCGTACGTAGGTAGTAGCCAGAGACTTTCCTTTCGGGATGTGCGCATCTAGCTCCCGGGCCGGGCTGGATTCCGCCGCGGAGCCGGCGGCTTGGTCAGAGCCGGATAGTGGCCCATCCAGTTGAGAACGCAGGTCCAGCGGCCGTCAGTCCCGGACGCCGGGACCGGTCACGGCACTCACTCCACAGGCGAAGGCTGCGTCGCGCTCATGGCTGCTCGCAACCCCCTCGGCAATGCAGGGCACTCCAAGGTTGCGGGCTATTCCGGCAAACGCCTCGAGCATTTGTCGCCGGGCGACCGTGGCCTCAACGTCGCGCACATACATGCGATCTATCTTCAGATAGTCCGGTCCGAGGCCCGCGATAAGGTCGAGTTGCGCCAACCTGTGCCCTACGTTTTTGAGTCCAAGACCCGCCTTCGCGCTGTGCAGGACATCGCGTAAATCGGCGAATGCCGCCGGATGATCGAAGGCGGAGCTCTCCTCGACTTCCAGAGCAAGGAGTGATGCTCGTTCGCCCAAAATGGTGAGCTGATCCTTGAGCCAGCGCAGAAACTCAGGCTGCTGAAGGGCTGCCACAGAAAGGCTGACGCTACAGGGTACATCGCTGTGCTGGCAGCGAGCCGCACCCAGGCCGACAACGCAGCTGTCGACGTCCCCACTCATCGACAGGCGGTTGGCCCACGGCAGGATGTGCGCGCCTGTATAAAGGTTGCCACCGCTGCGCAGACGAAGCATACCTTCTTCGTGTAGAACCTCGCCGCCGGCGTCGATAACCGGGAAGTATTCGAGAGTGCAGCGGTCCTCCAGCACGGCCCGGGTGAGGCGTTTTCGCCAGGCCTTGGCGGCGGCCTTGCCCGGGCGCTCGACTGTGGTACCCGAATCGCCGACCGTGACCTTGGCTTCAAGCTCCCCGCTGTCGATGGAGAGGGCAGCATCAAGGCACGTCAGAAGATCCGTGGGCGTATGGCCGTGTGCGTAGTACACGGCCGCCGCCGGAAGGCTGAGTCCCTCTGCGAGTTCGCGGCGCTTGAAGGTGGCTGCGACGCGAGTTCGAAGTTCCGTGCCGATGCGCTCCGGATGATCTTCGCGCGGCGCGAGGATGGCGAAGTCGCTGCCGTTGAGGCGCGCGCAGGCAAACACCGGGTCTTCCTTTCCCCAGGCAAGAAGGCTTTGGCCGACGTCAGCGAGTGCGTTGTCGACGACGTCTCGGCCGTACTCGCGATTCATCTCGATCAGCGCACTTATACGCAGGAGCGCCACGCTGCCCGCAGCTTCTTCTGTCTCCCGCTCGAGGGTGGAGTGCAGCCGGGTCATGAAGGCACGGCGCCCCAGGATGCCGGTAAGGGCGTCGTTCTCGTCGTCGACCTGTCGAGCGGCAAGGCGCTGTGCCTCACCTGCCAGCATGGCTTCGACGCGCTCCGTAAGCGTATTCATCGCGCCCGTAACCGCAGCGAACTCTCGGGTAGCAGGCAGGGGCTGACGCTCGAAACGTCGTTCGCCGAGCGCTTCGGCCTGGGCTACGACAGCGTGAAGAGGCTTGAGAATGCTGCGCAGAATCAGCCCGGCGAAGACGCCGGCAACCAGGATCGCAACCACAAGCGCCAGGCCCATGCGCTGCGCGAGGGCCCAGAGTTCTCGATAGGCGAAGCCCGTATGACTCTCAAGGATCAGCGTGCCGAGCGGCGTCCAGCCACTGCTAACCTCAGCGCGACCGGCCGTGGCTTCGATGGGGAACAGTCGCTCGATCACCTCCGGTGCGCTGCTTTCCGCGAAACCGCGACGGCGCTCGAAGAGTTCCTCACCGTCCGGCGCAACCACGGCAATACGCGCGTAGGCCCCCAGATCGAATTGCGCGGCCAGCTGGACTTCAAGCTCCGCCTTTGTGAGCGTTTGCTGCGACAGGGACAATGCCAGGGCCGTGGCTTCGTCACTGTTTTTGATCGAGAGTTGATCCGAGAGATAGCGGCTCGTACTTGCACCGGTTATCAGGAAAGTACCCGAAAACACGATGAGCAGAAGGCTTGCGATGGCGATCCATAGCTGTCTTTGCAATGGCATTGGCGTCTCCTACCAGGGCCCGGTCAGGCCTTCACTCCGCATTCGATCAAACACATCACGCCAGCGGGACAGTCGTGCGGTGGGACTGGCGCCGGTATCGGCTCCTCCAACCCACAGGTCGCTCGCATTGAAGCTGAAAACGGGAACCAGGTCCCGTCGCTGGTCGGCGCGTAGCAGGCGCGTGTTCACGTTATCCAGAATCAGAGGCGGCGCGGCCGGATCGTCGTACCAGGCGAGCACCATATGCGCCTGGGTGACACCGTTCCTGAGTTTTGCGGTTACATAGATCAAGCGCAGCGATTCCGCGGGAAGGCCCAGGGCAACGAGAGTAATGTATTTGGCGATGCTGAAGTCTTCGCAGTCGGCTGCACTGCGTCCGAGCACCTCCAGGGGAGTGGCCCAGTAATCGTCCACGCCATAGATCTCGTCGTCGCTGCGCCACTGAAGTCGCGAGTTGAAAAACTCGTTGGCCGCCTCAAGCTTGTCGACTGTGCTGGCATTGCTCGCCCTGTCGAGAAGGGCCTGCCATTCACGCACAGCGTTCACACCGTTCGCACCGTAGCGCGACGAGGCGGCGAGGATGAGGCGGTCAAAGTCGACGACGCCTGGTATGGCTCCCAGAGGAAAAAGCAGCAGCAGCGCAAGCACCAGCCACGGTACCAGCGATACCGGGCGCGCTGCCGGGGAGCGATAGTGCATCGAGCAACCGCAGTGTGAAGTCCCGCCCAGTATATCGCCACGGCGCGAGGAATTCTGTTGCGTGGCGGGGACTTGCGCCACTAGACTGCCGTTTTCGGGGGAATAGGGCAAAACGAATGAACTGGCTGCGAGCGTTAGCGGCCCGGCCTCTGTCTGCGGGCTCACGAATCCTGCAGCCCACCTTGGCTCCGCTTGCCCTTTCCGTTTCCCTTTCCCTTGGGTCCCCTGTGGTCCAGGCGCAGGTCGTTACCAGCTATGGTCAGGCGATCACCACGGCCCTGTCCAGCAACCCGGCGGTCACCCGCGCCTACTATGAGTTCGAAGCGGATCGCGAGGCGGAGAAGGTCGCCCGGGGCGAACTCCTGCCAAGCGTCGATCTCACCGGCGACTACTCCTGGCAGGATCGCCAGACGCCGATCGCCGATTTCGGTGAGTACGAGGCCGATTCGCTGCGCTTCAGCATTACACAACTGCTGTTTGATGGGTTTCAGGCTCGCGATGAAATGCGCGCGCGGCGCTACGACAAGCTGGCGCGCTACTATGACTTCAATGCGGCGTCGCAAAGCACGGCGCTGGATACCACCGAGGCGTATCTCGACACGCTGCGCTTTCAAGAGCTGGTGCGCTACGCTGAGGAAAACTACGTCGTGCACCGGCAGATCTTCAACAAGATCGCGGAGCGTGCTGCGGGAGGCGTGAGTCAGCGCGTTGACCTCGAGCAGGCCACGGCGCGGATGGCCCTTGCCGAGTCCAACCTTCTTACCGAGGTTACGAATTTGCACGATACGCGCGTCGAGTTTCAGCGCGTGGTTGGCTTGCTGCCCTCCGATTCCCTGCCCATGCCGCAACTGCCCGAGGAAGTCCTTCCTTCTTCGCGGGAGGCAGCGCTCGAAGAGGCGTATCGATCGAGTCCCGAGGTGAATGCGGCTATCGAGGAGATGCGCGCCGCGCGGGAAGAGCACAACGCCACCCGGGGGCCGATGTTGCCGCGCGTAGACCTGCGCTACCGCAACGAGCAGGAAAGCAATACCGACGGCATTCTCGGCGACTACGACCTCGAAGCGGTCGAACTTGTAATGTCCTATAACCTGTACCGCGGAGGCTCGGACAGCGCCCGGCGTCGGGAGTTTGCGAACCGCTACTACGCGGCCGTCGAGTCTCGCAAGGAAGTGTGCCTGAGCGTTCGACGTGAAACTGTGATCGCCTTCAATGACGTGGACGTGCTTCGTCGCCAGGTCGAATACTTGGATCAGCAGCTGGATGCCCAGGACAAAACCCGCCGCGCCTACGTCGATCAGTTCGACATCGGTCAGCGCTCACTCCTGGATCTACTGGACAGTCAGAACGAGTACTTCGATACGCAGCGAGCGTTGATTCGCGCCCAGACTCAGCTCGTGGCGGCGCAGGCGCGGACCCTTGCGCAGGTCGGTGTGCTGGTGCAGTCCCTCGATGCAGAGGGTTTTAACGCCGAGCGGATATCCGAGCTGCAGTTAAAGCTGGAGCGCCGGGATCGTGAGGATATAGCCGCCTGCCCCGAGGGCGTTCCCGGGGCGATCAGCATTGATCAGGAGGCCATCTTCCAAAGGCTCGATGAAGACGCGGCGAGCAAGGAACAGGTGTTTCCGCAAAACTAGCAAAAGGACCGCGCGAGCGGTCGGCCCTGGTTTTCAGACGTTGAAGCGGAAGTGGACAACGTCTCCGTCGTTTACCACGTAGTCTTTCCCTTCGAGACGCCAGCGTCCGGCATCCTTGGCGCCCTGTTCGCCACCGTGGGCGATGAAGTCGTCGTAACCGATCACTTCTGCGCGGATGAACCCTTTCTGGAAGTCGGTGTGAATGACGCCGGCGGACTCGGGCGCCGTGGCTCCAACGCGAACGGTCCAGGCTCGCGCCTCCTTCGGCCCCGCCGTGAAGTAGGTATGCAGATCCAGAAGCTTATAGCCAGCCCGAATCACTCGGTTGAGTCCGGGCTCGTCCATGCCGAGCTCCTCGAGAAACTCATCCCGCTCGTCATCCTCAAGTTCGATAATCTCTGACTCAAGCTTGTTGCAGATCACGACGACCTCGGCGTTTTCCTCCGCGGCGATTTCCCCCACCACGTCGACATAGGCGTTCCCTTCGAGACCGTCTTCGTTGACGTTGGCGATGTAAAGGGTGGGCTTACTCGTGAGCAGAAACAGGCCGCGCATCAGCTCGCGTTCGCGATCGTCGAGAACCAGGCCGCGTACGGGCTTCGCTTCATTCAGCTGTGGAATGAGGCGCTCTTCGAGCAGCGCTTTCATCGCCACGGCGTCTTTGTCGCCGCTCTTTGCGGTGCGTACGACCTTGGTAAGCTGCTTCTCACAGGATTCGAGATCGGCCAGGGCCAGCTCCGTGTTGATGACCTCGACATCGGCGCGTGGGTCGACGCTGTTTGCCACGTGAATCACGTTGTCGTCGTCGAAGCAGCGCACCACGTGCGCGATGGCATCGGTTTCGCGGATATTGGCGAGAAACTGGTTTCCCAGCCCTTCGCCCCTGCTGGCGCCGGCAACGAGTCCGGCAATATCCACAAACTCCATGGTGGTGGCGATCGATTTCTCTGGCTTAACGATGTCAGCGATCGCATCCAGACGCGGGTCCGGCACGGGTACCACACCAGCGTTCGGTTCGATCGTACAGAAGGGGAAGTTTTCGGCGTCGATGCCGGCACGCGTTAGAGCATTGAACAGAGTGGACTTGCCCACGTTAGGCAGGCCGACGATGCCGCATTTGATACCCATGTGTATTCCCCGGCAGGTCTTTCCTGCCTGTTGTACGGTTGATAAAGCCTGCGCCGCGGCGTACGGCGGAGCACTCCAGCTTTATTCAGGTCGGCGGTCCGCTCTCCGGCGGGGCCGCATGGAAGCTGTGCAATTTCGTCATCGCCTTGGTCATATCACCGTCGAGGAGCAGCGGAAGAGCGACAAGAGCTTCGTCGATAGCGGCGGCTATAGCATCGCGGTCTCCCGGGGCGGCCTTCGACAACACGTAGCCGCTCACCTGCTTGGTGGAGCCCGGGTGTCCGATCCCGACACGTAGCCGGTAAAAATCCTTCCGATTGCCCAGAGCCGGTACGATGTCTCGAAGTCCGTTATGCCCGCCGTGACCACCGTCGAACTTGAAGCGAGCACAGCCGGGGGGTATGTCCAACTCATCGTGAGCAATTAGTATCTGCTCGGGCTCCAGCTTGTAGAAACTTGCCAGCGCTGCCACCGCTTTACCGGAACGGTTCATGAACGTCGTGGGGACGAGCAGCCTGAGGCGGTGCCGACCAACAAACACTTCTCCGACATCGCCGAAATACTTACTGTCTGAACGCAGGCTGACGCCGCCGCGGCGCGCAAGTTCGCGTACGAAGTCTTCTCCCGCGTTGTGACGGGTCCCTTCGTACTGCGCCCCGGGATTGCCGAGGCCGACAATAAGCTGGATTGCATGTGCCACGTGCTGCGTTTCCCGCTTCCCAAAATAGACAGGGCAGCCTGAGGCTGCCCTGGTCCTGGGGGCGGGTCGATCGGCCCTGCCGGAGCGACGACCCTTAGACGGAGACGGCCAGGGTGTCGTTCAGATCCCTGGCGCGATGTGGGCTCAGCCCTCTTCGCCGTCTTCTCCCTCACCCTCGGCTTCGCCGCCGGCTTCCTCTTCGTCGTCGGCCGCTGCTCCGCCGCCGCGCTTGGCGCTTACCGAGGCCACGGCCATGTCGTGGTCTTCTCCGAGCGCCAGCGCTGTAGACTCCACGCCGTCGGGTAGTTTGAGATCCGAGATATGGATGATATCCGCGGTCGTGACGTCGATCATATCGACCTCAATGTACTCGGGAATATCGGCGGGCAGGCTGAGGACTTCGATCTCGGTGAGCAGATGCGAGATGATTCCGCCTTCGATCTTCACACCATGGCACTTTTCTTCGTTGATGAAGTGCAGCGGTACGCTCACCTTGATCTTTACATTCGCATCCACGCGCAGAAAGTCAGCGTGCATGACGCGATCCTTCGCCGGGTGACGCTGCAGATCCTTGAGGATCGCGGGTTGCACGTCGCCGTCCACATTGACGTCGATTACCTGGGAGAAAAAGGCCTCGTTTTCCAGAGCCTTCTCCAGGTCCTTGCGGACGAGCGTGAGTGTCGCGGGGTCTTTGCCAGCGCCATAGATAATGGCGGGCACTTCATCCGCGTTGCGACGCAGGCGGCGGCTCGCACCTTTCCCCAGGTCGCTGCGCAGTTTGGCATCAATAGCCAGTGATTCAGACATAACTGTCTCCTCGCATGAGGTGTTTATGGTCTCGGGTACCTGCGACCGGTACACCTGACCTTCCTGAAACAACCCGACCACGTCTGCGCTCTTCGAGCGCATGCATGTCGGGTCTACCAATTACCGCGTCGTGGCGCGGCGTTTTCGCTCTTCAAATCCCTTGTTCCGCGGCACTGGACTGCGGGTACAAGCACTCGCGCGGATCTTCCAATCGGCCGAGATCAGCCAGGACCAAGATCAGCTAGGAAAAGAGGGCGCTGATCGATTCTTCGTTGGACACGCGCCGGATCGACTCGGCAAGAATGTCCGCTATGGTCAACTGGCGAATCTTGCCCAGCGCCTTGGCTTCCGCCGACAGCGGAATCGTATCGGTCACTACGAGCTCGTCGAGTTCCGAGTTGCGCACATTGTCCAGGGCCCGTCCCGACAGCACCGCGTGAGTGCAGTAGGCGGCTACCTTTGTCGCGCCGCGCTCCTTGAGCGCATTCGCGGCGTTACACAGCGTCCCCGCCGTATCCACCATGTCGTCGACGAGCAGACAGACACGGTCCTCGACGCTACCGATGATGTTCATCACCTCGGTCTCGTTAGCCTTTGGCCGCCGCTTGTCTATGATCGCAAGCTCCGCATCGTCGAGCTGCTTGGCGATGGCCCGGGCTCTTACAACTCCGCCGATATCCGGCGATACGACCATAACGTTCTCGTAGGCGCAGGCCTGGATGTCGTCGTTCAACACCGGTGAGCCGTAGATATTGTCGACCGGCACGGTGAAAAAACCCTGGATCTGTTCGGCGTGCAGATCCACCGTGAGAACCCGATCGACTCCGACCGTAACCATCATGTCGGAAACCACCTTGGCGGAGATCGGCACTCGCGACGATCGCACGCGTCGATCCTGTCTCGCGTAGCCGAAGTAGGGCACCACCGCCGTGATACGCCCGGCCGATGCGCGGCGTAGCGCATCGATCATCACCAACAGCTCCATGAGGTTGTCGTTGGTGGGTGCGCAGGTCGGCTGGATGACAAAGACGTCCTTGCCGCGCACGTTCTCATTCAATTCGACGGCAATTTCGCCATCGCTGAAACGACCCACGTCCGCCTTGCCCAGCGCGAGATAAAGACGGCTGGCCACTTTACGAGCCAGCTCCGGGTTGGAGTTCCCGGTAAAGACCATCAGCTTTGAAGACAAGGGCGCTTTCCTGATCACCGTTGAAGGGGGCGGGCTTCCTTACTCGGATTGCTGCCGACGCAAGCTGCCCTGCGACCGTAGCCAACGTCGTAGCCCAGTTTCGGCACGAGTGGCGGTCGCCTGCTAACGCACTCGGGCCGGCATGGCCTTACGAGGATGGCCTGCTGCGCAGTCCCTGCCTCCGGATATGGCTGGGGTGGTAGGATTCGAACCTACGAATGCCGGGATCAAAACCCGGTGCCTTGCCACTTGGCGACACCCCAAGGGTTAATTTTCAGTTCTTTGTTGTAACTCTACTTTTGCCGGCGAAATATTTAACGGCGAATCGTCGCTTCGTCCCGCCGCTACCGCCGTGCTACACCGCCCGTTCCACCGCCTGCCCGTCTCGTCGTTTCCGGCAGCTACGCCTGCCCGCGATCGGGCAGCTGCACGCGCGCTTCTGACCTGTTTACCCCCCTGGCTACAAAACCCTTCCAGGGATCGGGAATCAGGGCATGAACGTCGCGCGCTTCAGTCTCCGAAGCAAACACGGAGAAGACGCAGGCACCGGTGCCGGTCATGCGAGACACCCCGAAATTCTCCAGCCAAATCAAGGCCTTATCGACGGGTTCGTAGAGTCGTCGGACCAGTGCTTCGCAGTCGTTTCGGGTGGGACCCGCAAAAAAGGCCGGTATTGTGATTGCGGGGGTGGCGCGTGTCAATTCCGGGTGCGAAAAAATGAGCGGCGTGGAAACGTGGCATCCGGGGTGAATCACAAGGTACCAGCGCTGCGGCAGCGGCAGGGGACTCAGTTCCTCTCCGACGCCCTCAGCCCAGGCGCTGTTCCCGTAAACGAATACGGGCACGTCCGCGCCCAGGCGTCGGCCGATACGTGCGAGGTGTTCGTCATCGAAGTCCAGGCCCCAGAGCCAGTTGAGGCCGAGCAACGCACTCGCCGCATCGGAGCTGCCGCCGCCGACTCCACCGCCGGTGGGGAGTTGCTTGACTAGCGAGATGTCAGCACCGAGTTCGCGCTGACCGGATTCATCGCGCAACATTTTTGCGGCGCGCAGAACGAGGTTATCCGCCCCGCTAAGGTCCCCGAGGCTCTGCGGTCCCGTGCAGTTGAGCACAAGCTCGCCGTCGGAGCGCGCCTGAAAGCTCAGCTCATCGCCATAGTCGAGAATCTGAAACACAGTCTGCAGCGAGTGATAACCATCGCTGCGGCGTCCCGTTATGTGCAGAAAAAGGTTCAGTTTTGCCGGGCAGGGGAGGGTGAGGGAGGCGGGCTCAGTCATGGGCGCAGTATCTCATGGCCCCGAGCCGAGCCAGGGTCTGGATCCGCTCAGCTCTCCCAGTCCCGGATGAGCACCCTCAGGACCAGCGCGGCGTCCGGGGCTTCGATACGCAGACGCGAAGGAAGGGGAGGCACACGCTCCTGGTGGTAGGCCTCAAAACGTACGGTCCAGGCCGACTGGGTGAGACTCGCGGCCAGGCCGTCGCCGAAGTCCACGGCTGCCTCCGCGGCGTCGGGATCAGGTACTCCGCGCAACCAGTAGCGCAGAGACGCAACGGGGATAGGCAGAAGCTGGCCGTCGGGAAGCCAGGGTGCGGCGTCCGCCGGATAGCGTCGTTCGATACCGTCGCGACGGACGCTGATCAGGGCGCCGTCATTGCGTATCTCAGTGCTGCCCGCTCCAAGAGGGCCAGACAGACGAAGCTCGCTCTGCCCGCCATCCTGTCTCCACAAGAGATTCGCACTGCCGCCATCGCCAGGGAGTCGGTAAGCGACCTTGCCGCGGGCAATCCAGCTATCTTCGGCAGCGACGGCGCTGCGATGCAGGGCCCAGCGCTCCTGGGGCGACAGCACCGATGTTGCAGCTGAGCCAGGGTCCACCCGGACCGGTGGTTCGATGGGAGTTGTGGCGGTGCAGGCTGAAAGAATGAAAACCAGCGCGACTGCGGCACTGCGCAGCATTGCCGTGGCTACGGAAACGATCGTCGCGTTTTCGATGCCGTGATGATTCACAAAGCCAGCGCCAGCGGCCCGGCCTGGTTTCACGGCGTGCTGAGAGCCTGCAGGCTGACCCCGAGCCGATCCAGGGTCTCATTAAGGACCACATGCTCGGGCTCCCGCGTCAGGGCCCCGCGCCAGACCTTCATCGCTGCCGTCGTATCGCCGCTCACCCACAGGACCTCACCCAGATGGGCCGCGACCTCCGGGTCGGGAAAGCGTGCAAATGCCCGCGTGAGATAGGACACTGCACGATCGAAGTCTCCCAGGTGATAGAGCACCCAGCCCATGCTGTCGAGAATAGCCGGTTCGTCGGGGGAGAGACGCAGAGCGGCCTCGATCAATTCCAACGCCTCATCGTAGCGCTCCGTACGATTGGCCAGGGTGTAACCAAGCGCGTTGAGAGCCGTAGCGTTTTCGGGGTCACGCTCCAGGATCGTACGAAGATCGCTCTCCGCTGCATCGATATCGCCGTTGCGTTCAAAAAGGACAGACCTGGAGTAGCGAAGGTTGTCTGACTCGGGATACTCGCCGATGGCGCGGTCAAGAACCTCAATGCCAAGATCGTCCTTTTCAGCATCGCTATAAATATTGGCTTCAAGGGCGAACAGTTGCTCGCGGCGCTCGGGATAGCTCTCACGTAACCTGTTCATATAAGAAAGCAGTTCTTCGTCGCGGCCCGCATCCAGCTGCAGCCGCGCGATGTTCAGCGTCGCCCGGAGGAGATCGTCGCCATCGCCGACCTGCTGGTAGAACTGGATGGCTTCGTCCCGGTCACCCTCCGCGGCGGCGATCTGACCCAGGAAAAGATAGGCCTCGTCGTCTCGCTGCCCCAGCTGCAGGACCTGCCGAAGATAGGCCTTGGCCGCCACGTTGTCCTCGAGCTCATGGTTCAGGAGTGCCAGGGAAAACAACAGATTGGCGTCATGAGGCGAAGCGGCGGATAGCATTTCGAACTGCTTCCGGGCAGCGGGCATATCACGGGTCGCCAGAAGCCTGGCGTACTGAAGGCGGAGCTGGTTTCGGTTGCCATCTTCCTCCAGCGCTTCCTCGATCCTGGCGAATGGCTGGGGATGCTCATCGGCCAGGCGAAGCTTGGCTTCCAGCACCAGGGCCTGCTGCTGGTAGGGCTCGAGCGCGAAGACCGGTACGAGGCGCTCCCGCACCTTGTCGGATTTTCCCGCATCCTCCGCCATGAGCGCGTGCGTAAGGAGCAGGGATACGCTATCTCCCAGGTCATCGTTTACCAGCGTCTGCACAGCGTAATCGAGCGCTGCCTGCTCGCCGGGAGGAAGGTTTTTGTACCCGTTGAGGAGTAAGGGAAAGGGAGCTGCCTCTCCTGAACGAGCCACGAGCGCGAACAGAGGTAGGGCTTCGCGAGTCCGTCCTCGCCGCGCCAGGATCCTGCCCAGGGTTTCGCTGGCTTCAACGTTATCTGGCTCCAGTTCTACCCAGAGGCGCACCGCGCGATAGGCATCGCGCTCGCGCTGGAGGTACTGAGCAAGGTGCGTGGCGTGGGCGCTGACCGCCGGATCGCGAAGGATCTCCGCCTGCTCAAGATAGGTCTTTAGGGCCGTATCGAAGTCTCGACGACGCAGCGCGAACTCCGCTAGAAGCAGCGGGTAAACGGAGGCTTCGGGGATGGGGCGCTCGATCACCGGCGGTTCCGGATCCACAGACACGTAGGCGCCCTCGGCCGGCGGCGCTTCCGCCAGCTGCGGCGATGTCGCACAGCCGATCAGGGTCGCCGCAATCGAAAAAACCACAGCCATCGATGCGAGATGCGGGCGGCGTCGCTCTCCGGTTCTCACGGTTGGGACGCTACCCGCGGACGACGTGAGTTCAGCGCTGCGCCCTTCCGGGACTCGTGCTTGGTCAGTGCAGGACATAGATACAACGGCGATAAGGGAACCTGGATGATGACATACTGAGACCTCGAAACCCACGCGCGGTTCGCCGCGATCTGCGACGCAGATGCTGCGATTGTTTGTTTGTACGCAAGGAAAGCAGCTTTAGTCACATGCTTTACAACGGCGCCGCTGTTAAACTGCCGCTATACTCTAGGTGACAAGCGAGCTGGACACTCGTAGCTGTGAACCTGATTGCACTGGGCATAAATCATAAATCCGCTGCCGTGGAGGTACGCGAGCGAGTGGCATTTGCCCCGGAGCAGGTTACCGAGGCGATGAACGACGCCTGTCGTACGGCGGATGTTGACGAAGTTGTCGTGCTCTCCACCTGTAATCGCACAGAGCTCTACGCGGTGGTCGGAGACAGTCGTCCGCTCAACGAGCAGGCCACGCACCTCATCGCCTGGATGGCCGGTTACCACCATCTGTCAGCGGAAGACCTCCAGCAGGCCGCCTACCACCACGAGGGTGAAGACGCGCTCAGGCATATGGTACAGGTCGCTGCAGGCCTGGACTCCATGGTTCTGGGCGAGCCGCAGATTTTCGGTCAACTCAAATCGGCCTACGCCGTCGCCGGAGAGGCGGGAACGGTGGGTAGCGAGCTGGGCCGACTGTTTCCCCGCGTTTTTAGCATCGCAAAGAAGGTCCGCACCGACACGGCGATTGGCGAAAACCCCGTTTCCGTTGCCTTCGCCGCCGTCGATGTAGCGCGACGCATTTTTACCAACCTGAACGACTGCAACGCCCTCCTGGTCGGCGCGGGGGAAACCGTTGAACTGGTTACCCGCCATCTGATCGAAGCGGGCGTCTCGAACATAGTGATCGCCAATCGGACCCTCGGCCGTGCTCGAGACCTCGCCCAGCAATTTGGCGCCGAGGCGGTGCTGCTCGCGGAAATTCCCGATCATCTGCCAAATGCGGATATCGTGATTACTTCAACCGCAAGCCAGCTTCCGATCATCGGCAAGGGAACCGTGGAGACCGCCCTTCGCGCGCGGCGCCATCGCCCCGTGCTGATGGTCGATATCGCCGTGCCCCGGGATATCGAAGCGCAGGTGGCCGATCTGCGCGATGTATACCTTTATAGCGTCGATGATCTGCGGGAGATCGTGGACGACAACATGCGCGCCCGGCAGAGCGAGGTGCGCAAGGCCGATGAGATCATCGCCAAAGGCATCGCGTCCGTCGACGAAGAGCGGCGCACCCTCGCCGCCGTCGATCTGGTGAAGCACTATCGCAGGTCGGCCGAGGACGTACGCCAGCGAGAACTGGACCGCGCGCTCGCCTCCATTGCGCGCGGTGATGACCCACAGCAGGTTGTCGCGCAGCTGGCCCGAGGCATTACCAACAAGCTCATCCACGCACCCACGGCGGGCCTGAAGAAGGCCAGCGCGGAGGGGCGCCATGACATCCTGGGTCACGCGGTACGCCTCCTCGGTCTTCCCGTGGACGCTCTCGAGGCACAGGTCCTCGAGCGGTCCACCGAAGTTCCCGTGAAGGAGCGGCCTGAGCCGAACGAAGCGTCCGCGGTACAGGCGGGCGCTCCAACCCCGGCCGACCCGGAAGCGGATAGCAAGGCAGCGAAGCCCGGTCCCACGCTGCAGTGAAGTCCTCGCTGCTGCACAAACTGGAGACGCTCGGCGAGCGTCACGAAGAGGTTGCTGCGCTACTCGGTGATGCTGAGGTAATCGCTGACCAGGACCAGTTCCGTCGCCTGTCGCGGGAGTACGCCGAACTCGAAACGGTGGTGCGCTGCTACGCCCAGTATCGCCAACTGCTTGAAGATCTAAGCGCTGCCGAGGCCATGCTCGGTGACGAAGACGCTGAGATGCGCGAGCTGGCCCGCAACGAAATCGAGGAGGGTGGCGAGCGTCGGGAAGCCCTTGAGCAGGAGCTGCAGCTTCTGCTGCTGCCTCGCGACCCCCGCGATGGCAGCAACGTATTCCTCGAAGTGCGCGCTGGCACCGGCGGTGACGAAGCCGCCATCTTCGCCGGAGATCTGTTCCGCATGTACTTGCGCTACGCGGAGCGCCAGGGTTGGCGCATGGAGATCCTCTCCGAGCGACCCGGTGAACACGGCGGTTACAAGGAAGTCATCAGTCGCGTCGAAGGCACTGGCGTTTATGCTCACCTGAAGTTCGAGTCCGGCGCCCATCGCGTTCAGCGCGTCCCGGAAACCGAATCCCAGGGTCGTATCCACACGTCGGCCTGCACCGTGGCCATTCTCCCCGAGCCCGCAGAACTCGAAGCGGTCGAGATCAGCAAGGCCGACCTGCGCGTGGACACGTTTCGCGCTTCCGGTGCCGGCGGTCAGCACGTCAACAAGACCGACTCCGCCGTGCGCCTGACCCATATTCCCACGGGCATCGTCGTGGAGTGCCAGGACGAGCGCTCGCAGCACAAGAATCGCGCCCGGGCCATGGCGCTGCTGCAGGCCAAGCTCAACAGCAGCGCCGAGGCTGCTCAGGCCTCGGAGCAGGCGGAGGCGCGACGCAACCTCGTAGGCAGTGGCGATCGCTCAGACCGCATCCGTACCTACAACTTTCCCCAGGGCCGGGTCACGGACCACCGCATCAATCTCACCTTGTATAAGCTGGACGACGTGCTCACCGGGGACCTCGATGAAGTCATCGGACCCCTGCGCCAGGAGTATCAGGCGGATCAGCTCGCGGCGCTCGCCGAGGCCGGATGACGCGCATTGAAGAACTTCTGGCCGAGGTAAGCGAGCCGGGCGAAGAGGCGCGTCGCGATGCTGAACTGCTGCTCTGCCGAGCCCTGGGCAGGGAGCGCAGCTATCTGTATGCCTGGCCCAAGGCCGACGTCGAGCCACAGGCGGTGACCGCCTATCGGGCATGGATGGAAGAGCGCGCGCGAGGGGTGCCGGTGGCGTACCTGCTCGGCAGGCGCGAATTCTGGTCCCATGATCTCCTGGTAAATGAAGCCACCCTGATTCCACGTCCCGACACCGAGGTGCTGGTGGCGCTGGCGTTGTCGCTCGCCATGCCGCGCGAGGCCCGTGTGCTGGATCTTGGGACAGGGACCGGTGCGATCGCCATCGCGCTGGCGAGCGAACGACCGGACTGGTCGATAACGGCGGTGGAGGCGAATCCCGACGCGCTTGTCGTCGCACAGGAAAATGCGCTTCGCTGCGACGTGCCGGAGCTGCGCTTTCTTGCGGGTAACTGGTTTGAACCCGTCGGTGGCGAGAACTTTGATCTTATCGTCAGCAATCCGCCCTATGTTTCGGCGCACGACTCCTGCCTGGATGAGGGCGATCTTCGCTACGAGCCGCGGACCGCGTTGGTCGCAGGGGCCGACGGCTACGCTGACCTCGACGCCATCATTGCCGCCGCGCCGCAGCATCTCTATCCCGGTGCGTCTATTGTGCTCGAGCACGGCGCAAGCCAGGGCGCGGGGGTACGCGAGCGCCTCGGAGCGGCGGGCTTTGTCGCCATTGCCACGCATCGCGATCTCGCCGGCCACGAGCGGGCGAGCCTGGGACAGAAAACGGCGGGTGCCTGAGCCATGCTCAGCGATGATGAGCTAGAGCGCTACAGCCGCCAGCTAATGCTGGCTGATTTTTCCATTGAACAGCAGGAGCGCCTGGCCAGCGCCAGCGTGCTCATCGTCGGCTGCGGTGGTCTTGGCCATCCCCTGGCCATGTATCTCGCCGGTGCCGGAATAGGTCGCCTGGTACTTGCGGACGGTGACCGAGTCGAGCTGTCCAACCTGCCCCGACAGCTTCTTTTCCGGGATAGGGACCTCGGCGCCTCCAAGGCCGAGATCTTGGCCCGGCGCCTGACAGAGGGATTCCCTGCCGTTCGAATTGAGGCCCTGGCAAGGCCCGTGAGCGATGAAACCCTCGCCGGCGATCTGCAGGGGATCGACCTTATCGCCGACTGCAGCGACAACTACCCCACGCGCTTTGCACTCAATCGCGCGGCCATCGCCGCCGCTCTGCCGCTGGTCTGTGCATCCGCCGTGCGCGCCGAGGGGCAGCTTACGAGTTTCCATGCTGAGCGTGGCACGCCCTGCTATCGCTGCCTGTACCCCGACAGCTCCCAACAGGTAGCCCTTAGCTGCCGCGAAAGCGGTGTGCTCGGGCCGGTGGTCGGTACTCTCGGGGCACTACAGGCCCTGGAAGTGATCAAGCTGATCACCGGCTGGGGCGAGGCGCTTCTGGGTGTGATGCTCTACATGGATCTATGCTCTGGTTCGCAACAACGCCTGAAGCTGGCGCGTCGAGACAACTGTCCGGACTGTGGAGACGTCCCCGTGTTCCTCGCGGGGGATAGGTAATAATCACGGAAACCTGACCCCCGCCGATGGGTCTGAAGGGGTGCAGCATCGAGGTCGCCCCGCGGCCGAGCAGACAACAAGAACGCGGCGCCCAGCCGCCGGGCTAGGAACCAAAGAAAGCGAGGATTCAAGGCATGGCAACAATCGTTCAGGCTTTCGGCCGATTTCAGGAAGATCTGTGGGCGCGCCTGGCGTTACTGGACGGCCTCGCTCCCCTGGCCCTGCGCATCTATCTCTTCTTCCCGCTTTGGATGGCGGGTACACAGAAAATCCGTGGCATGGAAAACACGATTGAGTGGTTCGGCAACAGCGAATGGGGATTAGGGCTTCCTTTTCCCGGCCTCCTGGCGCCCCTGGCCGCCTACACAGAAGCCGTTGGCGCGGTCCTGTTACTCGTGGGGCTCGCCACGCGATGGATTTCCATTCCGCTGATCATCGTCATGCTGGTCGCGATCTTCGCTGTGCACTGGCCCCAGGGCTGGGCCGCGATCGCCGATTCGAGCGCGCCGGAGGTGGCGCAGCGCCTGGGAAGGGCGCGGGAGATTCTGCAGGAGTTCGGGAACTACGACTGGCTGACGGAACAGGGCAGCTTCGTGGTCCTCAACAACGGTATCGAATTCGCTGTCACCTACCTGATCATGCTCCTGGCTCTGCTGTTCACCGGTGGGGGTCGTTTTGTGAGCGTCGACTACTACCTCGGCCGCTCGCTGTATCGCTGAGCCCTGACTCGCCTCTCTCTGCCGGCTTTCTACGCGCGGAGACGACTTGCGCGCCGTGCAGTTTCCTCTTCGCTGTGGACAACTCGGAGAAGTGCTAGTATTCGCGCCTCGAATTTCTCGCGAGCAGTGAATTGAGCAGCAAAAAAGGCGGCCGCGGCGGTGGTCGCGCAGGGACCGGGGACTGGTCCGTAGAAGAGTACCAGGTGCCGGTCGTGGAAGGGAAAACGCGCTTTCACGACGTCGACCTGCACCCGAGTCTGCTGCGCGGCGTCGCGGAACTCGGCTTCGAATACTGCTCGCCCATCCAGGCGCAGATCTTGCCCCAGACGCTGCAGGGCCACGACGCCATCGGCAAGGCCCAGACGGGCACCGGCAAGACCGCCGCGTTTCTCATCACGATCTTCAACGACCTTCTGACCAACCCTCTGGAGGGCGAACGCTTCCTTGGCGAGCCGCGGGCGCTGGTCATTGCCCCCACGCGGGAACTTGTCATGCAAATAGCCGCAGACGCGGCAGACCTGGGTAAGTACACCGGCCTCAAGAGCGCCACGCTGATCGGCGGCATGGATTACCAGAAGCAGCTCAACCGCCTGAATCGCGAAATCGTGGACCTCGTCGTGGCGACACCCGGGCGTTTGTTGGATTTTACCGGCCGCCGCGATTTGTATCTCGATCATGTGGAAGTGCTCGTTCTCGACGAAGCCGATCGCATGCTGGACATGGGCTTCATTCCCCAGGTAAAGCGCATCGTGCGCCAGACTCCGCGCAAGGAGTACCGCCAGACTCTGCTGTTCTCCGCCACGTTCACCCAGGACATCATCAATCTATCGCGGCAGTGGACCCGCGATGCCATCACCGTCGAGATCGAACCGGAACACGTGGCCACGGATACCGTGGATCAGCGCATCTATCTCGCGAGCAGCGAGGAGCGCTTCCGCATCCTCGTGAACCTGCTGCGTTCGGAATCGGCCAGCAGCGTGATCGTCTTCGCCAACCGACGGGATCAGGTGCGGCGGCTCTTTGAGCGGCTGCGCAAGGCCGGCATCAGTTGCGGCATGCTCTCCGGAGAAATCGCCCAGGCCAAGCGGACCAAAACGCTCGAACAGTTCAAGACCGGATCCATCGCTGTTCTAGTCGCGACGGATGTCGCGGGTCGAGGCATTCACGTGGATGGCGTGAGTCATGTGGTCAACTACAATCTTCCTGAAGACCCCGAAGACTACGTCCACCGCATCGGCCGTACGGGCCGTGCGGGCGCTACCGGGACTTCCATCAGTTTCGCCAGTGAGGATGACGCGTTTCTTCTTCCCGATCTTGAGGCGCTTCTCGGTGAGCCTGTTCGGTGTGAGCATCCACCGGCCGAGCTAATCGAACGTCACTAGCTCTTACAAAACTGCAAACCACCTCGCGGTTTACCTCTGCAGGAGTGATTCCATCGGTCGGTGTCGTGGTGTGGAGCTGTCAGAGGGTACCGAGCGCCTGGACGGCGCGAGATAAGCCTGGCCATGGATGGCCGCTTTTTGGCGTCCCTCTGACAGCTCCACACCACGGCATCGACCGATGGAATCACTCCTGCAGAGGTAAACCGCGAGGTGGTTTGCAGTTTTGTAAGAGCTAGTGACGTTCGATTAGCTCGGCCGGTGGATGCTCACACCGAACAGGCTCACCGAGA
>JBCBTK010000042.1:0-18976 GCA_039818725.1 Pseudomonadota bacterium
CTTCCTGGATACGCAGGCCATCGTCTGGGATGAGAAGGCGGACAAGGTAGCGGGCGCCGGGATCGCCTGGCTGACCCGCCGTTACCCGGCCCTCAATCACCCGAAACTCGTTACCAGGATGGACAGCATCCTGGAGGATGCAGCGGATTCTCTGCACAGCAAGGTGCAGGAAAGGGTGCTCAAGCTCTCCGCAAGCAAGGTCGACGCCCTGCTCGCAGCCCTCGCAGCCGCAGGCATGAAGCTTCAGGAAGGTGTCGCAGGCGCTGATACGGCGCTGGCCGGCGTGCGACGCGCGCTGTCCAACCACGCGTCCCGGGTCGGCGCGTTCCTGCAAAAAGCGGAAGAACTTGCTCTTGCCGATGTAGAGATGCAGTTTTCCTCGCGCAGAACCTCGATAGCGGGAAGCTCGCTGCTGGCGACGGCCACCTTCAGCAGCGCCAGCAAAAGCGCTTCCGCGCTATACCGGGCTCTTATCCGCGGAGACATCGATGCGTTGACCAGGGCCCTGGACTCGCCGGTAGCGGGTGCAGACATTCAACTGCGCGAATGGCAACGCTTCGCTGAATTCCGGAAGATGCGGGGGTTTTCGCTGGTGATCTTCGACCTGGAGCTGAACGCAGAAACAGTGTTTTCCAACAAAGCCACGGTTGGCGTCGACCAGAGCGGGACCCTGAGCGTCCTCGCCAGCACCGAGTGGCAGCGCCGCAAGCGCTCCCTGCGTGAAGAGCAGAAGTTTCTGTTTACCAGCGTCTACTCCCTGGTGGCCGCGAAACTGACCCGTTCCTTTACGGCAAACATCTCGCTTGTCCAATCCGACGAGCAGACCGACAGCGACGAGCTCGAAGAATTTCTTCGGGGACTTGAACGTCATGAGCTCATCGCACCCGGAGTCACGGATAGCGCACTTGCTCTGGTACCGGCACATGCCCTGAGCAGTGTTGTCAGTGTGGAGATGCAGATCGACCACGACGCGCTCATGCGCCTGTTGTTCATGCATGAAAACAGTCAGAGCTTCAGAAAGGACAGCATTGCGCGCCTTGCGCTCGAGGCGCTGCTCGATTCTGGCAGCCTCTCCGAAGACTCCTACACCGTCGGCTACCAAGCGCTGCGCGAGGGGTACTTTGGCGTCACGCCCGACATGGCACCCGAGGAAGTGCTCCTGAAGCTGAAGCGGAACTCGCAGCACAAACTGTTCATGAGCCGCATTGCCGGTTCGCGCAAGATCACGCGAGCGGTTGAAGACTGGTGTGATGCGCAGGAAAAGGCGCTGGCCCTATTTAAGATGCTCAGTGGAATGCGCAAAATCATGCGCGAGGAACCCGGAGACGGCGCGGCCAGCCCTGAAGATCTCGAAAAGTGGTATCAGAAGCGCCAGAAGCCGATCGACGATGCCCTCAAACACTGGCTCGTGATCGACGGCACCCTGTTCAACTGGGTGAGCGACCGGGTCAGCGCGGAGGCCATTGCATTCCTCACGCTGATCGATCGACTTTCCGCGTCATCCGAGCTTGCCGCGTTTCCCATGCAGGCCTATCTCCAGATCGACTCGGGACCGCGGAGAGCCTTGCCGGTCTGAGGAGGCTGTAGCCCAGCTTTCGGAGAAGTAAATACTACCGATCCTGCCTATACTCAAACAGCTAGCACAAAGAGGGGCGGATTCATGGCAAAGAAGAAGACCCACTCAAAGACCACCATCCGTCGAGCTGCGAAGGCGATGAACTCGTCGGCGCCGCGCAAGCTCGGCGCCAAGAAGCCGGATGCCGACGCGTCCATCTCCACACACAAGGCTCGAGCCAACTGGTTCAACGCCAGAGAGGCCTGGCCGCTGCGAGAGGCTCCGCTGTCACGCCTCCTGAATGCACGCGCCGGCGCTGTGACCGGGCTCGCCCCGATTCCCGGGGTGCCCCCGTGGGAGCAGGCGGGCCCGACCAACGTGGGCGGCCGGAGCACGTCTATCGTGGTTGATCCAAACGATGTGCAGCGCATCTGGATCGGCGCCGCCGGCGGCGGAGTGTGGTTCAGCGACGACGGCGGAATCAGTTGGTCACCCCAGTGGCACGACGAGCCGACACTCAATATCGGCTCGCTGTGTCTGGATCCTGCAAACGCCGATCACATCCTTTGCGGTACGGGGGAGGCCAACCTTTCCGCCGATTCGCACGCCGGCGTCGGCGTCTATGAGTCAAACGATAGCGGCGCCCATTGGCATCTCCTCGCGGGCGCTGAATCGCACGGGCTTCCCCGCCGCATCGGCCGGACCGCCATCGATCCCTTCAACTCTAACCACATCATGGCAGCGGGCGTCGGACATCGCCCCGAAGATGCCCGCGGCCTTTTTGTATCGATGGACGCCGGTGTGAGCTGGGCCGCGGTCGGCGGCATTTTTTCGGGCCCGTTCCAATGCCATGAACTTATTTTTCATCCCACGCAGAACGGCACCATCTATACGGCCATCGACGCGGCCGGAATGAGTTCCGGAATCTGGCGTTCCACCGACGGCGGCCTGTCCTGGACTCACCTTCGCGCGGGACTTCCCCACCCCTCGTTCATGCGCCGCACCAGCCTTGCCATCGCACCATCAGATCCCAATGTGATTTATGCCCAGGTGGCCACGGGAAACGGGGGCGTAGAGGGTGTGTTTCGCACCGCGAACGGCGGCAATACCTGGCGGTCGATCGGCGGCAACCACTTCAGCAACGAACGGCAGATGAACTACAACAACACGATCAGCGTCGATCCATTCGACGCCGACACCGTCATTTGCGGGGGCGTGGACCTGCACCGCACGAGGAATGGTGGCAACACCTGGACGCAGCTCACCCGCTGGTTTGCGCAGCGGGGTGTGGATGCGGACTACGCCCATGCCGATCAGCACTTCATCGTGCACCCCCCCGGTCAGGCCGATCTCGTTTATGCAGCGAACGATGGGGGCCTGGACGTAAGCACCGACGGCGGCCGGACCTGGAAGAACCGCAGCAACGGCCTGGCGACGAATATGTTCTACGACCTCGCCAGCGCCGCGACAAGCGTCGACTTCTACGGCGGCGGCATGCAGGACAATGGCACCTGGCTGACGACCAACGGAGCCCCGGGCGAGTTTATCGAGACCACCGGCGGTGACGGCGGTTTTTGCGCGATCGATCCGAACGACGCGCTCCACCTCTTCACCTCGTCGCAGTTCATGCGCATCAACCGCTTCCGACGATCGGACGGATGGGCACAGGATATCGGCCCCAACGAGTCCGGCGCCCGACCGTGGATGGCCTTTATCGCTATGGATCCCGACAGACCCCGACGCGTGTTTGTAGGTTCGCGGAGGATTTGGCGAAGCAGCAATGACGGCAACTCGTGGACCGACCGATCGGGCGTGCTGGACGGGAGTTTCGTAACCTGCATCGAGATTTCGCGCGCCGACACCGACACAGTCTATGCCGGCACCGAAAACGGCGGTATCTTCAAGAGCGAAGACGGAGGACTCAGCTGGAGCGGCAACATCGCGAGTTCGACTCTCCCCGGCCGCACGGTGACGAGACTCCGTACTCCGGCCGATAGCACGGATGTGGTGTACGCGACCGTGGCCAACTTCGGTAACCCGCACCTGTTTCGTTCGACTGACGGTGGTGCGACCTGGGAAGACGTGGACGCCTGCCACGGCGCTCTCCCCGATGTACCCCATCACGGCATCGTCATCCCGGCCAGCGACTCCGACACGCTCTACGTATGCAGCGACGCCGGCGTCTTTGTGTCCACCAACGGCGGGGCCAGCTGGAACAATCTCAGTGGCAACCTGCCAACCGTGATGGTAGTTGACCTTGTGTTGCACGAGTCCTCACAGACCCTGTTCGCAGCTACCTACGGCCGATCCACCTGGAAGCTCGACGTCAGCGCGATAGGCTGACACCAGTGCGGCGAGGGCAAATCGGCCCGCCGCCGCAGGCAATCGTCGATCCCGGCGGGCAGGGTCGGCAATCGTCCTGGTTGTTCAGTTCCGGTCGGGGTCGTGCCGTTTCCTGAACCAGTCGGCGCGGGCGTCGAGATCTTCCGAATCCTGGAAGTCGACCGGGGCTCCCATCGTGAATCCCCGGCGATCGACAGGCGCTGCTCGAAAGAGGTCGATGCGCAGCGCATCCTCGGTACCACGACTCACCCTGAGCTCGCCGCTGCTGACAAGACCCGCCGGGGGTGACGGCGCGGGTGTACCCGGCCCGCGCACGACGCCGACCAGATCGCAATAGCGCAGTAACCCACCAGTCTGAACCAGCGAGTCGGTGTCGACCAGGGCCAGTTGACGATGCTGGGTTTCGGGGCTCGCAAGCGTAACCCTTGAATCCTCGCTCTCGCGCACCGCAGCCCAATCGACGATCACGGCAAAGCTCCCGCTATCGCCGTTGCGCAGCCAGATCGTGTCGCCTCCGGAGGACTGGGACAGCGATTTCAACACCAGCAGCACGGCTGCGGCTTGTTCGGCAACGTCTGCGGGTACGTCTCGTCGCCAGGTACTCATGCTGGAACCACCGTCGATCTCGCGACCGGCGCTACTCGCAACAAGATAAGAAATCGCCGAACCATCACGCAGGCCTCGAGACAGGCGTCCCCGGAGTATAGAGCAGCATTTCTGGCGAAGATCGGTACGCGGTCCTATGCTTCAGGTGATTCATGGAACAGCCCACTCCGATGGCGATACGCGTTGGAGATACTAATCAATTAGAAGGGGAAACTATGAAACTCGCTAGATGCCCGCTCATCTGTGTTCCTGCTTTGCTCCCAACGCTACCTCTGCCGGCCCTCGCTCAGGATCGCACAATCCTCGAGGAGGTGGTCGTGACCGCGACCCGGCGCGAGGAATCGGCGCAGGATGTCCCGGTGGCGCTAACGCCGCTTTCTGCCGAAGCCCTTGAAGAGGCCAACGTCATCGACCTGACCGACATTGGTTTCCTCGCGCCCAACGTTCAGCTGCAGCCGGTCAGCACCTTTCCCGGCTTTGCTACTTTTTCCATGCGCGGCATCGGCACCGGCGCCAACAGCATCCGCACCATAGATCCCACGGTGAACGTGATGATCGATGGCATGGTTGTCGCCACCCAGATTGCCGGGCAACTCGACGCCTTCGACTACGAAACCGTGGAGATATTGCGGGGACCACAGGGTATATTTTTCGGGCGGAACTCCATTGGCGGCGCCGTGCAGATGCGCACCGCCAAGCCCGCCGCAGAGCCCGGCGGCCGCGTAAAGGTCGGCGTGGGTTCCCAGTCGCTAGCGCTGCTGGAGGGCGTGATAGAGGGACCGCTTTCCGAAACTCTACGCGGCAAGCTCGCCGTGCAGTACCGCAGTTTCGACGGGTTCTTTGATGACAAGAATGGCGGCAGTTTCGTACCCGCCCCCAACAACCCCGCCGGTGCCGATCCGGGGACTCCCCGGCAAACGCAGAACGTTCAGGACAGCTTTTTCATAAAGCCCACGGTGACCTGGCAACCCACGGATACGCTGGATTTCACCCTGTATGGACAGTGGTTTGAAGACGATGGCGGATCGGGCGCCACCCAGGCGTACATCGACCCGAGCCTGCCCCCTCCGGCGATGGTAACGCTCTTCGGCTACACGCCGCCAAGCGATCAGTTCGAGGTGAACCACGACCTCCGGGGGAGAAGCGATACGGAAATCAGCCAACTGGTTCTGGAGACGAACTGGGCCGTGGGCAACGGTGTGCTCACTTCCGTTACGGGCTGGCGCGATCTGACTTTTTCATCCGACAACGACATCGACGGCACGCCCTTCCTGCTCATCCATTTCCCAAACAACGAGGAGGAAGCCGGGCAGTTTTCCCAGGAATTCCGCTTTGCGGGTGATATCAATGACGATCTCGATTTCATCATCGGCGCCTACTTCCTCGACGCGGATCAGTCGGTCATCGAGCGGCGCGAGTTTTCCGGGCTAACGGCGGGCCGTGACCATTTCGACTACAACTACATCCAGTCGGACTGGACTCAGGACGTTGAAAGTCTTGCCGCGTTCGGGAACGTGCGCTGGCGCATGGCAGAGGAATGGACTCTGAACGCCGGTATCCGCTTCTCCCGGGAAGAAAAGGACCTGTCGGTGACCCTGCTCACCCCCTGCGCGGGACCTGGCTTTAGCGGCTGTCCCGACGACAAGACTTCGGTAGGCGATAGCTGGGAAAACACGTCTCCACGGCTGGCCCTCGAGTACCGACCGCGGGACGAACTCATGTTCTGGGGGAGCTGGACACGAGGCTTTCGAAGCGGAAACTACAACGCCCGCGCGCCCAGCATCGCCGCCCTGGGGCCGGCCGACCCGGAGCAGGCCGACCAGTTCGAGATCGGCATGAAGGGTGACTTCGCCGACGGCCGTCTGAGAGCGAACGTCACGGCTTTCTATACGATCTACGACGAAATACAGCGCGTCACCAACGGTGAAGATGCCCTGGGCAATCCGCTGCAGCTGCTGCGCAACGCCGCCGAGGCGAGTATCCCGGGGATCGAACTCGAACTCAGCTGGGTACCCACCGACGCCCTGCTGCTTATGGCCAGTGTGGGCTGGATCGATCCCGAGTTCGACGAGTTCACCGGCTTGAACCTCGGCGCTCCCACGGATGAGGAAAACGAACGGCTCGCCGAGCGACTCGAGTTTGAGCGTGTGCCCACCTTTGAATACACGCTGATTGGTGAATACAGCCTGCCCCTGGCCGATCTCGGCGATCTCACCTTCAGAGCGCAGTACGCCTGGCGCGACGAATTCTTCACCGACGTGACCAACAACCCCACACGGGCCATCGAGGACTACGGGATCCTCGACGCGAGCGTTCGCCTGACCAACGACCGTTGGCGGGTCTCCCTGTGGGGGCGCAACCTTACCGAGGAAAACTACGCCGACATCATCAGCGCGGCGTTCAATCTCCAGCGCTTCGGCGGCCAGGCACGCACCTACGGAGTCGAAATCGGCTATAACTTCTGAGCCTAACGCGCCGCGCGGTGCGTAAGACAAAGCACAGCCAGATAATAGGAACACACGGGCATGGGTGAAGCGGTACTGATTGAGAACGGCAGCATCGTCGACGGTAGCGGCGCCGAGGCCTTCCCAGGCAGCGTTCTGGTTAAGGATGGCCGTATCGCCGAGATCCGGCGGGACGACAGCGCGGTCAAACCGCTTAACGCCGGCGTACAGCGCCTGGACGCGACCGGTCATACGGTGATGCCCGGGCTTATCGATGCGCACTGCCATCTTTCCTTCGACGACGCCGGATCCAACGCCGAGATCTTCCATCAGCGGCGCAATGCGCTGTCGGCGCTGGTGGCTGCCTACAACGCGAAGAAGCTTATACGGGCTGGCGTCACGGGCTTTCTGGATCCCGACTCAACCTTCGAAAACATGATCGATCTCCGCGACGCCATTGAGGCGGGCGTGGCCGAGGGACCGCGCATGGCCTGCGGGGCGTATGCCCTGATTACCGGCGTGGGCGGCACCGCTGGCCGCCTGATCGCCGATGAGGGCGTCACCGGCTATTACAAGGTGGTCGACAGCAAGGACGACATCGTCCGTGAGGTCAGACGCCAGGTAAAGCTGGGCGTCGATTGGATCAAAGTGCACGTCACTGGCATCGTACCGCGCCAGGCTGCACGAGGAGAGGTCTGCGTCTGGACCCGCGACGAGCTCAAGCTGCTATGCGATACGGCGCATGATCTCGATACGCCGGTTATGGGGCACTGCCGTGGCGCGGATGCCACACGCATCGCGGCGGAGACGGGCTTCGATCTGATATTTCACGCCACGGCGATGGACGACGCGGCGCTCCAGGCCGTGATCGATCGACGCGTTCCCATCGCGCCGGCGCTGACGCTGCAGGCAAACATCGTCGACTACGGAGATCAGATCGGCACCTCGCGCGAGCTGACGGAACTGTTTTCCCAGGAGATCACCGATTCCATCGCGACCATGACCGCGGCCCACCGCGAGGGAGTGCCGCTCCTGTGTGGCTCAGAATCCGGGTTTTCGCTGGTGCCCTACGGAGACTGGCACTGGAAAGAAATGGAAGTCTTCGTCAAATACTTCGGTATGAGCGAACTGGAAGCCATTCGCTGTGCAACGGCGGAGGGCGCGCGAGCCCTGCGTTTGGAGGGAAAGGTCGGACAGCTTGCACCGGGCTTCGAGGCCGACGTCATCTGCGTGAAGGGTCGTGTGGATCGCGATATCGCGCTACTCGGGGACCCCGCCAACATCGCCACGGTGATGATCGGAGGTCGTATGCAGGACCTCTCACCGCTGCCTCCGCGCAAGCCCATAGCCGGTTGGCGGCTCGCCGCTATGGGCAGCATGCTTACCCGGGAAGTGGCGTTGAGGGGCGCGCCCGACACACCGCTCAATGTTGAGGAATTGCACTAGGGATCTTCAAAATCCATAGCCAGTACTTCGCAGCATGCGCGAAGGCGGGCGCCCACCGCCTGATGGGCCGGATGATCCAGGTAGGGCTGTAGCGCCTCGGGATCGCTGAGCACAACATTCACCCCGTAGTCGTATCCAAGCGCGCGATCGGTCAGGTTACGGCCCGCGTGCACCGAGACAACACCTGGCACGGCATGAGCCAGAGCCCGAATGTCGCCCAGCAGCTCTGTCATCTGGGTTTCGTCAGTCTCTGCCTTACGCTTCAGCCAGACGATGTGGTGCAGCATGCCTATACCAACGTCAGGTCGTGGTGTTTGATCGGAAGTCGTCGAATACGCCGCCCGGTCGCGGCGAACAGCGCGTTGAGCACGGCGGGGGCCGTCGGCGCCAGCGCCTGCTCGCCGACGCCGGTCGGCACTTCCTCGCTTTGGACGATGTGCACCTCGATGCGCGGCATCTGCGGGAGTCGCAGCACCGGGTAGTCGTGGTAGTTGCTTTGGCGGATGCGGCCGTTTTCCAGCACGATCTCCTCACCGGCGACCGCTGACAGACCCATGGCGATCCCACTTTGAATCTGCGCCTCGACGTTCAAAGGGTTGACCGCAAATCCACAGTCCACCACGCACACTACGCGTTCAACGCTGTAGTTGCCCGCATCGTCCACGCTGACCTCCGCGACTTGGGCAATAGGCGTCACTGAGTAGATGCGTGCCGCGACGCCGCGGCCCCAGCCATCGGGCAGCGGTCGATCCCAGGCGCTCTTATCTCGCAACATCGCCAGCACCGCACTCATGCGACCATGATCCCGGGCAAGGTGTTGGCGCACATCGAGGGGATCACGGCCGCCGGAGTGGGCGAGTTCGTCCAGAAAGCACTCGTAGGCCACGCCGGTATGCGAGTGACCCACCGATCGCCATTCCTGCGGCACCACACCCACCTTGAGCGGGTTGTGTGTTTCCACGCGATGATTGGGAATCGCGTAGGACGTGCCGTAGGGGAAAACACCGAAAGGCTCCTGCAGACAGCCGTCCAGGGAGTAGATGTCCATGCCGTCGACCATGTAGGCCGGGTCGTGCTTGGTGTGCTGCATGATCGACTGGCCGACCACGGTCTGGTGCCAGGCCAGGGGCAGACCGTCACCATCCACGGCGCCACGCAGCTTGTGCACAAAGAGGGGTCGGTAGTGGCCGCTGCGCACGTCTTCTTCGCGGGACCAGATCACCTGCACCGGCACATCCTCGCCCCGTGCCGCTTCCACCGCTTCGATGGTGAAGTCGGCGCTCTTGCTGGCGCGTCGTCCGAAGCTGCCTCCTATCAATGGCCGGTGGATGGTAATCGCCTGGGGTGGCAAACCCAGCAACGCCGAGACGCGTTCCTGGTCGTTGCTCTGGTACTGGGTCCCCGACCAGATTTCGCAGCGATCGGATTCGACGCGCGCCGTGGCATTCATGGGTTCCATGGTCACGTGGGTCAGATAGGGCAGTTCGTAGACCGACTCCACGGTGTCATCGGCGTCGGCGAGGGCCGCGCGACTGTCCCCAATGTCCTCGGCGAGCATGCCCGGTTCGTCGGCCAGCGTCCGGTACTCCGCAAAAAAACGCTCCGAGGAGTAGGCCGTATTCTCCCCCTCGTCCCAGTTCACGGTGAGTACATCGCGGCCCTTCCGCGCCGCCCAGTAGTTACTCGCGAGCACCGCGACCCCGTTGCTGATTGCCTTGACCTTGACCACGCCGCGCTGCTCAAGCGCGGCGCTGGCGTCGAAATCACGCGGTTTACCGCCGTAGACAGGACAGCGCAGGATCGAGGCATAGAGCATGCCCGGTAGCTTGATGTCGATGCCGAACCGCGCCTCGCCGGTCACCTTGCTGTGGCCTTCAAAGCGAGGCTGATCTTGACCGAGCAGCGTAAAATCCGCCGGCGCTTTCAGGCTGACGGACTCCCGCAGCGGGATCTCTCGCCGCTGGGCGACTGCAACCAGCTGGCCGTAGTCCAGCTCGCGATCCGCGCTGCGGACACGGCCTTCTGAGGCACTGATATCTGCGGCGGGTACACCCCACTCGGCAGCGGCGGCATCAATAAGCAGGGCCTTCGCTTGAGCCCCGGCGGTCCGCAAAGGCCCCCAAAGACTGAACGTAGTGATACTCCCCGCCGTCAGGTACTCCCCGAACACGGAGGAGTAGTACTCGGGTCGTGTAGGCGCCGCCTCCAGTCGGATGGCGGAGAGAGGCACCTCGAGTTCCTCGGCGACGAGCATAGGGATGATGGTGTAGGCGCCGTTGCCAAACTCCGAATGGTTGGCCTGAACGGTCACACCACCGTCGCTGTCGATGCGCAGAAAGCTGTTGATCTGCAGCTTCTCTTTGGCACTCGTAACTCCTTTTGCACCCACCGCGGGCAGCACCATTCCCACGAGCAGCGCCACTCCGCCGCTGCGTTGCAGAAAGACGCGTCGCGTAAGCGCCGCCGGTCCAGCACTGTCAACCATGATCGCCTCCTGCATTCGGAAGACGCTCCGCGGCCAGCTTCACCGCCTCACGAATACGCTGATAGGTGCCGCAGCGGCAAACATTGCCGCTCATGGCGCTGTCGATAGCGGCATCGTCGGGCTTCGGGTTCGCTTCGAGCAACATCGTCGCGGCCATGATCTGACCGGACTGGCAGTACCCACATTGCGCGACATCCAGATCGAGCCAGGCACGCTGTACGACATTCAGCTCGCCGTCGGTCGCGAGAGCCTCGATCGTGCGCACTTCACCCTCACCAACATCGCTGACGCGCAGCGTGCAGGCGCGCACGGGGCGGCCGTCAAGGCTTACCGTGCAGGCCCCACACAGACCCATGCCGCAGCCGAACTTCGTGCCGGTGAGAGCCAGGAAATCACGCAGCACCCACAGCAGGGGCGTATCGGCGTCGGCGTCTACTTCGTGAACCTGTCCGTTAACGCTCAGGCTGTACATGGCCGGCCTCCTTTCCGGGGCCGCCTCTCATGCCGCAGGCGTAGGCTGGAATGGCAACTTCCAAATCCTGGTCTACAATCAGCTGTAAAATGCATACATATTTATCCTTATTGAATGCAATTGACCGATTACTGTAGTGTAGCGTGGGTTTCGGGCGGCCGGAACCGGTTATTGAGTATTTGAACGCATCCGAATCCGGACTGGATCGACTTGCTGAAATGGCAAAGAAAAACGGCGTGACCATCAAGTCATCACCGACACAGGCCGAGCTCGTGCGTCTTGGTCTCGAAAGCGACATCTTTAGCGGTCGCCTCGCTCCCGGCGTCACGCTCAACGAGTCGCGCATAGCCGAGGCCTATGCCGTATCCCGCACACCGGTTCGCGAGGCGATCAGTGCACTGGTGCGGGCCGGCCTGGTAACCAAGCAGGCACAGAAGCGCGCGGTGGTGACACCCCTCGACGTGGAGTTGCTGCTTGAGCTGTTCGAAGCGCTGGCGGAAATCGAAGCCATCGCCGCGCGACTTGCCACGGATCGAATGACGCAGGCGCAGAAGCAGGCTCTGGTGGATCTTCATAACCGGGCGCAGGCCGCTTCGACCGAGGAGGCGCACGTGTACGCCGAGCTCGGGCGCCAGTTCCACCAACTGGTTGTGGCCGGGTGCAAGAACAAAGCGCTGATCGATGCGGCCGAGGCGCTGGCGGGCCGCGTCAATCCCTTCCGCCGCTTTCAGGTGCTCGCGCCAGAACGTATACGGACCAACCAGGACGATCACGAGCGCGTGCTGAACGCCATTCTGCGCGGCGACGCGCGACGGGCCGGAGATGCGATGCGACAGCACACGACGGACCAGGGTGACATGCTCGTGCGCTACATCGCTTTGCACAAAGTCAGCTACGCCGACGTGGCCCCGCCGCGCCCGGAAACCCCGGTGCAAGCAATCGGCGAATCCAGCTGAACCACAGCGAGGCGGTCCGACGTAGCCTCAAAGAGACGCAAACAGAATAAATATAAATCGGAGCGAAAATGAGCGAATACCGAGTGGATGAATTCCACGGCGCCACCAAGGCGCTGCTCAACCGAGATCTGCGGCAGGCGCTTTACGACGAGGGCGGCATCCTCATGGAGCGGGTGCTGGTCAATCTCCATGGCGACGAGCACCGCAGCCGCCGCGCCGTGGAAAGCCAGCTTTTCCGCAAAAACTTTTTCCGCCTCTACGAGAACGAGATCTTTCCCGCCCTGCTTACGGAAACTCTGGATCAGTTTCTCATCGACCAGGCGCAGGATCTGAAGAGCCTCGGCTACCGAATCATGGTTCACGTATCCCTGGCCTTCGCCGGCGTGGATCGCGTCGACGGCAGCGTCGAAGAGGCCGACACGCTGCATCGACTCCTTATCCAGCTCGGGCAGGCGGCGACGATCGGTCAGTACCGGGGCGATCGCACGGCCATCATGCAGGAGATCACCGCCGCCATCGACGAGTTCGACCAGCGCTTCTTTGCGCCTTCGCGGCAGCGCCGGGAAGCCTTGCTGCGGTCTTTCCGAGCCGGCGAGATCGAAGAGAAGGCCCTCCCGCGTGACATCCTGACCGTATTGCTCATGAACGATGAGCAACTCCAGCTCACGCACGAGGTCCTGATGAAAGAGGTGGCCTTCTTTTATCTCGCCGCTTCGCACACCTCCGTGCATTCCCTCGTGCACGCGGCAAACGAAATCTTCGCGTGGTTTAAGCAGCATGATGGAACGCCGGCAGACCTCGCCGCCGATCGGCTGACGCTGCAACGCTTTGTCCACGAGAGTCTGCGGCTGCATCCGTCTAGCCCCGAATCCTGGCGCCGCGCCACCTGCCCCGTGGCGGTCGACGATGCCCAGGTCGCCGAAGGCAGCAAGGTGATCATCGACCTGCAGACGGCGAACCGGGACCGGAGCGTATTCGGCGATGACGCCGCTCAATTCAACCCGTTCAGACAGCGACCGCCCCAGGTCGGTCCGGCAGGACTTTCCTTCGGCGGCGGCATGCACGTGTGCCTCGGTATGCACCTCGTAGCCGGGACCGTGCTGCGCGATGCGAATGACTACGATCCGGACAATCACCAGTACGGCACGCTGGCGACGATCATCGGTGAGCTGCTGGCCCGGGGAATGCGCCCGGACCCGGATCGCCCGCCGCGCAAGATCGAAGCTTCGGAGCGCGATGTGTGGGCCGAATACCCGGTGGTCTTCGACCGCATCGGTGGGAGCTGATGTCGACGGTCAGCATCGATCGCTATGAAGCGGCGTTCGCGGCTCTCTGCGATCGTCGCCTGCGCCAGTCCATGTACAGCGAATGCGATGTACTCATGCGCGATGTGCTGCTGACACTGCACGGGCAGACTCATACGGCGCGGCGTGCGGTGGAACTGCAGCTCTTCCGGCGCAATTTCATTCACTACTACGAGCGCGAGGTCTACCCGGACATCGTCCGCGAAACGCTGGGCCCCTATCTAGCCGCGGGTCGCGCGGACCTTCCGGACTTCGGGTTCCGGGTCAATATCAACCTCTCCGCGAGCATTGCCGGGATCGACCGCGAACACACGCCCGAAGAGACCGAGGCGCTGCTCACCCTGGTACGCAAATTCAGCGAAGGCGCAACGCTTTTTCACTCCACCCGCAACAAGGCCGAGGTGGTAGAGGAAGTCGGCGCCGCCATGGATCTTTTCGACGAGCGCTTCTTCCAGCACTCCCTTGCGCGCCGTGAAGCCATGCTCGCCGCAAAAGCCGAGGGGAAGCTGGCGGACGAGGAACTGCCCCGAGACGTGCTGACCGTGCTACTCGCCAACCGCGAGGAACAGGGCCTGGACCTCGAAACCATTCGCCGCGAAGTCGCGTTCTTTCTGCAGGCCGCGTCGCACAGTACGGCAAATTCGACGGTGCATGCGTTTCACGAGATCAGCTGCTGGACTCGGGAACACCCGGAAGATGCAGCGCGCTTGCCCGATGACGTGCTGTTCCTGCAGCGCTGCGTCCACGAAAGCCTGCGCCTGCACCCGGCGAGTCCGGTGGCCTGGCGCAGCGTGACCTGTCCGATGTCGCTGCCGGCCGGCGAATCCGTGAACGAGGGCGACAGCGTGGTGGTAAAGCTCGCCCACGCGAACCAGGACGAGGCGCTCTACGGTGAAGACGCGGATCGCTACAACCCCCACCGCGAAGTCTCGGGGCGCAAACCACCCTACGCGCTGACCTTCGGTGTCGGCGTGCACACCTGCTTCGGTCGCGAGCTC
The DNA here is from genome assembly GCA_039818725.1 of Pseudomonadota bacterium. Lineage (GTDB taxonomy): Bacteria > Pseudomonadota > Gammaproteobacteria > Pseudomonadales > Halieaceae > Congregibacter. Next base: position 14,610 of record JBCBTK010000042.1, read on the forward strand.
GCCGGCGGCTCGCTACCCACGGCGGAAACGCAGCCAGCCGAGCACCCCATCGGCACCGTAACCAATCTCGTGAAAACCCTTCTCGATAACGGCGCCACCGCCGATCCGGATAACCCGCCGGTGGCCGACCCGGATACGGAGCGGGCCAACTGGAAACACTACCCGGTTCTGTTTCCGGGAGTTGCGGCATGAGGTGCGCCATTGTGACCGGCGGCGGGAGCGGCCTGGGCGCCGACATTGCGCGCGCGTTGTCGGCCGCTGGCTATAGCGTGGGGATACTCGATCGTCTTGGCGAGGAAGCGCAGGCGTTGGCCGCGGAACTCGCGGACTCGCGCGCCATGGTCGCGGATGTAAGCGATGCGGCTTCGGTCGCCCAAGCCATCGAAGAGTTCGGCGAGACCCCCGACCTGCTTGTGAACAATGCCGGGATCGTCCGCTTCGGTGCGCTCGAGGAGCAGTCGCCGGACGACTATGCGGCTGCGGTCGGCGTGAACTTTCTCGGCGCCTGCTACTGCGCCCGCGCGGTCGCGCCGGGAATGCTCGAGCGAGGTTCCGGGCACATCATCAACATCACGTCGGTCAACGGAGTGCATCCCGCCCCAGGTATCGGGCTGTATGGCGGCACCAAAGCCGCCATGGCCTGTATGACCCAGGCCATGGCCCTGGAGTGGGGCCCTCGGGGTCTGCGTGTGAACGCCATCGCTCCCGGCTTCATCGACGCGGGTATGTCCAAGCCCATCTACGCGAACCCCCGGGCGCGCGAGGTGCGGGCCGGCGGCGTACCCATGCGCCGATTGGGTGAGGCGAGGGACATCAGCGAGGCCGTGCTGTTTCTCGATTCGCCGGCGGCCGGCTACATCTGCGGTCACGAACTCGTGATCGACGGGGGTGTCATCAACAGCGTGCTGTCGCACCTCCCGCGAAGCTGAGGATTCCCATGTCCCGAAACCTCATCCTCAGCGGGGGGATATTCCACGATTTCGAGGCAACGTCCCGGGCGCTGGAAACGCTCCTTGTACCGCTCGGCATACGCTCGACGATCCGGGAAGACGTCGAAGAAGCACTGGGGGAACTTGCCGAGGGCGGTTACGACATGCTCACGGTCAACGCGCTCCGCTGGCGCATGGATGGAGAGAAATACGCGCCATGGCGCGAGCAGTGGGCGCTCTCGCTGTCCGCGGCAAGTCGCCGCGCTATCGATGATTTCGTGCGCGAGGGGGGCGCCATGCTGGGCCTGCATGCGGCATCCATCTGCTTTGGGGACTGGCCCGACTGGCGCGATCTCCTCGGCGGCGCCTGGCGCTGGGACGAGTCCTACCATCCACCGCCGGCGCCTGTCTCGGTAAGACCCACCGCCGCGGGCGCGGCATTGGGGTTGCAGCCGTTCGAGGTCACGGACGAACGCTATTCGGATCTGGACCTGCGTGAAGATATCGAGACCCTGCTCGTCGCGGAGGACGAGGCGGGTCGGGAACAGCCGCTGGTCTGGCGGCAGCGCGTGGGAGCCGGCCGCGTGGCCTGCGATCTGCTCGGCCACGACCCGGAGTCCCTGGCCGTTCCCGCTCACGCCGAGGCTTTGCGCGGTCTCGTCGCCTGGGTGTTGAAGCGACCGGCGTCGGAGGCGGCGGCGTGAGCGGCCTGGCGGGCAAGTCGATCCTGATCACCGGAGGAGGCTCGGGGCTTGGTCGCGGCGCCGCCGAGTACTTCGTCACCGCGGGCGCCCGCGTCACCATCTGCGGACGCCGGCGCGAGCGTATCGAATCGGTCGCCGCAGACCTTGGGGAGCGCTGTCTCGGTATTGCCGCAGACATCACGCTTGAAGCGGATCGCGAGGCGCTGGTCAGCGCCGCATGCGCGCACGGCGATGGACTCGACGCCCTCGTGAACAACGCCGGCAACATGTACCGCGGCCCGATCGAAACCCTTGCCGAGGAGAGCCTTCTTGAGCTGTTCCACAGCAACGTCGTCGCGGCCATGATGTTGACCGGGCTCTGCACCGAAGCGCTAGCGGCACGACGCGGCGCCGTGATTTTCCTCGGCAGTGTGCACACCCGGCGTGCCTTTCCCGGCGTATCTCCCTACGCGGCCACCAAGGGCGCCGTTGAAGCGCTGTCCCGGGTGCTGGCCGCGGAACTGGGTCCACGACAGATCCGCGTCAACTGTATTTTGCCCGGTGCGGTGTTTACCGAGATCAATCAGCGCGCCGGACTCTTCGACGACGACGCCGCGCGGCAGCGACTTGAGGGTATTGCGCCGCTGCACGCCCTGGGCCGGATTGGTTCCGAGCGCGACGTCGCCGAAGCCATGGCCTACCTCATCGAATCCGACTGGACCACCGGCGCAACGCTGGAAGTGGACGGCGGACTCGGGCTTGGCCTGACTAACGACTGAACAACGGAGATAGCACAGCAGCCATGGCAGTAAATGAAGACATACGCTTGAAGGTATACACCCGCGACGGGGAGCAACGGGAAGTCCTTATGCAGCCAGGCCACCCGACGCTGATGCATGCGCTTTACGATGAGGATATCGGCGTTGAAGCGAGCTGCGGTGGCTGCGCGTCCTGCGCCACCTGCCATGTGCTGATCGACGACGCCTGGGTGGAGCGACTGCCACCGAGGCGCGCCGAAGAGGACACGCTCCTGCAGTTCCAGGAGCATTTCGATGCACGCCATTCGCGCCTTGCCTGCCAGATCGACGCAGGGCCGGAACTCAATGGATTGATCTGTACGGTGGCACCGGAGGAATAATCCGTGGATCTGGGACTGCGCGATACGCCGGTGCTTGTCGCCGCGGCCAGCCGCGGCATCGGCCGCGAGGTGGCACGACAGTTTCTCCTCGAGGGAGCGCGTGTGGCGATTTTTGCGCGCGACGAAGCGGTCGTGGGCGAGACCGTGGCGGAGCTGGCGGGAGAAACCAGTGGCGAGATTCACGGCTTCTGCGCCGATGCCACGAATGCTGACGCCCTCAAGCGCGTCTGGGACAAAGTCGTTGATGCCATCGGCGCGCCCATGGTGCTCATCAATAACGCCGGAGGACCCCCGGCCGCCGCGCACGACGCCCTCGACGACGACGCCTGGGAAGCCGCCTTCGAGCTGACCCTGCTATCGGCCGTGCGGCTGACGCGTCTGGCGCTGCCGGCCATGCGCCGCGCCGGGGATGGGCGAATCGTCAACATTTCCTCGGTCTCCGTGCGCCAGCCGCTGGAGAACATGATGCTGTCGAACAGTCTTCGCCTCGGGGTGGCCGGATGGGCCAGGACCCTGGCGAACGAAGTCGCGGCTGATGGCGTGCTGGTCAATACCGTGTGTCCGGGATGGACCGCCACGGACCGCGTTACCTCGCTGTTAAATGAACGCGGTGCGGCGTCGGGCACGGACCCGGAAGCGCTGCGCGATGGTATTGCCTCGAGCATACCCCTTGGGCGCTTCGCCCAACCGGGGGAAATAGCCGCGGCGGTGCTGTTCCTGGCTTCGCGGGCAGCCAGCTACATCACCGGCGCAAACCTGCTGGTGGACGGTGGTTATGCAAAACCCATCTGAAAACAACGCCCTCGCACGCAGCCGCGCCGCCCTGGCTCGGGCCGGGGTTATCGATGTGCACGCCCACGTGGTCCTGGGCGACACGATGCAGGCGGCGGGCTCTTACGGGCCGGAGTTGGGCCGCAACGAAGATGGCACCCCCTGGTTTCGCGTCGGGGACTACTGCCTGCACGGCGTGCGCTACGAGGGCAGCCCATTCATGGATCCCGAGCTGCGCATAAAAGCCATGGATCGTGCGGGCATCGATATGCAGGTGCTTTCGCCGAACCCACTGACCTATTTTCACTTCATTCCGGCCGAGGAAGCGACGGCATTCTGTCGCCGTCACAACGACGCGCTAGCGGCGCTTGTCGCAAGATTTCCAGAGCGCTTTGCGGGCTTTGCCGCTGTGCCCATGCAGGATACGACCGAAGCCTGCGCCGAGCTGAGGCGCGCCGTTGAGCAGCTCGGGCTCCTGGGCCCCTACATCGGCACGGACTTCGGACGCCATCTCAATGACCCGGGCCTCGATCCGTTCTACTCAACCGTGGCCGATCTCGACGTGCCGCTGTTTATCCACCCCGGGCCGGCCGGTATCGACGGCCCCCCCGGCGACCGGAATCTTCGGCAGTTCGATCTGGACATCATCGTGGGCTTCGCCGCCCAGGAAACCATCGCCGTCGCGACGCTGATCTATGGCGAAGTCCTGGAGCGGCATCCGAAGCTGGATATTTGCATCAGCCATGCCGGCGGAGCGATTGCAGCGCTCATCGGGCGTCTGGAGGCCGCCTGCCAGAAAAGGCCCTGGGCGCCGGAGCACCTGCAGCATGAAGGCGCTTTCCAGGC
>JBCBTK010000043.1:0-14487 GCA_039818725.1 Pseudomonadota bacterium
CCGTCCGCAGTTTTACTTCCGCACGACGGACGTGACGGGGGCGTGTGAGCTTCCGGAGGGCGTTGAGATGGTCATGCCGGGTGACAACATCCAGATGGTGGTGACGCTGATTGCGCCGATCGCCATGGAAGACGGTCTGCGCTTCGCAATCCGCGAGGGTGGCCGTACCGTGGGCGCCGGTGTGGTGGCCAAGATTATCGAGTAAGGCGTCGATACAGTTGTCGCGGTTCGCGCCGGCGCGCATGGCTTGATGCGCTCAGTGCAACAACCCGTACCGGTCTGCCGCGACGACAGTGTCTGATTTAGAGCCGAATCCTGAGATTCGGCTTTGTCGTCTCATAAAGAGTGACGGCAGGCACCAGCTAAGTGGTGAAACGAGTTACAGGCCAGTAGCTCAATTGGCAGAGCAGCGGATTCCAAATCCGCAGGTTGGGGGTTCGATTCCCTCCTGGCCTGCCATCTCACGACGATCCAGTCACCGAACGGGTCGGCGCGAGGGGCAGAGTGTTTAGAGCGTTGAGACAGTATTGAGTACGACGTGAGTGTGGACGTAAAGGTGATAACACCGCAATGAGCACAGACGCACCGGTAAGCCGGTTCGATTCCCTGAAATGGCTGGTCGTAACGGCCCTGGTCGCCGTAGCGGTTGTGGGCAACAGCTACTTCTCCAATGAGTCGCTGTTGTACCGTGTCCTGGCGATCGTCGCGCTTGCCGTGGTTGCCGGATTTGTTGCTCTCCAAACCGCGAAAGGCGCGTCGTTCTGGTCCCTGGTGAAGGGCTCGCGAACCGAGATTCGCAAGGTTGTTTGGCCGACCCGCCAGGAAACCGTACAGACCACGATGATTGTGGTCGCGTTCGTGTTGTTGATGGCGCTGATCCTCTGGGGACTCGATTCGTTCCTGGGTTGGCTGGCATCACTGGCCATCGGCTGAGGAAAACGGGCTTCAAATGGAAGATATGGACGGGAACGGCGAGACGAATAGCGGTGCGGTCGGCGGTGCAGAGTCGCCGCGGATGGCAATGCGCTGGTACGTAGTGCAGGCCTACTCGGGCTACGAGAAGAAGGTCGCTACCGCCCTCCAGGAACGCATCGAATTGCACAGCATGAACGATCGCTTCGGGGACGTGCTCGTCCCTACGGAAGAGGTCATCGAGATGCGCGCGGGCCAGAAGCGCAAGAGCGAGCGGAAGTTTTTCCCGGGCTACGTACTGGTGCAGATGGAGCTCGACGACGAGACCTGGCACCTGGTGAAGGAGACGCCGCGCGTGCTGGGCTTCATCGGCGGTAAGGCCGATGCACCTTCACCCATTAGCGACGCGGAGGCCAATGCGATTCTGAACCGCATCGAGGAAGGCACCGAGGCGCCGCGGCCGAAGACCATGTTCGAGCCGGGCGAAATGGTCCGCGTTATCGATGGGCCGTTCAACGACTTCAACGGTGTCGTTGAGGAAGTGAACTACGAGAAAAGTCGTCTGAATGTGGCGGTTCTGATCTTTGGCCGCTCCACCCCGGTGGAGCTGGAATTCGGTCAGGTCGAAAAGGCCTGATCACTGCGGCCCTGCGCTGAGCGAGAGGTTCGGCAGAGCGAAATACGGCTGCTTGCGGTAGTACGCAGTCATTCAGGGGAGGCAGTTTTGCCTCCCGTAATTCGGGGTCGACCGGCAGCCAGGCCGGCACCCAGGAACGGGGAGGTGACTCTCGACCCGAGGTCGACGGTCACCGCTTGAACCCACGGAGACAATCCCATGGCGAAGAAGATCGAGGCTTATATCAAGCTTCAGGTACCGGCCGGCCAGGCCAATCCGAGCCCCCCCGTGGGCCCGGCCCTGGGCCAGCACGGTGTGAACATCATGGAATTCTGCAAGGCGTTCAACGCCGATACGCAGGGCACGGAGCCCGGCCTGCCGATTCCCGTGGTTATCACCGTTTACAACGACCGCTCCTTTACCTTTATCAAGAAGACGCCCCCCGCGGCCGTGCTTCTTCGAAAGGTTGCCGGTATCGCGAAGGGATCCGGCGAGCCGAACACCAACAAGGTGGGCAAGGTTAATCGCGCGCAGCTAGAAGAGGTAGCGCAGCAGAAGTGGCCGGATCTCACGGCTGCGGATATGGACGCCGCCGTGCGCACCATCGCCGGCAGTGCCCGTTCGGCGGGTATCGACGTTGAGGGGGTGAACTGATGGCCAAGCTCAGCAAGCGTTTGAAGATGTTTCGCGAGAAGGTCGACGCAAACCGCGCCTACCCTCTCGATGAGGCCGTGGGCCTTCTCAAGGAGACGGCGACGGCCAAGTTCAACGAAACGATAGAAGTAGCGGTCAAGCTAGGCGTCGACGCCAAGAAATCCGACCAGGCGGTGCGAGGTGCGACGACCTTGCCTCACGGTACGGGTAGTGATGTACGTGTCGCGGTGTTTACCCAGGGCGACAACGCCGACAAGGCGACCGCTGCAGGCGCCGAGTTCGTCGGCATGGAAGAGCTCGCCGAGCAGGTCAAGGGCGGCATGATGGATTTTGACGTTGTTGTCGCCTCGCCTGACGCGATGCGTGTCGTTGGCCAACTGGGCCAGATCCTGGGTCCTCGCGGCCTGATGCCCAACCCCAAGACGGGCACGGTTACACCGGACGTAGAGACGGCGGTCAAGAACGCCAAAGCGGGTCAGATGCGGTTCCGCACGGACAAGAACGGCATCATCCACGGCGGCATCGGCAAGATCAGCTTTGAGGCCGATGCGATCCGCGGCAACCTCGAAGCCGTATTGGCTGACCTCAAGAAGGCTAAGCCGGCGGCGGCGAAGGGTGTCTACATGAAGAAAGTCACGCTCTCCACCACCATGGGACCGGGCGTGACCATCGATCAGGCTTCGCTGGATCTCTGAACGGATTCAGCGGGTCAGGCCATGCTTCGGCGCCTGCCGTAAGGCGAAGTCGAAGTGGGCTCACCCACGGAGGGGTGAGTGACGGCGGATCTATCGAGTGCGTCGCAAAGCGACAGACTCTGGTAGGACTGCCCTTTGAGGTCTCTGTAACGCGGTTGTTTCTTTCGGGCCGAAGCCCGAAGCCAACAGGCCAGTGAAACTGGACTGCTGGAGCCACCCGTCGAATACGGAAGACCATCAAAGACCGTAGGCGCGTTGCTTACGCCCCGACAGCTTCAGATCAGCTTCGTGAAAGTTGAATGCAAGCCAAGGGAAAACGCAGGCAAGGCTTAATCGAGGCAAAGCGCTCTTTGAGCACGGCGCCAAAGCCTACGCAGATGGCAAAAATGGTGGGAGCGGGAGCACTCAGTGCGGCCGGCTCGTCCGAATCCGGGGCCCGGCTCCGGTCAGGTCGGAACACCACCATAAACGGGTGGTGGCGGTGTCTTAAGCGGACGCCGCTGCTGAAACAAGCAATCCAGGAGTAAAACCAGTGGCAATTGGACTCGAAGACAAAAAGGCGATCGTAGCTGAAGTTAACGAGACTGCCACCAGTGCCCTGTCCCTCGTCATTGCCGACGCACGTGGTGTTTCGGTGGATGGGATGACGGCGCTGCGGAAGGACGCTCGCGAAAACCAGGTAACGCTGCGCGTTGTGCGCAACACCCTGGCCAAGCGCGCGCTCTCGGGAACGGAGTATGAGTGCATCAACGACGCGCTCGTAGGCCCCTCCCTGTTCGGATTTTCCATGGAAGATCCGGGCGCCGCGGCACGACTTTTCAAGGACTTCGCGAAAGACAACGAGGAATTTGAAGTCAAGGCGCTGGCGGTAAGCGGCCAGATGCTGGGTGCGGAACAGTTGGATGTGCTGGCGAAGCTGCCGACGCGCGAACAGGCGCTGTCCATGCTGATGAGCGTCATGAAGGCGCCTGTCACCAAGCTCGCACAGACGATGAACGAAGTACCTGGAAAGCTGGTGCGCACGCTGGCCGCAGTACGCGATCAGAAGGAACAGGAGACTGCCTAGGCATTTGCCCGGCGCTCTCCAACGCAACAGTCCACGGCCTGCTCGACTATCCACAGCTCGCCTTCGCGCATGAAGCGCCGGCGGTGTGGGGAAACAGCAGGAGAAACGGGCTCGGGACAAGCGGTGAACCGCTTCATCGAGCTTCATGTATAGGAGTATAGACCTCATGGGTATGTCCAAAGACGACATTCTGGAAGCCATCGCCTCAATGAGCGTGATGGAAGTTGTTGAACTCATCGACGCCATGGAAGAGAAGTTTGGCGTTACGGCTGCTGCAGCCGTTGCCGCGGCTCCCGCCGCTGCAGCCGGTGGCGAAGCCGCCGCCGCTGCTGAGCAGACTGAGTTTGACGTTGTTCTGACCGCCGCTGGCGAGAAGAAAGTAAACGTGATCAAGGTGGTTCGTGCTGTCACGGGCCTTGGCCTCAAGGAAGCCAAGGGCCTGGTCGACGGTGCACCGTCTCCGATCAAGGAAGGCGCTTCCAAGGAAGAAGCCGAAGATATCAAGAAGCAGCTTGAGGAAGCCGGCGGCTCCGTTGAGCTTAAGTAAGCTTGATATTCGACCGGAGTTCGCTCCGGTCTGACAAAGGCTGGCGGGCCTGGGGCTCGCCGGCCTTTTCCTGCTTAAGCAGGCTCGATTGTGAGCCGCTGGCAGGCCTCCCGATTGTCGCGCCGTGAACTGTCACGACCCGGCATAGGGACCCGAATTTTCGCGCGGCGTGATGACCGCGTTCACAGCTCCGGGGAGTACAGATGGCCTACTCGTACACTGAGAAAAAACGCATCCGCAAAGACTTCGGCAACCTGCCGAGCGTCATGGATGTTCCGTTCCTGCTCGCGATACAGCTCGATTCGTACCGCAAGTACACGCAGCAGGATGTGGCTGCGGATGAGCGTCAGGACTACGGTCTGCACGCGGCCTTCAAGTCGGTCTTCCCCATCGTGAGCTACAGCGGCAATGCCGCTCTCGAATACGTCGACTATCGCCTCGGCACTCCCGAGTTCGACGTGGCCGAGTGTCAGCTTCGTGGAGTGACCTATGACTGCCCGATCAAGGTCAAGGTGCGCCTGATCATCTACGACAAGGAAAGCTCCAATAAGTCCATCAAGGACATCAAGGAGCAGGAAGTCTACATGGGCAAGATACCGCTCATGACGGACAACGGTACCTTCATCGTGAACGGTACGGAGCGCGTGATCGTGTCCCAGCTGCACCGTTCGCCGGGCGTGTTCTTCGATCATGACAAGGGCAAGACCCACAGCTCTGGAAAGCTGCTCTACTCCGCGCGGATCATCCCCTACCGCGGCTCCTGGCTCGACTTCGAGTTCGACCCCAAGGACCTCGTATTCGCCCGCATCGACCGTCGCCGCAAGCTTCCGGCGACGATCCTGCTGCGCGCCCTCGGTTACGACTCCGAGGAAATCCTGGCGATGTTCTACGACTTCAACACCTTCACGATGGACGAAGAAGGGGAATATCAGATCGAGCTGGTGCCCGAGCGCCTGCGCGGTGATATCGCCGCCTTCGATATCAAGATCGGACGCAAGGTCATCGTTGAGCGTGGTCGCCGTATCACCGTGCGCCACATCCGCGAACTCGACGAGGCGGGCGTCACCCAGCTGCCCGTTCCCGCTGAGTATCTCCACGGCCGCTCCCTGGCGAAGAACGTGGTGGATGAGGCGAGCGGCGAGGTGCTCTTCGAGTGCAACACCGAGCTTACGGAAGAAGTACTGGCCAAGCTGATAGAGGCCAACATCAAGTCCGTTGAGACGATCTACACGAACGAGCTGGACTGCGGTCCGTTCGTTTCAGACACGCTTCGGCAGGACACCACGCGCAACGAGCTCGAAGCTCTGGTAGAGATCTACCGCATGATGCGCCCCGGCGAGCCGCCAACCAAGGAGTCGGCGGAGAACCTGTTCCAAAACCTGTTCTTCTCTTCGGACCGCTACGATCTGTCGGCCGTGGGACGCATGAAGTTTAACCGCCGCCTCGGTCGCGACGAAATCACCGGCGAGGGCACCCTGTCCCGGGAAGACATCGTGGACGTGCTGCAGACCCTCGTCTCGATCCGCAACGGTAAGGGCATGGTCGACGATATCGACCACCTGGGTAACCGTCGCATCCGCAGCGTTGGGGAGATGGCCGAAAACCAGTTCCGCGTAGGCCTGGTACGCGTAGAGCGCGCCGTGAAAGAGCGCCTGTCCATGGCGGAGAGCGAAGGCCTCATGCCGCAGGACCTCATCAACGCGAAGCCGGTGCAGGCCGCTGTGAAAGAGTTCTTTGGCTCCAGCCAGCTGTCGCAGTTCATGGACCAGAACAACCCGCTGTCGGAAGTGACCCACAAGCGTCGTGTATCGGCTCTCGGCCCGGGTGGCCTGACCCGTGAGCGCGCGGGCTTCGAGGTGCGCGACGTACACCCGACGCACTACGGTCGTGTTTGCCCGATTGAGACGCCGGAAGGTCCGAACATTGGCCTGATCAACTCGCTCGCCGTCTATGCGCGCACCAACGAGTACGGCTTCCTCGAGACGCCGTACCGTAAAGTCGTAGACGGCGTGGTCACCGACGATATCGCGTACCTGTCGGCGATCAATGAGGCCGATCACGTGATCGCTCAGGCCTCGGCAAGCCTCGACGACGACAAGCGCTTCGTCGACGATCTCATCGCCGTGCGTCACCTGAACGAATTCACGGTGATGCCGCCGGAGCGCATCGACTACATGGATGTGTCACCTCAGCAGGTCGTGTCCGTGGCCGCTGCGCTGATTCCGTTCCTCGAGCACGACGACGCCAACCGCGCCCTCATGGGCTCGAACATGCAGCGGCAGGCCGTACCGACCCTGCGCAGCGAGAAGCCTCTTGTAGGTACGGGCATGGAGCGCTTCGTCGCCGCCGACTCCGGCGTGTGCGTGGTCGCCAAGCGTCCGGGTGTTATCGACTCCGTGGATGCGAGCCGTATCGTGGTACGGGTTGACGACGCCGAGGTTGGTCCTGGTGAGGCACCGGTCGATATTTACAACCTGACCAAGTACGTGCGTTCGAACCAGAATACGTGCATCAACCAGCGTCCCATCGTGAGCCGAGGCGACGCGGTGTCGCGCGGCGATATCCTCGCCGACGGTCCGTCTATCGACATGGGAGAGCTGGCTCTGGGCCAGAACATGCGTATCGCATTCATGCCCTGGAACGGCTACAACTTCGAGGACTCGATTCTCGTCTCGGAGCGCGTCGTGAAGGAGGATCGCTTTACCACGATCCATATTCAGGAACTCACCTGTATCGCTCGCGACACGAAGCTGGGTCCGGAAGAGATTTCCGGCGATATACCCAACGTCGGTGAAGGCGCGCTGTCTAATCTCGACGAGTCCGGCATCGTGTACATCGGCGCCGAGGTTGACGCCGGTGATATCCTGGTAGGCAAGGTCACGCCCAAGGGTGAAACGCAGCTGACCCCGGAAGAGAAGCTCCTGCGCGCGATCTTCGGTGAGAAGGCGTCGGACGTTAAGGATACCTCCCTGCGTGTGCCGTCCAGCACCAAGGGCACGGTCATCGATGTGCAGGTATTTACCCGCGACGGTCTGGAAAAGGACGCCCGCGCCAAGCAGATCGAGAAGAGCCAGCTCGACGAGTACCGCAAGGATCTGAAAGAAGAGTTCCGCATCTATGAAGAGGCGACCTACTCATTCCTCAGCAACCTCCTGAACGGTGCAACGACGGTCAGCGGCGGTGGTCTCGCGAAGGGCACAAAGCTGTCCGCGGCGGTTCTGGAAGAGCTCGATCGCGATCAGTGGTTCAAGCTCAAGCTCGACAAGCCGGAGCTGAACGACGCCCTGGCGTCGGCACAGCAGCAGCTTGAAGAGCAAAACAAGCAGCTTGAAGAGCGTTTCGAAGACAAGAAGCGCAAGCTGCAGAGCGGCGATGATCTCGCCCCGGGCGTGCTCAAGATCGTCAAGGTGTACCTGGCGGTCAAGCGTCGCATTCAGCCCGGCGACAAGATGGCCGGTCGTCACGGCAACAAGGGTGTGATCTCCGTGATCATGCCCGTCGAGGACATGCCCTACGACGAAAAGGGCGAGCCGGTGGATATCGTGCTCAACCCCCTCGGCGTGCCGTCGCGCATGAACGTGGGCCAGATTCTCGAGACGCACCTCGGTATGGCGGCGCACGGCCTCGGCCGCAAGATCGACGAAATGCTCGAAGAGCAGCGCAAGGTCGCTGAACTGCGCAAGTTCCTCGAGAGCATCTACAACAACGGTGCCGGCCGCGCGGCGGACATCGCAGGCCTCACGGACGACGAGGTTTTCGAGCTTGCGCGTAACCTGTGCCGCGGCGTGCCCATGGCGACGCCGGTATTCGACGGTGCGGCGGAAGAGAGCATCAAGGATCTGCTCGAACTCGCCGATATGCCGGAGAGCGGGCAGTTCACCCTGTACGACGGACGTACGGGTGATGCCTTCGATCGGCCCGTCACCGTGGGTTACATGTACATGCTGAAGCTGAACCATCTCGTCGACGACAAGATGCACGCACGCTCTACCGGTTCCTACAGCCTTGTTACGCAGCAGCCACTGGGTGGTAAGGCGCAGTTCGGTGGCCAGCGCTTCGGAGAGATGGAAGTGTGGGCCCTCGAAGCTTACGGCGCGGCGTACACGCTGCAGGAAATGCTGACGGTGAAGTCGGACGACGTCGCCGGTCGCACGAAGATGTACAAGAACATCGTCGATGGCGACCATCGCATGGAACCGGGTATGCCCGAGTCCTTCAACGTGCTGGTCAAGGAGATCCGCTCTCTCGGTATCGATATCGAACTGGAAAGCGAGTAACTCGACACGCACTTATGGATTCGGCGATCGGGCGGATTTGTCGCAGTAGACATTCCCGCCCGGTACGGCAAAAACACCTCGTGGAGGAAATGCCTTGAAAGATTTGATTAACCTTCTGAAGTCCCAGGGACAGTCTGACGAGTTCGACGCGATCCGCATCGGCCTCGCATCGCCGGACATGATCCGCTCCTGGTCCTTCGGCGAAGTAAAAAAACCCGAGACCATCAATTACCGGACCTTCAAGCCCGAGCGCGACGGTCTGTTCTGCGCGAAAATCTTCGGGCCGGTGAAGGACTACGAGTGTCTCTGCGGCAAGTACAAGCGCCTCAAGCACCGTGGCGTGATCTGTGAGAAGTGTGGCGTTGAGGTTGCTCTGGCCAAGGTGCGCCGGGAGCGCATGGGCCACATCGAGCTGGCCTCCCCCGTAGCCCACATCTGGTTCCTCAAGTCGCTGCCCTCGCGCATCGGCCTGCTGCTGGACATGACGCTGCGCGACATCGAGCGCGTGCTGTACTTCGAGTCCTACGTCGTTACCGATCCGGGCATGACGACCCTCGAGCACTCGCAGATGCTGACCGACGAGCAGTACTACGAGGCCATGGAAGAGTTCGGCGACGAGTTCACGGCCAAGATGGGCGCCGAGGCCATCCAGGACCTCATGAAGCAACTCGACATCGACAGCGAGATCGCGCGCCTGCGCGAGGAAATCCCGCAGACGAACTCCGAGACCAAGATCAAGAAGCTCTCCAAGCGCCTCAAGCTCATGGAAGCCTTCGCCAACTCCGGCAACAACCCGGAGTGGATGGTCCTAAACGCGCTGCCCGTGCTGCCGCCCGATCTCCGTCCGCTGGTACCGCTGGACGGCGGCCGCTTTGCGACCTCCGATCTCAACGATCTGTACCGCCGCGTGATCAACCGGAACAACCGCCTCAAGCGGCTCCTGGACCTCAACGCGCCGGACATCATCGTGCGCAACGAGAAGCGCATGCTGCAGGAAGCGGTAGACGCCCTGCTGGATAACGGTCGTCGCGGCCGTGCCATCACCGGCTCCAACAAGCGTCCGCTCAAGTCCCTGGCCGACATGATCAAGGGCAAGCAGGGCCGTTTCCGTCAGAACCTGCTCGGCAAGCGCGTCGACTACTCCGGGCGCTCCGTGATCGTGGTTGGTCCGGCGCTCAAGCTGCACCAGTGCGGTCTGCCCAAGAAGATGGCCCTGGAGCTGTTCAAGCCGTTCATCTTCGGCAAGCTTGAGGCGCGCGGCCTGGCCACGACGATCAAGGCCGCCAAGAAGATGGTCGAGCGCGAGCCGCCGGAAGTCTGGGACATCCTGGCGGAAGTGATCCGCGAGCACCCGGTCCTGCTGAACCGCGCCCCGACGCTGCACCGCCTTGGCATCCAGGCTTTCGAGCCCGTGCTGATTGAAGGTAAAGCCATCCAACTGCACCCGCTTGTCTGCGCGGCCTACAACGCCGACTTCGACGGCGACCAGATGGCCGTACACGTACCGCTGACGCTGGAAGCGCAGCTCGAAGCCCGCGCCCTGATGATGTCCACGAACAACATCCTCTCGCCGGCCAACGGTGAGCCGATCATCGTGCCGTCGCAGGACGTGGTTCTCGGCCTGTACTACATGACCCGCGAGCGTGTGAACGCCCGCGGTGAAGGTCGCGTGTTCGCCGACTACAACGAGGTGCATCGCGCCTACATCACCGGCGAAGCCGAGCTTCAGTCGCGTGTAAAAGTCCGCATCAAGGAAGTGACCTTCTCCGAGGAAGGCGAGCGCCAGGAGCGCGTTGCCATCGAGGAGACGACAGTGGGCCGTGCTCTTCTCTGGGACATCGTCCCCGAGGGTATCCCCTACGAGATGGTCAACCGCCCGATGGCCAAGCGCGCCATCTCGCAGATCATCAACGAGTGCTACCGTGTGGTCGGTCTCAAGTCGACGGTGATCTTCGCGGACCAGCTCATGTACACAGGCTACGAGTACTCGACGCGCTCCGGCTCGTCCATCGGCGTCAACGACTTCGAGATCCCGGCTGAGAAGGCCGAGCTCATCGATCAGGCCGAGGCCGAGGTGAAGGAGATCGAGGAGCAGTACGCCGCGGGTCTCGTGACCCAGGGCGAGAAGTACAACAAGGTCATCGACATCTGGTCCCGCGCCAACGACCTCGTGTCCAAGTCCATGATGCAGGGCATCTCCAAGGAGACCGTGGTCAACCGCGACGGCGACAAGGAAGAGCAGGACTCTTTCAACTCCGTGTTCGTGTATGCGGACTCCGGAGCCCGGGGTTCACCCGCCCAGATCCGCCAGCTCGCGGGCATGCGCGGCCTCATGGCCAAGCCCGACGGCTCGATCATCGAAACGCCGATCACGGCCAACTTCCGTGAGGGTCTGAACGTACTGCAGTACTTCATCTCGACCCACGGCGCCCGTAAGGGCCTCGCCGATACGGCGCTCAAGACCGCCAACTCGGGTTACCTGACGCGTCGTCTCGTGGACGTCGCGCAGGATCTCGTGGTCACCGAGCCCGACTGCGGTACGGATCGCGGCCTGCTTATGACGCCGGTGATCGACGGCGGCGACATCATCGAGTCTCTCGGTGATCGCGTACTGGGTCGCATCGTGGCCAAGGACGTGATGCGTCCGGGCACGGACGAAGAGATCGCCATCCCCGCCGGCACCATGCTCGACGAGCGCTGGATCCGTCGCCTCGAGGAGATGGGTATCGACGAGATCGAAGTACGCTCGCCGATCACCTGCGACACGCGCCACGGTATCTGCTCGGCCTGCTACGGCCGTGACCTGGCCCGCGGTCACCGCGTGAACATGGGTGAGGCCATTGGCGTGGTCGCAGCCCAGTCCATCGGTGAGCCGGGTACGCAGCTGACCATGCGTACCTTCCACATCGGTGGTGCGGCGAGCCGGGCGACGGCGCAGGACAACATCCAGATCATCAACGACGGTACGGTACGTCTGCACAACGTGAAGACCGTGGACCGCACCGACGGCGATCAGATCGCCGTGTCCCGTAGCGGTGAGCTGTCCATCCTCGACAAGGTCGGTCGTGAGCGTGAGCGCTACAAGCTCCCCTACGGCGCCCTGATCAAGAAGGCGGACCACACGGAAGTCACCGCGGGCGACATCGTGGCCACCTGGGACCCGCACACCCACCCGATCATCACGGAAGTGGCGGGTACGGTGAAGTTCTCCGGCATGGACGAGGGCATCACGATCCGTCGTCAGACCGATGAACTGACGGGTCTGTCGAGCATCGAGGTTATGGATCCCGCCGAACGTCCCGCGGCCGGCAAAGATGTACGTCCGGCGATCACGCTGGTCGATGACGCCGGTGAAGAGCTGTGTCTGGCAGACACCAACGTTCCTGCCCACTACTTCCTGCCTGCGCAGGCGCTGGTAGGCCTGGAAGACGGTGCCCGCGTTGAGGCCGGTGACGTCCTCGCGCGTATCCCGCAGGAAGGTTCGAAGACCCGCGATATTACCGGTGGTCTGCCGCGGGTTGCGGACCTCTTCGAAGCCCGCAAGCCCAAGGAGCCGGCAATTCTCGCCGAGATCTCCGGCACCGTGTCCTTCGGTAAGGAGACCAAGGGTAAGCGGCGCCTGGTGATCACGCCGACGGACGGCAAGCCGCTTCCCGATGGTTCGGATCACTACGAGTCCCTGATTCCGAAGTGGCGCACGCTGTCGGTGTTCGAGGGTGAATCCGTGGAGAAAGGCGAGATGATCTCCGAGGGTCCGCTCAGCCCCCACGACATTCTGCGTCTCAAGGGTATTGCGGAGCTGGCGAAGTACATCGTCAACGAGATCCAGGAGGTCTATCGCCTCCAGGGTGTGAAGATCAACGACAAGCACATCGAGGTGATTGTTCGCCAGATGCTGCGCAAGGTCGTGATCACTTCGCCGGGCGACTCGAGCTTCATCAAGGGTGAGCAGGTGGAGTACAACACCTTCCTGGAGGAGAACGAGCGCCTGCAAGCCGAGAATCTCGTGGCGGCCGCCGGTGAGCGTGAACTGCTGGGTATCACCAAAGCATCCCTGGCGACGGAGAGCTTCATCTCCGCGGCGTCGTTCCAGGAGACCACCCGCGTCCTCACGGAAGCGGCGGTCACCGGGAAGCGCGATTACCTGCGTGGCCTGAAGGAGAATGTGGTGGTCGGTCGCCTCATTCCGGCCGGTACGGGCCTTGCCTACCACGAGGAGCGCAAGCGTCGCTCCGAGGAAGAGGGCGAGCTCGTGGTATCCGCCGAGGATATCGAAGCAGCACTCACGGAGGCGCTGCAGGACAGCACCGCCGAGTAATTCGATCGACGCTAGTACACGAGGCGGCCCCCGGGGCCGCCTTTTTTTTAGTCTCCAGTTGTTGCCTCCCGAATGTCGCCGGACGGATTGCCCAGGTTTTGATTGACGCCCCAACGACATGGCCTACCTTGCATAGAGCGCCGATCAGTCATCGGCCGAATTCGAAAAAGAATACTAAAGGGGCAATTCATGAACACAGTCACGTGCAGCGCGCTTCTGAGCGGCGCGGTTTTCGGGATCACATCTCTCCCATCGCAGGCGGATAACCATCTTCCCGCACCGATGCAGTTCGCACCGGCGGAGATGATGGTCTGCGAATATCGCGAGGGTAAAGGGACACAAGATCTCAGGCGATTAACGGACGCCTTCAGCGCCTGGGCGGCGGAGTACGACAAGGAATACTCTTACTGGGTGGTGTGGCCAGAGTTTCATGAAGACGATTCGGAGTGGGACGTAGGGCTACTGGGCGCCTGGACGAACGGCGCGGGTTTCGGCGCTGGCTATGACGCCTGGGCCGCGGACCGCGGCGATGTCGGCGATACCTTTGCCGAGGTTCTAGACTGCAACAACACCATGGCCGCGGTGACGCCCATTCTGGTGCCGGAGGAAGCAATGAGCTGGGACCGGGGCACGCTATGGTTCCAACGCTGTACCCAAGCGGACGGTGTGCAGCTCAGCGACGCGGTGGCCGCGCATCGAACAGCCAGTATGGCCATGGCGGAAATGGGGGAAGTGGCTGCCTCCTGGGCCTTCGTACCCGTTCTCGGCGCGGGTGATCCCGACTTTGACTACTACCATGTGCAGTCCTGGGGCAGTCACAGTTCCCTCGGAGCTGCCTTCGACGCCTACTTCAATCAGGGTGGATGGATGAGCGTGACGGCCGCGCTGGGAGACCGCATGGACTGCGCGACGCCCAATCTGTACGCCTGGCGACTCATGCACGGTGGTCTCTCGCAGGCGGGGGACTGACCTGCTGGCCCTCTCTTCCTTCTAGGGGCAACCTTCGGGTTGCCCCTGTTTGCAAACGCTGACCGAAGTCAATGACGCCGCGGACCTGCCGTCTAACATGTAGTCTTGGATGAGCGACGTGAGAAAGTGTTATGGCTCCGTCCGTCACCGTGACCATCGATGGCAATGAAGCGGCAGCGCGTATCGCGCATCTGACCAACGAAGTCATTGCCATCTACCCGATCACGCCGGCCTCGCCCATGGGCGAGTGGTCGGACGAGTGGTCGTCTCATGGCCAGACCAACCTCTGGGGTGCCGTGCCCCGGGTCATAGAAATGCAGTCCGAGGCGGGTGCGGCCATGAGACGACCACTCGTCCGACCACTCGCCCATGGGCGAGGCCGGCGTGATCGGGTAGATGGCAATGACTTCGTTGGTCAGATGCGCGATACGCG
>JBCBTK010000044.1:0-13623 GCA_039818725.1 Pseudomonadota bacterium
CCGGCTACCCGGCCAGGTCGTTGGCTCACAGCGCTCCCATTCATAGGGCGGCGGTTCTCCCTCTTCGTGGCAAATCGCGGGGGACGCGTCATAGCGATAGCCCGTTTCAATGCCCCAGGCTTCGTTCTCAAGGTTCCCCAGCTCCTGTATGTAGCGACCGATCTCGGCCCGGGCTGCGTCGGCCTCGGCTCCCTCATCCCATAGATTTTCCGGGCAGGCCTGATTGATCCTCATGCGCACACCGGCGTGCGTGCCGGAGGCGATCCGGTTGCGGGCTGCCACGTGGCGCCGCTCGGCCTCATAGGCGTGGAAGAGTTTTTCTCCACCCCAGCCCTCAACGGCTGCCTTCAGAGCCCAGGCCAGCCCTAGCGCGTCTCCGACACCGGAGTTCATGCCATAGCCACCCGTGGGGATCACCTGGTGCACCGCATCACCGGCGAGCCAGACTCGCCCACGGCCGTAGCTCGCGGCGAGGCCGAGGCGCGGATACCAGCGGTTGTTGACCAAGACTTCGCAGTCGAATTCGCGTCCGAACAGCGCGAACAGCACGTCCTTTGGATCCGCGTCGTCTATGCCCGGATAGAGGTCCGGCACGGTGTGCACGGTCCAGGTGTCCACGTCGTCCTGGGCAATGATGCTCCAGCCCCGGGGACACTGCAGATGCCAGGAGTGCCCGAATTTCTCGAACATTTCCCGCTCGGAGGACTTGAAATGAATCATGTAGCGCTGCGCCGCGCGGGGCGCGTCCGCTGGGGGTTCGCCGCGGTACTCATCCATCAGATTGCTGCGATCGTTGGCTTCCAGAATCTGCAGCGGGGTTACCGTATTCACGGGAATTCCCAGTTCCTTGCGGGCCACGCTGTTCGCCCCATCGCAGCCGGCTAGGTAGCGTGCACGGATCTGCTTTTCCTCACCACTCTCCGTGGAGCGGATGGTGGCCGTTACGCCCTGCTCATCCTGTTCGAAGGCGGTGAGACCCCAGCCAAAGCGGACATCGATACGCTGGCTTTTTTCGTCGAGCATTTCCTTGAGCACGGGTTCCAGTAACACCTGGGATACGCGCATGGAAGGCTCCAGGGCCATGGTTCCATCGTTGCATTCGCGCAGCTTTTTGCGGGCGTCGTCCACGCTGGGATAGTCAAAACGCGCGAGTAGCTCACCGTCGGGCTTGTCGACCCAGACCACTGATAGCTTGTGATCTCCAGGAACCGCGACCTCCCGCAGCGCATCAGCAACACCCAGGTGGCGGAAAATTTCCATGCTCCGCCCACTGGTGATATCCATTTTTGGATGCCGCGTCGTGGTGAGATTTCGCTCAACGAGTATGGCGTCAATCCCGTGACGATCCAGGGCCAGCGCCAGGACGAGGCCCACCGGTCCCCCGCCAGCAATCAGGACCGGGGTATCAAATTCTTTATCCATTTTTACGCACCTGCGTATTCAGACCGCTGAATTGCCCGGGCCGCCGTGGCTCCGGGACGATCAGCTGCCAATGGGGGCTCGGGTGGGGCCCCACTGAGAAGCGCGCAGCAGCTCCACGGGTTCGCGCGCCGTGGGGACCGAGGCGCTGTACAGATCGCCGTCGGTAAAGTGTTCCAACATGTTTCCGTACGGGTCGGACCAGTAGTCAAACACCTGGCTGCCAAAGATGTGCTTTCCGATGCCCCAGCGATGCTGGTATCCGGCTTTGTGGAGGTGGTCATGTCCGACCATGAGGTCGTCCCAGTCCTGGACCTCAAACGCGGCATGCTGCATACCGGGGACGTTGTCCGGCATTCCGAGAAGAAAAACGGTGTGGTGGTCAACGGGCTTGTCGCCCTGATTACAGCGCATGAACGCCCCGATCACGTTGTCTTTATCATCGCCGGAGTAGATCTCATCGGATGAGATGAAATCGAAGCGCTCTTTGTACCAGCGCTCACTGCTGCGGAAATCCGAGACAAAGAGAACGCAGTGACCCAGACGCATCACGCGGCACGGACCTGTATGCAGCCTCACCGGCGCATCGCTCCGCTGTCGGTTCTCGGCGCAATTGACCGGCGGCCGCTGGGTCGCGGGATCGCAATCGACGTGCGTCCATCCGTAGATTCCGTCGATGAGATATCCATGGGGATCGGTAAAGCGCACGCGCTCCCCGCCGCCTGGCTCCGTAGGCGTGTGTACCGGTGACGCTCCTTCCGCAGCGGCCAGAGCCAACAGGTCATCGCGTGAGGACATGAGGAATCCCAGGCCCACGAATCTTGGCTCGCCCTCCTCAACCACGTGCGAGAAGGGAGATCCGTCCGTACCGCGACTGTACAAAGCGGGCACGCCGGCGTCGGTTTCAGACCGGGTGACGGTCAGCCCGAAGTCCTCGAGAAATGTCTGCATCTTGTCAAGGTCGGGCGCGGTGAAGCGTAGGTAGGCCAGATCTGCAGCGCGCGGCTGCATCGCGTCTGTACTCATGGAACACCTCGTCTCTCTTATTTTCGTTGCGCTAAAGCCCAGCGGTGTTCAGCAGCTGGTGAATACAGCATATACCATTAATTATGAAATATGCCATATTTAGTTGACTTAGATTTTGCATCGGTTCATATTAAACCCAGCTTCCACGTTCTCATAACGATATAAATCGGCAACCGGAGCATTGGAATGACGACAAATCGCGACTCCGCTTCATGGGCGGAAACTGTCTGCCTCTTTCACGAACGCCCTCGTCTCCTTTCGGCTTCCCAAGCCATTCCCGAGCCTCAGTCCTCGCATTACCGATGAGTACCTGCGACGCCGCATAGCGCCTGAATACCAGCACTAACTCCGTTTCACTAAAAGCGATAAAAAGAGGAAAGGACCCATGTCCCAACCCAATGGAATACTCAAGCACTCCCTACTCGCAGCGGCTGTTTCCTCTGCGCTACAGCTTCCCGCCATGGCGCAGGAGCAGGCGCCGGAAGAGGGCAGCGCGGTACTCGAGGAGGTGATCGTGACGGCAAGACGCCGAGCGGAAAGCCTTCAGGACTCGTCGCTGATCATCGAAGCGATGACCGGCCAGAAATTGCAGGAGCAGCGGATCAGCAACCTGGTGCAGTTTGCCGACCAGGTGCCATCGCTTCAGGTCGGCGCCGCGGGACCGGCTCTGCAGGTCTACATCCGGGGAGTCGGGAACGCTACATCCACGGCGTTTGGCTCCATGGCCATCGCCGTCAGTAAAGACGGTGTGTTTATTCCCCGCGCGCCGGCCGTTGCAGCCAACTTTTACGACCTGGAACGCGTTGAGGTTCTAAAAGGACCCCAGGGAACACTTTACGGCCGTAATGCAACCGGCGGTGCGATCAACCTGATCACCAATAGACCGGATCTGGAAGCGACCTCGGGTTACGTGGCCGGCGATCTCGGCAACTTTGATCGGGTTCAGTTGGAAGGTGCGGTGAACATTCCGCTGAGCGATAACTTCGCGGTACGCGCATCCGGCTATGCCATTGACCGTGACGGCTACATGTCTGACGGCACCACCGATGACGATCACTGGTCGGGGCGACTGCAGACACTCTGGGAGCCGACGGACAGGATTTCCTGGACCGTCCAGGGGCAGTACTCGCAGTACGATGGCCGGGGTCCGGGATTCACCTGGGCCGGGTCCGGCGATGCCTGGGAATCGCTCTTCCCGCGTGCCAATGAAGTCCTACTCGCGGGCATCTTGGAAAACGGTCTCACAGCGCCGAGCGTCGCCTTTCCGTGGATAGACTCCGCGCCGGTACTCGCCCCAGCGCCCACGCCCCCCTTCCCCCCTGGCACAGACATCATTTCCCTGGTCGGTTTCATCGAAGATGACATCGAGCAGGACATGACATTCTGGGATATCAACACCACCTTTGAGTGGGACTTCGACTTCGCCACTCTGACCGTGGTCGCGGGCTACCAGGATTCGGAGATGTTTTACAACAGTCGCCCCTCGGTCAACATCGCGCTGACTAACGTACTGGATAACGGCGCGCCCGAGACGTCAGAGGTCGCCTCTCTCGAGATGCGGCTCGGCGGCGAGACCGACAATCTCAGCTGGGTCGGCGGCGTATTCCTCTTCAACGAAGAGCAAGCGATCAATAACCGGGTTAACCAGGGCATTATTCAGAGCCTGCAGATTGTTACCGACTATGAAACCGACGCCCTCGGGATCTTCGGCGAGGTGACCTACAGAATCTCTGACAAACTCGCACTGACGGGAGGACTGCGCTACAGCGACGACGAGCAGGTGAAATCGGACTTCAATCGTTACGCGATCGACGAGTCCATAGCCTGCCCGCCCAACTCCCCCACGGCATCCGTTATCAATGGCGTTCTGGCCTGCCGCATCTCGGGACCGGAAACAGAGAAAGTCACCTCCGACAGCGTGGACTGGAAGGCCGGTATCGAGTACTCGCTGTCCGATGATTCACTGCTGTTCTTCACCGTGAGCACCGGCTACAAGGCGGGCGGCATTCCGGCGGTTTCCGGCTCGACCTACGACCCGGAAGAGCTGACGGCCTGGTCCCTGGGAATGAAGAACGTGCTGATGAATGGCCGTCTCAAGCTCAACGGCGATCTGTTCTACTGGGACTACGAGGGACGGCAGGAAAACCTCGTCGCCCCCGACGCTACCGGAATCGTCGGTCTCAACACCGTGAATACTGGCGAATCCACGATCCAGGGTGTGGCTATGGAGCTCGAGTTCGCCGCCACGGCCAAGGACTTCATCCGCTTCAACATCGAGTACCTCGATGCGGAGTACGACGAGTTTGTTTACGAACAGGCCGCTGCGTTCACACCACCGACCATATGCCCCACCTCGCTCACCGGGGTAGACGTGCCCACGCCGGGAGGACCTTCTCCGGAGCTACGCATCGATTGCTCGGGTTTTGAAATGACCAAGGCGCCCGATCTGACATTCTTTGCGGAATACATCCACACCTTCGATCTCGGCGCCTCCGGCGAATTGGATGCCCGGGTCACGGCCGCATACACCGACGGCCGTTGGTTGACGGCCAACTTCCTTCCAGAACAACGCGTGGACGAATTCACCTTCTGGAATGCGAGTCTGGCGTATCGGCCTCGTAACCAGAAATTCACCGCCATCGCCTACGTGGATAATCTGACGGAGGAAGAGTCCTTTCAAGTATCTCTGAATCACACCCAGGTACCACAGCTCGTGGGCTTGCAACCCGGTCCGCCCCGGACTTACGGGCTGCGTCTCACCTACAACTTCTGATCAGCGCCGGGTGATGCGGGACCGTGAGCTCCGCGCTCCCGCGCCCCGGGTGTGAGAGGCCACCTTCATGGCGATCGAACAGATAATCGTGCCCATGGCAGAAACGCTTGGCGCGATTCCCATTCGCCGCCTGCTGCCGTCCCGGGGACGACAGATGATCGGCCCATTCATCTTCATGGACCAGGGCGGTCCCGTCACCGTGCCGTATGTCCCGGGGGGTGGTGTCCCGGAGCACCCGCATGCGGGGCTCGCCACTTTCACCTACGCCATCCGCGGTTCCCTGAGACATCGCGACAGCGCCGGCCACGACGTGCGCATCAGCGCAGGTGATATCGCCCTGATGTACGCCGGCGCGGGCATCACCCATGAAGAACTGGCGGACCCGGCCGTTTCCTCACCTACGCGCGAGGTCTACTTCGTACAAATGTGGCTGGCCCTTCCCGATGCCTACGAGGATATGGCACCGCTCTTTGAGCACTTTCCGGAGCGCGATCTGCCGCTCATCGAAGGTAACGGCGTCCGAATCAGACTGCTCCTTGGCGCCCTCGGCGGGCACCGGGCGCAGACCACCTGCCTCACGGAGACACTGTTCGCCAATGTCGAACTCTCCTCGGCCTCCTCCTATGCCATCGAAGATAGCGTGAGCGAGCGCGCCGTGATGCTCCTTGAGGGTGACGCCTGCCTCGCAGACAGGGGACTTGACCGCTTCGCGCTGAATATCCTCATGCCGGGCGAAACCCTGATCCTGCGCAGCGACCACGGTTGCAGAGCAATTCTCCTGGGGGGCCATACTTTTCCCTCGCCGCGATTTATCGCCGGGAGCTTTGTCGCCTCCTCCGAAGACAAGATTCGGAAGTGGATGCGCGATTACTCACGGGGTGACTTCCCCCGTATCGAACGACAGGCGTCCGTCGGGGAGTCGCGCACATGAATGGCATGAACACCGAATACGATGTACTGGTCGTGGGCCTGGGACCTGTCGGTGCAACGATATCCGCGCTTCTGGGCGACGCCGGACTGGCGGTCCGAGCTATCGAAAAAGACCGGGAGATTTACAAGCAGCCCCGGGCGATTGCCATGGACTTCGAGGTGATTCGCCAGCTGGGGATGATTGGCGTGGCCGACGATATCCTGGCAACCAGTGTAGCGTCGGAAGGCTACCAGTTCGTCAACCGCAACCGGGACATTCTCGTTTCCCTGACGCGGCCGTCGCACAACGCGAGTACCGGCTATCCCCATACGAATCTATTCCATCAACCGTCGCTGGAGGCGGCCATCCGACGGGAACTTGGACTCCTGGAGTCGGTGGAGCTGTCGCTGGGCTGCACCCTGGTTTCCTTTTCCCAGTCTCCCTCCGGTGTCGTGGCAACCGTCCACGGCGAGAGCGGCGAAGAAGTCATCCGCGCCAAGTATCTGGTGGCCTGCGACGGTGGCCGCAGCACCGTGCGGCGGGCGCTGGGCATTGAGATGTACGACATGGGATTCGACGAACCATGGATGGTGGTCGACGCAAAGCTCAAGGCGCCGCTGGAAAAAATCAGCTACATGCCCATGCAACTGTGCGATCCGCGCAGGCCAACGACCAGTGTGCCCTCCGGGCGTGGGAGGCATCGCTGGGAGTTCATGCTGCGACCGGATGACGATCGTGAACAGGTGACGCAGGAAGAAACGCTCAGATCATGGATTGCCGACTGGGTAGACCCGGACTTGGTAGAGATTGAACGCCGGGCCATCTACGAGTTTCACGGAGTTATTGCCGATCGCTGGCGCCACGGGCGGTGTCTGCTCATCGGCGACGCGGCCCATCAGATGCCGCCGTTCCTGGGACAGGGTCTGTGTTCGGGAATACGCGACGCCTTCAACCTTGCCTGGAAACTGATCGCCGTGCTTCGGCAGGAAGCGCCAGAGGCGCTTCTGGATTCGCTGCAGCCGGAGCGTGAAGAACACGTTGCCGCCATTACCAGGAATGCCATCGCGATGGGCAAGATCGTCTGTATCGCCGATGAAGAGGCGGCGGCGAAGCGGGACAGGGAGATGATGGCGGAGCGCGCTGCCGGCAAGGTCCCAAAGATTCCAACGATCCCCCCCATAGCAACGGGCGTGCTCGCATCAGCGGGCGGCGGTGCGGTCATGCCCGAGCCCAGGGTGCAAACAGAGCGTGGATCGGTACGGCTCGACGCTCTGGCCGGTTACGCGCCGGTACTGATTGTCAGAGATGCGGCTTCCCTGGACGTCGAGGTAATAGGCGACATCACGGCGCTCGGGTTTGCGGCAGAAAAGAACACGCTGTTCAGCAGCGCGGTCGGGGCCGCATCTATCCCATCGGTAATCGATGAAAGCGGTGACCTCGAGACCATGATGGCCGGGGCCGAGGCTCTCCTGGCCAAGCCCGATCGAGTGGTGTTCGGTACCGGGTCGGTGGCCGATCTGAGTAAACAGTGGAGCGCTTACCGATCCGGTAAGGCGACGCCTGGAGCAACCCGGGCAGCGTGACGACTTAAGGAAAACACCTTGAACGAACACCAGAAACAGTTTCTCGGCACCTGGCGTCTCCTGGACTACTCCGTCGTGAACCTTGAGACCGGTATCGCCTCGCCGGTGCTCGGTGCCCACGCCCAAGGGCACATTATCTATACGCCCGAAGGCTGGGTTTCAGCCACGCTGATGACACCGAACCGCGCCCCGAATTCGACCGATCGCGAGGCGCGCTACGCGCTGAAGGAAAAACTCCAGGCCAGCGGTATGAACGACCTGACGGAAGATGAGCGCCAGTTTGCTCTGCCATTTCTGTTGGCCGCCTTCGGTTACATCGCGTACTGCGGGAAGTTTGATGCCGACGCGACTCACGTCCATCACTTCATTTCAGAAGCGTTCTTCCCGGCCTATGTCGGCAATACCGCTACACGCGCGTACAGCTTTGAAGAGGACCGCCTGCTGCTTACCGCCGAAGCCTTCGGCGGGCGCGACCAGGTGCTGTGGCAGCGCGTACCACCCCAGGACCCGCCGTCATGAAAATTCGTACGCTTGCCGATATCGAAGCTTTTGAACAGGTCCCGGCCGAGGAGCGCTGGCGCGGTGAAAACACCTACGACCTGATCCGCCGCAGCGCGCTGGCCCACAGCGATCGACCGGCGCTCTACTTCCAGGGCACCGCTGACCTCGACGAGGAACCGCGCGTTGTAAGCTATCGGGAGCTACTTGGGCGGATACACCAGTTCGCAAACACACTGCATGCGGAAGGGCTGTCACCCGGCGCAGTCACATCCGTAATCATGCCCAACCTTCCAGAGACCCACTTCGCGCTCTGGGGCGCTCAGGCCTTCGGTATCGTCGGCCCGATCAACCCGATGCTCGAAGCGCAGGGACTGCGCGACATCATGATTGAGTCTGGCACCGAATGTCTGGTGGTCCTCGGGCCCGCGGACAAAGACAACACCTGGGACAAAGCTCGCGCCATAGTCGACGAAGTACCCAGCCTGAAACTGATCCTGAGGGTGGACGCAGGTTCCGAGCGGCAGAACGAGGAGAGTACGGCTAGGGGGATCTCTATACGCCCCATGATGCCCTGCCTCGAAGCCGCGCCGGATGATTCCCTGTCTTTCGAAAGGGACGTCTCACCCGAATCCATCGCCGCCTATTTCCACACTGGAGGAACCACGGGCACGCCGAAGCTGGCGCAGCACACACACGCGAACGAGGTTCACCTGTCCTCCATGATGGTCGACTACTTTGACCTCGATGTAGACAGCGTGTCCATTGCCGGTCTGCCGCTTTTCCACGTGAACGCGTTTTTCAATACGGGTCTGAACATGTTTGCCGCCGGTGGCTCCGCGGTAATGCTCACTGCGGGAGGATTCCGAACCCGGGGGGTGGTCGCAAACCTCTGGCCGCTGATCGAGAAATATCGCGCGACCTGGTTTGCCACCGTGCCCACCGTAGTCTCTTCGCTCCTGGAGAATCCGCCGTCGGGTGCCGACATCAGCTCCCTCAAGTTCATCATCTGCGGTGCCGCGCCGATTGCGCCCCAGGTATTCCAGGAGTTCCTGGAGTCTACGGGTGTCAATGTCATCGAGGCCTATGGGATGACCGAGGGCACGTTGTTCAGCGCCGGTAACCCGCAGTACGGCGAAAAGAAGATCGGCTCCATCGGTATCCGCGTTCCCTACCAGCCCATGAAATGCGTGATCCTCGACGAGCAGGACCGCTACATTCGGGACTGCGAGACCGATGAGGTCGGCGTCATGGTGTTCCGCGGTCCGAACATTTTCCCCGGCTACAAGCAGCAGGAAAAAAACGAAGGCGCATTCATAGACGACTGGCTGATCAGCGGCGATCTGGCGCGGCAGGACGCGGATGGCTATTTCTGGATGGTCGGACGCAGCAAGGATCTGATTATCCGCGGTGGGCACAATATTGATCCCAAGTCGATTGAGGATGCTTTGACGCACCACCCGGCGGTGTCCCTGGTCGGCGCGGTAGGCCAGCCGGACAGCTATGCGGGGGAGCTGCCCTGTGCCTACGTGACGCTCGCTGAAGGTGCACAGACGAGCGTCGATGCGCTGATGAAACACGCCAGCGAGAACATCCCCGAGCGGGCTGCGAAGCCGGTGAGCATCGAAATTCTCGACGAGATGCCGGTTACGGCCGTAGGCAAAATCTTCAAACCGGACTTACGAGCACTGGCCATAAAACGCGTGTTCTGGGAGGAAGTGCACGATGTCCCGGGCGTCACCGGCATCGACGTACAGAACGACAAGCAACGCGGCCTGGTGGCTTTGGTGACCCTTAATAGGGCCAACGAAACCGTGAATCAAACCCTTGAAGATCGTCTGGGCAAATTCGCCGTGAAATACGACGTGGTGGCGCCGCAGTGAGGAACTCCGGGGCTGTGTTCGTGCAGAAACTTGCTACGTGGCTTTTGATGACAGCTGCAGCCGCCGGTCTGTCAGCGCAGGAATCGGGTGTCGGCGAGACGCCGGAGGAGGCCGTCACGCAGGCGCCTTCTCCCAACTTTCTGATTGTCGTTGCCGACGACATGGGCTGGTCCGATATCGGTGTGCTCGGCGGCGAGATACGGACACCCACGCTGGACTCGCTGGCCCGGGAAGGGACGGTGATGACCCAGTACTACGTCGCGCCGACCTGCTCGCCCACCCGATCGATGCTCATGACGGGTCTGGATAATCACCCCGCCGGGGTCGGCACCATGCACAGCCTGGCGGCGCCGAACCAGACCGGGCGAAACTACGCGGCCCAGCTTCATGGTGACGTGGTGACCATGGCCGAGGCCCTGGCCGGCAAGGGCTACGAAACGCTGATGTCAGGCAAATGGCACCTGGCCGTAGACGAAGCCCAGCGTCCGCATAACCGGGGCTTCGACAGATCCTTCTCCTTACTGCCCGGCGGCGCCAGCCACTTCGCAGATCAGCGCTGGTTGAATCCCACGGAGGCCGTGGTGTACCTGGAAGACGGTGAGCCTGCTCCCATTCCCGCTGACTTCTATTCAACCATCAACTACACGGACAAGCTGCTGCAGTATCTGGAAGAACGCGACCAAAGCAGACCGTTTCTCGCGTACCTCGCCTACACCGCACCGCACGATCCTCTGCAGGTGCCAGACGATTGGCTGGACCGTTACCGCGGCGCCTATGCCGACGGACCTGGAGCGATCCGTCAGGCGAGAAACGAGCGACAGAAGGCCGCAGGGCTGTTCCCCGCGGATGGTCAGCTGTGGGAACCACCGCAACTCCCCTGGATCCTGCCCAACAAGCTCGATCCCTGGGACGAGCGCGACGACGAAGAGCGTTTCGAGTCCGAGCGGCGCATGGAGATCTATGCATCCATGGTCGAACTCATGGATCAGCAGCTCGCCCGGGTGATCGAGCACCTCCGCGACCGCGGTGACCTTGAGAACACCTACGTGCTGTTCTTTTCCGATAACGGCGCCAGTTCCTCCGCACCGTCCATCTACCCGGGCAACACCGCCGAATGGCTGGCGGAGAACTGGAGTCTGGCCACGGAGGATTTTGGTCAGCCGGGAAGTTTTGCGGTTATGAGTCGGGAATGGGCGACCGTCGCCAACACGCCCTGGCGTCTGTTCAAAGGTGCGGTGGGTGAAGGCGGCATTCGATCACCATTCATCGTGCGTGGTCCTCGTGTACCCGCGGGAGTGTTCAACAGCGCGCTTTCGCACGTGAGCGACGTGGCGCCCACGCTGTACGCCCTTGCCGGTGTAGTGCCGGAGCAAGATCCCCTGTTCTCTGGAAAGCTCCTCCCCCAGGGAATCCCGCTGCACTCCGTATGGACCGGGGACAGCGAGTCCGCGCGCGATGGCTTTGCGGTAGAGCTGTTCGGCAGTCGGGCGATTCGCAGCGAAGACTGGAAAGCCACCATGATCCGCCCCCCTCAGGGCAGCGGTCGCTGGGAACTCTTCGATCTCGGCAAGGATCCTGGGGAAACGACGGATGTGGGTGCGCAACATCCGCAATTGCTGCAACGACTGCAGGGCGACTATCAACAGTACGCACAGCAAAACGGGGTCATTCATCCCATCGGAATGCCGACGCCGTCCCCGAGAGCCTTCTATCCGTCGGAGTGCGATTGGTTCTGCGAGTTGCGCTTCAGCATTTTTGCGCGGCTCCCGAAACCCTCGCCGACAACCGACTAACCCGCACCAGCAGGAGCGATATCCCTATGGTCATGCTAGCTGAATCTGATATTCGTACGCCGGAAGTTCTTTCCTGGAAGGGTCTGCACCTGCTGCACTTCATGGGCTCCTCGTGCTCACAGAAGTCACGGATCTTCCTCAAGCTGAAGGAGATTCCCTGTGAGCTTCACCACGTTGATCTTGCCAAACACGAAAACTACTCGGACTGGTTCATGGGCATAAACCCCCGGGGCCTCGTGCCGGTGCTGGTGGATGACGGACAGGTGATTATTGAAAGTAACGACATCCTGCTGCACTTGGAGAAGCAGTATCCGGACCGCCCTCTCATCCCCGCCGACAGCGAAGAAGAAGCCAGGGCGCTGCTTGAAGAGGAAGATCAACTCCATCTGGACTTTCGCGCGCTGTCGATGCGCTTCGTGTTTTCCGCCAAACGCGCCATGCGCAGCGAAGAGCAGCTCAAGAGCTATGAAGACGGAGGATCGGGCACGGTCGGCGGCGTCCGCGATGCGAACAAGGCCCGGGAACTCGAGTTCTTCAGAGACATGCTGGCCAACGACGGCATCACCGACGAACAGGTCAAGGCCGCGGTGGGTAGATTCCGGGCGGCCTTCGACAATTTCGAAAAGCAGCTTGAATCGACGGCGTATCTGCTCGGTGACGACCTCTCGATCCTGGATATCGCCTGGTACATCTATTCGGCGAGACTCCTGGCGGCAGGGTATCCCCTGCATAGACTGCACCCGCGCCTGGGAGCCTGGTACGACGCTCTGCACGCTCGCCCGGAATTCAGCGTCGAGGTCGCCATGCCGCCGATTCCACCGGTACCCGGCCCTTCACTGGAAGAGGTAACCGGCATCTAGCCTTCCGGAACTACTCGGAAACCTGGAGACAAACTACTGTGTCACTGTTTACGCTGCTGCTCTTCGTCACGGCACTGATTATCGTACTGGCACTGATCTACGAGCACATGGGTCGACAAAGCCCTCCACCGCCCCCCTACCACCTGATTCAGTGCATCCGGGGCCTGCTCTTTCCGGACGTGCATTCAGGCAGATCCACGCCCTGCCCCCGAATCACCTCGGACCTTCGCTACCCGGAGGTGGAGCGGCCGCCCAACACGGCAAACCTTCACGGCGAAATCGAAAACCTGGATGACGGCACGGAGGCGACGCATTGGTACGCGGATGTACTTGGCGTGACCTACCACTTCGTGACCGCCGGTGATCCCGCATCGCCTGCCGTGCTAATGCTGCACGGCCTTCCCGAAACCTGGTGGGCGTTCCACCACCAGATTTCGGAGCTGGCCAGGGACCACTACGTCATCGCCCCGGACACGAAGGGGAACGGGCAAAGTGACAAGCGGCTTGAGCTGGATTACTACGCCGCGACACAGGCGGAGGAGATAGCGGCTCTACTCGACCAACTTGGAATCGGAGAGTTCTCGCTCATCGGCCACGACCGGGGAGCCATCATCGCCGACCACATGACCAGTGTGGACTCGCTCAAGGGTCGAATCCGGCGGTACGTTCGGATGCAGCAGTCGTTCAACGAACCTCATGGGGAACCTGCACCACCCCACGCCCTGTTTGCCACCAAGTTGGGCGAGGGGAATTTCAAGAGCGCCCGACTTATCGAGACAATCTATTCGAAGGTGATGCCCTCGGGGCTCGCGCCCTCCACCCACCGCCGACTCAATTACGAGTTCAAGTTCAAGGGGACCGCCGAAGCCGTCCGGCGC
>JBCBTK010000045.1:0-9241 GCA_039818725.1 Pseudomonadota bacterium
ATGGGCGAGTGGTCGGACGAGTGGTCGTCTCATGGCCAGACCAACCTCTGGGGTGCCGTGCCCCGGGTCATAGAAATGCAGTCCGAGGCGGGTGCGGCCGGTGCGATACACGGCGCTCTGCAGGGTGGAGCGCTAGCCACAACCTTTACCGCCTCCCAGGGGCTGCTGCTTATGCTGCCCAACATGTACAAGATCGCCGGCGAGCTGTCGCCGACGGTCTTTCATGTGGCCGCCCGTTCCCTGGCCTCTCAGGCGCTGTCGATTTTTGGCGATCACAGCGATGTAATGGCAGCACGGGCTACGGGTTTCGCGATGCTCGTGGCCAGCTCACCGCAGGAGATCATGGACATGGCCTTGGTGGCGCAGGCCATCACCCTGAAATCCCGGGTTCCTGTACTGCATTTCTTCGACGGCTTCCGTACGTCTCACGAGGTTGCCAAGATCGAGACCATTGACCGGGATGCGGTAGGCGCGCTCATCGACGACGACGCGATCCGCGCGCACCGGGAGCGGGCCCTTTCGCCCGAGCATCCGGTACTGCGCGGCAGCTCGCAGAATCCCGACGTCTATTTCCAGGGGCGTGAAACGGTCAACCCGCGCTATGCGGCGTTCCCCCAATTGTTGGAAGACGTGCTGGACAGCTTCGCCGATGTCACCGGGCGGCGCTACGGATTGGCCGAGTACGTCGGCCACGATAGGGCCGAGACGGTCATTGTATTGATGGGATCGGGGGCCGAAACCGCCCAGGAATGCGTGGAGTATCTTGCGAGTCGCGATGAACGAGTAGGCGCCATCAGGCTGCGCCTGTTTCGTCCTTTTCCGAGTGCCGCGTTCCTTGCCGCTCTTCCCCCAACGGTGCGCGCGATTGCCGTGCTCGATCGTTGCAAGGAGCCGGGCGCAGACGGCGAACCCCTGTACAAAGACGTGGTTGCTGCGCTGGCACAGGCGGCGATGTCCTCTGGAAAGACGGGTGATCTGCCCCGAGTGATCGGCGGACGCTACGGTCTCTCCTCGAAGGAATTCACGCCGGGGATGGTGAAAGCGGTTCTGGAGGAGCTGCGCGCGTCAGAGCCGCGTAACGGATTCACCGTTGGTATTCACGATGATCTGAGTCATATGAGCCTGGATTGGGATTCCGACTTCCGTACCGATGCGCATAGAGATTCAGTGCAGACGCTTTTCTTCGGCCTGGGCAGCGACGGCACGGTCAGTGCCAATAAGAACACCATCAAGATCATCGGGGAGACGACAGGGCTTCACGCCCAGGGGTACTTCGTTTACGACTCCAAGAAATCCGGGGCGATGACCGTGTCCCATCTACGCTTCGGTCCCCGACCCATTCACTCCACCTACCTTATCGAGCCGGGCTCGGCGAACTTCATCGCCTGTCACCAGCCCCAGTTTCTCCAGCGGGTGAAGATGCTCGATTACGCGGCCCTCGGCGCGGTGTTTCTCGTGAACACCGACCTGGATCCGGAGCAATTGTGGGCGAGTCTTCCCGCGGCCATGCGTTCCCGGATCGTGGAGCGCGAAATCTCCGTGTATGCGATCGATGCGTACCGGGTTGCTGAGGAGGAAGGCCTGGGCAAGCGGATCAACACGATCATGCAGACCTGCTTCTTCGCGATATCCGAAGTCCTTCCCCGCGAGGACGCCATCGCCGCCATCAAGGCCGGGGTGGAGAAGAGCTATGGCCGACGAGGACGGCGCATTATCGCTATGAACCATAGAGCCATCGATGCGGCACTCGATGGGCTTCAACGCGTCGTCACACAGCCACTGACCACACAGACGGAGTCCGCCATACCCGGTGCTCAAGAACGAGGAGATTTCCTGGGCGAAGTCACCCGGCGAATCATGGCCGGCGAGGGCGATCTCATACCGGTCAGTGCAATGCCGGAAGACGGCAGCTTCCCCCTGGGAACGGCGGCCCTCGAAAAGCGCAGCCTGGCTCTGGAAATTCCGGTGTGGGACGAGGTGCTCTGTACTCAGTGTGGAAAATGCGCGCTGGTATGCCCGCATGCCGCCATTCGTTCGAAGGTGTTTCCAAGCGCTCATGCCGCCGACGCGCCCGAAACCTTCAAAGCGGTCCCCACGAAAAGCAAGGACTATCCCGCTGATCTCCTGATGAGCTATCAGGTCGCGCCCGAGGACTGCACTGGCTGCACGCTGTGCGTGGATATCTGTCCCATTCGCGACAAGAGCAACGCGAGCCACAAGGCGCTGAACATGGCGCCGCAGGCCGCGTTGCGGGATGCCGAGGCGAAAAACTGGGAGTTCTTCCTCGGCCTGCCGGAGTACCCGAGGCCCGACATCAAGAGCAATACGATTCCGGGCTCAATGGTCATGCAACCCCTGTTCGAGTTTTCCGGTGCCTGCGTAGGCTGCGGTGAAACGCCCTATCTGAAACTCGCGAGCCAGCTCTTTGGTGATCGCATGGTGATTGCCAACGCCACGGGCTGCTCCTCCATCTACGGCGGCAACCTGCCGACCACACCCTGGTCGACCAATGCGGACGGTCGCGGTCCCGCCTGGAGCAATTCCCTGTTTGAGGACAACGCTGAGTTTGGGCTCGGCATCCGCCTTGCGATCGACGCGCAGCGCGACCACGCCCGGAGCCTGCTTTCGAGACTGCGCGGCAAAGTGGCGCCAGAGCTTGTCGATGCTCTGCTCGACGCCGAGGAGGACAGCGAGGCCTCCATCTTTGAACAGCGGGAGCGCGTGGAGCAACTGCGCGGCCGCCTTGCCGAATGGGCCGACGACGACGAGGCGAGGCAGCTTCTGCAGCTGGCGGAAAACCTGTGCCGAAAATCCGTATGGAGCATCGGTGGTGATGGCTGGGCCTATGACATCGGCTATGGCGGTGTGGATCACGTGCTGGCAAGCGGTGCGAATCTGAACATTCTCGTACTGGATACGGAGGTGTATTCAAACACCGGGGGGCAGACCTCCAAGGCCACACCTCGCGGTGCGGTGGCCAAGTTTTCCGCCGCGGGTAAATCGGTCGCCAAGAAGGACCTCGCCCTGCTGGCCATGGAGTACCCGAACGTCTACGTGGCGCATGTCGCCTACGGAGCCAAGGACACGCAGACCCTGAAAGCGTTCCTGGAGGCTGAAGCACACGACGGACCGTCCTTGATCATCGCTTACAGTCCCTGCATCGCCCATGGTGTCGATCTTTCCCGAAACCATCGTCAGCAGGACCTGGCGGTAAAGAGCGGACACTGGCCGCTGTTTCGCTTCAACCCGAAGCGTCAGGCGAAAGGTCAGAATCCTCTGCAGCTCGATTCGCGAGCGCCGAGCGTGCCCTATCGCGAGTACATGGAGTCGGAAACGCGCTTCGCCATGCTCTGGAACAGCCACCCGGAAACCGCGGAAACCCTGGCCCGGGAAGCTCAGGCCGAGATAGACCAGCGCTTCCGCCACTACCAGCAGCTCGCGGCCATGGACTGGGAGGCCGACGAGACGCTGACCGCCGCCCGGGCCCAGCTGCGAAAGGCGGACCCCAGGTCATCGATCCTGCCGGGATCGGACGCGGCGGTGGCGCCTCCGTCCAAAGAGGCCGAGTCGCATGGCTGATCTCTCAACAAACTATCTTGGACTCGCTCTGGCAAATCCCTTTGTCCCGTCCTCTTCGCCGCTCACCAGACGCGCGGATGACGCGCTACGGCTGGAGGACGCGGGAGCGGCAGCAATCATTCTCCCTTCGTTGTTCGAAGAGGACCTGCGTGCCGAGCAGGCCCGTCTCGACCGGTTCTTCGATACCCAGGCGCTGGGTCACGCCGAGGCCGACAGCTTCCGTCCCATGCCGGCGAGTTTCCGCACGCGGGAAGAGGTATACCTCGCATCGCTCGCAGAGATGAAGGAACGGCTTTCGATTCCAGTGATTGCGAGTCTCAATGGCGTATCGCTCGACGGTTGGCTGGACCACGCATTGCTACTGGAGGATGCGGGAGCGGATGCGCTCGAACTGAACGCCTATTATCTGCCGGGTGAGATCGAGGACAGCTCGGAGCGCGTGGAAACGCGCTACCTGCTGCTGGCTCGCTCCCTGGTGGAGCGCGTTCGGATTCCTGTTGCGGTGAAGCTGACGTCACAGCTGACGGCGCCGCTGTCCCTGGTCAGTCGTCTGCAGGCCGCGGGGGTAGCGGGCGTATCGCTTTTTAATCGCTTCTACCAGCCCGACATCGATCTGGAAAACCTGGAAGTGACTCCGCATCTCGATCTGTCGACGCCTGGAGAAGCGCTGCTTCGCATCCGCTGGGCGGCGATGATCCACGGGCGCTGCGACTGCGATATCGCGGTGACCGGTGGGTTTCATGGTGTCGAGGAATCGATCAAAGCCATGCTGGCCGGTGCGAGCGTCGTGCATCTTTGCAGCGTGTTGCTGCAACGGGGACCGTTGCATATCGCCGATTTGCTGCTTTCCCTGGAGGCCTGGCTCGAGGAGCATGAATACGAGTCCGTGTCGCAGCTCCGCGGCAGCCTCAGCCAGCGCAACGCCCCGGACCCCACCCGCTACGCCCGCGCCAACTATCTGGAAGTGCTGGACAACTACAGCACCCCCGCTGGGGTACGCCACTAGTTCGTTTCACAGGCTAACTGTTGGCCATCTCAGCCAACGTAAGTCCGGCGAAGGCGCTAGGGCCGGCCTCTTCTGATACCCCCGCAAATCCTGTTGACGCTCCCCGGTCGCGTCTATAGAATGCCGCCTCCTTTTTACAGGGGCGGGTCTGTGCGCCTGTCCTTTGTCCCTGGTGCGTATCCCTCTGGATCCCGGCACGACGCGGAAGCGAAGCGCAAATAAGCGTGGACGAGCGCCGTGGCAGTCGCATCAGACCCGGCCCAAGGTCCCCGGGGACAATGCCTGAAACACTGCTGGAGAACGCAAGTAATGGCAACAATCAATCAGCTGGTGCGCAAGCCGCGCAAGCGCAAGGTGGAGAAGAGCGACGTACCGGCGCTGCAGGGTTGCCCCCAACGCCGCGGTGTCTGCACGCGCGTGTACACCACGACCCCGAAGAAGCCGAACTCGGCTCTGCGCAAGGTCTGCCGTGTACGTCTGACCAACGGTTACGAGGTCTCTTCGTATATCGGTGGTGAGGGCCACAATCTGCAGGAGCACAGCGTGGTGCTCATCCGTGGTGGTCGTGTGAAAGACCTCCCGGGCGTGCGCTATCACACGGTGCGCGGCAGCCTGGACACCTCCGGCGTTGCGGATCGCAAGAACGGACGTTCGAAGTACGGTGCCAAGCGTCCCAAGTAAGGGAGCCGCAGTACAAAACCTGTTTCCTATCGCCTGGGCTCAGGCGGGAACAAGAGTAAGAAAACGGGTGCTCGCCACCCGATGACAATGTAGTAAGGCCGGATCTCTGCCGCCCCCGCCTTTTTGTGGCAGGTCGGTGTCCGGGTAACCTGAAGAAGAAAGGATGTAACCATGCCAAGAAGACGAGTGGTGGCCAAGCGCGAAGTGCTGCCTGATCCCAAGTACGGCAATGCAACGCTAGCGAAGTTCATGAACCACGTCATGGTCAGCGGCAAGAAGTCCGTGGCCGAGAGCATCGTATACGGCGCCCTGGACATCGTTAAGGACCGCGCCGGCAAGGACCCGATCGAAGTCTTCGACGAGGCCCTCGAGAACATCGCTCCGATGGTCGAAGTTAAGTCGCGCCGCGTCGGTGGTGCCACCTACCAGGTTCCGGTTGAAGTTCGACCGTCACGCCGCGTGGCACTTTCCATGCGCTGGCTTGTCGAATACGCCCGTAACCGCGGTGAGAAGTCCATGCGCCAGCGCCTCGCGGGCGAGATCCTCGATGCCTCCCAGGGCAAAGGCAACGCCGTGCGCAAGCGCGAAGACGTGCACCGGATGGCGGAAGCCAACAAGGCCTTCTCGCACTTCCGTTTCTGATCCAGACCGACTTTTACTTACGAGGACAATAAGGTGGCTCGCAAAACCCCGATTGGTCGTTATCGCAACATCGGTATCGTCGCTCACGTCGATGCTGGCAAAACCACGACGACGGAGCGTGTGCTTTTCTACACGGGTCTTTCACACAAGATCGGTGAAGTCCACGACGGCGCAGCGACCATGGACTGGATGGAGCAGGAGCAGGAGCGCGGCATTACGATCACGTCCGCGGCGACGACCTGTTTCTGGCAGGGCATGGACCAGCAGTTCGATCAGCACCGCATCAACATCATCGACACTCCCGGGCACGTGGACTTCACCATTGAGGTGGAGCGTTCTCTGCGGGTCCTGGACGGTGCCGTCGTGGTGCTCTGCGGCTCCTCCGGCGTCCAGCCCCAGACCGAGACGGTGTGGCGACAGGCCAACAAGTACGAAGTCCCGCGCATGGTCTTCGTCAACAAGATGGACCGCGCCGGTGCCAACTTCCGCGGGGTAGTCGAGCAGCTGAAGGAGCGCCTGGGTGCAAACCCGGTCCCCCTGCAGATGACCATTGGCGCCGAGGACGAGTTCAAGGGCGTGGTCGACCTGGTCAAGAACAAGGCGATCATCTGGTCCGAGGACGACATGGGTATGACGTTCGAGTACCAGGATGTGCCGGCCGATCTCCAGGATGAGGTCGACGAGATGCGCGAGTTCATGATGGAGGCGGCCGCCGAAGCCACCGAGGAACTCATGGAGAAGTACCTCGAAGACGGTGAGCTTACGGAAGACGAAATCAAACTGGGCATCCGCACGCGGACCCTGGCCAACGAGATCGTTCCCGTAATGGGCGGCTCCGCGTTCAAGAACAAGGGCGTTCAGGCGGTACTCGACGGCGTGATTGAATTCATGCCGGCGCCAACCGAAGTAAAGGCCATCGAAGGTACGCTCCTCGACAAAGAAGAAACGGTAGAACAGCGTGTCGCGGACGACGAGGCACCGTTTTCAGCCCTGGCGTTCAAGATCGCCACGGACCCGTTCGTCGGCACGCTGACGTTCTTCCGCGTCTACTCGGGCACGCTCGAGAGCGGCACGTCGGTGTACAACTCGGTGAAAGAGAAGAAGGAACGCGTCGGCCGGATGGTCCAGATGCATTCCAACTCCCGCGAAGAGATCAAGGAAGTGCTCGCCGGCGATATCGCTGCCGCCGTCGGCCTGAAGGACGTCACCACGGGCGACACCCTGTGCTCGCAGGAGCAGCCGATTGTGCTCGAGCGCATGGAGTTTCCCGAGCCGGTTATCTCTGTGGCCGTGGAGCCGAAGTCCAAGGCGGACCAGGAAAAGATGGGCATCGCGCTGGGCAAGCTCGCCCAGGAAGATCCCTCATTCCGCGTCAAGACGGACGAGGAAACGGGCCAGACGATCATCTCAGGCATGGGCGAACTGCACCTCGACATCATCGTGGATCGCATGCGCCGTGAGTTCAGCGTAGAGGCGAACATCGGCAAGCCGCAGGTGGCCTACCGCGAGACGATTCGCAATACCTCGGAGATAGAAGGCAAGTTTGTGCGTCAGTCCGGTGGTCGGGGACAGTACGGTCACGTCTGGGTGAAGTTCGAGCCGGCAGAAGACGAGGGCGCGGAGGGCCTGGAATTCGTCAACGAAATCGTTGGCGGTGTGGTCCCGCGCGAGTACATTCCCGCGGTCCAGAAAGGCATCGAAGAGCAGATGCAGAACGGCGTACTCGCCGGCTATCCGCTCCTCGGCCTAAAGGCCACGCTCTACGACGGATCGTTCCACGACGTGGACTCGAACGAGATGGCGTTCAAGATCGCCGCATCGATGGCGACCAAGAAGCTCTCCCAGGAAGGCGGTGCTGTCCTTCTCGAGCCGATCATGAAGGTGGAGGTCGTAACGCCGGAAGAGAACATGGGTGACGTGGTCGGTGACCTGAACCGTCGTCGTGGGCTTATCGCGGGTATGGATGAAAATCCCTCGGGCAAGGTGGTGAACGCCGAGGTGCCCCTGGCGGAGATGTTCGGCTACGCGACCGATCTGCGCAGTGCGACCCAGGGACGTGCGACTTACACGATGGAGTTTTCCAAGTACTCCGAGGCGCCGAACAACATCGCCGAAGAAATCATTAAGAGCAACCAGACCAACTAACCAACGCTGATTGGAGAGGTGAAGCAAAGTGGCAAAGGAAACATTTGAGCGCGATAAGCCCCACGTCAACGTGGGTACGATTGGACACGTTGACCACGGCAAGACGACGCTGACGGCGGCGCTGACGCGGGTTTGCTCGGAAGTGTTCGGTGGAGAAGCGGTGGCGTTTGACGGCATCGACAACGCACCGGAAGAGAAGGAGCGCGGCATCACGATCGCGACTTCCCACGTGGAGTACGAGTCCAACGACCGTCACTACGCGCACGTGGACTGCCCCGGCCACGCGGACTACGTGAAGAACATGATCACCGGCGCGGCGCAGATGGACGGCGCGATCCTGGTGTGTGGCGCCACGGACGGCCCGATGCCGCAGACGCGCGAGCACATCCTGCTGTCCCGTCAGGTAGGCGTTCCCTACATCGTGGTATTCCTGAACAAGGCGGACCTGCTGGCGGAAGACTGCGGCGGTGCGGATTCTGAGGAATACGAAGAGATGAAGGAGCTGGTGGAGATGGAACTCCGCGAGCTGTTGGACCAGTACGAATTCCCGGGCGACGACACGCCGATCATCTGCGGCTCGGCGCTGATGGCGCTGGAAGGGAAGGACGACAACGAGCTGGGCACGACGGCGGTGAAGACGCTGGTCGAGACGCTGGACAGCTACATCCCGGAGCCGGAGCGTGCGATTGATCAGCCGTTCCTGATGCCGGTGGAGGACGTGTTCTCGATCTCCGGTCGCGGCACGGTGGTAACGGGTCGTGTGGAGCGCGGCGTGATCAAGGTGGGCGACGAGATTGAGATCGTCGGCATCAAGGAGACGGCGAAGACGACGTGCACGGGCGTTGAGATGTTCCGCAAGCTGCTGGACGAGGGCCGTGCGGGCGAGAACGTGGGCGTTCTGCTGCGCGGTACGAAGCGCGAAGAGGTGGAGCGTGGCCAGGTGTTGGCGATCCCCGGATCGGTGACGCCGCACACGAAGTTCG
The DNA here is from genome assembly GCA_039818725.1 of Pseudomonadota bacterium. Lineage (GTDB taxonomy): Bacteria > Pseudomonadota > Gammaproteobacteria > Pseudomonadales > Halieaceae > Congregibacter. The sequence goes on from JBCBTK010000045.1 coordinate 9,037, forward strand.
AGGCGGAGGTGTACGTGCTGTCGAAGGACGAGGGTGGACGTCACACGCCGTTCTTCAAGGGCTACCGTCCGCAGTTTTACTTCCGCACGACGGACGTGACGGGGGCGTGTGAGCTTCCGGAGGGCGTTGAGATGGTCATGCCGGGTGACAACATCCAGATGGTGGTGACGCTGATTGCGCCGATCGCCATGGAAGACGGTCTGCG
>JBCBTK010000046.1:0-8072 GCA_039818725.1 Pseudomonadota bacterium
CCACGCTCGCGATAGTTCCGACATTCGTTTGGCCGTGAACTTCTCGGTCGCGCAGTTCTATGACGAAGACCTGCTCTCCAGTATTGCGCGGGTTCTGCAAAAGTATGGTTTGCCGGCATCGAAGCTCGAAGTGGAGGTTACGGAGTCGCTGTTCATCCGTAATCCCGAGCACACAAAAACAATCCTGGATGACATGCGAACGATGGGACTGCGGGTCGCGCTGGATGACTTCGGTACCGGCTATCCGGCTTTGAGCTACCTGAAGGAGTTTGAGGTCGACACTATCAAGCTCGACCGTTCGTTCATATCTTCCATAGGATCGCGAGACATCGATCTTCGTATCGTGGAAGGCATTGTCAGGCTGGCAAAGAGCCTGGGTTTGACCGTGGTGAGTGAGGGAATCGAGACGCCGGAGCAGGATCGCTTGTTACGCAGCATCGGTTGTGACGTGGCGCAGGGCTATCTGTATGGCAAACCCATGGGTATGGAGCAACTGAAGCAGTCAATCGAGATGCTCCATACCCCGGTGGTGCTGCGTCCGATCAGCGCCGTTGTTTAGGTGTTGAGCAATCGATCGGTACCGCTGCAAAACGCAATTCGCAATGCGGCTCCCGCGCTCTCAATTAGCGTGGCATCGAATGCGCAACTGACAGTCCTGGCGTAGGCAAGCGTATCGATCCACTTCGTTGCCGGTTTCAGACCGGGCGCATTCGACCTCCAGTTCGGGAAGGCCTACTATCCGCTTTGCGTGCGACAAAGGCTGTTCTCCGGCAAGCGAATACCGGAGAATCAGACCGACGAACCCAGTGTTCCCCTGTAGCGATGAAGAGCCATTCGTAGTCCAAGTGCATGTCGGAATTGCCCCTACCTGAGGACGTTCAGTTGGTTCGCCAGCCTTCCCGATTGAGTGCTTCCCTCGAGCACAAGCTCGCTCACTGCAACTCTCTACCCACATTGCCCCTCGTGGCACGTCGGCTTATCGACGTGACGTCCAAGGAAGAGTTTGCGCTTGCTGAAATCTCGGAAGTCGTCAGCCAGGATATGGCGATCGCAGCGAAAGTCATCGCGACAGCCAACACGTTTGCGTATCGACGAGGCGAGGCGAGCGTGGACCTTCCCCACGCGGTATCGCGTCTCGGCTCCAGAGCCACGCTGATGATCGCTCTCGGGTTTTCCCTGACTTTTGACCGAGAGTCGCCGGAGGGATCGGGTGTCGATGCAGGCGCTTTCTGGCGGCGTTCGGTTGCCAGTGCCGGCATTGCCCGAGCACTCGCACGCCTCCACGGCGAAATAGAACCCGAGGTCTGCTTTTTGGCAGCGCTTGTGCAAGACATTGGCGTAATGGCAATTAGGCAGGTCGAGCCAGACACTTATGCTGACTTGCGCCGCAGCACGCATGCGGAGGTGTGTGAGGCGGAAATTTCGACCCTGGAATGTGACCACAGCGCCGTAGGACGCTGGTTGCTGTCTCACTGGCGTCTACCGGATGACGTGTGCGAGCTTGTGGCACTGAGCCACAGCTTCTCCGAATTGAATTTGCAACTCGAGCGCGTCTCCGACTCCTGGTGTGTCGCCGCGTCAGGGTTGCTCGCGGACGCGCTTCTTTCCCGTGACCAGCTTGAAACCGCCCGTTTACTGGCGGTCGTCGAGCGAATATTCGGATTTGAAACCGACGTGACGGAGAACCTGCTTCTGCGACTGGCCGACACTGTGCGCGAGACAGAGAAGATGTTCGATACCGCGTTGGTGGAGGAGCCGCTCGCTCTGCTCGAGGCTTCCAAGCAGCGCCTCCTTGCGCTGGTAACCGCCGAGACAAGCACCAACGAGAATCAACGCATCGCGGAGCTGGAAGATCGCGTATCGATACTTGAGCAGCAGGGGAAGTACGACAGCTTAACCGGGGCGATGACCAGACACTGCTTCTACGTCGAACTCGAACGGGCGTTCAGCAGGGCTCAGCAAGAAAGGCAGGCGCTAAGCGTTATGTTTATCGACGCGGATCACTTCAAACGCATCAACGACACCTATGGGCATATCGCGGGTGACGAGGTCTTGAGATGGCTGTCCGCCACCTTGATTGACGCGGTGAGTTCATCGGGCTACTTGGGTCGCTACGGCGGCGAAGAATTTGTTGTTCTTATGCCCGGTGTGGACAGCGCCACTGCTACGAATCTTGGCCATCGCATTTGTCAGCTTGTCGAGAGCAGTACGGTAGACAATGCGGCCGCGCCTATCCGCCTTACCGTCTCGATTGGCGTCGCTTCAAACAACGATATTGCACCTCATGCACACGTCAAAGATCTGCTGATAAGTGCCGATCAAGCGATGTACTTCGCAAAACGAAACGGACGCAATCAGTGCATAGCGGCGTCGTCGCTGAAGCTCTCACGCTCGGTCAGTTTCGCATAGGCGTTGCGCTCGTCCGGGCGCCGTCCGGCTGGGATGAGTAAGCCTGGTCTGCGCTGGAGTGCACCTGTTCCTTAGCCTCGATACTCTTCCATTGGAAAGCATGTATACCTGTGGATACACCAACGACAACGATTGCAAAGTGGATCGTAACCGCCCTCCAGAGCTGACCGCGATTTAGCTCCGTGCAGCCAAGCCGCGGCCGGTTTTCCTCCCCGCCATTTGTAGAGCGCACAAATGAAGAGCCCGGGGCGAAAGTCTGGAGGAAGCCTGGATGTGTTGGCACATCCGCTCAGCGTTACGCGAACGTCACCTCGCGACTGAAGGGCATCTCGCGAAGACGCTGACCCGTGGCAGCGTAGATCGCATCGGCCAGAGCGGGCGCCGCCGGCGCCGTCGCCGGCTCTCCCAGGCCCGCCACTTCAGGCGCTTTGCCTAGGAGGCGCGTATGGAATCTGGGCGTCTGGTACAGACGCATTCCTTCGAAGGAATTGAAGTTGCGCTGCACGGGCGCGTGATTTTCGTAGGTCACTTCACAGTTCATGGCGTGACCGAGGGCCCACACTACCGCGCCAGTGAGTTGGGCCTCCGCGTTCACCGGGTCATAGACCGGTCCGCAGTCCCCGGCTATCCATACGTCGTCAATCCGGATGCCCCGATCCGTCATGGTGATGTCGATTACTTCGGCTACAGGTACATGATGGGTATGCGCAAAAGCGACCCCCCGGCCTCTCCCCGGACCAATATCGGCTCCCTTCCAGTCGGACATTTCGCCGACGGTCTCCAGGACGCGACGGGAGACTGGATCGTTGATTAGACGTAATCGCTCGAGCAGTGGATCTGCGCCGGCAGCGACAATAAGTTCCGACAGAAAGCTCTCATGGAAGAAACTGTTGGAGCAGGCTCCGGGCGACCGCCAGGAGCCGATGGGCACCATCTCAGGGGCCCGGTAACCCGTCACGCGGTAGTTCGGTATGGCGTACGGCTGATCGTATGCGCCCCAGACGATCAGCGTATCCGGGCCCGGCGGCACCAGAAAAACCCGGCTGAACCAGCTTGAGGCAAGCGACGGGCTGATAGTGTCAATGTCGCAGGCAACGACCTTGCCGGCTTCGACCGCACCACGGGCGCGGGCCATGTGCAGCGGACGAGGAAAGTCGCGAGCCATGTCCTCTTCGCGACTGAAGGTGGTCTTGACGGGGGCGCCCGGTATGGACGCTGCAATCTCGATTGCCTGCACAACGTAATCGTGATCGAGCCTTCGACCGAAACTGCCACCGGCGGCCAGCACATGCAGGACGACCTGCTCGGGATCAATGCCCGTCAGCTCTGCTGCAGCATCTCGTACGGCCGTGGGAACCTGCGTGGCCGTCCACACGCTGACGCGGCCTTTTTCCACCAGCGCGGTCGCGCTCAGCGGCTCCAGGGCAGCGTGGGCGAGGAAGGGCACGCGATACTCGGCCTCGATTGCCTGGCCAGCGTCCAGAGCCGCGTCTACGTTCCCATCGTCTCGCAGTCGACTGTTCACGTTCTCTTCGCAGTGGGCGTCCTCCAGTACCCGCCACATCTCTTCACTGCTGGCGGGATAGTCAGGTGCTCGCCATTCGACCTCGATCATTCCGGCCGCTTTGAACGCGCGCCAGGTATTGTCGGCGACCACCGCGAGGCCATCGGTCACTTCAAATACGGAATGAACTCCCCGCGACTTAAGTGCCGCAACGTCGTCGTAGCCTGCTATCCCGCCACCGCGTCCCGGGTTTGCACGAACCGTGGCATAGAGCATGCCCGGAAGCCGTACATCGATACCGTAGTCCTGAGCGCCCGTAGATTTCGCGACGACATCAGTGCGGGGGAAGGGTTTGCCGAGGTAGCGCCACTCGCTGGAAGGTCGTAGCTGAACGTCGCCAACCGGATCGATCCTGGATGCATCGGACGCAAGGTCCGTGTAGGCAACGCGGACGTTGTCAGGAAGAACTACAGAGCCGTTTTCGGTCCGCAGATGCTGTACATCTACGCCGAAGCGCGCGGCCGCCGCAGCCTTGAGCGTTTCCCGTGCCACGGCACCCGCAAGGCGCAGCTTCTCGTGCATATCCGAGACTGATGACGATCCCCCTGTGAACTGCACGCCCGACAACCTGGCTACCGTGGTCATCAGCTCGCGCAGCGTCCGGGGCAGAAAACTCTCATCCAGCGGCTGGAACGGCAGGCTGTTCGCGGCGATCTTGACGTTGACGTAGGCAGGGTGCGGCTGACCGTGATCGAGGGTGACGCTGTGAGGATCTACGTCGAGTTCCTCCGCGATCAAGTGGGCCTGCATGGACGCGATGCCCTGGCCGACGTCTGCGCGGGGAACGATCAGACAAATCTCGGACGGTGAAATCTTTATGAAGGGTGTTATCGCGGCTTCACCCTGTTTCAAGCCGGCGAACAGGGGGTTCTCCGGATCGCGCAGTACAAGGTGGACACCGAACGCGACACCGCCGCCCACCGCGGCCGACCCGATCAGGAATCGCCTACGCGTAAGGTATGCACCGCTCACTGCTCATCCCGCAGGGCGTCTGCAGCGGATTTAAGCGCGGCGCGTATGCGTGGATAGGTTCCGCATCGACACAGGTTTGCCGACATCGCGGAATCGATGTCGGCGTCCGTGGGATCGGGATTGCGGCGGAGAAAGTCCGCGGCCTGCATGATCTGTCCGGACTGGCAGTAACCGCATTGGGCAACCTGGTGTTCGATCCAGGCGGCTTGAAGCGCGCGTGGCACTCGATCGGAGCCCACTCCCTCAATGGTGGTCACCGGGCCCCAGACAACCCCTGCCGAAACCTGGCACGAACGTACCGCGGCACCGTCGATATGTACGGTGCACGCGCCGCACGCCGCGATGCCGCATCCGTATTTTGGGCCGGTAAGGCCGAGTTCGTCGCGCAGAATCCACAGGAGCGGCATGTCGTCTTCAACATCGAGGTCATGGTCGACTCCGTTTACGGTCAGTTGCATGATCAATTGCGCGAGCGGCCCAGGCGATGCTTCGTTGAATGCCAGAGTAGGTATGGCCAAAAGCGGGCACAATATGCATATGCGGTCATCGGCATGCGGATGTGGTCAATCGAGCATGCTGATGTGTTCATGGCCCCGAGTTCATGGCATTGATGACACGCAGAAGCGGAGGAAGGTGGTGAGCACGTCGGAAACCTACTCACTCGCGATGGGTACAGAGGTCTGCTGTCGGATCCTGGGTATCGATCCCAGCGCGATGCTGGACAAGGCCGGTTTGCAGCACTTGACGCATCGTGGTAACGAGCTGCGCGTAACGGCCGCACAGTATTTCGACGCCTGGAATGCGGTCGCGGCCCTGGCGGGGCGACCGGATTTCATCACGCACCTGGGCGTGAATATCGCTCGCGGTCCTGTCATTCCAGTCTTTTTCGCCCTGTCCTGTGCACCGAACTTCGACACGGGGTCGCTCCGACTTTCGCATTTCAAGTCGTTGCTCGGGCCCACCCGAATGCTTGTCTACCGGGATCGAACGGGATTGCGCGTCGAGTACATCTCGGCCGATGTCCATCTTGAAGTGCCGCCGAGTCTGGGGGCGCTGCATCTTGTCTATTTAGTGGAAGCCGTGAGGCTTGCTACTTCGCACCCCGTCAGTCCGATCTCGGCCGCACTGAATGCAGATGAAGAAGAGCGACGGCAGATAGCCGGCCATCTCGGCGTTCTACCGGATTACGGACACGCGGCTTCCCTCACTTACTCTCTTGAAGATGCAAAGCGCCCGTTCATCTCCGAAAACCCCCGTCTCTGGGAAGACTTTGAGCGTGACCTGGAGCAGCAACTTGCCGCGCAGCGCTCGACCGGCTCCCTCGCAGCACAGGTGAGGGCAACACTGATCAGTCTCTTTCCGTCCAGCCGGGCGAATGCCGAGGACGTCTGCTTTACGCTGGGGGTAAGTCGAAGCACCCTGCAGCGTGGCCTGCGTCGCGAGGCAACTTCATTTCAGACGATCCTGGACGAAACGCGCCAAGAGCTCGCCCTTCGCTATCTCACCAAGAGTACGCTCGCCGTTGGTGAGATCGCGTCGCTGCTCGGATACCGGGATGCCAACAGCTTTTCGCGCAGCTTTCGTCGCTGGACCGGCCGTTCACCGGTCGACTACCGGCAAGTTCGCTAAGGCTCAGTTCTGGTGGGGGCTGGTCTTCGCAAAGTCAGCGAGGCCAGTCCCCCGGCGTCAGCCGGAACCGCTGCGCAGGTACATAAACAGACCCATGAAACCACCCATGAATCCGCTAATACCACCGCTGATGCCATTCCCGGCGGCGATCGCGAACAGCGTATCCGGTTGTGGAAGAACGAAGTAATTGACCAGGAAACTCATGATCAGGCCCACACCGCCACCTACAATTCCCGCCTTGATGGCTTCCACGGCTCTCTTGCTCATAGCTGCATGCTCCTCTCTCCGATGCCCTAGGAAATCAGCGCGGCGGAGTGACCGCCGTCTACGGGAAGCACGACACCGTTGACGAAAGACGAGGCGTCGGACGCCAGTAGGGCTATGGGAGCAATCAGCTCCGCTATCTCGCCCGCGCGCCGTGCCGGTGTCCGGGAGAGGAATCCCTGGCCGTGCTCCGATGCGAGGTATTCATCGGTGATCTCGGTAGAGAAGTAGCCGGGGGCAATGGCGTTAACCCGGATTCCGTACTTGCCTAGATCCAAAGCCATGTTTCTGGTGAGCTGAACAACCGCACCCTTCGAGGAGGCATAAGCCGTCTGGTTCGGCTGCGCGCCAAGGCCCAGGATTGAGGCGATGTTAATTATGCTGCCCCGGGTGCCCGTCTCGACCAGTCGCCTGCAAGCCTCCTGGGCGACCTTCCAGACGCCTCCAAAGTTGGTGGCTATCGCAAAGTCCAGGTCGTCGTCGTCGGTCTTCAGGAACGAACGCGCGTTTGCAACTCCCGCATTGTTCACCACAACGTCGACGATGCCGAAGCGTTCCTCGGCGGCATCGAGTGCGCTGCGGATGCTGGTTCGGCTGGTGACGTCCAGTTTCACCGCCATGGCGCTGCCACCCTCGTTGTTGATTGCGTTGACCAGGTCCTCGAGGCGGTCCACTCGTCGTGCAGCAACGATGACGTTTGCGCCGCCGCGCGCAAGACCCAGGGCAACGCCATAGCCGATGCCGCTGCTTGCACCGGTCATGAGTACGTTTTTCCCCTTGATTGAAATCAGTGCGTCAGTCATGTTCTGCCTCGTGAATCCGGGTTATCCAAAACTGGTTGTCAGGCGTCCGCTTCAAGGAATCCCCGTATTGCGGCATTTACCGCGTTGGGGTTTTCGATGTGCGAAAAGTGGCTTGCCTCTACGAAACTTACCCGCAAGTCCGCGGCGAATTTATGTGACTCCGCGTACTCTTCCATGTGCTGCCCTGGGTCCCATTTACCCTGCAGGATCAGCATCGGCATGGTCATCGACGCAAAAAGTCTCTCCTGCCGGTCTTTGAGCTCGATGACGAAGTTGTTCTGCTGAAAATAGCGCCGGACGGCTTCGGCGGTCCCCTTGAACTTGAACTCGTAATTGAGTCGGCGGTGGGTGGAGGGCGCGAGCCCCGAGGGCATCACCTTCGAATAGATTGTCTCGATAAGTCGGGCGCTCTTGAAATTCCCCTCGCCCAA